>NZ_QJSI01000002.1:0-1316633 GCF_003426055.1 Paraliobacillus sediminis
TTTCCGTGGGCACAACCTCAGCTATCTATAGAAGCGAAGAGCACTTCTATAGAGGATCTTCGGTTTGTGCTGTTCCCACTGGAGTGTCAACCATTTGCTACCTTCGCTGGATAGCGTATCTCTGTTTTAAACAGGTGACAATATCACTTTTTATTGAATCTAAAGCATATTCTAGTTACGCTTTAATTACAAATAATAGTGCATTTTACACAATTTCTATTCACGGACTAAAACTAGCGGATCAAGCGAAATGGGCGATATCCTCGAAAATAATAATATTTTCTTCGTGCGATGTTTCGCTGTCGTAGCATTCCTTGTCCTGTAGGAACAGCACGTGCCTACGGAAAGGGAGACCATTTTGCTTGAGAAGCGAGGCGAAAGTTCTGTTAGATGCCCATTTATATAAAGATCGTTACGACAGAGTCTATGGTTATTCACTAATAAACAATTTTTAAAATTGTGTCAAGCTTTATAAGGAACACACGCTACACTCATAAAAGCCAATGTTTAGCGCTTATTTTTTAAGTGAGAAAGTTGCGTTACTTTTTAACGTATTATGCTCAAATGTCTGAAAGTGATGTTATACGAACGTACGATTGTGTGATAA
This sequence comes from Paraliobacillus sediminis, assembly GCF_003426055.1. NCBI lineage: Bacteria > Bacillati > Bacillota > Bacilli > Caryophanales > Bacillaceae > Paraliobacillus > Paraliobacillus sediminis. The sequence goes on from NZ_QJSI01000002.1 coordinate 608, forward strand.
ACTAGAGTAAAGATTTTTTGGCAAAATGTTAGGGAGAGATGATGATGATTGCATACATAAATGGTAAACTAGATACGGTGACTGAAACCACTGCTATTGTTGAAGCGAACGGGGTAGGCTATGAGATTATTTGTGCCAATCCGTTTAAGTTTCAAGATCAGTTAGGTGAGCAGGTGCGTATTTATACGTATCACTACATAAGAGAAGATGCGCAAACTTTATTTGGTTTTTCAAAAGTAGATGAAAAATCCTTATTTGCACGGATTTTAAATGTTTCTGGAATTGGACCCAAAGGTGCTTTATCAATTGTCGCAACTGCTGGTGTACAAGATTTTGTTGTAGCGATTGAAGAGGAAGACGAAAAATTCTTAACGAGCTTTCCTGGTGTAGGAAAAAAGACTGCACGCCAAATGATATTAGACCTTAAAGGAAAGTTAACAATAGAATTTGATGTATCTGCTCAGTCATCTGATCCTAAAACTGTTAAGGTTACAACGGATCAAATAAAAGCACTAGATGAAACGACTGAAGTTCTGAAATCACTAGGATACTCTGATCGAGAAATTAAACAAATTACGCCAAGTTTAAAAGAAGAGGCTTCTAAAAATACGGATGAATTAGTGCGAAAAGGTTTAGCACTACTTATGCAGAATTAATGGGGTGAGAAAATGGAAGAACGTATGATTTCAAGTGAAATACATGAGGAAGACACATCCATCGAATTAAGTCTGCGACCCTCCACATTAGCTCAGTATATTGGCCAACATAAAGCGAAGGAAAACTTAGCCATTTTTATTGAAGCGGCGCGATTACGTAATGAACCTTTGGACCATGTTTTATTATATGGCCCACCAGGATTAGGGAAAACAACGATGGCTTCGATTATTGCAAATGAAATGGGTGTACAATTTCGGACAACTTCTGGGCCAGCAATTGAACGTGCAGGTGATCTAGCTGCAATTTTATCCTCGTTAGAAACTGGGGATGTTCTATTTATTGATGAGATTCATCGTTTACCACGGGCTGTTGAAGAGATACTATATCCAGCGATGGAGGACTTTTGTTTAGATATTGTTATAGGTACAGGTTCTACGGCTCGTTCTGTTCGTTTAGAACTGCCACCATTTACGTTAGTAGGTGCAACAACACGAGCTGGGCTATTAACTGCCCCATTACGTGATCGTTTTGGTGTATTAAGTCGTTTAGAATTTTATGAAACGAATGATTTATGTGAAATTGTTGAGCGAACTGCTTCGATTTTTGAAGTAACAATTGAAAAACAGTCAGCATTAGAGATTGCAAGAAGATCTCGTGGAACGCCGCGAATTGCTAATCGATTGTTAAAGCGGGTGCGTGATATATCTCAAGTTCGTGGAGAATCTGCAATTAGTTTAGCAATAACAAAAGAAGCATTAAAGATGTTGCAGGTTGATCAATCTGGGTTAGATCACATTGATCACAAACTATTAATCGCTATAATTGATTCTTTCCAGGGTGGTCCAGTTGGAATAGATACATTAGCAGCAACAGTTGGAGAGGAATCGCAGACGATTGAAGATGTCTATGAACCATTTTTATTGCAGATGGGCTTTATTCAACGTACACCAAGAGGACGTCTTGCGACACCAAAAGCGTATCAGCATGTTAATCGTGAGGTGCCAAAACCTTGACCGATTTCGGTAAAATGCTTATTGTTATAGGGGTTGCATTAATAATAGTTGGGGTTTTTTCAGGTTTCTTTGGTAAACTACCTGGTGATATTAGCTTTAAGAAAGGTAATTTTTCATTTCACTTCCCAATTGTGACATCTATTATGGTTAGTGTGATTTTGTCGGTTATTTTATTTATTATCAGTAAGTTTCGTTAAGGAGTGCAACATGGAGATAAAAGATTTTGATTTCAATTTACCAGAAGAATTAATAGCACAAACACCATTGAAAGATCGTACGTCATCTCGATTATTAATAATGAATCGAAAAGATCGAAAAATGGAACATAAAAAGTTTGTTGATGTACTAGATTATTTAAATACGGGCGATTGTTTAGTATTAAATGATACAAAAGTACTGCCAGCGCGTTTATTTGGCAGTAAAATTGAAACTGGTGCAAAGATAGAAGTACTATTGCTTCATCAACAAGAGGAAGAAGATGTTTGGGAAGTATTAGTTAAACCAGGGAAAAAGGTCAAAATAGGAACTGAAATAAGTTTTGGAAGTGGGAAATTAACTTGTGTCTGCCTTGATGTAAAAGAGCATGGTGGTCGTATTGTGAAGTTTAACTATCAAGGCATTTTTTTAGAAGTATTAAATGAACTTGGAGAAATGCCACTTCCTCCATATATCAAAGAACAATTACCTGATCAAGACCGCTATCAAACGGTATATGCGCGCGAGCAAGGATCTGCGGCTGCGCCAACAGCTGGCCTGCACTTTACGGAAGATCTTTTAGAAAAAATTAAAGCAAAAGGTATTACGGTTGCTTTCTTAACGTTACATGTTGGTTTGGGTACATTTCGTCCAGTAAGTGTTGATACGGTTGAAGAGCATGATATGCATGCTGAATTTTATCAGATGTCACAAGAAACAGCTGATACGATTAACAATACGAAAAATAATGGTGGTAAAGTAATAGCAGTAGGAACGACATCTACCAGGACGTTAGAAACGATCGCACGCGATTATAACGGTAAACTAGTTGCTGCTAATGGTTGGACGGATATCTTTATTTATCCACCGTACAAATTTCGCGTAGTTGATGGTTTAATTACTAATTTCCATTTGCCAAAATCAACACTTGTTATGTTAGTTAGTGCTTTAGCAGATAGAGATTTTGTATTAGAAGCATATAACGAAGCAGTACGTGAAAAATATCGCTTTTTTAGTTTTGGCGATGCAATGTTAATTCTTTAAATTTTACAACTAGAAAGGAAAAATACAAAACATGGCAGCAATCACATATGAATTAATTAAAACGTGTAAACAAACTGGGGCTAGACTAGGTAAGGTCCATACACCACATGGTTCTTTTGATACACCGATGTTTATGCCAGTCGGCACATTAGCAACTGTTAAGACGATGAGTCCTGAAGAATTAGAAGAGATAGGTTCAAAAATAATACTATCAAACACCTATCATTTATGGCTTCGACCTGGTGAAGATATTATTAAAGAAGCTGGAGGCTTGCATAAATTCATGAATTGGGATAAGGCGATTTTAACCGATTCAGGAGGTTTTCAAGTTTTTAGTTTAAGCGATTTACGTGATATAGAAGAAAAAGGTGTCCATTTCCGCAATCACATTAGTGGAGAGAAATTGTTTCTGTCACCAGAAAAAGCAATGGATATCCAAAATTCCTTAGGTGCGGATATTATGATGGCTTTTGATGAATGTCCACCATATCCAGCAGAACATAAATATATGAAAGATTCAGTGGAACGAACGAGTAGATGGGCCGAGCGATGTCTGGAGGCACATAACCGTCCTGGAGATCAAGGTTTATTTGGTATTATTCAAGGAGGCGAGTATGAGGACCTTCGCCGTTTAAGTGCTAACGACTTAACATCACTTGACTTTCCAGGTTACGCAATTGGTGGACTTTCGGTTGGTGAACCGAAAGATGTGATGAATCGTGTTTTAGACTTCACGACTCCGATGCTGCCAACTGAAAAGCCACGTTATTTGATGGGTGTAGGATCGCCTGATTCTTTAATTGATGGTGCAATTCGAGGAATTGACATGTTTGATTGTGTTTTGCCAACGCGAATCGCTCGTAATGGTACGTGCATGACATCAGAAGGACGAGTTGTTATTCGCAATGCAAAATACGCACGTGATTTCTCGCCAATTGATCCAAATTGTAAGTGTAATACTTGCCGAAACTACTCACGTGCTTATATTCGTCATCTTGTAAAAGCAAATGAAACTTTCGGTTTTAGACTTACTACTTATCATAACCTGTATTTTCTGTTAAACTTAATGGAGCAAGTCCGCGAAGCGATAAAAGAAGATCGTCTTGGTGATTTCAAAGAGAAATTCTTTGAAGATTATGGTTATAATAAACCAAATGCTAAAAACTTTTAAGAAGGAGGGGAATAGATTGGATATAATTGCAACGGTATTTCCATTTATATTGATGTTTGTGATTTTTTATTTTCTTTTGATTCGTCCGCAACAAAAACGACAAAAGAAAGTAAAACAAATGCAAAGCGATCTACAAAAGGGAGACAAAATTATCACGATTGGTGGCATGCACGGTACAGTGTTTGCAATCGATGAAGATACGGTTGTTCTTGAAGTAGATGGAACGAAGCTTACATATGATCGTTCGTCTGTTAGAGATGTAGTCTCACAGATAGAAGCTTAATAATAAAATGCAATAGATTAACGAATAAAGAGGACATGCACAAAGTGCTGTCCTCTTTATTTTTTATTAATTCAACTTTCACAGAGTAAATTTGGCAAATAAGTCTTGCAATCTAAAGTTGACTTAGGCTCTTTTCATAATCATCATTGCGTTTTATCTAACGAACGTGATGGAAAATGGATTCCCTTTCCGGCACAGCCACGTATGTAGCGAGACAGTCTTTTAAAGGGGGTGTCTACTAAAAGATTGTTGTTTATTAGAGACACCCATACACTCCACCATAACGTACTCGCTCCTCAAGTAAAATTGGCTCCCTTTCCACAGGCACGGCTTCAGCTAACTCGGAAGCAAAAAAACGCTTCCGAGTGGATCTTCAGACCATGCTGTTCCTGTAGGACAAGGAAAGCTTCGACAGCGATACATCGTACGAGAAATTGTTTTTTATTTTCGAGGATGTCGCCAATTTCACTTGATACACTAGTTTAGTACACAGTAACATAAAAAGAGCGTAAATTAATTACATGAGACACAGCTATACTCCAAACTTAAAATAGCTAATGATTAGACTTATTTTTTTGGTGAGAAATTTAATTTACTAAGCTTTACGATACATATTAACTCCGAAAATTGCCCCAACTAAACCTGTTACTAAAAACCCAGTATGATAGAAAATCTGTGATAAAGAAAAAACAGTTTGAAGTCCTAAGTATTGGTATAAGAAAATAAATAAAGAAAATCCAAGGCTAGTAAGAATACCAATTAGCCATCCTTTCTCCCCAGCTTTTAACCCAGCAACCCAACCACCAGCAAATAATGCAAGAAAGCTAATAATCGTTGTTGTCCCACTTAGTGTAGATGCTCCCAAAGAAGTAAATCGCAGTAATAAAGATAAAATAAGACTTGCTAATAATAGGATAGCTAATATGACAATCCAGCCATGTAACAGTGCCTTAAACCTTGTATTTACCATAAGTGTCCCTCCTTCGCTTGTCCAAAATTACGTGTTAGTTAAATCTATGCAATAGTTACTAAAAAAGACTTAAATATTTCCGTTTTCTCAGCATATATTGATAGAAAAGCTCTATGTATTAGACAGGTTAAATTACCCTTGGAAAGGGGACAAGCAATGGCTTTTACAATAGCAATTATCATTTTTATCATATGCTACCTATTTATCATTTCGGAAAAAGTTAATCAAGCGTTAATAGCCCTCTCAGGCGGCGTTTTGTTATTGCTTACAAAGGTATATTCATGGGAGGATGCATTCACCAATTACATTGATTGGAATACAATTGCGTTGCTTTTTTCAATGATGGTCTTAGTTTCAGTAACGAAGAAAACGGGATTGTTTACTTATATTGCAATCATATTTGCACAGAAAGTAAATGGTGCTCCAATACCGTTGTTAATAGGGACTGCTGTCTTAACTGCCTTAGGCTCTGCATTACTTGATAATGTAACGACAGTGCTGTTATTTGTTCCAATAATTTTAACATTAACAAAGCTGTTAGAGTTACCGACCTTCCCTTATTTATTAACGATTATTTTGAGTTCTAATATAGGAGGAACGGCTACACTAATTGGAGATCCACCAAATATTATGATTGGTCAGGCAGTTGAACATTTTACGTTTTTATCATTCATTACTAATTTAGGGCCTGTTGTTATTATTTTATTTGTCTGTATGGTTGCGTTTGTTGTGGTGCGATTTAGAAAAGAGTTAATCATGCAACCACATTTAGTAGACAATTTACTAAAAATTAACGCAACTACATACATTAAAAAAAGTCCCATGCTGTATCAATCTATTTCTGTACTTGGTATAACAATTCTCGGATTTCTACTTCATCCAGTATTTCATATTGATCTAACGACTGTTGCAGTTTTTGGTGCCCTACTTTTACTGATGTTAACCGAAAAAGAACTAGAAACAGAAAAAGTATTTCAAGAGATTGAGTGGATTACTTTATTCTTTTTTATTGGATTGTTCATGCTAGTTGGTGGTCTTGAAGAAGTAGGTGCTATTGATGAATTAGCACGATATATTATTTGGGTAACGGAGGGTGACCTGCCTTTAACGGCTATTATACTGCTATGGATATCAGGTTTAATCTCTCAAATTATTAATAACATTCCATTTGTGGCTGCGATGATACCAGTTATTGAAGAGTTTCAAGCGTATGGCATGACAAACGTTGATCCATTATGGTGGTCGCTAGCACTAGGCGCATGTCTAGGTGGTAATGGTACATTAATTGGTGCATCGGCTAATGTTGTCGTAGCTGGATTAGCTGAGGGTGAGGGTGAAAGTATATCCTTTATGCGTTATTTAAAGTATGGTGTACCGTTTGTTTTATTTTCAATGCTTATATCTACACTATATATATATTTACGTTATTTGCGTCCTTTTATCGATTCTTTTTTGTTAGGATAATAACTAGGAAAAAGGTGATATTAAAAGGGGGAATAGACCATCAAGTGAGGACGTGATAATGGTGGAATTTGAGTTAGGAACCTTAATGTTTCGAACATTCTTTATGTATATCGTAGTTGTCATTATCTTCCGTTTGATGGGTAAACGTGAAATTGGTGAGCTAAGTATATTGGATATTGTTGTGTTTATTATGGTGGCAGAAATGGCGGTATTAACAGTCGAGGATACTGATAGGATGTTGGTTGAAGCTTTAATTCCAATGGTGCTTTTATTATTTATTCAACGAACTGTTGCATGGCTATCATTAAAAAACAAACATTTCAGGGATTGGTTTGAAGGGAAAGCCTCTGTAATTATTTCACGTGGCAAAGTGGATGAATATGAAATGAAGAAAAATCGTTATACTTTTGATGATTTATTACAACAACTGAGAGAGAATGGAACGAAGAGTATTCAGGATGTTGCATTTGCAATTTTAGAACCATCAGGTAAATTGTCCATTTTTGAGCATCCGAATCAAGAAGAGGAAAATGGTTTTGTTGTACCGCTTATCATGGATGGTGATATTTTACTAGAAGAATTAGAGAAAATAGATCAAAATGAAGCTTGGCTTATAGCGAAACTAAAACAAAAAGGATATTCTGATATAAAGCAGATATCCTTTTGTTCTTTAGATCAATCAGGCAACTGGTTTGTAGATATTAAAAATGAATATACTAAGAGATAAAACGATTAATAAAGGGGATTTGAGCTAATTCGTCTTTTGTAATAAATCGTAATAAAAAAAGTAAACCAATATATACAACCATAATTGAAAACAAGATAAATAATAATGGGAGCAAGGTAGTTTCGTATCCTGTAAAAACTTGTTTGAAAATAGTTGCTGTGAGCCAAGTTAATCCTAATAAAGCAAACATTTTAAATAGATCAGCTTTAGGAATGCTAAATTGAATTACTTTATATAATGTCGCTAGGTGTAAGAAGGTACCTAGCACAACTCCTACGGTCATCGCGATCGCTGCCCCCATAATACCAAATGCTGGATTTGTTGTTAACATAATTAATATAACAAATTTCACACCTGTACTGATTATATTATTCCACATCGCTTTTTGAGCAAAGTCTAATGCTTGCAAGGTAGCGTTCAATGGAAATTGAATGTATAAAAATAAAAAGAAAGGCGCCATTAGAATTAGAAATCCGCTAGCATTCGTTGACCCGTACATAAAATGTAATATAGGTGAAGCGAACATAGTTAATATAATTGTTGCTATTGCACCGGAAGCAAAGGAAATTCGGATTGCTTGGTGGATGCGATAATGCACTAGGGAATGATTATGTTTTGCTTCTGCTTCACTGATATTTGGAATTAAAGCAACAGCTAATGAATGTGTAATAAAAGTAGGTAAAAATAACAGTGGAATAGCGTAACCAGTTAATGCGCCATATTGTTTGGTTGCTGCGATAGTCCCAATACCTGCAATTGCTAAACTTTGCGATACTAAGATGGGTTCTAAAAAATTTGAGATTGAACCAACTAACCGACTTCCTGTACTAGGTAACGCAATTGATAATAAAGATTTTAATGTATCTTTCCCTGAAGTGATATAGGAAAAAGTAGCATGATGTAACGTGATTCGCTTGTGTCTACGAAACATTCGTAACATGAACATAAGTGAAATGAATTCCCCAATTATGACTGAAATCATGGCCCCACAAGCAGCGAACTCAATGCCATATGGAAGTAATAATCTTATGAAAAATGCAACACAAGAAATACGAATTACCTGTTCAATAACTTGTGCATAACTTTGTGGTTTCATATTTTGCCTTCCTTGAAAATAACCCCGAATAACAGATGAAATTGCACTAATAGGCACCATTGGCGTAATAGCTAGTAACGGATATAATGTTCTTGGGTCTGTTAAAAAGTACTTTGAAATAATGGGTGCACTAATAATCATCCCTATTGTAAAAAATATACTCAATGTACCAGTAATAACGAGTGATATTATAAGGATTTTTTTAATTTGTTTTGTGTTATTATTTGCTTCCGCTTCCGCTACTCGTTTGGAAATTGCGATAGGTAGTCCAAACTGTGATAAAGTATAGATGAGAAACAAGGTTGGTAAGGCCATATTGTAAAGCCCAATACCTTCTTCACCCATTAGCCTAGCTACAACAATTCGATTAACAAAACCTAGTAATCGAGTGATTAGTCCTGCTACTATTAAAATAAGTGTACCTTGTAAAAATGTTTGTTTTGTCATTAGTGACAATCCTACCTTCTCAAAAAAATGAAATTCCTATACAATAATGTATATGCAGGTAGATTGGTCAAGCATGACAAGCAGTTAGATAAATTCCTTAGGAGGTTTTATACATGGCGTTAGTAAAACAAGTAGAAGACTGGAAAAGCTCAATTTTAATGGTCTTAGACAGTAAAGTAGAAGAATTAATTTTAATGGACTATGATAATGCGACGCGAGAAATTGTTTGGAATTGCTTAGTAGAAAAAGTTTGGAAAGGTAATCCTGAAAAACGGTTGTTTCAAATTGTAGAAGATATTTTACATTTAAGTGCGAGTAAATATATGAGTTATTTAACAATGCAATCCTATCAAAATGAAGATTTGATGGCTTCTATCACTGCAATAAGTGAAATGAATGAAGTGAAATAATCAATTATTTAGCGATTTTCGGATTGACATTAGGTGTTCTTCGTTTCATAATATTTTGGTAGTATAGTTTTAAATATATAAATGTAATAGAGTTTAAATGAGTTACGCTATTCTTTCATAAAGTAGTCTTACATAGTTTTTTTAAAAAGAAAGAATAGGGTAGAGGAGGCGCAATTGTCTATGGTAAAACGAGGCAGAATTATTGCCTTTTTTCTGATCGTCTTAGTGTTAGCAGGTACAATTGGGACGACAATAACAGGTGTTACGAAAGATATAAAGTTAGGTTTAGATCTGCAAGGTGGGGTTGAAATTCTTTACGATGTTGAGGCACTCGATGGTGGGGATATAGACACGGCTGATCTTGAAGCCACTGTTGAATCATTGCGTCAACGTGTCGATGTGTTAGGTGTAAGTGAGCCTAATTTCAATATTGAAGAGCCAAATCGGATAAGAGTTCAATTAGCTGGGATCGAAAACGAAGATGAAGCACGTGAATTACTATCCACTTCTGCCCAATTGTCGTTTCGAGATGTCAATGATGTAGAGTATTTAAATGGATCAGACATTGTTGAAGGTAGTGCGAAACAAGATTTCGATGCCACGACAAATCAACCGATTGTAACCGTCCAATTTAAAGATGCTTCCGCATTTGCAGCGGTAACGAGTGAAATTTCTCAAATGTCAGATAATCGTTTAGCAATTTGGATGGATTTTGAAGAAGGCGATTCATTTGAGGAAGAGTCTCAAAAGACAGACCATAAATATATCTCTGCTCCGGCTGTCAGCTATACGATTGATCAACCAAATGTACAAATCGATGGTAGTTTTACAGTTGAATCTGCTAAACAACTTGCAGATATTCTAAATGCTGGCTCACTACCCGTAAAATTAACGGAAGAATATACAACATCTGTAGGTGCTCAATTTGGTTTGCAAGCACTAGATAAAACAATCTTTGCAGGTATGCTCGGGATTGCATCTATCTTTCTATTCATGCTTGTTTATTATCGCTTCCCAGGCTTTATAGCTGTTGTAACATTGAGTATATATATTTATTTAGTATTACTCGTATTTGAATTAATGAATGGTGTATTAACGTTACCTGGTATTGCTGCCTTGATACTCGGGGTAGGTATGGCAGTAGACGCTAACATCATTACCTATGAACGAATGAAAGAAGAATTAAAGCAAGGTAAGTCTATAGGTGCTGCATTTAAATCGGCAAATAGTAATTCACTTTCAACTATTTTTGATGCGAATATTACGACTTTAATTGCAGCAACAGTCCTATTTACATTTGGTACAAGCTCTGTAAAAGGGTTTGCGACTTTATTAATAGTAAGTATAATCTTAAGCTTTATCACTGCAGTTTTTGGTGCGCGATTCTTCTTAGGTCTATGGGTTAAGAGTAAGTTCTTGAATAAGCGTCAAGGCTGGTTTGGTGTTAAGAAATCTGAAATAAAAGACATAGCTGATACAAGCGAAGTGGAGCCGAAAGTTTTTGGTCGTCAAATTGATTTCGTGAAGCATCGCAAAAAGTTTTTTGCGCTCTCAGGTATTTTAGTTATAACTGGTATCGCATGTTTAAGTATTTTTGGATTAAACCTTGGAATTGATTTCGAAAGTGGTTCACGTGTTGAAATTAATGTAGGTGAACCAATTACAATTGAGCAAATTGAACAAGACTTTGAAGCAATTGGAATAGAACCAGAAAACGTTGTTTTATCTGGTAATGCTAATGATATTGCTGTCGCACGTTTTGATACTAAATTGGAACAAGAGACAGTAGCTGACGTTCGAACATACTTTAATGAGACATATGGTTCTGATCCGAATGTAAGTACTGTATCACCTGTTGTAGGTCAAGAATTGGCTAAAAATGCCGTTTTAGCAGTCATAATTGCTTCAATTGGTATCATTATTTATGTAACGATTCGTTTTGAATTTTATTTCGCATTAACAGCGATTCTAGCTCTACTACATGATGCTTTCTTTATACTCGCATTATTCAGTATTACTCAACTAGAATTTGATATAACGATTATTGCTGCAATACTAACGATAGTCGGTTATTCAATTAATGATACAATCGTTACATTTGACCGAATTAGAGAAAATCTTAAAGTGAAGAAGAGAGTACGATCATTTGACGAATTAGCTGAGATCGTCAATAGGAGTTTAATGCAAACATTGGGTAGAAGTATAAATACCGTACTGACTGTTATTATAGCTGCTGTTTTCCTATATATTTTCGGTGCAACTTCGATTACCAACTTCTCATTTGCACTCGTTGTTGGTTTAATCGCTGGTACGTATTCATCACTATTTATTGCCGCTCAAGTATGGTTAATATGGCGTGGTAAGAACATAAAAGAAAACCCAATTGTATATACTGAGAAGAAAAGAAATGATGGTCCACAGGTTTAATAAGTATAGCTCTTCCTAATAAGGAAGAGCTATTTTCAGTACGTTTTATATGTATCAATTTAGGGAAATATACTACTAATTAAATAGAATGAGGTGATAACATGAAAGGACAAACGCATATTATTTTGGCACTTATTTTCGCACTTATTGTTGCTGTTTTTGCAGTTATTAATGTTGCTCCTGTTGAAGTGGATTATCTATTTGGCACTGGACATGCACCATTAGTACTTGTCATTTTGGTATCCGTTTTAATGGGTGGTTTAATTACAAGTGCATTTGGTGTTTTTCGACTAATAAAATATCAAAAACAAGTTCGTTCACTCGAAAAAGAAATTGCAAGTTACAAGACTATTGAGAAAGAAAATGATACGTCCACATTAGATGAGAAAAATGAAGATCAAGATGAAATTAATAACACAATTAACACTTCTAAGGAATAATAAGAAGTAATTGTATTTGAACCCCCTGGCATACTCTTGTATAATAAGTGAGTCAGGGGTGAATTAATGTTACAGAGTCAATCAAAATGGAATTTTACATATAAACAACAGGTTGCAATGTCTGAGGAACTTGCATCATTAAATGTGTCACCTATGATCAAAGGAATGTTAGCTAAACGAGATATTTCTACGAAAGAAGAAGCGGAAGCATTCTTAAATCCAGATTTGAAGCATTTATATGATCCTAGTTTATTAAACGATATTGAAAAAACAAAAATACGCATTGATCAAGCAATTGATCAAGGAGAAAGTATTTTAGTTTTTGGCGATTATGATGCTGATGGTGTAAGTGCTACAGCTGTATTAATTGAGGCATTGCGTGAGGCGGGAGCAATGTGTGATTATTATATTCCGAATCGGTTTACAGAGGGTTATGGACCTAATGAACAGGCTTTTAGAGATGCGAAAGAACAAGGTTTTCAACTTATTATTACCGTGGATACTGGAATTGCAGCAATAGAACCAGCCGCTGTGGCGAAAGAAATTGGGATTGATTTAATTATTACGGATCACCATGAAGTGCAGGAATCACTTCCAGAAGCATATGCGATTGTACATCCTAAATGCTCTGAAAATTACCCATTTAAAGAATTAGCTGGCGTAGGTGTTGCATTTAAATTAGCGGAACATTTATTGGGGTATTTTCCAACACAACTTTTAGACCTCGTTGTGATTGGAACAATTGCAGATTTAGTGCCACTAGTAGATGAAAATCGTATTCTGGCTTATCACGGTCTAAAAGCAATTAGTCAATCAAATCGTCCTGGTATTCAGGCTTTAAAACAAATGTGTAGTATACAAGGTGATATGACGGAAGAGGATATTGGCTTTCTAATTGGCCCTCGAATAAATGCTGTTGGTCGTTTACAAACAGCTTATCCTGCAGTTGAATTGTTAGTGACTGAAGACCAGGCAGAAGCAGAAGAAATTGCAACACAAATTAACGAACTAAATCAAGAGCGGCAACAAATTGTTAAAGAAATTGCCAAAGAAGCAATATTAATGGTTGAAGCTACACCAAATGAGAATAAAAACGTTATTGTTGTTGCGAAAGAAGGATGGAATCAAGGTGTTCTGGGTATTGTAGCCTCGAAACTAGTTCGCACATATCAGCGACCTGCGATTGTATTAACGATTCAACCAGAAGAAGGTTATGCAAAAGGTTCTGCTCGTAGTATTCAAGCATTTAATTTATTTGAAAACGGCATGCGAATAAAGGATCAATTTCTACGGTTTGGTGGACATTCTCAAGCAGCAGGTATGACTCTTTTAAAAGAGAATGTTGATGTCATACGAAATTCACTTAATCAGTTAGCAGAGGAACAACTGCAACCTGAAGATTATAAAGAACAATTAGATATAGAAGACTCTATTGAAATTAATGCAATAGATCTCGAGCTAATTAATGAGTTAAATAAAATAGCGCCATTCGGTATGGCTAATCCAAAGCCATTATTCCATTTGAAGGCTAAACCTGTTGAATTGCGACAAATTGGAAGTGACCAAAATCATTTAAAAGTTTCATTTCGTTCGGATGCTGTTCAATTGGCTGTGATTGGTTTTGGAATGGGTGAATTGTACCCTTCTATTTCAGAACATAGTGAAATAGAAACAGTAGGTTTTTTACAAATAAATGAGTGGAATGGTAAAAAAAGCCCACAACTCATGCTGAAAGACCTGGCAGTAAATGAATGGCAATTATTTGATTATCGTGGTTCCAAATTATGGCCAAAAAAATTGGAACATTTAGATGTCAATCAAACACTTACACTCTCCTTTACTACAAAAGTATCGGAACAGAAAGTTGTAGGAACATATAGCACATTTGAAGAGTTGAGCATACTTGTTGAACAACAAGGTGTGAAAAACTTTAAAAATTTAATTTTATTAGACTTACCAAATCAATTAGATCAATTAGAAGAGGTATTTGCACTTCTTTCACCACAAAATATCTTTGCCTGTTACCATATTGAAGAAGAACATTTTTTACAGTCGTTTCCAACTCGTGAGGACTTTAAATGGTTTTATGGGATGTTAGTAAAAAGGGGCCAATTTAATACAAAGAATGAAATAAATATGTTGAGTAAAAGTAAGGGTTGGAAAATAAATAAAATAGAGTTTATTATAAAGGTGTTTTCTGAGCTAGACTTTGTTAAAATATCAGATGGTGTAATTTATCCTAATAAGCAAGTTGAAAAACGAGATTTAACTGAATCAAATGCTTATCAACAATCAATTAGACAAGCTGAGATGGAAAAAGTATTATACTATTCTAGTTATCGTGAATTAAAGACATGGATGGACAGTCAAATGGAGCAAAATAGCTCCGTTGAGGAGGAAGTAACATATGAATTATAAAGATTATATTACAGTGGTAGATGATTGGCCAAAAGAAGGCGTGCGTTTTAAGGATATTACAACCTTAATGGATAATGGCAAAGCATATAAAGCTGCGGTTGATGAAATCGTTGCTTACGCTAATAAAAAAGATATTGATATAATCGTTGGTCCTGAAGCTAGAGGGTTTATCGTGGGTTGTCCTGTAGCCTATGCTTTAGAGATTGGATTTGCACCGGTTAGAAAAGAAGGTAAATTACCACGTGAAGTAATTAAAGTAAATTATGGTTTAGAATATGGTGAAAATGTACTAACACTTCATAAAGATGCAATCAAACCGGGTCAACGTATACTAATAACAGATGACTTATTAGCTACTGGTGGAACGATTGATGCAACGATTAAGTTGGTAGAACAATTAGGTGGTATCGTAGTCGGATGTGCTTTCCTAATAGAACTAACATACTTAAACGGTCGAGATAAACTAGAGGGTTATGATATACTAACTCTAATGGAATATTAGGGAAGAGTAAGGAATCTACATCATAATATTGTTGTGACGACACATTTTCAATTGAAGCTGTGTGCCATAGCTGAAGCCGTGCCTGTGGAAAGGGAGCCAATTTCACTTGAGAAGCGAGTACGTTACAAAAGCAACAATTTTTTATAAGAAAGGGGTGCCTAATTGGAGGTACTCCTTATTTTCCTAATTAGATGCATAATTTGTTTTATTTTGTCAATTTCATGTTTAAAAAAGTGTCAATGCGAGAGAATTAGGTTAAGGGATTTGAAAACCTTGTATCATTTGGACAAATCTTTTATTATACTATAATAAAGCTTCATGATTTTCGTTCTTATATATTTATATGGAAAATGTCATACTAAATGAACAGAGGCATAAGAGGGTAAAGGTGATAAAATGTCGAAAGAGAATATTTTGACAGCGCAAGATGTAATTGAAAAAGCTGCTCAATATCTTTCAGGTAAAGAGCTTGATTTTATTAGGCGTGCATATGAATATGCTAAAAAGGCACATGAGAACCAATTTAGGAAATCAGGCGAACCATATATTATCCACCCAGTTCAAGTGGCTGGAATTTTAGTTCACTTAGAACTAGATCCCGAAACGATTGCTGGTGGTTTTTTACATGATGTCGTGGAAGATACAGACATAACGATAGAAATGTTGCAAGAAAACTTTAATAATGAAGTTGCAATGTTAGTAGATGGTGTTACAAAATTAGGTAAAATTAAATACAAATCAAAAGAGGCACAGCAAGCAGAAAATCACCGCAAGATGTTCATTGCGATGGCAAAAGATATTCGTGTTATTTTGATAAAATTAGCTGATCGTTTGCATAATATGCGCACTTTAAAACACTTACCTCCCGAGAAACAAAGACGGATTTCAAATGAAACGCTGGAAATCTTCGCACCATTAGCACATCGATTAGGTATATCTGCTATAAAATGGGAACTGGAAGATACAGCTTTGCGCTATTTAAATCCTCAACAGTATTATCGTATTGTCAATTTGATGAAACAAAAGCGACAAGAACGTGAATTTTATATTGAAGAAGTTATGACAGAAGTGCAAAATCAATTAGTTGATATAAGTATTAAAGCTGAATTTTCTGGAAGACCAAAACATTTATATAGTATTTATCGTAAAATGGTATTACAAAATAAACAATTTAATGAGATTTATGATTTACTTGCAGTTCGAATAATTGTCGAGAGTATTAAAGATTGTTATGCCGTTTTAGGAATTATTCACACGTGTTGGAAACCTATGCCAGGGCGTTTTAAAGACTATATCGCTATGCCAAAACCTAATTTATATCAGTCATTACACACAACAGTGATTGGTCCTAAAGGCGCACCGCTAGAAGTGCAAATTCGAACAAAAGAAATGCATGAGATAGCTGAATATGGGATTGCAGCACATTGGGCTTATAAAGAGGGGAAACAAGTAGAGCAAACAAAAGGTAATTCAGAGAAGAAATTAGCTTGGTTTAGAGAGATTTTAGAGTGGCAAACAGAAACACATGATGCAGAAGAATTTATGGAATCACTAAAGGTCGATCTCTTCTCTGATATGGTATATGTTTTTACTCCAAAAGGAGATGTTATTGAACTGCCTGCTGGTTCGGTTCCCATTGATTTTTCCTATAAAATCCATACAGAAGTTGGAAACCAAACGATTGGTGCCCGGATAAACGGAAAAATGGAGCCATTAGATTATCAACTCAAGAATGGAGACATTGTTGAAGTCATCACATCAAAAAATTCATATGGCCCGTCACGTGATTGGGTGAAGATGGCACAAACATCTCAAGCTAAAAACAGAATTAAACAATTTTTCAAGAAACAACAACGAGATGAAAATGTAGTAAAAGGAAAAGAAATGGTTGATAAAGAAGTAAAAGCAACTGGTTTTGCTCTTAAAGATGCCATTACAACAGACAACTTAACTAGAGTTGCAGAACGTTTTAATTTTATAAGTATTGAAGATATGTACGCAGCTGTAGGATACCAAGGAATAACGGCTGCTCAAATTGCAACTCGTTTAACAGAAAAGTTGCGAAAAGAAGAACAAAATCAGGAGTTAGAGCAAATTTTAGAGGGTGCACAGAAAAAAACTGTAAAACAAAAAACTTCTCGTAAAAAAGACTCTGGTGTAAAAGTAGAAGGTATCGATAACTTATTAATACGACTATCAAAATGTTGTAATCCTGTACCAGGCGATAAGATTGTTGGATTTGTTACTAAAGGTCGTGGTGTTTCTGTGCATCGTGTGGATTGTCCTAATATTAAGACAGAGTTAACTGATGAACGTTTACTTTATGTAGAATGGGAAGATAGTAACACGGATATAAAACAATATCACGTTGATTTAGAAATAACTGGGTATGATCGTCGTGGTTTGTTAAATGACGTTTTACAGTCCGTAAACGAAATGCGAACAAATATTACTGCGGTGAACGGAAAGTCTGATCGAAATAAAATGGCAGTGATTCATTTAACTATTTTAATTCATAACTTAGGACATTTACGTAAAATTGTTGATCGATTGAAACAAATAAAAGACGTATATACAGTAGAACGTGTATTGCAATAGTAGTTTTAAAGGAGATATTTTTAATGAAGGCTGTTATTCAAAGGGTCAATCATGCAAACGTATCGGTAAAAGATGAACGAGTTGGAGAAATTGGACGAGGTTTAATGGTCTTACTTGGTGTCACGCACGAGGATACGTTAAAAGATGCAGATTACCTTGTTCAAAAAATTATTCACTTGCGTATTTTTGAAGATGATTCAGAAAAAATGAATCTCTCTGTAAAAGATGTAGAGGGAAGTATATTATCTGTTTCGCAGTTTACCTTATACGGAGATTGTCGAAAAGGTAGAAGACCCAATTTTATGAAAGCGGCTAAACCTGATTACGCAAAAGAGTGTTATGATTATTTTAATCAATCTATTGAAGAAGCTGGAATTCATTTAGAAAGTGGTTTATTTGGTGCCATGATGGATATAGAATTAGTTAATAGTGGTCCTGTTACACTTATATTAGATAGTAAAGAATAAATATAGTAAAAAAGTAGATCTTCCATCAGGAAAAATCTACTTTTTTTGTTTATTCATTAAATGAGTAATATCTTTGCAAACCAGCGATAATACCCTGTGCGATTTTCTTCTGGTAAGAAAGTGTTTGTATTTTTGATTCTTCTTCAACGTTTGATATGAATCCTAATTCCAACAGTAGTGAAGGACGATGATTTGTACGAATTACTTGATAGTCTCCATAATCAACTTGACGATCTTCTGCTACTAATGATTTTAATAATTCTTCATGCACTACATTAGCTAAAGCTTCATCACTATCGTTATAATAGTACGTGCTTATTCCGGCAGCATTTGGATATTGTGGTGTGCTATTATAATGTAAACTTAGAAACATGTCCGCATTCCAATAATTAGAAAAAGCTGCTCTACTTGTAAGTGTGTAATAATGATCATCATCACGCGTTAAATAAACAGTTGCTCCAAGTTGTTCTAGATAGGACTTCACCATTTCAACTGTACGTAACGTGTAATTTTTTTCGTAATTACCACCTGCACCAATTGCTCCAACATCCCTACCCCCATGGCCAGCATCTAGTACAATCACTTTATTTTGGAAAACCGAAGTTACATCTTTTTGAATTGGTGTGACATTTCCAACAACCCATGAAGGAACATAACCGGTTGTGTTATCCCACTCTATCTCAAACCAATCATTCTCGGATCGGATTGCGGAAATCTTTTCACCTTTAGCTAGTGTTGTGAGAATGTCTCCACTAGTAGATGGTTGACTACGAACGTTGGTTACTTGAAATTTTGTCATCAGATTGTTAAAAGTATTCTGCTCTTCAGGAACGCTTGCTGTATTTTCCTCTGTCGTTTCTGTTTCTTCTAGTTGATCAGATTCTTCATCCGTTTCCGATTCAGATAATAGGCTAACATATTCTGCTGAAACCCAAACTGTTTCAGAATTATATGAAAGTGCTATCCACTCTGATTGTTCTTCAATAACTTGGAAGATTTCTCCCGTGTTAACTTGTCCAACTATATCATAGTCTTCGCCAGGTCCACTTCTTAAATTTAGTCCATCAGCCGCAATCTTTACTTCTTGTGCATAGACTATAGATGAACTGGATAGACTAAAAATAAGAAGAAGGAAGAAGAAAAATATATGTTTTTGTCGTAGACGCATGGTGTACCTCCAAAAGTTTGTTAAAAGAATATATTGATAAACGCTATTGCAATTATAATAGAACAACTCTAAAATTACCATAAGGGAGTTAAACTTCATGCGAGTTAATGATAATCAGTCTACTAAATACAATAATGGACTGTTAAATGTGGATTTTCATCGGTTTATTGAACTTGACTCTGTAAGCAATAGTTTAGAAATTGCAGAGGAGTTAGGTATTTCATTAGATGATGTTAAAAAATTAAAAAGAAAATTAAATCGTTCTTGACAAGATAGCTTAGAAACAGTAATATTATAAACAATTCTTACAATTCGTGCGCGTTTATAAAGTGTTATATCCAATGAGGGAAAAAGTAGTTAAGAAATGCGACAAAAGAGAGTGATTCTCCTAGGCTGAAAGGGAATCCGGTTTAGCAACTTAACGAAAGACATTCCTTAGGATTTGTATTGAAAGCGAAGTAAATACAAACGTAGACAGGCGTTAACTGTTTCGAGTGGAAATGTGATGTATTACATTTCAACTAGGGTGGTAACACGGGTTAAACTCTCGTCCCTTCTTTATTGGAGGGACGGGAGTTTATTTATGTTTGAAAATAAGTAATGATTAACAGGGGGTTAAACAAATGATGAATGCGCCAAGAGGAACACAAGATTTATTACCAGGTGTAACCGAACAATGGCAATATGTTGAAGAGAAATTCAAGGAACTTTGTCGTACATATAATTATAAAGAAATTCGCACGCCGATATTTGAACACACAGAATTATTTCAACGGGGTGTTGGTGATACAACCGATATTGTGCAAAAAGAAATGTACACATTTCAAGACCGAGGAGATCGTAGTCTTACACTTAGACCAGAAGGAACCGCATCAGTTGTCAGAGCTTTTGTCCAACATAAATTATTTGGACATGCAACACAGCCGACAAAATTATTTTATGCAGGACCAATGTTCCGTTATGAACGACCACAACAAGGAAGAATGAGACAATTTGTTCAATTTGGTGTAGAAGCACTAGGAAGTGCAAATCCAGCAATTGATGCGGAAGTAATTTCACTTGCAATGTCTGTATATCAACAATTAGGATTACGTTCTTTACGATTGGTTATTAATAGTCTAGGAGATAATGAAAGTAGAACGAGTCATCGTAATGCTTTAATTGAGCACTTTGAACCACATAAAGAAGAGCTTTGTAATGATTGCCAATTACGATTAGAGAAAAATCCATTACGCGTTTTAGATTGTAAAAAGGATAAAGATCATCCGTCGATGGCAACAGCGCCATCTATATTAGATTACTTAAATGATGCATCACGTGATTATTTTGAACAGGTAAAGCAATTTTTAGATCAAATGAATATTGCCTATGTAGTAGATAAAAACTTAGTTAGAGGTTTAGATTATTATAATCATACTGCATTTGAAATTATGAGTGATGCCGATGGTTTTGGAGCAATTACAACCTTATCGGGTGGTGGCCGTTATAACGGTTTAGTCGAAGATTTAGGTGGGCCAGAAACACCTGGTATCGGTTTCGCGTTGAGTGTTGAGCGTTTATTAATGGCTCTTGAAGCAGAAAAACAAAGCTTGCCAATTGATACTAACCTAGAATGTTATGTTGTAACAATGGGTGAAAAGGCAGATCAAAGGGCAACTGGTTTAGTATATGAAATGAGACAAGCTGGGATCCAAGTGGACAAGGATTATCAATCGAAAAAAATGAAAGGTCAATTTAAAACAGCTGATCGTCTGAAAACAAAGTATGTATTAGTATTAGGTGATAATGAATTAGCTGAGAATAATATTAATGTCAAAGATATGACAACAGGTGAACAAGAGACAGTGAAGCTTGATAACGTGATTACACATATACAACAACTAATTACTGGGGGGAAAGTATAATGCAACAGGAGAGACAATTAGCAGGTACGATACGAACAACAGATGTTGGTTCAACGGTATGTCTAAAAGGTTGGGTTCAAAAACGTCGTGATCTTGGTGGGTTAATATTTATTGATTTCCGTGATCGTTCGGGAATAGTACAGATTGTATTTAACCCAACTGTATCTGAACAAGCTTTAACTGTCGCGGAATCAGTTCGAAGTGAATACGTATTAGAGGTTCATGGTGAAGTTGTCGAGCGTGAGGCATCGACGATAAATGATAAATTAAAAACTGGAAAAATCGAAATATTAGTTAATAAAGTGACTATTTTAAATGAATCCAAAAACCCGCCATTTTCCGTTCATGATGATAAAGAAATTGCGGAAGAATTGCGTTTGAAATATCGTTATCTTGATTTGCGCAGAGAATCAATGCAGCAAACATTTCGTCTTCGCCACCAAGCGACGCAAGTTATTCGTCAATTTTTAAATGATGAACAATACTTGGAGATGGAAACACCGATGCTTACAAAGAGTACTCCAGAGGGTGCAAGAGATTATCTCGTACCTAGTCGTGTACATCCAGGGCATTTTTATGCATTACCACAGTCACCACAATTATTCAAACAATTGCTAATGGTAGCAGGGTTTGAACGTTATTTCCAATTTGCGCGCTGTTTCCGTGATGAAGACTTACGTGCAGATCGTCAACCAGAATTCACCCAAATTGATATTGAAACATCATTTATGTCTAGTGATGAAATCATGGAGATGACAGAAAGAATGATGCTAAAATTAATGAAAGAAGTAAAAGGCGTCGATTTGACTTTACCTTTACCTCGAATCCGGTATGAAGAAGCGATGGAACGTTATGGTTCAGATAAACCAGATACACGTTTTGATATGGAACTAGTCGATCTATCTGATTTAGTCAAAACATCTGGGTTTAAGGTATTTGAAGGTGCAATTTCTTCAGGTGGTAAAGTGAGTGCGATTAATGTCAAAGGGCGTGCAAAAGATTATTCTCGTAAGGACATTGATAAATTAACGGATTTCGTTAAGATTTATGGTGCAAAGGGTTTGGCTTGGTTGAAGATAGAAGACAATGTCTTTAAAGGACCAATTGCTAAATTCTTTTCTGAAGCAGAACAAAGCGAGCTAATGGATAGACTTCAGGCAGATAACGATGATTTACTACTTTTTGTTGCGGATAAAAAGGCTATTGTCTATGATAGTCTAGGTGCGCTTCGTATGAAATTAGCAAAGGAATTACAATTGATTGATGAGAACCAGTTTAATTTCTTGTGGGTAACAGATTGGCCATTATTAGAATATGATGAAGCTGCTGGACGTTACTCCGCGGCACATCATCCTTTTACAATGCCTTTTATAGAAGATATTGATAAAATAGAAACGAATCCAGAGCAAGTAAAAGCGCAAGCTTATGATTTAGTGTTAAATGGTTTTGAGTTAGGTGGAGGATCATTACGTATTCATAAGAGAGACATACAAGATAAAATGTTTAAAGTACTAGGTTTCTCGAAAGAAGAGGCTGAATCACAATTTTCTTTCCTTTTAGAAGCACTAGAGTATGGTACTCCACCACATGGTGGTATTGCTTTAGGTTTTGACCGTATTATCATGCTTTTAGCAGGTAAAAACAATTTACGTGATACGATTCTATTTCCTAAAACTGCATCTGCTTCTGACTTATTAACAGATGCCCCTGGTAGTGTTAGCCAAGCACAGCTAGATGAGTTGCAATTACAATTGCAGAAAAAAGCAGAGACAACTAAAAAATAAATTGGAAGAAACTACTTGTTAAAATGCTTGAAATATACTGCTTTTTATGCTAATATATATTTATAAGTTAATAAATAATAAGTAAAAAATGATAGTAATAATCCTGATGTGTTCGTTGAATTATTAATGTTTTGACCGAACATTTATAATTACGGGAGCCGATCGTTTTTATATGGCGTACATGCCTTTTAACTAAAGGACGTATAAGATATAAAACATGGCACCCACCTGCAAATAGGCGGGCTCAAAACTTTTTACAAAGACGGCACAATCGGGATTAAACTATCATACATAAATTAAAAGCATCCTTACCTTCATTAATTGGAGGAGGATGCTTTTTTGTTATCGAGCAACTTGTTCTAAATTACCGTTTTTCTCCATTCTGAATGCTGGAGATGCATTGTCATTTTTATCATCAAACACAACCATTTTTCGTGCTCTGTCCATGATTTGTAAGAAAGCTTGATAATCTGCTTGTACAGTTTCCAATTGTTTTCCTAATAGTTTTACTTCTTTTTGTAGTTGTTGGTTCTCGTTTGATAAATTAGTATTTTCTTCTTGTAGTTTTGCTTCATTATGTTTTGCTCGATTGGAGTAATCAACACTCTTTTTCAATGATCTTAAATAACGAATAACACTATCTAAATCGATTGTCTCTGACTCTCTTGCATAAGAAAAATTCGGCTCTTCCATTGTTGGCTCTGTAATTGATGTGTTGGTTTCCTCTAATGGTATGCTTTCATTCTTCCAAAGCATAGAATGAGTAGGTTGTTTCTGCTCTGTTGCATATTGACGTTTTTTTTCTTTTCTTTGTCTTTTTGCAATTGCAACAGCTTGATCATAACGCTGACGAACTTCTGCATTCCAGCGAAATCCGCAAGCAGCAGATGTGCGATTTAATCTATCTCCTACTTCTTCAAATGCATTTAATTGTGTGCTACCTTCTCGAATATGACGTAAAACGGTTTCTGCGAGTAGCAAATCATCTTCGTGTGACCACGCATCTTGTCTAACTTTTGCCAATTCAATTCACTCCTTTTGATTCGATACTATCTAGTAAATTTGCTTATAAAACTAGTGCTAAAACTAGTTATTTAACTACTAAAAGTGCTTGTTAATAAGAGATCCATATAAAATGGATACTAGTTAAATGCACATTTATAAAGCTGTTTTTACTAGTATGTTCGATTCGGAATAGAATTATACAAGTTATCCTTTTAATTTATCATAGATTTGTTTCAGTGCTCGTTCAAATTTGCTTGTTTGTTTCGGTTGATAATATCTTTTATTCTTAATTTTATCTGGTAGATATTGTTGCTTTACCCAGCCACTTTCATATTGGTGTGGATATTTGTAGTCGACTCCACGACCCAATGTTTTTGCTCCTTGATAATGTGCATCTTTTAAATGATCTGGTATATCACCAGTATCACTATTTCGGATATCTGCCAAAGCTTGATCAAGTGCGGAATAAGCGGAATTTGATTTAGGTGAGAGACAGAGCTCAACTATCGCTACAGATAAAGGAATACGAGCTTCTGGAAATCCTACACGCTCAGCTGCTTGAACAGCAGCTAGTGCTCTAGGGCCAGCTTGCGGGTTAGCAATTCCTATGTCTTCATACGCACAAATAATCATTCTACGGGCGATGCTCTCCAAATCTCCAGCTTCTATTAATCTGCCTAAATAGTGAAGTGCGGCATTGACATCACTACCTCGAATTGATTTTTGGAAAGCTGATAAAACATCATAATGTGCATCACCGTTTTTATCATGAGAGAAACTTTTCTTTTGCATACATGCTTCAGCAACTTCTAATGTTATATCAATAATTTGATCTTTATTAACTGGCGTTGAGTAGGCAGCTAATTCAAGCCCATTTAATGCTGCTCGTAAGTCACCATTTGCTGATTGAGCAAAATGATCAAGGGCTTCGTCTGTAATATCAATTTGCATTGATCCAATTCCGTCCTCTGCGTCACCAAGTGCACGGGTTATGGCTTTTTTAACATCTATTGGTTCTAACTTGGATAATTCAAACAAGTGAACGCGACTTCGAATTGCTGGATTTATTGAATGGTATGGATTGCTTGTTGTACAACCAATTAAAGTAATTAAATTACTTTCTAGATGAGGTAATAGGAAATCTTGTTTCGCTTTATCTAAACGATGTACTTCATCTAAAATTAAAACAAGTTGGCCCGACATTTTAGCTTCCTCAACGGCAATTTCCATGTCTTTTTTTTTATCAATAACTGCGTTTAATACTTTAAAACGAAGGTTCAAACTTTTTGCTAAAGCCATTGCCATCGATGTTTTTCCAGTTCCAGGTGGGCCGAATAGAATCATCGATGATAATCTGTTTGCTTCAATCATCCGCTGAATCATTTTCCCTTTTCCGACTAAATCGGTTTGTCCGATGATGTCATCTATGTGTTTCGGTCGCATACGGAATGCGAGCGGTTGTTTTGCCATTGATGTTAACTCCTTTAATGGATTTAAATACTTGACTTCTTAACTAATAATCGATAGAATTATTTTTTGTTTTCAAACTGTCTATTTAAGAGGGTATCATATTTTCTCTAGCGTACTGATAACGTTTGAAAAATGCAAGGAATATGTCATTCGTGCTATACTAATCTCATAATAGAAGATAAAAAGAATTTTATTTAATAAAAGAATTAATGATGCTATATGCTATCTATGGATAAGTTTTTAGAGTTATTGTTAGTTTGTAAATAGGGAGTGTAAAATATGAAAATTTCGACTAAGGGTCGCTACGGTTTAACAATCATGATCGAGCTAGCCAAAAGGGTTGGAGAAGGTCCAGTTTCTTTAAAAACAATTGCAAATGAAAATAGTCTGTCAGAGCATTATTTAGAACAATTAGTACCACCTTTACGAAATGCAGGTTTAGTAAAGAGTGTTCGTGGTGCATATGGTGGTTATTTACTTGCAAAAGAAGCAAAAGAAATAACAGCTGGAGATATTATTCGTATTTTAGAAGGACCGATTACACCTGTAGAAGGTATAGAAGATGAAGAGCCTGCAAAGCAAGCCTTGTGGATACGTGTTAGAGATGCTGTTAAAGATGTATTAGATACTACTACATTAGAAGATTTGCGAAAACATGGCGATGACGATAGCCACGAACCGCATATGTTTTATATATAAATGACTCGACGTTCTCACCAAAAAAATAAATGATACTCGTTGACTGTTTTACGTTTGAAGCATAGCTGTTTTATTGCTTGAAAGACTTTAAAAAAGCCTGCTTCTAAAAGATTGACGTTTTAAGACTTATTTGCCAGTTTAAACTATAGATAAGGAAAGAAGGCAGACTAATGGATGCAATTTACTTGGATCACGCAGCGACTTCTCCTGTACACCCAGATGTGATACAAGCGATGCTTCCTGTGATGGAACAGACATTTGGAAATCCATCAAGTATTCATCAATTTGGACGAAAGGCTAGACAATTACTAGATGAAGCTAGAAATACAGCAGCACAAAGTATTCAAGCTTCAGAAAAAAACATTATTTTCACAAGTGGTGGAACAGAAGCTGATAATTTAGCTTTACTTGGAACTGCATGGGCAAATAAAGATAAAGGCAAACATATTATTACAACAAAAATAGAGCATCATGCTAATTTGCACGCAGCTGAATCACTAGAAAAACAGGGATTTCATGTCACTTATTTACCTGTGCAACAAACAGGACAAGTAGCGATTGAAGACTTACGTGCTGCTTTAACAGATCAAACCATTTTAGTGTCTATCATGATGGTAAACAATGAGACAGGAGTCATTCAGCCTATTCGCGAGATTGGTGAGATTCTCAAGGAGCATCAAGCTTATTTTCATACTGATGCAGTCCAAGCCTATGGTATTTGTGATATTGATGTGAACGAATTAGGTGTGGATTTGTTAACTGTTTCATCACACAAGGTAAATGGACCTAAAGGTACCGGTTTTCTTTATATAAAAGATGGTGTACGAATAAAAACAATGCAATTTGGAGGCGAACAAGAACGGAAACGTCGACCAGGAACTGAGAATGTCACAAATATTGTTGGTTTTCAAAAAGCAATAGAGTTAATTATTCAAGATAAAAAGCAACGACTGGATGATTATCAAGCTTATAAAGAAACGCTTTTGGGAATGTTAGAAAAAGAAAAAGTACATTATTCTATTAATGGTGAAAATACAGTGACAGTCCCAACAATTGTAAATATAAGCTTTCCAGGAGCTAATGTGGAGTCTTTATTGATGAACTTTGATTTAGCAGGAATTGCGGCTTCGAGTGGTAGTGCTTGTACAGCAGGATCTGTAGAACCTTCGCATGTGTTAGCTGCAATGTATGGTAATGAAGATGAGCGAACAGTAAATTCTATTCGATTTAGCTTTGGTTTAGCTAACGACAAGGAACAAATTGAAGAAGCTGCTACTAAAATAGCAGCTATTGTAAATCGAGTTGTATCATAAAATTAGTAAGGTGGTGAAAGAAATGGAAGATAATAAAAATACACGTGTTGTAGTAGGCATGAGTGGCGGAGTAGATTCATCCGTTACAGCACTTTTACTAAAAGAACAAGGCTATGATGTAGTAGGTATTTTCATGAAAAACTGGGACGATACCGATGAATTTGGTGTTTGCACGGCAACAGAAGATTTCAATGATGTTATTCGTGTCTGTAATCAACTGGATATTCCATATTATGGTGTTAATTTTGAAAAACAATACTGGGATAAAGTATTTACTTACTTCCTAGACGAATATAAAGCTGGACGCACACCAAATCCAGATGTAATGTGTAATAAAGAAATTAAATTTAAAGCATTTCTTGAACACGCGTTATCTCTAGGTGCTGATTATGTGGCAACTGGACATTATGCGCAAGTGAGTAAAGACGGTGATCGAATCGAAATGTTACGTGGTGTTGATTCAAATAAAGATCAAACCTATTTCTTAAATCAATTATCTGCAGATGTTTTAGAGAAAGTAATGTTCCCACTAGGTCACTTACCGAAAAAAGAAGTACGTCGTATTGCAAAAGAGCATGACCTTGCAACAGCAACTAAAAAAGATAGTACGGGTATTTGTTTTATTGGAGAACGAAACTTCAAAGAATTCTTGAGTGAATATTTGCCAGCACAACCAGGATTTATGCGTACCATGAATGGTGTGAATCAAGGGAAACATGAGGGCTTGATGTATTACACTATTGGGCAACGACAAGGATTAGGAATAGGTGGCCCTGGTGGCCCATGGTTTGTAGTCGGAAAAGACCTTAAAGAAAATGTCTTATTTGTAGAGCAAGGGTATGAAAATGATTACCTTTATTCAGATGGATTAGTCGCAACTGACTTAAATTGGATTAATGAAACACCGAAAGAAGCGTTTACTTGTACAGCAAAATTCCGTTATCGTCAAGATGATAGTAAAGTAACGGTAATTCCATTGGCTGATAATAAAGTACGTGTCGTTTTTGATCAAAAAGAACGTGCAATTACGCCTGGACAAGCTGTTGTATTCTATGATGGTGAGGTTTGTCTTGGTGGCGGAACCATTGATGAAATTTTTAAAGATGAAGTAATGTTAGATTACGTTGGCTAATAATTTAAAATACAGAACAGATTAACATTCCTCTGTTCTGTATTTTTCTGTATAATAAAGATAGAGAGAGGGTTTAAATATGGAAGAAACAAATAAGGGTATCCAGTTTATGCAAGAAGGAAAATTTGAAGAAGCAGCTAGTTGTTTTAATAAAGTGATTGAAGAAGCACCGGAAGATCCAGTAGGGTATATCAATTTTGGTAACTTACTATTACATATGAATGATAATGAGAGAGCGGAGCGCTTTTTCGTTAAAGCTATTACATTAGATGAAAAAGCGGGAACTGCATATTATGGTCTTGGTAATCTCTATTTTGAACAAGAGGATCTTAAACGCGCACAAATGAATTATCAAAAGGCAATTGATAGTGGATTAGAAGAAGCTGATGTATATTTCATGCAAGGTTTAACGCTTCAACAACAAGAACATGACAAACTATCACTCGTCTACTTCCAACGGGCGAAAGAATTAAATCCAATAGATGAAGCAATTTTATTTCAATATGGATTAACCTTAGCTCAAACAGATCAATTAGCACTAGCAAAAAGTATGTTTGAAGCGGTATTAGAACTTGATCAGACACATAGTGATGCACATTATAATTTAGGGGTTGCAATTTTATTTGAAGACAAGCCTGAAGAAGCGTTAGTGCACTTATCTAAAGCAGTTGAACTACAACCAGATCATATCTTAGCAATAGATGCTAAATCCAAAGTAGAAATGTTAATCGAACAATCGAATCAATAAATAGCAGAGGGGTATTTTAGTAATGGAGGACAATAACAATAAAGTGGAAGAGAATTATATAAAAGGGGAACTAATTCATATGATTTTCACTAATCATAAAGAACACTTTTCCATTGCTAAAATTAAAGTGCTCCAGACTAATGAAGAGTTCTCTGAAAAAGAGGTTGTCATAAAAGGCTATTTTAATCAACTGAACATGGGTGAACCATATGTCTTTCGTGGGGATTTTATTAAACATAAAAAATTCGGTCTACAGTATCAAGTAGTGCATTACGAACGTTATATTCCAGACACGGAAGAAGGATTAGTTGCTTATTTATCAAGTGAATTATTTCACGGAGTCGGTAAAAAAACGGCCGAACGGATCGTTAAAAAACTTGGTGAAACAGCTGTCTCTAAAATATTGAAAGATCCTAGTCTATTAGATGATATTCGAGGCTTAACGAAGGTTAGAGCAGAGGGACTACATCAAAAATTACAAGAACATCAAGGGTTTGAACACGTTGTTGTTCGCCTCTCTAAATATGGGTTTGGATTAAAAATGGCTCAAAAAATATATCAAGCGTACAAAGATGAAGCGATAAACATTTTAGAATCAAATCCTTATCAATATGTTTTTGATATTGATGGCGTTGGTTTTCAACGTGCAGATGAAGTAGCGAAACAACATAACATTGAAATGAATCATCCGAGTAGAATTCAGGCAGGTTGCATGTTTTGTTTACAAGATTCAACACAGAATGGACATGTTTATCTTCCAATTGGAGAATTAATCGAAGAAGCAAGTCGGTTAATACAAGCGCAACGTTACCAGATAAGTGAAGCGGAAATTCGGACGGAAATTCAAGCTTTAAACGAAGAAAAACAATTAATATTGGAAGAAAATGAAAAAGTATTTCTACCAATTTTATATTATGCTGAAGCAGGATTTACAACGCAACTAAATCGAGTTCTTGAACAAGAAATAGAAGATGAAGTTGTGGAAGCAGAATTATTAAAAATTGTTGGTCAAATTGAAGAAGATGAAGTATTAAGTTATGGCATAGAACAATTTGATGCCATTAAACAAGCTTTAACTGAAAAAGTGATGATTCTTACAGGTGGACCAGGTACGGGTAAAACGACAGTAATTAAAGGTATTATTAAGTCATATGAACAGTTATATGATTTGTCTGCCGATATCGGTAAATATGATAATAAAGCAGATTTCCCATTTGTATTAACAGCTCCAACTGGAAGGGCTGCAAAAAGGATGAATGAATCTACAGGTTTACCCGCTGTTACAATTCATCGATTACTCGGCTGGGATGGAAATGAATCGTTTGAAAAAGACGAAGATAATCAACTTAATGGTAAATTGTTAGTAATTGATGAGTTTTCGATGGTTGATGTCTTTTTAGCCAATCAATTATTTAAAGCAATACCCAAAGCGATGCAAGTGTTAATAGTCGGCGATGAAGATCAATTACCATCAGTAGGTCCAGGACAAGTATTAGCAGACCTACTTGCAAGTGAATTGGTACCTGCAGTTAAATTGGAAGAAGTTTACCGGCAAAAAGAAGGTTCAAAAATTATTCAACTAGCACATGAAATGAAACAAAAAAAATTAACGAAAGATTCACTTCAAAAAGCAAGTGATTTTAACTTTATTGCTTGTAATGAAGGACACGTAGTAGATGTTGTGAAACAAATTGTGACAAAAGCGCATGAAAAGGGTGTTGACCTTAAAGATATTCAGGTACTGGCTCCAATGTATCGATCTCAGGCAGGCATACATCAGTTAAATGAGGAAATTCAAAAATTAGTAAATCCTAAAAGAAAAGATCGGCGTGAGTTAAGAGCAAAAGATGTTACCTTTCGTACTGGAGACAAAGTTATTCAATTGGTTAACCAGGCTGAAGACGGTGTCTTTAATGGAGATATTGGTGAAATAACAGCTATTTTTCAAGAAGATGAAAATGTAGACCAAGTTGAACAAGTAGTCGTCTCATTTGATGAAAAAGATGTCGTTTATGAACGGAAAGATTTATTAAATTTAATGCATGCTTATTGTATTTCAATCCATAAGTCGCAAGGTAGTGAGTTTCCTATTGTTATATTACCTGTTGTTCCAGGTTACCGTCGAATGCTTCGTAAGAATTTATTATACACGGCATTAACGCGTGCGAAACAGTCTCTAATAATTTGTGGTGACAAACAAGCTTTTCTTTATGGTGTGCAAGAAGAAGATACAAACAAACGATATACAACTTTAACTAGTAAATTAAAGCTTATGATAGACCAAGATCAAAAGCTTCAAACAGATACCGAGAATGAAGAGGAAAGTGCTATATCCCCTTATGATTTCTTATAAATAAAATAGAAGACACACCATACAAATCGCTGTATGGTGTGTTTTTATGTTTAAAAGATTGTAACTCAACTTTCCCCTCAAAAATATAAGCGCTAATCGTTGCCTATATTAAGTTTAGCGTATAGCGTTACATTGCTTGAAAGTCTTTAAAAAAGCCCACTTTCTAATAGGTAGTCGCTTATTAGAAAACAACTATAAACTCCGACGTAAACTTTCTTATTTCGCTAGGTCAGCAAATGGTCTCGCTTTCCGTGGGAACAGCACGGACTGAAGATCCACTTAGTAAAGCGACTTTTGCTTTACTAAGTTAGCTGAAGTCGTGCCCACGGAAAGCGAAGTATATTTCCAGAGCGGTATGTCGCACTATCATTATCTATCACATTCGTAAAATGGCTCGCAATAATACTTACGAAAGGAGCACGAAGTCAACTTTAATTTTGGATTGTGAGACTTCTCAAGTTTACCAAGACTTAAATGCCTGTTCCACTCTGAAAAAGTTGAGATTGTAATAATGCTAGTTGAATAAATCACAAATAAAGTGGAAAGAATAGCAGTAACGGTTTATTAGTCAAAAGGAGCGCGGAATAAATGTATTGTCCAAATTGTAAGGGAAAAAACATTGGAAAAATAGGTAATCAACATTATTATTGTTGGAATTGTTTTATTGAACTTACCGTAATGGAAGGTGTTTTTAATATGCATGAAGTCGAGGAGGATGGTTCACTTAGTTCACTTGATGACCTTTTTACGGAGGAAGATAGGAAAACACAATGGTAAACCAATCTCGTTACCCTTTATTAAGGAGATAAATTACGAATGTTCGATCAAAAAAAAGCAATAAAATGGCTCTATCGGATTGTATTTGGTATCTTATTACTCCTGTTCTTCTATTTAATGCTCAAACTATATCCATTCTATCATTCTGTTTTAGTTAGTCTATTGCATATAAGTACACCATTTATAATAGCAAGTATTGTTGCTTTTTTGTTACACCCACTTGTTGAGAAAATACACGCATATCACATACCACGTTGGTTGGCTATCACACTTATCTATCTTCTATTTATCACTAGCTTAGGGTATATTGCATATCATATATTCCCAGCATTTGTATTGCAATTAAAAGATTTACAAAAGAATTTACCTGAATTTATTCATACATATCGTACAACGATTTATCAATTTTATGAAAGTACATCCTTTTTACCAGAAGCATTTCACGATCGGATGGATATGTTTTTTAATCAATTAGAAGAATTTATAACAGGATATGTAACATCTCTCTTAAAAAAAGCTACCAAGATAATGGATTTATTTATTATAATCGCTGTTATTCCAGTCTTGGTATTTTATATGTTAAAAGACTATAAGTTAATAAAAACTGCTACGGTTAAATTGATTCCTGCTAGGTATCGAGAAGATAGTAAAGTTTTAGGTCCTGCGATTAATAAAACGATAGGTGCTTATATTAGAGGACAGTTGCTTGTTTGTTTATTTGTTGGGTTAACAACCTATATTATTTTTCTTATTATAGATATGAATTATCCCATTATATTAGCAAGCTTGATGGGGATAACCAATATCATACCTTACTTCGGTCCTATCATTGGCGCCGTACCAGCGGTAATTCTTGCTTTTACTATGTCTATGAAGCAAGTCATCTATGTCATATTAGGAGTGATTGTTGTCCAACTGATAGAAGGAAATCTACTTTCTCCTTATATTGTTGGTAAGAGTGTTCATCTACATCCGATAATTATAATTTTCGCCTTACTAGTAGGCGGAGAAGTAGCGGGAATAATTGGGATGATTGTGGCTATTCCTTTTGTAACAGTTCTCAAAGTTATTGTTAAGCATATGAAGGAGTTTAGATCTACGGATTGACATATGTTTAATTATTATCTATAATATGCTAGCAAGTAACATGACGTAAATCGTAGAAGATCATTAGTATGTGGCAGACCCATTAAAAGAGAGGAATTTCCTTAGGCTGTAAGAAATTCTAAATGAAGGGCTACAGAAGCTAGTTCAGAGAGCAGTTAATACCTGTCGGTCACACACCGTTATCGTGCTCAAGATGATGAACGTATAGTAGTTCATAATCAGGGTGGTACCGCGATATTCAGCTCTCGTCCCTGCAATTTTTTTGCAGAGACGGGAGCTTTTAGTTTTTTTTTTAGGATACATAGTTAGCTCAAGGAGGTTATTTAATTGAAAACACTAACATCAGCACAAGTCAGACAATTGTTTTTAGATTTTTATGAAGAAAAAGGTCATACGGTGGAGCCTAGTGCATCACTAGTGCCTAAGGAAGATCCAACTTTATTATGGATTAATAGTGGCGTTGCAACATTGAAGAAATATTTTGATGGTCGAGTTATTCCAGATAACCCTAGAATTGTTAACGCACAAAAATCAATTCGGACAAATGATATTGAAAATGTTGGTTTTACAGCACGTCATCACACTTTCTTTGAAATGCTTGGTAACTTTTCAATCGGAAATTACTTTAAACAAGAAGCAATAGAATGGGCATGGGAATTTTTAACGAGTGATAAGTGGATTGGTTTTGATCCTGAAAAATTAGCAGTTACAGTGCACCCTGAAGATGATGAAGCATATGATCTATGGAAAAATAATATCAAACTACCAGAAGAACGTATTATTCGATTAGAAGAGAATTTTTGGGATATCGGTGAAGGTCCAAGTGGTCCTAACACGGAAATATTTTATGATCGTGGTGCAGCTTATGGTAATGATTCAACTGACCCAGAACTATATCCTGGTGGAGAGAATGATCGCTATTTAGAAATATGGAATCTTGTCTTTTCACAATTTAATCACAATCCAGATGATACGTATACACCTTTACCAAAGAAAAACATTGATACAGGTATGGGATTAGAACGTATGGTATGTGTCATTCAAGATGCACCAACTAATTTTGAAACGGATTTATTTTTACCTATTATCAAAAAAGTAGAACAACTGGCTACAGTTAAATATGGCAAAGATGAGTCTATGGATGTTGCCTATAAAGTTATTGCTGATCATATACGTACGGTTACATTTGCAATTGCTGACGGTGCATTACCTTCGAATGAAGGAAGAGGCTATGTATTGAGAAGATTGTTGCGCAGGGCAGTTCGTTTTGCGAAACAGATTGGCATAGAGAAACCATTTATGTATCAATTAGTTGGAACCGTTGGAGAAATTATGCAAGCATTTTACTCCAACGTACAAAGTAAACAAGCATTTATTGAAAATGTTGTAAAAACAGAAGAAGAGCGTTTTCATGAAACATTACATGAAGGTTTGGCAATTCTAGAGAATATTATTGAACTAGAGAAAGGACAAGGAAGCAAAGTCTTTCCTGGAACAGAAGTATTTAGATTGTATGACACATATGGATTTCCAAAAGAGTTAACAGAGGAATATGTAAATGAATTAGGATTTACCATTGATGAAGCAGGTTTTAAAGAAGAAATGGACAAGCAAAGAAGTCGTGCACGTAATGCAAGACAAAAAGTCGATTCGATGCAGGTACAAGATAGTGTATTTAGTGAACTTTCAGCAGAAAGTATTTTTGTTGGTTATGATCATCAAAAAGTAGACACTGTTATTTCAACTATCATCGAGAATAAAGAAGTTGTCACGCAATCAAGTGAGAAAGAAGTATATCTTCTGTTGGATCAAACGCCTTTTTATGCTGAAAGTGGTGGACAAATAGCAGATGTAGGTTGGCTTTATACGGAACAAGCAGAAGCAAAAGTGGAAGGTGTTCAAAAAGCTCCTAAAGGGCAACATTTACATCGAGTAACAGTTACAAAAGGTGTTTTAAGCAGTGGTGACATTGTTAAAGCGATTGTAGATAAACAATCGCGTTCGTCAATCATTAAAAATCATACGGCTACACACCTGTTACATCAGGCTTTAAAAGATGTTCTTGGTGACCATGTTAATCAAGCTGGATCATTAGTTGATACCGATCGTTTACGATTTGATTTTTCACATTTCAGTACAATAACAGATCAAGAAATCGAACAGATTGAAACGATTGTTAATCAAAAAATCTGGGATTCTATACCCGTCTCAATTAAGAGTTATCCAATTGCAGAGGCTAAAGAAATGGGTGCAATGGCCTTATTTGGCGAAAAATATGGTGATATCGTTCGAGTTGTGAAAATTGGTGACTTTAGCATAGAACTTTGTGGAGGAATACATGTCTTAAACACTTCTGAAATAGGTTTGTTTAAACTTACAACAGAAACAGGAATTGGAGCAGGCACACGAAGAATTGAAGCAACAACAGGAAAAGGTGCTTATTCGCATGTTACAAATCAACAACACCATCTTCAAGAAGCGGCTAGCTTATTGAAAGTTTCATTAGATCAAGTACCAAAACGGATTGATGGTTTATTTCAAGAAATTAAAGAGTTACAAAAGGATAAGGATTCTTTAAGTCAAAAGTTATCTAATATCGAGGCGGCATCTATTCTTGATGAAGTTGAACAAGTAAATGGCGTATCATACCTAGTTAAACAAGTGGATGTTTCAGATATCAATCAGTTACGTAGTATGGTAGACGAATTAAAACAAAAGCTTGATTCAGGTATCATATTGTTAGGCGCTGTAAATAATGGAAAAGTACAATTGGCAGCAGGTGTGACGAAGGATCTGATTGACCGTGGTTATCATGCTGGGAAGTTAATTAAAGAAACTGCAACTCGTTGTGGCGGAGGCGGAGGCGGTCGCCCTGACATGGCCCAGGCCGGAGGAAAGAATCCTGAGCAACTGAGTGAGGCATTGGTATATGCTAAACAATATATTTCTTCAATCGAATAGATTGTAATTTTTGGTATAAAAACGATATAATAGAGAAAAGATTAAACAAAGTATGGTATGATGTT
Source organism: Paraliobacillus sediminis (assembly GCF_003426055.1). Taxonomy (NCBI): domain Bacteria; kingdom Bacillati; phylum Bacillota; class Bacilli; order Caryophanales; family Bacillaceae; genus Paraliobacillus; species Paraliobacillus sediminis. The sequence continues at coordinate 37,423 of NZ_QJSI01000002.1, forward strand.
TGTGTTTACAATAATATGTAATAGAAAGATTTATAGTGACTGTTTCATTTGAAGAAATGATTAGCTACAAAAAAATGGACACGATAAAAAGGCGGGGTGTTATGTATGGACTCAATGGATAAAACCATGAAATTCAATTTTTCAGAAGAACCCTTAGAAGAGAATGTTAACGAAGTATTATTTACTGTCTATGAGGCATTAAAAGAAAAAGGTTATAATCCAATTAATCAAATCGTTGGCTATTTACTTTCTGGCGATCCGGCGTACATTCCGAGGTATAAAGATGCACGTAATCTAATTAGAAGAATTGAAAGAGACGAACTAATTGAAGAATTAGTAAAGTACTACTTAGTTCAGCACAAAGAGGAGTAACATGAGAAAATTGGGATTAGATGTTGGTTCTAAAACGATCGGTATTGCAGTAAGTGACGCCTTTGGGTGGACAGCCCAAGGTATCACTACATTGTACTGGGATGAGTTAGATTTCAAAACAGTAGAAAAACAGCTTGCAGATCTTATTAAAGAACATAACATAACAGAAGTAATTGTCGGATTACCAAAAAATATGAATGGCTCAATAGGTGAACGTGGAGAAGCTTGTCAACGTTTAGCCTCTTTCATAGAAGAAACGTTTCAGTTAAAAACTTTTATGTGGGATGAACGTTTAACGACAATGGCAGCAGAACGTGTTTTAATTGAAGCTGATATGAGTAGAAAAAAAAGAAAAAAAGTAATTGATAAAATGGCTGCAGTCATGATTCTGCAAGGGTATTTAGACGCCCATCAATAATTGGAGGTATAAAAATGGCATTAGAAGAAAAAGAAAGAATTATAATTCCAGATGAGAAAGGTGAAGAACATTTATTTGAGGTGCTTTTCACGTTTGATGTTGAGGAGAACAAACAATCATATATAGCGGTAGTCCCAGTGAATGAAAATGATGATGATGCCGAAGATGAAGAAGTAGAAGTATTCGCTTTTCGTTATGAAGATAAAAATAATGAAGATGATCTGGCATTATTTCAAATCGAAAGTGATGAAGAATGGGAAATGGTTGAAGAAATGCTTAATACACTTACAGACGATGAGGAATAAGTTTCGATTTGTTAAGGTTAAGCTAGTAGTGTTAATATAATAAAAACAGAAGGAACAAGTTCCTTCTGTTTTTGTGTGTAGTGAACTTTATTTGAAAATAAAATGGAAATAGTGTAGTTATTTGTAGTATAATGTACCGGATGAAAGGGGGATTTGAAGATGTCCACATCTGATAACGAAGAGAAAAAGAAACACACATTAAAAGAAAATCAGCATACACAAGCAAACATAGATGAAGCATTAACAAAAGCTAATAAATCGCGCAGAGAGCGTTTTATTCAAAGATGTCAAGAAGCTAGTTTAGTAAGAAAGATTGTAGCAACGATACTTGTCTTAGTGATAATTTTCTTAGTTGTAGGAGGAATAACTGGATACATATACGTGAGGGATGGACTTGCGCCAGCAGACACAAGTGATGAAACAGTAAAATCTGTTGAGATTCCGTTAGGATCATCACCATCTCAAATAGCAAATGTATTAGAAGAAGAGGGTATTGTTAATAATGCATTAATTTATCGATTTTACGTAAAATTTAATAATGCTGCAGATTTCCAAGCTGGTGAATATCAGTTGTCTCCGTCTATGACATTAGCCCAAGTTACAGAGAAATTACAAACGGGTAATATCATGCAAGAGGCCGTTATTAATGTAACAATTCCAGAAGGTAAAAGTATTGATGAAATAGCAACATTATACGAAAAAAATGCTGGGGTTGATGCAGATGAATTTATTGAAAAAATGCAAGATGAAGATTATATTAGACAGCTAATACAAACATATCCATCGATTTTATCAGAAGATATATTAGACTCTGAAATTCGATATCCATTAGAGGGTTATTTATTTGCTGCAACATATCCATTTTATACAGAAGATCCTTCTATAGACAACATTATAAAAACAATGTTAGAAAAAACGGAACAAGTAGTACTAATGTATCAATCACAGATCAATGAAATGGAAGATTTTTCGATGCACGAAGTTATTACATTAGCATCACTAGTAGAGAAAGAAGCGCGTACAGAAGAAGAGCGTAAAAAAATTGCTGGAGTATTTTATAATCGTCTAGAAAAAGACATGAGGCTAGAAACAGATCCAACTGTCTTGTATGCATTAGGAACACATAAAGACCGTGTTTTATTTGAAGATTTGGAAGTCGAATCACCTTATAATACCTATCGGATAGATGGTTTACCTGTGGGACCTATTTCTAGTTTTGGTGAAAGCTCATTACAAGCAGTAATAGAACCTGAGGTCACAGATTTCTTATTCTTTGTAGCTGATCCAGACGGTGAAATTTATTATGCTGAAACATTTGAAAGACATAAAGAATTAGCAAAAGAACATTTAGACCGAGATCTATAGCTTTAAATGGCGTTAACTGCTTGAGGATTTCTCTAAGTTAGACTATTTTAGATGAGTAAAGGTGGATTTACATTAAATGGATTATGACACGGAGCAATATTTATCCAGTTTACTTGAACCAAAAACGGACTGGGTAAAAAAGCTAGAGATCTATGCTAGTGATAACCATGTTCCGATTATGGAACCTATGGGTATAGCTTTTTTAAAGCAAATCATTCGAATGAAAAAGCCCAGTAAAATACTTGAAATAGGTACAGCAATAGGATACTCTGCTTTGCAAATGGCAAGTGCATATCCTAGTACTACTATTGTTACCATAGAGCGAGATCTACCAAGATATCAAGAAGCAATTGGTAATATTTCAAACTATAGTGATACGAGAACAATTGATTTAGTATACGGTGATGCGCTTGAAATTAGTGGTGAAATAGAAGAAAAAGGAAAGTTTGATCTCTTATTTATCGATGCGGCGAAAGGGCAATATCAACGGTTTTTCGAATTGTATGCGCCTTTTTTAAATCAAGATGGCATTATTATATCTGACAATGTTTTATTTAAAGGAATGGTTGCTAGTGAGAGCAGTCAAAATAAAAGACAACAACGTATTGCAACAAAAATTCGAAGTTATAATGAATGGTTAGTTAACATGCCAACTTACCATACTACAATTGTTCCTATTGGTGATGGAATTGCAATAACAACAAAAAAACAACAAGATATTAAAGGGGATAGTTAAGGTATGAATAATGAAAAACCTATCGTAATAGGTGTAGCGGGTGGATCTGGTTCTGGAAAAACATCTGTAACCCGTTCGATTTGCAAACGTTTTGCGGATAAGACGATTTTAGTTATTGAGCAAGATTATTATTATAAGGATCAATCGCATCTACCCTTTGAAGAACGTTTAGAAACAAATTATGATCACCCACTTGCATTTGATAATGATCTTCTAATCAAACATTTACAACAATTATTAAAACATAATGCTGTGGACAAGCCGATTTACGATTATAAACAACATACGCGTTCTGATCAAGTAGTTTCAGTTGAATCTAAAGAAGTAATTATTTTAGAAGGAATACTTATCTTAGAAGATCCTCGATTATTAGATTTAATGGATATAAAAGTATATGTTGATACCGATGCTGATGTACGAATTATAAGAAGAATGCTCCGTGACATAAAAGAACGTGGTCGTACGATAGATTCTGTCATCGATCAGTATATTAATGTAGTCAGACCGATGCATTTGCAATTTGTTGAACCAACAAAACGCTATGCAGACATTATTATTCCAGAGGGTGGCGAGAATCTTGTTGCGATTGATTTAATGGCGACCAAGATACAAACGATATTGGCTCGTAAGATCGATTAAATTAACCTCTTTAAAAGTTTCATAAGAAATGTATTGAAATATTGCAAAAAATCTGCCATAGTATTGGTTAGTAGTTTTTATTAAACGTTTACTTACGTGTTAAGTTGACATATTCAAGCTACTTGAAGAATAAATATCAATAAGTAATTTGCTATTTAAAAAGGTTTGGAATTAAAAGGAGTGTTTAGAATGGCTGTAGAGAAAAGCTATTATATGACGCAAGAGGGAAAAGAGAAATTAGAAAACGAATTACAAGTGTTAAAAACAGAAAAACGTCAAGAAATTGTTGAACGAATAAAAGAAGCGCGCGATTTTGGAGATCTTTCTGAAAACTCTGAGTATGATGCAGCAAAAGATGAGCAAGCTTTTGTAGAAGCACGTATCGGACATGTTGAGAATATGATTCGACATGCTGTGATTATAGAAAATGATAACCAAAATCCAAATGTTGTTTCACTAGGAAAGACGGTTACGTTTCAAGAATTACCAAATGGTGATGAAGAGACATATACAATTGTTGGTAGTGCTGAGGCTGATCCATTTGAAGGTAAAATATCAAATGATTCACCAATAGCTAAAAGTCTGCTAGGGCATGAAATCGGCGAATCATTAGCTGTTTCTACACCTGCTGGCGATATGAAAGTGAAAATAATAAGCGTTAAATAAGCGAACGACATAATGAATAAGATTTAAGGTCTAGAAGAATAAATAAAAATGTTTCATGCTACTTATTGGCGTGAAACATTTTTTGATAATGGCTTTTTTCGCAAACATTTTTGCATATCAATATACGTAATCGAGAGAAACTCTGTCGTGAGTGTCTTACAACTTTAGACACGCTATGGTAGCAAATGGTCTCCCTTTCCGTGGGCACAACCTAGCTATGCTTTAATTACAAATAATAGAGCATTTTACACATTTTTTTAATTCACGGACTAAAACTAGCGGATCAAGCGAAAGTTCTGTTAGATGCCCATTTATATAAAGATCGTTAAGACAGTGTCCATGGTAATTAAGTCATAACCAACAATCTTTTAGAAAACAGCCGTTTAAAATGGGATTTGATTGCATCACTAGAACATAGTATTAATATAAGGTAAAAAGGGGAGGAACCTACATGTCAGAAGATTTGGATCAATACAGTCGCTTAAATAGATTTGAGAAAAGACGTAAAAATACAAAATGGTTGTCCTATCTTGCTATATTAGGTGTAGTACTCACTATAAGTTTTATTGCGATTATTGTGTTTTCTGGTGGGGATGATAATAATCCAGAAGATACAGTAGCGGATGCAGAGACAACTGAAGATAATGTAACTTCTGAAGCAGATACACAAGAAGCGGCACAAGATCAAGAAGATGAGGAAGCAACCGCTACTGAGCCTGATACTTCAGAGGAAGACCAAATGGAACTAGACGCCGATGTAACAGAAGATGTTAAATTGGAAGAAATAGAATCAGATGGGGAGAATGTGATAAATGCATTTACAGGCAATTGGCAACCCATTCCGACTAATCAAGAAGAACCACATGAAATTGTCTGGGAGAAAAATTCTGAGGATTGGGAAGAAATGATGGCTGCAGCTGGATTAGCCACTGGTCTAACAACTGAGGATATGATTTATTTATGGGTCGCAGGAAATGGTGAACAACAGGTGATTGCAACCTTTTCAAATAGTGAAGAGTCTGAACATTATCGTGTCTTTATAGCGTGGATTGAAAATCAAGGTTGGAAACCAATGCAAGTAGAAGTATTAAACGAAAATGACCAAAAGTATCGTTTTACAAGTTAGAATTAATAGGTACTATCGAAGGAGTGATTGAATATGGTTATAGGGATTATAGGAGCAATGGATCAAGAAATAGATTTATTAAAAAACAGTATGACGATTGTTGAAAAAGAAGAAAAGATAGCAAATTGTTTATTTATTAAAGGTACGCTTGAAGGGAAAAGTGTTGTTGTTCTCCAATCTGGAATAGGAAAAGTGAATGCAGCGATGGCAACGACAATATTACATGAACGCTATCAACCAACCCACATTATAAATACGGGGTCTGCTGGTGGCTTTGATACAGATTTGGATGTTGGTGATCTAGTAATTGGGAATGAGGTAACACACCACGATGTTGACGTTACAGCATTCCAATATGCATATGGACAAGTACCTGGTTTACCAGCAACCTACCATGCTGATCGTTTTTTAATAGAGAAAGTTGAAAAAGCAATGAAACAAATTAGTCATGTAAAAGGTAAACGAGGTCTAATTGGAACAGGAGATTCCTTTATGCAAGATCCAATACGTGTTGGATTGGTTAGAGAAAAATTTCCTTTGTTGATTGCGGCTGAAATGGAAGCAGCAGCGATTGCACAAGTATGTTTCCAATATGATACGCCTTTCGTAATAATAAGAGCTTTATCTGATATTGCCGGTAAAGAATCAGCTGTATCATTTGATGCGTTTTTGGAAAAAGCAGCAAAACACGCTTCGCAATTAATAATGGAAGTTGTTCGAGATATCTAATCATTCCCATGAATTACTAGGCCTTCTACCGCCAAATGCATGTTATTATCAACGTACATTATAGGTGAAGGAGAGACCAAAATGGGGAATGATACAAAAATTATAGATTTTCAACGGTTTTTATTTATTTTACTAATTCTTAGTAGTTATCTATATGCAGGTCTCGTAATAGAGGCATATGTACGACAACAAACAGATCACTTAACATTCTTAAGCATTTTAATTCTTGTATGCTTAGGTGGTGCTTTGTGGTTTCAAATTCTAATTGTGAAAGCTAGGAATGAACAGTAAAAATAGCACTCATATGAGTGCTATTTTACCTTTCCTTTTTATAATATTCATGGAAAACTTTCATTAACGCGCGTTTTTCAATTCGCGATACATAACTTCGTGATATATTTAATTTCTTAGCAATTTCTCTTTGCGTTAATTCATCTTCTTTACTTAAACCATAGCGACTTGTAATAACTTGCTTTTCTCGATTATCTAATATATTTAAGTATTGTTGAATTTTAGCGACTTCCATGTTTAATTGTATAAATTCTACAATATCATCATTTTCAGCTTGTAATATATCAATCAAACTGATCTCATTACCTTCTTTATCTTGCCCGATTGGATCCTGTAATGAAACGTCCTTTTTAGTCTTTTTCAATGCTCTTAAATGCATCAAGATTTCATTTTCAATACAACGTGCAGCATAGGTTGCTAACTTAGTGCCCTTATCCATTGAGAAACTTTCTACTCCCTTAATCAATCCAATGGTACCAATTGAAATTAAATCCTCATTATCCTCACCTGTATTTTCAAATTTCTTAACAATGTGTGCTACCAAACGTAAATTATGTTCGATTAGCATGTTTCTTGCATCTTCATCTCCTTCAAGCATTTTTTTGATTTGAATGGCTTCTTCTTTAGAGTTTAGTGGTTGTGGGAAAGCGTGGTTTTTTACATAAGATACAAAAAAAAGTGCATCCTTCATTATTAAAGCAAGCGCACTTAAAATCGTTGACAAGTATATGCACCTCCATAGCGTTTGGGCTTCTGCCTATATCTTAATCTATGAAGGAAGCATTATAATAGTGTCTGTCCTATATAAATTGCCTACTTAATAATGTAGAATAAGTAAATGTATGTTCTACTTATTAATTGGCAAAGTAATGAATGTAATTAGCGAGTGATCTACGTTCAATTTCTTGCTCAATTAAGCGTATAAATTCTGGACTTAGGTTTAATTCATATGCCTTATAATACGACTCAATTAATAAATCATCTGATAGGTGTTTCATCTTTAGCCCCTCCTAAAGTATTGGATATCCAATATTAAGTCGATTTTTGTATTTCATGAGGAAGAAGTTTAATAATACTTTAACAAATTAAAATGCTTGGTACAAGCGGATAGTTATCTACATAGCCTGTAGATAACTTGTTAGCAATGTGAGAAAAACGTTGAAAAAAGTTGGATTCTAGCTATTTAGTGTGTGCATAAAGTTATCCACAGTTGAAAAAAAGACATTAATTTGTCGAACGATTTATGGGGATTTAAGGGGTTGGAAAGCATATACATATAATTTTATTGCGATTTTCCTAGAATAGTTTTGAAAGAACGTGATAAATTGTTTATGATGAGTAAGTGGAATAGAAAGGTAAATGTAAATTGAGGTGGCAAATAACGTGTTAAAAAATTTTTTACCAAATCAACATGTACAAAATATTTTTGAAATAACTCCAGCCTTACTAAAAGAAAAAGGGATTTCCGGTATTATTACAGATTTAGATAATACCTTAGTGGCTTGGGATGTAGCAGATGCAACACCTGAAATTATCAAGTGGTTTCAAGGAATGGAAGAGAATGATATTAACGTAATGATTATTTCAAATAATAAGGAAGAAAGAGTTCGGATATTTTCTGAGCCTTTAAAAAGACCATTTGTATATAGTGCCAGAAAGCCTATGAAACGTGCTTTTAAAAAAGCTGCCAAGCAGTTAGGTTTGAAAAAAGAAGAAGTTGTGGTAATTGGCGATCAGTTAATGACTGATATACTGGGTGGGAATAGTGCAGGTTTTTATACAATTCTTGTTGTTCCTATTGTGGAAACGGATGGTATGTTAACACGTATTAATCGACAAATGGAACGAAGAATATTAAGTTGGATGCGAAAGAAAGGGATGGTCTCGTGGAAGGAATAGATACAGAACAATTAGATAATGTTTGTCAAGGGTGTGGTGCGCCAATTCAAACTATAAATGAGAACGAAGCGGGTTATGTTCCGCAGTCCGCTTTGGAAAATGATACGATAGTTTGCAAACGTTGCTTCAGGTTGAAACACTATAATGAAGTACAAGACGTTTCGTATACGGATCAAGACTTTGTAGATATGATAAGTCAAATTAGTAAAACAAAAGGATTAATTGTTAAACTGGTTGACGTATTCGACTTTAATGGAAGTTTTATTAAAAGTCTGCAACGTTTGACAGGTGATAATCCGATTATTTTAATAGGAAATAAAGTTGATCTACTACCAAAATCGACTAATATTAGTAAGTTAAGACAATGGATGAAGAAGTCAGCTGCAGATTTGGGACTTGTCGTGCAGGATGTATTTTTAATTTCAGCTTCATCAGGGCAAGGGATGGAACAAGTTAAAAATGCAATTGAATCATACCGAAAAAAACAAGATGTATATGTGGTTGGTAGTACAAATGTTGGGAAATCAACATTTATCAATCGACTAATAAATGAGTCAACTGGTACGAAAGATGCAATAACAACCTCGTATTTTCCTGGGACAACGCTTGGTTTTATTGAAATCCCTTTAGATGATTCAACAGCGTTGTATGACACGCCTGGTGTAATCAATAGAAAACAGCTATCACATTATATGTCTGAATCGGATCTAAAGACAATTACACCAACTAAAGAAATTAAGCCGCGCGTTTATCAGTTAAAAGAAGGACAAACACTATATGTAGGTGGGCTAGCACGATTTGATTTTGTAAAGGGAGAGAAGCAATCATTTGTCTGTTATTTCGCGAACCAATTAACAATTCATCGGACAAAATTAGATAACGCAGATAACCTTTATGAAAAACATCTAGGAGAAATGTTAACACCACCAAGTAAAGAAAGCGTAGAAGAATATCCGCCTTTAAAAGAGCAATCTTTTAAAGTGAAAGATAATAAAACGGATATTGTTTTTCCTGGATTAGGTTGGATTACAGTTACGGGAAATGGAAGTCATGCAACCATAAGTGCACATTCCCCAGACATCATGCCTGTTTCACGTAGAGAGGCACTTATATAGACATTTAGCTTGAAGAAAAGGGGGAGTATGATGAAACTAGGCTTAATTGGTTATCCCATCAAGCATTCTTTATCACCTTGGATCCATCAACAGTTTCTTCAGCAAATAGATAGAAACGGTACGTATGTAATATATGAGACAAAGAGCGAGCAGTTTCAAGAAACGATAAAGAAGATTCAAGAAGATAAGTTGGATGGTTTTAATGTTACCGTTCCGTATAAGCAAACAATTATGACGTATTTAGATGAATTAGACCCCTATGCAGCTGAAATTGGTGCAGTAAATACGGTGGTAATTCAAAATGGTAAATGGATTGGTTATAATACAGATGGAACAGGATATCTTACAGCAATAGAATCACAATTTCCGCGGCTCTTTAATGGGGAGAAGCGTGTTCTTATATTGGGCGCTGGCGGTGCGGCAAGAGGCATATTTTATGCCTTAAGCAGAGCTTCTTTTCACACTGTTGATATTGCCAACCGTACGATAGAAAAAGCGACAGACTTGCTTCCTTTGAATATAACGGATAAAGTAAACTCACGTGCGTTAAGCTTTCAAGAAGCAGAGGAATCTGTACAAGATTACAATTTAATCATCCAAACAACATCTGTTGGAATGAAACCGGCAGTAAAAGAACAAATTATTTCATTGCAGTATGTAAATAAGGATACTGTTGTTAGTGATATTGTTTATCAACCATTAATGACACAATTTCTATCAGAGGCATACCAAATAGGCGCTTCTATCCATCAAGGACATACGATGCTGTTATATCAAGCGAAATTAGCTTTTCAATTATGGAGCGAAAGAGAAGTAACGATTGAGCCTTTACTGACAGGGCTAGAAGACATTTTAAAAGGGAATGAATAACTATGTTAACAGGTAAACAAAAAAGATCTTTACGAGCAAAGGCAAATCCACTACGTGCAATATTCCAAGTGGGAAAAACAGGTGTAAATGAGAACATGATTGTGCAAGTAAATGAAGCATTAGAAAAACGAGAGTTAATAAAAGTAAGTATTCTGCAGAATTGTTCAGAAGATAAAGATGTTGTTGCAGATCAACTTGTTCAAGGTACAGAAGCAGAACTTGTACAAGTGATCGGAAACAATATTGTATTGTACAAAGAATCAGTAGAAAATAAACAGATTGAACTTCCGTAAGGAGAACAAAATGAAAAAAGTAGGCCTTTTAGGTGGAACGTTTGATCCGCCGCATATCGGACATTTGATGATAGCTGAAGAAGCATATACACAGTTAGCACTGGATGAAATTTGGTTTATTCCTTCTTATGAACCGCCACATAAAGAGAAGACAACGACAGATGTATCGCAACGAATTAATATGGTCGAAGAAGCAATTGCAGATAACGATCATTTTTTCCTCGATACGATTGAAGTTGATCGTTTAGGAAAGTCCTACACATTTGACACAATAAAATTGTTGAATGAAAAATATTCAGACATTATGTTTTATTTTATTATTGGCGCGGATATGGTGGAATATTTACCGAAATGGTATCGTATTGATGAGTTAATGGGATTAATTCAATTTGTCGGGGTAAAACGACCTGATTATGTTTTGAAAACAGATTTTCCGATAATTGGATTAAATATTCCGATTATGGATATATCATCAACAATGATTCGTGAAAGAGTAAAAAAAGATCAATCAATTAAATACTTAGTGACCCCAAGCGTGTTACGTGTTATAAAGGAGTTTCATTTGTATGAATCGAACTGAAAGTTTACAAATAGTAAAATCGCATTTAAAGTTACCAAGGTATGAGCATACTATTCGTGTAGCCGATACTGCGATTGCTTTAGCTAAACACTATGGACAGCCAGTTGATAAAATTGAACTTGCTGCAATCTTTCATGATTACGCAAAATATCGTGATCTTGATGAAATGAAGCGATGGATCGAAACGTCAACAACATTGCCAAAAGATTTATTGGAGCATCATACAGAATTATGGCATGGTCCGGTAGGTGCTTTATTAGTAGAGCGTGAAGTTGGGGTAACAGATCGTACTATTTTACAGGCTATTCATTGGCACACAACAGGTAAGGCATTTATGAGTACAATGGAAAAAATTATTTTTTTAGCGGATTATATTGAACCAGGTAGAAAATTTCCTGGAGTTGAAGCGGTTCGTGAACAAGCAAAACAGAATTTAGATTATGCGCTTTTCCTAGCTTTGAAAAATACGATACAACACTTAATAACACATAATCAAAAGATTTATCCAGATACGATTCATGCGTACAATTATCTAAATAGCAAAAATAAACTGGGGGATTAAACTTAATGAATACTGAACAACTAGCACAATTAGCAGCACAAGCTTGTGACGACAAACGAGGTAATGATATTGTTTTATTAAATATGCAACAAGTTTCATCAATGGCGGATTATTTCTTGATCTGTGATGCGAGTAATGAAAGACAAGTACAATCAATTGCAAGAGAAATTAAAGAAAAAGCCGAAGAATTAGAAATTAGTGTAAAACGAATGGAAGGGTTTGACCAAGCCCGATGGATTCTAGTTGATTTAGGAGACGTTGTCTGTCATATTTTCCATAGTGATGAGCGCAACTATTATAACCTTGAGCGACTTTGGGGTGACGCACCACTTGTAGAGACACATCTTACAAAAGAGGGATAAGTAATGTCTTATAATAAAATGTCATATGTATATGACCTGTTAATGGAAGATGCCCCTTATGATGCGTGGCATGCATTTACGACGTATGCATTAAAAAAGTATGGAACGAAAACAAAAAGAATAATTGACTTAGGTTGTGGAACCGGGCAAATTACTTGTCTTCTTTCACAATCTGGTTATGATTTAGTAGGTGTCGATTTAGCCGCTGATATGCTAAGTCATGCCGAGCAAAGAGCAAGTGCAAATAATTTAGATATCCAATGGATTGAACAAGATTTGCGTTCATTGGACGGTTTAAGTCAATTTGATGCCGCTGTTAGCTATTGTGATGTTATTAACTACATCACAACAGAGGAAGAACTAGGGCAAGTGTTCTCCAATGTTGAAGAACTATTGGAACCAAATGGTTTGTTTTTATTCGATGTCCACGCATTGGGATATGTAGAGTCTGAATTAAAAGATCAAGTTTTTTCTGAAATGTATGAAGATATGGGCTATGTTTGGTTCTGTGAGCCAGGTGAACAAATTGGTGAAGTTTTTCATAATCTAACCTTTTTTGTTCAAGATCAAACACAATATGACCGTTTTGATGAAATACATCACCAACGGACTTTTCCGATTCCTACATATGAAAAGTTATTAAAAGAAAGCGGATTTGAAATAAGAGGTTTATATGCTGATTTTGGTTTCGATCCAATTTCAAAAGAAAAGATTGAAGATCAACAACGAATCTTTTTTGTATGCCAAAAGTAGAGAAATTAAAACGCTTATTCATTTTAATAGAATGAATAAACGTTTTTTTTGTTTTTTAATAAAATTGCAGGATAAACAAATCTTTTGTCGAAAATAGGAGTGTGATTTATTTTTAATCAGAATTCCCTCTGTGTTCGATCCCTGTTTATATCTCACTCAAAAAGGAGTTGGAAAATGGTTTATTGGTTAAAAAACAATTGGCTAATTGCCTCTATCATTATTGGTGTAATAGGCTTTGGTTTATGGGAAATAATCGATTCTGTTCAAAAGACTAACACGATCATAAGTACGGCTAAGACGGACTCCGAAATTGAGCCAGAAGCGGAAATAGATATACTCCCCCAGCATACTGAGGAATCCACAAAGCAATTTGTAGATGTAAAAGGAGAAGTGAAGAAACCTGATATGTATGAAATTACTGGAGATAAACGTGTGAAAGAAGTAATTGAAATGGCAGGTGGGTTTACTGACCAAGCTGACATAGAGCAAGTGAACTTAGCCCAAAAAGTAGTGGATGAGATGGTTATAATTGTTCCGAAAATTGGGGAAGAGATAGATTCTATACTAACAACTACAAATGAAACTACTTCATCTAAAATTCCTCTTAATACAGCTACTAAAGAAGAAATTGAAACCCTCCCGGGCATTGGTGGAGTTAAGGCAGATGCAATCTTGCAGTATCGAGAAGAAAATGGTGCTTTTAAATCGATTGAGGATTTACAAGCTATATCTGGAATCGGAGCTAAAACAATTGAAAAACTTGAGGAATTTATTCGAATTCCATAAGTTATTGACGAATGTTCATTTGTTGGATAAACTTTAGAAAAATAAGTGAGTGAGGTATAAATTAATGGAAAGAATTTCATGGGATCAGTATTTTATGGCACAAAGTCACTTAATTGCTTTGCGTAGCACGTGTGAGAGGTTGATGGTAGGAGCAACTATTGTTCGAGATAAACGAATTATTGCAGCTGGATATAACGGTAGCGTTTCAGGAAGTACCCATTGTATAGACGAAGGCTGTTATGTCATTGACGGACATTGCGTACGTACGATTCATGCAGAAATAAACGGATTATTACAGTGTGCAAAATTCGGGGTAGCCACAGATGGTGCTGAAATGTATGTAACGCATTTTCCTTGCTTACAATGTTGTAAGTCCATTATTCAAGGTGGAATTAAGTCTGTTTACTATGCAACAGATTATAAAAATCATCCCTATGCAATTGATCTCTTTCGTGATGCGGGAGTTCATGTTGAAAAGGTTGTATTGGAACAGGTCTCAATTGATCTGGTACCTGGAGAGTAAGTAAATATAAATAGAAAAGAGGGGATCAACTTGTGCGTGGAAAATGGCATCTGATTGCAGTCAGTGCAATCATTGGAATAATTGCGATCACACTTCGATTGCTGTTCCTATATGGTATATTCTTTCTATGGTTATATCTATTGTACAGGAACAAAAGGTTAAGAATTGTACATGTTTTGATCATGTGTAGCACATGTTTCATTTTCTCTTTTTACTATTATCCTGTGAATCAAACTAATATCTCAAGTAATGCAATACTTGATTTCACAGGAACTATTGTCTCAGAGATAGAAACAAAAGCATTAAAAACCTCATTTGTCTTTCGTGATGATCTAACAGATCAAGATCTTCTTGTCACATACTTTAATAATGAAAAGACATCAGTTCACCCTACAACTTGGAAAACTGGTGCCACTTGTCAATTACAAGGATCACCAGAAATACCTCCAGCCAGTAAAAACCCAGGACAATTTAATTATCAAGAGTATCTATATAAACAAAAAATTAACTATTTGATAACGATAGAGCAAAGCAATCTAAATTGTACAGGTTCCTCATTTAAAGACAGACTTTTCACAATTAGAAAAAACATCATAGTTCAAATTGAAGAAAACACAAGCGATTTTACAAGCGGATGGCTCCAAGCGTTATTATTAGGGCAAGACGCGTTGATTGAAGAAAAGACTATAAACGTATTCCAACGATGGGGTTTGTCCCACCTGTTAGCTATATCGGGCTTACATGTAGGTTTAATTAGTGGCTTTGTTTATTTTATCCTGATTAAGACTGGTATGATTACAAAAGAGAAAGCATTTTATCTATTGCTAGCTTTATTGATGGTCTATCCTTTCATTAGTGGAGGAGCACCATCAGTATGGCGAGCAGTATGGATGACGATATTGGGATTCATTATGTTAAAAAATAAGTTTAAAGTAGGATTAATTGATAGTTTAAGTTTTGTTTTCTTTATTTGTGTGGTACTAGATAAACAAATTATTTATCAATTAGGTTTTCAATTTTCTTTTCTTGTAACGCTATCATTGCTATTGTCTAAACATTTGATAACTAGAAGTAACGGAAAAGTAGACCTGTTATTTCGAATTAGTTTTATTAGTTTAGTTAGTGTTTTGCCAATTCAGATAGCTCATTTTTACTTTTTTAACCCATTATCATTGCTACTGAATAGTGTAGTCGTCCCATACTTCTCAGTTGTAGTTATGCCTATTTTATTCCTTATCCTTCTTTCGCTCTATTTCTTTCCGTTTTTGACTACGCTTATCGACTTGCTATTTATGCATGTTCATCAATTTGCTTTATCAATAATAGACTGGATTGATCAAAAAAGTTATTATCCATGGATTGTCGGTGAATTTCCAGTATATTATTTTATTCCCTACTATTTTGGATTACTTTTCTTGTTTATTGCACTAGATAATAAAAAGAAAAGAATCGCCACTTTAAACGGGATCGCTTTAATTTGCTTGATTATTTGGATATCTTGTCGCCCATATATGAATGCAAACGGAACAGTTACGATGCTTGATGTCGGTCAAGGTGATGCAATTATTATTGAATTACCTTATCGAAAAGGAGTAATACTCATAGATGCTGCTGGAACGATGGAAAATGATTTTAAATCGCCATCTGATCGCACGTATCAGCAAGTCATCAAACCATACTTGTACAGCAGAGGTATTGGAAGCATTGATTTAGTTGTACTATCTCATGCTGATCATGATCATATAGGAAGTTTACCTTACTTATTAGATGAATTCCGAGTCCAACAAGTTTTGACAAGTACTTATTTTACCCCTCCTGAGGAATTAGCTAGTGTGTTAAAAAAGGAAGAAATTAATTGGAGTTATATTAACAGTGGTGAGCACTTTATGATTGATCGCCAGCAATTTTATGTGATGCATCCTCAAGTAAATCAGCAATCAAAAAATGATAATTCATTAGTTATTGCATCTGAAATTGGATCTTTAATGTGGCTATTCACTGGTGATATTGGTGAGGATGTAGAAAACATACTCACTAAAAATTATCCGAATGTTAAAGTAGATGTTCTTAAAGTTGCACATCACGGAAGTCTATCCTCAACCTCTACCAACTTTTTACGAACTGTCCGTCCTCAAATTGCATTACTATCGGTTGGAGAAAATAACCGATATAACCATCCACATCAAGATGTTTTAGAACGCTTAACAAAAGAGAAGGTAATAATATACCGAACGGATAAACAAGGAGCGATAGAATATACGTATAAAAATAATGGAGATAGAGGAACATTTTCATCATTCTTACCATAATATATCTTAGGTTCTAACAAATAGAAACGGATGCTTGTTGATTTATTTTGCTATAAAGCAGTGCTTGTGCGTTTTTGTTATGCGTAAATCTTAATAATCTAATTGCTGCCATTTTGATTTAAGACAATTTCCTTTGTTAGCAACAGTTTACATGCCTAGTTTTTAATCATTGGGTCAATCTATACTTGAAAACATCGTTTTAAAGCAGCTGCCTAGGACTGTTTTTAAAACGTTCATATAGATTGCGGAGGGAGTGATGTTCATCGCTTCCTCCTTTTTTCTGAATTTATCGCTTGTTTTCCTTAGCTATTCGCTTTAGGATATAGATATATACTCAACCTTCTCACCCAGAAAATAAGTGCGATCATTGACTGTTCTAGGTTTAACACATAGCTGTTATATTAATTGACAGTCTTTTAAATAGGTCTGCTCGCTAAGAGATTTTGTTTTATTACGAAATAGCTATATATGCTGCCTTAACACATTCGCTATGGAAGCAAATGGCTTCCCTTTCCTTGGGCACAGGAGTGTCATCCACTTGCTTCCTTCGCTAGTTTGAGGATCGAATTGTAATGTAAGATAGAAACATGTGATATGCCTGTCTTTCTTTTCTAAACGTGATTTTTAACGTGCGAAAGAATGCAGTCTCTATGCTAGCGATGGAAATATGCGTAGACTCCAGTGGGAACAGCACGGGCTGAAGATCCACTTAGTAAAGCGATTTATGCTTTACTAAGTTAGCTGAAGCCGTGCCCACGGAAAGCGAAGTATATTTACAGAGCGAGAGCGTTATGTCACATTATCTATCATGTTCGTAAATGTATCGCAATGATGCTTAGGAACGGATCTCAAATTTAATTTCATTTTTGGAGTGGGAGACTTCCTAGTTGTACCATGACTTAAATGCCTGTTTCACTCTGCGAATGTTGAGTATATATAACAATTTAGAGTTATCGGAGTGTGAAAAAGTGGATTATTTTAAAGCAATAGAAACGATAAAAAAAGAGAAATTGCAATCTTTATATGTTTTATATGGGACGGAATCATTCTTGATTGAAGCAATTAATAAGCAGTTAATTTCTGTCGGTTTAGCACCTGAAGATAAAGAATCTAATATAATTCGTTATGACTTAGAAGAAACGACAATCCAAGAGGTAGTAATGGACGCAGAAACATATCCATTTTTTGGAGGAAGAAAAATAATTTTTGCTTATAATCCATTGTTTTTAACGGCTAAGCAAGATAAATCAAATGTAGATCATAATTTAGAAAGTTTACAACAGTATATTGAGCAACCTGTAGATTATTCTACGCTTGTTTTAATTGCACCTTATGAAAAATTAGATGAGCGAAAAAAATTAATAAAATTGTTAAAGAAACAAGCTACAATGGTAGATTGTGAAGAAATAAAAGCTTGGAATGTGGATCGATGGATTGATCATATGGCTAAAACGCTCCATATTAAATTAGAAAAGCCGGTTTATGAATTAATTGTTCGAGAAACAGGGACCAACTTATTAATGTTACAAAAAGAATTAGAGAAATTAGCAATGTATGTTGGTATGAATGGGACAGTAACTGAAACTATTGCAGAAGATTTAGTAGCACATCAAGCAAATACATCAGGATTAAAATTAGTTGATGCAGTAATAGCTAAAGATTTAAACAAAGCGATTCAAATTTTTAAAGATTTAGAAAGAATGAATGAGGAAGTTATTGCGCTAGTTGCTTTATTAGCTTCACAGTTTCGAACACTTTATCATGTTAAAGTTTTAGTGCAAAAAGGCTATGGTCAAAAACAAATGGCCCAATACTTAAAAATACATCCTTATGTCGTAAAGATGTCGATGGAAAGAGAAAAAAAATTCTCACAAAAGATGCTGGAATTTATAATTGACGCATGTGCAACAACAGATGCCCAGATTAAGCAAGGTAAGATTGATAAATCATTAGCGTTTGAATTGTTACTTTACCAATTAATTCAACAAAAGACTAAACAAACTATAAAAACGAATTAAAAAAGCGATCCTTGTTTTAAAAGGGTCGCTTTTTTTGTTGGTCATAAAAAGTAATTAAGCACTAAGCTCATTTACTTTTTTAGTAAGACGTGATTTTTGACGATTACCATTATTTTTATGGACAATGCCTTTTTGAACTGCTTTGTCAATTTTTTTAACTGCACTTTGTAAAGCTGTTTTTGCACTTTCTACATTCTTTTCTGCAACGAAGTTTTCTACTCGTTTAATGTTAGAGCGCATTTCAGTTTTAATTGGTGCATTATGCGCGCGTTTATCATTATTCAAACGTACACGTTTAATTGCTGATTTAATATTAGCCATGATTTCACCTCCAGGTTTTGAGATCCACTATAAATTACTATGGAACAAGAGACATTGTACCAAAGCGCGAGAGATTTTTCAATATAAATATCTAGGATGATGTGATTACGTATTTTTTTTAATGGCTCTGGCAAGTCTATATAGAAAAGGATGGTGAAGAAAATGACGCAATCTCAGGATTGGAAACCTTCTATAAGAACTGACTTAGCGGTAGAAGCAAAGGATATGTATGTAGAAGAGGAAAATGACAAAGAAAAGAAAATTGAAGGTGTGATAATTAAGGAACACAAAGAAAAAGATACACTTGTTACTTATGTGCAAATAGATAAAGCAGGTGCTGAAAAAATTCATAAAAAGGCAGGTAACTATATTACCATTCATACAGAAGGTGTGAAACGGCAAGATAGTCATCTGCAAGAAGAAGCAGCGCAGGTTCTAGCGACGGAGTTATTAAAACTATTAGAACAAACGAACCTTAAAGAGGATGCGACCTGTTTAATTGTAGGATTAGGAAATGGTAATGTAACCCCGGATGCACTTGGACCAATGACGGTAGAGAAGTCGCTTATCACAAGTCATTTATTTGAGCTTCATCCTGAAACTGTAGCAGAGGGGTATCGTTCTGTCTCTTCATTAACTCCAGGTGTAATGGGAGTTACCGGTATTGAAACAAGTGACATTATTGTGGGTATCATTGATAAAATAAAACCAGATTTCGTTATTGCGATTGACGCATTGGCATCACGTTCCATCGAACGCGTTAACGCAACAATTCAAATTTCAGACTCTGGAATTCATCCAGGTTCTGGGGTAGGGAACAAGAGAAAAGAGCTAAGTAAAGAGACATTAGGAATTCCGGTTATAGCTATAGGTGTTCCAACAGTAGTTGATGCTGTAACAATTACGAGTGATACGATTGATTATATGTTAAAACATTTTGGCAGAGAATGGGCTGAAAAAGACAGACCATCCAAAAGTCTTACACCTGCAAATATGAATTTTGGAAACCGGACATTATCTGAAAAAGACATGCCAAAACTAGAAAAAAGAAAAGCGATGTTTGGAATGATAGGCGGACTAAATGAAGAAGAAAAACGCACCTTAATTCAAGAAGTTTTGACACCACTTGGACATAATTTAATGGTTACGCCAAAGGAAGTAGATGGCTATATGAAAGATATGGCACATTTATTAGCATCGGGCATTAATGCAGCATTGCATCAAACTGTAACGATAAGCAATTCTGGTTCCTATACACGTTAATAGAAATGAAATTGGTTCTACTCTCTTAGTATCTATCATAAGTATCTAGTAAACCTGATAGAGAATTAGGAGAGGGAACTATGACTCATATAAAAATAAAATGGAATAACGTACGTAATGCTTTTGTTCAGTATATTAGAAATGGTTCAATTTGGATTGTAATTCTTATCGTCTTGTTTGTTTCGATCGGTTTATTTACAACCGCAAAACCAGCATATCGGATATCATCCACGCTTTTAACATCATGGACAAGCCAAATTAATGGTTCATCATTTCTGTATTTATTGGGGATGGAAAATCAACAATTTATAGATGCCTATCCTTCTGATGTAGAACCAATTAAGTGGAATGATTTTTTATTTGAATTAACAACAAATATAAAACCAAATGATGTAAGAAGTCTATTAGGAAGAGAGTTGCCAGGCTTTTATGCCTTTGATCGAAAAATTATTATTGCGGGTGAAGGAACGGATTATACTGATTTACCAATTGAATCATCTTCACCGCTAGATGTGGTTCTAGAAGAAAGAGATGCAACAATGGATGAAGAAATTCCTAAAAATGAACAAACAGAAGAAGAGCAGAATGAACAAACAATAGAAGGTGAAAAAGTTGTTTTTGTTTATAACACGCATAATCGGGAATCATTTTTACCTCATTTGGATGGTGTGGACGATCCTAACAATGCTTTTCATGATGAAGTAAATATTACAAAAGTAAGTGATCGTTTAGCGGAAAGTTTAGAGGCAAAAGGAATTGGTGCACAAGTTGATCACACGGATTTTATGTCGGTACTAAATAAAAATGATTGGGAATATTGGCAATCTTATGAAGCGTCTAAACCGATTGTAGAAGAAGCATTAGCAGGTAACAAGCAAATTGAATATGTATTTGATTTGCATCGTGATAGTCGAAGAAAAGATGATACGTCAACAACAATAGATGGAGAAACATATGCGAATCTCTTTTTTGTAATTGGTTCAGATTACAGTGGCAATGAAGATAATGTAGCGCTAGCGACAAAACTACATGAGCAACTGGAGGCTACATATCCTGGCTTAAGTAGAGGAGTCACAGAACAAGGTGGAACTGGGAGAAACGGTATTTATAATCAAAATTTAGCGGATAATGCAATTTTAATTGAAGTTGGAGGCGTTGATAATACGATGGAAGAGTTGTACCGTTCAGCCGATGCATTAGCCGATGTCTTTAGTACCTATTATTGGGATACAAATGCTGATGAAGTTAGTAAAAAAACTAATTAATATTATTTTTTACGTAAAGGGGATGTAAACTGATGCGCAAATTGATAGGATTCTTATTGTTGCTTGTTTTTTTCTTATCAGGAATGATTTTGGGAGCACAACAGCCGCATGATGAAATGGTAAATCAAACACAAACAGCTAAAGATGCAGCAGTGATTACTACCATGGCTGACACAGAAATGCCATTACCACAAAACAATACGGAAGTCGTGGATGTTACAACCGAAGACCAGGAAGAACAACCAACTAATATGACGTATCAAGCCGCACAGTCGATAGAAAAGGCTAGCGTCTGGTTTTACAATCAAGTAATTGATGTTGCATATAGTATATCTCAAGTTTTCATTTGAATCACTTGCATGTAGAATTTTGATGAAAACAATTGAATGATTTATCTATCACTGCTATAATCAACCCTAGTATTGTTGCCTGAAAATAGGAGTGAGTGTACATTGTCGAAAGCAAGAGATCAAAAACGTGTAAGAAATTTTTCTATCATTGCACATATCGATCATGGGAAATCAACATTAGCTGATCGAATACTAGAAAAAACAAAAGCATTATCTCAACGTGAAATGAAAGAACAATTTTTAGATGCAATGGATTTAGAGCGTGAACGTGGAATTACAATAAAATTAAATGCAGTACAATTACATTATGAACAAGAAAATGGTGATGAATATTTATTTCATCTGATTGATACACCAGGACATGTCGATTTTACATATGAGGTGTCACGCAGTTTAGCAGCATGTGAAGGTGCAATTCTGGTTGTTGATGCTGCACAGGGTATTGAAGCACAAACATTAGCTAATGTCTATTTAGCAATGGATAATGATTTAGAAATTATTCCAGTAATTAATAAAATTGACTTACCTAGTGCTGACCCGGAACGAGTTAAACAAGAGATTACTGATGTGCTTGGCATTGATGGTAATGAAGCAATACTTGCGAGCGCTAAGTCAGGGATTGGTATCGATGAAATCTTGGAACGAATAGTAGAGAAGATTCCAGCACCAAGTGGAAATGCCGATGAGCCATTAAAAGCATTAATCTTTGACTCATTATATGATTCTTATCGTGGTGTTATCGCGTATGTATGTATTAAAGAGGGTTCAGTTAAAGTAGGCGACACCATTAAAATGATGGCAAATGGAAAAGAATTTGAAGTCAATGATGTAGGTGTGTTTACACCTAAACCAGTTTCTCAAAATGAACTTTCAGTTGGTGATGTTGGATACTTAACGGCATCGATGAAAGAGGTAGGAGACTCACAGGTTGGTGATACGATTACACTTGCTAATAATCCAGCTGAAGTCGCGTTACCTGGTTATCGTCGCTTAAATCCTATGGTGTTTTGTGGATTGTATCCAGTAGAATCTAACAATTATAATGATCTTAGAGAAGCGTTGGAGCGATTAGAATTAAATGATGCATCGTTACAATATGATCCGGAAACCTCGCAAGCATTAGGGTTTGGATTCCGAGCTGGTTTTTTAGGATTATTACACATGGAGATTGTTCAAGAGCGTATCGAACGAGAGTTTAACATTGATCTAATTACAACTGCACCAAGTGTTATTTATCAGGTGCTTTTAAATGATGATACAGAAGCTTCAATTGATAACCCATCAATTATGCCAGATCCACAATCTGTTAAGGAAATACGTGAACCATTTGTAAAGGCGACAGTAATGGTACCCAATGATTACGTTGGTACAGTAATGGAATTATGCCAGAAAAAACGTGGAGACTTTCTTGATATGGAATATCTAGATGATAACCGTGTTAATGTGGTATATGAAATTCCTTTATCCGAAATCGTTTATGACTTTTTCGATTCTTTAAAATCTCAAACAAAAGGTTATGCCTCTTTTGATTATGAGATGATTGGGTATAAAGTATCTAATCTTGTGAAGATGGATATCTGGTTAAATGGTGAAACAATTGATGCACTTTCGTTTATTGTTCATAGAGATTTCTCATTTAATCGAGGAAAGCAAATAGTAGAGAAATTAAAAAAACTAATACCAAGGCAGCAATTTGAAGTGCCAATACAGGCAGCGATAGGAAACAAAATTGTTTCGAGATCTACGATTAAAGCAATGCGTAAAAATGTCCTATCAAAGTGTTACGGTGGAGATATATCGCGTAAAAGAAAATTATTAGAGAAACAAAAAGAAGGTAAAAAGCGCATGAAAATGGTTGGCTCTGTAGAAGTGCCACAAGAAGCATTTATGGCTGTTTTACGTATGGATGAAGATAATTAAAACAAACCCTTGTCATTAATGTGACAAGGGTTTCTAGTTACTATTATCACATCGAATAAGAAGGGGAGAAAGTTAATGGTATCATCGGTATATATCCACATTCCATTTTGTGAAAAGATCTGTCACTATTGTGACTTCACAAAATTCTTTTATGACAAAAAAATGGCGGATGATTATTTAATAGCTTTAGATAAAGAAATGGCGGCTTATATAAAGGAACCTAGGCAAAAGATGAAGACAATATTTGTTGGTGGGGGAACTCCAACTGCTCTTAACACAAATCAATTGAAAGTATTACTTACATCTATTAGTAAATACTTTGAAGTGGAAAGTGTAGAAGAATATACGTTTGAAGCAAATCCGGGTGATTTAGACGAAGAAAAAATAAAGTTGTTAAAAGCATATGGGGTAAATCGAATATCCATGGGAGCACAAGTCTTTGATGATGAACTACTAGAACAATTAGGTAGACTTCATCGCGTTAAAGATGTTTATCAAAATATAGATGCACTTAAAAAACATGGTATTACAAATATAAGTATAGATTTAATTTACAGTCTACCAACACAAACAATGGCAGGATTTGAAAAAACAGTGCAAGAAGCTTTAGCATTTGATTTGCCACATTACTCTTCTTATTCGCTTCAAATTGAACCGAAGACCGTTTTTTATCAACGTTATAAAAAAGGGAAATTAAAAAGACAACCGGAAGAAACAGAAGCGGATATGTATGAACATTTGATTTCACAGATGGAGAAGCATGGTAAAAATCAATATGAAATTAGTAATTTTGCAATTCCTGGCTATGAAAGTAAACATAATTTAACCTATTGGAATAATGATTACTATTTTGGTTTTGGAGCAGGTGCTCATGGGTATTTACCAGGGGAGCGTATTGTTAACTTACGTCCTTTTCCTGCATACTTTAAAAAAGCGAATGAAAACGAATTTCCAGTGCTTCACAGAGAACCAATTGGATTGAAAGAGCAGATCGAAGAAGAGATGTTTTTAGGATTACGCAAACGATCCGGTGTCTCAAAAATTAGCTTTACTGAAAAATATAATCTAGGGATAAATGATTTATATCGTGATGAGTTAGCGCAATTAAAAGCGAAAGAGTGGATAGAAGAAGTGGGAGATCAAGTGAGATTAACACAAATGGGCCAATTATTTGGTAATGAAGTGTTTCAAGAATTCTTACTAGAACAGGAGAAATTCAAGCGAATGCTTCCTGCCAAGTAGGAAGTAATATTTAAAATTTATAAGCATTCATATTGACATTTCCCCCAGCATTTGATAATTTAATAATAGATTTAGCACTCAAGTGCTAAGAGTGCTAACAGAGGTGATCATCGATGTTATCAAAAAGACAATTATTAATTTTACAAGTTATTATTGATGAATTCATCCACACAGCACAACCTATTGGATCTCGAGCTATTTCAAAAATGGAAGAGATAACATATAGTCCAGCAACTATCCGAAATGACATGGCGGATTTAGAAGAATTGGGTTTTATTGAAAAGACCCATTCTTCTTCTGGTAGAGTGCCGTCAGAAAAAGGATATCGTTTTTATGTCGATCATTTATTATCGCCATTTCATTTATCGAAAAGTGACAGAAGTGTTATTTCTCATGCTTTTGCAGAGGAAATGGTTGAATTTGAACAGGTTGTACAAAAATCAGCAAAAGTGCTTTCGGAGTTAACCAATTATACATCCATTATTTTAGGACCCAAGGTATATGAAACAACCTTAAAGCAACTACAAATTATCCATTTGTCATCTAATGTGGCGGTTGCTATTCTAGTCACAAACACGGGTCACGTTGAGCATCGGTCTTTTACGATACCAACGGAAATTAAGCCTAGTGAATTAGAAAAATTGGTCAATATATTAAATGACAGATTAAAAAACGTTCCAATTATTCATCTTTACGAGAAGTTACAATTAGAGTTGCTAAACGTTCTTGATAAGTATATGGATGATTTCGATTCAGCTTTTCAATATTTGAGGGCGGCATTATTTGATGAACAACCTGTTAAACTTTACGTGGGTGGTATCACAAACATTTTGTTACAACCAGAATTTAGGGATGTAGATAAAATCCACTCTTTATATTCGGTCATGGAACAGGAGGATATCATCGCTAATGTTTTACGTTCCAATAAAAACGGAATTCATGTTTCTATTGGACAGGAGAACAAGATGGATGAAATGCAGGACTGTAGTTTGATTACTGCAACCTATACATTAGCTGGAGAACAAATAGGAACAATTGCTTTGTTGGGACCAACTAGGATGGAGTATTCTCGTGTTATTTCACTATTAAATAGTTTATCTAGCCGAATGTCGAGCACATTTCATTCTTGGTTCTAAGTGGAAGTGTATTTTTATCTTAATAAAGATGATACTAATTAGGATCAAGTAATGGAGAAAAGTGCCTTTACTTGTTGATTCTTGGTTGATTAAAATTGAAACCTTAAACTTTATTTCCATGTTTATTCATGATATAGTCAACAAGGTTTCATTTTCAAATGAAATATTAGAGGAGGTGACCATAATGGAAGAGAATAAACAAACAGAAAAACAAGAAGATGACGTAATTGAAAATGCTGATCAAGAAATAATTGATGAAGTAAACCAACCTGATGCTGAAGAAGCAACAAATGAACTAGAGGTCTTACAAAGGGAAAAAGATGAGGTTTATCAAAGGTTATTAAGAGTACAAGCAGAATATGATAACTTCCGTAGACGTACCCAAAAGGAAAAAGAAGCGGATCGTAAATATAGATCGCAATCATTGATTACAGACTTATTACCGATTGTAGACAATTTCGAAAGAGCAATACAAGCGGAAGTGAATAACGAAGCTGCTAAGCAGTTCGTTGATGGAATAAAGATGGTCTATCGTCAATTAAATGATGCTTTGGAAAAAGAGGGCGTTGAAGTTATTGCAACAGTTGGCGAAACATTTGATCCACACTTGCATCAAGGTGTTGTTCAAGTGGAAGATGATCAATATGAATCAAACGTTGTTGTGGAAGAGTTACAAAAGGGATACAAATTAAAAGATCGGATTATTCGTCCGGCAATGGTAAAAGTGAATCAATAATTACATAAGTATTAGAGGAGGAAATAACCATGGGAAAAATTATTGGAATTGATTTAGGTACAACAAATTCATGTGTTGCAGTAATGGAAGGTGGAGAAGCAAAAGTTATCCCGAATCCTGAGGGTAACCGTACAACTCCATCAGTTGTAGCATTTAAAAATGGTGAACGTCAAGTAGGTGAAGTAGCAAAACGACAAGCAATTACGAATCCAAACACGATTCAGTCAGTTAAACGTCACATGGGTACGGATTATAAAGTTGAAGTTGATGGAAAAGAACACACACCTCAAGAAATTTCAGCAATAATCTTACAGTATATTAAGTCATATGCAGAAGATTATCTTGGAGAAACAGTTGAAAAAGCGGTTATTACTGTTCCAGCATATTTTAATGATGCTGAACGTCAAGCAACAAAAGATGCTGGTAAAATAGCAGGTCTTGAAGTAGAACGTATTATTAATGAGCCAACTGCAGCAGCATTATCTTATGGTATCGATAAGTCTGATCAAGATCAGACAGTTCTTGTATACGATCTAGGTGGAGGTACATTTGACGTATCTATTCTAGATATTGGAGAAGGTACATTTGAAGTTGTTGCAACAGCTGGAGATAACCGTCTTGGTGGAGATGATTTTGACGAAGTAGTTATTGATCACTTAGTTGCAGAGTTCAAAAAAGAAAATGGTATTGACCTTTCTAAAGATAAAATGGCTTTACAACGTTTGAAAGATGCTGCTGAAAAAGCTAAAAAAGACTTATCTGGTGTTTCTCAAACGCAAATTTCTTTACCATTTATTACTGCGGGTGAAGCTGGCCCATTACACTTAGAAATGAATTTAACGCGAGCAAAATTCGATGATTTATCATCTGGTCTTGTAGAGCGTACAATGGGACCAACGCGTAAAGCACTTAAAGATGCTGGAATGAAAGCAAGTGAAATCAACAAAGTTATCTTAGTTGGTGGTTCAACACGTATTCCAGCAGTACAAGAGGCAATTAAAAAAGAAACTGGTCAAGATCCATCTAAAGGTGTAAATCCAGATGAAGTAGTTGCATTAGGTGCAGCAATTCAAGCAGGTGTCTTACAAGGTGATGTCAAAGATGTTGTTCTTCTTGATGTTACACCACTATCTTTAGGTATTGAAACAATGGGTAGCGTTACGACTAAATTAATTGAGCGTAATACAACGATTCCTACAAGTCATTCGCAAGTATTCTCAACAGCTGCTGATAACCAAACTGCAGTAGATATTCACGTCCTTCAAGGTGAACGTGAAATGGCTGGCGATAATAAAACACTTGGTCGTTTTCAATTAACAGATATTCCACCAGCACAACGTGGTGTACCACAAATTGAAGTTTCATTTGATATCGATGCGAATGGTATTGTAAACGTGCGTGCCAAAGATTTAGGTACAAATAAAGAACATTCCATTACAATTAAATCTTCATCTGGTCTATCTGATGAGGAAGTTGAACAAATGGTTAGAGATGCAGAAGATAATGCAGAAGATGATAAAAAACGTCGTGAAGAAGTTGAACTTCGTAACGAAGCTGATCAGCTAGTATTCCAAACAGATAAAACAATCAAAGATCTTGGTGATAAAGTATCTGATGAAGAAAAAGAAAAGGCTGAAACAGCTAAAGATGAATTAAAAACTGCATTAGAAGCAGATGATCTAGAAGAAATTAAAACGAAGAAAGATGCATTGGAAGAACAAGTTCAAGCACTTTCTGTTAAATTATATGAGCAAGCTCAAGCAGATGCAGAAGCAGCTCAAGGTGAAGGATCTACTGAGGACGATGTTGTAGATGCTGATTATGAAGAAGTTAATGATGAAGACAAAGATAAAGATGAGGAAGATAAAAATAAATAAGAAACAGATAAGCTAGTAAATGGAAAAGTCAAAGTCAGGTTTTACTTGACTTTGACTTTTCCTCTATATATCCCATGTTAGGAAAATACAGCTATATTGGTACGAAAACAGGTAATAAAAGCTGTGATTTATAAGGGAATACTATTTGCTCTCATAAGAGCATCAATGTTATGATAAAATCTATGCAAAGAAGAGTCGGGAGAGTGATCAGTCAGTGAGTAAAAGAGATTATTATGACGTATTAGGTATCTCAAAAGGTGCTTCAAAAGAAGAGATTAAGAAAGCCTATAGAAAATTAGCACGTAGCTATCATCCAGATGTAAATAAAGAAGAGGGTGCTGCGGATAAGTTTAAAGAAGCTAAAGAAGCTTATGAAGTGTTAAGTAATGAACAAAAACGCGGACAATATGATCAATTTGGTCATACAGGACCTCAAAGTCAAGGATTTGGTGGCGGTGCCGAAGACTTCGGTGGATTTGGTGATATCTTTGATATGTTTTTTGGTGGTGGCGGACGCAGACGTGATCCGAACGCACCAAGACAAGGTTCTGACTTGCAATACACAATGATTTTGGAATTTGAAGAAGCAATTTTCGGTAAAGAAACAGATGTTGAAATTCCAAGAGAGGAAGATTGTGACACGTGTGACGGATCAGGTGCGAAGCCAGGAACTAAGGTGAAAACTTGTTCACACTGTAATGGTTCAGGTCAATTGAATGTTGAACAAAACACACCATTTGGTCGTGTAGTTAATAAACGTGTTTGTAATCAATGTAATGGAACCGGAAAAATAATTCCTGAAAAATGTAAAACATGTAGTGGAGATGGAAAAGTAAAAAATCGTAAAAAAATTCACATCAGCATTCCAGGTGGTATTGATGAGGGGCAACAAATACGTATTTCTGGTCAAGGTGAGCCAGGAGTAAATGGTGGACCTGCAGGTGATCTATACGTTGTTGTACAAGTTAGAAATCATGAATTCTATAAAAGAGATGGAGATCATATCTTTTGTGAGATGCCAATAACTTTTGCTCAAGCAGCACTAGGTGATGAAATTGAAATCCCTACTGTACATGGAAAAGTTAAACTAAAGGTTCCAGCTGGAACACAAACTGGAAAAACATTCCGTCTTAAAGGTAAAGGAGCACCAAATGTCCGAGGGTATGGTCATGGAGATCAACATGTTCAGATGCGCGTAATTACACCTACAAACTTAACGGAGCAACAAAAAGAATTATTGCGTGAATTAAATGAAGCAAGTGGAGATCAACCGGCAG
This sequence comes from Paraliobacillus sediminis, assembly GCF_003426055.1. NCBI lineage: Bacteria > Bacillati > Bacillota > Bacilli > Caryophanales > Bacillaceae > Paraliobacillus > Paraliobacillus sediminis. Next base: position 67,527 of record NZ_QJSI01000002.1, read on the forward strand.
ATGAACACGATGATTCATTTTTCCAACGTGTAAAAAGAGCATTTAAGGGCGAATAATACGTATTATGCTTTAAGAATGTTGCGTGTTTGTTAAAAAATCACAAGAAAAGAGTTGATTTTTTGAAGTGGTCTGAATTGTGTATCCATACAACAAATGAAGCAATCGAACCGATTTCAAATATTTTTCATGAAGCAGGTGCTAGTGGCGTAGTTATTGAGGATTCTGAGGACCTGATGAAGGAGAGAAATACGGATTTAGGCGAAATGTATGAACTTAATCCAGATGACTTTCCAAAGGAAGGTGTTATGTTAAAAGCTTACCTTCCTTTTAATAGCTTCTTAGGTGAAACTGTTGCTGAAATTAAAGAGGCAATCAATAATCTATTGATATACAATATTGATTTAGGTTCAAATCATATAACCATGAGTCAAGTAAATGAAGAAGATTGGGCAACTGCTTGGAAGAAGTATTACAAGCCTGTCAAAATTTCTGAAAAGATAACGATAACCCCTACTTGGGAAGATTATAAAGCCGTTTCTACTGATGAAATTATTATAGAATTAGATCCAGGTATGGCATTTGGAACTGGTACACATCCTACAACAGTATTAAGTATTCAAGCATTAGAAAGACATGTGAAGAAAGACAATCTAGTGTTAGATGTCGGTACCGGTTCCGGTGTACTAAGTATTGCAGCGATATTACTTGGAGCAAAACACGTATACGCTTATGATCTAGATGATGTCGCGGTAAAAGTTGCTATCATTAATGCTAAAATTAATAAGGTAGAACATGCTATTGAAGCGAAGCAAAATAATTTATTGGATAATGTTTCACATCAACCGGATATTATTGTCTCTAATATTTTAGCGGAAATTATTATGCGTTTTGAAAAAAAGGCTTATGAAGTTTTAAAGCCAGGAGGAATTTTTATAACTTCTGGAATTATTCAAACAAAAAAACAAGATGTGAAACAAGCCTTACTAGAAGCTGGATTTGAAATCATTGAGATGAATCAAATGGAAGATTGGATTTCAATCATAGCTAAGAAATAGGAAGAGAGCAGGAACATCATATGCAACGTTATTTTGTAACAGCCTCTGGATGGTCAGATGCACATGTAACCATAACAGATGACGCTATCCATCATATTACACGTGTGATGCGTATGGAGATTGGTGATAAGATAATTTGTAACCATTCTGAAGGAAAAGCTGCTATATGTGTAATTAAAACAATATCAGAAGAAAGAATAGTTACTGAGATTGTAGAATGGCAGAACCAAACGGTTGAGTTACCTGTACGTGTTACAATTGCACAGGGCCTACCTAAGGGTGATAAGCTTGAATTAATCTTACAGAAGGGAACTGAGCTTGGCGCAGCAGCGTTCATTCCCTTACAAGCAGAACGTTCAATCGTAAAATGGGACAATAAGAAGGCAAATAAAAAAAATGAACGTTTTAAAAAGATTATAAAGGAAGCTAGTGAACAATCTCATCGTACCTTATTACCTAAGATGGAAAAGGTAGCATCATTACAAGATGTCATTTTGATGAGCGCTAGTTTTGAACATAAACTTGTTGCTTATGAAGAAACAGCTAGGGATTTACCTACAAATAAACTTAGTCATTTTTTAAACCAGATGGCACCATCAGATCAGGTCTTGTTATGTATTGGTCCTGAAGGTGGATTTTCCCAAAAGGAAATAAATGAGCTTCATAATGCTGATTTCCAATCGATTCGACTTGGTCCCCGAATACTACGAACAGAGACTGCAGCACTATACGCTTTAGCGAGCATATCGTATCATTTTGAAGAATTATGATAATAATTACATTCGAAATTTTACTGAAATGTCTACATATTTTCTGCAAGATAAACAGCCTGGCAATTTGTCAGGCTGTTTATTGTTGATTTATTAAGAAAAATTTAAACTATCTAGCAACGTACTTTTCGAATAAAGGAATAAAAGGAAGGACAATAAGAACTGAAAATAGATTGAACAAGACAGATATATGAGCTAATTGCATACTACTTTCATTTGCTAATTGAAGTGCGATTAAGTTGATTAATGGTAATAAAGGTATCGCAATTACAACAGTTATTAAGTTAAATGCTGTATGTGTTAATGCTACAAGTTTTGCTTCTCTTTTTGCTCCGATAGTAGCAATTAGTGACGTAATGCATGTCCCGATATTCGAACCTAATATGATTGCAATTGCGCTAGATAGTGACAAGAGTTGTTGTTCCATCATACTCAGTGTTAATCCAAATGTAGCACTTGAAGATTGAATAATACCACTGATAACAGTCCCAATTACGATACCAATACTAGGAGTTGTATCTGTTAAACTAAGTCCTGCTAGTAATAGATGGTTAGTAGCGACTAATGTTGCTAAAGATTCAAAGCCATCTAAAGAAACGAAAATTGTTGATAGGCCCACAAGGATGCAACCTGAATAGAAGATGTTTTTTTGTGGGAATAAAAGCATGAATACGCCAATAACTAACCAAATTAAAAATGGAAAAGCGTCTCCAAAGACAAGAATTTCTCCAGTTATTGTTGTTCCAATGTTCGCACCAAGAATGATACCGATTGTTTGTCGAAAACTAATTGCCCCAATCGTTACAAAACTGATCGTTATGACTAATACTACAGAACTGCTTTGCAAAAAAAATGTCGCTATCATACCTATTAAAATACTTCCAAAAATATTTTGGGTACCTTTCGTAAGCCAAGCCTCTATTTTTGAGCTCATAAAGAAAGTTAAACCAGTTTGTAACAGGCGCATCCCCATGTAAAACAAGAGTAGAAAGACAGATAACAAAGATAATAATCCCATAATGCAGTCACCTCTAATCTACTATATGGACAAGATGATTTTAACATGCTTCTTACAATTAATTTATTATTTTAAAAAACAAAAGTTGACCTAGAAAAATCCTTATATTATAATACGTGTAAGGCATATGTGAGAACATATGTCGCATTAAACTGTTGAATGCTTCGGAGGGAGGGAAATTAGCATGTCAAATACAACTCGCGTTCGTAAAAACGAGTCTCTTGAAGATGCTCTTCGTCGCTTTAAACGCAGTGTATCAAAATCTGGTACAATGTCAGAATATCGTAAGCGTGAATTTTATGAGAAGCCTAGTGTTCGTCGCAAGAAAAAATCTGAGGCGGCTAGAAAGCGTAAGTAATCTTTGATTGCAAGTAGGGAATGAAAAAGGATTTTTCTTTTGATTTGCCTTTAAAAGAGGGTGTAGAAACGAATGTTATTAACAGAACGTCTCAACCAAGATATGAAAATAGCAATGAAAAGTAGAGATAAAGTTACACTAAGCGTTATTCGCATGGTGAAAGCATCTTTACAGAATGAAGCAATTAAACTTGGGAAAGACATGTTAACAGATGAAGAGGAATTAACCATCTTATCTAGAGAGTTAAAGCAAAGAAATGATTCCCTCCATGAATTTAAAGAAGCTGGAAGAATGGACCTTGTAGAAAAGTTGGAAGTTGAATTAGATGTTTTACAAGTATATATGCCTGAACAGCTATCGAATGAAGAGCTTGAAGAAATCGTTTTGCAAACCATAAAAGAAGTGAATGCTTCTTCAAAAAAAGAAATGGGTAAAGTGATGGGTGCGCTTATGCCGAAAGTAAAAGGTAAAGCAGATGGCACAGAAGTACAGAAATTAGTGCAAAAACACTTAACATAATTACACATTTTGTGATTTTGTGAAGATTTTATAAAGCAAATAATCCCCTATCCGTTTAGTCGTGATAGGGGATTATTTTTATTTTAAATGTTATACTATGTAAAGGCTGTCAAGGACATAAGTTCAAATCGTTAATTCTAATAGAAATACAAATCATTGATTAACAACTTTTTGAAACTTAAGTGTCGCCTAATTCGTATACATAAGTGTGAAGAAAGGGGGGATTTAAGTGAGTGTAGTTAAAACTGTTAGATATAGTATTCTAATTAGTTTACTGTTTTTTATTGTAGGAGCCTTACATACACAAGTTGTAAGTGCAGAAGAAGATGGAGATGGCAAACTGGTTTATGTTATTCCAATTGAAGCTGAAGTAGAGCGTGGTTTGGAAGCGTTCTTACTACGGACGACAACTGAAGCAATTGAAGCTGAAGCGGATCATATTATTTTTGAACTCAACACACCAGGTGGGCGTGTAGATGCTGCAACTAATATAGGTGAAATATTACAAGATTTAGAGATTGAAACAACTTCATTTATAACAGTTCAGGCATTATCAGCAGGTTCTTATATTGCACTCAACACGGATAACATTTATATGAAGCCTCAAGCAACTATGGGAGCTAGTGGCGTGATTAATTCTGATGGGTCTGAAGCTGCCGAAAAAGCGCAGTCAGCATGGTTTGAGTCTATGACTAGTGCTGCAGAATCAAAAGGAAGAGATCCACTCTATGCACAAGCTATGGCAGACAAAGAAATCGAGTTGCCAGAATATAATGCGCCAGCAGGTACTTACTTAACTTTAAGCCCCTCTGACTCAGTAGAAGTTGGCTATGCAGAAGCGGTTGTTAACCACCGTACGGAACTTTTAAGTCAATTAGGTTTATCGAATGCGACAATAGTTGAAATGGAAGTAACTTTTTCTGAAGGAGTGGCCCGATTTCTAACAAATTCAGCAGTTGTACCTATATTACTCTCGCTTGCAAGTATTGGACTAATTGTTGAGTTATTTTCTCCAGGATTTGGTATACCAGGTTCGATAGGTGTTACGTCTCTAATTTTATTTTTCTATGGACACGTAGTGGCTGGATTTGCTGGATATGAAGCGATCATATTATTAATATTAGGTATGGTATTAATTTTTGCGGAAATATTCGTTCCAGGTGGAGTAATTGGATTTCTCGGGGTTGGTGCAGTTGTGGGCTCTTTATACATGTCGACGGATAACGTAGCTCATATGAGTATGAGTATAGTGATTGCATTGGTAGTTGCAATTATTACTGCAACTGTATTGATTAAAACGATAGGTTTAGAAAAAGGATTCTTACGAAAGATAATATTGAATGATGCGACTACTACTGAAAAGGGGTATGTGTCCACTGTTACTAAACTAGAGTTAATTGGTATGGAAGGTACAACAGTGACACCTCTTCGTCCTGCTGGTACAGCACTGATCGGGAACGAACGACTAGATGTTGTATCAGAAGGTGGCTATATCGAAAGTCAACAAAAAGTAAAGGTAGTTACATCAGAGGGTTCAAGAATTGTTGTTAGACAGGTTTAATACAACAAATAATAGGAGGAAGATTATATGTTTATTTTAGGAAGTACAACTTTGGATTCATTGGGTCAATTTGTCCCATTAATCATTATCGGAATTATTATAATTGCAGTAGTGATTCTTTTTACATTTATTCCGGTAATGTTATGGGTAAGTGCGTTAGCTGCTGGTGTTAAAGTAGGTATATTCACACTAATTGGTATGCGTTTACGTCGCGTGGTTCCAGCGCGTGTCATTAATCCATTGATTAAAGCGCATAAGGCTGGTATTAATGTAGATACAAATCAGTTAGAAAGTCATTACTTAGCTGGTGGTAATGTCGACCGTGTAGTTAATGCATTAATTGCTGCACAACGAGCAAATATACCACTTGAATTTGAACGTGCCGCAGCGATTGATTTAGCAGGTCGTGACGTACTAGAAGCAGTTCAGATGAGTGTTAATCCAAAAGTAATAGAAACACCATTTATTGCAGGTATTTCGATGGATGGTATTGAAGTGAAAGCAAAAGCAAGAATAACTGTTCGAGCAAATATTGATCGCCTTGTTGGTGGTGCTGGTGAAGAAACAATTATTGCGCGCGTAGGTGAAGGTATTGTAAGTACGATTGGTAGTTCAGCAAGCCATAGTAAAGTACTAGAAAATCCTGATTCAATCTCTCAAAATGTTTTATCAAAAGGTCTAGATGCAGGTACAGCATTTGAAATACTCTCTATTGATATAGCAGATATTGATATTGGTAAAAACATTGGTGCGATGTTGCAAACAGACCAAGCAGAGGCTGATAAACACATTGCACAGGCTAAAGCAGAAGAACGTCGTGCGATGGCTGTTGCAGAGGAACAAGAAATGTTAGCTCGTGTCCAAGAGATGCGTGCAAAAGTTGTGGAAGCGGAAGCAGATGTTCCACTTGCATTAGCTGAAGCATTACGTTCTGGAAACATGGGTGTAATGGATTACATGAATTACAAAAATATAGACGCAGATACAGATATGCGCGATTCTATTGGTAAATTATCGAAGGATGATTCAGATTCAGAAGAACTATAAGTATCTATTTTGAAAGGAGAGGTCTCATGGATGGCATTTTACCCTTTCTTATGATGTTATTTGCAATTGGTGGAGGTCTAATAAGTTTATTTGGTAAAGATAAAGAAGAAAATAAACCTGTTAGAAGAGCGGAAACAGCGAAACCTATTGCACGTAACGAAGAACGACAAACTTCTAATAAACAAACAACTGCTATGGAGGATTATTCTAATAGTAAACAGGAGCAGTTGGAAAAGTTAAAGTCTAACTTAGATGTTGATCCTAATTTATATAACAAAAATGGAGATGCTAGTGGTAATTCTTTACAAGAAGTAGTGAGATTAGATAAGAAAAGCACACCAAAGAAAAAAAGATCGACAAGAATCTCATTAACAAGAAGTATTTCTAGACAAGGTTTAGCAGAAAGTATTGTTATGGCAGAAGTTCTAGGTGCACCAAGATCTAAAAAGCCGTATCAAAATAAATCATATGTGCGTAATCAAAAGTAAATCGCACTATAAAGAAGAAAAGCCTCACCTTTAAAGGTGAGGCTTTTCTTTGTTCTGATATGATTTCCAACTTCATATGTTTATAGAGGAGGAGGGTGTTTTAATGAATGAGTGGCAGAAACGTGTTGGGAATTGGTTGAGTAATCATCTGCAACTCCCTTCTGATGTTGTATTGGAATTACCTAGAATTACTACAATTGGTCAATTTCATGCTTATGTAGAGAACCATCGTGGTTTAATCGTTTTTACGGATCGGGAATTACAACTAAAGTTGAAAAAAGGGGCTTTAAAAATAACGGGGAGTAAGCTTGTGATTAAAACACTACTACCAGAAGAAATCTTAATAGAAGGCACTATAGATGCAATTATGTTTGTAGAATATAAAGATGAAAATATGAAGTGAAGTTGGAAGTTTTAATTGGGAGGAGAAAAAATGAAACAGGAACAAGGTACTTGGATTCGTGGATATTTAACCATTTATGTAATTGGCAGTAGACCAGAACTTTTCTTAGATTTGTGTGCAAGGAATGAAGTTTATGTTTGGGATATACATAGAATTGACGATCAAACATGTGTTGCTAACGTATTCCTAAAAGATATTTTAAAAATAAAGCATATAAGGAAAAAAACACGATATAAGGTGCAGTTCATAAAAAAAACCGGTCTTCCATTCACTTGGAAGAAACTTAAAAATAGAAAAGCACTTCTATTTGGTTTAATTTTAAGTATTCTTTTTGTATTTTTCCTATCTAATATGGTATGGAAAATTGAAATTGAAGGTGTCAGGCCTGAGATAGAAAAACAAATTAGAACTTCACTTAGATCGAACGGTGTTTATCCTGGTGTGTTGAAATTTTCAGTGGATTCACCAAGCAAGTTGCAACGTTTGGTTTTAGACAACAATCCAGAACTATTGTGGGTTGGTGTCAAAGAAAAGGGGACAACCTACACGTTAGAGGGTGTTGAAAAAACAACTGTGTCTGAACAAGAAGTAAAAAGTCCTAGTAATATTGTTGCGAACAAAAACGGGGTAATTGTTGATATGTATGTATCAAAAGGGAAACCTCTTGTTAAAATAAATGATTTTGTTGAAAAAGGCGACATACTAGTAGCAGGAGACTTAACAACTTTAGATGCTGTAGATGAAGAGAAAGAAGGTGAAGAAAGTGATAAGGAAGGGAAATATCGTATTGCAGCAGAAGCAGAAGTATATGCAAATACATGGTATGAATCGACTATCACGGTACCAATGGATGTTACTTACCAATCCATAACAGGTGAAGTAAATAATAAATATTATCTTGGTGGAAATAACAAGAAGCTTCCAATATGGGGTTTTTTCCAAAAAGAGTACCAAAACTCACAAGTTGAAGAACAACAAAATTCTATTTACTTTTTTCAATGGGAATTACCAATTTATTTATACAAAAAAGAAGTATATCAAGTTGAAGAAGTTGTGGAAAAGAGATCAGTAAAGCAAGCAAGGGAATTAGGAATTAGACAGGCCAAAATTGATTTACAAGAAACAGTAGGACAAGCTGCAGAAATAACAACTGAAAAAATTTTGCATGAAGCTTCCGAGAATGGTAAAGTAAAATTAGAGCTATACTTTACTGTTAAAGAAAATATAGCAAAAATACAAGACCTTTCTCAAGGAGATTAACTTATGTCAGAAACGTTACACTTGATTGATTTAGAAATTAAAGATCCAAACGAAGCGCTTAGTTTATTTGGTGCGGAAGATAAGCATTTAATTCAAATTGAAAACCAATTACAAGTCTCAATTATTACTAGAGGTGAAAAAGTTCGCGTTTCAGGTGATCAGGAGGAAATTTCGTTAATTCAAGAGATACTTGATGCATTATTAAAAGTAATCAGAAAAGGATTAGAAATTTCTGAACGTGATGTTGTGTATGCAGTTGAGTTAGCTAAAAAAGGTAAGATTGATCAATTTGAAACATTATTTGAAGATGAGATTACGAAGAATGCCAAAGGAAAGTCGATTCGGGTTAAAACTTTAGGGCAACGTAATTATGTGAATGCATTAAAGGCTCACGATTTAGTTTTCGGAATTGGTCCTGCCGGTACTGGGAAAACCTACTTAGCAGTGGTAATGGCTGTTCAAGCATTAAAAAGCGGATTAGTTAAACGCATTATTCTATCTCGTCCTGCTGTTGAAGCCGGTGAAAGTTTAGGATTTTTACCAGGTGATTTAAAAGAAAAAGTTGACCCTTATTTAAGGCCATTATATGATTCGTTACATGATGTATTAGGAACTGAACACACAGTTCGCCTGATTGAACGAGGTACCATTGAAATTGCTCCTTTAGCCTATATGCGAGGAAGAACATTAGATGATGCATTTGTGATATTAGATGAGGCACAAAACACAACCCATGCTCAAATGAAAATGTTTCTGACTAGACTAGGATTTGGTTCAAAAATGGTTGTCACTGGGGATATTACACAAGTAGATTTGCCTCGTGGCTCACAATCTGGATTAAAGGCAGTTGAATCGAGATTGAGTGGAGTAAAAGGTATTTCATTTATTTACTTGCAACAGGCTGATGTTGTGCGTCATCCATTAGTTCAGAAAATCATTGATGCATTTGAAGAGTCTTAAAGGTTAATAGTTGTAGAAATGTAGACCCATTAGTGGGTCTTTTTCTGTATATATATTACAAATGTCAATTGCAGGCAAATATATACATGAAGGTGTAATCAGTGTATGATAAAAATAAGAGAAAACATTACCGTTTTGTACAGTTGAAAAGGGGAAAGATAAATGAGAGCTCTTTGGGAGAAACTATGTCGCATTTTTCGAATTCAAAATAAGACAGTACAGATTATATTAACTTTAGTAATTATTGGATCCCTTTTTTTTGTGTTTATGATTTCTAATGTTTATACAGAAACCTATGACATAGAGCGTTTTAGTAATGCAAACGAAACAATTAGAGCGCCAATAACCATAGAAGATGCAAAGGAAACTGAACACAGAAGAAGGGAAGCCGTTCAATCTATAGAGGATAGGTATAGTATTTCTGCAGAAATTACAGAAGAAAGAATTGATTATGTCAAGGAATTATTTGATGCAGTAGGGACCGTATCGGTAAAGTCTTCTGAATCTGATGAAGAAATCCAACAATCAAATGCCGAAACAGTTCAAGATTTAAAACAGTTATTGACGCCTGAAATACTAGACGCTATTACTCAAAATACATTAGTTAATTTGGTTGAAGCTAGTGATAGTGATCGTTCAGTTGCGAAGGAATTATTAATAACTAGCTTATATGATGCTTTCAATGAAGGGATAAGAACGGAGGGAATTGAGGAGACGATTGGTAATCTAAATCAGAAACTAAGGTATTCAAGTTTAAGTAATGATCTACAAACAGCATTAATTGATATCGGAGAATTTGCTATAGTTGAGAACTCATTCTTCTCTGTGAATGAGACAATGGAAGCAGAAAATCAAGCAATAAATAATGTGGAACCTGTTATGATAAGAGCTGGAGAAGTAATTGTACAGGAAGGTCAAACGATAACGAATGAATTATATGAAAAACTGAAATTAGTTGGTTTATTAAATAGTGATCGCAATGTCTTTCCTGTGATAGGTTTATTGATTATAATACTATTATTATTAGGTTTAATTTTCTATGATATGAATGACTTTGCAAAACACCAAACATTAGACCATAGAAAGCTAATTGGTATTTCGCTTATTAGTGTTGGTGTAGTTGGTGTAATGAAGTCAGTCAGTTATTTTGCTACAAATGTAAATCAATTGTTTTTTTTGGTTCCTATTATAACTGGTGTACTTCTTTTAAAATTGTTATTCCGTGAAAAGTCGGCAATTACTTTTGCGCTTGTTTTTTCAGTTATTGGAAGTGTTATATTTAATGGACAAATCCCAGGTTCATTAAATGTGGAAGTCGGGATGTACTTTTTGTTTTCTCAATTAGCAAGTATTATATTTTTAGTGAAAATAAAAGATCGATCAGCAATTTTAAAAGCTAGTATTGGGGCTGCAATTGTAAATATATTAACTGTTCTTTTATTTCTATTTCTGTCTTACGAAAAATATGTTCTTTTGGATTATGTTGTATTTAGTGGGTATGGCTTGTCAGCAGCGTTTATTGCTTGTATATTAACAATTGGTATTTTACCATTTTTTGAATCAGAACTAGGTATCTTATCAGATACTAAGTTATTAACATTAGCTAGTCCAAATCATCCATTACTTCGAAAGATATTAATGGATGCTCCTGGTACGTATCATCATAGTGTTATGGTTGCTAATTTAAGTGAAGCAGCATGTGAGAATATTGGAGCGAATGGTCTTTTAGCAAGAGTTGCGTCGTATTATCATGATTTAGGTAAGACAAAGCACCCCCATTATTTTATTGAGAATCAAATGGGTATTCAAAATCCACATGATTACTTGGATCCAATAGAAAGCGCGGAGATTATTATAGCTCATCCATATGATGGTGCAGAAATGTTGCGGAAACATAAATTACCAAAGGAAATTATTGATATTGCCGAACAACATCACGGTACAACATTATTAAAATATTTCTTTTATAAAGGGAAAGAATCTGGAAAATCGATACAAGAATCGGATTATCGTTATCCAGGACCACGACCACGGACAAAAGAGGCTGCCGTCATTTCGATTTGTGACTCAATTGAAGCGGCAGTTCGCTCAATTCAAGAGCCATCTATGGAAAAAATTGATGAAATGATCACATCCATTATTCAAGAGCGATTATTAGATGGTCAATTAGATGAGAGTTCACTTACTTTTAAAGAGTTAGATGTTATAAAAACCACTGTAAATGAATCATTAAATGGGATATATCATTCAAGAATTCAATATCCTACTGGTAAAAAAACGAAGGAGGCATAAAACATGCATATCGATTTTCATGATGAAACAAATTCTGTAACGGAAGAGTATGTAGATCTAATCCAACAATTATTAACATATGCAGCAAAAGAAGAGGGAGTAACGCAGGAATCAGAGCTTTCTATTAATTTTGTTGATAATCGAGAAATTCAAATTATAAATCGTAATTATCGACAGATTGATCGTCCTACTGACGTTATCTCTTTTGCCTTAGAAGAAATGGGAGAAGGAGAGTTAGAAATTATTGGAGAAGATATTCCACTTATATTAGGTGATATTGTTATTTCTATTGATAAGGCAAAAGAGCAAGCTGAAGAATATAATCATGGCTTAGAAAGAGAATTAGGATTTTTAACTTTGCACGGTTTTCTGCATTTATTAGGCTATGATCATATGAAAGAAGTGGATGAGAAAAAAATGTTTGCAAGACAAGAGGAGCTTTTAAATGGCTTCGGATTATCAAGGAAATAAGCGTAGTAAAATGGGGCTAAAGCATGCAATAAACGGAATAAAATATGCGGTGCGATCAGAAAATAATATGAAGATACATTTCGTAATTCTTTTAATAGTAATAGTCCTTGGAGTGGCTTTTCGACTATCAGGTGTAGAATGGATGCTATTATCTTTAACAATCGGTAGCGTGTTAATTTGTGAGTTGCTTAATACTGCTGTCGAAGATTTATTGGATTATTTAGCACCAGAAATTCATCCAACTGTAGGGAAAATAAAGGATCTCACTGCTGGTGCGGTATTGATTGCAGCTCTAGTATCAATTATTGTTGGATCACTTATTTTCATACCGAAAATATTATCTCTATGGTAACGATTCGTGTACTACTTTTTAAACGATTGTGACCATAAATGACATTTTTCGCGCCTTATGCGATTTGTTGTTGGAATAGCTGTTGATTTTTTATTAAATTAGAGCTTTTGTCGAAAATGTGAAATAAATTCAAATATATAGTAAAATAATTGTAGTAATATTTTTACGGACTAATGGAGGAACAACATGGAAAAAGCATATAAATCTGGTTTTATAACAATAGTAGGTCGGCCGAATGTTGGTAAATCAACATTTATGAATCGCGTTATTGGACAAAAGATCGCAATTATGAGTGACAAAGCACAAACAACTAGAAATACGATTCAAGGTGTTTTAACAGAGAAAGATGCGCAATTTGTATTTATAGATACACCAGGTATTCATAAGCCTAAGCATCGGCTTGGTGACTTTATGGTTAAGATTGCACAAAATACGCTAAATGAAGTTGATATTGTCTTATTTATGATTAATGCGGAGGAAGGTTTTGGAGCAGGAGAGAAGTATATTCTCGATCGTTTAGAAAATGTGGAAAGTCCAGTTTTTTTAATTATTAATAAAATTGATAAAGTACATCCGGATGAATTGTTTTCAATAATCGATAAATATAAGGACAAGTATGACTTTGCGGAGATCGTACCTATATCCGCATTAGAAGGTAATAATGTGGACCATATGCTGGGAGTGCTTAAAAGTTACTTACCTGAAGGACCACAATATTATCCAGAAGATCAAGTAACAGATCATCCGGAGAGATTTATTATTAGTGAGTTAATTCGGGAAAAAGCATTGCAACTAACACGTGAAGAGATTCCGCACTCAATCGCAGTAGTAATTGAGGATATTATAGAAAAAGATGATGAAAAACTACGTATACAAGCTGTAATCATCACGGAAAGAAGTACACAAAAAGGTATTATTATCGGTAAACAAGGCTCGATGTTAAAACAAATTGGTAAAAAGGCGAGAATAGATATTGAAACGTTATTAGGAACAAAAGTTTATCTAGAATTATGGGTAAAAGTTCAAAAGGATTGGCGAAATCGCCCGCAAAGCCTAAAGGAATACGGATTTAGTCAAGATGACTATTAATACATGGTAAATATTTTAACACATGCTTTAATTAGACTGGGCATTCTATTAGTAGGCACATATTTTATTACATTAGAAAGGCGGGGTTTCTTGTGGTCGACATATCTTGGAAAGTATTTAGTCAGACAGGAAACATTGAAACCTATTTATTAATGAAGGAATTGGAAACTGTCTATCATCAAAGTGGAACAGAACCTGATAATGAAGCAATACAAGAATATGATAATCTAATTTAGATTTATATTTTGTAAAGTGATTAACTTTAATGTAATTCGTAATTAATTTGCCTTAGGGGATTGGTGAATATAGTGTTTGAAAAAATAGAAGGTGTTATTTTACGGACACAAGACTATGGTGAAACACATAAGCTTGTTACCATATTTACAAAAGAAAAAGGCAGAGTAACCGCAATCGCCCGTGGTGCTAAAAAAACCAAAAGTAGAATGGCTGCGATAACGCAGCCATTTATTCTTGGGACATTTCTAATGCAGGGTGGTTCAGGGTTAGGAACACTCCAACAGGGAGAAGTTATTCTTTCATATAGGAAGATCAGAGAAGATATTATTAAAACAGCTTATGCAAGTTATATCGCTGAATTAACGAATAAGTTAATTGATGAAAAGATTGCCGATCCATTTATCTATAAACAGTTTGTTCTTAGCCTACAAGCTATAACGGAAGATAAAGATCCAGAGATCATAGCAATGATGTATGAATTAAAACTATACAAAAAGGCTGGTTTTGCTCCGATACTACAACAATGTGCACATTGTGGTCAAAAAAATGATACCTATCCCGCATTTTCTGTACAAGAAGGTGGCCTCATTTGTCAAAGATGTATAATGGTTGATATAGAGGCAATAACAATATCTAGTACAATTGTGAAATTACTACAAATGTTTTCGGTTGTTGATATAGAACGAATTGGAAATATTTCAGTTAAAACTGAAAACAAAAAATTAATGTACGCATTAATGGAAACCTATTATGATCAGTACGGTGGTTATTTTATTAAATCAAAAAAATTCTTGAAGCAATTAGATCTTTTTGCGGATACAGAATAAACCTAGTATAGTTGACAAAAAGCTGAAATTACATTATGATTTCATTATCAATTAGACAAGTTATGCTAAGATAGAGAGTAGTACTTTTATTATATCTGTAAAAGCGAGTCCAGGCCGGTGTAAGCTGGATATAGGTAATTGAAAGGAAGGCACTCTGGAGCATTGTAATAAAAAAGTGGCTATTTGAATTTAAATAGCAAATAGGGTGGAACCGCGGAAATCCCGTCCCTATGTCTCAATATTTTTGAGACATAGGGACGGGATTTTGCGTGTATTTTCAACGTATTCTGTATTTGAGAAATTAATGAGATGGAGGGTAAAATAATGAATGTGCAAGAAATGATTTTAACGTTACAAAAACACTGGTCAGATCAAAATTGTATTCTAATGCAAGCATACGATGTGGAGAAAGGTGCGGGTACAATGTCACCTATGACCTTACTAAGAAGCCTAGGTCCTGAACCTTGGAATGTAGCGTACGTAGAGCCTTCAAGACGTCCTGCAGATGGACGTTACGGACAAAATCCAAATAGACTTTATCAACATCACCAGTTTCAAGTAATTATGAAACCGTCACCTGATAATATTCAAGAACTGTACTTAGAATCACTTGAAAAGTTAGGGATAGATCCACTTAAACATGATATTCGTTTTGTGGAAGACAATTGGGAAAATCCGACACTTGGAGCTGCGGGTCTAGGTTGGGAAGTTTGGTTAGATGGTATGGAGATTACGCAATTTACTTATTTTCAGCAAATTGGTGGAATGGAAGCAAAACCAGTGGCTGTAGAAATTACATATGGTTTGGAACGCCTTGCATCATATATTCAAGATAAAGAGAATGTGTTTGACTTAGAATGGACTGATGGTGTGACAGTTGGAGATATTTTTTATCAACCAGAATTGGAACATTCAAAATATACCTTTGAAGAATCAAATACAGATATGTTGTTTGAACTATTTACAACATATGAACAAGAGGCAAAGCAAACAATGGAAAAGGGATTGGTTTTTCCAGCCTATGATTATGTATTGAAATGCTCACACACATTTAATTTACTAGATGCTAAAGGCGTAATTTCTGTAACGGAAAGAACAGGTTACATCGGACGTGTTCGGAATTTAGCTCGTGCTATTGCTAAACTTTATGTAGAAGAAAGAGAAAAATTAGGTTTTCCAATGTTAAAAAAGGAGGGAAAACAAAATGAAAACAACTAACATATTATTTGAGGTTGGTCTTGAAGAAATGCCAGCGCGTTTTTTAGATGCAACAGAAAAACAATTACAAGATAGTACCGCTAAATGGTTAGCTGCTATTCGATTACCTTATCAAAAAATCACAACATATGTAACACCAAGAAGATTAGCAGTTGTTATAGAACAACTTGCAACGAAACAAGCTGATATAGAAGAAGAGGCAAAAGGTCCAGCAAAAAAAATTGCTCTCGATCAAGAAGGTAACTGGTCAAAAGCGGCGGTCGGGTTCTCAAAAGGTCAAGGAAAAGATTTGGACGAAATTTATTTTAAAGATGTGAACGGAACAGAATATGCTTATGTTACAAAATTTACTGCGGGAAAAAGTGCAAATGCGTTGCTGCCAGATTTTAAAAATGTCATTTTGAATTTAACTTTTCCTAAAAACATGCGTTGGTCTACGGGTTCATTGCGATTTATTAGACCGATTCGTTGGTTAGTAGGTTTAAATGATCAAACGATTATACCGTTTGAAATTGCTGGTGTTTCTTCATCAAATTACTCATTCGGACACCGTTTCTTAGGATCTAAGTTTGAAATTAAGGACACGATGACATATGAAACGCAATTACGCGATCAATATGTAATTGCTAATACTGTAGAGCGTAAACAGATAATTGTCGACCAGATAGCTGATTTAGAAAAAGAACAAAAATGGACAATTCCATTGGATAAAGAATTACTAGAAGAGGTAAGTCATTTAGTTGAATATCCAACTGCATTTTTTGGATCATTCAGTGAAGATTTCTTAACAATTCCCAAAGAAGCATTAATTACTTCAATGAAAGAACATCAACGTTATTTTCCGGTATTAGACCATGAGGGCGAATTGTTACCACATTTTATTGCAGTTCGAAACGGAAATGATCAATATATTGATGTTGTGACAAAAGGAAATGAAAAAGTATTAAACGCTAGACTTTCTGACGCAATGTTCTTTTATCAAGAAGATCAAAAACAGTCAATTGAAAAAAACCTTAAAAAACTTGAGCGAATGGTCTTTCAAGAAAACTTAGGTACTATTGCAGATAAAGTGGGACGAGTTGTTAAGTTAGCTGAAAAAATTACCGATATATTAGAAGTTGATCAAATAACTAAAGAAAACACTTTGCGGGCTGCTAAAATAAGTAAATTTGATCTCGTAACAAATATGGTCAATGAATTTACGAAATTACAAGGAATTATGGGAGAAAAATACGCTACTATATTTGGTGAGAATAAGCGGGTTGCTAAAGCAATTAATGAACATTATATGCCAAGATTTGCAAATGATCACTTGCCATCTTCAACTGAAGGTGCGATTGTTAGTATTGCTGATAAATTAGACACTATAGTAGGTTGTATTTCGGTTGGTATCGTTCCAAGCGGTTCCCAAGACCCTTATGGACTAAGACGTCAAGCGATGGGTATCTTGCAAATTGCACAAGATCAAAAATGGTCCATTTCAATAGATGATTTTATTACAGTTACTGAAAAACTGTACGATACTTTAGAGATCAGAACGGTTTCAAAAGAAGACGCTGATAAAAACATAGCAGAGTTTTTCCGTGGCAGAGCAGCTTATATTTTAAAAGAGGCAGGAATTGAACAAGATATTGTAGAAGCTATTCTTATAAACAAAATAGGAAACATGATGTTTACGATTAAAAAGGCAAAATTATTAACAGTAAAAAGGCAGGAAGCTGAATTTAAATCAGATCAAGAAGCGTTTGTGCGTGTTATAAATTTAGCGAAAAAAGGTAAGGATACCGGCGTGAATTCAGATTTATTTGAAAATGAGCAAGAAAAGCACTTGTACAACGTGTATGAAAAAGTTAAAAGTAATTATCAAAACCAGATGGAATCATTTGAAGCTACTGACGCGATGGAAACCTTATTAGCTTTAACTGAACCGATTCATGACTTTTTTGATCATACAATGGTAATGACTGAAGATATAAAGTTAAAACAGAATCGTATCTCCTTGTTAAATAAAATTGCAGTATTAATACTTCAATTTGCCGATTTAAACCAAATTGAATGGAAACAGCAATTCACATCGTAATTATTTGGAGGGGAAAATGTTAAATAAGCAACTTATATATTTAGTATCTGATTCGGTTGGTGAGACTGCAGAGCAAGTTATAAAAGCAGCATTATCGCAATTTGTTGATGGCGAGAAGTATGAAATTGTAAGAATTCCATATATTGATAATATAACGAAACTTGAATTTGTTCTAAATAAAGCGGCTAGAGATCGAGCAATGATTGGATTTACTCTAATTAATCCAATCTTAAGACAATTTATTAAACAAACATCAATTGAATTGAACTTAGAATCAATTGATATTATAGGGCCCATGCTTGAAGCTATGGAACGTTTTTTTGAGGAGAAACCGAGACTAGAGCCTGGTTTAGTTCATAAATTAGATGAGGCTTATTTTAAAAGAATTGAAGCGATTGAATTTGCTGTAAAATACGATGATGGAAGAGATCCTAGAGGAATTGAACAAGCAGATATCGTACTAATTGGTGTATCTAGAACTTCAAAAACACCATTGTCACAATATTTAGCTCATAAAAGCTATAAAGTAGCGAATGTTCCGATTGTGCCAGAAGTAGAGCCTCCAAAAGAATTATTTGCAATACAATCAAGCAAATGTATTGGTTTGAAAATTAGTCCTCAGAAGTTAAATGATATAAGGAGAGAGCGATTAAAGTCACTTGGATTAGGGGAACAAGCTAGCTATGCAACCCATGAAAGGATTACTTATGAACTCGAGTATTTCCAGGCAATTATCGATCGAATTGGTTGTCCCGTTATTGAAGTATCGAATAAAGCCGTAGAAGAGACAGCAAATGTCATTATTCAATCTCAAACTAACTTATAAGTTGTTTGAGATTGAATCCTTGTGAAAGTATGCAACGAATTAATATACATAAAGGGAAATAACGTAAATGATGATTATAATTATATGTTTTATGCAATAATATAATCAAATAAATAGTATTTTTATTGTATGTGTATTATAATAAATGTTTGCGAAAAAAATATGGGTGTGAAATCCTCTATTTTATTACTTATTGATGCAAATAAAGAAGGAATTTAATTATTTTTGTAGAACATAAACAAATAGTCTCTTTCTTAAATAGTATAAGGCAGTCCAATGCTACGGAAAAGAGATTATGATTAAGTATGCATCATAAGTTTATTCCCCTTGAATTAGAGGTATTATAATAAAAAGTAATAAATTTAGTGATTTTTATTAAAAACATGTCGAATGTTGCAGGATTTTTACGTTTTTTATAGAATTAATAGATGATGGTGATGTATATGTCAGGTCAAATTCCTGAGGAAACAATCGATGAAATAAAAAAAGCCAATGATATTGTGGATGTAATTGGTGAGTATGTATCGCTAAAAAAACAAGGAAAAAACTTTTTTGGTTTATGTCCATTTCATGGGGAAAGCACACCTTCTTTTTCAGTCACACAAGATAAGCAGATTTTTCATTGTTTTGGATGTGGCAAAGGAGGAAATGTTTTAACTTTCGTTATGGAAATAGAAGGATTTTCATTCTATCAAGCACTTCAACAACTAGCAGGAAAAAGTGGTCATGCGTTACCTGAAAATAGTGAGCAACAATCAGATCAAGGAAATAACCAAGAAGACCAAGCTAGTTTGAAAGCATATGAATGGCTCGCTAAATTATACCATCATTTATTACGACATACAAAAGAAGGTAAACAAGGTTATCGTTATTTACAAGAACGCGGGTTTACTGATGAAGTAATCGACACCTTTCAACTTGGTTATTCCCCACAATCACGTGAGGTTATTGTTCAATTTTTAGAAAAGAAAGGGTTTCATCCACAGCAGATGGTTAAAGCTGGTGTATTAACAGCTAATGATGAAAACCAAGTCAGTGATCGTTTTAGAGGAAGAGTTACATTTCCAATTCGTAATCATTTAGGTAAAAGCATAGGGTTCGGTGGAAGAACCATTACTGAACAAGAACCTAAATATTTAAATAGTCCAGAGTCTTCACTTTTTCAAAAAGGTAAACTGCTTTACAACTTTGATTTGGCAAGAAGTGCTATTCGTAAACAAGGACAAGCAGTTTTATTTGAAGGATATATGGATGTAATTGCAGCGCATCAAGCCGGGATATTAAATGGAGTAGCTACCTTAGGTACGTCGATAACAGAGCAACAAGCAAGGCTGTTAAAAAGGTATGTTGAACTCGTTACTATTTGTTATGATGGTGACCGTGCTGGTATAGAAGCATCGTATAAAGCTGCTAAATTATTGCGACATATAGGATGCAATGTAAAGATCGCAAGTATTCCGAATGGTTTGGACCCAGATTCATTTATAAAAATGTATGGTGCTGAACGTTTTCAACAGGAGGTACTTGATGGAAGTAACACATATATGACATTTTTAATGGAGTATATGAAGAAAGATTTCAACCTTAACTTAGAAGGAGATCGCATTCAATATATTGAAAAAGTGATAGATGAAATAGCAACAATTAATCGTCCGATGGAACAAGAACATTATGCGAAGGAGATTGCTAAACAGTTTAGTTTATCACTTGATACAATATTAGATGAAATCCAGCAGCGCAGGAAAAAGTTAGGGATAAAGGATAACCGTAAGGCAACTAGCCATACTAAAAGCACAGAAATATATAAGCGGAAAAATAAATTACTTCCTGCTTTTCATAATGCAGAAAAACAATTGATTGCTTATATGCTATACGATTCTTCAATTGCTGAAAAAGTAAAAGAAGAATTAGGTGCTTCTTTTACTGTGGACTCACATAAAATTATTGTGACACATTTATATGCTTACTATGAAGAAGGTTACGCACCTGATATTAGTCATTTTATCGAAAAAATTATAGATCAGTCGACTAAAAATCATATTGTGGAAATTGCAATGGAACCAACGAATTCAGATATTAGTGATAAAGAAATTAATGATTATATCAGAATTATTCGTGCAGAACAAGAGGATAAGGTAACCATACGAGGTTTGAAAGAAGAACAAAAGAAAGCGGAAATACAACAAGACTTTGTTAAAGCAGCACATATTGGTATGGAGATTATGGAGATTCAAAAAAAACTTAAAAATGCTAGTCATTGATATAGTGAGTTAGTTT
The DNA here is from genome assembly GCF_003426055.1 of Paraliobacillus sediminis. Lineage (NCBI taxonomy): Bacteria > Bacillati > Bacillota > Bacilli > Caryophanales > Bacillaceae > Paraliobacillus > Paraliobacillus sediminis. The sequence continues at coordinate 88,635 of NZ_QJSI01000002.1, forward strand.
GAAAGGAGGGGAACTCATGGCGAATAATAAGCCATCACGTTCAAAAGAAAACGAAAATGAAATGACACTCGAGCAAGTGAAGGAACAGCTATTAGAAATGGGAAAGAAGCGCGGTGTGTTAGCCTATGAAGAGGTTGCAGAGCGTTTAGCCAATTTCGAATTAGAGTCAGAACAAATGGACGAATATTATGAGTATCTAAGTGAACAAGGAATAGAAATAATTGGTGAATCTGAAGAAGATCCTAGTATGAAGGAAATTTCAAAAGTAGAAGAATTTGATTTAAATGATTTGAGTGTCCCTTTAGGTATTAAGATTAATGATCCAGTACGTATGTACTTAAAAGAAATTGGTCGTGTGGACTTATTGTCAGCTAAAGAAGAGATTGGTTTAGCTGAACGTATCGAAAAAGGTGAAGAGGAAGCCAAAAGAAGATTGGCAGAAGCCAACCTAAGATTAGTTGTTAGTATTGCTAAACGTTATGTAGGAAGAGGAATGCTATTTTTAGATCTTATTCAAGAAGGAAATATGGGTCTTATTAAAGCAGTTGAGAAATTTGATCATCGAAAGGGCTTCAAATTCAGTACTTATGCAACTTGGTGGATTCGTCAAGCAATTACAAGAGCAATTGCTGACCAAGCTAGAACAATTCGTATTCCAGTTCATATGGTTGAAACGATTAATAAACTTATTAGAGTACAGCGTCAACTTCTTCAAGATTTTGGACGTGAACCAACTCCGGAAGAAATAGGAGAAGAGATGGAATTGACTCCTGATAAAGTAAGGGAAATTCTTAAAATTGCTCAAGAGCCTGTTTCATTAGAAACCCCTATTGGTGAAGAAGACGACTCGCATTTAGGTGATTTTATAGAAGATCAGGAAGCAACATCACCATCTGATCATGCTGCTTATGAACTATTAAAAGAGCAACTTGAAGATGTATTAGATACATTAACAGATCGAGAAGAAAACGTACTTCGTTTACGTTTTGGACTTGATGATGGTCGTACACGCACGTTAGAAGAAGTTGGCAAGGTCTTCGGCGTTACAAGAGAGAGAATTAGACAAATTGAAGCTAAAGCTTTACGAAAACTGCGTCATCCTAGTCGGAGTAAACGATTAAAAGATTTTCTAGAATAAACACTTTGAAAAATACGCGCAGACGATGAGTTTTCCAATTTATGTTTTGAATATGTTGGAGGTTTCATTGGCTGCGTGTTTTTTTAGCTAGTATTGCTTTTTGTGAGGTGTCTGATAAATGACAGAAGAAGATCGTAAATTAATTATTATTAAAGAAATTAAACATTGGAAAGATTCTCATTTGCTACCAAGTCATTATTGTGACTTTTTATTAGCTCTTTATACAGAGGGTGAATCTGTAACTTTAACCGAAAAGCCTGTTTCTGATCAAATAAATTTGCTTAGTGTAGTTATCATGGCTTTAAATCTGTTTTTATTACCTATTACATTTTATATTTTATATTTTACTCATTTAAACTTCATGATGCAAGTTCTGTTCTCATTTTTTATATTAGCTGTTGCATTTGGTTTTTATGTCGTATCAAAGAATAAACTTAAATTATATATTGTTTATGCGTTAATTATTTTATTAAGTATCATTTTACTAATTTCCGTAACATTAATACATCAAAGCTTTGGTTCTATTTTATTAACCTCGCTTTTAGCAGGTCTACAATGTATTAGTTGGATTTTTATTGGCATCCGTAAAAAAAGTAAGTTTTTAGTTATATTAGGTAGTATTGGAATTGTAATGAGTACACTATTTTATATTTTTTAGATATCAGAATGAATTTTTGTGAGGTAATTATATATGAATGAAAAATTATTATCAAATCGTCTACATATGGTTGCAAGATATTTACCAGCGAAAGCTTATTTTGCTGACATAGGAAGTGATCATGCATATTTGCCATGCTATGTTTGTTCAATTGATCCTACGGCATTTGCAATTGCGGGTGAAATAAATGAGGGACCTTTTCAAAGTGCCAAAAATCAAGTGAAAGCTCTCAACTTAACTAGTCAAATTGAGGTTGTAAAAGGCAACGGTTTAGAGGTAATTGGAAACTATCCCGTTAGGCAAATTGTAATAGCTGGAATGGGTGGGGGCTTAATACGTTCAATATTAGACAGTGGAAAAGATAAATTATCTAAGATTGAACGCATTATTGCGCAACCCAATGTGGATGCTCACCTTGTACGCGAATGGTTTTCCACACATCACTTTCAATTAGTTTCAGAACAGATTGTTAAAGAAGATGGGCATATTTATGAAATACTAATTGCCGATAATGGTGATGGATTAATCGGTTATCAAGATCTTGGCAAAGAATTATTGTTTGGTCCACATCTATTGCGTGAAAAAAACGAAGCTTTTATTGAAAAGTGGGAATCTGAAAAAAACAAACGATTACGTGTAATTGAGCAGATGAAACAAGCTAGAAATATAAATTTTGAAAAAATAGCTTCTTTTAAACAAGAAGTAAAAGAAATCGAGGAGGTTATAGAAGGTGCAGGAGATAATACGTGTCCGTGACATTGTTGAAATTCTTGAGCAATGGGCGCCAAAAAAGTATGCCTATGATTGGGATAATGTCGGTTTACAAATAGGGTCATTGGAGAGTAAAGTCAATAAAGTATTACTTACATTGGATGTTTTAGAAAATGTTGTAGACGAGGCAATCGAAAATGAAGTTAATTTAATAATTGCACATCATCCACTATTATTTAAAGCTTTAAAACAAATCAACACAGATGACGCAGCAGGCCGAATTATCAATAAGTTGTTAAAACATGACATTACTGTTTATGCTGCTCATACGAACTTGGATGTTATTGATGGCGGTGTCAGTGATATGCTTTCAGATCGATTGGAAATTATAAATAGAGAGGTATTAGTGCCGTCAGAACATGGTAAAGCAATTGGGGCAGGGAGAGTTGGTGAATTAAAAGAAACAATATCTCTAAATGACTTTTGTCTAAGGGTTAAAGAAAAATTAGAGATTCCTACTCTTCGTGTTGTTGGAGAGTTAAATAAAAAGGTTAGAAAAATAGCCGTACTGGGTGGCAGCGGGGAAGATTTTATTAATCAAGCGAAGCAGATGGGCGCAGATGTATATGTAACTGGCGATATGACGTTTCATGAGGCACAAGATGCAATGGCAATGGGACTAGCTGTCGTTGATCCTGGACATCATGTAGAAAAGGTAATGATACAAGGTATAAAGACGTATTTAGAAATGAAAACAATTGAAAAATCCCTTGAACTTACTTTCATAGCATCTAGTCAGGATACAGAACCGTTTCAATTTTTATAACAAATAAAGCAGACTACTATTGAATAGTCTGCTTTATTTTTGTGGATTTACTTTTGATTTAAAATGTAACTGAAATTGTACTTGCACAGATTTCTACCATTAGACCTAGACCGTATATTGGCTAATCTTTAGCTACTGACAAGTTTAGCAATTGTTTATAATCTGCATTTCAAATTCCCTTCAAACTATCGATGGAAGTAAATGGTTGTGCCCACGGAAAAAGAGAGCCTTTACTGACGAATCGGGATGAGAAAGTTTTCGTTACTAATAAAGAAAATAACTACCGCTATCACAATAACCTCTTAGGACTATGCGAATATCATCTATTTTTGATCGGCTATGAATTGACCGACGCTTTATGATAAACTTGCATTGTTTTTAAAATAATGTTTCATACAATGTGTAATACTTATATTATAAAGAAGATAGAAAACAAAATAAAAAGATAGGTTTTTGGCAATGTAGGATATATAATGAAATGTAATGTGCATTTTCAGTATATCTAACTTATAATAGATGTACAAAACGATTAGGAAAAACGAGGAGTTAACTTATATGGAAAATCATCAATTTAAACAATACAACTTACAACCGTGGATTGACGGTGTCATTGACAATCTACAATTTAAAGAACCAACCCCAATTCAACAGAAAGTCATTCCAGCAGTATTACGTGGTGAAAGTGTAATTGGTCAATCACATACTGGGTCAGGAAAGACGCATGCATTTTTGTTGCCATTATGTAGTCGCTTAGATGTAAATAAACAAGAGGTGCAAATTGTTATCACTTCACCAACTAGAGAATTAGCAACACAGATTCACAATGAAGTAAAAAAAATTCTTGCTTTTTCAAATCAAGAAGATAAAATCAACGCAAAATTATTTATTGGTGGAACAGATAAAAAAAGAATGATTGAAAAGTTAAAAGGTCAGCAGCCACAAATTGTTGTTGGAACACCCGGAAGAATTTTAGATTTAATTGAAGAAGGTGCTTTAGATATATATACTGCACAAGGTTTTGTAATAGATGAGGCAGATTTAATGTTAGATTTAGGTTTAATTACAGAAATAGATAAGATGCTAGTACGAGCACAAGAATCAATTCAAGTATTAGTTTTTTCAGCTACGATTCCTGAACGATTACATCCTTTTTTAACTAAATATTTACACAATCCATCTTCTTTTCATATTAAAGATCATTTTGCCCCTGAAAAGATTGAACATCGGTTAGTGCCATTACGACATCGTGAGCCAGCTGACGTAATTTATCAAATATCAGAGGTGATTAATCCATATTTAGTTTTGATCTTCACTAATGGTAAAGAGGCGGCCAATAAGCTCTATAAACAATTACAAGAAAAAGGGATTAAAACAGGTTTGATCCATGGTGGTTTACAAGCCCGTGAAAGAAAGCGTGTATTAAAAGAAATTCAATCCTTGCGTTATCAATATATTGTAGCAACTGACTTGGCGGCAAGAGGGATTGACATTAAGGGTATTAGTCATGTTATTAATGCTCAAATGCCAAAAGAGGAAGAATTCTATATTCATCGTGTAGGTCGTACAGCTCGTGCTGGTATGGAAGGGACTGCGATTAATCTTTATGACGATTCGGACGTTAACCTTATTCAGAAGTTAACTAAACGTGGTCTATCTTTTACAACATTCGATATTGTAAAAGGCGAATGGAAAGAAATAAAAGCTTGGAATGAACGTTCACAAAGAAAACAGACAGGTACTACTACTGATCAAGAAGCTTGGAATCGTGTTCGTAAAACGAAAAAAGTAAAACCTGGATACAAAAAGAAAATGAGATATGAGCAACAAAAACTTAAAAAGAGAATTAATCAAAAACAAAATAAACGTTCATAAACCATCTTTCTAATGTGTCGGTTCGAACGTTCGTGTTATGATTAGGTTAGTTTTGAAGAAGAGGTGTTGGAATTGAAATTAGGCTCACACGTATCAATGAGTGGTAAAAAGATGTTATTAGGTTCTAGTGAAGAAGCTGCATCTTATGGTGCTAATACATTTATGATTTATACTGGAGCACCACAAAATACGCGAAGACGTCCAATTGAAGAGTTGAATATCGAAGCAGGGCGAGCACATATGAAAGAAAATGGTATTGAAGAAATTGTTGTGCACGCACCATATATAATTAATTTGGGAAATACTACGAAAAAAGAAACATTTGAACTAGGTGTTACGTTTATGCAAAGTGAGATTGAACGAACGCAAGCTATTGGGGCGAAACAAATTGTTTTACACCCAGGTGCACACGTTGGCGCAGGTGTGGATAGAGGAATCGAACGAATTATTGAGGGTTTAAATGAAGCATTATTAAAAGATCAGGAAGTTCAGGTTGCGTTAGAAACCATGGCCGGAAAAGGTTCTGAAATAGGTAGCAATTTCGAAGAGCTTGCGCGAATCATCGATGGTGTAGATCGAAATGAAAAATTATCTATTTGTTTAGATACATGTCACATTCACGATGCTGGTTATGATATAGTAAATGATTTTGATGGTGTATTAGACAAATTCGATCGAATTATTGGATTAGACCGCTTAAAAGTTATTCATGTAAATGATAGTAAAAATCCAATAGAGGCTCACAAAGATAGACATGAAAACATAGGTTTTGGTTATATAGGCTATGATGCTTTACGATATGTAATCCATCACCCTCAACTGAAACATTTACCGAAAATATTAGAAACACCGTATGTAGGTGAAGATAAGAAAAATAAAAAACCACCATATCAATTTGAAATTGCTATGTTAAAAGAAGCTGAATTTCAAGCAGATCTTAAAGAAAAAATCTTACAACAATAATGTAAAAACGCATTCATATTAGATGAATGCGTTTTTTGTTATTGATTAAACCAAGAATCCACGCCATATTGTTTTGTTATTTGATTAAATAATTGTTGCGCTTGTTGTGCTGTTTCAAGATCAGTTATTTGAGCAAGTTTTTTTAAGAGGACAACTCTATCTGACTTTTCTAGCGGATTTAAATCTGTTTTATGAAGAAATGCAACAATTTTTTCTGCTTGTGTATCCGTAACGTTTACTTGATATTGTTTTGCATAGCTAAGTAATTCTGTTTTAGTAATATTCCTTAACTTTTTTTCAATCATTTGCTTTACAAATGGTTGCATGTTTCATCACCTCTATTTTCGGGTATATTTAACCAATACGATATTATATGTCCTTCCAATGGATATGTGCCGAAATTTAGATTTAAAGCTTAATTAGTTGCAATATAAAACGGAGTAGGATAGCATAACATGCTGTAGTAGAAATTGGATTAACAGGAAAGGTGTGCTTAATAGTTAATGAAAGAGAATAAATGGATTTATCGAGGACTAATATCAGTAATCGCTATTATTTTTATCATCTCATTTAAAGAATATCAAACAAGAATCGACACATTGAAACTAGAAAAACAGGAATTAGAGCAGAAAAATAATCAATTAGAAGCTACAGCTTCATACAATGATAGTGAACCTGCTGACGTAGAAACAGCGAATTATCATAATTGGTCGGAATTGGAAAGCACGGCAGATAATTTTGTTGTAGATAGCGATGGTGAATTCAAAAAATCATGGGGCATATATTTGGCAAATGAAGCGAAAAAATATGAGATTGATCCTTATATCGTATACGAACTTTTAAAAGTAGAGACCGGAAATACATTTGATCCAAGTTTAGTTGGACCAGAAACAAAATATGGTCAAGCTTATGGAATGTCACAATTTATGAAAAACACAGCACCATGGATTGCGGATATGGCTGACTTACCTTATGATGAGGAACTTTTATTTGATCCATACTATTCCATGCAGTTATCTGTTGTATATTTAGACTTCTTGCACCACGAATATGACAATTGGGATGAAGCTTTAACGGCATATCATCGTGGGATGTCTGGAATGGAAACATATAAGGAATCGAATGGTACTGCAAAAAGTGACTATGCGGTCAAAATCCAAACGAAAGCTGAAGAACATAAAACAATTGTTCTTGCTAATTAATAATTTGGAAAAAGTTACAGTGTAATTAAAAGCCGAGTTATTGACAGACTAAAAAGGCACCTCATAAAAGAAAGCGAGGGTCTTAAATGGATCAATACACTCCGGATGAAAAAAAGGAACACATACAAGATGCACCTAAGTTTGGAACAGAGGCCGATACTGATACAATGGGTATCAATCAACAAGGTGCACAAGATACAGGTCAAGTTCATTCGTCTGACTTAATAAATCAGTCGAATGAGAGAGACGAAGAATTTGCAGCGGAATTAACTGCAAACGATTTTAATGAACCGATTGCATCAGAAAAGGTCAATGGAAAATCAGAAGTAGAGGCAAAAACCGGCTTTGGTTGGTTTGCAGTTGTTGCGTCTATACTCTCCTTTTTTCTAATGCCAATATTTTTAAGTGCAATAGGGATAATAGTAGGATTTGTAGCAAAAAGTCGTGGAGCAGATACGTTAGGAAATACTGCAATTATTGCAGGTGCACTTTCCATGATTATCACATTATTTATCGTTCCATTTTTTTAAACATTTAAAGGCTAAGAGGACATTGAATTGTCTTCCATCATAGATGGAAGCATTCTAATACCGCTTAGCCTTTTTTTTGCTAGTAAAAGAGTGTTTATTGCTTGTGTCTACATAGATAGCTTAATTAATTTCTGGTGTATTCCGGTTATTTTAGCTATTTCTATCTTCCATCGGTTAGGGATGTATCTTCTGATGCTTTTCAAAGCACTCTCCGCGTCAAAACTATATGAAATCACCAATGGTTCAATAAGAGAGCTACTAGCTTCTAGTAGCTCTCAAAGTCCATTCACTGTACAAGCTAAAATAGGAATATTTATTGTAGTTAAAATAAAATGTGTTCTTTATTTTGCAGTATAATTAATATATGTAATGAGGAAAAAGATAACTGCCATTTTCTTTTAATTCGTGCACATTTACTTTAGGGTTCAAAGCTTTAAAATCATTAATGTATTGTTCTAAATTCCAATCTAAAGATTGTTCATTAATTTGATCCATAATACTAATAAATGTATCTCCTGCAGTTATCTGGTAAGACACAACTTCAAATTTGAGTTGTTCTTTATTGACAATCACCTTCCTGGTTTTATCATTAGTAAGCGCTAACTCATCTGTGGTATAGTCAATTGGGGAACCAACTTTAAGATCCATAAAGATACTGAAGAGACACAGTATTATAAATGTATAAATCAGCCATTTTCTTAGTGTCATTTCTGGTATGCTCCTTTACTTTTCAAGTTAATTTATTAGATAGTTGAAACTAATGCTTTATTCAATCGTATACTAAATATAGTGAGGGGAAGTGTTACGATGTCAATTTTAGAACTTGATTGGGTAAGTCTAGTGATGGTAGGTTTAGGTACATTATTTTTAATGGGTGAATTGTTAATTAATATGCGAGGTTTCTTTGCATTATTAGGATTTGGATTTATAACTGTTTATTTTTTAACATACCTCGATCCAGGTATGTTTGTTATTATGTTAGTATTTTATTTTATTGGAATCTTACTGATAATAGTTGATGGTAAATTAATAAATGATGGAACACTTGCTACGATCGGAGCTCTTTGTATGATTCTATCTGTAGGCCTAAGTTCTCCCAATTGGACTGCTGGCTTATATGCTGTAATTGGTGTTTTAGTGGGTGGCTTTGGTTCTTTATTCTTTTTAAAAGTTTTTAAAGGTAGAAAGATGTGGAATAAATTAGCCTTACTGGACCAACTAACAGATGACAAAGGGTATAGTACAATGAATAAATCTTATAAGAAATTAATTGGTGAAGAAGGAATTACACTTACTGATATGCGGCCAGTTGGAACAGTGCGCATTAATGGAATAGATTATAGTGCTGTTACGAATGGACAATGGGTGAAAAAGGATACACAGATCGTAGTTACAAAAGTAGATGGTACAAGAATTTTAATTGTTCCCAAATAAAAATAATAAACCAATTATTGCTTTTTAAATTAGAAGCAATAATTTTTTTTGCACTGGAGAGGATAAGTAGTATAGCTTCTTTAAATTAAGTGAAATGCCCTAAAATTTACTTGTAAATCCTATATTTGTCGAATTATAGCTAGCTTTGTGTAAATTTAGTGTAAAGTTTACTTAAAAATCTTTACAATTGACAAGTTGTTCATTAATAATGGTAGAGGTGTTATTTTTATAAATAAAAAAAGATATGAAGGGATGAAAAGTCCAATGGAAATTGATGTGCAATCACTTGTCTTTCTATTTGTTGGTGGATTAGGTATCTTCTTATTAGGTATTAAATATATGGGGGATGGACTACAAAAAATAGCAGGCGAAAGATTAAAAGATATTCTTGATAAATTCACAAGTAATCCATTTATGGGGGTCCTAGCTGGTATAGTCGTAACCATCTTATTGCAAACTAGTACTGGAACAACCGTTTTAACAGTAGGATTAGTTAATGCTGGATTTATGACACTTAGACAATCTATTGGTGTTATTATGGGGGCAAACATCGGTACAACAGTTACTGCGTTTATAATAGGTATTAAAATAGAAGAGTACGCGCTGCCTATATTGGCAGTTGGTGCATTGATGATTTTCTTTCTTAAAAGTAAGAAGGCCGCAAATATTGGACAAGCCATTTTCGGTTTTGGTGCCTTATTTTACGGTTTAGATCTAATGGGGAATGGTTTAGAGCCGCTTCGGGATGTTCAAGCATTTCATGAATTGACCGTTGATATGTCTTCAAATCCTATATTAGGTGTAGTTGTTGGTACATTATTCACGGTAGTTGTTCAAAGTTCAAGTGCTACTATTGGTATTCTACAGAGCTTAATGGCCGAAGGAGCGATAGAGTTGCAGGCGGCATTACCTGTGTTATTCGGTGATAATATCGGTACAACAATTACTGCAATATTAGCATCAATTGGTGCAACTGTAGCAGCAAGACGTGCAGCATTAACACACGTTATCTTTAATATTATCGGAACTGTGCTTGTTCTATTAATTATTGGGCCATATACACAATTTATTGGTTATATACAAGAACAATTAACTTTAAATGCCGAAATGACAATCGCATTTGCACATGGTATATTTAACTTTTCTAATACATTTATTCAATTTCCGTTTATAGGTGGCCTTGCGTATTTGGTAACAAAAATAATACCTGGAGAAGATTCGGTGGTTAAATATCAACCGACACACCTAGATCCGATATTTATTCAACAATCACCTTCAGTTGCTCTTCAACAATCAAAAGAAGAAGTAATTCGTATGGGGCAATATGCACACAAAGGTTTGGAAGAAACAAGTCTGTTTTTAAATAACCACCAGACTAAACATGCTGAAGCAGCATTGCAAGTCGAAAATGCTCTAAATAAATTAGATCGAGAAATAACAGATTATTTAGTTCAGCTATCTAGTTCTTCTTTATCTGATTTCGAAAGTGCTAAACACTCAACCTTAATTGATTCTGTTCGAGATATTGAAAGAATGGGAGATCATTTTGAAAATATAGTCGAGTTAATTCAATATAAGATATCAAATAAAATTAGTTTTACTGCACAAGCACAAATCGATATCAATGAAATGTTTGATTTAACTGTTTTAACTGTGAAACAAGCAATTCAGGCATTAGATAAAGATGATCGAGAAATTGCATTACAAGTAGTACAACAAGAAAACCAAATTGATAAAATGGAAAGAACATTCCGTAAGAAACACATTATTAGATTAAATGAAGGGCTTTGTTCCGGTGCATCTGGTATTGTCTTTGTTGATATTTTAAGTAACTTAGAGCGTATTGGAGATCATTCATTGAACATTGTTGAAGAAGTATTAGGAGAAAAAAGTCCTGAAGCTGTACATTAAAGTGAAGGAGGGGGAAGACCCCTCTTTTTCAATTTTACATAGAGTTTGAAGGCTTACTTGAAAAAAGATAAAGTTTTTCTATGAAAAAGGCTTGAATGATTTAGAAGGACATGCTATATTAATTTTGTTGCGCAAATATTAATACATAAAAAGGTGTTGACAGTTTTTTTTATACATGTTATATTATATATCGTCGCTTGATTGAAATTAACTTTTTCAAAAGCGCATATCACAAACTTTTAATTATTATTCCACAGTAGCTCAGTGGTAGAGCTATCGGCTGTTAACCGATCGGTCGTAGGTTCGAGTCCTACCTGTGGAGCCATTATGGCGGTGTAGCTCAGCTGGCGAGAGCGTACGGTTCATACCCGTGAGGTCGGGGGTTCGATCCCCTCCGCCGCTACCAAATACAATACAATATTTTAAAATGTTTTACTATGGCGGTCGTGGCGAAGGGGTTAACGCACCGGATTGTGATTCCGGCATACGTGGGTTCAATTCCCATCGGTCGCCCCATAAGTAAGGACCCTTAGCTCAGTTGGTTAGAGCTATCGGCTCATAACCGATCGGTCGCAGGTTCGAATCCTGCAGGGTCCACCATCTTTTAAAAGAATAATTTGTTTACGGAGGATTACCCAAGTCTGGCTGAAGGGATTGGTCTTGAAAACCAACAGGGGCTTAATGGCTCGCGGGGGTTCGAATCCCTCATCCTCCTCCATTTTTTCTTTTCTACATAATAAGGCTCGGTAGCTCAGTCGGTAGAGCAACGGACTGAAAATCCGTGTGTCGGCGGTTCGATTCCGTCCCGAGCCATCCTTTAAAACAAGCATTTCTATGCTTGTTTTTTTTATGAATAAATACATAAAATTTTTATATAAAAATTTTATAAAATGACTCATAATAAATAGAAGAGAGAAAATAAAAGGCTAGAAAACCTTGATAATACAGACATTACAGGTAAAAATAGAAGTAATGATGAATAAAGAGGTTTAATAACAATGTAGAAGGTGTATAAATAAGTAGTAAGAATAAAAATGGTTTTATTGTAAATTCTATAAATAAAGCATAAAAGTTGCAAGAATGGAAGACCTTTGGTAACATTAATATATCAGAAAAACGAATATTCTGTGAACGTTTTTCTTACATACTATTATAGGAGGAATTATTTATGGCTAAATTTGAATTACCTGAATTACCTTATGCTTATGATGCATTAGAACCTCATATTGATAAGGAAACAATGAATATTCACCATACGAAGCACCACAATACGTATGTGACTAAACTAAACGCAGCACTAGAAGGACATGCGGATTTACAAGATAAATCAATAGACGTGCTTCTATCTGACTTAGATAACTTACCTGAATCTATCCAAACTGCTGTTCGAAACAACGGTGGCGGTCACTCAAACCACAGCTTGTTCTGGACATTACTTTCACCAAATGGTGGAGGAGAGCCAACTGGCGAATTAGCAACACAAATTAAAGATGCCTTTGGTAGTCTTGAAGCGTTTAAAGAAAAATTTGCAGCAGCTGCAACTGGTCGTTTTGGTTCAGGTTGGGCTTGGTTAATTGTTAAAAATGGTAAACTTGAAATTACTAGCACACCAAACCAAGATACACCAGTAATGGATGGTATATCTCCAATTCTAGGTTTAGATGTTTGGGAGCATGCTTATTATCTTAAATATCAAAACAAACGCCCTGATTATATTGCAGCATTCTGGAATGTTGTTAATTGGGATGAAGTTTCTAAATTATACGAAGCAACTAAATAATAGGTAAGTATTTAGTATAAAAAAACTGAGGGAATATCCTCAGTTTTTTTATTTGTTCTATATTATAGTATTTAACTAATGAAATACCTTACATAATTAATATAAACTATCTAAAACTGCATATCTCCTTGTCAATTGAAAACAATAAGATTTAGAACGAAACAAGGAGAACTGGATATGCAAAAGAAAACAAACATCTTATTAGGTGATATTGAGGTTAACCGAGATTTAAAGCTATTATTAATAATTGGCGGATTGTATGCTCTGGCTACATTCCTTTCCAATACATTTGTGAATATTTACTTATGGAAGCAATCAAATGATTACATAGCTATTGCACAGTATAATGCAGCAGTGTATATTTTGCAGCCAGTTACTTTTATCGTTGCCGGTAGATTAGCTAAAAGAGTAGATCGGGTTATCGTTTTACGGTTAGGAGTTACTGTTTTAGCTCTCTTCTTTATGACAGTTTTGCTAGTTAGTGAAAATGCTGCAACTTATAACATCTTATTGGGTGCCTTGTTAGGCGTTGGATATGGTTTCTATTGGTTAGCGTTTAACGTATTAACATTTGAAATTACGGAACCAGATACACGCGATTTTTTTAATGGGTTTTTGGGTTTAATGCAGTCGTTTGGTGGGATGATTGGTCCAATACTAGCTGGTTACATTATTTCAAATTTAAATAATTCACAAGGTTATACGATTATTTTCTCTATCTCTTTTTTCTTATTTATTTGTGCAGTAATTTGTAGTTTCTTTTTGAAAAGAAGGAAGGCTGCAGGGAAATTCGATTTTAGACGTATTTTATATGAAAGGAAAAACAATAAAAATTGGCGAAATATTCTATATGCGCATACGTTTCAAGGTTTAAGAGAAGGAATATTTGTGTTTGTAATATCAATTTGGGTATTCATTGCTACAGGAAGTGAGCTAGCTTTAGGTACATTTAATCTCATTTTTTCAGGTTGTTCTTTTGTTTGTTACTATGCGGCAACGCGATTAATTAAACCGCATATGCGAAAAAAGTCAATTCTAATTGGCGGGTTAGCACTATATTTTGCGATTTTTCTTATTATATTTAATTTGAACTATCCCATTCTCTTATTGTATGGTGCAATAATTGGTATTGCGTATCCATTATTTACAGTTCCTTATGCTTCTATGACATACGATGTAATTGGGCATGGATGGCAGGCAAAAGAAATGCGAATTGAGTATATTGTGGTTAGAGAGTTATTTTTAAATGTAGGTAGAGTGAGCTCGATTCTGCTATTTATAGTTAGTATCACGTTTTTCCCTGCCGATCAAATTATTCCTTATTTATTAGTGCTATTAGGCAGTGGACATATTGTTGTTTCTTTCTTTATACGAAAGGTATCGTTTCTTCCAACAGGGAAAAATCCTGCAACCCCATTAAAAGATGGTGTAATGAATAATGAAAATAGATAGATAACGTGTTATAATTACTCTAACTGAGTTCGTAATAAAGGGGGAGACATAAATGGGGAAAAAGAAAAAAAGGAAAATGCAACTTCCCTTTCGATTAAATATATTATTCATTTTTGTGTTTGCTTTATTTTCATTATTAATTTTGCAGTTAGGTGTCGTGCAAATTTTAAATGGTGAAGCTGCACAAGATCAAATAAATGAAACTGAAAATACACAAGCTTCAATTTCTGTGCCAAGGGGTCTAATGTATGATCGCTTTGGGAATTTAATTTTAGATAACGAATCAACACGTTCGATTACGTATACCCCACCTAAGAATGGTGACTCTGCTGCAGAACGTTTAGACCTTGCAGAGAAATTAGGTGAATATATTACAATGGAAGAAGAATTTGAAGAGTTAGACAAATTAATTCGAGAAAGAGATAAAAAAGAATATTGGTACATGCTCAATGCTAAAGAGGCAGGTGAGCGATTAACGGAAGAGGAATTAGGATTAGATACAAGTGAACAATATAAAATTACACTCGATAAAATTACAGCTGAAGATTACAACGAGTATGATTGGTCCGATCCAGTTTTATTAAATGTTGTTGCAATAAAAAAAGAATTAGATGCTGCTAGTGAATTTTCGCCACATATTGTTAAAAATGAAAATGTGACGGAAAAAGAGTATGCATTAGTTTCAGAGCATTTGTATGAGCTTACAGGGATTGATGCTTCGATTGATTGGAATCGTGTTTCGAAAGTTGATGATACATTTTCTACTTTTATTGGTGATATTACTTCAACAAATGAAGGCATACCAAGCGAAAATCAAGATTTCTATCTAACTCGTGGATACAGTCGTAATGATCGCGTTGGTAAGAGTGGGTTGGAACAAGAATATGAAAGTGTATTAACTGGACAAAAGGAAATAATAGAATATGTTACAAATAATAACGGTGTTATTGTAGGACAAAATACTGTTATCGATGGAAAGAGTGGCAGTGATCTCATTTTAACTGTAGATATTGAATTACAAAGTGAGTTAGATAAGATTGTTCAAGAAGAGCTAGAAAGCTACTATAATCAAAATCCGAGTGAAAATCGCTATATGGAGGATGCTTTGGTTGCTATGTTAGATCCGCAAACTGGAGATGTTCTTGCGTTATCTGGTGCACACCGCACGGAAGACAATGAATACGTAGATCATTCTTATCGGACGATTTATGATCAACATTTACCTGGTTCTACTATCAAAGGAGCAACTGTGTTAGCTGCTTTAGATTCAGGTGTAATGAGTCCTGGAGAGCAAATTTATGATCGGCCAATTAAAATTGCGAATGACCCTGAAAAAAGTTCTTGGAGTAATAATTTAGGTTATGTAGACGATATAGAAGCGTTAGAACAATCATCAAACGTTTATATGTTTAATGTAGCGATTAGATTAGCGAGTGCAAACTATCAATATGGTGAAAAACTATCAGGCTTTAATTGGGATTCGTTTCAGACATTACGAAATTATTATAATCAATTTGGTTTAGGTGTTGAAACAGGTATTGATTTACCATATGAATCAACTGGTGTAGTCGGAGATCCTGATAATGGGGGACTTCTTTTAGACCTTGCGATTGGCCAATATGATACGTATACAACACTGCAGTTGGCACAATATGTGTCAACTATTGCAAATGATGGCTATCGAGTAAGGCCGCATATTGTTAAAGAAGTAAGGGAATCGAATGCTTCAAAGGACACCTTAGGGCCTGTCATTGAAAGTTTTGACACTGACATACTCAACCGAGTCGTGATGGATGATGCTTATATTGCACGTGTGCAAGAAGGGTTTAAACGTGTCGTATCAGAAGGTACCGCATCAAGTCATTGGGGTAATAATGAATATAAGGTTGCCGCTAAGACAGGGACAGCTCAAAATGAATTCTATGCAGATGGTAATATACAATCTACTTATAACCTTTCATTAGTTGGTTATGCACCATATGATGAACCTGAGGTAGCTTTTGCAATAGTTATTCCAAAAACCGGAACTGGTAATGATCAAAATGGAATTCATCATGAAATTGGTAACCGGATCATTGAAAAATATTTTGAATTGAAAGAAGAACGCGATGAAGCAGGCGTAACTGAAAACTTAAATGAAGAAATAATAGAAGAAAATTAATCAAAGATGTGAGCGGAATTAACGCTCACGTCTTTTTTTTATTTTTGCTGACAAAATAAGAGCTTAATTTACACATTCTTAACATTCAATTAACGGTAAGTTCAAACTTATACGTTATGATTAATTTGTGGCTGAGATAGCCAAGCCTAAAACATATTATAAAACTGTAGGGGGAAACATTACATGAAGAATTTAAGATTAGTTGGATTAGCTTTACTATTAGTATTATCAATTGGTTTACTTGCTGCTTGTGGTTCAAGTGATGAGTCAGGTGCAGAAGAAACAGACGATTCGAATACAGA
The DNA here is from genome assembly GCF_003426055.1 of Paraliobacillus sediminis. NCBI lineage: Bacteria > Bacillati > Bacillota > Bacilli > Caryophanales > Bacillaceae > Paraliobacillus > Paraliobacillus sediminis. Next base: position 105,575 of record NZ_QJSI01000002.1, read on the forward strand.
ATCAACTGAAACAGAAGATACTGAAAGTGAATCTGCAGAATTAGAAGGTAGTGTTGTTGTTGATGGTTCTGGAACAGTTTATCCATTAATGGCTAGAATTGCAGAAGAATATATGTTAACAGAACAAGAAGGTGTATCTGTTGAAGTAGGTCGTTCAGGTACAAGTGCTGGATTTGAAAAGTTCTTAGTTGAAGATGGCACAGATTTCAATGATGCTTCTCGCCAAATTAAAGAGGAAGAATCAGCAACTGCTGAGGAGCTTGGTATAGAGGTTCAGGAACTAAAAGTTGCATTAGATGGTTTAACTTTCGTTACGCATCCAGATAATGATTGGGCTTCAGAAATGACAGAAGATGAACTGTTAAGCATCTTCCTTGCTGATGGTGGTGTAACAAACTGGTCTGACATAAATCCAGAATGGCCAGATGAAAAAATAAACACTTATGGACCGAACGAGAATCACGGTACGTATGAATTCTTTTATGAAAATATTCTTGAAGAGGCTGATCTTGTAAGTGATGTTAATCTTCAACAAGAGTATTCTACACTTGTAACATTAGTGGCTGAAGACGTTAACTCTATTGGATTCTTCGGATTTGGTTACTATGTAAACAATCAAGATAAATTACAAGCAGTAAGTGTTGATTTTGGTGATGGACCAGTTGAACCTTCACTTGAAACAATTGCTGAAGATGGGGATTATGCAAACTTTACACGTCCAGTCTTCACGTATTTAAACGTCAACAATGCAAAAGACAAAGCTCAAGTGTTAGATTATGGGATTTATTTAATGAATAATGTAAATACTTTTGCAGGTGAAACAGGATTTGCTCCTATCCCAGATGAAGAAGCACAAGAAAGTATTGATTTCTTAGAAGGACTTAAATAATTAAAATCTAAAAAAACTGCTAATAGAAGAGAGTATCAAATTACTCTCTTCTTATTAGTGGTATTAATAACATATTAAGAGGGGTGTTATGAGTGATGAATGACAGCAATTTAAACAAAGATAATGCTGTTCAAGTGAGAGAATTGATTAATAAAAAAAGGACTACAAGAAGTTTTTCTACTATTGTAGAAAAAGCAATTCCAATCTTACTATTCCTTATTGCAATGATTTCTTTACTAACAACTATTGGTATATTGTTCACGCTATTAACAGAGACAATACACTTTTTTTCTAGAGTATCGATTATTGAGTTCTTTACTGGTACGTTATTAAAACCATTAAGCCAAAATCCAGAGTTTGGTATCCTTCCATTAATTTCAGGTACTATTATTTCATCTGTTATTGCAATGCTTGTAGCAGGCCCGATTGGAATGATGACAGCAATTTATCTGAGTGAATATGCAACTGATCGTGTAAGAAAAACATTAAAACCACTTTTAGAGTTGCTTGCAGGTATTCCAACGATTGTTTATGGGTTCTTTGCATTTACATTTGTTACACCTCTATTAAGAGACTTCATCCCTGGTTTAGAAGCAACTAATGTGCTAAGCCCAGGTATTGTAATGGGAATTATGATTATTCCTATGATTGCATCTTTATCTGAAGATGCAATGAGTTCTGTCCCAAATGCAATGAGAGAAGGGGCACTAGCACTAGGAGCAACAAAGTTAGAAGTCACATTTCGTGTAATTGTACCAGCTGCTTTATCAGGTATTATTGCCTCTTTTGTTTTAGGTATTTCTCGAGCTATAGGAGAAACAATGATATTAACTATTGCCAGTGGAAGTTCCAAAAACTTTACGCTTGATGTAACGCAATCGATGCAAACAATGACAGCATATATTGTTGAAGTTTCTGGTGGAGATGCACCTGCTGGTTCAACTATCTACTATAGTTTATATGCAGTTGCGATGACACTATTTTGCTTTACACTACTAATGAATATTGTCGCAAGATATGTCTCTCGTAAGTTTAGGGAGGAATACTAAATGAAGCATTTAAGTACGAAGCAAGTTGAGAAAAAAATGAAATCTCGGCTCATTTTGAATAATATATTAAAAACAATTTTCTTATTATCTACGTTATTTGGACTTGTCGTTCTTGCTGTTTTAATTATTCGAGTATTAACACAAGGTCTATCTTATATCAATTTGGATTTTTTAACTGGTAAACTATCAACGAGTCCTGATAGAGCTGGTATTATGGGTGCTGTACTTGGTACCTTTTGGTTAATGGCTGTTGTTGTACCTGTAACAATGGTATTAGGTGTCAGTACCGCAATTTATAATGAATTATATGCGAGAAAAGGTCGATTACAGTCGGTAATTCAAACTAATATTTCAAACTTAGCGGGTGTACCTTCTATTGTATATGGGATATTAGGAATGACCATCTTTGTGCGAACTTTAGATTTTGGAAATATAGTTTTAGCAGGTGGGCTAACCATGTCATTGTTAGTATTACCTATTGTAATTGTATCAAGTCAAGAGGCAATTCGTGCTGTTCCAAACCATTTAAGTGAGGCTTCTTTTGGAATGGGTGCAACCAAGTGGCAAACAGTTAAAAATATTATTTTACCAGCTTCATTACCTGGAATATTGACGGGAACAATTTTGGCACTATCGCGTGCAATTGGCGAAACAGCGCCGCTTGTTGTTTTGGGGATACCTGCTTTATTGCTTCCATTCCCTGGAGGTATATTTGACAAGTTTACAGTACTTCCAATGCAAATTTATTATTGGACGCTAGATTCTTCATTGATGGAAGAGTATGCGTATTTAGCATCGGCTACAATTATTGTTTTATTGGTATTGTTATTTATCTTAAACTCTACGGCAATTATAATCAGAAACAAATTTCAGCAAAGATATTAAATATAAGGGGTGAATGAAATGAGTACTGCTACAGAATTGAATAAAAATAATCTAAAATTTGTCTCAAATAAAAATACGCCAGTAAAAACGAAAGAAGTTGCGAATATAGTATATGATACAAAAGATTTAAATTTATGGTATGGTGACACGCAAGCATTAAAAAGTATTGATTTGCCACTATATGAAAAAGAAGTTACTGCCATTATTGGACCATCAGGTTGTGGGAAATCAACCTATCTAAAAACGTTAAATAGAATGGTAGAGTTAGTTCCTAATGTCCGTACATCAGGAACAATTAAATATAGAGGTAAAAATATTCTAGATAAGTCATTTAAGGTGGAAGAATTAAGAACCAATGTTGGAATGGTCTTTCAAAAACCAAATCCATTTCCAAAGTCTATTTATGAGAATATTGCATATGGTCCGAAGATTCATGGCATTCGTAACAAAAAAGTCTTAGATGAAATTGTCGAGAGAAGCCTTCGTGGTGCTTACATTTGGGATGAAGTTAAAGATCGTTTAAAAGATAATGCTTATAGCTTATCAGGTGGACAGCAACAACGTATATGTATAGCGCGCTGTTTAGCGATTGAACCAGATGTTATCTTAATGGATGAGCCAACATCGGCATTAGATCCTAAATCAACATTAAAAGTAGAAGAATTAATTCAAGAGCTGAAAAAAAATTATTCTATCATTATAGTAACGCATAATATGCAGCAGGCAGCCCGTATATCAGATAAAACAGCCTTCCTATTAAATGGAGAATTAGTTGAATATACAGATACGGATACGTTGTTTTCTTTACCTAAAGATAAGCGAACAGAGGATTATATTACAGGAAGATTTGGTTAATATCTGAAAGGTATGGGGGAGGATTTTTATGGTTGCTAGAGAGCAATTCGAAATTGAATTAGATAAAATGAAGCAAAAGGTTATTGATTTGGCCCAAGGAGCAAAGGTACAATTGCAAGATGCTGTTCATGCGCTGTATCAATCAGATACAAGTCTAGCTGCAGAAGTTGTTGAAGCGGATAAACGATTAGATGCAATTGATTTAGATATTAACGAGACTGCGATATTATTAATTGCTCGTCAGCAACCAGTAGCTTCAGATTTAAGGAAGTTAATTGTTGCAATACGTATATCAACAGACTTAGAACGGATGGCAGATAACGCGAAAAATATAGCTCGTTCTACCAAACATTTAGGAGAGAATCATGGTTTAGAGATCCACGAATCATTAGCGGATATGCGTGATGTGGCTTTAAGAATGATTGATTTAGCCATTCATGCATATGAACAAGAAGATATTACGATAGCAAAAAATCTTTCTGAGATGGATGATTTAATTGATGGTATGTATGCTAATGTCTTACAGGAATTATTAGAAGAGACAGCTACAAACCCACAAAAGATTCAATTGATCATGCAAATGGCGTTTTGTGGCCGATTTATAGAAAGGTATGGAGATCACCTAACAAATATTGCAGAAAATATTATGTATCTTGTAAAAGGTGAGTCTTTAGACTTGAATGAATAAAAAACCAGTAGTGTTAAGACAACTGTCTAGACACTACTGGTTTTTAATTTTGATTCGCTATCGTATTTGCTATCTCTTCAGTGGACATATCGCTATTTAATTCAAATTGACCTATTTGTATGCTCGTACCATAATCATTATCAGTTATATATGCAATAAAAGCTTCTTGACTATCAATAATGTTTGCTGCGACTAAATAATTCGCAACTTCTGAAATTGTCATACCAGATTCAATTGATAAGTTATAAGTATCTGTATCTTCCTCTGTTTCTTTTTCAATCACTTCTTCTTGTTCATTCTCCATATCTATCGTGTCGTCTTCCTCCGTAATGGAAGTTGGATCTTCGTTCGTAACGAAATATCCTTGATTTTCTAATTTAGTAATCATTTCTTCTGTACTTAACTCTTTGCTTACAGTTTCTTTATCTTTTTCTAAAAAAAATGTAATACTTAATAAGATTGTAGCTGTTAGTAATCCGAATGTAAATACACGTATGAATGGTTTCATTATAAATGCCTCTATCCTTTAGTTGAGAATTGTCTAACAAGCGAATGGATGTCATACTCACTTAAATTAGTTGATCTTGCAATTTCAGCTGCAGAGTTTCCTGCTAAATGCATTTGCTGTACTCTCCGCATCAAAGGAGTTTGTGTTTGTTTCGGCTTTTGTAGATCAAGTCCGTCCATATCATCTGAAAGCAATTCTTCTTCTAAAATTTTAATTTTTTTCTTCATTTGATACGTCTCTTGTAAAGAAGATAAAGATGTCTGTTCTAATTGATCTTCCAAAAGTTTGAATTTATCGTTCATAAAAAATGAGATAATAAATAATACGATAGCAACGACAAGTAAACTAATAATTGTATATATCACTAAGTTCCCTCCTAATGTTCACTCTATTAGTTATAACACAATTGGTTCTTGAAAAAAAGTACTATAATTTTATTCGAAATCTATAAAGAACCTTGAATTATACGTTTATATTTGGTATTATAGATAAGTCTGAAAATGATATTAAATTTAAGAGTTGTTAGATGAATAGTTTGGAGGGATAATGATGCGCGTAAATATCACACTTGCTTGTACTGAATCAGGTGACCGTAATTATATTACTACAAAAAACAAACGTACAAACCCGGAACGTATAGAAATGAAGAAATATAGCCCGCGTTTGAAAAAACAAACGCTTCACCGCGAAACTAAATAGAAGTTACGTTCTAGCTCTTGCCTAATATTAGGTAAGAGCTTTTCATCTTTTTACTGGCAAAGGAGTGAACCAAACTGGAAACAAAAAAAGAGTTGCGCAATGAAATCAAACAAAAGTTAATGGGTTTATCTAGTAAGGAGAAGACGAGGATTGAGTTACAACTCTATCAAAATTTGTTTAGTAGTACATATTGGATGCAAGCGGAAGTAATTGGTGTAACAATTTCACAGGGAAACGAGTGGGAAACGAGACCAATAATAGAAGCTGGTAAGAAACAAGGCAAAAAGATTGTAGTGCCAAAATGTTTGCCGAATGAATCTAAATTATTATTTTATCACTTAGAATCGTTTGAGCAATTGGAGAAAGTATATTTTGGACTGTTAGAGCCGAATCCTGCTGTATCGATTCAGATTGAATCAAACAAAATAGATTTAATAATTGTTCCTGGATTACTCTTTGACCATTTGAATTATCGAATTGGTCATGGTGGTGGCTATTACGATCGATTTTTAGCTGAATATACTGGAAATACAATATCATTAGCGTGGAAGGAACAAATAATTGAAAGTATTTCTCCAGAGTCATTTGATGTGCCAGTTAATCGTATAATAACGAATTGATTTTCGCGGTTTTTCAAAAGATAAATCATATTTTTTTTATTTCGAGGTAAACTATTCTTGCTGAATATAATTAGGAAGGATGAAGTTATGAGATGAAAAAAATAATAATGATTTGTGCGATGCTATTCGGTGGAGTTATTTTATACAGAAAAAAATATAAAATAATAAATATGCTTTTAACTTTTACGGTTATTCGAAAAGTAATGATCGCTTTGAGTATGCGTATTCCAATTTTACGAAATCACTTGATGCCTAGTATATTTGGGAATGTAAAATAAATTATAGACGAAGGGGGCGTTTCTAATGCAGAAACGTCCCCTTCGTCTATAATTTAATGGTATGATAAAAAGGGAAGAAAGGGTGGTAGAGATGTTTCTAGAAGATACATTTTATCTTTATAAATTAACAGATTACTTCATTCATCAACATGGATTTGATATAGTCTTTATCGATAATAAACATACAGAAGTTTGGTTACAACGAAATAAAAGAAAACAAAATCATGTGATTCGTCTTACTAATCAAGAGTTTGATTGGAAGAATCAATTAAAAATAGATGTAGATCGAACCTCTCATAATGCTAAAAAACTTGCTAAATTATTTTTAGGTAGAAATATTGAAATACATAATGTCTATGTAGCAAAGCAAGCTCCAGTGGATGATTGGGAAATTTTAAAAGAAACAAAAAAGATAAATCAGGGCAAATTTTCAAACCTACACACCTATTATGTAGATGAAGAGAATAGGACAAAAGAAATAGAACTTTTATTCCAGAAAACGGCTGTTGATCCAATCGAACTTAACATACCGCGTAACGTATTAGAAATGGAGCGGATTACACAGTATCTAAAACTATCTATTCTTGGAGAATTTCAACAAATCCAAAACAAATCTACAAAGGTATTTCAATATGCGAAACCAATCTATACATATGTGCTGCTAGTTATTAATGTACTTATGTTTCTATTGTTAGAATTACAAGGCGGAAGCACCTCAACAGATACTTTAATGCGTTACGGTGCAAAGTATAATCCAGCAATATTGGATGGGGAATGGTGGCGAATTATCTCCTCTATGTTTTTACATATTGGTTTCTTACATCTCGTAATGAATATGCTTGCACTACATATTGTTGGTAGTTTAGTTGAACGGATTTATGGTGCAAAACGGTTTTTATTTATATACTTTAGTTCTGGAATTCTAGGTGGCATAACAAGTTTTGCTTTTAGTCCCCAATTAGCTGCAGGCGCATCTGGTGCTATTTTTGGTTTGTTTGGAGCATTATTATTTTTTGGAATACACCATCGTCGAATTTTCTTTCAAACAATGGGATGGAATATAATTGTTATTATTGCATTTAATATTGTATTTGGCTTTGTAGTACAACAAATCGATAATGGAGCTCATATTGGTGGTTTAATCGGTGGTCTTGTTGCATCGGGAATTGTATTCTTTCCAAAGAAAAAAAAGGTCCAACAGCAACTACTGGCCATTTTAGTCTATGTCGGAATACTCATAACGTTGCTTTTATATGGCGTATTTGATACATCTGCACATTATGATCCAACTCTAGAAACCCAAATCGCACAACAACTTATTATAGAAGAAAAATATGAAGAAGTAATACAAGTTACAACTAGTGTAATAAACAATAACCCGATCGATTATTTGGCTGAATTATTATTCCTAAGATCATACGCATATAGTAATTTAGATCAAACGAATAAGGCAATGGATGATTTATTGCATTTGATATCGATTGAACCAAATAAAATACCGGAAGCACATTATAATTTGGCTTTAATTTATATGAATAATAATGAAGCAAATAAGGCCAAAAAGTCACTAGAAAAAGCAATAGATTTAGATCCTACAAATAATTTATTCAGTGACTTGTATCAAGATTGGTTTTCAAATGAATAATTTTGAATAAGTTGTTGCATCTGGCCAGTGTGATCTTGAAATAAAATCCGTAAGTGTGTTCCCTCTTTATCTAAAAGTATTAGTGGAATAAAGCTTTTAGAAGAAGGACTAGACTCATTGAATGGAAGAATATAATTTGCGTATAATCCTTCCCACATTTGACCAATGACTTTTTTTGTTTGAGTTGCTGACAAATTAGGAAAGGCAGTGGTTTCATATTGATAAAGCATATTTAAAGGTATAGATAGATAGTCATCACTATTTAATTGAAAGTGATCAAGTAATTGTTGCCATTTATAATATAATTGTTGATTTGTTGCATGATTTAATGTTTCTTTCCATTCCGTTTGTAAATCGTTTGAAGGTACTTTAAATGCCTCTAAGGGTGTTTGGGGTGAATCAATTACATATAACTCATCATGTGACATAGCCTGAACACTTTTTATCTTATCTTCTGGATAATGTACTTCTGCATGATGAAAAGAGATCGCTTGATAATGACTGCTATCTTCTCCCGTTATTGTTGTTTGTAAATCTATCGTACGTTCTTGTTCCTTCCATTTACTTTTTATAGCTTTCAATTGACCATCAACATATAAAAGAGCAATATCTTGCCTTAGATAAGTTAATTCATCTAATTCGGATGAAGTATGCCAATCTATTGTATAGCTATCTTTTCCTTGTTCCATTAATAATTTTAGTTTTGTTGAAACACTGGAGAAAGTTCTTGAATCATCAATGGGAAAGTATTTTATAGTTGTTTCAGACAGATTATTGAAAAAAATCAATGAACTAAACAGTATTATTGAAATGAAGATAATAAAAATATACCGCCTCATACGTCCTCCAATCTAGTTAACCGAGTTAAGGTTACTTGCTTATTCATATACATATATATGTACAAGCTTTTATTTATATGTATATGCATGATATTTATTTCTTTGTAAAAGCTACTATTAGATGACTAATATATTTACATAGAATGAAGGTGTCGTTATGGACAAGAATAAGGCTTTAAGTAAGTCATTTGCTGATAATGTGGACTATTTACATGATTACCTGGGTGTTGAAAAGAGTTTTGATATTATTCAATTAGATTTACATTATGCTGGTAAGGATATGGCAATGTTCTTGGTCGATGGCTTTGTCAAAGATGACATTATGTTATATCTGATGCGCTTTTTGGCGGATTTAGACGAAGAGAAACTTAAACCAGATCCACTGATTAAACTTTTAAAAACGTATATACCATATGTTGAGTTAGCAACGGTTGATGATTTGATTGAGGCTGGAGATACAGTACTTGGAGGACCAACTGCTTTAGTAATTGAGGGACTCGATAAAATCATCATAATTGATGCCAGAACTTATCCTACTAGAGGACTACAAGAACCAGATTTAGAAAGGGTTGTACGTGGATCAAGAGATGGATACGTTGAAACAATTATTTTTAATACAGCACTGACGAGAAGACGTGTTCGTGATCGTTCATTAAGAATGGCTTATACAAGTATAGGAAGGCGTTCGAAGTCCGATATATGCGTTTGTTATATTGAGGATATTGCAGATCCTGAAAAAGTGAAATTATTACAAGATCACCTTAAAAAGATTGATACAGATGGTCTGCCAATGGCTGAGAAAACAATTGAAGAATATCTGAGTGGTAGACATTGGAATCCATATCCAACCATTCGTTATACGGAACGTCCTGATACGGCTGCAGCACATTTATTTGAAGGTCACATCATTTTGATTATTGATGGTTCGCCAAGTGTAATGATTTTACCAGCCACGTTTTGGCATCATTTACAACATGCAGAGGAATATAGACAAAAACCTTTGGTAGGTGCTTATTTACGTTTTGTACGATTTTTTGCTGTTATTAGTTCTATTTTCGTTTTACCTTTCTACTATTTGATTTCTATGGAACCAGCTTTATTACCAGAACAGCTTGCCTTTTTCGGCCCAAGTGAGGCTGGTGTAATTCCCTTATTACTTCAATTTTTAATAGCTGAGATTGGAATTGATATGCTTCGGATGGCTGCCATTCACACACCAACAACTCTAGCTACTGCATTAGGTCTTGTTGCAGCAATCATGATTGGACAAGTAGCGGTGGAAGTGGGATTGTTTTCAAGTGAGGTCGTTTTATATTTATCAATTGCAGTGATGGGGACATTTGCAACTCCAAGTTATGAGTTAAGTTTAGCAAATAGGCTGGTTCGTATGTTATTACTGCTTACCACGGCAAGTTTTGGTGCAATAGGATACGTTATAGGTGTAACAGGATGGTTAGTGTACCTAATTCGAATGAATACATTTAAAACTGGTTACATGTGGCCTTTCATTCCCTTTTCACCGAAAGCTTTCCTTGATGTACTTATTCGGACACCAGTACCATTAAAAAGTAGAAGACCAACTTTCTTAGACCCACAAGACCCAGATCGATAAAATTGATCTAGGTCTTTTTTTTATTTATTGATATATTGCCATTTAAATTTGTTATAATAAGATAGGTGATTATATGAAAACAATTTATGACATACAGCAATTGTTAAAAAAGTTTGGAACAATTATTTACATCGGTGACCGATTAGCAGATTTAGAATTAATGGAAGCTGAGATAAAAGAGCTGTATCAAGCGCAATGTCTTTCTATTGCAGATTATCAAATGGCGATTTTGTTATTAAGACAAGAAATGGCAAAATTAAAGAATTGAAAGGGTGGTAGCATGAGTGAGCAATTATTAATAGGTGTTGACATTGGTGGAACTACAATAAAAATAGGTGTAATTAAAACAGACGGAAGAATTGTTGAAAAATGGGAAATTAAAACGAATAAAGATGATAACGCTAAAAATATTCCCCTTGATATTTGGACTTCGATTAAGCTAAAACTAAAGAAATTAGATATAGATAAGAAAGCTATACTGGGAATAGGTGTTGGTGCGCCTGGATTTGTTGATGTTAAAACTGGTGAAGTATCTATAGCAGTAAATTTAGGTTGGAAGGACTTTAAATTAGCAGCTATATTAAAAGAATTATCAGAATTACCTGTAATCGTTGATAATGATGCAAATATTGCAGCTGTTGGAGAGAATTGGAAAGGTTCTGGTAGATTAGCAGATAACTTAATTGCGATAACACTAGGAACTGGAGTTGGTGGTGGTATTATTGCAAATGGAAAAGTGATCAATGGTGTTAATGGCACTGCAGGAGAAATTGGACATATTACAGTTGAACCAGGAGGAAGTCCATGTAATTGTGGTAGAAATGGTTGTTTAGAGACAGTGGCATCAGCAACAGGAATTGTTAGACAAGCAAAGAATGCTATCCAGTCTGGTTCAACCACAACTTTAAACGACCGTTCTAAATTAAAAGAGTTGACAGCGAAAGATGTTTTTGAATTAGCTACATCCGGAGATAAGGCGGCACAGGAAATTATTGATAGAGTGACAGATGTTCTTGGATTAGCAATTGCAAATATGGCAACAATGATTAATCCATCTATAATTGTTATAGGAGGAGGCGTTTCAAAAGCGGGAGAAGAATTACTAAAACCACTACGCAGTGCTTTTGAATCGTATACGTTACCTCGTATAGACGAAGCTTGCGAGTTTGTTATTGCAACATTAGGTAATGATGCAGGAATTATAGGTGGAGCTTATTTAGTGAAGCAAGCACAAGAATAAAATAATTATTTTATTTTCTATCAAATTTTCTTCTCAAACAATTTACATTAACATAATATATTAAAATAAATCCGTGTTTTAGGGTTTATTTTTTTAGGTTTTTCTAATAAAATAGGTTATTATTAATTTAATGTAAAAAACATTGAAACCTTTTGTCTTTCAATACGTCTATATATTAAGGGTTTATTAATTTGCACTTGTGGTATATAATATTTAAGTTGAGAATGTAAATTAAACTTTAAAATATAAATAATAGAATATGGCTAGGAGGAAGTTATAAATATGCTTCAAAAAAAATATAATGTACCGCTATACGTAATTGCGAGCTTATTATTTGGTGCAAAGACATATATTGTTTACCGATTTATCTTCAATATTCAATTAGACAATATCATGCAAGAGATCATCTTATTGATTAATCCATTTGTGTCAGCATTTTTAATATTCGCAGTAAGTGTGTGGTTTAAAGAAAAAGTACAAATGAAAATAATTAAATATACGGCACTGATTGGATCACTAATTTTGTACTTTAATCTAGTATTCTATCGGAACTTCTCAGATTTCATTACAATTCCAATGTTATTTCAAGGAAGTAATGCAGCTGATTTAGGAACGAGTGTATTGGCTTTAATGCATCTACCAGATGTTTTGCTATTTCTTGACCTTGGTGTTATTTGGTATCTGAGTAAGAGGTACAGTGGTACATTGTCAGCAGTGTATATTAAACGCAAGAAAATACTTGCGTTGAGTCTATCTCTTGCATTTTTACTAGGTAACTATGTATTAGCAGAGATTGAACGCCCACAATTGTTACAAAGAACTTTTGACCGTGAGTATTTAGTTAAAAATATAGGTATTTTTAATTACCACATCTATGATATTGCACAACAATCCAAGTCACAAGCACAACGGGTATTTGCAGATGGTAATGAATTACCTGAAATTGAAGCTTATATTGAAGAAAATGTTGCAAATCAAGAAGAAAATGAAATGTCGGGTATTGCAGAAGGTAAAAATGTTATTTTTATTTCTTTAGAATCCATTCAAAGTTTTGTGATTAACAACACGTTAAATGGAGAAGAAGTTACTCCATTTCTAAATGACTTAATTGATGAAAGTTATTATTTTGAGAATTTTTACCATCAAACGGAGCAAGGTAAAACGTCAGATTCTGAGTTCTTAGTGGAAACTGGTTTATATCCATTACCTAGTGGTGCTGTTTATTTCACCCATGGTCAAAATGAGTATAATGCGACACCTGAGATTCTAGGAGAAGAAGGTTACACGTCTGCAGTACTACACTCAAATAATAAAAGTTTCTGGAATCGTGATGTAATGTATAATAATATCGGTATTGATCACTATTATGATGTGGATTCATATGAAGTTACTGATGAAAATAAAGTTGGTTGGGGATTAAAGGATAAAGAATTCTTTGAACAATCGATTAAATATTTACAAGCATTAGAAGAGCCATATTATACACGTTTTATTACGTTAACGAATCATTATCCATTTGATTTAGATGAAGAAGATGCTACGATAGATAAATTTGATTCAAATTCAAAAACGTTAAATCAATATTTTCAAACAGTACGTTATACAGACGAAGCTGTTGAAGCCTTTTTTACTGATTTAAAAGAATCTGGTGAGTATGAAAATTCTATTATTGTTCTAATGGGGGATCATTACGGAATTAGTGATTTTCATGATAAAGCAATGGCAGAGTATTTAGATAAAGATGAGATCACACCTTATGACCATATACAGTTACAACGCGTACCACTCTATATTCATATTCCTGGTGAAGATGGAGATGTAGTTTCTGAAATAGGTGGTCAAATAGATATAAAACCAACACTTTTAAATCTATTAGGTATTGATGATAGTGAAGACCTTAGCTTTGGTGTTGATTTATTTGGTGCAGATCGAAAAGACTATGTAGCATTGCGTGATGGAAGCTTTATAAGCGATGAGTATATCTATACGAAAGATCAATGTTTTAATCGCGAAACTGGAGACTTACTTTCAGCAGAAACGTCTAGTCTACTAAGTGAAGATGATAGTGAATCGGAAGTAAGTGCATGTCAACCAATATCAGAGCAAGTTCAAAAAGAATTATCGTATTCAGATCAGATTATTTATGGAGATTTATTCCGTTTTTATGATTTTGGTTACGAAGAGAAAGAGTAATACAAAAATACCTTATCTCAAATGAGATAAGGTATTTTTGTATTACTAACTATTGAAAATAGCTTGTTATAATGGTTGAGATCGATAAAAATCCAAACAATATGGTTGATGAACCTGTCATTAGTGTTGCCGAAATGTTTTTGGATTTTAATTCTCGACAAAGAGCAGATCCACATAGTAATGTTATAATAATTAGTATAAATGCAAGTACCAATTTACTGAACTCCCTTTCGCAAAAATAATGCTTGATAATTTTAATTAAAAGATAGTAATAAATGTCCTTCCACAGTTTAGAATAATATTAGTCGTTTGTCGAGTGTTTATTAAAAATAAATGAAAAAGGTGAATAAAATGCAGATTCATGGTATGTCTTTAGGTCAATTAGGAACAAATTGTTATGTGATTTACAAAGAGAGAGAGGCTATCATTATAGATCCTGGTGGTGATAGTGACATATTACGAGAATGGTTACGAAAAAAAGAGCTAGCACCTAGTGCAATTTTATTAACACATGCTCATTTTGACCATATTGGTGCGGTTGAAAGTATTAGAGGTTTTTATCAGATCCCTATTTACTTACATGAAGCAGAAGAAGATTGGATGGGTGAGCCTCAATTAAATGGTTCTGCCTTATTTCCAGTGGATAATGTTTCTTGTCAACCTGCAGATAATTTGATTACAACAGGTAAGATGAAAATAGGTGACTTTTCTTTTGACGTCATACATACGCCTGGGCATTCACCAGGTGGTGTCTCGTTTATATTCTCAGAGGACAAGATATTAATTTCGGGTGACTGCTTATTTCAAAATGGAATTGGAAGAACAGATTTGCCTGGAGGAAATAGTAAACAATTAATTCAAAGTATTAAAGAAAAACTTTTTACTTTAGACGGACAATTCACTGTTTATCCAGGACATGGTCCAATTACAACAATAGAAGAAGAGCGAATGCATAATCCATTTATATCTTAATTATTCAAATTCGTAGAGTGAAACTGACAAATAGGTCTTTGTATAAGGAAGAAATTTCGAACCTTTTTCGTAAGCATTAAGGTATTTCATCTGACGAACTTGAGAGAAACTGTGACGTAGTTAGACTTTATTACCCGCTACGGAAGTAAATGGTCTCGCTTTCCGTGGGCACAACTTCAGCTATCTATAGAAGCAAAGATCGCTTCTATAGATAGCTGAAGCCGTGCCTGTGGAAAGGGAATCAATTGCACTTGATAAGCGGGTCAGGAAATTCTGTTATGTCGCAGTTGATGATTATTCCGACTTAAATCTTATAGAAAGTAGTTTTTCTAAAAGACTGTCTAGCAATAGTAAAGATCTACTCCAAACATTAAACAGTCAATGATTAGCTCTTATTTTAAGTAATAAGAAAAACCTACCTCTAAAATAGAGGTAGGTATAATACTGGGCTAGCTGGATTCGAACCAACGAATGACGATACCAAAAACCGCTGCCTTACCGCTTGGCTATAGCCCATCAAGTTACATTCGTTATCTTTAACTATTTGCGTGGTTCTTATGCATGAATTTCGTAATGAATTCATTCCTTTAGTATATATCTACTTAATTTTCTATTCCCTGATAATGTAGTAGCTTCAAATTGGTATCGCATTGCATTATTTTCAAGTACATCATAAGTGATTTTGACTATCCCATTTGGAAATTCATATTGAATTACTTCTTTGTCAGGGTTAGAATTATTTTTGTTCCGTTCACTGACTAATGTTTGATAAGCCATTTGATGTAATGTTTCTAACTCGATTTGCTCCATTTGTAATGTAGTCATTTTTGTGTTATTTGCATAGAGGGTAATACCAGTAATAACACTTAATAAAATAATTGCCGCAACAAAGGAGACATAAGGAAATAAAAATCCGCTTTCTGATTGAGTAATTTTAGTAAAAGGTAAATGTTTTTGCATAAATTTCTCCTGTAATTGTTGTTATCGTCACGTGTATTCCATAGCTTAATTCTTCAACAATAAATGTGTGAATGTTTCCAACTAATATTTCATGTCCAGTTTGATTCGTTTGTTTTCTAATCATGTCTTGATAGGAAGAGATTGCGATTTTTTCTCCAGTTTGTTTTGTTACATATATCGTATTCGCTTGTACATAGTTAAAATCATTTTCGTGTATCTCATTACTTAAGAAATGGAAGAATTGTCGGATTGATAATTCATCTGTATAGGATTGCTGATCAATTAAACGATAAATTGTTGGAATTAACGCTAACGTTGTACTGATAATTGCCAGTGAAAACAAGATTGTTACAAGTGTGAAACCTCTCTCATTGCTTTGGATAATAGTACAAGCAGACTTCTTCTGATTGATTTTTAACATTGTCCCATATCGCACATCCTTTCCACAATGGACCTTCTTTTCTAAATATAAGAGTAACTTCTTCATTATTATAAATTCTCTCTTTTTTTACATTTTGGTTTGATATTGAATTAGCTGAGAAGATTTGAAGTTCATCATGTAGAAATGATTGTATATCTCTTTTTTGAAACAAGATATTCTGTTCGATGCTCAATTGCAATATGATTGGTACCAATGTGAAACTTATCATCATTAGAATGCTAAAAGAAGCGAGTAATTCAGTTAAAATAAATCCTTGCTGCTTATTTCTCAATGAGATAACTCCTTCCTTTTCCAAAAGAGAAAGTAATATCATAGCGAGTAGTAGGTGTTATAATTTGAAACCTCCCTGGTTGCTGAATTGTCCCATTAGGTGAAAAAGTTAAGGGCATGGATAATGTGTGTAGTTTTATCTCCCATTCCTCAGGAATAGGACGTTTAATTATAATTTCACCTAAACCGCCACTTCTAATTTCATAATTATGTGATGACGGTTTTATTAGCATGTAGACATTTCCCATAGATGTGATTGATAGTTTTTGCATAAACAGTATGTCACTCTCAAATATTTGATGCCATTGGTTAAATTGATAGTTTTGATAGCTTTTTATGTGGAGATTAGTTCCAATTATAAGTAAAACCGAAAGAATACTTAATACAATAAGTAACTCAACAATTGTAAAGCCACTTTCCTTTCTCACGATCATTTAGTTACAGCAATTGTTTTAAGTTTATGATTAATTGCTTCTCCCTCATCATATACAATTTGTTTCGTTCCATTGGAACAAGTGTCGGATTGGATATATTCTTCATCGACAAGGATAGAAATTGTAGCAGGATAGGCGCCATGATCTATTTTGTAAGATTCCAATTGATTGTCTGTCATCTGGATTAATGCAGCACAACCCTTATTTTGTACAGTTTCATTTTTATCAGCTAAATTAGGTATTAATAAAATTAATAGTGTCGTAATAACCGCTAAAACAATTAGCATTTCAATTAATGTAAATCCTTTTTCATTTCTGATTTTAACCATCTCCTAAATCGTATTTATTAATTGAAACATCGGTAAAAGTAAAGAGAGATAAATAAAAATAATACTTAGAGCCATCACAATAAAAAAGATGGGTTGAATACGTGCAATTATTCTTTTTACTTTAATTTCAATAAGTTCTATTAAAAAATCGGCATACATTTTTAAATCTTTTATTAGCATGTCGTTTGTAACATTTTTTTGGAAAATAGCACTAATGTCATGTTCCAGAAGTGTGCAACTTGGAAGAATAGTTGAGATAGCTTGTCCTCTTTGCAAACCTTGCATTAAAATATCGCAATAGTAACTTAGAAGGGGGAGCTGTTTTTGTTTTGATAGAATTTCAAAACACTCTTTTAAAGATAGTCCAGCTTGTAACAATGAGCTTAAATGTATGGAAAATAGAAAAGTTGTATGTGATTGAATGAATTTTTTTATGAACGGAATACCTTCATAAAATATAAGTTTCGTTTCAATTGCTAGGTTTTTTTTTACTAGTGTCCAATAAATAAAACATAAGCATATGGCAAGAAAACCAAAAGCAAATATAGTAAATAAAACATTGATTAGTCGGATTGAAAATAGTGTTAAATCTGAGGTGTATGTAGTAGATGAGAATAATTGAATAAAAGAAGGATATACAGATGTTTTAATGAAATATAAAAGTAGAATAAACATGATGAATAGAACAAGAGGATACCGCATAGCTTGTTGAAACTTTTGAACCAACGTTAGTTGTTGACTAACTAACTGGATACTTTGTTTTAAGGCTTTTCTAATATCACCATGAGCCATTGCAAAAAACAAAAACGATATAATTTTCGGGTCAAATTTGGCGTGTTCTAATGCTAAAGTAATAGAATTACCTTCTTTTAATGTAACGATAATCTCCTTAGCGTGTTTCTCCCATTTTGGATTCCACTGCATGGCGACTAGAGCATCAAGTAATGTGTAATGATGATCTAATAAACGAGTTAATCGTATTAAAAACTTATTTTGTTCATCTAAAGATAATGCAGTAGATCTCTTAAGGCAAAATGGTTTATGTCTGCTTCGCATATCCGTAGGCAACGGCTTTCCTCCTTAACTGATTAAAAGTATGAAATTCAGGATTTGTTTCATCAGTTGTTCCAGTTATTGCTTTCTGGAGTACTTCTCCATCTAGTAATTCTAAAATGGCTGCTCGAGAAGGAAGTTGACCTTTTGTTAACACTGGAAATAATTCTAAAGCCGCAACAGCAATTAAGTTTTGTTCTAAATCAGTCTGTTTTATGCCCATTTCATTTAATCTATGGATAGTACCAAAGGCATTTTTTGCATGTAATGTAGATAAAACGAGGTGTCCAGTGTAAGCTGCATGAAAAACAAATTGAGCCGTCTTTTCATCACGAATTTCTCCAACCATAAGAATATCAGGATCATGCCGAAGCGCTGCCTTTAACCCAGCTTGATAAGTAATCCCACTTTTTTCATTTACTTGAACTTGAAGTAAGTCTTGAATTTCTTTTTCAATTGGATCTTCTAACGTAATGGT
Organism: Paraliobacillus sediminis; assembly: GCF_003426055.1. Lineage (NCBI taxonomy): Bacteria > Bacillati > Bacillota > Bacilli > Caryophanales > Bacillaceae > Paraliobacillus > Paraliobacillus sediminis. The sequence continues at coordinate 124,513 of NZ_QJSI01000002.1, forward strand.
TTGGTAAGATTGTTCTTGTAACAAAGCTTGTAATAAGGCATACAAAGTGGTAGTTTTACCACTTCCTGTCGGGCCAGTGAATAAAATTACACCACTTCGATTGGTAATCCATTTTTTTATACTATTTAATTGATAGGGAAATAGAAATAATTGATTTAATGAAATTGCTTCTTGTTGAGGTAATAAACGGATAGCTAGACTTTCTGAACAATTAACAGGTAATGTCGATAATCGAAGTGATATTGTCTGCTGCTTATAATGAAATGTAATTGCACCATTTTGGGGGCTTCGGGTTTCACCAATATCCATTCCAGCTGTAAACTTATAATAGCTCACTAAAACTTGATATTGTTTTAAATCAATTTCATAATGAAATATGCGTTTTCCGTGAATTCGAAAATATATTTTCACTGTTGAAGTAAAAGGACAAAAATGAATATCGGATGCAGCAAGATCTAAAGCAGCATATAATAATTTATTTGAAAAAATTGCCGCAGGATTCAATAGGTTCACCTCACTTTATAATGTTACTATACAAAGCTATTTTCAATAAAGCAAGAGCGTTTTAAATGTTTCAAAGTACCTAAAAATGAGTTTCTATTCCTATTTAGTTAGGTAATATTTAATTTTGTTTTAGTCGGATTTTGATTTTACATATTGAAAAAACTAACAAATTTTTTTCGTGAAATCGAATTTTTTTACGAATCGTGATATAATGAACGCAAATTTAGTTCGAACAAGGAGTAAATAATGAATAGTATATATTTAATTGGTTTTATGGGAAGCGGAAAAACAACAATTGCTAATAGACTTGGTGCAAAATTACATTTAGCTGTACAGGATACGGACAAAATGATTGAGCTTTATTATCAAATGAAGATAAAAGATATATTTTTGAAATATGGTGAGAAAACTTTTCGTGAATATGAACAAGAGATATTAGGAAAAGTGGAAAAAATTAATTGCATTGTTTCAACGGGTGGAGGTATTATCGAAACGCCTGATAATGTTTTAGAATTAAAAAAAAATCAAACAATATACTTGCAAACGAGTTGGGAAGTTATAATGAATCGGTTGAAGGGTGATACTGGTAGACCGATATGGAATAATCAAGATGTAGATAAACAAGCATTACTACATAAGCGTGAAGGTAAATATATCGAAGCGGCATCGATAATTGTAAATACGGATGGTAAGTCAACGAATCAGATAGTAACAGAAATAATTACGCTTATAGATAAATGATTTTAAGGGCATCCTAGACATAAAACAAAAGAAAGGATAGTTTTTATGTCTGGAACTGAGCTAGTAAAATATTTGACCGAAGAATTCATGAATTATATTGATAAACCTAAAACTGAACGTGAAAAGCAAAGAAAAGCGCGCAAAAAAGAGAAACAAGGCAATCCACCTTTGTCTGATAAATGGTTTGGTTTATTACCTGCTTCCATAAAATTGTGGAAAAACAAAAATAACGAGTAATTATCATACGTTTCCTTCTAATATGCTACTTGAAGTAGATTGACTAATATGAAAGACACCTCCATTAATAATGTCAATTGTGATGCGAGGTTGATACAAATCCTCAATTGCTGCGGATTCTTTTTCAAAATGTACTAGTTGATCAGCAGCATCAGATTGATAAAAGTAATCTAATAGTTTCTTTTCTTCTTGCATGAATTTCCATGATTCAAGTGCCCAATCATGCTGTTTTTCAAGTAGATCTTTTTCTAGATAGTGAATAACACGTTGGTAACTATTCTTCAGGCGAATTAATGGACTCAAGTTATAGCAATAATCAGGTATGGTGTTATGCCAGGAAATTTGATTTATCGTGTCCATTATATTATCAAGCATGGCACCGTTAATCATATGGATACCGATTGATTTGATTTCTTCTCTTTTTTGCTTGCCAATATAACTAATTTTTATATTTAAGATAAGCCATGGTATTAAAGCTGTCTGCTGTTGTACAGCAAGTTGTTGATAGAGTCGAACACTTTTTCCTTGATCTTTTACTAATCGAAAAATTTGCTGCAATCTTGGACTACCAAAGTGAATTATCTCTGCTTCTTTTTCCTCCAATCTGGGATCTGTCAAGAAAGTGATTGATCCAGGATCTCCTTTTTGACCGATTTTTTTTATATATTGCCAATAAAATGGACGATTCATGATGTATTCATCCATTTTATCTGTGAGTTTAATAGCTAATATGCCATCTTTATTCTCCTTTATTGTGCATTGATTAGCGATAAAAAAGTCATGAAGGAAATTATGAAGATTCTCGATTGCCATGTGAATTCTCCTTATCATAAGTTAATTGCGCATCAGAAATAACTGCAGATAAATTGTCCATTTTTATTCTTATTTCTCCATCAGTTTGTGACTCCTTAAAAATTTTTTCCATCTCATTCTCGAGGTTTGTTAATTGTAAATCTGCTAGAATAGCATCCAAATTCCCAATAACGCGTTCAAATAAATGAATTTTTTCATATAATAGTCGTAAAATATGATCCTCAATTGTATTTTTAATGGCAAAATTATAAATTTGTACATCATTCTTTTGACCATAGCGATGAATGCGGCCAATCCGTTGTTCTAAGCGCATCGGGTTCCAAGGCAAATCATAGTTAATCATTTTATTACAAAATTGTAGATTGATTCCTTCACCGCCAGCTTCTGTTGCAATTAATACTTGTACTTTATCTTTAAACAATTGACGCATCCAATCTTTCTTGCCACGTTTGAAGCCACCTCTAAATGGTACAGAAGTAATATCATTTTGTTGTAAGATCCATTGTAGATAGACTTGAGTGGCTCGGTATTCAGTAAATATGATGCATTTTTCGTCTGACTGTTTGATTAATTCAACCACTTTTAATGCTTTCGAATGGTTTGGCAATTCTCCCAGTTGTGTTAAAAAGTCTGTATATTCTTTTACATTTGTACCGTCATTATTTTTTTCTAAACTTTTTTTAATTGAAAGGAAGCAAGCTTCTCGTGAGGAACATAACTCACGTAAATAAGTAATTGCAGAAAAATGTTGTGCTTCCATAGTGATTTTTTTCAACTGTTCATATGCTTGCATCTCTGCATCTGTAAATTCAATTTGGATTGTTTCTACTTTACGTTTTGTCCAATCAATACCCGTATCCTGTCTAAGGTTTCGTACCATTACTTTTTGTACGAGTTGTTTGAGATGTATATCCTGATCAAGATTTTTAATGTTTTTACCGAACTTTTCTGCAAACGTTTGGTAATCTCCTAGAAATCCGGGTTTTAATATAGAGACAAGATTAAAAATGTCACTTAATTTATTTTGAATAGGGGTAGCAGTTAATAACAAGCAATATTTTTTTTGTAAAGAACGAATAAATTGGTAGTTCTTTGTTTGATGATTTTTTAATTTATGTGCTTCATCTACTAATACAAAGTCGTATTTTTGTTGTAGAATAATCTCTCGATGTGGATCTCGTTTTGCTGTATCTATTGAAGTAATTACAATGTTGTCTTGGTCCCATATTGGTCGTTTTCTTGTCGTTACAACCGGAATGTAAAATTTTTGAGTTAATTCCAATGCCCATTGATTAACTAATGAAGCAGGGACAAGAATTAATGCTTTTTTTACTAAACCACGCATCATATATTCTTTTAATATTAGTCCAGCCTCAATCGTCTTACCTAAACCTACCTCATCGGCTAAAATAGCTCTCCCATTCATTTCTTCTACAACTTGTTCAGCACATGCTAATTGATGTGATAAAAAAGTAACGTGTGGTAATAATCTAGGTGCTTGTAATCCAGAAAAATCATGGGTTAAAGTTGTTAATGCTGCTTGATAAGATAAATGGAATAATTCCCATGAGCTAAATGGACCATCAGTTTCTAATTTTTCCTCTAAACGCTCAATAAATTCCATATCTCTTTTTAATTCAATTTCCACGTAAGTCCACCTTCCGAACTATTTTTGATTTATTGCATTTTTCATTCGCCATTACTCTGTAATTATGCTATAATCATGTTAAATTAAAGTAAAAAACGATGTGAATTCTAGTATGTCCAAATTTAATAATTTTACAAGCGAATGAAGATAATAGGAGAGCTCACTAAAATAGTGACGCCGAAGGAGCAAGTATATAATACGAATCTCTCAGGCACAAAAGACTTTTATCTGACGCAACTCTGGAGAATGTTTATCAGTGAATAAACTACCCAAGAAGCAAGTCCATTTAAAAAATGGATGAATCTTTCTGGTACAAGGACAGGGAAATTATCATGAGTATGATAATTTCACCTGTCTTTTTGTTTGTCTAATATAAGATTGAAAGGGGTTTTGAGTGAATGGAAGAATTGAAGAAGACACCATTGTTCTCCGAATATGAAAAATTTAATGCTAAAACAATCGATTTTGGCGGATGGGCATTACCGGTACATTTTACTGGTATTAAAAATGAGCATCATGCAACAAGAAATAATGTCGGATTGTTTGATGTATCGCATATGGGTGAAATACTTGTAGAGGGAAAAGATGCTGAACCTTTCTTACAAATGATGCTAACAAATGATCTCTCAAAATTAACACCAGATCACGCGCGATACACGTTTATGTGTTATCCAGATGGTGGAACAGTGGATGATTTAATTGTTTATCAATTAGCCACAGAGAAGTATTTGTTAGTCGTAAATGCTGCAAATATAGATAAAGATTATAACTGGTTATTGAAACATAAATTTGAACAGGTAACAATCTCGAATCAATCCGATAAATTCATTCAATTAGCTATACAAGGCCCAAAGGCAGAACAAGTGTTACAAAAAATAACAGATACGAAATTATCTGACATTAAATTTTTTGAATTCTCACAAAATGTGTTTTTTAGTGGCATTGAGGAAAAAGCACTCGTAGCAAGAACAGGTTATACGGGTGAAGATGGTTTTGAAATATACATTGGAGTAGAAAGTGGTGTTGCGCTATGGAAAGCAATTATCAAAGCTGGAGAAGATGTGGGAATTCAACCAATTGGACTTGGAGCGAGGGATACATTAAGATTTGAAGCGAATTTAGCTTTATATGGTCAAGAACTGAGTTCAAGCATTTCGCCAATTGAAGCGGGACTTAGCTTTGCAGTTAAAACCAATAAAACAAGCGATTTTATTGGTAAAGAGGTATTATTAAAACAAAAAAATGAAGGTCCACCACGTAAATTAGTAGGATTAGAAATGATCGATAAAGGAATACCACGTCATGGTTACACAGTTTTATGTCAACAGAAAAAAATAGGTTTTATTACGAGTGGAACACAATCACCTACTTTAAATAAAAATATTGGTTTAGCATTAATAGCAACTGACTATGCAAAACAAGGAGACCTTGTAACAGTTCAAATTAGAAAAAAAGAAGTGCAAGCCAAAGTAGTCGCTACACCGTTTTATAAAAGGGGATAAGGGGGAGAAAAAATGGAATTTCGCTATTTACCAATGACGCAAGAGGATAAAGAGGAAATGCTAGCTACAATAGGTGTGGCTACTACAGATGATCTATTTAAAGATATACCTGACCAATTACGTTTAAAGAAAGATCTACAGTTAAAAAAACCTGCAAATGAAGCGCAGTTAATGCAGGAGTTATCTGCTTTAGCAAAGAAAAACGTAAATACGAAGACACACACATCATTTTTAGGTGCTGGTGTTTATGATCATTACATTCCATCTGTAGTTGACCATGTTATATCTAGATCGGAGTTTTACACAGCATACACACCATATCAACCCGAAATTTCGCAAGGAGAACTACAAGCCATTTTTGAATTTCAAACGATGATTTGTGAACTAACTGGTATGGATGTAGCTAATTCTTCGATGTACGATGGACCAACTGCATTAGCGGAAGCAACTAATCTAAGTGCAGCACAAACGAAAAGAAAAAAAGTATTGGTGTCAAAGACCGTCCATCCTGAATCTAGAGCAGTAATAGAAACATATGGCAAAGGACAAGGGATAGAAATTATTGAAATACCCGAAAAAAATGGATTAACGGATCTGGATATGCTTGAGACGTTAGTAGATGAAACTGTAGCAAGTGTTGTGATTCAATATCCAAACTTTTTTGGACAGATTGAGCCGTTAGCTGCTATAAGACAAGTTATTAACGATAGTAAAGCAATGTTTGTCGTATCTAGTAATCCTTTAGCACTAGGTTATTTGACGCCTCCAAGTGCATTTGGTGCTGATATTGTTGTTGGTGATACACAAGTATTTGGAATTCCTGCACAATTTGGTGGTCCGCATTGTGGTTACTTTGCAACTTCCAAGAAGTTAATGCGTAAAGTTCCAGGAAGATTAGTTGGACAGACACTAGATGAGGATGGAAAAGGAGGATTTGTTCTTACACTTCAAGCTCGAGAACAACATATTAGAAGAGATAAAGCAACTTCTAATATTTGTTCAAATCAAGCATTAAATGCATTGGCATCTTCTGTTGCGATGAGCTCATTAGGTAAGAACGGGATTAAGCAGATGGCTTGGCTTAACATGCAAAAAGCGTACTATGCTAAAAAAATTCTTGAACAACAAGGAATAGAGGTTGTCTATCAAGGTGCTTTATTCAATGAATTAGTTATTAATATCAAGCATGATGTTGCAAAAGCAAATCGAGCATTGTTAGCAAAGGGTGTATTAGGAGGATATGATTTATCTCTAGTTGATAAATCTTATAAAGGTTATATGTTACTTGCTGTATCAGAGATGCGTACAAAAGAAGAAATTAATCTGTTTGCTGTGGAAGTAGGTGTAATCATTGCATAATCAAGATTATCCATTAATATTTGAATTAAGTAAGCCAGGTCGAACGAGTCACAGTTTACCTGAGTTAGATGTAGAAGAAACGGATATCGAAGCGTTACTAGATCCTGCATATATTCGGACTACTTCTCCTAATTTGCCAGAACTAAGTGAATTACAGATTATCCGTCACTATACGGGATTATCACGTCGAAATTATGGTGTAGATTCGGGTTTTTATCCACTTGGATCATGTACGATGAAATATAATCCTAAAATGAATGAAGATGTTATACGATTAGAAGGTTTTAGTCATATCCATCCCTATCAAGATCCAGAATCAGTACAAGGAGCTTTAGAGGTTATGTATGATTTGCAAACATCTTTGGCTGAAATTACTGGGATGCATGATGTATCCCTACAACCAGCAGCAGGTGCGCAAGGTGAATGGACGGGTTTAATGATGATCCGGGCATTTCATGAAGGAAACAATGATTTTAACCGGACAAAAGTAATTGTTCCAGATTCAGCACATGGAACAAATCCGGCATCAGCATCTGTGGCAGGATTTGAAGCTGTCACAGTGAAAACAAATGAACGAGGATTAGTAGACCTAGATCATTTGAAAAGTGTTGTAGGTCAGGATACAGCCGCGCTAATGTTAACAAATCCGAATACATTAGGTTTATTTGAAACAGAGATAGTCGAAATGGCACGAATCATTCATGAAGTTGGTGGTCGATTATACTATGATGGTGCAAATTTAAACGCGATAATGGGATATACAAGACCAGGTGATATGGGTTTTGATGTCGTTCATTTAAATTTACACAAAACGTTCACAGGTCCCCATGGCGGTGGTGGACCTGGTTCAGGACCTGTTGGTGTATCTGAAGAGATTGCACGATTTTTACCAAAACCCGTGTTGACAAAACGTGATAGTCAGTATGTGTTAGATTATGATCGTCCACACTCAATAGGAAGAGTGAAGCCGTTTTACGGTAACTTTGGAATCAATGTACGTGCTTATACCTATATAAGGACAATGGGTGCAGAAGGATTGAAAAAGGTCAGTGAATACGCTGTGTTAAATGCTAATTATATGATGCGACGTTTAGAAACGGTATTTAATTTACCTTATTCGCAACATTGTAAGCATGAATTTGTTTTATCAGGTAAAAAACAAAAAAAATTAGGTGTTCGAACATTAGATATAGCTAAACGATTGTTGGACTTTGGCTATCATCCACCAACTATCTATTTTCCTTTAAATGTAGAGGAAGCCATGATGATTGAACCAACTGAAACGGAAGCAAAAGAAACATTAGATGGCTTTATTGATACAATGATAGAAATAGCAGAGGAAATAAAGAGTAATCCGGAACATGTTCAAGATGCGCCACATACAACAATAGTTCGTCGCATGGACGAAACAACAGCAGCTAGAAAACCGATATTAAAATACGAGTTTTAAACGTGAAACCCCCTTCAGATCTGAAGGGGGTTTCCGTATAGTTAATAACTTGCTTTTTTTGATTTTTTAATTTTCCCAGACCATTTTTTAAAACCGCCTTGAAGTTGACTTAAATCGCTATACCCTTTTTTGTGAAGCATTACTGCAGCTCGTCCAGTCCTTGAGCCATTTTGACAATATAGATATATAGCTTGATCTTTACGTAATTCATTCATTCGTTGTTTCAATTGTGTTAGTGGAATATTACGTGCTCCTAAAATATGGCCACCATCAAATTCCTTTGGTTCTCTTACATCGATTAGTTGTGCTTTACGATACCCTTCTCGAAATTCCTCTTCGGAAATCGTTTTTAGTATGCGTCGTTGTTTAAGATATCTATAGACACTAAATAAGATTAGCGCTATTAATATACCAATTAAGATATACAATTCCATTTTACTTCCCCCGTTTTATAAAAGTCATATTCTATTGTACGACAATTATATCATTTTTTCCAAAAAAATTCTTTCATTGATACGAGATATCTAAAAATAGTATAATTGTTTGTGTATTTAAAAAAATTCCTGACAAAGAAAATCGCTTGTGTAGACAGCAAAACTATTGTATCCTTTTTACTATAGGCTTTAAAGGGAATTGAAGAATTGGAGGATTACCATGCCAACACCTAGTATGGAAGATTATATAGAACAAATATATATGTTAATTGATTCAAAAGGTTATGCACGTGTTTCAGATATTGCTGAAGCTCTAGAAGTTCACCCATCCTCCGTTACTAAGATGGTTCAAAAACTTGATAAAGATGAGTACTTAAATTATGAGAAATATAGAGGATTGATTTTAACGCCTCAAGGTAAAAAAATAGGTAAGCGTCTTGTTTATCGACATGAGTTGTTAGAACAATTTTTAGGAATAATTGGCGTAAATAAAGAAAATATTTATCATGATGTAGAAGGAATAGAACATCATTTAAGTTGGAACTCTATTGATCGAATTGGTGATTTAGTCCAATACTTTGAAACAAATCCAACCAGAGCAGAAGAACTAAAGCAATTACATAAAGAGAATGACGAATTATAATTAATTTAAAGCAGAAGGAATTCGTGAATATACGTATTTCTTCTGTTTTTAATTTGGTTAATCTTCTATTATGAACACTACTTTTACACAGTTTTCTGAATATCTTTTTAAAAACAAGAAAATACGAAATGTTGAAACTTAATTGAAACATAATCCGTATATCTTAATATAAGACAATTAAAAAAGGGAGATGTCTACATGCTAGGCGTATTAATTACCACGGCTATATCATTTATATTATATCTTTTCGTTTTGCTTACAATATTAATTACGAAAAAAAATAAAAAGGCCACATTCAAATATGGTGTTTCCATATTTATAATTGGATTTATTTTATTTAGTATCGTTATTTATGCAATCATGCCTGCGATTACAATTCCAAATATGTTATTATCAAATTTACTTGTAGGGGTAATAACGACAGCTTCATTACTTGTTATGATTGGAGAAGTTGGAGGCTACAAAGCACCACAAAATTCAATTATTGGTTTTGTATTTATATTAGTAATAGTTGCACTACCAATTGTTTTTATAGCCGGATTTTTCGCATTGGATGATTCCTATGAATCAATTGACAAAGAAGAACAAGATCAATCAGAACCTTTGAGTAAAGAAGATACACCGATTGCAGTCGCACCAGAATCCGCTAGAAATAAGATGCAGAAAGCAATGAGTGTTGTACCAAATCCTCAATTTTATGATTTAGGTAAATTACAAGTTCAAAAAATTGATGAAGAAATTGTTTATATTGCACCGTTAGAATTCACTGGATTTTGGAAATATATAAGAGGAAATGAAACAGAGGGTTATTTTAAAATATCTGCGACAAATGTTAACGCTCAACCTGAGTTTATGGATAGTAAGATGACCTATACAAACTCAAGTTATTTCAATGACAACGTTAAACGTGTTATTTATAATCAGTATCCACATTATATGCAGAGTGGAGAAGCGCAAATAGAAGTAGATGATCAAGGGAAACCATGGTACGTACAAACGTTGTATCAGCCGATTAAGATTACCAATAAACCAAATATGACTGATCAAAAGGTAGCGGTTGTAGATCCAGTTAATGGTGAAGTATCATTGTATCGAACGAATGATGCGCCAGATTTTATCGAGGGTTCTATTAGTTCAGAAATGGCTGCACTACAAAATGAATACTTTGGAAACTATGTTCATGGTTGGTTTAATAGTCTTTTTGGTAAAAAGGATGTTCGTATTCCGAATGATTCAGGAACAGAGAAAAGTGTCACACCTATTTTTGATGAAACTGGGGAAATGTATTATTTTACTGACATGACTTCTCCAAAAGAAAATATCGATTCCGCATTAGGTTATACATTGATCCATGCACGAACAGGAACATTAACTTATTATAATGGAGATATTAATAATGCGATCATGGATAGTGAAGGGGCAAAACAAATTGTAAATAAAGAGTTTCCAGAAAAAAACTGGGAAGGCTCGATGCCAATTCTATATAATATCGATGGAAATCCAACGTGGATAGTAAATGTATTAGATCCTAATGGGCTATTTAAACATTATGCTTATATAGATGCATCTGATTCTGACTTTGTCGTATTTGGAGATACAGCAGAAGGTACATTAGACGCATATCGTATTGCTTTACAACAAGATCCTGGTAGAGTTGAATCAACTGAAGATGTTGAAGCAGAGCCAAGGAGTGGTGTGGTGTCTCGTGTGCTTGTTATAACAAATGAAACGAGTCAAGTAGTTCAATTTTTATTAGAGGGTGAAGAAACAATCTACAGATTGAATGCGAGTAATCAACCTTTAGCTGTATTTTTACAAGAAGGTGATGAAGTTATAATGCAAGTAAAAGTTCGTGATGAGCAAACAGCAACTGTAGAAGAGATGTCCATAGAAGGTTTAACAGAATAGATTAGAATCACCAGCCGATCATATGAGATGGACTGGTGATTTTTTTGTGTGATATACCTCTTTTGTAACGAAAATTGATTTAAACCGTCTAATAAAATATAGCAAAGAAGGTGAAACCAGTTGCAATGGAATGAAGACGAAATTCGAATTATTTATCGAACTTATTATAAAGATGTTTATCGATTTATTATGTCATTTACGAGATCACAAGAAGATGCTGAAGATTTAACACAAGAAGTGTTCATACGTCTATTCAATACTAGTTCAAAGTATAAAGGTGATGCATCAATGAAAACATGGTTATTCACAATAGCAAAAAATATTTCTATGGATCATTTTCGCAAACAAAGCAGACAATTACAGTTAAAAGACTTTCTGTCGCACATTATTCCTTTTAAAGATAAAAGCACGGAAGAAAAAATAGAAAAGAAAGATGAGTTAGGTCAAGTATACGAAAAATTGAATGAACTTAAACACGGTTATAGAATGGTTATCGTACTCCGGAACATGCAAGGTTTCTCAGTTAAAGAAACGGCAAGTGTTATGAATTGGACTGAGTCAAAAGTGAAAGTGACGTATCATCGAGCGTTAAAGCAACTAAGAACCCTGTTAGAAGATTATGAGCAAGATATAAAGTCTGGAGGTGGGTTATTTGAATCAGAATAAGGAAGAAGAGATATTAAATCGTTTAAAAAAAGAGTATAACAAGATAGAACCAAGAGATGAATTTGGAAGAGAATTAGAAGATAAATTAGTGACAAAGTTTTCTGAAGAGAAAAAGATATTTTGGTATCCTATTTTTGGATTAATAATTACAGCTGGATTATTTTTGATATTATTACTAAATTGGGACGATACAAATCAGAATGCATCAAAACCAGAACAACAACCTAATATAGTTTCAAATGAAGAAATAGAAGAAGCTAATATAGCCGAACCTGAAAATTATACAGAAGAAGCTGTAGTTTACGACCTAAAAGCTATGCTGGAGATGGAAAATGCTATTACACCTACAACATTTCCCATTGATGACCCTAATTATTTAAACGGGTATATTGAAGAGAACACTAGTACCAGTTATAAGATTTTATATTATCAAGTTAATGAGTCTACTGAAATTAATCGTTCTCAATTGGGAAGTCAAGATGAAGAATTAATCGCAACTTTCTCTGCTAAGGATTATGAAGAAGATTCTAATAGTCTAGATGAAGAATTTACCGATAATACTGATTCAATAAATGTTGAGTCTGGAGAAGAGATGACATTAGATCTTGGGTTCGATATATTTGGTAAGTATGCAGAAGATAACTTAAGAGAGAGTGTCAACTGGCAAGAAGGAAGATGGTTTCTACAAGTATCTTCTATGATATCTGACAAGATGGATATTGAGAATATTGCGACGCAAATTGTTGAATTCCTAGAAAGAAAACTTTTACCTGCACCAACTGTTGGATATGTGTTCGTTGCATACGATGAGGGTGGTAATTCGGTCGAAGTTAATATTATTTGGATGAATGATAATGTTGTTTATCAATTAGAAACAACCGAAGTGCCAATAAATGCATTAGATATGGTTGTGTCTGTTGAATAGTTTTTATAGTTCTAAAATAACGCACCTTTTCCTATATATAGAATAAACACATGTTGGAGGTTATCATGAAAATTGATGGTGTTTTTTCAGGAGGAGGCGTCAAAGCTTTTGCCTTTATTGGTGCGTTAGAGGTACTGGAAGAGAAGGGTTTTGCGTTTGAACGTGTAGCCGGAACATCGGCGGGTGGAATCTTAGCGAGCTTGCTTGCAGCAGGATATACCGTGAAAGAAATAAAAAATATGCTAATGGAATTAGATTTAAAGCAATTCATGGATACAAGCATAATGGATAAATGCATGCCTTTTTGGAAAGTATTGTCATTGTATTTTACGATGGGTATTTATAAAGGTGATGCTTTTGAAAAGTGGTTATATCAAAAGTTAGCTGATAAGAATGTATATACCTTTCGTGATCTTCCGAATGATTGTTTAAAAGTAGTTGTTGCAGACCTGTCTTTAGGTAAAATTGTCGTATTACCAGACGACTTACAACGTTTATATGGAATTAAGCCTGACAGTTTTTTAATTGCAACTGCTATTAGAATGAGCGCAAGCCTACCTTATTTTTATCGGCCGAAAAAATTAGTGAATAATAAAAACAAAAAAAGTGTTATTGTTGACGGCGCATTATTAAGTAACACACCGATGTGGATTTTTGATAAAGATCGTTCTATTAGAAAGAGGCCATTATTAGGTATGAATTTAAGTGCGTCCTATGACCAAATCGCAGAGAAAAAAATAACCAATGCATTTAATCTATCACAAGCGTTGGTTACAACAATGCGTTTGGCACATGATGCTAGATATATCTCAAAAAAACATACAGAAGATCTGCTATTCATACCAGTGAAAGAAGTTGATGTGTCTGACTTATCATTGTCTAAAGATGCAAAAATGGATTTAATCCTATTTGGTAGAAAAAGAGCTACGTCATTTTTAACACATTGGCCTAATTAATCATAAAATTAACTATATATTCCGACTTAACGTACATGCGGATCAAATTCAATGGGCTCCCTTTCCTGCTGTGCCCTAAGAAAATAAAGTTTCCAAAGCAGTATGATACGTCGTATTTTCAATCTACTGTGTATTTTTAAAAGTATCTTAGATTATAAAGCAAACAAAAAGAAAAGACTTACCACTAAAATGTGGCTCGATCTTTTCTTTTTTGTTTTTTTCCATCTATTACACGTAAATGTGGCGCATCTGTTTTTTTTGTGTATTTTTTCTTTTTTAATACAGGTTGATTTCTTTTAATAGAATTAGCTGTCGATGCCTTTTTAGTTTGTGGATTTTTATATCTGTTCTTAGATTGTTTAACAGCCTTTTTATATTTTTTAAGATCATCTGTTGTACGTTTACGAAGGATAAAAAAGTAGATTGCACCATAAATTAATGCACCTACACCTGCGATAATGAGTATATTCATAATGAAACCTGTTGGATTCGTTAATAATTTACTTCCTAAACCAATAATAGCAATACCGAGAAGGATATATATCCATATAGAAAACTTATGACGGAACATTTCTTTCACCCTTTCTAGTGTTTTTTAAATCATTTTTGTTTATAGCTAGGCGAATCGTTTCTATCATATATTATTTCCGTAATCTATTAATTATATGCAGATATTATGCTACTTTTTAATAAGATTCAAAAATGAACGTGTTAAAAGTTCTTTAGTCTATTTTACTAAAAAATACAACAAATCACTAGTATTAGATAATTTTTCTTTTGTGATCAAAAAGCATATTGTTAAAAATAATGGTCATCCTACATATAGAGGTGATTATGTTGACAAAAAAACAACAGTTGGAACAAGATAAGAGAGAACAACCAACTTCGATTATTACAAAATCTCTTATGACTGGTTTTATAGGTGGTCTTTTTTGGGGGTTTATGGGATGGTTTGCTAGTTTTTTTAATTTCACATCTGTATCTCCAGCAACATTCATGATTAGGTCCTGGTTAAATCAAGATTGGACAAATGGGTGGTTAGCGGAGTTGCTTGCCATCATTTTAATTGGTGTATTATCTTTAGCAGTAGCAATTATATATTATCTACTGTTAAAGAAATTAAGGGGATTGTGGCCAAGTGCTATATTTGGTGTAGTGTTATGGGGGATAGTTTTTTACGTATTACTGCCGATTTTCCCAAATATATCGGCTCTGAATCAATTGAGCGGTGATACGATTGTCACCACCATCTGCCTATTTTTATTATATGGTATATTCATTGGTTATTCCATTTCTTATGATTATCTTGATACAGTAACAAAGAAAAATATTTAAAAGGAGTCAAAAGTTTGGCTTTAGATTAAACAAAAAAATGGAATTATGATAAACTAGATGAAGAGAATTAACCTAGAAATAGAAGAAGGGAAGGATTTAGCATGGGGAAAGTTGAAAAACTCCGTAGTGTTATGAAAAAAGATAATTTAGGTGCTTTAGTTATTACAAATTCATTTAATATAAGATATATGACCGGTTTTACTGGTACTTCAGGTGTTGTGCTTATTACTGAATCGGAAGCGCTGTTTATTACAGATTTTCGTTATACACAACAAGCTGCGGATGAAGCTCCATTATATGAAATTATTGAACATAAACAAGGTATTATTAAAGAAATTGCTAACCAAGTGAAGTTATTAGGTATAAAGCGTCTTGGATTTGAAAAAACAAATTTAACTTATGCGATTTTTGAAGAATATCAAAAAGCAATTAGTGCTGAGCTAGTTCCTACAGAAGGCTTAGTTGAAAAATTACGTTTGATTAAGACAGATGATGAGATTGCTATTTTAAAGGAAGCTGCTAAAATTGCAGATGCGGCATTTGAGTATATTTTAACTGTTATTAAACCAGGTGTGAGAGAAATTGATATATCAAATGAATTGGAGTTTTTCATGCGTAAACAAGGTGCTATATCATCTAGTTTTGATATTATTGTGGCATCAGGTTTTCGTTCTGCACTCCCGCACGGTGTTGCTTCAGACAAAAAAATTGAGAATGGTGAACTTGTAACATTAGATTTCGGTGCTTTATACAAAGGTTATTGCTCCGATATAACACGTACCGTAGCTGTTGGTGATATATCGGATGAACTACATATAATTTATGATACTGTATTACAAGCACAGTTAAAGGGAGTAGAAGGTATTAAAGCGGGAATAACAGCCAAAGAAGCTGATGCACTTACGAGAGATTACATTACAGAAAAAGGATATGGCAAGTACTTTGGACATTCGACTGGCCATGGTTTAGGATTAGAAGTGCACGAGAGTCCAGGTCTATCGTTTCGCTCAAATGAAATTCTTGAAGAAGGCATGGTCGTTACCGTTGAACCAGGTATTTACGTACCAAATGTTGGCGGTTGTCGTATTGAAGATGATATTATTGTAACGAAAGATGGTAATGTGAGGTTGAATCATTCTTCAAAAGAACTTATTATATTATAAGTTATAAAAAGATAAAGAGATAGTCACTAGGGAGGAAAACAAACAATGATTTCAGTTAATGATTTTAAAACAGGTTTAACAATTGAATTTGATAATAATATTTGGTCAGTTGTAGATTTTCAACACGTAAAACCAGGAAAAGGTGCAGCATTTGTACGTTCGAAATTACGTAATTTACGAAATGGTAACATCCAAGAAAAAACATTCCGTGCAGGAGAAAAAGTAGAAAAAGCACACATTGAAAATAATAAAATGCAGTATTTATATGCTGCTGGTGATGTGCATACTTTTATGGATACACAAACGTATGAGCAAACTGAATTACAAGCTAGTCAAATTGAATATGAATTAAAATTCTTAAAAGAGAATATGGAAGTAAATATTATGAGTTACTTTGAGGAGACAATTGGTGTAGCTTTACCAAACAACGTTGAGCTTAAAGTAATGGAAACAGAACCTGGTATTAAAGGGGATACTGCAAGCGGTGGCACAAAGCCAGCAACGTTAGAAACAGGCTTAAGTGTTCAAGTTCCATTCTTTATAAATGAGGGCGATGTTCTTCTTATTAATACAACCGACGGTAAATATGTCTCACGTGCTTAAATAAAAAGCCACAAAAAAACTGGTATGCAAAACGCATGCCAGTTTTTTTGTGGCTTTTTTTCTATAAATCTCTAGATAAAAATTCAAGTCATATCAGATGAAGACAAGCATAGACTTACTATAAATACAAATGTGTTACTAGAGAAAGAAGTGAGGATATGATAGAAGAGATCATGAGATTATTTCCAGAAATAATGAAACGACAACTCATGACTAAAATTGGTACACGTTGGCGTAGTTTACAAGAAATTAGAGTTAGAATTGAACGCCCAATAGAACTTGTATTTGATACGAATACAGAATGGCTAACAGAAAATGTACCAGCTAAGCAGGATGGCATATTTTTATTAAACCAACTAAGTCAGTTTTCATTGTATCGAATGGAAGAAGAATTAAAACAGGGTTATATCACAATTCGCGGAGGACATCGGGTCGGACTAGCTGGAAAAGTTAATACCTTACATGGTGAAGTTAAAGCAATCAAGGATATTACATCATTTAATATTAGAATTGCAAAAGCAAAAAAGGGTATTGCTGATAACTATATATCCTATTTGTATGACAACAGGTACTTTAATACCTTAATCATAGGAGCACCGCAAACTGGAAAAACAACATTACTTCGGGATATTTCTAGAGTGATTGGTACTGGTTGGGGTGCTGTGAATCCCGTTAAAGTCAGTATTATAGATGAACGATCAGAAATTGCGGGCTGTATAGAAGGAATTGCGCAACATGATATTGGTATTCGTACAGATGTATTGGATGCATGTCCCAAGACTGAAGGCATGATGATGATGATTCGTTCCATGTCTCCAGAAGTTCTGATAGTTGATGAGATAGGAACTAAAAAAGATGTAGAGGCTTTACAGGAGGCCTTACATGCAGGTGTGCGAGTGATTTGTACGGTGCATGGCGAATCACTGGAAGATATACAAAAACGCTCTACGTTTATAGCATTATGGGAGGAACAAGTATTTGATCGTTTTATCTGTTTGGAACGTACTAGTAAACCCGGAGGCGTCCATTCTATTCTCGATTCAACAGGGGCAAATATTGTTAGGAAAAAGGGGTGCCGAACGAATGAAATGGATAGGAGCTCTCCTTCTTTTGGGCGCTACCACGTGGATCGGATTTGAAATAGCACTGCAATTGAACAACCGTCCCAAAGAAATTCGTCAGTTAAAGAGTGCCTTGCAAATAGTAGAAGCGGAAATGGTTTATAGTCAATCACCGTTAGAAGAAGCATTCAGAGTTGTAGCAAAACAAGTCCCTCAACCAGTTTCTTCCTTTTTTCAAGCGGTAAGCCAAGATTTACAATCACAAGCAGTGGATTTCCCTGCTAGCTGGGATAAGCGACTTGCGCTCTTCTTCACTAATGTTTCTTTAGGAGATTATGAAAAAGAGATTATGCACCAATTTGGACAAACGCTGGGACAACACGATATCAAACAACAAACAAAACATATTCAACTTGCTTTTACGCATTTAGAACGTGCTTTAGAAGAAGCACAGGATAATCAGCAAAGATATGGAAAAATGGTGAAAAGTTTAGGTTTTCTTGCTGGATTATTTATCATCTTACTCTTGATTTAGAAAGGAGTAAAATTATGTACCAAGATGCCGCAATTCTTTTTCAAATTGCTGGAATTGGAATCATTGTTGCAATGATTCACACTATCTTAAAACAGATGGGGAAAGAAGAGTATGCACAATTCGCGAGTCTTGTTGGATTTATTATTGTACTGATCGTCGTAATTGATAGCATTGACGAACTATTCCAGCAAATAAAATCCGTATTTTTATTTCAGGGGTAATGGAATGGCTATAATTCAAATTGTAACAATTGCTATCGTAGCAAGTTTGCTAGTTCTTCTAGTTAAAGAACAAAAGCCAACCTTTGCATTTTTAATTGTTTTACTTACTAGTGTGATTATCTTTTTTTTCGTAATTGAATATATAGGAAAGGTAATCGAATTAATTCGAGCATTAAGTAACAAGGCAAACATTGACAATATGTATCTTGAAACAATCTTACAAATTATTGGAATTTCTTATGTTGCTGAATTTGGAGCCCACTTGACTAGAGATGCTGGATTAGAATCGGTAGCAGCGAAAATTGAATTAGCTGGGAAATTACTTATTATTGTTTTGGCAGTACCAATATTAACAGCCGTTATTGAAACTATCCTAAACTTTCTACCGTAATAATGCTAAATAAAAGTGAGGTAAGCACATGAAGGTATATGTGAGAAGAATAGGAGTGGTTATGTTCCTTCTGTTCATATATTACCAATTCTCTGAAACTATACTAGCTACTACAAACCCTACATCAATAGAAGAAAATTCTTTATTGGAAGAAGTCTCAATGGATGAAACAACTAATTATTGGGATCAAATGGTTACAAACTATGGTGAATTTCTGCCTAATATAAAAAATGTTACGTTTCGTGAATTACTACAAAATCAAGATGCATTATCTGTAAAAGATTGGATACAAGCGATTGTTGCTTATCTTGGTTATGAGGTTATACAAAATGGAAAGTTGCTTGGTACGTTAATTATATTAACGATGTTTTCAGCAGTTCTACAGAGTATTCAAACAGCATTCGAATCAAAAACTGTTAGTAAGGTAGCAGATATTGTCGTTATGCTCGTATTATTAATTTTAGCGCTACAAAGTTTTCAACTTGCATCATCTTATGTAAATGAAACAATTATTCAAATGCGCGATTTTATGCTTGCTTTATTACCGTTAATGCTAGGATTAATGGCCTCCTTTGGAAATTTAACCGCTGTTGCCTTTTTTCATCCGGTTGTTGTTGGTTTAATGCACTTTACTGTCGTTCTTGTATCCAAAATTATCTTGCCATTGTTTTTCCTGTCTGCATTACTACAAATGATAAGCACATTAAATGAAGGGTTTCAGGTCACTAAATTAGCGGAGTTATTCAAAAATTTCGGACTAGCTTTATTGGGAATAGTTTTAACCGTATTTTTAAGCGTTGTGTCCGTTCAAGGTGCTACTTCTGCAATACAAGATGGTGTAGCAATGAAAACGACAAAATTTGTTACGAGTAACTTTATTCCCGTTGTTGGCAAGCTTTTTACAGATGCAGCAGACACTGTTCTAGGGGCTTCATTATTGTTGAAAAATGCTGTTGGGTTAGTTGGTTTAATTATATTATTAATGCTTGTCTTATTTCCAGCTATTAAAATCATTGTGATTGCATTGATTTATAAAGTCACAGCAGCAATTTTACAACCTTTAGGTGATGGTCCAATATTAAAATGTATGGATATTATGAGTAAACATATTTTGTATTTATTTGCTGCACTACTCGCAGTATCATTGATGTTTTTTTTAACCATTGTGTTACTCGTAATAGCAAGCAATATTACATTAATGCTTCGTTAAGAGAAAGGACGCTTTCTGTGTCTTCCTTAAAAGACTGGATTACTCAGATCATCGTATTTTTGCTCTTAGTAATGATTATAGAAATGTTAATTCCACAAACCAAGATGAAAAAATACGTTCATACAGTATTATCTCTTTTATTTCTTTTGTTATTTTTACAACCGCTATTTCAATTCTTAAACATGGATATAAAAGAAGCAACAGAACAAGCAATGATGGAATTTGAAGGATCGATGGACGAAAATACATTAGAAAATGAAATTGAATTAAAGAAAAATGAAATACAAGCCTCACAAGATGCATATGTTGTAGAAGAGATACTTGTCCAAATGAAAAAACAAGTGGAAGAGGAGTTGAATAATACTTATGGTGTAACAATTTCTGATATTTCTTTTCAGTTCGATCCAGAGAATAATCACGATATAGAAAACCTAAAAGAAGTGACAGTTTTCTTATTAGAAGATAGCAGCTTAAATCAAGGAGAAGTAGAAGAAATAGTTATTGGAGAACCTGAAGACACAGTGGTTTCAAACGATACCTCAGAAACGAAACGTGATGAAATTAAAACGTTTTTAAATGAAGTATGGGAGTTAGAAGAGGAAACATTAGTTTTGGTATGGGAGGGAGGAACATAGTGGAAAATCCTTTCAACAAAATCTTTAAAAATTTAAAACTTAAAACAGAGGATGGTAAGAAACCAACTAAAATGGGCTATATACTTATACTTGGTCTAGTTGGGATACTTGTTATAATCACAAGTAGTTTATTTCAAGGAGAAACAAATTCGCTTGAACAACCAGGTGAATTAGCACAACAAAAAACAGCTGAAACAGAAGAAGAAACTTTTCTACAAAAGGATACTAAAAGTTCAGATGTAGCTGAAATTGAAACGCAATATGAGACAGACTTAACAGACTTACTTGAAAAAATATCTGGTGTCTCTGCTGTAGAAGTAATGGTGAATCTAGATGCAACAAATGAACAAGTTTATGAAAAGAATTTAATCATAGGTACACAAACAACAGAAGAAACGGATCAAAATGGCGGGGAAAGAAATATTGAAGATACAACGGAAGAGCAACAAATAGTAATTGTTCGACAAGGGGAAGATGAAGTGCCTTTGTTAATACAAACAAAAAAACCAGAAATACGTGGCGTACTAGTTGTAGCAAAAGGTGTTGAACATTTAGAAACAAAACAATGGGTGACAGAAGCTGTTTCCCGCGTGTTAGATGTTCCAATACATCGAATTTCTATTATGCCAAAGAATAATGAGGAGGAATAAAAGATGTTAAAAAAACAAACAGTGTGGTTATTAACAATGCTAAGTTTAATGATTGTGTTAAGTGTATATTATATGAGTTCACCAAGTGAAGGAGAGTTAGCTTTTATTAATGATGAAGCAGACACAGAAGGTGAAATAACAACTGGAAATATCACTGAAGAAACAAGTGAAGAGACTACTTCAGATGATGGCGTAAGCTCTGAAGACATAACTTCAACATCTGATGAATCAGAGATATCTTCCACATCAACAGATGATCTTTTTACTACAATAAGAATGGAATTAGAAGAGACAAGAAGTGGAAGATTAGAACAATTGGAGAATATAGTTGCCTCAAGTGCAGCTTCCACAGAAGAAAAAACGCAAGCTTATGATGAGATGCAAGAGTTAGATAGTATATCATCTAAAGAGTTGATATTAGAAGAGACATTAAAAGCTGATAACGGTTATACGGATGTTCTTGTTCGTACAAAAGATGATAATATAATCGTAACCGTAAAGGCGGATGAATTATCTGAAACAGAAGCAAATGGGATTATGCAAATGGTTCATGATGAGTTTGGTTCAATGAATGTTGAAGTAAAGTTTCAACCCAATAGTTAATATACTGAAAAATAAATAGTCGCCCTTATGGAATAAGCTAATCTTAAATAGGTTAGCTTATTTATTTGTGTTATGATATAACTTAATTAATTGATCATTTTAAAATGAATAGTTGCAGTTTCTTCTGGATTTTCGTAAAATGTTATGGGGAGTTATTAGTACCTGTACATAACCTATATGAATTATTAATGATTACTTGTAAAAGAAGGAGTGTATTATATGTTAAAAATAGAAGATATTCGATCTTTAATCAAAGAAATTGATGGATCATCTATTGATGAGTTCAACTATGAAGCTGATGGAGTAAAATTAAAGCTGAAAAAGAATACAGAAAAAGAAGTAATTGTTGAGAATAAGACGCCTATTAATCAAGTGTCAACCTCATCACATACAATCACGGAGAACGATGGCACTGGCTCAGTACCAATTAACTTTCAAGAGTCTGTAGAAGAGGACCAACAGCGAATAGATGATTATCAGATAAAATCACCAATGGTTGGTACTTTCTATCATTCTTCTTCACCAGACACAGAGGCATTTGTTTCAGTAGGAGACGAAGTAAAAGCAGATAAAGTTGTATGTATAATAGAAGCTATGAAGCTATTTAATGAGATTGAAGCAGATGTTAATGGTGAAATTGTGGAAATTTTAGTTGCGAATGGAGAGCTAGTAGAATATGGGCAACCATTATTCAGAGTAAAGCAGAACTAAGGGGATGATTGCATGATAAAGAAACTTCTAATCGCAAATCGCGGAGAAATTGCAGTGCGGATCATTCGGGCTTGCAAAGAACTTGGAATTGAAACAGTTGCGGTCTATTCTGAAGCAGATCGTGATGCATTACATGTGCAATTTGCTGATGAGGCATACTGTATTGGTCCATACCCGAGTAAGGATAGTTATTTAAATTTCACTAATATTATGAGCGTTGCGACCTTAACAGAGGTTGATGCGATTCATCCTGGTTATGGATTCTTATCAGAAAATGCAGATTTTGCGGAGATATGTGATAAGTGTGGGATAACTTTTGTTGGACCAAGTGTTTATGCGATACAAAAAATGGGAACAAAAGATGTAGCTAGAGAAACAATGGCACAAGCAGGTGTACCAATTGTACCTGGTTCTGATGGAATTATTAAAGATGACAAAGAAGCGATAGATTTGGCAAATAAAATTGGTTACCCTGTTATTATAAAAGCTACTGCTGGCGGAGGCGGTAAAGGAATTCGTGTTGCGCATAACGAATTAGAATTAGTAAAGGGTATTACTATTACACAACAAGAAGCAGAAAAAGCCTTTGGTAACCCAGGCGTGTATATGGAAAAGTTTATCGAAGATTTCTCACATGTTGAAATTCAAATTTTAGCAGATAATTTCGGAAATGTGATACACTTAGGTGAGAGAGATTGTTCTGTGCAGCGTCGTTTACAGAAGTTGATTGAAGAAACGCCTTCGCCTGCTATTACGGATGAGATACGTAAACAGATGGGGGAAGCATCAGTAAAGGCTGCCCGTGCGGTAGATTACTCTGGTGCTGGAACCATTGAGTTTATATTTGATAAAAAAGAACAAAGATTTTATTTCATGGAAATGAATACACGCATACAAGTAGAACACCCAGTTACAGAAATGGTTACCGGTGTGGATTTAATTAAAGAACAGATTAGAGTTGCAAACAATGAAGTGTTGTCATTAAAACAAGAAGAGGTAATTTTTCAAGGATGGGCAATGGAATGTCGGATTAACGCTGAAGATCCATGGAAAAATTTCATGCCATCCCCTGGAAAAATTGAAATGTACCTTCCACCTGGTGGTTTAGGTGTGCGTGTTGATTCTGCTGCTTATCCGGGCTACACAATTTCACCATATTATGATTCGATGATCGCAAAATTAATTACATATGGTGCAACGAGAAAAGAAGCGATGGACCGTATGAAACGTGCTTTAAGTGAATTTATTATCGAAGGTATATCAACTACTATTCCGTTTCATTATAAAATGATGGAGCATCCTGTGTTTGCAGAAGGAGATTTCAATACGAAATTTCTTGAAAAATATACAATTATTGAAAATGAAGAGTCCGATTAACTCTAAAAGGAGTGGATCTTAATGAGTGAGAATACAATGTTAAATGTAAGTGAAGACTCAAGTCTTGGAAAGGTTGAAATAGCACCTGTTGTGATTGAAGTGGTTGCTGGTATTGCAACGATTGAAGTCGGTGGTGTGTCATCAACTCGTGGGAATTTTGCTAGTGGTGTAGTGGAGCGCTTCGGTAAAAAAGCACATGGAAAAGGAATTAAAGTAGAATTGACTGACACTGGTGTCATGATTGATGTTTTTGTGGTTTTGGATTATGGTGTAACGATTCCAGTTGTCGCGCAGAAAATCCAAGAAAACATTCGACAAGCATTAAAGGATATGACTGCACTTGAAATTGATGAAATTAATGTGCATGTAGTTGGCATGCACATGGACTCAACAGAAGAAGCAGGGCAAGCTGAGGAATAATGGATCTAACAGACCCTAAGAGATTTTATAGGTCTCTTAATAGGGTCTTTTTTACTTTATATAATGCTTTTTATTTAGTGCGTATAGCATTTTTTCTTTGTATTCGATATGATGAAGATAAAATGAGTGTAGAATACAAATTTTACAGTTACATGCTAGGTAAATACAAGGAGAATGAATAATGAATCGAAGAACCGCAAGAGAAAAGGCCTTTCAAATTCTTTTCTCAGTTGACAACCAAAATTACAGTCCAGATGAAGCAATGGAACAAGTATTAGAAGAAGAAGCGGAAGTAGCCTCGTCCTTTTTATCAGAAGTGGTATCAGGCGTTCATCAGCATTTAAAAGAAATTGATGAAAAAATTGAGGATCACCTGGAGAATTGGTCGATGAAAAGATTGGCAGCTGTAGAGAAAACGTTATTACGTATTGCTGTTTTTGAAATGTTTTATGAAGTTGATACGCCTCATGGTGTTGCAATTAATGAAGCAATTGAATTAGCTCATGTTTATGGTGACGATAAGTCAGGTAAATTTATTAATGGTGTATTGTCTAAAATGATTAGCTAGGGGGATTTTGCATGACTGCTGAAGTTATTTATGGAAATGTATTAGCTGAAAAGTTACGGATTGATATGAAAGATGAGGTAATTTTGCTAAGGGAACAGGGGATTCAACCAAAACTAACGGTCGTTTTAATTGGTGATGATCCGGCTTCGAAATCCTATGTAAAAGGAAAGCAAAAAGCTTCAGAATTTGTTGGGGTGGAATCGGACTTAATTGAATTACCTGAAAATACAACGGAGAAAACTTTATTGGATCTAATTGATCAACTAAATGCTGATCAAACAATTCATGGCATATTAGTTCAATTGCCACTGCCAGATCAAATTAGAGAGCAATTGGTTATTGAAGCAATTAGTCCAGAAAAAGATGTCGATGGTTTTCATCCGATCAATATTGGTAGAATGTTAACTGGTAAAGACACATTTTTGCCGTGTACGCCATTTGGTATTATTACGATGTTGAAATCGAAAAACATTGAAATGTCTGGAAAAAATGCTGTTGTAATTGGCCGTAGCAATATCGTAGGAAAACCGGTTGGTCAATTGTTGCTGAATGAAAACGCGACAGTAACATATTGCCATTCTCGGACAAAAAACATGGATCAATTTATTAAAGAAGCAGACATTGTAATAGTAGCAGTTGGTATTGCCCATTTCCTTCGTGCAGAAGCTGTTAAACCTGGTGCCGTTGTTATAGACGTAGGTATAAATAGATTAGAAGATGGTTCATTAACTGGAGATGTTGACTTTGAAAATGTCAAAGAGAAGGCATCCTTCATAACACCAGTTCCAAAAGGTGTAGGCCCGATGACTATTACCATGTTACTTCATAATACAATTAAATCCGCAAAAAAAATCTATCACGTTTAATTTGAAATGTAGGTGATTTTATGATAAATGATAATTATTTAACGGTTTCGGCATTAAACCGTTATATTAAACGGAAATTCGAAATGGACAAACATTTAAATGATGTCTGGTTAAAGGGAGAAATATCAAATTTCAAGCATCATAGTCGTGGTCACATGTATTTAACCATTAAAGATGACCAGGCTAGAATAAAAGCTGTCATGTTTGCAGGTTATAATCGCACACTGAAATTTGAACCTGAAGATGGTATGAATGTATTAATTAAGGGCGAAATCAATGTATATGAACCACAGGGCCAATATCAACTATACATTCAACAAATGGAGCCTGATGGTGTGGGTGCATTGTATGTAGCGTTCGAGCAATTAAAGGAGAAATTAACAAAAGAGGGTCTATTCGAGCATGATCGAAAATTGCCGTTACCTTTATATCCAAAACACATTGGAGTTATAACCTCACCTACAGGCGCAGCGGTTCGAGATATATTAATTACATTAAAGAGAAGATATCCGATTGCTAACATTACTATTTTTCCAGCTTTAGTACAAGGTGAAATGGCGCCATCTTCAATTGCCAATGCGCTAGGACAAGCAAACCAATTTAAATCGATAGATGTACTGATAGTAGGACGTGGTGGAGGATCAATTGAGGAACTTTGGGCCTTTAATGAAGAAGTAGTTGCTCGCGCGATTGCTGATTCGATGATTCCAATCATTTCAGCTGTAGGACATGAAACAGATGTAACGATTGCAGATTTTGTAGCGGATGTTCGTGCGGCGACACCAACAGGTGCAGCTGAATTAGCAGTTCCATCGATACAAGAATTAGAAGAAAAGATTAAAACCTGGAAACAGAGCTTAAATAGAATCATGCAACACAACTTGGATCAATCTAATAAACACTTAGAACGACTGAAAAAAAGTTATGCTTTTCGTTATCCAGTTCAATTACTAAACCAAAAAGAGCAAGATTTGGATAAGGTGGTGGAGCGTTTAGCGAAAGCCACGAAGCAAATACAATCAAACGAAAGTAAACGTTATGAACAGCTTATGAAGCGATTGGCATATCAACATCCAGAAGCACAACTGAAGCTTGCAGAAAAACAATTAGTGCAAATTGTAGACAGAAAGAAACGTGCCATGCAAGTTATCTATACCTTGAAAAATCGTCAATTCATAAATGTAGTAGAGAAATTAGAAGTCTTAAGTCCACTACATACTATGAAACGTGGCTATTCTATTGCTTATGGCGATAATGGCACATTGATACAATCAACAAAAGAAATACAACCAGGAGAAGCAATTTCCGTAAAAGTGGTTGACGGCATATTAGATTGTCGTGTCTTGGGAATAAAGGAGGACTTGGAAAATGACTGATAAGGATAAGGAAGTATCTTTTGAACAAGCAATGGAAGATTTAGAGGCAATTGTTGAAAAACTTGAAGAAGGTGAAGTACCTTTAGAAAAGGCAATTCAATACTATCAACAAGGTATGGAACTTTCCAAAGTTTGTAGTGTCAAGTTAACAAATGTGGAGAAACAAATGACCAATATTATTAACGAACAAGGGGATTTAAAAGCTTTTTCGGTACAGGAGGAAGAATAAAGTGAGCGATAAATTAGCGCTGTTTTTATCGGAAAAAGAAAAAATTGTGTCAGAAGAGTTAGTTCGGACAATAACAGAATTATCAATACCAAAACATTTAAAAGATTCCATGCTATATTCGATAAAAGCTGGTGGGAAAAGGCTTCGTCCTTTATTAATGATTGCGAGTACTGAATCCTATCATGGTACAGACCAACAAGTGCTGTCAGTGGCTGTGGCATTGGAAATGGTTCATACGTATTCATTAGTTCATGATGATTTACCAGCAATGGATGATGATGATGTACGAAGAGGCAAACCAACAAATCATCGGGTCTTTGGTGATGCTACTGCAATTTTGGCAGGAGATGCACTATTAACATACAGTTTTGAATTAATTTCTAATGACAATCAATTAACAGATGAGCAAAAAGTATACATATTAAAACGACTAGCAGAAGCAAGTGGTCCAAAAGGAATGGTAGCAGGTCAATCGCTTGATATGGAAGCTGAAGATAGAGCGATCCATTTTGATGAACTGGAAACAATTCACCATTTAAAAACCGGCCAGTTACTAATTTTTGCGATTGAAATTGGTGCTTATATTGGCGGTGCTTCAAATTACCAACTTGAGGCAATAAGAGATTTTGCTTATTATGTCGGCCTTGTTTTTCAAGTACAAGATGATATCTTGGATGTAACAGGGGATCCAAATACGATTGGTAAACCTATTGGGAGTGACGAAACCAATTTAAAGAGTACGTATCCAAAACTACTTGGCTTAAATGGTGCGATTGAAAAGAAAGAGGAATATGTTATAAAAGCAAAAAATGCCCTAAAAACAGCAGATGTACAATCTAGTTTATTGGAAGAATTAATTGATTATTTAAGTGATCGAACTATCTAGTCAATAATTATTGAGTACACGTTAAAAATATGTTATCATACTATTATATGAGGAATGGTGCAGTATTCTAGTCGGTTCTCCGCTTCTGAAGGCGGGCCTAAAAATCCGCCAAAGGGCACATCGATGAAGTTCCTTGTGTCGGCTTGAGGCGCCCAGCCTTGGGTCGGTGCTGGGAGTTAAGGTTGCAGGGCGATCCACAAAGGCATGTGGGCGAGGACCCTGCTTCCGCGGAGGCCCAACTCTGTGGTTAGACTTTAGCCAAAGAATTACCATGGACTGGGGTATGAACCTACGCAATAAGTGGAAGGGTATCTTATTCGTAGCGTAGCCTGCCTTGAGTGGTGTCTGAGGGGATTATTATTGTGAATACAAAAGTCGGAAGGCCACTGACTTATGTATTATTATTTATATGAAATCAGCACTGCAAAAGAGGCTAGGGAGTGGTTAAGAGCTGCTGAGGAAATCTCCTAGACTGTTCCATAAGACGTTTAAAAGGGATTATAGTGCGGACTAAGTGGTAATCCAGTCTAGCTTTTGGAAACAAGGCTAAGATGCTTTTAATGGGGAACCGCCAGAATGGCAACATTCGGTAAGGATCTGGGAAAACCTACTGGACCTAAGCCGCAGTTTTTACCTTTTAAACGACCATTCCAATTACATAGTTGTATATAAAAATGAGGTATAAATAGATGGCGAAATCACAATCGCAAATTAAAAAATCAATAAAATTTAGCATAAGTATTGCCGTTATCACATTTGTGTTAGCGGCTATTTTTTCAGTTATTTCTTCTTCTATATTAGGAGAAGTGATGTGGGTTGTTGGCTTTATTATTGTGTTAATTATTGTATTGATTGGAATTGTTTTTGACATGTTAGGAATAGCAGCAACTGCTGCAGACGAAGTTCCATTTCATGCAATGGCAGCAGAGAAGGTGGACGGCTCAAAAGAAGCGATCTTAATTGTTCGGAATGCTGATCGTTTCGCAAGTTTTTGTAACGATGTAATCGGAGATATATCTGGAGTTATTAGTGGTACAGCTTCTGCAATCGTTGTTTTACAATTAGCTAACGGTTTTGGCCATGGTGATGGTTCTACTTTGCAGATTGTTATATCTGTTATTATGACAAGTTTAGTTGCAGCTCTAACAGTTGGTGGGAAAGCGTTAGGGAAATATTATGGCATTCATTCGTCAACGAAAATCATTTTCTTTGTAGGTAAAGTGATCGCATTTATACAAAACAAGACCAAAATTGAAATTTTGAAAAAAGGTTAGTGACCATATATAAATCAATTTAGGGAGGATTCCCAAATGGATCTTACAAAGATAAAAGATCCTTCTTTTTTAAAGAAGTTGAATAATGAAGAATTAGAAGTATTGGCATCTTTTATTCGTAAATTCCTAATTGAAAAATTGTCAGAAACAGGCGGCCATTTAGGGGCGAATTTAGGCGTTGTTGAATTAACATTAGCTTTACATAAATCTTTTAGTAGCCCTACTGATAAATTAATTTTTGACGTAGGTCACCAGTCCTATATTCATAAAATACTAACAGGGCGTGCGAATCAATTTGAATCGATTAGACAATATAAAGGAATGTCAGGTTTTCCAAAAAGGGCTGAAAGTCATCACGATGTATGGGAATCGGGACACAGTTCAACTTCGTTATCCGCTGCAATGGGTATGACGATTGCACGTGATTTAACAGGTAAGAATTACTTTGTTGTTCCGATTATTGGCGATGGTGCTTTGACAGGTGGTATGGCTTTTGAAGCATTAAACAATATTGGTCATGAACAAAAAAACATGATTGTTATTCTCAATGATAATGAAATGTCTATTGCAAATAATGTTGGTGCACTCCATAATGCGCTAGGACGAATGCGTAGCGCTGGTCAATATAATAAGGTAAAAAAAGAATTAGATTGGATTTTAAAGAAAATTCCAACAGTAGGCGGAAAATTAGCACATACAGCTGAGCGGATTAAAGATAGCATGAAACATTTTGTGATTCCGAGCATGTTTTTTGAAGAATTTGGTTTTACTTATTATGGACCAGTGGACGGACATGACTTTCATGCACTACAGGAAAACATTCAATATGCTAAAAAAACGGAAGGCCCCGTTTTAATCCACGTAATTACCCAAAAAGGTAAAGGGTATCATCCTGCGGAATCAGACGAGAAGGATAAATGGCATGGTGTTGGCCCGTATAAAATTGAATCAGGCGAAAAAATTTTATCTACTAATGTTGCCCCACAATGGAGTGCTGTTGTGAGTGCGACCCTAGAAAAAATTGCTTTGGAGAACAGCAAATTAACAGTTATTACACCCGCAATGGTGTTAGGTTCCAAATTAGAAAATTTTCAACTAAAATACCCTGACCGCCTATTTGATGTTGGTATTGCAGAACAACACGCGACAACAATGGCAGCAGGAATAGCAATACAAGGCATGAAGCCGTTTCTTGCAATTTACTCCACCTTTTTACAACGCGCTTATGATCAAATTTTGCATGACGTTTGTCGTCAAAATTTAAATGTGGTTTTTGGAATTGATCGAGCTGGGTTAGTTGGTGCTGATGGTGAGACACATCAAGGGTTGTTTGATATTTCTTTCTTACGCTCGATGCCAAACATGGTCATTATGATGCCAAAAGATGAAAATGAATGTCAGCATATGGTATATACTGCTCTAGAATATAATGATGGGCCGATAGCGATTCGTTACCCAAGAGGTAACGCAATTGGTGCGTCAGTAGATAACGCGTTACTAGCTATCCCAATTGGTACATGGGAGGTTATAAATGAAGGGGCAGATGCAGTCATCCTAACATTTGGAACAATGATTCAGATGGCGATAGAAGCAAGTAAGACATTAGCAAAGCTTGGAGTGTCTGTTCGTGTCATTAATGCACGATTTATTAAACCACTGGACGAACGTATGCTTCACGATATATTTGAAGAAAAATTGCCGATCCTAACAATTGAAGAAGCCATATTATCTGGTGGTTTTGGAAGCGCGATTCTAGAGTTCGCTGAAACAAATCGTTACACGACTAAACAGATAAAACGAATGGGTATAGAAGATGAATTTATTGAACATGGTAGTGTGGAGTTTTTACTAGCACAAATTGGTTTAACAAAACAAGTGGTAATAGAAGAAATACAACAGTTATTGCCAACTAAACAACAAAGGGTTTAAGTGATGACAATTAAAAAAATCAGATTAGATATATTATTAGTGGAACGTGGTTTAGTTGAAACACGAGAAAAAGCAAAACGTACAATTATGGCTGGATTAGTTTTTAGTGAGCAACAAAGACTTGATAAGCCTGGTGTTAAAGTTAATAGTGATATTTCGGTTACTGTTAAGGGCAAATTGCTTCCTTATGTTGGAAGAGGTGGACTAAAGTTAGAAAAGGCTTTGAAAACTTTTAACCTTTCAGTATATAAGAAAATAATGGTTGATATTGGTTCTTCTACAGGTGGGTTTACAGATTGTGCTTTGCAAAATGGCGCTACATTATGTTACGCAGTTGATGTAGGATACAATCAATTAGATTGGAAATTAAGAAATGATTCAAGAGTTGTGGTAATGGAACGTACTAATTTTCGGTATGTAACACCTGATAAATTTAATAATGGAATGCCAAATTTTGCAACGATAGATGTCTCTTTTATATCATTAAAAATTATTTTGCCAGTTTTAAAAACAATCTTAGCAGATGATAGTGATGTCGTGGCATTAATCAAACCACAATTTGAAGCTGGAAGAGAACAAGTTGGTAAGAAGGGTATCGTTCGAGACAAAACAATTCATAAAGAAGTATTAAATCGAATCCTTCAGTTTGCGCATGAAGAAGGCTTTGGTATAAAAGATTTAACTTTTTCACCAATCACTGGTGGTGACGGTAACAT
Source organism: Paraliobacillus sediminis (assembly GCF_003426055.1). Taxonomy (NCBI): domain Bacteria; kingdom Bacillati; phylum Bacillota; class Bacilli; order Caryophanales; family Bacillaceae; genus Paraliobacillus; species Paraliobacillus sediminis. Next base: position 157,058 of record NZ_QJSI01000002.1, read on the forward strand.
TGAATTTCTTACTCATTTAATATGGAAACCGCAAGAAAAAGCAGGGGAATTGAAATCTAATGTCGAATTTAATTCTATAGTGGAGCAAGTAGTTGGACAAGCTCATGAAATCCATTCAAAAAAATAAATAAGGATATACTATTTTAAAGTGTGAAGCGCTGTGAATTTAAGCTAGTTTCACTATCTTTTTTAGAATGTGGAAAGGAGATACTATGAACAAAGGTCAACGACATATAAAAATTCGTGAACTAATTACAGATCATGACATCGACACACAAGATGAATTGGTTGATGCATTGCGTGGATTAGGTTATAACGTTACGCAAGCTACTGTCTCGCGAGATATAAAAGAATTGCATCTAGTTAAAGTTCCGATGGTTGATGGAAGATATAAATATAGTTTACCCGCTGATCAACGCTTTAACCCTTTAGAGAAGCTAAGACGCTTAATGCGAGATGCTTTTATTAGAATTGATCAAGCAGGTTATTTTTTAGTACTTAAAACGTTACCAGGTAATGCAAATGCGCTCGGCGCTTTAATTGATAATTTAGATTGGTCAGAAATATTAGGAACGATATGTGGAGATGACACGATTTTAATTATTTGCAAAACAGAAGAGCATACCTTTGAAATTCAAGATCGCTTTTTAGAAATGTTATAATTAATAATAAAGTGAGGTGGAAGCTTATGTTAACCGAACTTACTATAAAAGATTTTGCTATTATCGATGAGATTACTATTACCTTTAGAGAAGGATTAACTGTACTGACTGGAGAAACTGGTGCAGGTAAGTCCATCATTATAGATGCGATTCAGTTATTAACAGGTGGAAGAGGATCTGTAGAGTTTGTAAGATATGGTGCAAACAAAGCAACATTAGAAGGGCTATTTACAATTGATGAGCCCTCGCATCCAATATATAAAAAAGGTAAGACATTTGGTATCGAGATTGATACGGATGGAATGATTGTCTTGAATCGGACAATAACTGCTAACGGAAAGAGTATTTGTAGAGTAAATGGAAATTTGGTAACGCTAGCTATTTTAAAAGAATTTGGGAAAACGTTGATTGATATCCATACCCAACACGAAACACAATCGCTTATGGATGTAGACCGACATATTGAGTTATTAGATATGTATAATAAAGAGTCCATAGACGAAGTGAAAGCGGATTATAATATATTATATCAAAAATTACATACACTAAAAAAACGGTATCAAAAATTAAATGATAATGAACAAGAAATGGCTCAAAGATTAGATTTACTCCGATTTCAACTTAATGAATTACAAGAAGCAGATCTTTCTCCAGGAGAGGATGAAACCCTAGAGGAAGAACGAAAAAAATTAATGAACCACGAAAAAATATATAAAGGTGTAAATGAAGCTTATGAAGCTTTAAACGGTGAGCAACGAGCACTTGATTGGTTAGGATTGGCACTTTCTGGATTAGAAACAGCAAGTGAGTATGAAAAAGGATTAGCAGAAAAAAAAGAAGGATTTTCAAATCATTTTTATTTAATTGAAGAATTATCTTATGATTTACGTCATTATTTAGATTCACTCGAATTTGATTCAGAACGTCTCAATTTTTTGGAAAGCCGATTAAACGATATAAGCCGATTAAAGAAAAAATATGGATTTACTGTTGATGATATGTTGGAGTATGCTGCTAAAATTGAGGATGAAATTGATGAAATTCAAGATCGCGATACATCTTTAGGTAAATTAGGGGCAGAAATAGAAGAAATTGGCCAGGATGCACTCGTTGAAGCACGACACCTACATGATTTACGTAGCCAAGCTGCTAAACAGTTAAAGTTAGCAATTCAACAAGAACTACAGGATTTATATTTAGAAAAGGCAACTTTTGAAGTAGACATAAAAACAAAAAAAACGAAACCAAACGAACCAGAATCTAAATCGATACCAGTACAATTAACACCTAATGGTTTTGATATTATCCGATTTTTAATTTCAACCAATCCTGGTGAACCGATTAAAGAAATGAACAAAGTCGCATCAGGTGGTGAATTGTCACGAATTATGTTGGCTTTGAAAAACATTTTCGCTAAACATCAAGGAGCAACTAGTGTGATTTTTGATGAGATTGATACGGGTGTAAGTGGTAGGGTAGCCCAAGCTATAGCAGAAAAAATACATGGAATATCCACAGGATCGCAAGTATTATGTATTACACATCTTCCTCAAGTAGCTGCAATGGCAGATACACATTTATTGATTGAAAAAAATGTTTCAGAACAACGGACTAGTACAACCGTTGATGAGCTTTCAACTGAGTCACGCGTAATGGAAATAGGAAGAATGGTTACAGGTAGTGAACTGACAGAAACATCAAAAGTTCATGCCAGAGAATTAATTGCATTAGCTAATAAAAGTAAGGAATAAAAACCATGTTAAACGAGCATGGTTTTTTTAATACACAAAAATAATGCTTAATACTATCTAAAATAGGAAAACATCTCCCCTATATGAGATCTTTACTGGGTTTAAAAAAGGCTTGCTAAGGTCACATTATAAATACAGAAAAAAATAATTTGGGTTGGGAACGAGGAGAGTGGATAATGAACATGAATAAAATTCGGGCTGCAATAGGATTATTACTCCTTGTTACTTTCCTAAGCATGCCATTTAACCATTTTATACAACAATATGTTGCTATACCGAATCATGTAACAGTGTTTGATGAAACAGGAGAAAATTTAACTATTCCAAAGTTAGGGAATGAAACAACAACTGTTTTGTCTCAGCAAGATGAAGTTTTAGAAGCAATGGACACATCTCAGTTTAAAGCAGTCAATAATGGAGAAAGCTCAATTGTATATGAAGTTGCAGGTATGCCACTTAAAAAGGTCAATGTAGCCGTTTTAGATGATTTTAAAGTAATACCTGGTGGACAATCAGTAGGTGTTAATTTACAAACTTTGGGCGTACTCGTAGTAGGACACCATTTAATCAATACAGATAGTGGCGAAAAGTCGCCGGGTGAAGATGCTGATATTCAAGTTGGCGATATAATTTTGCAAGTGAATGGAAATGAAATAGAAAAAATGGAACAGATGACTCCACTTGTTGATGAAGCGGGAAAAAATAATAAGAAACTAAATGTAAAAATAAAACGTGGTGGTGAAACGCTAGAAAAAAAATTAGCACCAGCGCTTGATAAAAAAGAAAACCAGTATCGAATCGGATTATATATAAGGGATTCGGCAGCAGGTATTGGAACAATGACGTTTTATCATCCAGAATCGAAAAGATATGGCGCTCTAGGTCATGTTATTTCTGATATGGACACCAAAAAACCGATACAAATTCACGATGGTACAATTGTAAAATCTAATATTACGTCGATAAAAAAAGGTGATAATGGCGTGCCAGGAGAGAAGCAAGCAACTTTTAATAGTGATGATACACCTTTGGGTACCATAACAAAAAACACATCATTTGGTGTATTCGGTAAATTAGATAGTAAATTGCAAAAAAGCAAGTGGAATGAACCAATGCCAATCACATTGCCAAATCAAGTGAAAGAAGGTCCGGCTAAAATTTTAACAGTTGTAGAAAATGATTTGGTCGAATCATTTGATGTGGAAATTGTAAACAGTGTCGATCAGCCAAATGCAGCTACCAAAGGAATGATAATAAAGATCACTGATGAAAAACTTTTAGAGAAAACTGGTGGTATTGTACAAGGTATGAGTGGAAGTCCAATAATGCAGGATGGCAAATTAATTGGTGCCGTAACACATGTTTTTGTAAATGATCCCACATCAGGTTACGGAATTCATATCGAATGGATGTTAGAAGAAGCTGGAATAGATATTTACAATAAGCAACAAGAAGCTAGTTAAAGATTAAGCTCTTATTCGTGATAAAGCGATAAGAGTTTTTTTTGAATTTCAGGTTCAAAATTGTTAAAAAGAAGCAGATATATGCTATACTCTGGTTAAAGAATATTCGACAAAACGCAGAATAATACTATTTAAATGACGAAAAATATCGATTTCATAAGAAAACAAGAGTATTTTGAAGTAAATAGAAAAAAACACAAATATTTTTATCTAAAAGAAGGAATTTTCGAACTTGTGTCGAAATTGTAGATGTGAAACAAGATAGGATTAGTCGAAGGAGGAGCAAATATAGTGCAAAAGATTAAGGTTTGTTTAGTAGATGATAACAGAGAGCTAATTGAATTAATGGAGGAATATTTTGAAAGTCAATCAGATATTGAAGTGATTGGTACTGCTTTTAACGGAAAGGAATGTATTAGTTTATTTGATGAGATCGAACCAGATATTGTGGTTCTTGATATTATAATGCCTCATATGGATGGATTAGCTGTTTTAGCGAAATTAAAAGAGATGGATATACCTAAACATCCTAGAGTGATTATGCTCACGGCATTTGGACAGGAAGAAGTAACAACGAAAGCAGTAGATTTAGGGGCATCTTATTTTATTTTAAAACCCTTTGATTTAGATAGTTTAGCTAGCCAAATCAGACAAGTTCATGGTGCACCGACATCAGATAATAAAGCAGTAAAACAAAAATCCAATAAAGAGAACCACAAAAGAGATTTAGAAGCAAATATTACACATATTATACATGAAATTGGTGTTCCAGCTCATATTAAAGGGTATATGTACTTACGAGAAGCAATCACAATGGTCTATAATGACATTGAATTATTGGGTTCTATTACGAAAGTTTTATATCCCGACATTGCTAAGAAATTTAATACTACAGCCTCTCGTGTTGAAAGAGCAATACGACATGCAATCGAAGTAGCATGGAGTCGTGGCAATATCGATTCTATATCATCATTATTTGGTTATACCGTAAATGTCTCTAAAGCAAAACCAACTAATTCAGAATTTATTGCAATGGTAGCTGATCGTCTACGTATCGAACACCGTGCATCTTAAGCGGTTGTATGACAGTTTTTTGACGTATAGTTACGCATAAACAGGGCTATAAACTATGTACGGATACTCACAAGCGTCCTTCTTTGTCGGAATTACTAAATTCCCATAAAGGAGGGCGTTTTTGCATTAAAGGATTTTCTAACAGCATAAGCTTATTGAAAGAGTAAAAAATTATTATCAAGCATATGTTGAAACGATAATTCAGATTTTATTGTAGGATAGAAAGGGGTATTGATCATGCGGGAGATTATATTCGATTATCCAGTGAAAGAATTTACATATAAAGTTATAGGTGAAAGAAAGTTGAAATTTTATATATTTGAATCAGAAAGTTCTCAAAAAAATGGATCGATTATTTTATTTTTTATCGGAGGTAGTTTTAGTAAAGACCCAAACAGTCCAGCTAGGTTTCAGGAGCAAGCTAAATATTTCGCTTCCAAAGGCATGATAACAGCATGCGTTGATTATAGAAATGGCGCTGACGAAGGATTTACTCCAATTCAAGCAATTCAAGATGTTAAATCGGCTGTTCGTTCGGTTAGAGAAAATTATGCTTATTTAGGAGTAGACCCAAATAAAATTGTTGTATGCGGCTCATCTGCAGGTGCATATATATCTGTATCCTCTATTATGTTCAAAGAATTGAATAATGAAACTGATAATCTTAGCACAGACAATGTTCCAAATGCTCTAGTTGTTTTTGCAGGTGGCATGGATGGTGTTGATATAATGAAAAGACGTTACCCTGAATTGCTTGATGAATCGATAGAATTATCTCCCATACACCACATAAAGAAGTGCTTACCAAAAACTATTTGGTTTTGTGGAACTGTGGATATAGATTATGAACAAAACAAAGAATTTATTCAACGTATGGTTGAAAAAGGAAACGAGATAACTTTTATAGAATATGACAAGATGGAACATGGTTTTTTCCATTTTGGAAGAAATAATAATGAATTTTATCAAGATACCATTCAAAAAACAGAAGGATTTTTAAAAGAAATAGAATTTATTTAAATGAACTTATGCTTTTGGGGGTTTATTGGAACGATGGTGTATAATCGCCCTTACGTCATAATAATTTTGAATGAATGTATAAATTCTTCATTTTGCGGTAACTTAACCAAAAAAGGAGGATTTTTATGAAAAAAGTACTATTCTTTTTAGTCGTTTTAAGCTTTTTATTACCTGCTTCTGTATTGGCGGAAGATACGTATACAGTTCAACCTGGAGATTCGATGTGGAGAATTGCGATGAAATATAAGATAGGTGTTACTGAAATTATTGAGGCCAATCCATCTATTGATAATCCAGATCTTATTTACCCGAACCAAAAAATAGCCATACCAATAATTGACGCAATAAAACATACAGAACACTTGGTTATTCAATTAACCAATCAAGAACGAGCAAAAAATGGACTATCTGCTTTACGACCTAACTGGGAGTTGTCACGTGTTGCAAGATATAAGTCTGTGGACATGCTTGATAAGAATTACTTTTCTCATACAAGTCCCACATATGGATCTCCGTTTGCGATGATGGAGAATTTCGGAATATCATACCAAAGAGCAGCAGAAAATATTGCGAGAGGTCAGCGCACGCCACAAGAAGTCGTAACAGCTTGGATGAATAGTCCAGGACATCGCAAAAATATATTAGGTGATTTCACTCATATAGGTGTCGGTTATGTTGAAGACGGAAAATATTGGACTCAAATGTTTATAACCAAATAACATGCAGTAAGACCTTGTACATCATTCAAGGTCTTTTTTTAATATATTTTGCTGTTAAACGTAATATAACAAGATTAATGAAGAAAATATCTTGTTTGTAGTGTTCTAAACAGCTCAACTCAGTAATTCTCGTACATGGTCTTGAATAATCAGAATTTTATTATAACAATTTAATTGAAAGTATGATAATATTTTTAATGACATAGAAAAATATAAATGGAGAGGTTTTAAATATGAAAGTATCGAAATTTGGAGGAAGTTCAGTTGCTAGTGCTTCGCAATTAAAAAAAGTTGCACAAATTATTCAAGCAGATGCAGATAGAAAAGCAATTGTAGTATCAGCACCAGGAAAGAGGTTTTCTGAAGATAATAAAGTAACCGATCTTCTCATTAAACTAGGGGAAGCTTATCTAGCAAATGAGCCGCATCAAAAGCAATTAGATGAAGTTTTATTGCGATTTAGCTCGATTACAACAGAATTAAATTTATCGGATCGTATTCTAGGAGAGATAAAAGATGATATTGCATCCGTTTTTGCTAGTGATTATCAAAAAGAACTTAAATTAGAAGCGATTAAATCAATTGGTGAAGATTCGCTAGCTAAAATACTTAGTGCCTATTTACAATCACTTGGAGTAGAAGCAAGCTATTTAAATCCAAAAGAAGCTGGCATTATCTTAAGTGATGAACCGGGTAGTGCTCAAATTTTAGATGAAAGTTTTGAGCTATTATATAAATTACGTGATCGAAAAGAAATAGTAGTAATTCCTGGCTTTTTTGGCTATACAAAAGAGGGTAAATTAGTTACTTTCTCTCGAGGTGGTTCAGATATTACTGGGTCAATCGTTGCAGCTGGAGTGAAAGCAGATTTGTATGAAAACTTTACCGATGTTGACTCGGTTTATTGCGTTAACCCAACCATTGTTGATAATCCTAAGGAGATTACGTCATTAACGTATAAAGAAATGCGAGAATTATCCTATGCGGGGTTTTCCGTTTTTCATGATGAAGCACTTATACCAGCCTTTAAAGCAAGTATTCCTGTTTGTATTAAAAATACCAATAATCCAGACGGACTTGGGACCATTATTGTTTCACAAAAAGAGCCAAATGGTAATCCGGTTGTAGGGATTGCTAGTGATATTGGTTTCCTAAGTTTATATGTTAGTAAGTATTTGATGAATAGAGAGTTAGGTTTTGGTCGTCGTTTACTGCATATATTAGAAGACGAAGGTATATCTTTTGAGCATACACCATCTGGTATTGATGATTTGTCAGTCATTATTCGTGAGAGTGAGTTATCAGAAGCTAAAGAAGAAAAGATTATTAAACGTATAAAAGATGAATTAGATCCTGATCAAGTCTATATAGAAAGAGATCTTGCATTAATTATGATTGTTGGAGAATCAATGAATAGCTCAGTTGGTATAGCGGCTAAAGCAACAGAAGCATTTTTACGTGCAAATGTTAATTTAGAGATGATTAACCAAGGATCTTCTGAAACGTCAATGATGTTTGGTGTGAAAGAAGAAGGCGTTAAGAGAGCAGTGCAATCATTATATGAAATATTTTTCGTAGAAGAAAATTAAGCTAACAAAAATGACACATTACAGTAATATGTAATGTGTCATTTTTGTTTTAAGCCAGTAGAAGAGGTTTCTTTTGCAAATTCATGGTGTAAAAGCTATGATTACAAATAAGAACAAAGAATAAATTGCGTTGGGTGCATATTTTTTCTAATACTATCCCATACATAACTTGCACGAAAATTGCATGATGTTAGTAAGGAGAGTAAGGAGAGCAATGAGTTTACTCATTACTTAAGGAGGATCAACTTTGGAAATTTTTTCTTATATGGAAAAGTACGACTATGAACAACTTGTTATTTGTCAAGATAAAGAATCTGGTTTGAAAGCGATCATCGCTATTCACGATACAACACTTGGACCTGCTTTGGGTGGGACAAGGATGTGGACTTACGCATCTGAAGGAGCAGCAATTGAAGATGCTCTTCGATTAGCAAAAGGAATGACCTATAAAAACGCTGCGGCAGGTTTAAATCTAGGCGGAGGTAAAACAGTCATAATAGGTGATCCGAAAAAAGATAAAAATGAAGCAATGTTTCGTGCATTCGGGCGTTATATTCAGGGTTTAAATGGTAGATATATTACAGCCGAAGATGTTGGTACAACGGTAGAAGACATGGATATTATTCATGAAGAAACAAATTATGTGGCTGGCATATCACCTGCTTTTGGTTCATCGGGTAATCCTTCGCCAGTAACAGCATATGGCGTTTATAAAGGAATAAAGGCAAGCGCAAAAGAAGTGTTTGGAACAGATATATTAGCAGGAAAAAAAGTTGCCATTCAAGGGGTAGGGAGTGTTGCCTACACACTTTGTGAATATTTACATGATGAGGGAGCACAATTAATTGTTACAGATATAAATGAAGAAGCTGTTCAAAGAGCAGTAGATGCATTTGGTGCTAGAGCTGTTGGACTAGATGAAATTTATTCCGTTGATTGTGATATCTACGCTCCATGTGCGCTAGGAGCAACATTAAATGATCAAACAATACCTAAATTAAATGCAAAAATTGTTGCAGGGGCGGCAAATAATCAACTAGAACTAGACAAGCATGGTGATTTATTACATCAAAAAGGTATTTTATATGCACCTGATTTTGTTATTAATGCTGGAGGTGTAATTAATATAGCCGACGAACTTAACGGTTATAATCGCGAAAGAGCAATGAAACATGTTGATAAGATATATGATAATCTAGAAACGGTTTTTGCTATTTCAAAACGCGACAATATTCCTACTTACATTGCAGCCGAAAGAATGGCAGAGGAAAGAATAGCGAGTTTACGTAATTCTCGAAGTACATTCTTACAAAATGAACATCATGTTATTAGTAGACGTTAACATGAAAAAATAATTAGAAAATGTTTTTCTCAGATTGCTTATCTAAAGTGATTTCTGAGAAAAACACTTTTTAATAAGAAAACATCTAGTTGACCTTTTCTACCTAGAAGAATATTATAGAGAAGAAGGATTCTGATAACTAATTGGTAATGGTCTTCTATTACCTGCTTACATAGAGTGTTTTATTAAAAAAGTTACATTAGGGAGGTTTTTTTATGGCCAAAAATTATGACCTAGTCATACTAGGAGGTGGTACAGGTGGATATGTAGCCGCCATCCGTGCTTCTCAACTAGGATTAAAGACTGCCATTGTCGAAAAGGATAAGCTTGGTGGTACATGTTTACACAAAGGGTGCATCCCTTCAAAAGCATTATTAAGAAGTGCAGAAGTGTATAAACAGACCAAAGATGCAGAACAATTTGGCATTAATACTTCTGATATTAATCTGGACTTTTTGAAAGTGCAAGACCGTAAGCAGCAAATTGTTAATCAATTGCATCAAGGTGTAATCGGACTGATGAAAAAGGGTGCAATCGACATATATGATGGAATAGGTAGAGTTCTTGGTCCTTCTATCTTCTCGCCAACAGCAGGTACTGTTTCTGTAGAGATGAAAGATGGTTCTGATAATGAAATGTTGATCAGTAAGAATTTAATTATTGCAACAGGTTCAAAACCAAAGATTATCAAGGGATTGGAACCAGATGGAACACATATCCTAACTTCAGATGAGGCGTTGAACATGAAGGCATTACCAAAATCAATTATTATAGTTGGTGCAGGGGTTATCGGTGTAGAATGGGCATCCATGCTGGCAGATTTTGATGTGAATGTCACGTTAGTAGAGTATGCCGAACAAATTTTACCGACAGAGGATAACGAAATTGCAAAAGAAATGCAGCGTTTATTAAAGAAAAAAGGTATTAAGATTATGACAAATGCAAAAGTGCTAAGTAAAACAGTAGAAAAAGCTGATAATGTAACAATTCAAGTTAATTACAAAAATGAGCAGATTGTATTAACCGCTGTTCAAATGCTAGTTGCAATTGGAAGAGAACCAAATACAACTCAAATAGGAATAGAAAATACGGATATTCAGTTAGATGCGTCTAGCTCAATTAAAATAAATAAAGATTTTCAAACAAAGGAATCACATATATACGCAATTGGGGATTGTATCGGTGGAATGCAGCTTGCCCATGTTGCGTCACATGAAGGTAAACACGCAGTAGAACACATTGTAGGTAATAAGCCAATTCAACTTGATTATCGGAATATTCCTACATGCATCTATTCAAATCCAGAAGTGGCAAGCGTTGGTTTAACTGAAAAACAGGCGAAAGACGAGGGTTTTCAAGTGAAGTCTGGTAAGGTTAGTTTTAAAGCAATTGGTAAAGCGCTTGTTTACGGTGAGTCAGATGGATTTGTAAAGATAATAGCAGATAAGAAAACAAACGACTTATTAGGTGTTCATATGATAGGACCGCATGTAACAGAGTTAATATCGGAGGCGGGATTAGCCAAAGTTTTAGATGCCACCCCATGGGAAATTGGGGAAACTATTCACCCACATCCGTCTTTAGCTGAAGCCATAGCTGAAGCTGCATTAGATGTAGATGGAGTGAAAATTCATGGATAAGCAAGAAGGAGGAGTTATCATGAGAGAAAACCGTCATATTTCTTTAGGTTTAACAGACGATGAAGTATTTGAGATGTATCGAACTATTTTGTTAGCAAGAAGAATCGATGAACGTATGTGGTTATTAAATCGTGCAGGGAAAATTCCATTTGTGGTCTCATGTCAAGGTCAAGAAGCGCAACAAGTAGGTGCTGCGTTTGCTTTAGATCGTACGAAGGATTATTCAGCTCCGTATTATCGGGATGTTGGTGTAGTCCTAGCGCTTGGCATGACGGCTCGTGACTTGATGTTACAAGCCTTTGCAAAAGCGGAAGACCCTAATTCAGGTGGACGCCAGATGCCAGGTCATTTTGGTCAAAAGAAAAATCGCATGTTAACTAGTTCATCGCCTGTAACGACACAAGTTCCACATGCTGTTGGTATTGCATTAGCAGCTAAAATAGAGAAAAAAGGTATTGTTAGTTTTGTTACGTTAGGAGAGGGTTCTTCAAATCAGGGAGACTTTCATGAAGGTGCGAATTTTGCTAGTGTACAAAAGTTGCCTGTCATTTTAATGGTGGAAAATAATCAGTATGCTATTTCAGTACCATTAAGTAAACAAGTAGCCTGTGAGAAAATATCAGATCGGGCAATTGGATATGGCATGCCAGGTGTAACAGTAGATGGTAATGATCCATTGGCAGTATATCAGGCTGTTAAAGAGGCTGCTGATCGTGCTAGAAATGGTATGGGACCTAGTTTAATTGAAACGTTATCTTATCGATTAACACCACATTCAAGTGATGACGACGATAGTATTTACCGTACGAAAGAAGAAGTAAAAGAGGCAAAGAGTAAAGATGGTGTGCTAACTTTTGCGGTCTATCTACGTGAACAAGGCATTTTAACAGAATCAAAAGAAAAAGAGCTTGAAGAAGAATTAAAACAAATTATAAATGACGCTACAGATTACGCAGAAGCTGCTGCTTATGCAGATCCATCATCAATTTATGATTATGTTTATGAAAAGAAGTAAGGGAGGAGGATTATAATGGCAGTAATATCTTATATCCAAGCAATTACACAGGCATTACAGGAAGAAATGAAACGAGATAGTAAAGTATTTGTTTTAGGGGAAGACATTGGTATAAATGGTGGTGTTTTTCGTGCTACAGCAGGTTTATATGATGAATTTGGAGAAGAGAGAGTTATTGATACACCTCTAGCTGAATCAGCAATTGCTGGTGTTGGAATTGGTGCAGCTATGTATGGGATGCGTCCTGTTGCTGAAATGCAATTTGCTGACTTTATTCTTCCGGCAGTTAACCAAATAATTTCTGAAGCGGCTAAGATTCGTTATCGGTCGAATAATGATTGGAGTTGTCCAATTACAATTCGTGCTCCTTATGGTGGAGGTGTGCATGGCGCATTATATCATTCACAATCTATTGAAGCTATTTTTGCCAATCAGCCAGGTTTAAAAATTGTTATGCCATCTACTCCATATGATGTAAAAGGATTATTGAAAGCTGCAATTCGTGATAACGATCCTGTACTTTTTTTAGAACATAAACGCGCTTACCGGTTAATTAAAGGGGAAGTACCAGAAACAGATTATACTGTTCCAATTGGAAAAGCTGATGTAAAAAGAGAAGGATCAGATATTACAGTTATTACGTATGGCTTATGTATTCATTTTGCATTAGAAGCTGCTGCAAAATTAGCTGAAGAAGGTATTGAAGCACACATATTAGACTTGCGTACTGTATATCCATTAGATCAGGAAGCGATAAAAGAAGCAGCTTCAAAAACTGGAAAAGTATTGTTGGTTACGGAAGATAACAAAGAGGGAAGCATTATAGGTGAAGTAGCTGCAATTATTAGTGAACATTGCTTGTTTGATTTAGATGCACCAATCAAGCGGTTAGCGGGTCCAGATGTTCCAGCTATGCCATATGCCCCTCCATTGGAGAAAGAGTTTATGATTAATTCTGAGAAAGTGGAAGTGGCGATGAGAGAACTTGCATTATTTTAAGAAATGAATAAAAAAGGAGGGGATGCGTTTTGATTCTCGAAAAAATTACAATGCCTCAACTTGGTGAAAGTGTGACAGAAGGAACGGTAAGTAATTGGCTTGTGCAAGTTGGAGACCATGTGGAAAAGTATGACCCGATTGCAGAAGTAATGACAGATAAAGTGAATGCAGAAGTACCGTCTTCTTTTACTGGAACGATTAAAGAATTAGTTGCAGATGAAGAACAAGTATTAGCTATTGGTGAATTAATGTGTTATATCGAAGTAGAAGATAGTGGATCGGAAGTTAAAGATGAGCGGGTACAACAAGATAAAGAGGAAGATCAAATAAGAGCAACACAAACTGATACATCAATGAAAACACGTTATTCTCCTGCTGTTATGCGTTTAGCGCAAGAAAATAATATTGATTTAAACACAGTAAAAGGAAGCGGACGTGGGGGCAGAATAACACGTAAAGATTTGGAAAGAACGATTGCAAATCCATCTCCTACAGATGAATCAACCGTTGAAAAAGAAGTTGAGGAAGTCAGTTCTGTGAAAAATGATGAGAAACTTGCGGTAGAAACAGCAATTGGTGACAAAGAAATTCCGGTAACTGGTATCAGAAAAGCAATAGCGAATAATATGGTTCGTTCTACAACAGAAATACCGCATGCTTGGATGATGATAGAAGTTGATGTTACCAACCTTGTTAAATATCGTGATGCAGAAAAAACAAAATTTAAAGAGAATGAAGGATACAACTTATCCTACTTTGCTTTTTTCCTAAATGCTGTAGCAAAGGCATTAAAAAAATACCCAGAATTGAATAGTTCATGGGCCGGAAATAAAATTATTCAACATAAAGCAATTAATTTATCAATTGCAGTTGCACATGAAAAAGAACTATTTGTACCAGTGATTAAAAATGTTGACGAGAAAAGCATTAAAGGAATAGCAAAAGAAATTCACGCCTTAGCAATGAAAGCACGTAATGGTAATTTAACACAACGAGACATGGAAGGTGGTACCTTTACTGTTAATAATACGGGTTCATTTGGTTCAGTTCAATCTATGGGAGTGATAAACTACCCACAAGCAGCAATATTACAAGTGGAATCAATTGTAAAAAGGCCTATCATTATTGATGATATGTTTGCGGCACGTGATATGGTCAACCTTTGTCTTTCGTTAGATCATCGTATATTAGATGGCGTCATTTCCGGCAAATTCATGTCACATGTTAAAGAGATTTTAGAAAACATATCAGTTGATACAACGCCAATATATTAGTGAAAAATCATCCATATTTCTGGATGATTTTTTTGCGTGAATGAGTATTATACTAATTGTGTACTCTTTTTAACAGAACATGATAGAATAGAGATACTATAGTAAAAGAGGTGTTTTGATGAACAGAATAAAATTAGGTACAAGTGATTTAGAAGTTGGAGAAATATCTTTAGGTTGTATGCGTATGGATGCGCTTTCTAAAAAGGATGCGAGACTAGTTATCGAAAACGCAATGGATCTAGGCGTGAATTTATTTGATCATGCTGATATCTATGGTGGTGGAAAGTCAGAAGAGGTTTTTTCTGATGCAATTGAAATGAACCCGTTAATAAGAGAAAAGATGATCATACAATCAAAATGCGGTATTCGAAATGGTTTTTTTGATTTCTCTAAGGAACATATTACATCTTCAGTTGAAGGAAGTTTAAAACGCTTAAACACAGATTATCTTGATATTCTACTATTACATCGTCCAGACGCTTTAATGGAGCCGGAAGAAGTAGCAGAGACTTTCACGAGGTTGAAAAATAGTGGTAAAGTAAACTATTTTGGTGTTAGTAACCAAAATCCGATGCAGATAGAATTACTAAAGAAGTATTTAAAAGATGATTTAATCATTAATCAGCTTCAACTAAGTATTATGCACACACCAATGATAGATGCTGGTTTAAATGTTAATATGCAACATGATAAAGCAACTGATCGGGAGAACAGTGTTTTAGAGTATTGTCGTTTACACGATATAACTGTACAGGCTTGGTCACCATTCCAATATGGCATGATTAAAGGTGTGTTTGTTGGTAATAAAGACTTTCCAGAAGTGAATGAAAAGATACAAGAAATAGCAGAGAAAAAAGGGGTAACTGATTCAGCGATAGCGATTGCTTGGATTTTACGTCACCCAGCTAAAATTCAACCAGTTGTTGGTACAATGAATCCACAGCGACTAGCTGATATTGAAAAAGCTTCACACATTACTTTAACAAGAGAAGAATGGTATGAGATATATCGTTCAGCAGGAAATGTGTTACCTTAAATACTAATAGAGCCTACTACCATCTACATTTTGGGAGTAGGTTCTTTTTGTTATGCAACTTTGGGAGCTAATCCTAAATTGAAGAGACATCGTACTTCTTTCGTAATAATCGTCAATCTTTTAGAAACCATGGCTAAATCTATTTTTATTCGTGTCAAAATAATGTCCAAATATATGTAAAATAAAACTTTTTAGTCTAATAAACGATATTTCACAGAAACGTCACCTAAGGAAGATCTATTCTATAGTATAATTCGAATAGTTTTCTAACAGAAAATTGAGGATTTGCTTCTATTTTTTGTTAATAGACAAATACATAGAGATAAAAGGACTGGGATGCATGATTAGGAAATGGAAAGAAAAATTCTTAAATAGAGGTATAAGGAGTACATTAATTATTTATTTTAGTATGATTGCTTTAGTTCCAATAATTGTTGTTGGTTTATTTTCTTATAATCAAGCAGCAACATCGCTAGAAAATGAAGTTGGTAATAAAGTAAAAGATTATGCACGAGTTAATATGGAGAAATTAGATCGAACAATGTATGAAAGAGTAAGAGATGTTCAAATAATGGCAACTGCGCCTTCAGTATTAGGTGCTGTAGATAGTAATGATCAAATTGAAAATTATCTAGATCAACAATTAGAAACATTAAGTTATTTCTCTTCTTTGTCTGTTTCGGATAGTGACGGTAATGTGATTAGCCGAAATGGTAGAAGCGAGGAGTTAACAATAGAAAGGGACACAGCGGAATGGAAGGAAGCAATTGAAAATGGTTTATCCTTTTCCGAAGTTGTCTATGATGCTGATCTGGATAGCTATGTAATCGAAATTAATGTTCGAATTGATAAGGGTGAACGCGTCGGAATGATGCAAGCAAAGTTTAATGTTGAACATATTTGGAATGATGTTAATACTATTTCAAGTGAAAATGTCATGGTTGAATTAGTAAATCAAGATGGTGAAAAAGTTGCTGATACTGTTTCTAGTGCAAGTACGGATGTGGAAACAGGGGCTGAAGAAGTTGATCAATCATCTCAAATTTTCACTGAATTAAATGTAGCTACTCCTGGTGATGCAGGGTTTATTAAAGCAAAAGATAGTATAAACAATGACGCAATTATAGGATATGCAAAAAGTGCAGGTTATCAAGATTTTACAGGGTTTAATTGGTCACTAATTGTAAGTGAGCCTACTGCAATAGCCTTAGATTCTATTGAAAAAGTCGGGGAAATCATTTTAATTATCGGTGCTATAACACTTATTATAGTAATTTTATTATCTTTCTTTATTGCTAGAAGTATTGCAAATCCATTAATAACATTACGTAATCGATCGTTAAAGGTTGCTGACGGTGAGTTGAATAAGAAAATAGAGGTCAAAGGACGTGGTGAGGTTCGAGAACTTACTGAAGCAATGAATCAAATGATTGATAACTTGCGAGATACGATTAAGCACACAGGTGATGCATCTAATCGAATTGGTTCACAAAGTAATACATTACAAAAGATAAGTAATGCTATTCAAACGGGTAGTCAGCAATTGACATCTACTATGCAGGAATTAGCTAGTGGATCGGAAGAACAAGCAAATTCATCAACAGATATTGCATCTGCAGAACAACATTTAGATCAGCAAATTAGCAATGTAAAGCAAGAGTCCGAATTATTAGAGAAGTCTTCAGAAAGTGTGTGGAATATTTCTAATGAAGGTACAAAGCAAATGAAAGAATCAATTAATCAAATTGAAGTGATTAATCATGAAGTGAAAAATGCTGTTGACAAGGTTAAAGGTTTAGAAAAACAATCACAAGCGGTATCTGATTTAACAGTAGTAATTAATAACATAACGGAACAGACGAATCTGTTAGCGCTGAATGCAGCGATTGAAGCTGCAAGAGCAGGTGAAGCAGGGAAAGGTTTTTCCGTCGTGGCGGATGAAATTAGGAAGTTAGCTGAACAAGTTAGTCTATCGGCAGTAGACATTGCTGAAGTAATTAATCAAATGCAGAAAGAATCCAAATCTTTAGCTGTCTCTTTGGATGGTGCGTATCAACAAGCTGATAAAGGTGTCACACAAATAAAAGAATCAGCTACGTACTTTTTAACAATTAAAGAGGAAATCATCCAAATGAATAAACGAATTGAGTCAGTTGGAAACAACCTTAAAGGAATTGAAGAAAACAGCAATGAGATAAATGAAGGTATAACCCAAATTGCATCTGTATCAGAAGAGAATGCAGCTAATTTAGAAGAAACATCAGGTTCTATTGCACAACAACAAGCCGCTGTCGATAATCTATCAGAACAAGCCGATATATTACAAAAATTATCAAATGAGTTAAATCAGATGATCGATAAATTTCAAATTGATTAACTAAAAAATAATGCTACGCTCTTCAAAAAGCGTAGCATTATTTTTAGATTAAGCAGTAACATCACGTTTTTGAAAAATAGTAAACGCTAATATTTGAAAAATAACAAAATAAATTAGTAACATGATAATGGAAAAAGGTAATGTCATTGACTCAATTGGTGGTGTACCATCAAAATAAATGCTTAGATTTGTATTAGCAAATAAGATGTATTTCGCCCATTCAAATTTCGTTGCCAATAGCATGGTTGCATTTCCACCAATAAAAAATAAGAATAGCGAAATGCCAATTGCAAATGAATTACTTCGAAATACAGCTGAGATCATAAAGGCCATCGTTGTGATCATTAATAAATCAATCGAATATAATAGGTATTGGCTAATAAGGTGTAGTGCGATATTTTTCTCGATTACTTCACCATTTTGATAGGCTAAGTGTGCAATATCTGTCATAGGAAAGCCGAAAAATAGCATACCCACAAGGCTGGATGTAAGGTAGATAATACCAATCATCATTAGTCCGAAGAGAATAACAGTTATATATTTCGATAGTAAAATTTTCATGCGACTTATTGGTCGAATTAGTAATAGTTTTATTGTTCCACTAGAAAATTCATTAGCGACCATACCTGCTGCAATAATAATGGTGAATAAGCCTGCAAAACTGATAATCGTCTTGGCTTCATCAACAAATGTCCATAGATGAGTTTCTTGATTTGGTGGAATGTTATTTTCAATTCGGTATTCATTAATCGCAATATTTCGTTCGTAAAACATATCCATACGTGCATTAGCATTCGCACCTAATGCCGCTTGATCAGAACTAATTTGTGTTTCAACTGCTTGTTTCCAATTCGTGTCGTGTGCTTGTTCATTTGCTGTTTCAGTATATTTTAATATTCCGGCAAATCCAATTACAAATAGAATCATACATCCTATCATAATTAGGGTGCTCTTTTTACGGATAATTTTTACCCACTCATTTACGACGAGATTTACCATTAATATTGGCTCCTTTCAGAAGTAGAAGTAACCTCTAAAAAACGGTCTTCTAAAGTCTTTGTTAATTGCTTTGTACCGTAAACACTAATTTCAGAATCAATCAGTTTTTTTAGTATGACTGCAATCTCTACTTTTGTTGCTTGAACGGTAAATCCGCCTGTTTGATAGCTTACTTGCCAATTTTCATTTAACCAATTAGAAGCAGTATCTAGCTCGCTTGTTTCAATAAAATGTGTTGTCTTTTCATCAGTAGTAGATGCGTTCATATTGTGAACATCTATTATTTTTCCTTGCTGTATAATTGCTATACGATCACACATCATTTCCATTTCAGCTAATAAGTGGCTAGAAACAATGACACTCATGTTCCTTTCTTTGGTCAAATAGCTTAAGTGCTCTCTAATCTCTCTAATGCCAGCAGGATCTAATCCGTTTGTCGGCTCATCTAATATCAATAGTTTCGGATCATGCAAGAGACATTGAGCCATTCCAAGCCGTTGTCTCATTCCTAAAGAGTAGGTTTTGACCTTGTCATTAATTCGCGTTGATAATCCAACCAAATCAATTACTTCTTTTATCTTTTCTTTCGTAACTTGTTTATGCATCCGGGCATACTGCAATAAATTTTGATAGCCGGATAGATGTTTGTACATTTCAGGGTTTTCTACAATGGCGCCGATTTGCTTTGCGGCATCTTCAAAATTGGTCTTCACACTGTTTCCACAAATTGCAATATCCCCACTGGTGATTTTCATTAAACCTACGATCATACGAATCGTTGTTGTTTTGCCAGCACCATTTGGTCCCAAAAAACCGAAGACTTCACCTTCTTCAACTGTAAGGCTAATGTCGTCAATGATTGTCTTGCGATTTATTATCTTGGTTACATTCTCTAAAGAAAGTACTACTCCCATTATTTCTCCACCTCTACACGTCTTACGATTTCTTTAAACCAATTTAGTACGGATAGACCTTGTTCCTCACGCAAAACTTCGACATTTTCCTGTCCGATTATATCACCATAATGTAGTGCAATAACTTCATCTAATAAAGGCTCGATTTCGATTATTTCATGCGTCGCAATAATGAGTACTTGTTGGTCTAGGTCTACGTATTGCAATAGACTTTTAACAGTAGCTTCGCGAACCATTGGATCTAATCCAGAAAATGGTTCATCTAATAAAATTGCTCCTGTTTCTCGTGCTAAAGCCGTTACAAGTTTTAATCGACCACGGTTCCCTTTGGATAACGTTTTTACCTTTTTCGTTGCATCGAGCTTTAAATCAATCAATAATGCCCGGGCCTTTTCCAAATTAAAATTACTGAATTGACTAGCAACGTAATCTACAGTTTCTTGAACAGTAAATGTCTCATAGAACATATCTAACTCTGTCAAATAAGCAACATCTGCTGCTGTTTTGCGGGTGATAGGCGCTCCATTTAATGTTATAGTACCTTTATTTGGAAAGGAGAGTCCTGTCATCATTTTTAATGTGGTTGATTTCCCGCTACCATTCGGACCTACGAGGCCATAAATTTTACCCTTTTCTAGCGAAAGACTTACATCTTTCAATGCGAATTCCTTTCCATAATGTTTCGTGACGTTGTTCAATTGTAAAGTCACATTAAATCCCCCTATTTAAAAAATGGTGTACTTGGGTTATTATTTCTGTTTGTTTGACCCCAATTTTATTCATTTTATTAATAAAATCTTCGATGATCTCTTCTTGCAGGCTTAATTTTATATCTTCTAGTAATGCATTGTTTTCAATTACAAATGTTCCTTGACCTCTCCTTGTTTCCACAACATTCATCCTTTCTAATTCCCCGTATGCACGTTGGATAGTGTTTGGATTAACTCCCATTTTGACTGCCATATCACGAACCGATGGTAATTTTTCAGGGGATTTTTGTTTTCCTTGTAAAATATCTATAACAACTTGATCAACAATTTGCATGTAAATTGGCTTTGATGACTGAAATTCCTTTGACATGCTTTACACCTCTACCTTCTTAGATAACAATCGTGCTGACAGATAATAGAGCAACCCTGTCAGTAAGAGGTAATAAATAACAGGAATAAGGGGAACCTGTATATTCTCAAATACGATATTCCAAAGTGCACCATCATAGTCCAGAAATGGATTAGAAGTGATAGAGAAGTGATAACGCGTTATTAAATCACTTATCCAGGCTATTTTTAGCAGCAAGGTTTCTAAGATGTTATAAGAAAAGAAAATCAAGATAATAAGTAACCATCTAAAATAGCGCACTTTTGGATAGTTACTTAAACTGTGGTATATCATCCAATAAAGGGTGACCCAGCCGGTTAAATAAAGACCTATTCCGATAGCAAAAAAATATAGAAAGCTACCTAACTGAATAAAAGCGGAAATATCTAATTGTTGATAGACGTCAACTCCAAAAAAATACATGCTAAATGCCAGATATCCAATTAATATAAATTGAAGTAATGCTTGATAGATTATTAACAATAATAATTTGGAGAACAATAAGGTGTAACTTGAACGTGGGCTATATAACCACATTTGATTTTTACCTTCTTTCGTTAAAAAAGAAAGCATCATGCCAGGTATGAATCCAATCATTGAAAAGCCAGCTAATAGAAGTATAGCTAAAGTCCCTGCTGGTTGTTTGGTGTAAGATGAGACGATGACTCCAACTATTAATAGTAAGACTAATAATACAGAAAATGTTAGTAGATTGGATCTAGATAATCGATAATCCTTTTTTAATAACCCTAAAAATGGGTGCATATAATAAAACAACTCCTTGTGTGTTAGTGTACTATTTGAATAGTACACTAATACATAAGGAGTTGCAAGAACTTTTTGAAAGGTGGTTATATGGCTAAATGGTCATTTCTAGTTTCTTTTGTGTTTTGGTATTGCAATGTCATAAAATTCAGTTGTTAATTTTTTGAAGCCTTCGCTTAATTCTTCACCTTTCATCGGTAATCCATGTCCAGTTAAGAGTAATTTTGGCTTTAATTTCGCAAGGGTTTGAACTGACTTTTCTGCATCTTCCCAGTCATGTGTGAAATAAGCAGGAGGTCCATATAGTTTAATAAGTGGTAAAAATATGGCCAAACTTGATTCAGGGTTTTCTGTTGTAACAGCGTCGCCTGCAATTAAAATCTTATCAGTTTCTCGAAATAGCGAAATATGTCCAGGTGTGTGTCCAGGTGTATGGAAATATTTCCAACCATCAAGGAATGGAAGTGTTCCATCCTCAGATAATGTCTTAGCTAAATGTTTTAAATTCACTGCATCAGTAGGAAAGACTGGCGATAATAAAGACAGTAAGCCACCGCCAACAGTTGGATCAGCTGGTGGATACTCACTTGTTCCATCAACAAAGGGCAATTCCTTAGGATGTACATAAACAGATATATCCCAATGCTTAGCTAATTTTTTTGCGGATCCGACATGATCAAAATGAGCATGTGTCAGTATAATAGCTTTTGGTGGAATAGTGTTAAAACGTTTTTCTGCTGCAGCAATAATTCGCTCATGATAATGAGCAATACCGGTATCAATCAGGATCCAATTCTGTTCAGATGGTTTACCAAGCATATAAACATTTGATACTAATGTACGATAAAGTGCAATATCATCAGTAATTTCTTCTGCAATAGCATGTTCCATATTTGCCTCTATATGTGCTGATAGATCGGTATGCTTTTCCATATATATATAGCTACTCCTTTTTTGATTAGTTTGTAAAATCTACGATGTAATTATGCATGTAGCGAAATAAATTAATAGTTATGTTTTGGAAAAACGACGTATCATAACAGCTTTAATTAAAGAAATAGGCAGCGCAATGGAAGAGATGTCTAGTCATACAGAAGACTTAATAAATGTGGCAAAAGACTTAACAGTCGAAGTCAATAGATATAAATTATAAAATAACACATAAAAACACCTTCGTTTAGGACACTTTAAAGTGGTCATAAATGAAGGTGTTTTTATTAAATAGCTCTGTTGATACGTTGACTGCTCGATTTATCAAGTGCATTTAAGCAATTATCTAGATGATCATAACCTCTGAATGAAGACGTGTTATTACTTTTAGACTCTAAGGTCCAAATTGGTGTAAGTGGAATTAAAGCTTCTTCAGAATAGCGCATATAAGGTAAATATACGTAATAGTCTTTGGTATTTAGATTAATTTGATAACCAATATATAATGAATCTGCTTGACCTTTGGTTAGATAAGTTGTCATACTGTCAAAATGATATTTATTAGATAAACGTGGTATTGTACTCTTAAGATTTTCAATTAATTGATTACGCATACATATTTTCATTAAGAACGCCTCCGAATAATTTTATTACTAGGATGGCGTTTTTTGTTAAAGTTTAAACATAACTTAGTCAATATCTTCAAGAAAGTAGGAAATTGGATTATCTATATAGAATTTTGTATCTGGAATCGGCTGGTTATTTTTTGAGAAAATAGTCAATTGATTAATTACTTTCGCTAGATGATCCTTAGTTGCTTCAGAAACGTCATCAAAAGCAACACCGTAGTAAAAAATATCTTGTCCTATTTCGCTTTTCCAAACGAAAGATCCGATGATTTCAAATTCGAATCCATTTAGGGAAAATGTGTATATAATCTTCATATTTGATTGAACTGGTAATTTTAAGGCAGACATTATTTTTAAGCCGCCCAAACTAATATTTTCAATTAATATCTTTGCCATCCCTACATTTATTTTACGATTGTTAATTTCAATAATAGATAGTCCACCTTGTAGATATCCAGGAAAGGATAATCGATAATATTTTCTTCTATCTATTTTAGGTTTAGACACTTTAGTTGATTTTGGAATTGGCAGAAAACCTTTCTTTATCATTTTTTCGAATCCGCTTATTGGTACAGGTTCTGAAAAAAGATACCCTTGTATAAGGTGGCATTCTTTTTGTTTCAGAAGTTGAAGTTGTTCAAAATTCTCTACACCCTCAACTATGACTTTCATATCTAGTGATTTTGCGAGATATAATATACTACTAACTATTGCGGCATCCTTTTTATTTTCATCGAGTATATTTAAGATGAAAATGCGATCAATCTTTAATTCATCAGCATGAAATTCGCGTAAATATTGTAAAGATGCATAGCCAGTGCCAAAGTCGTCAATTGCAATTGAAATACCTATTGCACGTAGTTGTGAAAGTGTATGCTGTACGTTACTTTCATTTTTTAATAACGCACTTTCAGTAATTTCAAATGTTATAAAGTGTGCAGAAATGTCATGTTTCTCTAATTGGCTCTTTACAAATGAAATCAATCCTGGTTTTAAAAATCGATTAGGAGATATATTAATTGAAATAGGGCGTAATATATAATCTTGATCTTTCCATATTTTTAATTGTTCGATCACTTTAGCAATCACCCAATCTCCTATATCATTCATGAGATAGTTTTCTTCAGCTAATGGAATAAATTCAGATGGAGATACTAAACCCCATTCTTTATGATTCCATCGTAATAAAGCTTCAGCGGATTCAATTAATCCAGTAAACGCATTCACTTGAGGTTGATAATAGACCTCGAAATCTTCATTAATAATCGCTTTTCTTAAATCTTGTGAAAGCATATATTTTTTATATGCTGATATATTATTTGAAGATGAATAAAATTGATAGGTATTTTTCCCATTGTTTTTTGCTTGTTTTAATGCAGTATGAGAACTTTCTAAAAGTTTCAATTCTGTATCGCCGTTTTCAGGATAAAAACTAATACCTAAACTTGTTGTTAAATGTAATTGATAATCAAATATGTTGATTTCCTTTTTAATTGTTTGTAATAGTGTATCAGCTAAATTACTTGCTGAATCTATATGTAATGCCTCTGTATCAATAATAATAAAATCGTTACTGACTAATCTAGCAACATAACTAGTAGAAGGTAAGGACGCTGTTAGCTTTTTCGCAACGTTTTTTAAAACCTCATTTCCAATTTGATAGCCTAAGGAGTCATTGATATGAGCGAGACGATCTAAGTCCAGATAAAATAAGGCAAACGGACTTTTTTTATCAATTAGCTCAGCAATTTTTTCGGATAAGCTACGTTGATTTGGTAGGTTAGTTAGAATGTCATGTGATGCATAATAAACTAATTCTTCATGCATCACCATTTCAGAAGTTATGTCAACTATAACTCCAAATAAACGTATTAATTTATTGTCACTATTAAACCACGGAATTGTTTGGTCAAAAACCCATTTTGTTTCACCATCATATGTAATGATTCGATAACGATGTTTAATTGACTTTCCAGTTAATAGATCTTTTTGTCTATTAAAAACGACTTCTTGGTCATCAGGATGAATAGCTGTTTGCCAAATAGTTTCGTCAGCATATAATTCGTCTAGTGACAAATTAAAAATTTTCTCAGCACCTTTTGAAATGAAATTAAGTTTATTGGAAGGGTAATCTTTCATCCAAATCCCCGAGCTTAAATGATCGTAAATTTGTTTGAACCGGTTGTTGATCGTAATGAGTTCTTTTTCTAATTTTTTTTCAACAGTATTATCTTGAATCATACCAAGTAATTTATACGGCTTTTTATCGATATAAATTACTTCAGCTTTTGTTTTTAAGTAACGAATTTCATTGGTTTTACCATGATAAATTCGATACTCAGAAGAATAATTTTCCCCTTTTAGAGCTTGTTGAACTTTTTCCGAAGCTTCGTCAAAATCATCTGGATGAACCAATTGAAAAGGTTTAGTCATCGGTATATGTATAGAATGATCCAGTCCAAAAATATCATAAAAGTAATCAGAACAATATAATTTATCTTCATCTATTAAATATTCCCAACTTGCAATCTTGGCAATTTCTTGAGCATGTATTAAATGCTTCTGATTCGATTCAAGTTGTTTCATTAAGTCTGTTTGGTTTTGATTAGTCACGCTAGCCTCATCATTTGAAAGTTCAATTGTTGATTCATTTGAAAATAAGCGAGTAATAAAGCTACTAAATTTATGATCTTTGATAGCTAATTACCTCCTTTGATTTATGTCAATGTATTATACTATTTTATGACCAATTATGCACTAGTTCGTCTTATAACTACTTAATTCTACAAAAATATTATTAAAAAACGTGTTTTTTGCGGTTACCCGGGAAATACAATTAATTGCTAGTTCTTTTGAAAGTTGTTAAAATAATGTAGACAGTAAAAGTGTACAGATAAACAGAGGAGTTGAAATAGAGTGGATTTTAATTTATTTATGGGAGACATTGTTCAGACAGCTCGTGAGGAAATGAATAATGCTGGTTATCAGGAATTGAAAACTCCTGAGGAAGTGGATCAAGCATTAACAGCTAAAGGGACAACACTTGTAATGATTAATTCAACATGTGGTTGTGCTGGTGGAGTTGCTCGTCCAGCTGCAGCTCATATTGTAGAATCTAATCATCGTCCAGATAATCTAGTAACAGTATTTGCTGGTCAAGATAAAGAGGCAACTGAAAAGGCACGTGCATATTTTAAAGGTTACCAACCTTCATCGCCCTCATTTGCGCTATTAAAGGACGGACAAATTGTAACAATGGTAGAACGTAATAATATTGAAGGTTATACCCCTGAACAAGTTGTTTATCAACTACAAGAAGCTTTTGAGAAAGCTAACTAATACTTTTTTCGCAAATCCCTGTGCTTGTATTTACGAGAACAGGGATTTGCTCTATACTTATGCATTATACTATGTGAAATAGAAATGATTAAGTGGGGAGCAAAAATTGTGAAAATTGGTTACCGAACGATTAAAACTGCTATTGCGACTCCTTTAGCAATTTGGCTTGCAGAACTATTTCAATTAGACAATTTTGTATCAGCAGGAATTATCGCGGTATTATGTATTCAGACAACAAGAAAAAGATCTTTTTTAAGTGCTTGGCATCGTTTTGGATCGTGTCTAATTGCAATGATCTATTCATTTGCTATTTTCGAAACGGTAGGTTATCATCCAATATCTATTGGTATATTATTGTTAGTTTTTATTCCAACAACAATCAAGTTAAACTTAACACCAGGTATCGTTACTAGTTCCGTCATCTTATTACATTTGTATAGTGCTGCCTCTATTACTTGGGAATTAATTTTGAATGAAGTATTATTAATTGCTATTGGAATTGGCTCAGCATTACTTTTAAATTTATACATGCCAAGTTTGGAATCGAAATTACAATCTTTACGCAAAAAGGTGGAGAAAAACTTTCAACAAATTTTGGAAGAAATCGCCATATATCTTCATGAAGGTAAAAAAACCTGGACTGGTAAAGAACTTATTGAAACAGAAAAGTTGTTTCGACAAGCTGATTTATTTGTGTCAAGAGATGCCGAAAATCATTTATTACGAGAAGAACATCCATATAAAGATTACTTTGAAATGCGTAAAAAACAATTTGATTTACTAAAACGAATGTTGCCGGTTATAAGTCAAATGAATGAGTTAACGGAACAAGCTGATCGAATTGGTAGCTTTTTTGATGATCTAGCTGAAGCCGTACAACCTGGAAATAATGCTAAAAAACATTTAGATTCAGTTGATGATTTAAAAAAACAATTTGAAGAAGATGATCTTCCTAAAACGAGAGAAGAATTTGAATCAAGAGCGAATCTATTTCAATTGTTACATGAAATTGAAGAATATTTAGAGATTAAAAAAGCACGTACGCCAGAGAAATTAACGAAAATGTAGTTAAAGACATAATTACATTTTGATTGTAGATACTAGGGGAAACATATAAATGAGGGATTAAAATGAAATTAATCATGCTCACCGTCATTTTGATAGTTTCTCCACTGTGGCCTTTAGGAGAAAATCCGAGTTTGAATGCGCCATTTGTAATCGTTAATAAACAAAGTAATCAATTAGCTTTTGTAAACGAAGGTAAAGTACAAGAAGTTTATCCAGTTGCAACGGGTGCTACAGAGGAATTGACACCAAACGGTATCCATACGATAATTGTTAAAGCAATCGATCCTTATTATCGAAAAAAGGATATTCCTGGTGGTGACCCAAATAATCCACTTGGATCAAGATGGATTGGATTTAATGCAAAAGAGACAGATGGAAGAACGTATGGTATTCATGGAACAAATCAACCGGAATCGATTGGAAAGAATGTTTCTGCTGGGTGTATTCGTATGTTAAATAAAAATGTTGAAAAGCTTTATGAACAAGTCCCTATAGGTACAAAAGTATGGATTTTAAGGTCTGACAAGAATTTTGAAAGTCTTGCAAGAGAAGCAGGAGCGATTAAATAATAAACCAGCCAAGAATATTGGCTGGTTTATTGTTTTAATTTACTAGATATGCTAGCCCCATAGTGAATGTTGATAATACCATAGCAAGAATCATTATATAGACAATTATTTTATTTCGTCTTTGACGTTTTGAGAGTTTTCTTGGTTCGTTTGATACTGTTTTACTCGCCATTTTTTTCCGCCTCCTTCAAACACATTACTACTAAGTATTTTATCGTGAATTAACAAAAGGTACAACCTTTTTCCGTATGTTAAAATTGACAATTGATAATTGGTTCGCTAACGTAATTAGTGAAACTTGTTTTACGATTGAGGAGGAAGTAAATAAAATGGTTAATCAAGATAGACTTATTGAAGAATTTATAACATTAGTACAAATTGATTCAGAAACAAAAGAAGAAAATGAAATAGTTGAGGTTTTAAGAAAGAAATTCACTGATTTAGGCTTAGATGTGGTAGAAGATGATAGTAAAAATAAGACTGGACATGGGGCAGGTAATCTTATTTGCACATTGAAAGGTAATAACGCAACCGACACGGATACGATTTATTTCACATCTCATATGGATACAGTTGTTCCTGGAAAAGGTATTAAGCCATCAATAGTGGATGGTTACATCGTTTCTGATGGTACAACGATACTAGGTGCAGATGATAAAGCAGGTTTAGCTGCAATAATTGAAGCTATACGATTACTTAAAGAGAAAAATATTTCGCATGGTGAAATACAATTTGTGATAACAGCTGGTGAAGAATCTGGCCTAGTTGGTGCTAAAGAGTTGGACACAAATCTTTTAAAAGCCAAGTTTGGCTATGCAATAGATAGTGATGGCGTTGTTGGTGACATTATTGTTGCAGCTCCAACACAAGCTAAAGTTGTTGCGATTGTTAAAGGGAAAACTGCGCACGCAGGTGTAGCGCCAGAAAAAGGTGTTTCTGCAATAACAATTGCATCAAAAGCAATTGCAAAAATGCCTTTAGGAAGAATAGATGACGAAACTACTGCTAATATCGGTCGTTTTGAAGGTGGTCAAAAAACAAATATTGTATGTGATTATGTTGAGATTTTAGCAGAAGCCCGCTCACTTGATCCAGCGAAACTGGAAATACAAGTTCAAAAGATGAAAAATGCTTTTGAGGATGCAGCGACTGAAATGGGCGGTAAAGTAGAAGTTGAAAGTACTATTATGTACCCTGGCTATAAGCAAGTAGATGGGGATCATGTTGTAGAAATTGCTAAGCGTGCAGCTAAACGTATTGGACGTAACAGTACACTGAAAACAAGTGGTGGTGGCAGTGACGCCAATATAATTGCAGGATTTGGTATTCCAACAGTAAATTTAGCTGTTGGGTATGAAAATATTCATACAACAAATGAAAGAATGCCAGTAAAAGATTTAATCAAAGTTACCGAATTTATTGTTTCAATTATCGAAGAAGTAGCAACACCTAGTAAATAAATACTTAAAACGTCTCTCTAAGTATTTGAGGGACGTTTTTTTGTGCTACTACTTTGAACGATAACCAATTAGCCATAATAATAAAGATCGTGTTATAATTAATTTAGAACGAATGTTCTTTTAAAGGGAGAGACCTATGTCTAAATGGTATCCAAAAAATGGAAGAGTAATATTTCATGTAGATATGAATAGTTTTTATGCATCAGTAGAGGCAGCTTATGACACCTCATTAAAAGGGAAACCGCTTGCTATTGCAGGCAACCCGGAAGAACGTCGGGGAATAGTAGTGACGAGTAGCTATGAAGCAAGAGCAAAAGGGGTAAAAACGACAATGCCTTTATGGGAAGCGAAAAAGCTTTGTCCTAATTTAATTGTGATGCGCCCAAATTTTGATCGTTATCGTAAAGCATCAAGTGAAATGTTTAAAATGCTTGCAGCAATTACACCTTGTGTGCAACCAGTATCAATTGATGAAGGGTATATGGATATTACCGAATGTGTTGCCTTGGGGTCGCCTATCG
Source organism: Paraliobacillus sediminis (assembly GCF_003426055.1). Lineage (NCBI taxonomy): Bacteria > Bacillati > Bacillota > Bacilli > Caryophanales > Bacillaceae > Paraliobacillus > Paraliobacillus sediminis. The sequence continues at coordinate 187,311 of NZ_QJSI01000002.1, forward strand.
AAATAGCTGAACGCTTACAAAAACAGATTATTGATGAATTAGATATACCTTGCAGTATAGGTATAGCTCCAAATAAATTTTTAGCGAAAATGGCTTCAGATATGAAGAAGCCGATGGGAATTACTGTTTTACGAAAACGTGATTTAGCAACAAAACTTTGGCCACTACCTGTAGATGCAATGCACGGAATTGGTGCTAAAACAGCAGAGAAGTTAAATAAAGTTGATATTATTACCATTAAAGATTTAATTGAAGCTGACACATATAGTCTAAAACGTTTGCTTGGCATTAATGGTGAACGGCTTCAAAATCGTGCTAATGGAATTGATTTAAGGCCTGTTGATCCAGATGCAATTTACGATTTTAAAAGTATTGGTAATTCTGAGACATTACCTGAAGATACAATTGATGATAGAGAAATCCAGAAATTAATCCGAAAACTAGCGCGGAAGGTTTCTGCGAGATTAAAACGAAAAGAAGTAGTCGGACAACACGTACAAATCACGATTCGATTTCATGACCGTAAAACGATTACAAGAAGTCTTAAATTGTCTGAATTTATTGAAGAAGAAGAGACGATTTTTTCTATTAGTAATAATTTGTTTGAAAAGCACTGGAATGGGGATCCAATACGTTTATTAGGAGTAACTGTCCAAGACCTGGTGGATAAGAAAGAAATTAGCCAACAGCTCAATTTATTTACGTATGAGAAAGCGGCATCGAAAGAAAAACTCTTTCAAACAATGGAAAAGTTAACTGAAAGATACGGAGAAAATACGTTTAAAAAAATAAAACAAGTAGAAGATAAAAGCCAACCACGCACAAGCTTTCAAAAAGATTACCTAGATGATTATAAAAAATAAGCACAATTCTCTATTATTAGAAAAAGAATTGTGCTTATTTAGTATGTCGTTTTTTTCTTACTTTTGAATGATTTCCCACTCAAGTAAATCAGCTACAATTTTTGAATTAGGAAAGATAGCTGTTGCTTCTGCTTCTAATTGAGTAATTGCTTCCCCTTGATAACGAGAAGAAATATGGGTTAATAACAACTGGTTGACAGCTCCTGATCGAGCAAGTTCCGCTGCTTGTTTCGTTGTGGAATGGTAATAGTTATATGCCATTTCTTCTTCATCTTGAGCAAAAGTTGCTTCATGAACTAGGACATCACTATCTCTAATAAATGCAGCTATTTCAGTAAAATATCTTGTATCTCCCAAAATGCTCACTATTCGCCCCTTTTTATTAGGGCCAATAAAGTCGGCTCGGTTAATCGTGCTGTTATCAGCTAGGATAGTTGTTTCATTTTCTTTTATTTGTTGATAAATTGGCCCAGGTGGAATTCCTATCGCTTTTAATTTCTCGGCTAAGAGCTCCCCAGATGAATCCTTCTCTACAATTCGGTAGCCATAAGAGTCAATACCATGTTCCAACTTTTTGCAATAAACGTTAAACTTGCTATCTTCAAATAACATGCCTTCTTCAACTTCATGAAAATAAAGCGGATAGCGAAGACGTGTTTGACTAACTTCTAGACTAACAGTGATGTATGCTTCTATGCCCTTTGGCCCGTATATAGTAACAGGAGTTATACCATCTTGAAACGAGCGACTACTAAGAAAACCCTGTAAACCATATATGTGGTCACCATGCAAGTGTGTAATAAAAATTTTATCTATTTTACGCGGTCGGATGTTCGTGTTTAATATTTGATGTTGTGTTGCTTCACCACAATCAAATAACCAAGTTGTGCCTCTTTCTTGCGTAAGGTCTAGTGCGACTGCAGATACGTTGCGTTCTTTAGAAGGAACGCCCGCTCCAGTACCTAAAAATTGTAGTTTCATTCATTACCATCCTCGACTATATTGTTTTGGTGGTTCAAATGTAGTGTTTAAATCATCAATTGCTACATTTGGCCAATACGAATTATGTCTGCACATAGGTCGCATAATTTTCGTTCCAACTGCTAACTGCCTGCTTATTCTAATATATCTTGTTCAAATAATTCTCTTGTCTCAATTGCAACATGGGGTAGGTCGGTAAAAATTGCACGTAACCCTAATTTATAACAGCGCAACATTTGAGCAGATCGATTTATTGTATAGCAAGCCAAATATAAGTCTTTAGATTCTGCTTTAGCTATAAATGCTCGATTTAATAAGCGATATTTAATATGTAAGCCATTAGCACCAAGTTTTTGTGTGAAAGTAAATAATTCCGTCATTCTATTTGAAGTCAATAATGCTGTTGTTACACTTGGATCAATTTTATGCATTTTTTTTATGCTGTTTGGATTAAAACTAGAAATAACTGTTTGATTTATTTTATTGTATTTTTTTAATAAATCATAGACAAGTTTTTCAATGTTCCTATATGCAATGATATTTGTTTTTAATTCTAAATTAAGTAATACTTTTTTATCCATTGACCAATATAAAAAATCTTCAAGTGATAGGATGGATGTATTGACATAATACTCTGAAAACCAAGAGCCAGCATCTAATTTTTGTAACTCCTCGAATGTATAGTCTTGGACAAACCCCGTTCCATTGGTTGTTCGTCTTACGCTTTCATCATGAATTAACACAGGAATATGATCCTTAGTTAATTGAATATCAGTTTCAATTCCATCTGCGTTTTGTTCATAAGCAAGTTGAAATGCCGGCATTGTATTTTCCGGTGCTAGTTTACTAGCTCCACGGTGTGCATAAATAATTGTTTTCACTCTTTTTCACCTCTAGATAAGGTATTCTTTATGATTGTGTTATATTTCTAAAAAAAAGTCAATTTGAAAGTAAGTGATATCTTAAGAAATTGTAAACAAAAACGACAGTAACAATATTATTTTAGGGTTTTTAATCGTCATGAACAAAAAGTGGAAGTAAGGTGGAACAGGCTTTCCAAGCTTAGATGAAAGAAAATTTATTTTGATTTAATTATTTTTTTAGAATCAAGAAGGTATTGATCCTCTTTTTTTAAAAAAATTGTCAAGCAACTGAGCAATTCAAAATAGAGATAAGTTATTGGTTTTCGTAGTAAAGCCAATAAGGCTATTATTTGCAGTAGCGTTCAATAAATAGCATAATTAATAGTAAGAATTCGTGTATACAAGAAAGGGACATAAATGAGAGATTTTTCGAACAAGACGATAATGATTACCGGTGCATCAAGTGGCATTGGGGAAGTTTTAGCACATAGGCTAGCGATGGCTGGTGCAAATCTAATTCTATTGGCACGGTCTGGTGATAAACTAGAGAAGATTAAAATTAAATTAGAACAGGATTATCCGATTACATGTACATATTATATTGTTGATTTATCTAATAAGGTATCTTTGCAATCGTGCTTAGTAAAGATTGAAGCAAACCATCAGACGATTGATGCCATGGTAAATAATGCGGGATTTGGAATTTTTGATGCTGTTCAGGATGCGGATTACCACGATATAGAAAAGATGTTTCAAGTGAATGTGTTAGCTTTAATTGAAGGGATTCGTTATTTTTTACCACATTTTATCAAGAAGAAACAAGGGCATATCATAAATATTGCATCCTTTGCTGGTAAAATTGCTACACCTAAGTCATCTGCATACAGTGCAAGTAAACATGCTGTGTTAGGCTTTAGTAACGCGCTTCGTTTAGAGGTAGAGAAACAAGGTGTACTTGTAACGACGGTTAACCTTGGACCAGTACGGACGAACTTTTTTGATGTAGCTGATCCAACAGGAAATTATCAAGAAAATGTGAAAGATTTTATGATTGAACCAGATCAAGTAGTCGATCAAATTGTCAAAGTACTATTTAGAAAAAAACGAGAAATTAACTTGCCAAGATGGATGGAGTTTGGTAGTCGACTTTATCATATCTTCCCAGGATTAGCTGAACGCTTATTGCGTAATCAGTTCAGTAAAAAATAAGATCGTTGCATTTTTGAACAGAAATTTTTATACTAAGAATATAGACAAAAATGGAGGGTTCTCCGATGAATTTAACGATTACAGAAGAAGCATTAGAAAAATTAATAGTACTAAATAGTGAAAACCAAAAATACTTGTTGCTATTGTATGATAATGATGGCTGTGATTGTAGTGTTAGTGGCATTCCGACAATTCGTTTCACCGATAAAAAGAAAGAAAAAGATAAGGACGTAGCATGTTCTAAATATGACGTTATAGTAGATTCATTCCATGAAATGTTTTTTGAAACAAAAGTAAAACTTGATTTTATCGGGAATGGATTTCGGTTATCAAGTCCAGCAGGAATGTTAAATCCAATTATCTCGATGCAAACAGTAACAAAGGAAGTGCCAGCATGAGTAAAAAACAAGAAGAAAACAGTTTGAAAGATAGATTAGATCCAGCTATAGTTAAAGCTTTACAAGGTAAAAAGGAATTGTTGAAACAAGTAGAAGTGGATAAAATAGAAAAGATACGAAAGCAAAAGATAGCGGACCGAAAAGAACGAGAAGCAAATAAAAGCTTTGAAGAACTTTTAGGAGAAAGTGACTTGAATTGGAAAAAGTTTAAATAAAAAGCATGGGATTAATTATCCCATGCTTTTTATTTATCTGTGGTTTTGATAGGTGGTTGGTCTTGATATCTGTTGTAAAGCTTGATAAGTGGACTCAGACAATGGTGTAGCATTTTTAAGTCTTACGTTATCCAGTAATTGTTTCGTTGAGCTCGCGCCAACTACTGCACTTGCAACGGCCGGTTTATGCAGAACATACTGCAAGGCAGATACAGATAAAGTGTTGGTTTCTTTACTTAATGCATTTGTCATTGCTACTAACTCTTCATAGCTATAATCAAGATAACCATCATTTCCTTTTTGTTTAACAACTTCTTGTGCTTGATCACTTAACATACCTTTTGCTAAAGCACCTCTAGTGACGACGCTGATGTTGTTTTTTTCTAATAGAGCTAATAATTCTTCTTCAGGTCTTCGATCAAACATACTGTATTGCATCATTACCGATACAATCGAAGATCGCTTCACATATTCACGAATAACATTTGGTCTGATTGAAGACATACCATAATAGCGAACGAGGCCTTCTTTTTTAAGTTCTTCAAACGCTTCTATGGTTTCATCAATTGGATCGTCAATCGTTCCTCCATGGAGTTGATAGAGATCAATGTAGTCCGTTTGTAACCTTTGTAAGCTCTTCTTTACTTGTTCTTTGATATATGCCTTAGAAGGATCCCAAAACCATGTACCATCTTCGTTAAGATGATTCCCTACTTTGGTTGCTAAAATAACATCTTCTCTCTTTCCTTTTAATGCTTTACCAACAATTGCTTCATTTTCCGCTTTGTCATATAAATCAGCTGTATCTAAATAGTTAATCCCCTGATCAAGTGCTGCTGTAATAATGTTAGTGGCCTTTTGTTGATTTGTTCCTAAAGACATACAGCCTAAACCTAATTCAGAAACAAATAAATCAGAATTTCCTAATCGGTTTTTTTTCATGAATAATCGTCCTCTCCTTTATAGATAATACAATTGTAAAAAGAAACACAATGAAATACAACTCTTGCAATTGCTATGTTAAAATAAATGAAAGAAAAGTAGTCGAAAGGAGTGCATGACAATGACGAAAAAACTTGAAGAAAAAACGATCCAAACAACAAACATTTTTAATGGAAAAGTGGTAAATCTACAAGTTGATGAGGTAACACTTCCAAATGGAAAGACTTCGAAACGAGAGATTATTAAACATCCTGGTGCGGTTGCAATTATAGCACTAACAGAAGAAAATAAGATTGTCTTTGTTGAACAATATCGTAAACCATTAGAAAAAAGTTTGGTAGAAATACCTGCAGGGAAATTGGAAGAGGGAGAAAAACCAGAAGTAACAGCTTTACGTGAATTAGAAGAGGAGACAGGTTATACAACGGATCAATTAGAACTTGTTACATCTTTTTATTCATCACCAGGTTTTGCTGATGAGCTTTTATATATCTATTTCACAGACAAACTTAAACCAGTAGAAGAGGCAAAATCCTTGGATGAAGATGAATTTGTTGAATTAATGGAATTAACTTTAGAGGAAGCGGAAGCATTAATGGCAGAACAGAAAATTCATGATGCAAAAACAGTATATGCGTTAATGTATCTTAAACAACTATTGAAAAAGTGAGGTTCTCACATGTCGTTACAGACTATATACGTCGACCTACATATACATATAGGACGTGATTATCACAACAAGCCTGTTAAGATAACAGGTTCTAAAACGTTAACACTGACAAATATTTTAATAGAAGCAAGTCGTAAAAAAGGAATTCAATTGATTGGTGTGATTGATTGTCATGTCCCTTCCGTACAGGAGGAATTAGAAGAACTATTAGAAGCAAATAAAGCAGAAGAGATAACAGATGGTGGTATAAGATTTGAAGAGGTTACATTAATTTTAGGTTCTGAAATCGAAGTCTATGATGAAAATTGTCAGGGACCTATTCATGTTCTATGTTTTCTCCCTGACTTGGATAAAATGAAACAGTTCACGGAGTGGTTATCAACTAAAATGACCAATATAAATTTAAGTTCGCAACGGTATTATGGGTCGGCCAAAGATTTACAATATAAAGTAAAAGAATTAGAAGGTTTGTTCATTATAGCGCATGTATTTACGCCATTTAAAAGTCTATATGGTAAAGGTGTTGATCAATCATTAACTGAAGTTTTTGATCCTGACTTAATTGATGGAATCGAATTAGGATTAAGTTCTGATACTGATATGGCTGACACAATTAAAGAATTGCATGCGTATACTTATTTAACTAATTCTGATGCGCACTCTTTAGCAAAAATTGCTAGAGAGTACCAAAAAATTCAAGTAGAAAAACCCAGCTTTAAAGAATTAACGTGGGCCTTGCATCGAGTAGAAAACAGGAAAGTATTAGTGAACTATGGAATGAACCCGCTACTAGGTAAATACCATACGACTGTCTGCAAACTGTGTTTGTCTGATCAAGTAGATGGTACCATTTGTAAAACATGTGGTCATAACGGGATTATAAAAGGTGTTGCGGATCGAATTATGGAATTAAAGGATACAAACGAACACCCTATACACCGTGTTCCGTATGTGCATCAAGTTCCTTTAGAATATATTAAAGGGTTGGGTCCAAAAACAGTTAAAAAGCTTCTTGATACATTTGGTACAGAAATGAATATCATTCACCATGCTTCAGAAGCAGAGTTAACGGAAATTATTACACAACCAATAACGAAGCAAATTTTACAAATGCGTGAAGGAAAACAAAAGGTTAAAGCAGGTGGCGGAGGTAGGTATGGTCAAATTAAATCGGATTAAGAATATTTTAAACAAATAGATAACACAACTATCACATAATGAAAAGGCATTTAAGTCTTGTTATAACTAAAAAGCCACTTAATTCAAAGTTTAAGTTGACTTCGTAATCATCATTATATTTCATCTTACGCACTGGAGAGAAACTCCGTCGTGTCGTAAGTGTCTTACAACTCTAGACACGCTACGGTAGCAAATAGTCTCCCTTGCCGTGGACACAACCTCAGCTATCTATAGAAGCAAAGAGCGCTTCTATAGAGGAGAGGATCTTCAGCCCGTTCCTGCGGAAAGGGAGCCCATTTCACTTGAGGAGCGTGGCAAAAGTTCTTTTAGATGCCCATTTATATAAAGATCCTTACAAATACTTCATGCTGGGGCATAAGTTGAATTATTATTTATACAAAAGAGCGTTAAATTACGAGAGAGTCTATAGTTGTAAAGATTGTGTAGCCATAACAGATATACTTTAAAAATAAAACAGTCAATGACTAGCCTTATTTTTTTGCTGAGCAAGTTGAGTAAGTAATTGGTCTATTTAATAAACACCGCTCATAGATTCTTACTATAGTCACTAGTCTTTATGGTAGGAGTGGAGGGAGTCTATGAATCGCAATAACAATTATGTAATAGTCCATGTAAAAAAATATCGCCTTGTTTATTTTTTTATGCTAGTTTTGTTCTTAATCGGTATAATTTTTGGAGCAGTTATTGTAAACAGTATGGATTTTGTTCAGAAACAAGATCTCTATTTTTATCTTGATCAATTTATGAATCAATTACTAGAAGGGTCAACGGTAGAGAAACAGGAACTTTTTAAAACAACCTTTTCCTATCATTTACAATACCTACTCTTATTTTTTATATTAGGTTTATCTGTTATTGGCGTACCGATTATCTGGATATTAATGTTTATTAAGGGAGTAGTCGTTGGTTTTTCTGTTGGTTTTTTTGTTAATCAATTAGGATGGAAAGGTTTAGTTTTTGCTGCTGCATCTATTGCACCACAAAACTTGTTTGTCATCCCCATTTATTTATTAGCAAGCAGCGTTGCAATGATATTTTCATTAGCTTTATTCCAAAAGCTATTTTCTAGGAGAATACAACAACCAACATTGCGTCCATTCATTCAATATGTTGTCGTGTTTCTATTATTTATTGGAATTGCGGCTATAGCTGCGTTGGTAGAATCAGTTGTGTCTAGCTCTGCGATGAAATTAGTTATTTCATGGCTCTATAATTAAGTTATTATTAAATAATAATGATTATCATTAATAATTTATAATTATTTTAATTGACACGTAACAACTCCCTACTTATAATTGAGAATGTAAGGGAGGTTTCATACATGGAACATCGAATTGATCGAATAAAAAAACATTTACACTCACAGAGCTATAAGCTTACACCACAGCGTGAAGCCACAGTTCGTGTGTTATTAGAGCGAGAAGAAGATCATTTAAGTGCAGAAGATGTTTATTTATTAGTGAAAGAGAAAGCACCCGAAATTGGATTGGCAACTGTATACCGTACACTTGAGTTATTATCCGAACTTAAAATAGTAGATAAAATAAATTTTGGTGATGGTGTTTCCCGTTATGATCTACGTGAAGAAGGTGCTGCACATTTCCACCATCATTTAGTATGTATGGAATGTGGATCTGTTGAAGAAATTATGGATGATTTATTAGAGGATGTAGAAAAAATAGTTGAAAATGATTGGAATTTTAAAGTCAAAGATCACCGTTTAACATTTCATGGTGTTTGTCGGAAATGTCAAGAAGAAGAATTAAAAGCATCCTCCTGAATAGAGCCTTTAGTGCAGAAGGCTTTTTGTTTTGGGCTTTTTTATTTACAGTTAGTCTATTTTTCGTTAATCTAAATATAGTATGTGTATATATTTTCACCAAATTGGCATATCTTGTAGGGAACACGTTTTAAAAATGTGTGAAACAGGTATAGATAGGAGATATGCCAATGAAGACTATAATGCGTTATACGAAGGATACGATGAAACTATTTTTATTATTCATACTTTGTACAACTTTATTCTATTTTGGTTTGCGAGCTATGGAGGTAGAATACCAAAATTATCATCGCTATGATCCGCCAGAAGGAAAAGCTGTAAAAGTGATGCAGCAGGAACAACATGATTGGATTAATCGATTATCAATCTTTTTTCGAATAGGAGAATAGAAATGAAAGATACTGTCGATGACTTTTTTCATTACTTACAAATAGAAAGAGGACTTTCTATTAACACGTTACAATCTTATCGACGAGACATAAAACAATATTGTTCATTTTTAGAAACGGATTGTCAGATAACAGATTGGAAACAGGTTGATCGTAGTCATATATTAAAATACCTTTATAATTTAAAAGACCATGATCGATCGCAAGCAACTATAGCTCGTGCACTCTCATCTATTCGACTATTTCATCAATTTTTAGTTAGAGAATATCAGTTTGTAACTGATGCTAGTTTACATATTGAATCACCAAAGAAGGCTCGAACACTACCAAAAGTTCTTTCAACAAAGGAAATAGATACACTATTAATGATCTCTACAACGGATCCGTTAACGACACGTAATAAAGCAATGTTAGAAATGCTATACGCTACTGGATTAAGAGTATCTGAATTAACTCACTTAAAGGTAACTGATTTACATTTAATGATGGGTTTTGTACGTTGCTTAGGAAAAGGTGGAAAGGAAAGAATTGTACCTTTAGGTGACATCGCAAAAGATGCAATAGAAATTTATTTGACTGATAGTAGAAATCAATTAGTTAAAAATAAAAGTACCGAACAATTATTTGTTAATCATCATGGTAATGCACTATCAAGGCAAGGATTTTGGAAAATTTTAAAAGGAATTGCCAGAGATGTTGGTATTAAGAAAGAAATAACGCCACATACGTTAAGACATTCATTTGCCACACACTTACTTGAAAATGGAGCAGATCTTAGATCCGTGCAGGAAATGTTAGGACATGCTGATATCTCCACTACTCAAATATACACCCACGTTTCTAAAGCAAGGCTAAAGGACGTATATACAAGTTATCATCCAAGAGCTTAATTTAATCAGAAAAACTAGGAGGGCGTAACGATGGCACCATTTAAACGCATATTTTTAATTGTAATGGATTCAGTAGGTATAGGAGAGGCTCCAGACGCGCCACAGTTTGACGATGTCGGTGCAGATACATTAGGTCATATCGCTTCACATATGAATGGCTTAGATATGCCAACCATAGGGAAATTGGGTCTAAGTAATATCCAAGAAGTCGAGGGTATTGATATAGCATCTAAACCTTTAGCACATTATACTAAAATGCAAGAAGCTTCTAATGGAAAAGATACAATGACTGGTCATTGGGAGATGATGGGTTTATTTATTGATCAACCTTTTCAGACGTTTCCAGATGGATTTCCAGATGATTTATTGTCAGAAATTGAAGAACGTACAGGTCATAAAATTATTGGTAATAAACCAGCATCTGGGACAGAGATTTTGGTAGAACTTGGTCAAGAACATATGGATACAGGTGCTCTTATTGTTTATACTTCTGCAGATTCGGTTTTGCAAATCGCAGCCCATGAAGATGTCATACCGATTGAGGAACAATATAGAATTTGCGAAATAGCACGTGAACTAACCAAAAATGATAAATATATGGTAGGACGAATCATCGCACGTCCATTTACAGGTAAGCCGGGTGCTTTTGAACGTACGTCTAATCGCCACGATTATGCATTAAAGCCGTTTGACCGCACAGTGATGAATGAATTACAAGACGCTTCTTTTGACGTGGTAGCGCTTGGTAAGATTTCTGATATCTTTGATGGTGAAGGAGTAACTGAATCTATTAGAACGGATGATAATGATGATGGAATGGAAAAATTTATTCAATCTATGGATAAAGATTTTCAAGGTCTAAGCTTTTTGAATCTAGTTGATTTTGATGCGAAATACGGCCATCGACGTGATCCAAAGGGATACGGTGAAGCTTTAGAAACATTTGATACGCGCTTACCCGAAGTGTTAAACAAATTACGTGAAGATGATCTGTTAATTATTACAGCGGACCACGGGAATGATCCGACGCATCATGGAACAGATCATACGAGAGAATATGTACCTTTATTAGTTCATCATCAAGCAATAGAAGCAGGTAATGCATTACCAATTCGTCAAACTTTTGCAGATATTGGTGCTACTGTGGCTGAAAATTTTGGCATAAAGATGCCTAAATATGGCGATAGTTTTTTGAAAGACATTAAATAAGGGGGATAAAGATGGAGAGAAAACACGTTTTAGAAGCACAAACATTTATACAAGAGAAACTTACGGTACAACCTACAATTGGTTTAATTCTAGGATCAGGATTAGGCGTGTTAGCAGATGAAATAACAGAGGCTGTTTCTATAGCTTATGCAGATATTCCGAATTTTCCAGTATCGACTGTTTCTGGTCATAAAGGTCAACTTGTAATTGGTAATTTAGAAGGGAAACAAGTAATTGCGATGCAAGGACGTTTCCACTTTTACGAAGGATATACGATGGAACAAGTTACTTTTCCAGTTCTTGTGATGAAAGCGTTAGGAATTAAACAATTGTTTGTGACAAATGCTGCGGGTGGAATTAATGAAACCTTTGAACCAGGTGATTTAATGGTAATAGAAGATCACATTAATAATATGGGAACGAATCCTTTAATCGGCCCAAATGATGATCAAATAGGTGACCGTTTTCCTGATATGTCACAAGCTTATAATAGAGAATTAATTGCTCATGCAAAAGAAAGTGCAAAGCGATTAGATTTAAAAGTTCAAACTGGTGTATATGTTGGAAATACTGGACCTTCTTATGAAACTGGTGCGGAAGTGAGAATGTTGCGCTACTTAGGTGGAGATGCTGTAGGTATGTCAACGGTTCCAGAAGTTATTGTGGCAAACCATGCTGGTCTATCAGTTTTAGGGATATCTTGCATTTCTAATATGGCAGCAGGTATTCTAGATCAACCACTTAATCATCAAGAAGTGATGGAAACTACATCAAGAGTTAAACAAGATTTCTTAACTTTTGTAAAAGAAATGGTGAAAAATTTAGTTTAAAATAAGCTTTAGATGTGAGGTGAATAGAATGCGAATGGTTGATGTTATATTGAAAAAACGGAATGGTCATGTGTTAACAAAAGAGGAAATATCCTTTTTTATTAATGGCTATACAGAAGGAACGCTTCCAGATTATCAGGTCTCTGCGTTATTAATGGCAATCTATTACTCTGGAATGACGGAAGAAGAGACAGCAAACTTAACAGAAGCAATGGTAGCTTCAGGTGAAACGATTGATTTGTCTGCAATAGAAGGCCATAAAGTAGATAAGCATTCTACAGGAGGCGTTGGAGATAAAACAACATTTATTGTTGGTCCTTTAGTAGCATCTGTAGGGGTACCCGTTGCTAAAATGTCTGGAAGAGGTCTAGGTCATACAGGAGGAACGTTAGATAAATTAGAATCGATTCCTGGATTCACGATAGAGTTAGACAAAGAAGCTTTTATTGAACAAGTAAATACACATAAATTATCAGTAGCAGGGCAAACAGGTAATTTAGCACCTGCGGATAAGAAACTGTATGCATTACGCGATGTAACTGGAACAGTGGATTCGATTCCATTAATTGCAGGATCAATTATGAGTAAAAAACTAGCATCTGGTGCTGATAGTATTGTGTTAGATGTAAAAACTGGTTCTGGTGCTTTTATGAAAACAATGAAAGAATCACAAGATTTAGCAAGACAAATGGTAACTATCGGAAAACATTTAGGGCGTAATACGATTGCAGTAATAAGTGACATGAACCAACCATTGGGCCATGAAATTGGAAATGCGAATGAAGTGAAGGAAGCCATTGACGTTCTTCTAGGGAAGAATATACCTGATTTGCGTAGATTATCTTTAGAATTAGCAGCACATATGACAGTGTTGGCTGAAGTCTTTGATTCCTATGAAACTGCTTATATAGAATTAGAGAAAAATCTTGATAATGGCAAAGCTTTTCAAGCGTTTCGCTCTTTTGTAGAAGCACAAGGTGGAGATATTAGTGTAATTGATAATCCTGATAAGCTTCCTAAAGCCTCATATGAGATCGAGATAAAAGCAAAAGAAACAGGTTATATCTCTTCAATGGATGCTGAATTAATTGGGATAGCAGCAATGCATTTAGGAGCTGGAAGAGCTACTAAAGAAGATACGATTAATCATGGTGTTGGTATTCGACTTCTTAAAAAATTAGGTGAACACGTTTCAATTGATGAGCCGATTGCTATTTTATTTAGTGATACAAATGTAGCTAGACAGTCAGAAGAAGCCATGCAACAAGCATACACATTATCAGATAAAAAATCTGATGTGGTAGATTTAATTCATGAAGTTATTAAATAATACGAAGTGATACAAGTAAAATAACTACCTCTAAACATAATAGATAACCAAGAAATCACCTGAATTTTAATTCAGGTGATTTTTTGGTTATAAAAATCACTGATTATGGAAAAAATATGAACATTACGTATTTGGAGGTTTACACATGATGAAAAGAACAGTCTTGCTATTAACGATGTTACTATTATTATTTCATTCACAATCAATGGTGACAAATGCAAATGAGAAAGAGAAAGAGAATGAATCAACAACAGATGAATTAGCGCTAGCTAAAACTGCAAGTTCAGCTATATTAATCGAAAGAGATACCGGTAAAATATTTTATGAAAAAAATGCACATGAACAATTACCGCCAGCTAGTATGACGAAAATGATGACACTCATCTTAATAATGGAGGCATTGGATGATGAAAAGATAACATTAACCGAAAAAGTTCGTATTAGTGAATATGCAGCTTCTATGGGTGGATCGCAAATTTTCTTAGAAGAAGGGGAGGAAATGACTGTAGAAGATCTTCTTAAAGGCATTGCAATGGCTTCAGGAAATGATGCTAGTGTTGCTTTAGCTGAACGAATTGCTGGAAGTGAAGCAGCATTTGTAACAATGATGAATCAGAAGGCTAAAGAATTAGGGTTAGAAAATACACGTTTCCAAAATCCGACTGGTTTACCAGCAGAGGATCACTTCTCAACTGCATATGATATGTCAATAATTGCAAAAGATCTTTTGAAACATGAAGAAATCACAACGTACACGAGTGTTTATGAGGATTATTTACGTAAGGGTACAGAAGATGAGTTTTGGTTAGTAAACACAAATAAACTGGTTAAATTTTATGACGGTGTGGACGGATTAAAAACTGGTTATACATCTGAAGCCAAGTATTGTTTAACTGCAACAGCAAAAAAAGATGATATGCGTGTAATTGCAGTTGTACTTGGAGCGGAGTCGACAAAAAATAGAAATCAAGCTGTTACACAAATGTTTGATTATGCTTTCTCACAATATAAAACAGAACAATTGTATGCCGGACAGCAAGCAGTAACGAAAATTTCTATGGTGAAAGCTGATAAAGATGAAGTGGATGTTATTACAGAAGATGCTGTATCAATTGTTTTAGAGAAGGGGGAAAAACAATCGGGAATTGAAACGAATATCAAAATCAATCAAGATATACAGCTCCCTTTAACGAAAGGAAGCGAAATTGGACTATTAGAAGTCAAAAAGGATGGTAAATTATTATCCGAAACCCCGTTACTTCTAAATGAATCACTTCAAGAGGCAAGTGTTTGGAAGTTATTTAAATACTCGATGAAAGAATTGGTGAAAAAAGAGGGATAAGTATCATTTTATTCGAATAAACACTAGTTTTGTCATGTTGCAGGAATTCAATCAAACAAAATAGAAACAAACCAGAGAACAAAGGATTAAGAGGAGGAAAAACAGTGAGCTTGATAACAGATTGGAAAACGAAAGAAAATGTATTGCTGGTAAGACTATCGGGTGAACTAGATCATCATGAAGCAGAACAATTCAAAACAGAATGGCAGACTATGATTAAAGAGACAAATACAGAACATGTCATTATGAACTTAGAACAACTAACCTTCATGGATAGTTCAGGATTAGGAGTTATCCTAGGCAGATATAAGGAAATCAAACAACGAAAAGGAGAAATGGTGGTTTGTTCGATTTCACCTGCTGTAAAACGTTTGTTTGAGTTATCTGGATTGTTTAAGATTATTCGATTGGAAGAAAACGAATCATTTGCATTGCTTCGTTTGGGGGTGGCATCGTGAAGAACGAGATGGATATCAAATTCTCTAGTATTAGTGCAAATGAATCGTTTGCCAGAGTCACTATTGCTGCTTTTGTCTCCCAATTAGATCCAACGCTGGATGAATTAACAGAAATAAAAACAGTGGTTTCAGAAGCTGTTACGAATGCGATCATTCATGGCTATAATCATAATGAGAATGAAACGATTTATATGTCTTGTTCAATTGATGACGATAGAGTAGAACTTGTTATTAGAGATACGGGGATAGGTATTGATGATATTGACCAAGCTATTGAGCCACTTTATACGTCTAAACCAGAATTAGAGCGGTCTGGTATGGGTTTTACGATTATGGAAAATTTCATGGATAAAGTTGAAGTGGAATCATCAAGTGGTCAAGGAACAATAGTGAAATTGATCAAACATTTTAATAAAAGTCGAACCTTATGCAATTAAGGGGATGGACAAAAAATGGAATTAAATAAAACCCATAACGTTAAACAGTTGCGCGACGAAGAGGTAAAAGCATATCTTCGTCTTAGTCAATCGGGAGATCAAAATGCAAAAGATATTTTGGTTGAACGAAATGTAAGGTTGGTTTGGTCTGTTGTTCAACGCTTTATGAATCGTGGATATGATCCAGATGATTTATTTCAAATTGGGTGTATTGGTTTACTAAAATCAATTGATAAATTTGATTTGTCATATGATGTTAGATTTTCAACTTATGCAGTTCCAATGATTATTGGAGAAATTCAACGATTTTTACGTGATGATGGTAGTGTGAAAGTCAGTCGTTCTTTAAAAGAAACGGGTAATAAAATCAGACGAAAAAAAGATGATTTAACGAAAATGTTAGGTAGATCACCTACAATTTCTGAAATTGCAGAAGCACTTGATATATCTGTTGAAGATGTCGTGCATGCCCAAGAAGCTGCCAAAACGCCACACTCTATTCATGAAACAGTTTATGAGAATGATGGAGATCCGATCACACTTCTTGATCAGATTTCTGATCAAGAAACAAATTGGTTTGACAAAATTGCGCTTCAAGAGGTAATACGTGATTTGGATGAACGTGAGAGATTAATTGTTTACTTACGTTATTATCAAGACCAAACACAAGCAGAAGTCGCACGTAGGTTGGGCATTTCTCAGGTACAGGTATCACGATTAGAAAAGAAGATTCTAGACTGGATGAAAAATCAAATTGAGATTTAAAAATAATTTTTAATGAACTGCATGCCAATCGTTAGATAAAATCTAACAGTTGATTGCAGTTTTTTATTGTTTTTAATGCATGATTCTATGCGGAATGTTCCATACTAAAAAGAAGTTTTGGAGGTGTTCACATGCAGGGGATCATTTATTTAAGGATGAAAAAACATTACCAGACAACAGAAAAGAAAAAAATAAAGTTAAGGGATATTGCACATATCTCAGGAAATGAAACAATTGTTGCTACATTAAATCAAACTGTTATATATGAAATAGTAAAAGAAGATTTACAAGTTTGTGTTATAGAGGGATTTACAGTTATTCAAAAATTGCAAGCGTCTTTTCCTGAACTTGATTTACAACTACTAGGTCCAAATCAAACAATTATACATATTTCTAAAAAAGGAAGGTTGCCTCAAGTAACTTTTGTTCTATTAGTTTGGCTCTTATTATTTGTCGGTTCTGCCATGACAATTATGAACTTTCATTATGATGTAAGTATGCAAAGTGTACAACAACGTCTTCATTATTTGTTTACAGGAGAAGAAGAGAAATATCCACTTTGGATGCAGATTCCTTATTCATTAGGACTTGGTCTAGGAATGATTCTATTTTTTAATCATGTTTTTAAAAAGCGTTTTAATGAAGAACCTAGTCCGTTAGAAATAGAAATCTATAAGTATCAACAAGATATAGATCAATATGTTAGTCATTACGAAAATAAATTGAATGATACAAATGATAAATAAACTTATTGATCTATTTATAGGTTTAGGATCTGGATTGATAGTGGGAACAGGCTTCGTCGCATTTTTAACGATGTTAGGAATTATACCAAGGTTAGTTACATTAAGTAAAACAAAGAATTTCTTGCATTATTATGAAATGGCAGTTGTATTAGGGGTTTTTTTTGGTACGTATCTCTCATTTAGCAATTTTACTTTTCATCTTCCAACTGCCATTTTAGTGATTTGGGGATTATTGCATGGCATTTTTATTGGTATGTTAGCCGCAGCATTGACGGAGGTTTTAAACGTTTTCCCTATTTTAGCAAAGAGAATACGAGTCGATCATCAAATTATTTGGCTAATGATGGCTATCGTACTAGGGAAGATTATTGGGTCATTATTTCAATGGCTACTACTGGTTAAGTAAGCAAATTAATCGGACGAAAGGATAATTGCAATGAATACGAAACAAGTTATTATCATTACAGATGGTGATCAATATGCACAACAAGCAATCGATTACATAGCTAAAACTTTAGGTGGCACGTCACTTTCTGAATTTGCAGGTAATCCTAGTGCTTATAAACCAAGAGACATCATTCAGGCAGTTTATCAGGCAAAAAAAAATCCCGTTTTTGTTTTAGTCGATGATGCTGGTGTATTCGGAATAGGATCAGGTGAGGAAACCATATTAGCTTTAGCGAATGATCCGATCATTACTATCTTAGGAGTTGTTGCAGTAGCAGCACATTCAAAAAATATGGAGTGGTCACGTGTGACACTTTCAATAGATCAAGAAGGGCAAATCATAGAGCACGGGGTTGATAAAGAAGGAGTTCCGGTTTCTGAAGTTGGAAGAATCAATGGTGACACGGTCTACATATTGGACCAAATGGATCTTCCTAACGTTATTGCAATTGGCGATATTGGTAAGATGCATGGATATGATGATAAATCAAAGGGTTATCCCATTACTCTAAAGGCTATTGAATTGATTTTAGAAAGAGGGGTTACAATTGAGTAAAAAAAAAGATAAGCAACCAATTATGAAAGATATAAATGAAATTCAAAGTTTTATGAAACAGAAATTAGGAGTTGGCACGTCTTTTGATATTGGTTTTAGAGAAATTATATTATTAAAACAAAAAGTACAATTGTATTATGTAACAGGACTATGTGAAACACCTGTGATTGTAGAGTTACTGAAAAAACTTGTCTCCATTAATGACGAAGAGACAAATAAAAGTCAACTTACTGCAATAATAAAAAATCGTTTAGTTCATCAACAAGTTGAAGAATGTAGAAATTTTGATGATGCGATGACACAACTATTATCTGGATTAATCGTCATCTTTATAGATGGAGAAGATGTTTGTTTTATTGTAGATGTAAGAAGCTATCCCGGAAGAAGCCCTGAAGAACCAGATACAGAAAGAGTTGTTCGCGGCGCTAGAGATGGATATACAGAAAATATTATTGAAAATACAGCCTTAACAAGGCGACGCGTTCGAGATGAGCGGTTACGTAATGAACTTATGCAAGTTGGACAACGGTCTAAAACGGATATCTGTATTTCTTACATTCAAGATATCGCTGATGATGGTTTGGTTAAAAAGATTAAAAAGGAATTGGAGAAAATCGACATAGATGGTTTAGCCATGGCCGATAAAACTGTAGAGGAATATTTGGTGAAACAGGGAGTTAATCCTTTTCCTTTGGTTCGGTATACCGAACGACCAGATGTTGCTGCTATTCATCTATTTGAAGGGCATGTACTAATAATGGTTGACACCTCACCAAGTATGATTATTACACCAACCACATATTTTCATCATGTCCAACATGCAGAGGAATATCGTCAATCCCCGCCAATTGGAACATTTATACGTTGGATACGATTTACTGGAATTCTTGCATCGATCTTCCTTCTACCCTTATGGTACATTTTGGTGATCGAACCACAATTACTACCAGATGCACTATCATTTATTGGACCTAATGATCCAGGAAACATACCAATTATTTTGCAGATTATATTAGCAGACATAGGAGTTGAATTCTTGCGAATGGCGGCCATACATACGCCGACGCCACTATCAACTGCAATGGGATTAATAGCAGCTGTTTTAATTGGGCAAATCGCTATTGATGTTGGTCTTTTTACAGCTGAAGTCATTTTATATGTAGCAATAAGTGCGATAGGTTCATTTGCAACGCCAAGTTATGAACTTAGTATCGCAAACAAAATGATTCGAGTCATTTTACTTATATTTTCTGGGATTTTTGGCGTGAAAGGATTAATAGTTGGATTCTCATTATATGTTATTCTCTTGGCTCATACAAAGTCTTTGAATACACCATACTTATGGCCATTCTTACCGTTTAATGGGAAAGCATTAATGCAAATATTGTTTCGATTTTCAGTTCCACAATCGAAAGAACGACCAAGTATTGTGCATCCAAAGAACAATTATAAACAACCTTAATTCAATTATTTGAATTAAAAAAGTTGAACCCATTCTTAACTTGTGGTAAATTAATTTTATCTAAAAGAAAAAGTAGTTGGGAATGTGTTAGAAATCCCTTCCATTATATGTTATGAATGTTGCTCATTCATCGTATAAACTGGCAAGGGGTTTTTTATTTTATTCAGCTAGATCAAGTCATTATTAGTGTACTTGGCAGAAGAAATAGAACATATTCTCTTTAGGATTGTGGAGGTGTATTGATGCAGGAGCTTAATGATATAGATACTCAAGGTCATTTAACAATCGGAGGAGTAGACACTACATATTTAGCAAAAAAATATGAAACACCTCTTTTTGTATATGATGTTGAAAAAATAAGAGAGAATGCACGTGCCTTTGTTGATACTTTTGCACGCTTAGGTGTAAATGCGCAAGTTGCTTACGCAAGTAAAGCCTTTTCTTCTATTGCAATGTTACAAGTTGCAAAACAGGAGAACTTGAGTTTAGACGTTGTATCACAAGGAGAATTATATACAGCTTTACAAGCTGATTTTCCTACTGAGAAAATTCACATGCACGGTAACAATAAAAATAAAGCTGAATTGGAAATGGCAGTTAAACATAATATCGGTTGTATTGTTATCGACAATTTTTATGAAATTGACTTACTAAAAGAAATATTAGCAAACTATCAAAGTGAAATTGATGTACTTATTCGTGTCACTCCAGGTATTGAGGCACATACCCATGATTATATTCTTACTGGTAACGAAGATTCAAAATTCGGGTTTGATTTAGCAAATGGGCAAGCAGAAGAAGCATTTAAAAAGTTACAAGAAATTGACAGTATGCATGTTAAAGGGCTACACTGTCATATAGGTTCGCAAATATTTGAAACAGATGGATTTGTTATGGCGGTACGTCGATTATTTGAATCATTGGTTAACTGGAAGAAAAGTTATGGCTACAACCCAGAAGTATTAAATTTGGGTGGTGGTTTTGGAATTCGGTATACAGATGAGGATGAACCATTGAAACTCGATGGTTATGTTAATGCCCTTGTTGATGAGATTAAACAACAAGTTGAAAAACATAGTATGGATTTTCCAGAGATATGGATTGAACCAGGTCGTGCGATTGTGGGAAATACTGCAATAACACTTTATACAGTAGGTTCAAAAAAGCAAATTCCTGGCGTGCGTGACTACATTGCAGTCGATGGTGGAATGACAGATAATATTCGACCTGCACTTTATCAAGCCAAGTATGATGCTGTCCTTGCAAATAAAGCGAATGTACCAGCGTCTACCACTGCATCCGTTGCAGGGAAATGTTGTGAATCAGGCGATATGTTGCTATGGGATGTACCATTAGCAAATGCAGAATCAGGCGATATTCTTGCAGTTTTTAGTACAGGTGCGTATGGTTATTCTATGTCAAGTAATTATAATCGTTTTCCAAAAGCAGCTGTAGTATTTATTGAAAACAAGCAAGATAAACTTGTCATTCAGCGCGAGACCTATCAAGAAGTTAGTAAAAATGACTTATCTTACGAATAATTAGGAGGAATAAACATGAAACAAGCAACAATTGATTTTGAAAATGGCGAAAAAATAGTAATTGAAATGTACGAGGAAGCAGCTCCTAATACAGTAGCAAACTTCGAAAAATTAGCAACGAGTGGTTTTTATGATGGTGTTGTATTTCACCGCGTAATACCTGGTTTCGTTGCACAAGGTGGAGATCCAACAGGAACAGGATCAGGTGGACCTGGTTATGCTATTGCTTGTGAAACAGAAGGTAATCCACATAAGCATAAAGCAGGATCATTATCCATGGCTCACGCAGGCAAAGATACTGGTGGAAGTCAATTTTTCTTAGTACATGAGCCACAACCTCATTTAGATGGTGTTCATACTGTGTTTGGACAAGTAATAGAAGGTATGGATGTTGTTTTACGCATTAAACAAGGTGACGCTATGAAAACTGTCACTTTTGCAGAAAAAGAGTAAGTTCTCAAGAGACAAATAATTTTAAAATTCCAAAAAAGATATGATTTCCAGATTACTATGGGAATCATATCTTTTTTTAGTTTCAATTATCGTATCAAAATACTTTCACCTCGATTTTTGAATGTACCGTGTCTATTCGTTTTAATGAAACAGATCTACTTTCCATATTCATTCTCCTTTCTCTTGATTAAATCCAGCGGAGCGCTTAACTTGTAAAACCCAACGTTTTAAAAATTCACTAATTCAATAATGTTATTTTCAAGGTAATCTCTCACGTTATAATTCCAAACTTATGACCAAGGTGTTGATTTTATTGCCAATAACTGCGACAATTAGTAGATTCGTTTTTATTTATGTAGTATGTAACGTATCAAATGGTATCTTATGTTTTTCACGCCTATCAATTTTAACATAAATATCCAATCTAAGGTGAAATAGCTAGGTTACTATATAGGGCTAAACAAATCCCTAAGTTATTAGTATACAGTGATAAAATGAATTGCTTTTTTTAAGTTCAGTCTTTTTTAGTATTAACTAGGTTTTAAATAATGGATATTTTATAACAATTGATATCTAGATCATGACAATCATTGAAAAAAGTAGTATGATCTATATGTACAAAAGAATAATAGCTGTATGTAGATTTAATAACATTCCATTCAGCGCGGATATGATAAAAGTTTTAAGAACTTATTGGAACCTTTTGAGGACCGGTAACGTTATACTATATAATAAGTTCTTATATAATTGAGGGGTATATATGTTAATTCGTTTTAAAAAATCGCTAGAAAAGATTGCAATGGGTCTATTGTCTTTTATGCCAGAGGAAAAAGATGTGAAAAAACTCCAGCAAACAATTAAGGAGTATGAAAACAATAAAAATTGGAATTTATATTTGTGGAAAGAAGAAGATGTTTTAGGAGCAATTGGCATATACGTGGATGAAGAATTAGGTAAAGTTATCATTCAACATATATCAGTTAATCCTTCACACAGAAACATGGGCATAGGTAAGAAAATGGTGAATGGCATTAAGGAACAATACGTGGAGAAATATCAAGTTTGTGCCAATGACTTAACAGAAAACTTTTTAACCAAGTGTGATGCTTAAGGATCTAAAACCAGCTCATTATGAGCTGGTTTTAGTTTTTTTATAGAAAATTAATAGAATAAGGCATTTTTAGTTAGTTGTATATGCTAAGATATATTATGACAAGTGTAAGCACGGCGATATAGTAAAAAAGGGGAAGGATTTTATGCAACAATCCTATCAAGTGAAGTTAGATACTTTTGAGGGTCCGCTGGATCTTCTTTTACATTTAATTAATCAATATGAAATAGATATCTATGATATTCCCGTTTCTAAAATTACAGAGCAATATATGCACTATATACATACAATGCAACGACTTGAATTAAATGTTGCTAGTGAATACTTAGTGATGGCTGCTACGTTATTGGCAATGAAAAGTGCACTTCTCTTACCAAATCAGGAATTAGATCTAGAAGAGGAATATGAAGAGGATCCGCGTGAGGAATTAATGCGCCGGTTAATTGAGTATCGTAAATATAAGGAAGCTGCTAGTCAACTTCAAGATAAAGAATCAGATTTAAGTTATAGTTTTACAAGGCCAGCTCAAGTTATATCGTTTAAGAATAGTCCAGAAAAAGTTATTGCAAAAGGTGAAATGTCTATCTATGATATGCTTGCAGCAATGCAAAAAGTATTTGATCGCAAAAAATGGAATCGCCCATTAGAAACAACAATTCAGCGAACAGAGATACCCATAAAACAGCGAATGGAAGAAGTTATAGCTCAATTGCAAGGTCATAGACTAGGTGTTTCATTTGATACGTTATTTGAGTATCCGTCGCGTTCTCATATAGTTGTGACTTTTATGGCTGTACTAGAGCTAATGAAAAACAAAAAAATTTACTGCAAACAAGAATCGCATTTTGATGCATTGATTATTTATAGCATGGAGGATAACGCGTGAAACTAGCTAATTATAAAGCGATTTTAGAAGGGTTATTATTTGCCACTGGAGATGAAGGATTAAATAAAAAACAAATGAAAGCAGTATTAGAAACAGATGTAGATATAGTCGACGAAATTATTCTCGAATTAATGGATGATTATAATCTCGATGAACGTGGTATTATGCTTGTTGAATCTAAAGGTACGTATCATTTGGCAACGAAACCAGAGCATACAATCTATTATCAAAAGTTACTGGAATCTCCACACACGTCAAAGCTTTCGCAAGCAGCACTTGAAACGTTAGCCATTATTGCTTATAACCAACCAATTACTCGAACAGAAATTGAGGATATACGTGGGGTTAAAAGTGATCGTGGTGTTCAAACGCTTTTGTCTCGAGCATTAATTGAAGAGGTTGGGAGAAAAGATGGAGTTGGAAGGCCAGTAATGTTTGGAACTTCTGTTGATTTCCTTACATATTTCGGATTAAAGTCTATAGAAGAATTACCGCCATTACCAGAAAGTGTGAATGAATCAGATGTGAGTGAAGAAGCGGATTTATTTTTCGAGAATTTTGAAGCAAAGATGAATCAAACGAATGAAGAGAAGTAGCATACAATGTGTTACTTCTTTTTTTATGAGTGCGTGATTGTTAGTGATCACTATGGAGATCACTTTAGCGATCTTTCGAGCGATTAATACTTGTTTTGAAGAGGGTAAAGAAGCTAATGGTACCAAAACTATCCGTTTATCATAGGCTACGGTTGAGGTGATTTGATGGAGAAGAATACAAAAGCTTATATAACTGATTTATTAGAGTGGTCATATGCAGTGGAAGAATTGTTGCATCGAAACGACGATCAACGTCAAGAGCTATCAGGTTGGGATGATTGGAAAATTCAACTAGAAGATGGATTGCGTGAGCAAAGTTTGTCTGAAAAAGAAACCCTGTATTTAAGAGATGAAGCTCAGCGTTTCGCACTTCGTTTAGAGCAGGAATTAAACAACGGAGCGGTTCCAATAGGAAAACATAAGCTACCACCATTACCATATGATTATGATGCACTTGAGCCTTTTATTTCGGAAAAAATAATGCGCTTGCACCACGATCAACATCATAAGTCTTATGTAGATGGATTAAATAAAGCTGAAGTAGCCATTTATCATGGAGAAACTGATAATAAAATGTGGAAGCATTGGTTTAGGGAGCAAGCATTTCATGGATCTGGCCATTATTTGCATACTATTTTTTGGTTTAATATGACACCAAATGGAGGCGGAGAACCACAAGCTAACAGCATACTTGCCAAACAAATAAACAAAGATTTTGGTTCGTTTAAAAAATTTAAACAAATCTTCACAAAAGGCGCAGAGTCTGTTGAAGGAAGTGGTTGGGCGTTGCTTGTATGGTCTCCTCGAGCACAACGATTAGGAATCCAAACACATGAGAAACATCAACATTATGCGTTAGCCGATAGTATTCCATTACTTGTACTTGATGTATGGGAACATGCATATTATCTACAATATGAAAATGATCGCAGTGACTATATTAAAGCGTGGTGGAATGTAATTGATTGGGAAAACGTTAGACAAAGATTTGAAGCAGCTAAACAGATTACCTGGAGGCCATATTAAGTAGATGACGTAATTGTTTCAGGTCATATGCTCGTCCTTTCTGCATAAGATTATAGAGAAAGTATGTAGAGAGGATGTAAAAAATTGAAATCAATGCTGCTAATTATAATAGGTTGTATTTGCTTGTTGACAATCAACCCTAAAACTGTTGAGGCGAATCCTAGTGTAACAGCTCGTAATGCTATTCTTATGGACCAATCGAATGGAGAAATTCTATATGAAAAAGCTGCTGAAGATCCAGAACTGATTGCTAGTATAACGAAAATAATGACAGCAATATTAGCAATTGAATCAGGTAAAATGGAAGATACTGTTACTGTAAGTCGCGAGGCTGCTTACACAGAAGGTTCCTCTATTTATTTGCAAGAAGGAGAGAAAATAAAATTAAAAGATCTTGTTTATGGTTTAATGTTGCGATCAGGAAATGATGCTGCAACAGCAATTGCGGAATATGTTGGTGGTAGTGTAGAAGGATTCTCTTATCTGATGAATGAGAAAGCGACTTGGTTAGGGATGGAACAATCACATTTTGATAATCCGCATGGTTTGGATTCGGAATCACACTTTTCAACTGCATATGATATGGCTTTATTAACCAAACACGCCATGGAAGATGAACAATTTGTGACAATAACTGGTGCGCAATCATATCTTTCCGATCAACGTTCTTATGCTTGGGGAAATAAAAATAAACTACTAACTACTTATTACTCCTATACAATTGGAGGAAAGACTGGTTATACAAAGGCGGCTGGTAGGACACTGGTTTCTGTTGCTAAAAAGAATGATGTCACGTTAATTGTAGTGACTTTAGATGACCCAAATGACTGGCAAGATCATATTCGCTTATTTGATTGGGGATTTGAACAATATAATCTATCATCAAGCACAAGTTCATTGCAAGACCAATTAGCAGTAGGAATGCAAAGTAAAAAACGGGTGAGCTTCATTGAAACTGTTATTACTTTTTTCAATAAAATGGTCGGTGTGATGTAGATGGTCAATTATATCTGGGCTGGTATGTCGATTATAGGAATTATTTATGCAATGATTAACGGAACAATGGATCAAGTGAATGAGGCGATTTTTTCGAGTGCATCAGAAGCAGTAACTTTATCTATAGGTTTAATCAGTGTGCTCGTCTTTTGGTTAGGCTTAATGCGTATTGCAGAGAAGGCTGGCATTTTAAGTAAGCTTTCGACACTCTTCAAACCACTTGTAACGAGGTTATTTCCTGAAATACCTAAAGATCATCCAGCAATGGGTTATATTCTTTCAAATTTCATTGCAAATTTATTTGGACTTGGAAATGCTGCTACCCCAATGGGGATAAAAGCAATGAAGGAAATGAAGTTACTTTCAAATTCTGATAAGGCAAGTCGTTCGATGATCACATTTTTAGTGATTAATACATCAAGTTTAACGCTAATTCCGACAACAGTGATCGCAATTCGAATGCAATATCAATCAACCGCTCCAACAGAAATTGTTGCTACGACTATAATAGCTACACTTGTCACAACATCATTGGCTATTATAATTGATCGACTATTTTATTTGAAAAGGGTGAGTAAAAACAAAAAATGAACACCATTACATTAATCAGTGCATGGATTATACCTAGTATGGTGATGATTGTTTTAATTACCGGTACAGTAAAAAAACTCCCTACATATGAATTATTTGTTGAAGGTGGAAAAGAGGGGATAAAGACAGCAATTTCGTTACTACCATTCTTATTAGGTATGATTGTATCTATTGCTATCTTTCGAAGTTCAGGAGCTTTGGACGCATTTATAAGTTTACTACAACCTGTATTGTTATTTTTAGGTATTCCTAGTGAGATAGCACCTTTAGCCTTCACAAGACCAATATCAGGAACAGCTGCATTAGCAATTACTGCTGATTTAATCAAAATACATGGACCCGATTCGTTTATTGGAAGACTTGCTTCTACGATGCAAGGAAGCACAGATACGACGTTTTATATTATTACTGTTTATTTTGGTGCAGTAGGTATTCATAAAATGGGAGATGCATTAAAAGTTGGACTAATAGCCGATTTTATTGGTATAATAACATCAATTATAGTTGTAACAATTGTATTTTCACAATAAAGCGTTAACGCTACTGTTAACGCTATTGTTTTGTTGCGCTTTTTCTGTCAAAATAAACTATACAAAACCAATTATTAAAAATCGAATGAAATTATGGTGATAATATGTCAAATAATGAAGAACGTTTACAGAAAGTGATTGCACACAGTGGAGTCACTTCTAGAAGAAAAGCTGAAAAACTTATCGAGGATGGTAAAGTAACCGTTAATGGAAAAAAAGTTAAGAAGCTAGGTACGAAAGTAACACCAGACGATAAAGTTGAAGTAGAAGGTTTACCACTTGAAAAGGAACAACATGTCTATTATGTTGTATATAAACCTAGAGGTGTAATTTCTAGTTTGAAAGATGATAAAAATCGAAAGGTACTTACAGATCTAATACCGCACTTAAAAGAACGGGTTTATCCTGTTGGAAGATTAGATTATGATACTTCTGGTATTATTTTGCTGACTAATGATGGAGAATTTACACAGTTATTAATGCATCCAAGTCATGAAATGG
Source organism: Paraliobacillus sediminis (assembly GCF_003426055.1). Lineage (NCBI taxonomy): Bacteria > Bacillati > Bacillota > Bacilli > Caryophanales > Bacillaceae > Paraliobacillus > Paraliobacillus sediminis. The sequence goes on from NZ_QJSI01000002.1 coordinate 215,524, forward strand.
ATAAAGTTTATGTCGCCAAAATCGAAGGTATCCCGTCAAGAGAAGCGATTAAAGAATTGAGAAATGGTGTTAAATCTGAGGGAGAAGTTTTAAAAGCTATTCATTCTAAAATTTTATCTACTGATGAACAAAAAAATACCGCAATAATGGAACTAGTCTTGCATCAAGGTAAAAATCGTCAAGTAAGAAGGATGTTTGAGGGGATTAATCATCCAGTAAAAAAACTTAAACGAGAGCGTTATGGATTTTTGACGTTGCAAGGTTTACAGCCAGGTGATTACCGTGAATTAACGCCGCACGAAGTCAAACAGCTTCGTAATGAAGCATTACAAACAAAAATAAAAGAGTGACTTTATTATTCTAATTAGTCAAAAGTCAGGTGTTTATTGCGAAATATGTTGAAATAATCACCTTTTTCTTCTAATGACCAAGTTAATAAAGAAGATGCTCTAATTAATGCAAAGGTGCTAGGAAGGGGTATTTGGGATGGATGAAAACAATAAGATACTCGTGGTTGAGGATGAGGAAAGAATTAGACGCTTGTTAAAAATGTATTTAGAAAGAGAAGGGTATATTGTCGAAGAGGCAGATGATGGTTATCGAGGCCTTGAATTAGCAATAGAAGAAGAGTATACATTAATAATATTAGATCTCATGCTTCCTGGACAGGATGGTATTGTAGTTTGTAAAGGTATCCGCGAAAAAAAAGCGACGCCTATCATTATGCTCACAGCCAAAGGAGAAGAAGCAAATCGTATTGAGGGTTTTGAAGTCGGTGCAGATGATTATATTGTTAAACCATTTAGTCCTAGAGAAGTCGTGTTACGAGTAAAAGCTTTGCTGAGAAGATCATCTTCCATACCAGCATCAAATATAGAGAAGGTAACAAAAGATATACTCGAATTTCAACACATTTTGATAGAGAATGATGCGCATCGTGTTTTAGCAGGCGGTATTGAAGTTGGATTAACCCCAAAGGAGTATGAATTGCTCCACTTTTTAGCAACTTCGCCAAATAAAGTCTTTGATCGCGAACAACTATTAAAGGAAGTATGGAAGTACGAATTCTTTGGTGATTTACGCACAGTAGATACACACGTGAAACGATTACGTGAAAAGTTAAACAAGGTATCTAAAGATGCTGCTAAAATGATTGTCACGGTCTGGGGAGTAGGCTACAAATTTGAAGTAGCTGATGAATAATGTTTTGGAGAAGTGTTGTATTTAAACTCTGGGTAACTTTTTTGATTGTTATTTTTGTCGTTTTAGCAATTATCAGTTTTTTTCTACTAGAATTTTTTGAAAGTTACCATGTGAATCAAGCAGAGGAAGAATTATTGGATACTGCTAATAAAGTTTCAACAATTCTTAGTGAGTACGAAGATCAAGAACTTATTGAAAATATGATAGAAACAATTAAAGATCCCGCAAGCCGGATTATTATTGTTGAAGATCAAGAATATAGTTGGATATCTGAAAGTTCGGATGAAACACTTCCTCTTATCACGAGCGAGTGGTTATTCGAAAATGAGGAATACAGAGCTGTATACTTTAGTGATAATGTGGTAAAGAGTGAGACAACACTGCATGACGGTACGAAAGTCTTATTGATAGGTACTAGGTTAAATGACCAAGTTGGAGCAGTTTATGCTTATCAATCAAGTACTGTCGTTGCTGCAACTACAGAACAAACTACGCGTATTATTCTCCTAGCAGCTGCAATTGCCATTGTGTTAATGACTATTTTTGCGTTTTTTCTATCAACACGGATAACAAAGCCATTAATTCAAATGCGTGAAGCTGCGTCTGAATTAACAAAGGGTGAATTTCGTACAAAAGTACCAATTTTAACACATGATGAAATTGGTGAATTGGCTATGGCTTTTAACCGGATGGGAAGACAACTTAATTATCATATTGATGCACTAAGCCAAGAAAAAGAACAGTTATATAGTATTTTACGATCAATGGCTGATGGTGTTATCACATTAAATCGAGTAGCAGACATTATTGTTTCTAATCCACCAGCAGAAAAGTTCTTAAAAGATTGGCGTTACGAGCTAGACATAGAGGATAAAGAAATTTTACCTAATGAAGTAAAAGATCTTATGCAAGAGGTAATAGCAATAGAATCTGAGTCAATGCGTGAAGTATTTATTCAAGGACGAAACTGGGTTATGATCATGTCTCCATTATATGATCAAACTAAAGTACGTGGTGTTGTTGCTGTCATTCGTGATATGACAGAAGAACGAAAAATGGATAAATTACGTGAAGACTTTATTGCAAATGTATCGCATGAATTACGTACACCGATTTCCATGCTACAAGGTTATAGTGAAGCAATTGTCGATGATATTGCTGAATCAAAAGAAGAAAAAAATGAATTAGCACACATTATTCGAGATGAGTCACTACGAATGGGTAGACTCGTTAATGAATTGCTTGATCTTGCACGAATAAAAGCAGGACAAATTCAATTAAACCAAGAACATATAGAAGTAGATCTATACGTTGATCGAATTATTCGAAAGTTCAAAGGTCTTGCTAACGAAAAACACATTTCTTTAAGGTACACTATTACGAATAAAGATTTAATCTTATCTTTTGATCCAGATCGTCTGGAACAAGTCTTAACTAACCTAATTGACAATGCAATTAGTCATACACAAGAACATGGAGAAATTGTTGTTGGTATAGAGGAACAAAAAAAGAAAGTTCTTTTTACTATCATGGATAATGGATCAGGTATTCCTCAAGATGACTTACCATTTGTATTTGAGCGATTTTATAAAGCAGATAAATCAAGACAAAGAAAAGCAGGAAAGAAAGGCACAGGCCTTGGATTAGCTATTGCCAAAAATATCATTGAAGCACATCGAGGTAATATATCGGTTCAAAGTAAACATTCTGAAGGTACCACTTTTTCTTTTGAGCTACCAAAAAGTAAGGATAACGCGTAAAATAATTAAATAATGTGTAATTGGTGTATGTAACATAACAGGGAATCTGGTGTGATACCAGAACTGTCCTCGCAACTGTAAGTACAGACGAAATGAATAAATCCACTGTATCAATTAGTCGGTATGGGAAGGATTCAAAGTAGATAAATGTACGAGTCAGTAGACCTACCAATTTCACTTTATCAATGCTTCGAGGAATGAGCAATTGATTTGTTTTTTTTGTGTGATTTTTTTACCTAATTATGCAAATTATTGTTCAGTCCTCCAAAAAATGGAGGAATTTATAATGAAAAATCACGTAAAGTTGATCATGGCCTTTTTAGTTAGTACACTGATCTTATTAGGTTGTGGCCAAACAGAGACACCAGATGAAACTACTAATGCTAACGAGCAAGCAGTCAATATAGTAATTTCAACAGATAATGGAGAAGAAGTTATTTCTGATGAAACGATTGAAATAGAAGAGAATGAAATATTGATGGACGTATTGGAAGAAAATTATGAAATTGAAGATGTAGATGGCTTTATTACCTCTATAGATGGTGTAGAACAAACAGATGATAAATTTTGGTTGTATGAAGTAAATGATGAAGAAGCTCTTGTTGGTGCAAATGAATATGAATTATCTTCAGGTGATGAAGTTGTTTTTGATTTACATGGAATGGAATAATTAATGAAGCGGACATATCGTTTAACATTAATTGCTGTGTTAGCTTCATTGTGTGTTGTTGGACGAGTTGCTTTTCAGTTTTTACCAAACATACAGCCTGTAACTGCCATTATTATCATTACGGGATTTTTTTTAGGACCAATTTCCGCTTTCTTTTTAGCAGTTATCACTACATATATATCTAATTTGTTCTTAGGTATGGGAATTTGGACGATATGGCAAATAGTTGCATGGTCGTTTATCGGTATTTTCAGTGGATTAATAGGAAAGATACATTTTAAAAAACCTTTTATTCTTTTATTTGTTTATGCACTTTTAGCTGGTCTATTTTTCGGCTTTACATTTGCTTTCACGAACTACGTTATTACAGGAAAGTTTCTAGCTTACTATTTAGCTGGTCTGCCTTTTGATATCTCACACGCTATTGGTAATGTGTTATTCCTGTGTGTATTGTATAAACCACTTTCTCTCATTTTCAAGCGATATTTACAGACATAAATAAACGATAGAGTGTAACCTTTTGTAGGAAGTAACGACTAATATATTAGGACGGGAGGTCTTATAAATGAAGACCACGTTTGAAGATTTATATAATAAGTATCATCAAGATTTGTTTCAGTATATTTTTTATATGGTCAAAGACCAATCTTTGGCTGAAGATCTTATTCAGGAAGTATATATCAAAGTACTAAAGTCATATGATTCGTTTCGGGGTGATAGTACAGAAAAAACGTGGTTATTTTCTATTGCAAGGCACACAACGATGGATTCTTTTAGAAAACAACAACGAAACAAACAACGATTAATAGATTTTTTTAATTTTAATAAACAGGAATCTGATTTTAAAGACCCTTCCGACTTACCTGAAGAGGTTGTTATTCTTGATGAGGATATGAAAAACATTTATTATCAATTAGATCAATGCAGTCTAGGTCAAAAACAGGTCATAATATTGCGCTTTATTCAATCTTTATCGATTCAAGAAACAGCAGATATTATGGGATGGTCAATCAGTAAAGTGAAAACTACACAGCATCGAGCCATAAAAAAAATGCAAAAATTACTACTAGACACTCACATAGAGAGGAGGTAATAATCATGGATCAACAGAGGTTGGATGAAATAGATTTAGAAAAAAAATTAAATAAAATGCCTAAAGTAAAGGATCAACAATCAAAGGAAATCTTGTATAATAAAATCCAACAAGAACTAAATACAACACCAAAATCTAAACAAAACCGATCTTGGGTTATTCCTTCTCTGGCATTAATAGCCGCATTGTCGGTAGTTTTTATTTTTATCCGCAGTACAAATACAACACTGTTTGATAATGCAGATCAAATAGAAAGTAGTGAAGATAGCTTTACTTCACAAGAACAAAATATTTCAGGTGACACAAGTGAAGAAAGTGTCGGTTTAGTTGAAACAGAGGTAAATATAGAAAGTATGTTGTATTATCATGAAATTGAACAGGAACAGACATTCACACTGACTGTAGCTGATCAAAATTATCAATACGCAATCCCAATCACTTTAGTTGACGCTTCGTCAACCGGAGAACCGAATGATTACTACAATCGAATTAATAGTTATGTTGAAGATTTAGTTGAAAGTGTTGGAATAAAAACATTTCCATTTGAAGATATAGTATTTGAGTTTATTGATAACAAGGAACAACTTTTTATGACTGTTCCAAATGCATATCAATTTCCTAATGGTTCTAGTAACGCAATTATGTTTCAACAAATGCTTGATTTTATGTTCACACCGTATGGAATCAGTGAAATTAATGTACAAACAGAATCTGCTGATCCAGTTGATTTAGGTCCATATGGCGTTATAGATAAATTTCCTTTGCGAAAGATAACAAATCAGGTGTACAAAATTTATCAGTACGAAGATCTAGAGAAGTTGCTCATCCCTACAAGTGTTAATGAAATAGTATCGATTAACGAGGCACTAACGCTTATGCAGCTGGATGAAGGGAATTATATCAAAGCACCTATTCCAAAGGATGTGTTTTTTAACGCTGAAGACAATGGTAAGGATGAAATGATTATTTCATTTTCAGAGTCAAATCAATTCTCTAATAATCAGAGAACCGCGTCGATGATCGAAGCAATCCTAATTACCGCAAAAACGTTTGGTTATAGTAGTGTTGTTTTTGATATCCCGATTGATAGTGATGTAGTAGGGGAATACAGGCTTCATGAATCTATTCCTGTACCTGATGGTGTTAATCCACTTGTTTTACATTAATTATTAACACAACTATATTACTTAAAAAACAAGCGGTAATCGATTACTGTTTTGCGTTTGGATTATATTTGATCTATTACCTGACATTGTTTAAAAAGGTCTGCTTTTTTTTTAAAATTGTTGCTTATGACTGAATTAACATAGACTCAGTCGTAACTGCCATGTTGATTTCCGCTTCAGGCAGTCGCTTTCCGCGGGCAAGTCTGCAGCTAACTTCGAAAAGCAAAGAGCACTTTCCGAAGTGGATCTTCAGATCTTGCTTTTCCCGCAGGACTTTGAATTTACTTCCTGAACCCACACCGCACGAAGAAAATCGAACTATATTTTCAAGGATCGACTGCCTTACGCTACAATCAATCATCATAATGTGAGAAGCTGTTGTCATAAGCACAATAAAACTTTATCACCAGCAGATAATATATTAATTTTAATCTCTATCCAGCGAAGGAAGTAAATGGAGGAGACTCCTGTGGAAACAGCACAAGTGGATCTTCGACTGTGCCCACGGAAAGCGAATCAATATACTGACGTAGCGGGTGAGAGTCTTCTCTTACGACAGCGTTTCTCTCATGTAGGTCAGATGGAATTCAGATGATTTCGAAAGAGGCGTGGAGTCAATTTCTATTTTGGATTGTGAGAAATCCTTGTTATACCAAGACTTAAGTACCTGTTTTACACTGTGAAAGTTGAGTTATAAAGTAATTCAAACTAAAAAGTGAAGGAGCCATTTGATAGTGGTTCCTTCACTTTTTGAATAATAACAAACTATTTTTCATATTTGAAAGGGTCACGATCAAATGATTCTTGAGCAATTTTGATCGAGTCAGTCGGGCAACCTTCATGTGCGTCCAACATATCCTCTTCTAATATTTCTGGTATTTTAACGTTCCCTGTATTATCATCTAAGAGAACGTAGGCAATCCCCTCATCATCATAATCATATATATCAGGAGCTGCTGCCCCACATGCACCGCAGGCAATGCATGTATCTTTATCCACTATTGTATAATGAGCCATGCTAACTCTCCCTTCTTGCTCTTTCATGTTTTATTAGTAAAGTATATCTATTTTTACTATTTTACGTTCAATTACTTGTTTTTGCAATGACGGTACAAGTGGAGATAATGAATAACTACTTTACTATTTTTAAAAAAGGAGTTAAAAGCTATGTTTAGAGCAATTTTACTAGATTGTATAGCACGTATAAGTATGGAACGGAGTACAGCTTCGATTTTTCATCTCTTGGTTGGTAAGCGCTCAATACAAACGTTGCAAGATTCTAAACTCTATCAAATTACACCTTATTTTGGTGTTTGCAAACATTTGGAAAGAAAGTACTTTGAGGATGAAATTAAAGCTTTAGTAACTGAAAATTATGTTACATTGGACAATCAAAATAATGCGCATATCACCCAAAGTGGTGAGGTATATTTAAAAGGCAAATTAGAAAACTATCCAATTAAACAATTAAATGGTCTTATTTTTGATCGAATGAGTGATTTATTCTGGTTAAGATTGCAATTATGGATTCAAACTTATACGAATATGTCTCGCAAGAAGGGGTACTTTGTTGCAATTACGGAACATAAAGAGGTGCAAACATGGGTAAAGAAACATTATCACATCCATAGAGATGAAAGTGATCAATGGTTAACTGGTATACATCACGAATTGTCTAGCTTTCTTAAAAGTATTAATCCGGATTTAGCGCAATTATTTGTTGATCGATTAACGGGTTATCAAAAGATTGGTTTAACTATGAACCAATTAGCAAGAAAATATCAAACAACGCCTGTCGATATTCATTTATACTTAACTGGTACCATACATCAATTACTAACCTATCTGCATGAACGAGAAAACCAATTAAAATATTTACCGACATTTTATTACTTTACACAGATATCAAAGAAATTTATTACGAATTCAGCAGAAAAAACATACCACTTAATAAAAAAAGGGTTTGACGTTGAACAAATAGCGCGAATTAGACAACTAAAAGTAAATACGATAGAAGATCATATCGTTGAAATTGCTTATATTGAGCCGGAATTTTCAATAAATCCGTATGTAGATCAAGAGTCAGTTACAATTATACTCACTGCTATTAGGAGTAATAAGACAGCAAAGTTAAAACAAATCAAAGAATTAGCTGGAAACAATTTTAGCTATTTTCAGATTCGCCTCGTATTAACGTATTCTGATTTTCCACAGAAGGAGGGTTTATTAAAATGAATCAACTAGAGCGGATCTTGCAAGATTATTTTGGGTTTAATGCATTTAGAACTGGACAAAAAGAAATTATTGAAGATGTCTTAGCAGGTAATAATGTATTAGGCGTATTGCCTACAGGATCGGGAAAATCCATTTGTTATCAGATTCCAGCAATTAAGGGAAATGATACCGTTATTGTCGTATCCCCTCTGCTATCTCTTATGTCAGATCAAGTAAAACAGTTAAAGGCTAAAGGTTTTAAAAAGGTTATCGCAATAAACAGTTTTGTTGACTATACGGAGAGACATTTTTTATTTGACCAGCTGGATTCATATAAATTAATTTATCTTTCACCAGAAATGTTACAAAATAATCGTTTATTAGATCGATTAAAAAGGATAAAAATATCTTTGTTTGTTATTGATGAAGCACATTGTATCTCTCAATGGGGTCATGAATTTAGACCTGATTACCTTAAATTGAATCCTGTTATAGAAGCGTTAAATAATCCTCCAATATTAGCTTTAAGTGCAACAGCTACACCGGAAGTTCAAAAAGATATTGCTAAACAATTAAATAATGTGCCATTAAATAAACATATTTATCCAATGGATCGAGACAATATTGCGTTTACTGTTCAGGCATTACAATCAAAACAAGAAAAAGTAAGTTATTTAAAGCAATTATTAGGAAAGTTTCCGGTTCCAACTATGATCTATTTTTCAAGTAAAAAAGAAGCTGAATTTGTTGCAAGTCAATTAGGGGATAGTTTACAAGAACTTCGTGTTGCATTTTATCATGGTGGTATGGAACAAGTAGATCGTATTTTAATTCAACAACAATTTATGGAGAATCAGTTAGATGTGATCTGTTGTACCAGTGCATTTGGAATGGGGATTGATAAATCAAATGTACGTTTAGTAGTGCATTATCATATACCTACCCAAATTGAATCATTCATACAGGAAGTAGGCAGGGCAGGGAGAGATGGAATGTCTAGTGTCAGTCTGGTATTGTACGCACCTTTTGATGATATTTTACCAAAGCGTTTAATTGAATCTGAATTACCTACAACGGAACAAATCCCTACAATTATAAATAGACTTGATTCACTAGCAAGATCAGACAAGAAAGTTGACTTAGGTAGTCCGTTATTAATAGAGGAGTTTCAAATAAACGAAACACAATGGCGATTTTTACATTATCAACTAGAAAAACATGATATGATTAAAGAAGATCAAATTTTGCCGATATATGATAAGAAGGCAGAAATTTTGGAAGCAATAAATCAAAGAATTATTGAAAGAACGTACTATAAATTAAATAAATTAGATGAAATATTAACCTGGGTAACCGGCGTAACTTGTAGAAGAGAACAATTATATCAAGCATTTCAACCTGATAGTTCAGAAGCGAAATACTTTTGCTGTGATTACTGTGATTTTACATTTAATAAATGGGAACCAATCGTTGAAGCAAAGCAACTTGTAGAAAGTAGTTGGGAAATAGAATTAGCAAATTTGTTCTTGCTAGAGGGGAAGTAAATGAAAGATAGACAAGCAGCAATTATTGCAAGTATGACTAGTAAACAAGTTAGACAACCAGTTTACATATCACAGGGACTTTTACTATTTATAAGTGTAATCATTGCTTGGTTTATTCATGGTTCATTTGCATTTTTTCCAGCACTGTTTGAAGGCTCAGCCACTGAAATTATCTATTATGGTCTATTTTCAGGTATTATTGTCGTGGCAATTGACATTTTTATGTACCAAACCCTATCTAAACGTTATTGGGATGATGGTGGAATTAACGAAAAAATATTTGAAGGAAGTAATATCTATCAAATTATTATCCTAACAATGTTTGTTGCTATAACAGAAGAGGTATTGTTTCGTGGTGTGTTGCAGTCCAGTATTGGTTATATTGCAACGAGTTTGCTATTTGCGTTTATTCATATCCGATATTTATTCAAGCCCGTTTTATTTATTAGCGTTGTTATGCTAAGTTTCTATATTGGTTTTTTATTCGAGGTTACAAATAACCTTAGTGTAACGATTATGACACATTTTATTATTGATTTCAGTTTAGCTTTATATTTACGTTTTTTTAGGAGGGGTTATAGATGAGTGACTACAGAGAAGATCAAGCAATGAGACTACGCGAGCAAATGCAACAAATTCAACGTGACTCTACTGCTAAGGAACAGCCAATTACTACTCCTGAAAAATTAGAGGAAGATGAGCCAAACATTGATATTTTAGATTTGCCACCACGTAGTTATGTGCATGCTGATAAAAAAACAAAAACGAAATGGAAAATCAATTTTCTGTTTATACGTTTTTTAGTTGTCTTATTCATTGTTATTGTAGGATTAGTTTTAACCTATCAGGTATGGGGAGAAGAGTGGTTTAGATCAATAAATGATGAGAATACGGTATATTCACTTCCTGTAGGAGAAAAAGTTACCGTTATTCCAATTAATCAGGAATTATCTAACGAAGTGACTATTGCGGTAGCTAAAGAAACCAATGAGAATGAACTTGTAGAAGTTACTGGAAGATACTATCTTGTAACGGAAAGTGATACGCTAATTTTAATTGCAGAAAAATATTATCAATCAACAAACGTTGTCAGTTCTTTACGTGAATTTAATGAACTAGATTCAAATATCGTAACACCAGGTCAGAAAATTTTCTTACCTAATGAAAAAGAACTAAAGATTTTAGAATAAAAAATCTTTAGTTCTTTTTATTGATTACGCAACTTTCGGAAAGTGAAACGGGCATTTAAGTCTTGGTATAACTCGTGATCATTTTATTTTGTGAATTATATAGAGATTTATCTAAAAGAATTGTTTTTTATCTTTTTCGTCAATTAATATTTGAGCCGCTTCTCTAAAACGTTGCGAATGGACAATTTCTCTTTCGCGTAAAAACTTTAAGCTGTCGTTTAATTGTGGATCATCCGAAACATTAATAATCCATTGGTATGTGGCGCGTGCCTTTTCTTCAGCCGCGATGTCTTCATATATATCTGCAATTGGATCACCTTTTGCTTGAATGTAGGAGGCAGTCCATGGTGCGCCTGCAGCATTTTGATAATATAACGCACTATCGTGATTCACATAATGAGCGGCCAAACCAGCTTCTTTCATTTGTTCTGGGGTAGCATCTTTGGTCAATTTATAAATCATTGTTGCAATCATTTCTAAATGCGCGAATTCCTCGGTACCAATATCATTTAATAGACCAACTACTTTATTTGGAATTGTATAACGCTGGTTGAGGTATCGCAACGCAGCGGATAATTCTCCATCTGCACCCCCATATTGCTCGATAAGATATTTGGCTAAACGTGGATTACATTCTGTTACGCGTACAGGATACTGCAGTTTTTTTTCATAATACCACAATGTGATTTCCTCCTTTTACACTTGCCAAGGCCATGGGGCATTATCCCAATTCCAAGGATAACCAGAATAGCTTTTACCGAAATGCATGAGTGGACCAAACTGTTTTTCGAATTGTTTTTTTAACTTTTTACTTTCAAGTGTACATTGATTAAATTGTTGAATGGCTTCTAAATCTTCGGGATGTGTATCTAAATATAAATTAAGTTCAACTAGAACAAAGTCAACTGCTTGAATTTCTTCTAAGAGATCGTAGTATTGTTGAGGCATTTGTTTAGGCGTGCTCATGTTTTTCCCTCTCTTTCTTAGGTGGATAAGGATCAAATAGTGCTGGCCATAAAGTGCCGGCAAAAAGTGCTTCACGTGCTGTAGGATATTGTGCAAGATTAGGCGGTTGAAATCCCATGTACAAATGGGGAGGTGTCGAATAACTCTTTCTAACAATGGGAGGGCAAGGGTCTAACGGACTAATATATGGATAATAATACTTCGTGTTTGTATAATTCATCTTAAAGCCTCCTTTTTAAAAAAATAACTATGGTAGAATATATGGCATATAAGCACGTCCTATGTGTATAATGATATATATTAGTTCTTTTCGAACAATAACTGGAATCAATAATGAATAAAAAATGAGGTGTTTGATGTGTTTGTAAGAAGTGCAATGAAATCAATTCATCAATGTTTTACGGTATCCCCAAATGAATCAGTGAAAACAGCATTAAATCTAATGAATAATAACAGTATTCAAGCGATGCCTGTAGTTGATGAGGATAAAATTTTCAAAGGAATGATCTCAAAACAAGATATTTATCAGGCCTTTTTTCAAGAAGATTTAGAACGAACTGAATTTTTAGAATCGAAGATAGTAGCAGATATTTTAACACAGCATGATTTATATATTTCTGAGGACGAGGTATTCGAGAATACACTAACAACGTTTAAAGGTTTTCCGATATTAGCTGTTGTTAATGAGCAAAAGAAATTTCTTGGTATAATCAGTCGTTTTGATGTGATTGAACAATTTGAAAGTGTTTTTGGAATGAAGAAACCGGGTGTTCGAATTGCATTCACTTCTGAAGAATCATCAGGCCGCTTTGCTAGATTAGCAGACATCTTAAAACAGCTACATGCTAATATTATATCTATTACAACCTTTGATGAAACAGATAAATTAGCAAGACGAATTGTTTTAAAAGTGAATGAAGATGTTGATGCGAATAAACTAAAGAGTAAGCTTGAAAGAGCAGGGTTTCGTGTATTAGATATTAAAAATATGTAAATCTTGATTTATAGTAATTTGTTTGCTTTCAATCAAGTTATAACTACTATATAATATACATAATTTCAAGTAGGGTACTTTTAAATAAATAAAAGTACCTTATTTGATACCAATCAATTTCTGTTGTTTATTTATATGGGTTGGTATTCGTTACAAAATCGTATACAATAGCATATTATGATATAAATTACGTATTACAATATAAAGGTAGCTAATAAGGGGGGTAATTAACATGCGTTTAGAACGACTTTCTTCTGATCAATTTAAAATATTTCTAACTTTTGATGATTTGGTTGATAGAGGTTTAACAAAAGAAGACCTATGGAGAGATTTACCTAAAATGCAGGCTTTGTTCCACGATATGATGTATGAAGCTAGTGATGAATTGGGTTTTGAATTAGAAGGTGTATTATTAGTGCAAGTTCACGTAATGCAAGCACAGGGTATGTTAATTATCGTAACACAAAGTCAAATTGAGGATGAAGAAGACGAAGAAGATTTTATAGAAATGAAGGTAACGTTGGACGAAAGTAAAGAATTAATTTTTCTATTCCAATCGTTTGAAGATTTGATTCAATTAGCGATACATTTAGATCAAGTTGGAATAACAGGCGGTACTGTATATTCATTTGAAGGAAATTATTATATGGAATTAACAGATGAAGAAGTATTAGATGTGAATCGAGAACATATTATTGCGATTTTGTCTGAGTTTGCTTCACCAAGTATCCTAACATCACATCGTTTAATCGAGTACGGTAATACAATCATGTCACAAGATGCAGTAAAGCAATTAACCAAATACTTTGCCAAGTAAAACAGAAATGACTGCTAGGGGGATTTATTATGCAAGAAGAGCAAGCTATTATTATTGGGGCAGGACCCTGTGGTATGTCAGCAGCTATTGCATTACAAAACAAAGGTATAGAACCGTTATTAATTGAAAAGGGCAATGTCGTCAATGCGATCTATCATTACCCAACGCATCAAACGTTTTTTAGCTCCAGTGATCGATTGGAAATTGGAGAGATACCGTTTATTACAGAATATAAAAAACCTGTTCGTAATCAAGCGCTAGCCTATTATCGTGAGGTAGCAAAAAGAAGAGACTTACGTGTAAATAGCTATGAACGCGTAGTAAAGGTGCTGCGCCAAAGTGACGATTTTCTCCTATATACAGAGACGAATACCGGATTAAAAAATGTATACAAAACACATTCCGTAATCGTAGCAACTGGTTACTATGATCAGCCAAATTTATTGGGTATAAAAGGGGAAGAACTTTCCCATGTTAGTCATTACTTTAAGGAAAGCCATCCATATTACAATAAAAACGTTGTCGTCATCGGTGGGAAAAATTCGGCCGTTGATGCAGCGTTAGAGTTACATAATGCTGGCGCTCATATCACAGTACTTTATCGAGGTAGTGATTACTCTAATAGCATTAAGCCGTGGATCTTACCTGAATTTGTTTCATTAGCAAATAAAGGAACGATAACAATGGAATTTAATGCTACCATTACTGAAATTAAGGAAAAAACTGTTGACTATAGCGTGGATAATCAATCGAAACAAGTAAAAGCCGATTTTGTCTTTGCTATGACTGGTTACCAACCTGATCAATCTTTTTTGAAAGAAATGAATATCGAAGTAGATGATGAAACAGGCAGACCTTCATTTAATCAGGAAACAATGGAAACCAATGTGGATAATATCTATATTGCAGGTGTAATTGTAGCCGGGTTTAATAACAATGAAATCTTTATTGAAAACGGACGATTTCATGGACCGCTTATCGCTGAAGCTATAGCAAAAAAGTAATGAATTATTTTCAATAAAAAAGCAGCACTACTGTGCTGTTTTTTTATGCTTCAAATATTGTTTCTAACCGATCTGGTGAACAATTGGATTCAAGTAATAGGAGCAACTTGATTCTTGCTTTTTGACCGGATAGTCCTTTAGCGAATAAAACACCTGCATTTTTTAATTGTTTTCCACCACCTGGATAATCATAAGTAGGTTGAACAACTCCTTTAAAACTTCGCGATACTAAAACAACAGGCACATTATTTTTTATAAGTTGTTCTATAGAATCAACTATGGCTGGTGGAACATTTCCTTGACCAAATCCCTCAATAACTAATCCATCTAATGATGTTGCGGTAATTGCATTAAATAATGTTTGATCAATACCAGCATATACTTTAATTAAAGGAACGTTTTTCGTTATAGATTCTACTTGATACGTTTCAAGTGAAATCCATTTATGATAAAAATAAACTTTTTGTTTTGTCAGCATACCTATTGGACCGAATTGTGGACTTTTAAAAGTTGCAATATTACTTGTTGATGTTTTTGTTGCATATGCTGCTGTATGAATTTCATCATTCATAACAACAAGTACCCCTTTTTCTTCAGACTCAATTGCACTTGCAACGCGTACTGCACTAATTAAATTATACAACCCATCTGAACCCACCTCATTACTTGAGCGCATTGCACCAGTTACAACAACTGGTTTCTTTGTTTGTAAATAGAGATCGAGGAAATAAGCTGTCTCCTCTAATGTATCCGTACCATGCGTAATAACAATACCATCATATCTATTTGTTTTTAGACGTTTTTCAATATGCTGACCTAGTTGTAACATAAGGATTGGTGTAATATGTGGAGATGGTAGATCAAATAAATAGTCGTCATCTATTTTTGCGAATTGACTTATTATTGCATCTTCACTGGCTAAGGGATGCTTTTTAGTTGTGGAGACTGAACCAGTATCTATGTTCTCAGTCATCGCAATGGTTCCACCAGTATGAATAAGTAAGATATTTTTCATTATTTGCACCAACTTTAATATTTGTATTTTCAAGTCTTCTACTTTCATGATACGATGAAAGTAATTTTTATGGAAGAGGGTGCCGAATTATGGTAGCACTTTTATCTGCCGGTATTGCACCAGCACTAGCTCTAATGTCCTTTTTTTATTTAAAAGATCGATTTAATACAGAGCCACTTTTACCAATAATTCGAAGTTTCTTATATGGGGCACTGCTTGTTTTCCCGATAATGTTTATTCAATATGCATTTTCAGTTGAAGATATTGGTCAGTCACCATTCGTGTCTTCATTTATTTTAACCGGAATGTTAGAGGAATTCTTTAAATGGTTTATTTTTATATACACGATTTATAAGTTTACTGATTTCGATTCCGTTTATGACGGGATAATATATGGCGTTGCAATCAGTTTAGGTTTTGCTACACTTGAAAATATATTATATTTATTTGCTCATGGGATTGAATATGCTTTAAGTAGAGCTATATTTCCAGTTTCTTCGCATGCTTTATTCGGGGTAATTATGGGATATTATTTAGGTAAAGCAAAGTTTAATGCAATACATTCTCGGTCGATCATGATTAGTGCTTTATTTATTCCAGTAATATTACATGGTTTATATGATTATATTTTGCAAATTGTACCAGGCGGAAGATGGTTTTATATATTAATACCATTTATGGTTATATTATGGTTAAATGGTATGAAAAAAGTTAAAATGGCAAACCAACAGCATATACCGATCTATAATCAGGTTAAAAGTGAGAAAACACCTGATTTATAGCAAGTATTCCTTACGATTTTGTAACTAGGATACTTGCTTTTTTTATGTAATTAACATCATAGATGACTAAATTCAATGTATAAAATAACAGTTTCGCACGAAAATACATAACAAGATAGAAACCATTACTTCTAAGAATCTAGGAGGAGCGCAGGATGAGTATAGTTAAAAAAAGCATCTTCTTATTCAGTTTCGTAGGTATATTATTTAGTTTTACAAACGTTGTACCTATAAACACGACCCACGCGTTTAGTGACCAAGTAATTCAACAAGGTGCGACTGGTGAGGATGTTATAGAGTTGCAAGCAAGATTGCAGTATCTCGGATTTTATAACGGAAAAATTGATGGTGTATTTGGGTGGAGTACGTATTGGGCCTTACGCAATTTTCAATACGAATTTGGTATGGAAATCGATGGTTTAGCAGGTACAGCTGCAAAGCAAAAGTTAGAGAAAGCATCGGAATATGATAGAGCATATGTAAAGCAACAAATTGAAGCTGGAAATAATTTTACGCACTATGGTGGTGTGCCCAATGAAGATCAAATAAAAAAGAAAAAAAATACCCCTAAACAAGAAGCACAGCCAGCACCAAAACAAGAGCCACAAGAACCAAAGAATGAACAAGCACCACAAGAAGAGGTAGAAGAAAGCCCTGAAACATCGCTCGAACCAACAGCAGTTAATGTTCCGAATGGATTTTCGCAAAATGATATTCAATTAATGGCAAATGCTGTTTATGGTGAAGCAAGAGGAGAATCCTATGAAGGACAAGTAGCTGTTGCTGCAGTCATATTAAATAGGGTGAATAGCGCTACTTTTCCGAATACTGTTTCTGGCGTTATTTTTGAACCAAGAGCATTCACTGCCGTAGCAGATGGGCAGATTTGGTTAACACCAAATGATAGAGCTAAGGATGCTGTTGTAGATGCGATTAACGGATGGGATCCAACTGGTGAAGCAATATACTACTTTAATCCAGATACTGCTACATCGAGTTGGATTTGGTCAAGACCACAAATCAAAAAAATTGGCAAACATGTTTTTTGTATGTAAGAAAGGAGAATGACTATCATGTTTAGATGGATTGCAATTGGTCTACTAGCGATCGTTGTATTTGCAACCGGTGCATGGGGATACCAAGAACATCAAGAAAAAAATGAAATTTTAGTACAAGCAGAGAATAATTATCAGCGTGCATTTCATGATTTAAGTTATGAAATGGATTTGTTACATGACAAGATAGGTACAACATTAGCGATGAATACGAAAGAAAGAATATCGCCACAATTAATTGAAATTTGGCGATTAACATCAGAAGCACAAAGTGACGTGGGTCAACTCCCCCTAGTATTAATGCCATTTAACAAAACGGAAGAATTTTTATCTGACATTGGTGATTTTAGTTATCGTGCGTCTGTCCGTAATCTTGAACAAGAACCTTTAACTGACGATGAAATAAATACTTTAAACGAATTGTATCAAACAGCTGGGGATATAAAAAATGAATTAAGAAAGGTACAACACGCGGTCTTAGAAGAGAATTTACGTTGGATGGATGTACAGTTAGCTTTAGCTTCTGAGGATGAACCAATGGATAATACGATTATTGATGGTTTTGAAACTGTAGAGGAGACGCTAGGTGGCTATTCAGAAAGTAATCTATCAGCAAGTTTAACAGGTATATCTAATGAAACGCATGAATTTAAATTTATTAATGGTAAAAAAATATCTGAATCAAAAGTTGAAGAACGAATTCGTGAATTATTTGATTTAGATCAGGACATTGATTTAACGGTTGCTAAAAGTGGAGATGGCGCAACGATTCCAATGTATAGTGCTTCCTTTGAAAAAGGCAATGAGCATGGGTATGTTGATATTTCAATCAAAGGCGGTCATCCGCTATCATTTATGTTAAATCGAGAAATTAAAGATAAAAAGTTAAGTTTAAATGATGCACAGCTAGAGGCGGAAAAGTTTTTAGAGAAAAACGGATTTGAGAATATGGAAATGTTCCAAAGTAGTCAATACGATCACGTCGGTGTTTTTCAATTCTTATATCAACAAGATGACGTTCGTATTTACCCGGATAAACTGCAAATGAAAGTAGCATTAGATAATGGAGAGATATTAGGTTTTATTGGAACAGACTTTTACCGCAACCACATAGAGAGAAAAATCGAAGAGCCTACACTATCAATTGATGAAGCAAAAGAGAAGGTAAATACATCTGTAGTTATTCAAGATCAGCATTTAGCTATTGTTGATGATAGTGGTATGGAGGAAGTTTTGGCATATGCATTTCTAGGAACAAAAGATAATGAAACATTCCGTATATTTATTAATGCGATGTCTGGTGAGGAAATTCATGTAGAGAAATTAAAAACAGCTGAAGCAAAATGGAATGTTGATTAAGAAAGGGGAAAAAAACCCTTTCTTTTTTTCTTTAATCTCTATTATTATCTTGCGTAATCTGTATGTTATTTGCGATAATACATATAGACATGTGTAGAATTACCTAGAGAGAAGGAAACATTTTGATGAAAATTGGAACAACCCTTACATTAGAAGCTGAAAATGAGGATGGAGAAATGCATCGGTATAGGTGCAAGGTTGTAGAGATGAAAGGAACTACAATGTATATAGATTATCCAATTAATGAACAAAGTGGTAGGACAAGCATTTTTCCAAAAGGAACTATTTTTCTAGCAAATTTCATTGGTAATGATCAATCTATTTATCAATTTGATACAGAAATAAAAGGAAAAAAAACAGCTAATGTACCGATGTTACTGTTACATTTTCCAAAAGATGATCTAAAAAGAATTCAAAGAAGAGAGTATGTTCGGATAATGACTACGCTTGATATATCTATTCATGATACGAATCAAATCGAGCAACCATTTACAACAATTACCTATGATATAAGTGGTGGAGGTTTAGCTATTGCTTTACCTTCCAATCAAACAATCGAACCTGGTAAGACAGTTGAAATGTGGCTTGTTTTACCGATGGAATCAGGTGAAACGATTTATGTAACTGCTCAAGCTGAAGCAATACGCACGTATCAAAAAAAGGAATCGGATAGACGGCTATTATCAATGAAATTTACTACTATAAATGAAAAAGAGAGGCAACAAATTATTCGTTATTGCTTTGAAACACAATTAAAAGAAAGACGGAAAGATCTTTAATTTAACATGTCTATTTTTTAGAGGGTATATATTTTGTGAATAATATTTCCATAGAAGAATAACGTCAATTTCATAAATGTGGTATTCTTTTAGAAGTACTATTTTAATAGATGTTTTTGTTTAGAAAGGAAGAATAAAAATGGTTGAAAAAAAAATAGCTATTGCTATTGATGGCCCAGCTGCAGCTGGAAAAAGTACAGTTGCTAAGATTGTAGCATCTGATTTAGACTATATATACATAGATACGGGTGCGATGTACCGGGCGATAACTTATAAAGCAATACAAGAGAATGTTAATCTAGAGGATAGCGATGCATTACACGATTTAATTGTAGCAACTACACTGGAATTAGATCAAGGTCAAAATGGTCAAAAGGTTTATCTTGACCAAACAGACGTAACAGAATTAATAAGAACGCAAGAAGTGACAAACCTTGTTTCGATTGTTGCTAAACATGCTAGTGTTCGTAATGAAATGGTTAAGCGACAACAGCAGATGGCTGCTAAGCGTGGTGTTGTCATGGATGGACGGGACATTGGTACACATGTGATTCCCGATGCAGAGGTGAAAGTTTTTCTGATTGCCTCTGTAGAAGAAAGAGCTGAACGAAGACAAAAGGAAAATGATAAAAAAGGAATTGCTTCAGAACTAGAACAATTAAAGTATGAGATTGGAAGAAGAGATAAGTTAGATACAGAGCGAGAAGTTTCTCCTCTTCTAAAAGCTGAAGATGCGATAGAGATTGATACAACAGCTTTATCAATTAAAGGAGTTAGTAGTAAGATATTAGACATTGTGCATTGTGTAAAGGAGCAAAGTAGATGAGTTTCTATAATTTTGCTAAAGGACTTGTAGGATTATATGTTAAACCTGCCTATCGCATGAACGTTATTGGGAAAGAAAATGTTCCAAAACAAGGTCCTGTTATTATTTGTTCGAACCATATATCAAATTGGGATCCATTAGTTGTAGGCATAACTTGTCCACGTAATATATACTTTATGGCCAAAGAGGAATTATTCACCAATAAAATCATTGGTGTATTATTAAGAAAAGTACATGCTTTCCCAATTAAGCGAGGTATGAAAGATCGTAATGCCCTACGGACTGCACTAGAAATCCTTAAGGGAGGAAATACATTAGGATTATTTCCAGAAGGCACGAGAAGTAAAAATGGAGAAGTTGGAGAAGGATTGTCAGGCGTTGGTTTTTTTGCTTTACGATCGGATGCCAAAGTAACTCCTTGTGCTATTATTGGGCCGTATCAAAAGGGAAAAAGACTTAAAGTGGTATATGGTAAACCAATTAATATGGAAGAATTGCGTGAGAGAAAAGCATCGGCACGAGAGGTAACGGATATAATTATGGAAGAAATAAGACAATTAAGACAGGCTAATTTGTAAGTTTCACTGGCTAACACTTGACAAACAGCTTGAAATGTTAGAAGTTAGAAAAAAGGACATTGCAGTTTTGAGTTTTGTCGTAAATTGAAGGAGGCCTCTTGTATGGATGAAATGAATAATGAAGTATCAAATTTCAAAGAATTAACAGAAGGCGAAACAATTACAGGTAAAGTTGTAAAAGTAGAAGAAAAACAAGTATTAGTTGACATTGGTTATAAGGTAGAAGGGATTGTTCCGATTAGCGAACTATCTAGTCTTCACGTAGAAAACGCAAGCGATGTTGTTAGTGAAGGTGACGAATTAACGTTGAAAATAAAAAAAGTAGATGATGATGAAATTGTCCTATCTAAACGTGCTATTGATGCTGATCTAGCGTGGGATGATCTAGAAGAAAAATTTAAAAATGGTGAAATTTTTGAAGCGACTGTTAAAGATGTTGTAAAAGGCGGACTAGTTGTTGATCTAGGTGTACGAGGATTTATTCCTGCTTCTTTAGTAGAGAATCATTACGTAGAGGATTTCTCTGACTATCAAGATAAAGAACTAGCTTTGAAAGTTGTAGAATTCGATCGTGAACAAAATCGCCTAATTCTATCTCATCGTGCTGTTGTAGAATCTGATCAAAGTGAAAAGAAACAAGAAGTGCTGGCTTCCATTAGCGAAGGTCAGATACTAGAAGGTAAAGTAGCGAGAATTACCAACTTTGGTGTATTTGTTGATTTAGGTGGAATTGATGGACTTGTGCACATTTCTCAATTATCCCATGAACATGTTGAAAAAGCATCGGATGTTGTTTCAGAAGGCGAATCTATTAAAGTAAAAGTATTAGCAATTAATATAGAAAATGAAAGAATATCGCTTTCTGTAAAAGAAACAACACCTGGACCATGGGAAAATATTGAAGAAAAATTACAATCTGGTAGCATAGTTGAAGGGACGGTAAAACGTTTAGTTAACTTTGGTGCTTTTGTTGAAGTGTTACCTGGAGTTGAGGGTCTTGTACACATTTCACAAATATCTACTGAACATATTGGTACGCCTCAAGAAGTATTATCTGTGGGACAGTCAATTAAAGTGAAAGTTCTAGATGTAAATGAAAAGGATAAACGTGTATCATTAAGTATTAAAGAAATAGAAGCTGATCAGAATCAACAAGATCTAAAAGCTTATGTAAAAGAAAGTGATCATGCAGGTTTTCAACTTGGAGATATGATTGGTAACAAATTAGATAAATATAAATAATTCAACTTTCTCAGAATGAAACAGGTATTTACGTATTGGTATAACTAGAGAGTCTCGCACTTCAAAGTTGAAGTTGACTTCGTACACCTTTCATAATCATCATATAATAATTTTGAGAAGTCCGCACTTTTAATGTGCGGGCTTTTTTGTGTCCAACTTTTATTATAAGTGTTTAAAAGTATGGAGCAATAGCTATAATGACTACTGGTGGTGATCACATTGGATGGCATTTTATTTTATTGGCTAGGTTGGATATTTTGGGTTATAACAACTTTTTTTATGCAAAAAGGAAAGAATCGAACAACTTTAACCTTTTTTATCCTACTTATTATTGCTTTATCTTTGATGAAATTCACTATTTTGGGTTATGAAATAGGTCTTTCCTTTTTCGTACTTATTTGTGGATCATTTTTCCTTTTAGTAAAGCAAAACCGTAAATTATATACACTTTTTGTCATTACCTTCATTGGTTTTAGTTATACTGGTTTACGCTTATGGGAAGTTGTTAGTCCAGTATGGGTGATTATACCCCGTGTTTATTTATATGCCGCTATTATAATTTTACTGACGCTATTTTTTAGCAGAAATTATGTCCAATGCTTTTTGATAGGTTGCTTGTCTATCAGTCTTGGTGAAGTTGTTTATGTCTTGTTAGTTGATCGAATTGGTTGGGATCTACCAATTGGAGATAGCGGTATTATGGACTTACTATTCTTACATGTTTCCTCAGTATTAATTTTATATATTTGGAAAGAAATAAAATTAAAATTCGAGGATATACTACAACAAGTAGAACTGCAAAAAAAGGGGTGGACAAATGAATGAATACACATTACCAATTATTTACGGTGTAGTATTTGGGACGATTTCTCGCGCTATCATGCTTCGAACAGACTATCGACAGTACCCTACATACTTGCATGGAAAAGTAATTCATCTTGCTTTAGGTTTCATTGCGGCTGCATTAGGTGCTGTAGCGATACCGGCCATAATGGAAAAAGAATTTACCGCAGTTACCTTTCTGACAATTGCTGCATCGCAATTTAGAGAAGTTCGAAATATGGAACGTAATACGCTGGCAGAATTAGATAGTTATGAATTAGTACCCAGAGGAAATACATACATTGAAGGGATTGCTGTAGCGTTTGAAAGCAGAAATTACCTAGTTATTTTCGTATCTTTTTTAACTACATTAATTTACATCGTCATTAATTGGTGGTCGGCAATTTTATTTGGTATTTTAAGTTTTATAGTCGTTCGAAAGTTAATGAGTGGTTCGACTATGAAAGAAATTGTGGAGATTGAAAAGAAAGAAGTTCATTTCAATGGTGCTGGTTTATATGTTGATAATATTTACATCATGAATATTGGACTTCCAGCTAGACAAAAAGAAATCCTACAGTATGGAATGGGATTTGTGCTTACACCTAAAAATTTTAATGTCCGCTCGACAATTGCAAATTTAGGACAGAGACAAGCAATTTTACACGATGTGTCTATTTCTTTAGGCGTGTTCCGTGATTCTGGAACCCCAGCCCTAGCTCCGTTAATTAAACGAGATTTAGATGACGGTAGAATTGGCGTTTTTATTTTGCCTCAAAATCAAGATGTTGAAAAGGCCAAAAATGTTATAGGAGCTGTTCCAGTATTAGAAAATGCAATTCGTATGCCTTCTGAATCTAAAGCTAGTAAAAAGAATCGAGGTAAGTAAGATGGATATAGAGAAAGCAATTTTAGCTATCATTACAATAAACAAAGAAAAAGTGTCAGGGGGCGCACCCATCTTTTTTTGTGAAAATAAAAATGAAATGGACAAGGTTGGAGCAAATCTTGAAGCGATTATTGATGGAATCTGTCATGCACTGAGCGATGAATTATATATTATCGTGAAACATTAAAATGATAACTTTTTTTAAAACAGTCTTTGTTAAAATCAATTGTTGTTTAAAGTTACCGCTTTTGTTAAAATGTATAAGTTAAGGTTATAGATATAGATTTCTATCTACTATAATGTAAAACATATCATATGAACGTATAAGAAAGGATGTACCTTTCATGAGAAAATCAGTAGTAGCAATTGTAGGAAGACCAAACGTAGGTAAATCAACGATATTTAATCGACTTGTGGGGGAAAGAATCTCCATTGTAGAAGATACTCCAGGTGTGACGAGAGATCGTATTTATGCACCAGCTGAATGGTTGACAACTACATTTAATCTTATTGATACAGGTGGTATTGAATTAGGCGACGAACCATTACTTGTTCAAATGCGAGAACAAGCTGATGTAGCCATTCGAGAAGCCGATGTTATTATTTTCATGGTAAACGGAAGAGAAGGAATTACAGCTGCTGATGAAGAAGTAGCTAAAATCTTATTTAAATCAAACAAACCAGTTGTCTTAGCTGTGAATAAAGTAGATAATCCAGAGATGCGCGAACAAATTTATGAATTTTATTCATTAGGATTTGGTGAGCCATACTCTATTTCTGGTACGCACGGTCTAGGACTCGGAGATCTTTTAGATAAGGTAGTATCCTATTTCCCAACATTAGAGCAAGAGGATGTTGATGAAGAGACTATTTACTTCAGTTTAATCGGTAGACCAAATGTAGGGAAATCATCATTAGTTAACTCCTTGTTACAACAGGAACGTGTAATTGTTAGTAGTATTCCAGGAACAACTCGCGACGCAGTTGACTCACCTTTTACAAAAGATGATCAGGATTTTATCATAATTGATACTGCCGGTATGCGTAAACGTGGTAAAATTTATGAGTCTACAGAAAGATACAGTATTTTACGTGCATTAAAAGCAATTGAGCGTTCAGATGTTGTTTTAACATTAATTGATGCTGAATCTGGTATTATTGAACAAGATAAAAAAATTGCGGGTTATGCACATCAGGCAGGCAAAGCTGTTGTTATTGTTGTGAATAAATGGGATACAGTTATTTCTGATGATAAGGCAATGAAGGAATTTGAACAGAAAATTCGTGTACAATTTCCATTTTTGGATTATGCACCAATTGTGTACTTGTCAGCCAAGACGAAAAAACGTACTCAAACTTTAATTCCACAAGTTTTAATTGCTAGTGAGAATCATTCAAAACGTGTAGAAACTAACGTTTTAAACGATGTTATTATGGATGCTATCGCAACAAATCCAACCAGTACGTTTAAAGGTAAGAAACTTAAGATATTATATGCAACACAAGTAGCGGTTAAACCTCCTAGTTTTGCTGTGTTTGTTAATGATCCAGAACTTCTTCACTTTTCGTATGAACGATTCTTAGAAAATCGTATACGTGCGGCTTTTGGTTTTGAAGGCACACCAATAAAAATATTTGCAAGACAAAGAAGTTAATTAGGAGGTAGAAATAGATGGATAGAATTGCAGTTTTGGGTGCTGGGAGTTGGGGAACAGCTTTAGCTTTGGTATTACAAGAGAATGGTCATGACGTTCGTCTATGGACACACAAACAAGATCATGCGGACGATATAAACAAGACACATAGGAATGTAGCCTATTTGCCGGAAATAGAAATACCAGATGATTTATTTGTAACGAGTCATTTAGACAAGGCACTAAAAGATGTTACCACTATTGTATTTGTTCTACCTACTAAGGCTATACGTGATGTTTGTAGACAGGTCGACAAAATAATTGATCATAAAGTGACGATTATTCATGGAACTAAAGGAATTGAATCTAAAACATTTAAACGTGTTTCAGAAATGATGGAAGAGGAACTTTCAGAAAATCTATTTGAAGAAATAGTTGTTTTGTCTGGACCAAGTCATGCAGAAGAAGTAGCTATCAAGCATCCTACTACGGTAACAGCTTCTTCAAAAAGTATTGCTGAAGCACAAAAAGCACAGGATCTGTTTATAAATAAAGATTTTCGTGTGTATACTAGTCCAGATATGATTGGCGTAGAATTGGGAGGCTCTTTAAAGAATATTATTGCTTTAGGAGCTGGTATTTCCGATGGATTAGGTTATGGTGATAATGCAAAAGCAGCCTTAATGACGAGAGGTTTGGCAGAAATAGCACGATTAGGTACAGCAATGGGGGCGGATCCATTAACATTTACTGGCCTTAGTGGTGTTGGTGACTTAATTGTTACCTGCACTAGTATCCATAGTCGAAATTGGAAAGCAGGTAACCTTTTAGCTAAAGGTAACCCGCTTGACGATGTGTTAAATGAAATGGGAATGGTTGTGGAAGGTGTTTATACTACTGAAGCAGCTTACCATCTTGCCGTAGACCGAAAGATTGATATGCCAATTACAACGGGTTTGTATCACATTTTATTTAAAGGTGCAGATCCTAAAGATGTTGTTGATCAATTAATGACACGGATGCGACGTCATGAAATGGAAGATTTATAAGTATTTTAAGTAATCCTTATATGGGTTAACATCATTATTCCTCCTTGCATATAGTATGTTGAAGATATTTAGTCAAGGAGGAGAAGTACGTGAGCGATTTCAAAAACAATATGTTTGATCAGATTCAAAAAAAATCTAACATTAATTCAGATGAGATTATAAAAGTAGCTAATTCTGTTCAAAATGCTGATTTCTCAAATGAAACGACGGTAAGAAACTTGGTTAGACAGTTAGCTAAGATGGCCAATAAGCCAATTTCCAAAGAAAAAGAAGACAAATTAGTCGAATCCATTACAAAGAATAATGTGCCAACTGATATAAACGCCTTAAGTCAACTTTTTAAAAAGTAGATGGAACTGGGCATATGAGGATGCAAAATAGATTCATCAGCATAATATAAAACGCACAAGCATTCATTTTAGAGTTGCTTTGGGTATTATTTAGTCATACCGAGATGGAAATTGCCCCTTCTGTCTCGGTCTTTTTTTATATTTTTTTAAAAAAATATCTTTTTTAAGCATAATAAGTGATTCTCTGTAGTAATAATCTTAGGAGTGGACAATTAGTTCAACTGAGCTTCATCTACATAAGATTTGACATTCTCGAATTTTTATTTCGTAATCGAGTCATATTACAGTAGGACAATGTCATAGACTGTAAATGTCAAAGATTCGTAATCGTTTATGGTGAAGTAGATCGGGAGGGGATCACTTGGAAAGAGTTGATATTTTTAAAGATATCTCGAAACGAACGAATGGAGATATTTATTTAGGTGTAGTAGGAGCAGTACGTACTGGTAAATCAACATTTATTAAAAAATTCATGGAACTGGTTGTCTTACCTAATATTGCCGATGAGGGCGATCGAGCGCGTGCACAAGATGAATTACCACAAAGTGCGGCGGGTAAAACAATTATGACAACCGAACCGAAATTCGTTCCAAATCAAGCGGTTGCTATTCATGTTGATGATGGCTTAGACGTCAATGTAAGGCTAGTAGATTGCGTTGGTTATACGGTAAAAGGTGCACAAGGTTTCGAAGATGAAAATGGACCGAGAATGATTCATACGCCTTGGTATGAGGAACCAATTCCATTTCATGAAGCAGCTGAGATTGGAACACGAAAAGTTATACAAGAGCATTCTACAATGGGTGTTGTGGTAACAACTGATGGATCAATAGGTGATATACCTCGCATTGACTATGTTGAAGCAGAACAACGTGTAGTTGATGAACTAAAAGAAGTTGGTAAACCGTTTATCATGGTTGTAAACTCTGTTCAGCCTTACCATCAAGATACAGAGTTACTTAGACAACAGCTCGCGGATGAATATGATATTCCTGTATTAGCTATGAGTGTGGAGAGTATGAAAGAACATGATGTGTATAACGTGCTGAGAGAAGCATTGTATGAGTTCCCTGTTTTAGAAGTGAATGTAAACTTACCTAGTTGGGTAATGGTTTTAGATGATGATCATTGGTTACGAGAGAGCTATCAATTGGCAATTCAAGAAACTGTAAGAGATATCAAACGTTTACGAGATGTAGATCGGGTTGTGGGTCAGTTTGATGATTATGATTATATTGACCGAGCGCAGATTGCTGGTATCCAAATGGGTGAAGGTATTGCTGAAATTGATTTACAGGCACCAGATCACTTGTATGATCAAGTTTTAAAAGAAATAGTAGGGGAAGAAATTAGAGGGAAAGATCATTTACTTGAATTAATGCAGGACTTTGCGAAAGCAAAACGAGAATATGATCAAATCGCTGATGCCCTACAAATGGTAAAACAAACAGGTTATGGTGTGGCTGCACCATCAATAGCTGATATGGTGTTAGACGAGCCAGAGATTATCCGCCAAGGTGCGAGGTTTGGCGTTAGATTAAAAGCAGTAGCGCCATCCATTCATATGATTAAAGTAGAAGTAGAGTCAGAATTCGCACCAATTATTGGAACAGAAAAACAAAGTGAAGAGTTAGTGCGATACTTAATGCAAGACTTCGAGGACGATCCATTATCAATTTGGCAATCTGATATATTTGGTCGATCATTAAGTTCTATTGTACGAGAAGGAATTCAAGCGAAATTATCACTTATGCCTGAAAACGCTAGATATAAACTAAAAGACACATTAGAACGTATTATTAACGAAGGTTCTGGTGGTTTAATAGCAATTATCCTCTAACGGCTTGAATTCCAAGTCGTTTTTTGGTTTATAAATAGGTGTCCACACCTAATATGTAAGCTTTAAGCACGGTTTTTAAAATATCTTTATTTAAGATCACATTTATGTAATAAGTACGGTAATTACTAGGTATAAAGAACAAAAAAATATAAATCTTGCTGTTTTTTGTTGAATTTAAGCAGAAAGTCGTTTATTATAAGCTTTGTCATCATTTAATTGATGATTGGAAGTATAAGTTGGATGATATTAGTGAACAAATGGAATATTGCCATTTTAGTTCGATGCTTCAACGTAAATGATTTTGGAAGGAGGTGAATATCATGAACAAAACAGATCTTATCAATTCAGTCGCTGAAAAAAGCGAACTATCCAAGAAAGATGCAACGAAAGCTGTAGATGCAGTTTTTGAATCTATCATGGATTCACTTAAAGATGGTGAGAAAGTACAATTGATCGGTTTCGGTAACTTTGAAGTGCGCGAACGTGCTGCTCGTAAAGGACGTAACCCTCAAACAGGTGCTGAGATTGAAATTGCTGCAAGTAAAGTTCCAGCTTTTAAAGCAGGTAAAGCCCTTAAAGATATTGTAAAATAATTTTTTACATATGGGCAGAAGTGAAGGGTGCATATTGCACCCTTTTTCTTTTACAATTTTCTACTTACATCTAATTGACTGTTTTAGGAGGTACCTTCATGCAAGATTTAAATAAAGGGGAATATTTTATTGTTAAGGCACTTGAAAATGGCGTTCAAGTAATTGGATTGACTAGAGGTACCGATACACGATTTCATCATGCTGAAAAATTAGATAAAGATGAAATTTTAGTTGTTCAATTTACCGAGCACACTTCAGCAATAAAAATAAAAGGTAAAGCAATTATTCAATCGAATGTTGGGGAAGTTAGAAATGATAAATAATTACTTCTACATACATAAAAAAAGCGGAATTATATATCTTATGTTATAATTATGTTTAGAATTTAAGGGTTTTTTTAAAGAAGGGTTTGGGTGAAAAGTATGTCGGGTTTGTCCATCAAACATATACAAGAGGAACTTGAGGATATCTTACAAGATTCATATTTGCAAAAGTATCTACAAAAACCCGAGATAGATACTGATAAACTCATGATATTGTATACGTTAATACAAAATACAAATTACACTGATATAAAGAAAAAAAATTATGTTATCACAACTATGTTAGTACAAATCGCACTAGATACACATGATTTGGTAACCGAAAATAGCATGGAAGAATCCGATACATATAAGAGAAACAGGCAACTAACGGTATTAGCTGGGGATTATTATAGCGGATTATATTATTATATGCTCTCAAAACTAGATGACATACCGATGATTCATACATTAGCTTCAGCAATTAAAGAGATTAATGAGTTAAAGATGATTATCTATTATGAAGTACATCAATCAATCTCAGATCTCATGGAGAATATAAAAAGTCTAGAATCAATTTTAATTATTCGTGTAGCAGAACATTTTAACAAGTCAGCAATAAATGATTTTGTTAAAAGTTGGTTATTCACAAGAAAGTTAATGCGAGAGAAGAATCTTTTTTTAACTGACCAAAGAACACCATTAGGTGATTTGTTAATACAGGGTCAAGATTTTGAACTCCCATATAATCAGGTGGGCCAAACAATTGAAGCACTTATCCATAAACATTTACTCGTCTCAAAAGAATTGGTACATTTTCTGCCAACACATTTTCAAATACTGAAAAATGATATTCATAATTTATATGCAGAGAATTACACGCCAAACAAAATAGCGATGGAAGAAGGGTAATACGTGGCAGAGCAATCAAAAGAAGAACGTGTACATCACGTTTTTGAAAAAATATATAAACGATACGATTTTATGAATTCTGTTATATCTTTTAACAGACATAAGTCATGGCGAAAAAATGTTATGAAGACCATGCAAGTAGAAACAGGAAACCAAGCATTAGATGTGTGCTGTGGTACTGGTGACTGGTCATTTGCTTTAGCTGACGCAACAGGGAAAAGCGGGAAAGTTATTGGATTAGATTTTAGTAAGAATATGTTATCTGTTGCAGAAGATAAATCTAATGAAAAAACGTATCCACAACTACAGTTTGTTGAGGGTAATGCAATGGCGCTTCCATTTGAATCAAACACTTTTGATTACGTGACAATTGGTTTTGGATTGCGGAATGTACCAGATTACAAAAAAACACTAGAGGAAATGACTCGAGTGGTAAAACCTGGTGGAAAGGTTGTTTGCCTAGAAACTTCACAACCGACAGCTCCAGTATTTCGGCAGTTTTACTACTTTTACTTTCGATTCATTATGCCATTAGTAGGTAAACTTCTAGCTAAAAGTCAAGATGAATATGCATGGTTGCACGAATCTGCTAAAGCATTTCCAGGTAAAAAAGAATTAAAAGCGTTATTTGAAGAAGTTGGACTAAAGTCTGTGAAAGTTAAAGGATATACTGGTGGTGTTGCAGCTATGCATCTAGGTGAAAAACCACCTGTAAATTAAATCATAAAGGTGAACAGAATGAAATTAGCAATGACCTATTCGTACTTAAAACCAGATCTTCAATTAATTGAAAAGGCATTGGAAGAAACGGTTAAAGCGGATCATCCCGTTTTAGGAGAAGCTTCTACGCAACTATTACATGCTGGTGGAAAACGGCTTAGACCAGTATTTGTTTTATTAGCCGGTCAGTTCGGAGTATATGATTTAGAAAAAATAAAAGCAGTTGCGGTATCAGTTGAAATGATTCATATGGCTTCTTTGGTCCATGACGATGTGATTGATGAGTCTGAACTTAGAAGAGGAAAACCAACTGTTAAGGCAAAATGGGACAACCGTATTGCAATGTACACGGGCGATTATATCTTTGCTCGTTCTTTAGAATACCTAACTATAATAAATAATGCTAAAGCACATCAAATATTATCTAAAACTATGGTGGAATTAACCCTTGGTGAAATGGAACAAATAAAAGGTAAATATAATTTGAATCAGAATGTACGCCAATATTTGAGAAGAGTGAAGCGAAAAACGGCATCATTAATTGCTGCAAGTTGTCAATTAGGTGCAATTGCTGGTGGGGTCCCAAAAGAGCATGAAGTTCTATTATATCGATATGGCTATTATATTGGCATGTCTTATCAAATTATAGATGATATTTTAGATTTTACAGCTTCGGCACAACAGTTAGGTAAACCTGCAGGTAGTGATCTCATGCAGGGTAATATAACGTTACCGGTTCTATATGCGATGAGAGATGAAGCATTTCATCAACAATTAAACGACGTATTTTCTGATCCGGTTACTATAAATGCGAAAATGCCAGCGCTTATCCAACAAATTAAAGATTCAAATGCCATTGAATCTTCATTTAGATTAAGTAACCTTTATTTAGAAAAAGCTTATCATGCATTAGATGCCTTACCCAATATAAAAGCAAAAGAAACGTTAAAAGATATTGCTACGTACATAGGAAATCGAAAAGCATAATTACCTATGAAAAGAGGCGACTTATGGCTAATACGTTTATTATGATAAAACCTGATGGTGTAAAAAGAGCTATAATTGGTGAGCTTATTTCTAGATTTGAGGAAAAAGGCTACCGTTTGATTGCTGCTAAAATGGTGACAATTACGAATGAACTTGCAGACCAACATTATCAAGAACACCGTAATAAAGAATATTATCCTGGTCTCAAAGAATACATAACTTCTGGTCCCGTATTTGCAATGGTTTGGGCTGGGGAAGATATTGTCGAACAATCTAGAATCTTAATAGGTGCAACTGATCCAGCACAAGCAAAAGTAGGAACGATTAGAGCTGATTTCGGCACAGATAAAAGAAGAAACGTGATTCACAGTTCAGATTCTTTGGAAAATGCAAGACGTGAAATCAATTTATTCTTTTCAGCTTTATAAAAGGATTCAAAGTAATTTCTTTACCCTCGTCTGGAACGAGTTTTTGTTATTTTAATTTATTATTATCTATCTAAGGGGATATATTAGATGACTGACTATCAAACGTTTATTGAGTCAATAAAGAAAAAAACGGGGATTGATTTAGCGTTGTATAAAGAGGTTCAAATGAAGAGAAGATTGACTTCATTGCGTGATAAAAAAGGATTTAGTGATTTTAGTTTATATTTTAAAGCTTTAATTTCAGATAAAGAACTAATGGAAGAATTCCTAGATAAAATGACAATTAATGTTTCAGAGTTCTATCGTAATTCAACAAGGTGGAATGTATTAGAAAACAAAATACTACCTGATTTGCTTAAAAAAAATAAGAAGTTAAAAATTTGGAGTGCAGCTTGTTCGACTGGTGATGAACCATATACACTTGCTATGATGTTAAGTCAACACGTTGACTTGGCAAATGTAAGTATTTTAGCAACTGATATTGATGATAAAATTTTAGAACGTGCTAAAAAGGGTATCTATACTGAACGCGCATTAAACGAAGTACCGCCTAAATTGAAGAGTCAATTTTTTAAAGAAGAGGGACCGCTTTATGTGATTGATGATAAAATCAAGAAATCTATTACATTTAAAAAGCATAATCTTTTATCAGATCCGTTTCCATCTAATTTTGATTTAATTGTTTGTCGCAATGTACTTATCTATTTTACAGAAGAGGCAAAAACGGCTATTTATAATAAATTCAATAATTCTTTAGTTGATAAAGGTGTATTCTTTGTTGGAAGCACGGAACAAATTTTTACACCTGAAAAATATGGATTCCAAGTTTTGGATACATTTTTCTATCAAAAGAACTAGTAGTTTATACAAGCTTAAATAATCTTATATCTGTCGTCCAATAAATCACATTCAGGCTAAAATATAATTGATTTGTATTGGACGATTCTAAACTTTTCGAAAAAAATGAATAATCTATTAATTACAACCACACATATAGCGCAAGATATGGTATAGTAATACAAAATTGTAATCACACGGGGGGATTTTGATGCGTTACTTAACAGCAGGCGAGTCACACGGAAAACAACTAACAACGATAGTAGAAGGCATACCAGCATTAATGCCATTGACATCAGAAAATATTAATGATTCTTTACTACGTCGTCAAAAAGGGCATGGACGAGGTAAACGGATGCAAATTGAAAAGGATTTAGTCGACATTGCAGGTGGCGTTCGACATGGCTATACGTTGGGTTCGCCAATCGCAATGGTTATTCGCAATGATGATTTTGCACATTGGGAAGATATCATGGGAGAAGACCCGATTGAAAATAATCAGGACATTAGAAGAAAAGTTACACGCCCACGTCCTGGACATGCTGATTTAAATGGTGCATTAAAATACGGTCATCGTGATATGCGTAATATATTAGAACGTTCTTCTGCTAGGGAAACTGCTGCAAGAGTTGCTGCAGGTGCTGTAGCTAAAACAATGCTCTCTCATTTAGGTATTGAAATAGTTGGATATGTAAAAGAGATTGCTGGAATTAAGGCTAAAGAAATAGAAACATTGTCAATCAAAGAGAAAATGGAAATTTCAGAAGCATCACCCGTTCGTTGTCTTGATGAAAATGCAGGACAAGAAATGATGGATGCTATTGATATAGCTAAAAAAGATGGCGATTCAATTGGTGGAGTTTGTGAAGTATATATTGAAGGTATGCCAGCTGGTATAGGTTCATACGTACATTATGATCGGAAATTAGACGGTAGAATTGCGGGAGCAGTTCAAAGTATTAACGCGTTTAAGGGTGTCGAATTTGGAATTGGATTTGAAGCTGCGAGAAAGAATGGTAGCGAAGTTCATGATGAAATCGCTTGGGATAAAGAACATGGATATTACAGAAAAACCAATCGTTTAGGCGGATTCGAAGGTGGAATGTCAACAGGCATGCCAATCGTAGTAAAAGGTGTTATGAAACCTATTCCAACTTTATACAAACCATTACAAAGTGTGGATATTGAAACGAAAGAAGTCTTTAATGCAAGTATAGAAAGATCAGACTCTTGTGCAGTACCAGCTGCTGCAGTTGTTATGGAACATGTTGTAGCTTTTGAAGTTGCAAAAGGTATACTTGAACAATTTCCACATGATCAGTTTCCTAAGTTACAAGATGCAATGAAAGCATATCGTGAAGAATTAAGGTGCTTTTAATGGAAACTATTACAGTAAAGACGAGTACCAATAAGTATGATGTTACTATAGGCGCCAAACTACGTTTTGAGACAAGTAAATTTATAACGAAGCCGTATAGCAGTATTTTTATTATTACGGATAGTAATGTGGAATCTTTATACTTACAAGACGTTTTAACGTCTTTACAAAAAGATCATGAAGTTAATTATACAATTGTTCCTGCAGGTGAGAGTTCCAAAAGTGTTCGTGTGTATTTTGATGTTATTACACAAGGACTCCAATATGGATTAGACCGACATGGATTAATAATCGCATTAGGAGGGGGCATGGTAGGTGATTTAGCCGGCTTTGTTTCTTCTACATTTATGCGAGGAATAGATTACATCCAAATGCCAACGACTATTTTAGCACATGATAGCAGTGTAGGTGGTAAGGTTGCAATTAACCACCCAGAAGGAAAGAACTTAATCGGTAATTTTCACCCACCACAAGCTGTTATTTACGATGTAGAGACATTACACACCCTTACACAAACTGAAATACGTTCAGGCTATGCAGAAATTGCTAAACATAGTTTGATTAATCCTGAACCTTTTTGGGATAATATCAGTTCTGTTAACTTAAAGGATGCATTGTCTGAGGAAGTGTTAATGGAGCATTTATTAAAAGGGATCGCTGTAAAAGCAGCAATTGTGGAACAAGATGAACGAGAGAGTAATATCCGACAATATTTAAATTTTGGACATACTCTAGGTCACGCTTTAGAGGCTGAATTAGGTTATGGTAAAATAACGCATGGTGAAGCAGTAGGAATTGGTATGTTATTTGCTATGCGAGTTAGTGCATATTATTATGATAATCATAATAAATTACCCTATCAAGAGTTATTGACTTGGCTTAGAGCAAATCATTATCCATTCGATTTACCGCGTTTACAAATAACTAAGTTAGTAGATCGCATGAAAAAGGATAAAAAGGCTAGAAATCATAATGTTCAAATGGTTCTACTTAAAGATTTAGGCAAACCAGCAATTGAACTCATTGATGACCATAATTTAGCGATATTACTAGAGAAATTTTTACGAGAGTTGGTGGGCTATTGATACGTGGTGTTCGAGGTGCGACAACTGTTGTACATAATGAAGCGGAAGAAATCTTAACGCATACAAAGCAATTAGTTAACGAAATGATTGATGCAAATCACATTAAGCCAGATACAGTTTCAAATGTTTTAGTATCTGTAACGTCAGACATTAATGCGACATTCCCAGCCAAGCCTATTAGAGAACTTAAAGGATGGATGTATGTACCGGTTATGTGTATGCAGGAAATAGATGTGCCAGGAAGTCTGGAAAAATGTATTCGAATTATGATGACAGTTAACACGGAACAATCACAAGAAGAAATACAACATATCTATCATCATGACGCGAAAAAACTTAGACCAGATCTATTGAATTAATGTTAGGAGCGAACTAGAATGAATGGAAAAAAAGTATTTGAAGAAATGACACCTTATAAGCCAGGCAAGCAAACAGCAGAAGTAATGAAAGAGTATGGTCTAACGAAAATTGTTAAACTTGCATCAAATGAAAACCCGTTCGGTTATTCTGAAAAGGTCAAAGAAGCAATTCCATCTTTAGCTACTGATTTTGAAATATATCCTGATGGTTATACAACAGAACTAAGAAAAGTGTTAGCGACAAATTTACAAGTGGATAAAGACCAACTTGTATTTGGCTGTGGGTCTGATGAAGTTGTTGATATCATTTGTCGAACTTACCTTGAAGAGGGTTCCAATACAATCATTGCTAATCCTACATTTCCGCAGTATAAACATAACGCATTAATTCAAGGTGCTACCGTCAAAGAAATACCATTGCTTAATGGATATCATGATCTACAAGGTATGTTAGATGCAATTGATAATCAAACAAAAATAGTTTGGTTATGTACACCAAATAACCCGACAGGTTGTTTAATTAACGAGGAATCTTTAACGCTATTTATGGATGAATGTCCCAGTGATGTCCTTGTCGTTGTTGATGAAGCTTATTACGAGTATGTTACTACTGAAAATGCCCCTGATTCTATCAAGGCATTAGATAAATATTCGAATTTAATTGTTTTACGTACCTTCTCTAAGGCATACGGACTTGCGGGTCTTCGTATCGGGTACGGTGTAGCCAATGAAAAAATTACAACACTATTAAATATAACAAGAGGTCCTTTTAATACAACAAGTGTCGCACAAGGAGCTGCAATTGTTGCATTAGAAGATACTGATTTTCTATCCTATTCATTAAAAGAAACAGCGAAGAACAAACAAACATTCATGAATTTCTTAGATGAACTGGAATTAGAATATTATGATTCAGAAACTAATTTTGTTTTTGTTAAATTACCAATTAGTGGTGATGCACTATTTGAACACTTATTGAGTAAAGGGTATATCATTCGTTCGGGAGAAGCATTAGGACATCCTAACGGTGTACGAATAACGATTGGAAAGAAAGAAGACATGGAACAACTACAAGAACTTATTCAAGCATTTTTAATATCAGTGTTAGAAGGTAAGCAATCGTGAAGAAAACCGTTTTAATTGCAGGCTTGGGTCTAATTGGTGGTTCCCTTGCTGTTAATATTAAAGATAATACGGACCATGATGTTATCGGTTATGACATTAATTCAAACACATTAGACTATTCTGTAATGAACGGGATAATTGATAAAGCTTATACTAATTTTTCTGAAGCATTAAAAATAGCTGACTATTGTATTTTAGCAGCGCCAGTTTCTAAGACGGTCGATTTAATTGAACAAATAAATGAAATACAAATTGAAAAACCTTTGCTTATTTCAGATGTTTCTTCTGTCAAATCACCAGTGGTTGCTGCAGCTAAGGGAATCCAATCAAAATATATTACCTTTATTGGTGGTCACCCAATGGCTGGATCACATAAAAAGGGGATTCAAGCTGCAAAGGGACATTTATTTGAAAACGCAATATATATTTTAACACCAGAGCAATCATGTCCAGCAGATCAAGTAAGTGCTTTGAAAACACTACTACAAGGGACAAGAAGTAGCTTTTTAATTTTGGAACCAAACGAACATGATGAAATGACAAGCGTGATCTCTCATTTTCCACATTTAATCGCTTCTTCGCTTGTACATCAAGCAAAAAAATGGCAAAAAAAGCATGTTAATATTCCTACATTAGCAGCTGGGGGCTTTCGTGATATTACACGTATTGCTTCTAGTAATCCTGCAATGTGGCAAGATATTTTTTTTCAAAACAAAAAAGTGATAGCGCATCTTTTAGAAGACTGGATCAAAGAAATGGATCAACTGAAAAACTTATTAGAGACAGATGATAAAGATACGATGTATCAATATTTAGAACAAGCAAGAGAATATCGAGATGGCTTAGAAGCAAAGAAAAAGGGAGCTATTCCTTCTTTTTATGATCTTTATATTGATATTTTTGATCAAACTGGTGCATTATTAAAAGTTGTATCTTTATTAGCAGAAAATAAAATAAGTATTAAAAACATAGAAATTTTAGAAATTAGAGAAGGTATTACTGGTGTACTTCGTTTGAGTTTTATTACACAAGGAGACCAAATTGAAAGTCATCGATTATTAGTGAAAAAAGGCTATGAAACGATGCTTCAAGAATAAGGAGGTCGGAAACAATATGCACAGTAAAAAATTATCTCCAATAACATCCAGATTACATGGTGATATTTATGTACCAGGTGATAAGTCGATTTCACATCGTGCAATTATATTTGGAGCACTTAGTTATGGTACAACGTCTATTACAAATTTTCTAGATGGCGAAGATTGCATGCGTTCCATTCATGCTTTTCAAGCTATGGGAGTAGCGATCAAGAAAGAAGGACAGGAAGTTACAATAGAAGGTGCAGGTGTAGAAGGGTTACATGAGCCACTTACACCAATAAATTTAGGTAATTCAGGTACAACAGCGCGTTTACTTATAGGGGTTCTAGCGGGATTACCTTTTCACGTCACATTATTTGGTGACGACTCTTTGTCGATACGGCCAATGGATCGTGTGACAGTACCGTTAAGAGAGATGGGTGCTCGTATTGATGGAAGAGAAAACGGTAAGTACTTACCATTAGCAATGCGTGGTGGAAATCTACATGCAATTAATTTTGAATCCCCAGTTAAAAGTGCGCAAGTTAAATCAGCTATATTGTTAGCGGGTTTATTAGCAAAAGGCTCTACAAAAGTTATTGAGAAAACAATAACACGAAACCATACGGAGAACATGTTACAGGCGTTTGGTGGGGAAATTACAGTGGAAAAAGAGAAAATGATGGTAACAGGTGAACAGAAATTAACGGGTACGACTATTCAAGTTCCAGGAGATATCTCTTCAGCTGCATTCTTTCTTGTTGCCGCAGTTATTGTTCCAAATAGTGAATTGACGATTCGAGACGTTGGTTTAAATCATACTCGAACTGGTATTATAAATGTACTGCAGCAAATGGGTGTTGCTATTGATGTAGTAGAAGAGCGTCATATTGGTGGGGAGACGATTGGTTCGATAACTGTTCGTTCTTCAGATGTAAATGGAACTGAAATTGGTGGAGATCTTATTCCTAGAATGATTGACGAAATTCCAATTGTAGCACTACTCGCGACACAAGCAAAAGGGACTACGATTATTCGTGACGCAGAAGAATTACGATATAAAGAAACAGATCGAATTGCCTCAGTTGTAGATACATTACAAGCATTAGGAGCTTCAGTTACAGCAACAGATGATGGAATGATAATAGAAGGACCAACGAAATTAACTGGTGGTTCAGTAGATTCATTTGGAGATCACAGAATTGGAATGATGATTGCAATCGCATCATTAATTACTACTGATCAAGTAACGCTAAATAATCCAGACTGTATAAACATATCTTATCCAACATTTTTTGAGCACTTGGATAAAAGCATAAAAAAATAATTAATATTTAACTAATCAGACACCCTCTGCGTATGCAACTATAAATTTTAAAAATGGGGGTGTTTTTTTGTTGGGCTGTGTTAAAGAAATCCATTGTTATTTGATAAAAGTAAATAGAATGCTCTTTATTAAATGACTCAACACTATCACTTAAAAAATAAGTGCTTATCTTTGGCTGTTTTGCGTGTGGATTATATTTGTTCTCTTACTTAACATTCTTTAAAAAGCTCTGCTTTCTAAACGATTGTTGTCAATGACAGAATAAACCTAGACTCTGTCTTAACGTGCTGTTACATCTCGCTCTGAAAACCCACTACGCTTTCCGCGGGCACGTCTTCAGCTAACTTCATAAAGCAAATGTTTTCGGTGGGCCGAGTAATCGCAGGCCAAAAAAACGCTTTACGAAGTGGATCTTCAGACCGTGCTGTTCCCGCTGGAGTCGTAGTGTATTTTAATCGCTAGTTAGAAATATGCATCAAGGGGATTAAACCAACAATAAAAATACAAATTTTGATCCAGCAGATTATTTATTAGAAACAGTCATAAACCGCTTATCAAGTAACTATGTACTTATCTTTTATCAGTCAGACGTTGCATTAACGTCTGATCTGAACAGAAAGCTACACTAAGCTGCAGGAAAACGCGAGACTCCTTGTGGGAAAGGAACAGTCTGAAGACCCCGCAGAGAGCGATTTTTGCTCACGAGGAGGCTGAAGCGTTCCCCACGGAAAGCGAGTGTTTTTCTGCAGCGTAAGACCATCTCTTTTCTTGGGAAGGCAGAAAGGGACCAATCTAAAGTTACGACGGAGTTTCTCTCAAGTGCGTCAGATGATTTCGAAAGAAGTTTGAAGTCAACTTCTAATTTGGTTTGCGAAAGTTGAGTTAACTACTATTACATAAATAACTGTGACTATTATTAATTAATTGCTGTTAAGGCATTATTTAGTTATTATGGAGCTATCCATATATATTTTATGACAGAGAGGATGGATATGAAAATGGAAGAGATACATCGTGCCATTACGTTAATGGAACAATATAAAACAGATGAGGCAATTAAGGTTTTAGAAGAATTCTTACCACAAGCAAATGAAGATGAAAAATATACAATTGCAGAGTTATATAAACAATGGGGCATGCTAGAAGAAGCAAAGATGATTTTGCTAGGTATTGTACAACAATACCCAGACGAAACAGATTTGAAGTTAATGTTAGCTGATATACATATTGACTTACAAGAAGATCAAGAAGCAATTGAATTGCTAACCAAATTTAATCCAAACGACGAAGAGTACTTAGCGGTTTTATTGCAATTAGCTGATCTTTACCAAACCCAAGGTCTATTTGAAGTTGCAGAGCAAAAGTTATTAGAGGCAAAGCAACTTGATCCCGCTGAAAGGTTAATTGATTTTGCTTTAGGGGAGCTTTCCTTTTCAAATGGAGAATACCTAAAAGCGATTCCTTATTATGAAAAAGTCTATGCGATGCAACAAGTAATGGCTGAAGTAGAAATTCCAGTAAGGCTTGCTGAATGTTATGCAGCAACTGGGGAATTTGAGAAAGCATTAGAATATTTCCAACTAGTAGAAACAGACGATGTTGATGTGTTATTCCGTTATGGTTTCATTGGGTATCGTGCAGATCGTTACGATATTGCAAAACAGGCGTGGGAACAAGTAATAGAATTAGATCCTGAGTATCAATCTGTCTATCAATATTTAGCAGAAGTATACGAAGCAGAAGGACTGTTACAAGAGGCTTATGAAACAGCTAAAAAAGGGCTTGATATGGATGAATTAAACAAGGATTTATATCTTATTGCAGGCTCTTTAGCACGTAAAGTGGGAGATCATGCTGCAGGTTATCAGTTAGCAAGAGAAGCAGTTAGTATTGATCCGGGCTTTAAAGAGGCTGTCCTGTTTCTGATTGAAAGTTATAAGCACGATCAAGACAATGAGGCAATAATTGATCTGTTAACGCATATTATGGAACAAGGGGAAGAAGAAGGGTATTATAAATGGGAACTTGCGAAAGCATATAAAGAAGAAGAATCCTTCTCTGAAGCACTAAAATTATATCAAGATGCATATAATATTTTTAAGGATGATGAGGATTTCCTTAAAGAATATGGTTACTTTTTAGTAGAAGAGGGGAGGAGAAACGAAGCCATCACAATATTAGAACGTTACTTAGATATGGAACCAAGTGATACAGAGTTAGAAGAATATATTACAAGGTTAAAAGACCAGGCTGAAGATTATTAATATAGCTGCTTTGCTTTGTGGTAAAAATACATTGACGATTATAATATTTCTTCATACATCTCGTGTTTTACTTTCCTATAGTCGGTTTAGGAGGGATTGGATTTGAATACATCTGTTTCAGTGCAAGATAAAAAAATATTTATTCGTTGGTTTTTGCAAAATTACCAATTAAAAAGAAGAGAAAGCGTCTGGATATTGAATTATTTAACAAACCATGATGCTTTATTAGCTCATGTACATTTTATTAGGGAAGCGCGCTATTGCCCTAGAGGAATTGTTATATCTACGCATTGCTCTAATGATGTGCCTTTTCGTTTCTACAAAAATCATATTGTTACAACCGATGCCGAAAAATCTTTTCATGATATAAGGCTGAATCGAAGTGATCCGATTTATGTGCAATTAAGTTTTGAAAATGCCCATCAAAATGCTAATTACGTAGCAGTCTTAGAGGATAACCCTTATTTATCAGAAGACTTTTTTATTACGAAAAGAGAAAAGGAAATTGCCAAAGAGGTACTAGAACATACCATTTATCAATCACAAAAAAAACAGTTGCAAGATAAAATTGATGAAGCATTGGATAGTCGGGATCAAATTGCTTTTACGATGTATATTGACCAATTAAATGGATTAATAAACCCTAGTAAGTAAGAGGTTTTCCGCTTGATAAGTCGCCATTTACGTGCTATGTTTAATTTTAATCAATAAATGTGTAAATTCAGGGAACTCCTTCCTTATTGGTTGGGGTTTCTTATTTGAGTGGAGAGGAATATATGATGGAATATCTAAGGTTTATACTAAAAGATAGAACGTTCCTGATCCTTTTATGGATGATTAACTTTTTTGGAACGATTTATGGTTATATGTGGTATGAGGGTCAATTATCGAACACGCCTGCTAAATTTTTGATTTTTGTTCCAGACAGTCCTACTGCTAGTTTATTTTTCACTATATTTTTAACGTTTTTTATTTTCGGTAGAAATATACCTTATATTGAAGCATTAGCTATCGTCACTTTATTTAAATATGGTATCTGGGCAGTTGTGATGAACCTTCTTATGTTACTAGTAAATGGTTCGCTCTCTTGGCAAGGGTATATGTTAATGGCTTCCCATGGTGCAATGGCTGTACAAGGACTTTTATATGCTCCACATTATAAAATAAAGATTCGTCACCTAATTGTGGCTGGACTTTGGACAATACATAATGATTTTATTGATTACGTTTATAATATGATGCCTCGATATAGCAGCTTAGATATGTATATGAATGAGATTGGTTATTTCACATTCTGGTTAAGTGTGTGCTCGATAGCACTTGCATATTATCTGACGGTTCGAAATAAAAATCAATTCTATCAATCTTAATCAACTGGTCTAAGCTCGTCCTTCTTC
Organism: Paraliobacillus sediminis; assembly: GCF_003426055.1. Classification (NCBI taxonomy): domain Bacteria; kingdom Bacillati; phylum Bacillota; class Bacilli; order Caryophanales; family Bacillaceae; genus Paraliobacillus; species Paraliobacillus sediminis. Next base: position 259,158 of record NZ_QJSI01000002.1, read on the forward strand.
TCATACATTAAGTATTAAGTAAGGAAAGAATGAATGAGAGAAGGGGATCTCGAGTGAAGTACTGGAAATTTCGTAAACATGCTATTATCACCTGCTTGACAGTCCTTTTATGTATTGTTTTATATCAGTTATTCTCCGTAATAGACGCAGATGAAATAGAGGCTTCTTCTATTGCATATCAATATGAACGGTATATAACGGAAGAAAGATATCAAATGGCAAACAATTGGTTAAAAGAACATCAAGAAGTAATTCACCTTGCTGCTAATACCGATCGTGAAAAATCACAAGCCGTTATCGGTGAGTTAATTCATCAAAATCTTGAAATAGTAAATGATACATCAATAGGTCGTGTGGAAAAACTACACACTGCTATGTCACTTGTTATTGCATTAGATGCTCTAGAGAATAACCAACAACCAATTTGGAAAAAAACGAAGGATTCTTTACACTATAAAGTGGAATCGGTTCTTACAGAAGGAATCGTAACTGATAGTAAAAGAGAAGAAATTATAGCACAATGGGAAATAATTCAGCCAACCTTGTCTATCATGCTAGAAGAAGAAGACTATTATGAACTTGTTTCGTCTTATAATCAACTATATGATGTGCGTAACGAAACGAATATGGAACCCTTTCAAGTTGTATTTAGACAAGCTGAATTAATGGACATTGCGATTCCTGCTGAACAAGGCGCATATCTTTCCTTTTATTGGATTATTTTAATTGTGGGTGGCGTAATTATTTTAACATTGACATATGTTGCGTGGAGAAAATATAAAGGTCAGAAAAAGAAGAATCAAAGACAACGTAACAGTTGACTATTTGACCATTATTGACTAAAATTAATTTTAAGTCATTTAAGAAAATTTATGGAGGAATGGAAATGGGCTTGGGTTCTTACCTAATCTATATTGCGTTATTAATGATTATTCCTATATGGGCGCAATCGAAGGTGAAAAGTACGTACAAAAAATACACAAAAATTGCAACGTCATCTTATATGACAGGTGCACAAGTTGCTAGAAAAATATTAGATGATAATGGTTTGTATAATGTAACGATAGAAGAAACAAGAGGAACTTTATCGGATCATTATGATCCACGTAAAAAAGTTGTCCGCTTATCAAGCGATAATTTTCATGGCCATTCTATGGCAGCAGCCGCAATTGCAGCACACGAGGTTGGACATGCTATTCAAGATGCAGAAGCATACGCGTTCTTGCGATTTAGACACACTTTATTTCCAATCGCAAGTTTTGGGGATAAGACGTCGTTTATTCTAATCATCGCTGGCGCAATCTTAGGCTTAAGTAATTTAATCCTAATTGGTGTTATTTTTATGGCTTTCGCTGTACTGTTCCAATTAGTGACGTTACCGGTAGAGTTTAATGCATCTAGCAGAGCGATGACGCAACTTGTTTCAACTGGCGTCATTCGAAATAACGAAGAAAGACAAACGAAAAAAGTATTAAATGCAGCTGCATTAACTTATGTAGCAGCAGCAATGGTTGCTGTAGCTGAATTAATTCGCTTTATTTTAATGTTTGCTCTAGGTGACGATTAATTAATATAAACAAGCTGTCGTCTTAATTTAAGACGACAGCTTGTTTTTTAATCTGGATAGGGTTTTTTATTTTCATCTAGTGTGAAACCTTCTCCTGATACATCGTGTACCGCAGAGATAGCTACAAAAGCATGTGGATCAATCTGATGTATGATTGATTTTAATCGAACAATTTCATTCCTACCAACAACACAGTATAATATTTCTTTGTTCTCACCTGAGAAACGGCCTTTACCTTGCAGGACAGTTACGCCACGATCCATTTCCACTAATATTTTCTCTGATATTTGATGACTATAATTGGAGATAATCGTTGTACCTCTTGCCGAATAGGCACCTTCTTGCATAAAATCAATTACACGTGAAGCAAGATAAACGGCTACTAACGTGTACATTCCTTCAACCAGTTCCAAATAGAGAACAAGAGATGTTGCAATAACAACTGCATCAAAGATAAACATTGTCTTCCCCATACTCCAGCCTACATATTTATGAACAATACGAGCGATAATATCAACGCCGCCCGTAGTACCACCATAACGAAAAATAATACCAAGACCAACACCAATAAATACGCCAGCAAACAAAGCAACTAACGTCATGTCAGATTCTAAGTGTAGTTGATAAGGACTAATCTGAAAGATATATAAGAAAACAGATACTGCTAAAGTACCAATGATGGAATATAGAAACGTATTTCTGCCTAGAAACCGCCAACCTATAATAAATGCGGGTATGTTAAGGATAATATTTAAAATAGCTGGATCCCAATCCCATAAAAAATAAAAAAGTAATGTAATTCCTGTAAATCCACCTTCACCAAGGTTGTTTTGCATATTAAAGTGAACAATACCAAAGGAAAAAATAGCTGAACCAATTAATATAAAGAAAATATTTTTGAATTTTAAACCAAATAACGACAAAGTATTCAACCTCCTGTTAAAATCACCTTATTATTATAGTCAAATAGAAGTATATTCACAACTAATGTAGCAATTTAAAAATATTTTAGCATGTATAGAATAAAAAATTTGTCAAATGGACTTGTTTTCGCTAACATTAGAAGAGAAATTAAATAGGAAATGTTATACTTATTAGAAAAGAAGGAGTTTCCTAGATGTCAATTGAAGATAAACATAGCACATTGGAAATGCAAAAACGTGTTGATACATATATATCACAATTTAAAGAAGGTTATTTTAGTCCGTTAAGTATGTTAGCTCGTTTTACAGAAGAAATTGGTGAGTTAGCAAGAGAAGTGAATCATGTCTATGGGGAAAAAACGAAGAAAGATTCCGAAGATGCGAATACAATTGAAGACGAATTAGGTGATTTGTTGTTTGTTGCACTTTCTTTTGCAAATTCGTTAGATATTGATATGAGTCAAGCTTTTGATAAAGCAATGACAAAAATTGAGACAAGAGATAAAAATAGATGGACAAAAAAAGATGTGGAGAGTGGTCTAAATGAGTAAAGTTAAAATAGTAGTTGCAGGACCTCGTGGGCGAATGGGTAGTGAAGCCCTTCGCATGATTGAAAAACATGATGATTTGGAATTGGTAGCATGTTTGGATATGGAAAATGACGGGAAAAAAGTGAAAGACATTGCTGGGTTACCAAATTTGGATGCGAGAATGTATACGAATATTGATCAATGTTTTAGTGAGGCGCAGGCAGATGTTTTGATTGATCTTACCACACCAGAAGTTGGTTTTTTACATACGAAAACTGCTATTTCATACGGTGTACGTCCTGTTGTTGGAACGACAGGTTTTACAAGTGACCAATTAGAAGAATTGACTGATTTAGCTGAAGAAAAGGGGATTGGCGTAATTATTGCACCAAACTTTGCAATTGGCGCAGTATTAATGATGGAATTCTCAAAATGGGCGGCTAAATATTTTCCAGACGTTGAAATCATTGAAAAACACCATGATCAAAAACTTGATGCGCCTTCAGGAACTGCAGTGAAGACGGCTGAATTAATTAAGCAAGAACGTGAATCAAAACAACAAGGACATCCAAATGAAAAAGAAACAATACCTGGTGCTAGAGGTGCTAACATTGATGGTATGCATATTCATAGTGTACGATTACCTGGACTAGTAGCGCACCAAGAAGTTATTTTTGGTGGACCAGGTGAGAATTTAACGATAAAACACGATTCATTTCACCGGGAATCATTTATGTCTGGTATTAAATTATCGATTGATCATGTAATGAAGCTAGATGTGCTTGTTTATGGTTTAGAAAATTTATTAGAATAACATTCATAAATGAAATGGGAGTGTTTTAAAAATGAAAATTGCATTAGTAGCACATGATAAAAAGAAAGAATCAATAATCCAATTCTCAATGTCTTATCAGCACATATTGGCTAAACACGAACTATATGCGACAGGTACAACAGGTTTGAAAATAAGTGAGGCAACAGGTCTTTCAATCACACGTTTTCTGTCTGGACCTCTCGGTGGGGATCAGCAAATCGGTGCGAAGATAGCAACAGATGAAATGGATTTGATTATTTTTTTCAGAGATCCATTAACTGCACAACCACATGAACCTGATATTAGTGCGCTAATGCGTTTGTGTGATGTACATCAAATTCCTTTGGTTACTAATTTAGCTGGAGCAGAGATTGTTATACGTTCATTAGAAGCTGGTTTTTTTGAATGGAGAAATCTTAATAAAGAGGATAATTAGAGATGAATTTTAAAAAAATTGGAATAACATGTTACCCATCTGTAGGTGGGTCTGGCATTGTAGCAACCGAATTAGGTAAATTTTTAGCAAAAAAGGGACATGAAGTCCATTTCATAACATCTAGCATGCCATTTCGTTTAAACAGCGTTCATAAGAATATTTACTTTCATGAGGTAGAAGTGAATCATTATCCTGTTTTTCAATATCCACCGTATGATCTTGCTCTAGCCAATAAAATGGCAGAAGTAATTGATACAGAAGGATTAGACATATTACATGTTCATTATGCAATGCCCCACGCTATTTGTGCCCTATTGGCTAAGCAAATGGCGACACGTGACGTAAAGATTGTTACGACATTGCATGGCACAGATATTACTGTATTGGGTGTTGATAGAAGCCTAAAACGAATGATTACACACGGTATAGAGAATTCAGATGCTGTTACGGCTGTATCACATAGTCTAGTTAAACAAACACACGATATGTTAGAGGTAGATAAAAAAATTGAGGTTGTCTATAATTTTATCGATGAAAGTGACTATTATTATCAAGATCCGAGTGAGCTTCGTAAACATTATGGTATCAGGCCTGATGAGAAAGTAATACTACATATATCTAATTTTCGTAAAGTGAAAAGAATACAAGATGTTATCTATGCTTTTCGTGATATAAACGAGAAAATTCCATCTAAATTATTACTGATTGGTGATGGTCCAGAGTACGCTGAAATGTTTCATTTAGTAGAATCATTGCAATTACAAGAATACGTTATATTTCTAGGTAAGCAAAATAATATTGCTTCGATATTATCACTAGCAGACCTGAAATTGTTATTATCTGAAAAAGAGAGTTTTGGATTGGTTCTAATAGAAGCGATGGCATGTGGTGTACCTTGTATTGGCACGAATATTGGTGGTATTCCTGAGGTAATTGAAGATGGAAAGAATGGCTATATTGTGGAGTTAGGAGATAAAGAAGCGATCGTTTCTAAAGCACTTCATTTATTAACGAATAAAGATGTATGGAACGCTTTCTCTCAAGCAGCAACTGCACACGTAAAACAAGAATTCTCAGCTGACAAAATAGTCAATGAATATGAACAAATTTATGACCGGCTTTTAGCAGGTGATTATAATGCTTGATCCACTATTTTCACAAGCTGTAATTGTATTAGAAAAATTAGAATCAAAAGGACATCAGGCTTTTTTTGTTGGTGGAGCAGTACGCGATTACTTATTAAAGAAACCAATTAAGGATATTGACATTGCAACATCTGCAACGCCAACAGAGGTGCAAGCTATTTTTCCAAAGGTTATTCCCGTTGGAATTGAACATGGCACTGTCATTGTGCGTCTCAAGAAACAATCATTTGAAGTAACTACATTTCGAACAGAAGGAAATTATTCTGATTTTAGACATCCAGATCAAGTCCAATTTGTAAATCGAATTGGTGAAGATCTTAGTCGTAGAGATTTTACTATTAATGCGATAGCGATGGATAAAAGTGGGGACTTATATGATCCGTTTCACGGTCAATTAGATATAAAGAAACAACTTATTTCAACTGTTGGCAATGCACATGATCGGTTTCATGAAGATCCACTTCGGATGATGCGTGCATTGCGATTTGTCAGTCAATTAAGTTTTAAACTAGAATCAGACACGCTAGATGCGATTAAAGAAAAAATTAGATGGATAGAAGAAGTTGCGATAGAACGTTTAGCAATTGAATTTGAAAAAACGCTTGCAGGTCAAGGGATTTCAGATGCAATAGCACTTTGGTCAACTGTACAAATTTGGGATAAATTGCCTGTTTTTAACCGTGATTCTATGTTGATACGAAGCATGGAAACATTACAAACACCACTCCCAGAGTTATATGAGGTATTTGCATTTTTAAAGATGCAACAGACACATGTATCTGTTAAAGATTTGGTGCGAGGGTGGAAACAATCGAATCAAACTTTTTTGATGGCTGATAAATTGGTGAGCGTATTACAGCTATATAAACAAGAAGGTTTACATAACTGGCTTTTATATCAATTACCTGAAACCTTATATGAGGCGTTTATACGATTAACACGAATACTTTATCAAGTGGAATTTAAAATGACTGATTTGATAGTAGCTGTGAATCGTTTACCTATTAAGTCACGTAAAGACGTTCAAGTATCTGGTAATGCGTTAATTGCATTATACCCGAATCGTGAAAAAGGCGATTGGATTGCGAGATATCTTAATGAAATTGAAAAAGCAATCGTAGTCGGAGATCTGATAAATAAAGAGATAGAAATTAAGGAGTGGGTTATTACATGCCATCCACCCAAGAAAAATTAATTGAGTTATTAGCTTTAAATGGTACAGTCTTTATTTCGGGGCAAGATATTTCCGAAACGCTTAACATATCGCGTACTGCTGTATGGAAACAGATGAAACGTCTAGAAAAAGAAGGGTATCAAATAGAAGCTGTTCCTAATAAAGGTTATCGGATTGTAGCGTTACCTTCAATAATGAGTAAGAATACACTCCAATGGGGATTGAAAACTAAGTGGTTAGGGAAAAATATGGTGCATCAAATAAAAATGCCATCGACTCAAACGAAGGCAAATCAGTTAGCTCAAGAAGGATGCGCTCACGGGACGGTCGTCATAGCAGATCGACAAGAAACTGGTCGGGGAAGAATGAATCGGTCTTGGTTCTCTAATAATGATTTAGGCGTGTGGCTGAGTATCGTCTTACGTCCTAATGTGCCGCCATTGCAGGGGCCGCAATTGACTTTAGTTGTAGCGACCGTATTAGCTGAACTAATTGAACTGGATGTTGGCATTACGCCAGCAATCAAATGGCCAAACGATATTTTAATTAACGGTAAAAAAATAGCGGGGATTTTAACCGAAATGCAAGCAGAACAAGATAAAATCCATCATATCGTAATAGGAATTGGTTTAAATGTAAACCAATTAGCGGATAGCTTTGAAAATGAGATAAGTAAGCGGGCAACTTCTTTGAAAATAGAAACAGGAGAAACATTCGAAAAACAAAAACTGATTCAATCTTTATTAAAGCGTTTTGAAGAAGCCTTTGATCGTTATCAATTAACAGGATTTTCAGAAGTGAAAGATAAATGGGAATCTTTTGGATATAAAATAAATGAAGAAGTATCATATAAAGCAGGAAATGTAGAAAAACAAGGCGTTATTAGAGGCATCAGTACTGATGGAGCATTGATAATGGAAAATAAACAAAATCAAATCGAAACCTTGTACTCTGCAGAAATAAATTGGTAAAGGAGTGTCTTCGTTGAAAAGTAGTAAAACATTTCAAACAATGAAACAAAATAATGAGAAGATAGCTATGGTAACGGCATATGATTATCCCGCAGGAAAACTAGCACAACAGGCAAATGTTGACATGATTTTAGTCGGTGATTCCTTAGGTATGGTTGTACTAGGTTATAATTCAACCATCCAAGTAACAGTTGATGACATGATTCACCATGCAAAAGCGGTAACAAGAGCTGCAAATGATACATATGTTGTAGTCGACATGCCTTTTATGTCGTATCATATTTCATTAGAAGATGGATTAAAAAATGCAAAACGTATTTTTCAAGAAACAAATGCACAAAGTTTAAAAATTGAGGGTGCATCACCTGAGATTCTAACTTTAGTCACACATTTAACAAATGCTGGGATTCCAGTCGTTGCTCATATAGGCTTAACTCCACAGGCAGTCAATGTCCTTGGCGGTTATCGGGTTCAGGGGAAAGACCAGGCTAGTGCTGAAAAAATCATTGCAGATGCCAAGGCATTACAAGCTAGCGGTGCAATTGCTTTAGTATTAGAATGTGTACCAAAAGAAGTCACTAAAATAATAACGAATCAACTAGAAATTCCGACAATTGGTATTGGAGCAGGTAGTTCATGTGATGGTCAAGTGCTTGTCTATCATGATTTGATCCAATATGGTGACAATCATCTTCCGAAATTCGTAAAAACATATGAAAATGTTACGGAACCTATTTTTAAAGCATTATCAACATATGTCGAAGAAGTTAAAACTGCGAGCTTTCCGGAAGAAAAACATAGCTACACGATTAATGCAGATACAATACTACCGGAGGAATAAGCATGCAGATTATAAAAACAGTCAGTTCGATGCAGGATTATACATTAAAAATGAAAAGCAGTGGGAACGACATCGGTTTTGTTCCCACGATGGGTTATTTGCACGAAGGACATGAGTCTTTACTTCAGAAGGCGCGCGAGGAAAATGATATATTAATTGCAAGTATTTTTGTGAATCCGTTACAGTTCGGTCCTAATGAAGATTTCGAAAAGTATCCACGAAATGAACAACACGATATAGAAATTGCTGAGAAGAACGGTATTGATGTATTATTTATGCCTCCAGTAGAAGAGATGTACCCAAGAGAATTAGGTATAACGATTCAAGCGGTTGATCGTATTGACGTCTTATGTGGAAAATCACGTCCGGGTCACTTTGATGGTGTTGTCACCGTATTAACAAAATTATTTCATTTGACTTTGCCAGATAATGTGTATTTTGGAATTAAGGACGCACAACAAGTTGCCGTTGTAGATCGACTTATTAAAGATCACAATTTTCCGATTCAATTACATATGCTTGAGACAATAAGAGAAGAAGATGGTTTGGCTAAAAGTAGTCGTAATGTCTACTTAACAGAACAAGAACGAAATGAAGCACCATCTCTATCTAAAAGTTTGCAATTAGCGCAAGAAAAAATATTTGACGGTGAAAAAAATCCTGCTATTATAGTGAATGAAGTAAAAAATTATATTAATACGCACACAACTGGTAAGATAGATTATATTGAAATATTACGATTCCCATCGTTAAAGCCTATAACTGAAGTCGATCAGCAAGTAATCATTGCAGTTGCTGTACAATTTAGTCAAGCTAGGCTTATTGATAATATAATTTTAATGCCTGATGGCACAAGTTCACCCGTATTAGGCTAGGAGGAAATGTGATGTATCGCACCATGATGAAGGGCAAAATCCATCGCGCTCGTGTTACTGAAGCAAATTTAGATTATGTTGGTAGTATCACGATTGATCAGGACATACTAGAGAAAGTAGATATATTACCGCACGAAAAGGTGCAGATCGTTAATAATAATAATGGAGCAAGATTGGAAACATATGTAATACCAGGTGAAAGAGGAAGTAAAGTTATTTGTCTAAATGGTGCTGCGGCAAGACTTGTTCAAAAAAACGATATTGTAATAATCGTTTCGTATGCACTTGTATCTGATGAAGAGTTTTCAACTTATAAACCTAAAGTTGCCATTATGAACGAAAAGAATGAAGTAGTAGAGATGCTGGATCAAGAGACACCACTCACGTTACTTCAGTCTTAAACTCTTATCAACAGTATGTTTGGTAGGAGTTTTCTTTTTACATCCTACATACTGAAAGAAATATAAATAACTTCTTATAAGTTATCATGTGGGGATGAGGTAATGAATAAATATGTAATTATTGATTTGGAAACTACTGGACATACACCGACTAAAGGTGATCGTATTATTGAAGTGGGAATAATTGTTTGGTCAAATGGCGAAATAATTAAAGAATATTCTACTTTAGTAAATCCAGAAATTAAAATATCAACATTTATTACAAATTTGACAGGTATTACAAATGAAGATGTGTTAGGCCAACCTGTATTTGAGGATATAGCGGAACAGATTAGAATTCTTTTTGATGATGCATATTTCGTAGCGCATAACGTACCGTTTGATTTGGGTTTTTTAAATGATGAGTTTAGACGTATAGGGCTTGATCCGTTAATTCAACCAGTGATCGATACGGTGGAGCTGTCACGCATCTTATTACCACAAGCGCCAGGTTTTAAATTAGGCCAGTTGGCTACATTTTTAGAATTAAGCCATCTAGACCCACATCGGGCATTATCTGATGCACATGTGACATCCTATTTACTTGCACATTTATTAGATAAAATTAAAGCACTACCATATGAAACAATTGTTCAATTGCGGCAAATGGAACATAGAATAAAAAGTGACTTATTTGAACTCTTAAAAGAACGAGAAGATCAATTAGCTTTTCAAACAGATGAACCTGAAGGTATTGAAATCTTTCGTGGATTAGCATTAAAGAAACAAATAACAAAGACAAAGTCCATTACTAAATCAAGCCTTTCTTTTGGTGATATAATGGACCGTTTTTATCAAAAAGATGGTGACTTAGCGCAGGCGATGAGTCAATTTGAAATGAGAAACGGGCAGCGAGAAATGACCGAACTTATTTATGATGCATTTCAGTCAAAGCAACATGCTATTATTGAGGCTGAAACAGGTACGGGTAAATCATTAGCTTACTTAATCGTAGCTTTATTTCAGGCAGTACATGGAAATGAGCGAGTGGTCGTTAGTACGCATCTAACACAATTACAGACACAGCTGATTGAAAAAGAAATACCTTTACTTGAAAAAGTGCTATCTTTTCCATTTCAAACAACCATTTTAAAAGGAAAACAACATTATCTAAGTTTGGCTAAATTTGAACAGACACTTCGTTCAGTTGAGTTTGATAACTATGACATAACGTTAACAAAAGCAATTATTTTAATTTGGCTAACAGAAACAACTACCGGAGATATAGATGAAATTCAATTACCATCAAGCGGTCAACGTTTCTTTCGTAAAGTCTCCACAGAAGCGGAAGGTGGTTTGGATGTTAGCTCACCATGGTTCACGCGATCTTTTTATTATAGAGCTAAAACAAATGCCCAAAAATCAGACGTGATCATAACAAATCACGCATTACTATGTGCTAATATGACAAGCGAAATTCCTTTATTACCATCTTTCCAAAAGATAATTATAGATGAAGCGCATCATTTAGAAGCAACTGCCTCTAAACACTTTGGGTTGAGTTTAGACTACGTTTCTGTGCAACGAACATTACAAGCTATTGGAAGTATAGAGGATGGCGCATGGATTCAAAAATTGATCGAGTATGACAGTGACATTGCTCTTATTTGTGCAGAATATGAATGGAATAAATGGTGGCTAGAGGCGAAAGAAGAAACAGATACCTTATTCCGTTATTTATTTCAATATGTTAAAGAAAAGCAAGCAAATGACATAGCGATTAATGATATAGGACGCTATCAATATCGAATACCAGAAGGTACAGATCAAGGTTGGGATACAATAAATGAAATGGTAAACCGACTGTCATTCCAATTACGTGATTTAATTCATATTTTATCTCGGATATTACATTTAATGCGGGAAAATGACTTGGCTGTCGATTTAATGGAAGAAGTAAAGTGGCATATGGAACGCATCCAATCAATTATAGATGGATTAGAAAATTACTTTATCCAGCGTTTAAAAGAGGAAGAAGTAAAATGGATTGAGATAGATGCATTTGGTGCTCAAAATGCAGTATATTTATATCAAGAACCAATTGATATTGCCGACCTGTTACAAGAGAAACTCTTTCACGAAAAACAAAGTGTTATTATGACAAGTGCAACGCTAACAATGAAAAACTCATTTTCCGTTTTCAAGGAAAGAGTTGGTCTTTTAAAAGAAGATGTTTTAGAAAAGAAAATAGTGTCACCTTATGCTTACGAAGATCAAGTACAGCTATTAATACCAACGGATTTCCCATACGCAAAATACGGGAAAATGGATGATTTTATTGAAGCAACGTGTGAAGCGATTCTATCACTAGCTCATATTACTAAGGGTAGGATGCTCGTTTTGTTTACATCTTATGATATGTTGAAAAAGGCGTATATTTTATTACGTGAGATTCTTGATGAGGAAGAATATATGTTAATTGCTCAAGGTATTTCAAGTGGGAGTAGGTCTAGATTAAAAAAGAATTTTCAAACATTTGATCAAGCAATTTTGTTAGGTACGAACTCGTTTTGGGAGGGGATTGATATACCAGGAAGTGACTTGTCTTGTGTTGTGATCGTGCGATTACCATTTCAACCACCTAATCATCCGGTGTATCAAGCAAAAGCAAATTACTTGAAAAAATCAGGTAAAAATCCATTTGCTACACTAGCCTTACCTAATGCAATTATTCGTTTTAAACAAGGATTCGGCAGATTAATTCGTTCTAGTACTGATCGTGGTATTGTATTTGTTTGTGATGATCGATTGATGACAGCAACTTACGGTCATTATTTCATCAATTCGATACCTGAAATCCCCATTCATCATAAAACAACGAAAGAATTAATGGAAATTGCTCAAGATTGGTTATGATCTGTTAACATCTACGCATATTAAGCCTACAATATTGTAAAGTAGGTGATAAAATGCATCGATCTATCCGTGCTTTAACGCTTTTATTAGCGTTATTGTTGTTTCTATTAATGACTACAATTACTACCAATGCATCGACTTTATCGATTGGGGAAAATGAGTTATATGTTTCGTTTCTGAATATACCAGATGGTGAAGCAACTTTAATTCAAACATCAGAAGGTAAGAACTTTCTGATCAATACTGGTTCAAAAGATAGTAGAATAGAGCTTTGGGAACAATTAAAGGAACTACATGTAAATCAATTAGAGGGCTTAATCTTAACGAACCAAACGGATGAATACTGTGGTAATATGAAACAGATTCTCGAGAATTTTGACGTGAAACAGGTTTATTATGCAAATTCAGAAAAACAGTTATTTACTGCTAACTCCAATAAAACAATGTGGAACAAAGATGATGAAATTAAACTAGGAAATGCTTTTAATATCCATGTATTACAGACGAATACTTTTGGAGAAATGACTTTTACGATTGAGTATGGTGAGAATAGTATTTTGTATATGAGTGTAAATGATACAAATAGCGATGAAGGATTAGAATCTTACGATTTAAAGTCAGAAATAATTAAAATTGTTGATTATGGCCAAAGTAATTCGCCAAGTTCGAAATTGTTACATGAAATGGATCCACATATTAGTATTGTTTTTAATCAAAAGTCTGGTACACCTAACAGAGATCTAATGGAGAGATTGAATGAATCTTGGATCGATGTATACCAACTAAAACAAGTCGGAACAACAATTATCCGATTAAACCTAAGTGATTATGAAATAATTTCATAAAAAAAAACCTGTGTACAGTAAACGCTGTACACAGTAAATATGGTGGGTTGGGATAAATTTAGTTGAAAAATTATAATTGTCTATCAATTTTTGTCATAAAACCTGTTATAATATAAGACATATTACATATTTCTTTTCAACTATCATTAGTATGCAATTGAATTGGCTATCTATGTGTAGCAATTTTTTGTAAATAACACACTTTAATTAGTAGTTCATTTAAAATTCAAACATTTAGGAGATATTTATGAAGGATAAAATAGAAACACTATCAACAGTTAAATTAAAGCATTCAACAGACATATACAAAATAGTGGACAGTTTAAATCGTACACTGAAAGAAGATGATTTAATGTTTGGATTAGCTTTGGATGAGGATGATCATGAAACAGCAATCTTTACTATCTACCGTACCTAATTGGCTAAGTTGGATTCTAGTTGGGATTATACTGCTTATTATTGGAAGCATTGTTTTTAGTGTGATTTTGTATCAAAATGTTGAAGAGAATAAAGTGTCAGATTTTTTGACTTCTGAAGAGCGAGTGCTTGAAGAAACTGAAATAACTGAAATAGTTGCTACTTCTCGCTATCACGGTGAGATATATTATAACGTGATTGAAGGACAGACAGAAACAGATGTAAGCTTGCTTGCCTTTGTTGAAGTTTCAAATGAAGAAGCGGAAATAAAGACTTTTGAGTTGACTAATTTTATTGATGAAAATACGTTAGTATCACAATGGCGAAATTCCTGTAGTGGCTCATGTGAGCTATTACAATCACACTATGGAATTAGAGGTAACACACCATTGTTGGAATTAAGTTATTTTGATGCAGAAGACCGATTAAGTTATGCATACTACCGCTTAGAAGATGGTTCTTATGATAGTGGTGTATCGTTTTCAAATGATTATTAAAAAAGAAGGGTGATCAAATGGAATTAGCACATCGAGTAAAAGCATTGACGCCATCCTCAACATTAGCGATTACTGTTAAAGCAAAAGAGTTAAAAGATGCAGGACATGATGTTATAGGATTAGGTGCAGGTGAACCAGATTTTAATACACCATCATACATTTTAGATGCAGCTACAAACGCAATGAAAAGTGGATTTACGAAATACACACCTGCGGGTGGAATTGTAGAATTAAAAGATGCCATTATTGAGAAAATGAAGAGGGATCAACAGTTACACTATGATCGAGATCAAATAATAGTTACTACTGGTGCTAAACACGCGCTATACACTTTATTTCAGGTATTGTTAAATCCAGAAGATGAAGTGATTGTACCTTCACCGTATTGGGTAAGCTATCCGGAACAAATTAAATTAGCGCAAGGTAAGCCTATTTTTGTTGAAGCGGATGAGAATAGTCAATTTAAATTAACGCCTGAACAATTAAAGAATGTTATAACGGCAAAAACGAAAGCAGTAATTATCAATTCACCTAGTAATCCGACAGGTTCTATGTATACCAAAGCGGAGTTAACAGCGCTTGGAGAAATTTGCTTAGAAAATAATATTTTAATTGTATCAGATGAAATTTATGAAAAGCTAATTTATACGGATGAAGCACATGTATCAATAGCTGAGATTTCAGACGCATTAAAAGAACAAACGGTCATTATTAATGGTGTATCAAAATCCCACTCTATGACTGGTTGGCGAATTGGTTACGCAATTGGTAGCAAACAAATTATTAACGCAATGACTGGATTAGTATCACATTCTACATCAAATCCAACATCAATTGCACAATATGCCGCTCTTGCTGCATATTCTAAGGGTGATGAAGAAATAGAACAAATGCGTGTGGCATTCCAAGATAGATTAGAGAAAACCTATCAATGGCTTACTGCAATTCCTGGTATTACATGTGTTAAACCAAAGGGAGCATTTTATTTATTTCCAAATGTGAAAGAGGCAGTTAAAATGACTGGTTTTAAAACAGTTGACGAGTGGGTAGAAGCAATATTAGTAGAAGAAAAAGTGGCACTGGTTCCTGGAACTGGTTTTGGTGCACCTGATAACGTTAGACTTTCCTATGTGATTCCGTTAGAACAACTAGAAGAAGCAACGAAAAGAATAAAACGATTTATACTAAATCATCAAATGTAAGTATTGGGATTTTTGGAGGAATTAAGAATGAAAACAACAATAGATCAAGTAGCGAAACATGTAGGCGAAGAAGTGAAGATTGGCACTTGGTTAGCAAATAAACGATCAAGTGGTAAAATTGCATTTCTTCAACTTAGAGATGGAACAGGCTTTATGCAAGGTGTAGTAGTAAAAGCAGAGGTAGCTGAAGAAACATTTCAATTAGCAAAAAATATGACGCAAGAAACATCCATGTATGTTACTGGAATAATTGTGGAAGATACGCGTTCTGCGTTTGGTTATGAGCTACAAGTCAAAGAAATTGAGGTTATTCATGCTGCTGTTGATTTTCCAATAACACCAAAGGAACACGGTACTGAATTTCTAATGGATCATCGTCATTTATGGTTACGTTCTAAAAAGCAACATGCGATTATGAAAATTCGTAACGAGATTATTCGTTCAACATATCAATTTTTCAATGAAAATGGTTATATAAAAATTGATCCACCAATCTTAACTGGATCTGCTGCAGAAGGCACAACTGAATTATTTCATACACAATATTTTGATGAAGAGGCATATCTTTCACAAAGTGGACAATTGTATATGGAAGCTGCGGCAATGGCATTTGGTAAAGTATTTTCATTTGGACCAACATTCCGAGCGGAGAAATCTAAAACTAGAAGACATTTAATTGAGTTCTGGATGATTGAACCAGAAATGGCATTTATGAATCATAAAGAAAGTTTAGAAGTGCAAGAAAATTACGTTAGCTACTTGGCACAAGCAGTCTTGAATAACTGTCAGTTAGAATTAACTACATTAGAACGTGATGTATCTAAATTAGAAAAAATTAAAGCACCTTTTCCACGGATTACATATGATAAAGCAGTGGAGTTACTAAAAGAAAAAGGTTTTACGGATATAGAGTGGGGAGAAGATTTTGGTTCCCCGCATGAAACTGCAATTGCAGAAAGCTTTGATTTACCTGTGTTTATAACAGACTATCCAGCTGGTATTAAAGCCTTCTATATGAAGCCAGATCCAGATCGCCCTGAAGTTGTCCTCTGTGCTGATTTAATTGCGCCAGAAGGCTATGGTGAGATTATAGGTGGATCACAAAGAATTGACGACTTGGAATTAATGAAACAGCGCTATGATGAACATAACTTATCAGGTGATGCTTACAAATGGTATTTAGAATTACGTCAATATGGAAGTGTGCCACATGCTGGATTCGGTTTAGGTTTAGAAAGAACTGTAGCATGGTTCTCAGGCGTTGAACACGTAAGAGAGACAATACCTTTTCCACGTTTATTAAATCGATTATATCCATAATGCGTTATTTTAATATAGAACCCTTGACATATTTGATGTTGTCAGGGGTTTTATTATCAATTAACAAAAATGTTTAAACTATTTTGAGGTGACCTACATGAAAAATAAACATTCTTATCAAAATTTTTTAATGGATCAATTAACAATTCCAACTAAACTATTAGGCGAGTACCATACACTTGGATTAACGGAAAAAGATGTGATTGTTCTATTACAAATTCATCGTTTTAGTTTATCAGGTGTTTATTTTCCTACACCGGATGAAATAGCAGACTGTGTTACATTTGATCAACAAGAGTGTTCGATGATATTACGGAAATTACTACAAAAAAACATGGTAGCTATTGAACAAAATGAGGCGGACAAAGTTTTGATGGGTGAACAATATTCGCTTGAACCATTATGGGAGAAGTTATATCAAGAAGCCCCACCAAAAAAAGATGATATGGATAATGAGCTCGCAATGAATATCTTTCTTTTATTTGAACAAGAATTTGGACGAGCATTATCTCCGTTTGAAATCGAAACGATTAATATTTGGATTGATGAAGATGAACAAAAACCCGCACTTATTAAAGCCGCATTACGTGAAGCTGTATTAATGAGTAAACTTAATTTTAAATATATAGATCGCATCTTACGAGAATGGAAGAAGAAAGGTATTAGATCTGTCGAACAAGCAAGAGAACAAAGTAAATCCTTTCATAGTAATCAATCAAATCCAAATGTAGAAAGAGAAGAGCCAAAGCGAGATGTCTCCTTGTATTACAATTGGTTAGAAGATGAATAAGGAGAATGTATGATGCTTAATAAAAAGGATATTGCATACGTATTAGATTGCTTAAAGGATATGTATCCAAATGCAGAATGTGAACTTGTACATAAAAATCCATTTGAATTAGTAATAGCTGTTCTTTTATCAGCACAGTGTACGGATAACTTGGTGAATAAGGTAACAAAAAACTTGTTCCAAAAGTACCAAACTCCTGAAGATTTCTTAGCTGTAACCGTTGAAGAATTACAACACGATATTCGATCGATCGGTTTATATCGTAATAAAGCAAAAAACATTCAAAAACTTTGCCAATCTTTATTGGATAATTTTAATGGTGAAGTTCCAGAGAGTAAGGTAGATTTAGAAACGCTAGCTGGTGTTGGTCGTAAAACAGCAAATGTTGTCGCTTCGGTAGCATTTCATGAGCCTGCGATTGCCGTTGATACACATGTTGAACGCGTATCTAAACGCCTAGCATTATGTCGTTGGAAGGACTCTGTCTTGGAAGTAGAGAAAGCATTAATGCGAAAAGTACCAAAAGAGGAATGGAGTGATACACATCACCGAATGATCTTTTTTGGTCGTTACCATTGTAAAGCAAGAAACCCTAATTGTCCTGAATGTCCATTGTTGTCTATCTGTCGAGAAGGTAAGAAAAGAATGAAACAAAAGGAACGTGAGGAATATGCAAAATGAAGGAATAGCACTGATTGAAGAATGGAAAAATCAGTCGAACTATATTTCTAAGCTCTTTCATGAAAGAAAATATCAAGAAGCATCATTACCGATGCAACTGTTCACAAAAAACTTTATTCAATTGTTATTTATATTGAATAAAGAGGAGTGGGCTGTCGAAACAGAGGGCGTTTATAAACTAAAAGGTTTCACGTATAAACCTTTAAATATAGAAGAACGAATACAGTTTGTACAAACCCATTCACATCAATATCACAGTTATATTCATTTAAATGAATTGTATAAAGAAGCAGAGAAACTTTACGCTAAGGCGGAAATATTAGAGAAGTAAAAAAAACAGCATTTTATTTGCTGTTTTTTTTATTTTGTTATTCTTCAGTTTCATCTTCTTCTGGCGGAGTAGGTACAGGGTTATCTGGGTCTTTTGGTGTTTCTGGTGTTTCTTCTTCGTCTTTCGGCTTATCACTATCTGGATTTTCTTGATCATCATCATTTTCTTTAGGTTTTTCTGGTTCTGCGGGTTCCTCGGATTCTTCCGTTTCTTCAGGATCGGGTTCCACAGGCTCTTCTTCAACTTCTTCTTCAGGTTCTTCTTCTTCAATTTCTTCCGCAGGAACAGCAACTTCAACTGTTCTAGCTTCACTAACGTTACTTTCATCATCTTTACTGATTGCAATTACTTCAATGGTATAAGAAGTACCTCTTTCTATGTTACTTATTTCAAGTTCATTATTATCAGTAGTTGTACTGTTTGAACCAGTACTTACTTGGAATGTAACATCTTCATCCCCATTATAATCCCAGGATACGTCAATAAGATTCGCATCTTCATCATAACTTGCACTCAAACTTGAAACGGGATCAAGTTGTTCGAACTTTTCAGATGTAGCTTCTGGTTCATGTCCCTTTTTAAAAAGTTCAGTTACTATTTGTGATGAAGGGGTGTATGCACTTGCTAATTTTGCAGGGTTCGACCCTTTCTCAACCTTCACTTCAACAACAGAACTAGGTTTTTCAAAGTCTGGTGTTGAAACACCTGCTGATATCGTTGACATGACATGATTAAATAATTTCTGTGAAATTTTTGTATCCTGTACTGGTCTTGTATTACCTTCTGGATAACCAGACCATACAGATACAGTATAATTTGTGCTATAACCTGCAAACCAAATATCTGCATCGTTATCAGTTGTTCCTGTTTTACCAGCCATTGGAATGCTAGATACATTTGCAACTGTACCTGTACCACTTTGAACTACTGATTTCAACATATCTGTTATCATATAAGCAGTAGAGTCAGACATAGCAGCCACTGGTTCTGATTTTAGATCTTCTGAACTTCCATCATCATAAACAACTTTAGTAACAGCGTACGGTTCATTGTAAATACCTTCATTACCAAATGCGCTATAAGCTCCAGCCATTACTAGCGGAGTGACATCTGATTCAGCTCCTCCAATCGCTTCTGTAATACCTAAATTAGTTTCATCATAATTAAAACCTAAACCATTTGCGAAATCTGCTGCTTGTGATGTACCAACTTCATCTAACGTTTTAACAGCAGGAATATTTAATGACCATTGTAATGCGTAGCGAATGCTCATCCATCCTTGAAATTTGTTATTCCAGTTATTAATTGTGTCTCCAGCTTCATTTCCAATTTCATAAGGAGCATCATCATTTATTTGTTGATAAGTGGACCAATTTAAATTTTCAATTGCTGGGCCATAATCAAGTATAGGTTTAATTGCCGAACCAGCTTGTCTACCATCACCTTGATAAGCGTAATTCCAACCGTTGTTATTCTCTCGATTTCTTCCACCACCAATGGCTCGAATAGCACCAGTATTGGTAGCTGTTACTACGATACCAGATTGCAACTCTTCTTCAATAAAATCAATTGGATTCTCATCTGAATTAGATAAGACCAACTCAACTTCTTCTTGTGCAACAGGATCAAGTGTAGTGTAAACTTCTAAACCGTCTGTATAAATATCTGAACCTGTTTTTTCTTCTACCTCATCAGCCACTTTTTGTATGAAAGCTTGATACGGTGTTTCTTGTTCTACAGAAACATTTAAGACATCTTCCACATTAACAGCTTTTGCTTCTTCCGCTTCTTCTTCCGTAATCTTCCCATGTCTTACCATTAAATTTAATACCGTTTCCATCCGTTCTTGCGTTAAATCAGGATTAACTGTCGGATCATATGCAGAAGGGCGCTGTGGTAAACCAGCTAGTATAGCAGATTCTGCTAGTGTTAATTCAGATAAGTCCGTTTTGCTGAAATAGGTTTTTGCCGCCGTTGCAACACCATATGCGCCGGAACCATAATAAATTTTATTTAGATACATTTCTAGTATTTCTTCTTTAGAATATTCACGATCTAGTTGAATTGCTATCCATTGCTCTTGTACTTTTCTTTTTATCGTTTTATCAGTAGAAAGGAACGAATCCTTTACGACTTGTTGTGTAATTGTACTAGCGCCTTCTGAACCAAAACCATCTGTTACATTGGCTAAAACTGCCGCACCGATACGTCTTAAATCAATACCGGAATGCTCGAAGAAACGAACATCCTCTGTCGCTAATACCGCGTCAATTAATGTTTCAGGTAAATCTGTATAACTCGTTTTTGTTCGTTTCTCTGTACCTAGATCTGCATATAATTCTTCATCCATATCATAAATTTTTGAAGAGGCTGGGTCTGAAAGTAAGGCACCATCTAAGTCAGGTGCAGTAGCAATATAGAAAGTAAATAATCCACCAATTCCTATAACAGATGCTAAAAATACGATACCTATGATTAATATTACTTTTTTAAAGACTGATTTATTTTTCTTTTTTGATTTACTTTGTTGTTTTCTTCTTGCTGCTCGAGATTGGCTATCATTTGCCATAACTCATCTTCCTCCGTTCTAAAAGTAAAGCTGGTCAATAATTTTTAAATAATCTATTCTTGCTGGGAAACCAATCGGGATCTCAGTGCCAGCTTCTTTAATTTCTTGATAGGGAATAGACTTTTTTCCTCCATTAAATTGACGATTCCAATAATTAAAAAGTTTCACTGCTGGTAGAAAAAAAGTTTGATCATATACAGCGAATCTAATTAATAGAAAACAGATACCACCATGTTCAACAATTGTTTTCATATGATCGATTTGATGATCATGAATATTGCTAAGAGGAAACGATGTTTTACTTTTTGTTTCTTTTGCCTCAAAGTCAATGTAGTGTGATCGATAAATGCCATTATAATCTGTGGTGGAAGCCTGTTTAAAATAGCCTTCCTTGATTACTGCTGCACTTCTTTTTGGGTAATCCACTTTCACAATCTGAACAGGTGTCGGTTTCTTATGGATAACCGCTTGATTCGTGATACGATAGTAGTCATTCGTATCATTAATGTCATCTTCTAACGTCATTCCACGATTACTAAAGCTTGTCTTTTTTTTATTACTAGTGAGTTTAGACTGGGAGGAAGATTTCTTCCCATTCGGGTAATTCATGCTATTTATTCCTCCTGCTAAAAGTATCATACCAAATTAAATGTTCAAATACCCATTTTAAATAGTATAGATTATAAGCTTCTCCCTATTATAATTGTTTTTCTCCATTTTTACAAAAACAAGCTTAGCTTTTCATCCAATACGCTAAATGAAAAAATAAGCTGTTTTACACTAAAAATGTATGTTTTCTTCTAGTTTTGTCAGGTGTGCAGGACTATTGGAATTTATAGAGAATCTGTCAAACACCAATAACGATAGAGGAGTGGACGATTTGGAACAAGAAAAAGTGAATCAAATAAACGGTGTATCTAAACAAGTATATAATCAATCCTATACAAAACTAATGGAAACTATTCGCTTAATGGATCAACGTATTAGTTCAAAGGCAGATGATGTTGTGTTAACGATAACGTCAGCTCATCGGAAAGAAATTGAGAGTTTGCAGCAAGAAGTGACGCAGATCAATAAGATACTAGAAGATTTGCAAGAAACTAACGTACAAAGAGTTCATACTATACCCTTTAAGAGACAAAAAAGAAATAAAAATTGGTTTAAACTACTCCCATTTGTGCAAAAATCATGATAAAGTAAAGAGGATAGGTGATTGGAGCGATACAGATGAACTTAAAAGAAACAACAATTCAATTAAAAAGAGAGTTGGAATTGTTGAAGTCAAATTATCTAGAACAAGAGAAACCAGCACATAAACGTGATAAAGACTTTTTCCATTATGTAAAAGAAAAGACAAACCCTGTATTCCAACTGAATGAATCCTGGGAAACACTTGCAGCAGAACATGTAAAGGATAGAGACGTTCGTGTTCATCCACAGCAAGTTGCATCGACTAGAGAGAACATGGATCTTTTATTAATGCATAGTTATTATATTGACGTAAAAAGAAAAAGATATATGGAATTATATCAATCCGTACAATATGTATGTGATTTAATATTAGAGGATTTTTGATAAGTAATATTCTGTTCAATTTTCATAATAATCAGTGAGAGTAGGATTCGTATATGGACAAACTAGAATTAATTGAGCATGCAAAGGAAGCAAGGAAAAAAGCATATATCCCATATTCTAAATTTGCAGTTGGTGCAGCATTAGAAACAAAGTCAGGGAAAGTGTACTTAGGTTGTAATATTGAAAATGCTGCTTACCCTGTAAGTTTATGTGCAGAAAGAGTAGCGATATTTAAAGCCATATCAGAGGGTGAAACAGAATTTAAACAATTAGCAGTTGTTGCAGATACGGATCGACCAGTATCACCATGTGGCTCATGCCGACAAGTGATGAGTGAATTCTTTAACGAAGATGTGTCTGTACATATTACGAATTTGAAAAATGATGTAAAATCGGTAACAATTGATCAATTATTGCCTTACTCGTTTCAAGCAACTGACATGAAATAGGGAAATTTTCAAAAACTAGGACATTGACTCAGACGAATATCACAATCTTCACATAGGTTAATAGGGAATCAATCATTACTTTTTATTTTGAGAATGATTGTTAACTGTTAAACGATTGGAGAGGAGATAATTTTATGAGACATCACACACCTTATAATGGGAACCAAGCTTGTGGGCCAACTCAAACAATTGTTTGCCCTACTAAGTGCAATGAGGTAAATACTGCTAGTCAGAGCAATGTACAGTATATTCATCCATCACATACTGTAGTAAAGAATCATCACTTAGTGAAAAATACGCATGTTTATCCACATTCAACATCATGGCAGAATACTGTTAACAGTGTTAATGTGTATGGTGGTTCACCGCAAGTGCCTGCTCCACCTGTTCCGTCAGCACCAGTGAATCAACCGCCTAGACCAGGTTTTTGGAGATAATAGTAATAACTATGTACCATAAAAAAAGCTGGAGCTTCCAGCTTTTTTTATGAAAAAGGAAAGATGATGTATGATAAAAAGACTAACAATTACAGGTTATAAATCATTTGAAATAAATATATTTAAAATTGACGATCAAAAAGTCGTATTTATAAAAAAGGCTATCGAAAAACGGCTTATTTCTCTTATTGAGGAAGGATTAGAATGGGTGATTGTTTCTGGACAAATGGGTGTAGAACTATGGGCAGCTGAAGTTGTTATGGATTTACAGGATACATATGATGTAAAATTAGCTATTATCCCACCGTTTGATAACCAAGAATCACGTTGGCCAGAGCCATATAAAGAGGCTTATCAGCAAGCTATTATGCAAGCTGACTTTTTTGAGTTGCTTTACCAAAGTGATTATAAAGGACCACATCAGTTTAAAGCAAAAAACAAATGGCTTCTAGAAAAAAGTCAAGCAAGTCTTATATTAGTTGATGAAGAAAATCCAGGCAGTGTAAAATTCTTTTTAGAAGAAGCGAAAAAGAGAAATAACCAGACAGACTATGCAATATACTACATTACACCGTTTGATTTAGATGATATCGTGCAAGAATGGCTTGAAAATAATCCTGACTTACCAAACAGTGATTGACATTTGACGAAAAATTTGAAAAAATAAGAATAGAGCTTTGGAAAATACGAGGTGAATATAATGACAGAAGAAGTGAATCAATTGAAAACAAAAGACATTTTAGATAAAGATTTTAAAACGTCAATGCGTGGATATAATCAAGAAGAAGTTGATGAGTTTTTGGATGTGATCATTCAAGACTATGAGCGTTTTGCAAATGAGATCACTAAACTAAGACAAGAAAATGATCGTATTAAAAAACAAGCACCTGACCAAACTAGAACAAGACCATCAACTTCCAACCATCAAGTCAATTATGATATTTTAAAACGATTATCTAATTTAGAGAAATCTGTATTTGGTAAGAAATACGCTGATTCGTAATAATTGTGTAATTACCACTAATTACTACAACATTGGATCAAAAGATATGTTATACTTATTTAGTTGTCGTAATGAAACAGTGTGCGTACAATATTAAATTTTTAAATTTAGAATAACCATAAAAATGAATGTTTTGGTAATCGCTGCACATATTATATGTGTAGAGGAAAGTCCATGCTCACACAGACTGAGATGTTTGTAGTGTTCGTGCTTGATGAAGACATAAATCAAGGTAACCTATATGGTTAACGGCAGGATAAGCACCTACGTCTATTAATAGATATGGTGTGATGTCCTTTAAAGTGCCACAGTGACGTAATCAGTCTGGAAACAGTCTGGGTGGAACGGGTAAACCCCATGAGTGAGCAACCCAAATTTTGGTAGGGGCATCTTGGATTAGGGAATTCAACCGAAACAAGGACAAGCTTGATTAGCTTGTAGATAGATGATTACTACTTGTGTACGAGGCTGACCACCGTTTGTAGTGCAAATAGTACAGAACATGGCTTATAAAACATTCATTGGTCTATCAAATAAGATGTATTGCCCTTCCTAACCTAATTGTTAATTGGTGTTTGGAAGGGTTTTTATTTTGTATAGGAAGGGATTAAAGATAATGACAGAAACAGTTAAATTAATAGCAACAGCTGCAATGGGACTTGAGTCAGTCGTAGCAAATGAAGTAAAAGCATTAGGATATACAGAGGTTCAAGTTGAAAATGGTAAAGTGATATTTGAAGCAGATATAAATGCGATCCCACGTTGTAACTTATGGTTACGTACAGCAGATCGATTAAAGGTTGTTATCGGACAGTTCTATGCTACAACATTCGATGATCTCTTTGAAGCAACAAAAGCATTAGATTGGGATCATTACATACCCGAAAACGGTAAATTTCCTGTAATCGGAAAGTCGCATAAGTCAACGTTGTTTAGTGTTTCTGATTGCCAAGCAATTGTAAAAAAAGCAATCGTTGAAAAGTTGAAGAAGAAATATGGCATAGCTGACCGTATTCCAGAAACAGATGCATTATACCGTGTTGAAGTTGCGATTTTAAAAGACCTCGTTACCTTAACAATTGATGCTACTGGTGTTGGTTTACACAAACGTGGTTACCGTACAGGCCAAGGCGAAGCACCTTTAAAAGAAACGTTAGCAGCGGCACTTGTACAATTAACAAATTGGAAACCAGATTATCCATTAGTTGATTTATTTTGTGGTTCCGGTACGATCCTAATTGAAGCCGCTCTAATAGGACAAAATATTGCACCTGGTTTTAATCGTTCATTTGCCTCAGAAGAATGGCCACTTATTCAACGAAAACTATGGGATAAAGCTTTTGAAGAAGCAGAAGATTTAGCTAATTATGACCAAGTGTTAGATATTA
The DNA here is from genome assembly GCF_003426055.1 of Paraliobacillus sediminis. Classification (NCBI taxonomy): domain Bacteria; kingdom Bacillati; phylum Bacillota; class Bacilli; order Caryophanales; family Bacillaceae; genus Paraliobacillus; species Paraliobacillus sediminis. The sequence continues at coordinate 285,234 of NZ_QJSI01000002.1, forward strand.
CGGGAACTGATATTGACCACAAAATGATCCAAATTGCACAAGATAATGCAACTGAAGCAGGACTAGCAGATTTAATTGATTGGAAACAGATGCAAGCAAAAGATTTTAATCCTAAACGACCGAATGGCTACTTGATATCAAATCCACCATACGGTGAGCGTATTGGTGATCAAGAAGAGGTTAGAGAGTCCTATCAACAAGTTGGAGAAGTGATGCGCTCAAATCCTTCTTGGAGTTCCTATGTTTTAACGTCTGATGAAAAGTTTGAAGCTATGTATGGTAAAAAGGCAACAAAAAAACGCAAATTATTTAATGGCTTTATTAAAGTGGATTACTATCAATACTTTGGTAAAAGAATCTAATAAGGAGTGGTCAGATGCAAACAGTAGATACTTTAGAAAAGGAATTTAAAGAACTGTTAAAAGATCAAGATGCGTACCGAGAGGCACTAGCCTTAGTGCAGTGGGATTTGAGGACTAAGATTCCTGAAAAGGGAGCAGAACAACGATCAGAAGTGATTGGTTTCTTGTCACAGAAAATGCATCAACTAGCAACATCTGATAAAATGAAGCATTTAATCGATCAATTAAAGGATAAAACAACCAATAACGTGTTACAAAAGTCATTAGAAGAATGTGAACTCGAATATAAACGTAGTATAAAAATCCCTGATGCTGAATATAAAGCATTTGTCACACTTCGTTCTAAATCAGAATCTGTTTGGCAAAAGGCGAGAGAAGATAATAACTTCAGTTTACTTCAACCATATTTAGAGGAACTTGTATCTTACAATAAAAGGTTTGCCACGTATTGGGGCTACCAAGATAACAAATATGATGGCTTATTACATTTATACGAACCAGGAATGACAACAGAGATTCTTGATACCGTATTTGAGCAGGTTAGAACTGGTTTAACTAAGCTTGTTAAGCAAATTAGTGAGACAAAAATACAACCAGATGAGAATTTGTTAACACACCACTTTCCAAAAAAAGATCAAGAAAATTTCAGCTTAGATATATTAAAAAAAATGGGATATGACTTTGACGCTGGAAGATTAGATGAAACAATTCATCCATTTGCAATTGGCATAAACCCAAATGATGTCCGTGTAACAACACGTTATGATGAAAACGACTTTCGGATGGCTGTTTTTGGAACCATACACGAGGGTGGTCACGCCTTATATGAACAGAACATCTCTAAGGGCCTTGCGCAAACACCGATGGCAAGTGGTACTTCTATGGGCATACATGAGTCACAGTCGCTATTTTGGGAAAACTTCATTGGAAGAAGTGAGGCGTTTTGGAAAGAACATTTTGACTTATTTCATAGTTATGCACCAGCAGCATTTCATACACTTGATTTTTCTGATTTTTATACAGCAATTAACGCGGTAAAACCTTCTTATATCCGAATCGAGGCAGATGAATTAACATACTGTTTACATATTATGATTCGCTATGAATTAGAGAAATCCCTAATTAATGGTGATTTGGCTGTAAAAGACTTACCTGAAGCTTGGAATCAGAAAATGGAAGATTATTTAGGGATTAGACCCACATCTGACAGAGAAGGTGTTTTACAAGATATCCATTGGGCTGCTGGTGATTTTGGCTATTTCCCATCTTACGCATTAGGTTATATGTACGCGGCACAATTTAACAATCAATTATCGAAGGAAATGAATATAGAACAAATAATAAGTTCAGGAGACTTCTCTCCGATAAAAAATTGGCTTACGCGTCATATACATCAACATGGTAAAATGAAAAAACCTCTAGAAATTATCAAAGAAGTCACCAACGAACCGTTAAACGCTACCTATTTATTAGACTATTTAACGGAGAAATATACAAAAATATATGATTTATAAAGAAAACCATCACTATTTAGCCATAGTGATGGTCTTCTTTTGGATTAAAATGTTTAATTAGCATTAGATATTATGAAAATTAGCTTAATGCTGAAGCCATATCAGGAGCAATTAAATCATTTGCTTCATAAAGAGATGTGATTTTTACTTGAAATTCATCCCAAGCAGCTTGTGCAGTTGTTAAATCTACTTCATCAGCATCTAAACTAGTTTGAGCTTCTTGGTAATACGTTTGTAAAGTTGAAATCGCTTCTTCATATTCTGCTTTTTGTTCTTCTGGTAATTCTGTGTCCAACGTATAACCTTCAAGTGTGCTAGCAGCCTCTTCTGCAGCAGTTTTAGCTTCATCTAATGCAGCTTGAACTGTTGCTTCATCTGCTTCCTCATCAACGATAGCTGCTTGGTAAGCGTTAATCTTTTGTTGATAGGGTGCTACATCACTTGTTAATTCTGATTGAGCATCTAATAACCCAATCTGGACAGATTGATCATCTGTTGTTTGTTCTTCTGGTGTTTCTGTTTCAGCTGTTGCATCTTCGTTTTCATCTGCTGAACAACCAGTAACGACTAATACGGTTACTAAACTAAATACGAATAAAAGTTTCTTCACGAATTACCCTCCTAATATATGTATGTAATTAAAGCTAAGTAATCATTTTAGTACGAGTGTTATTAAATGTAAATAGATATTAGATAAGTCTTACTATTAAGAAAATTCTGGCAAATAATTGATTGTATGATTTTTGCGTTAAACTATAAAAGAAATTAATCTAGTATTCAACAAAAATCTATATTATAATTGCTATAGTTATAGTAACTATTTAGCAGTAAGATTATGATTCCATTTAAATGTTATAGGTAGTTTTTTGAAAGAGGGGATCGAATGAGGAATAACGTAACGTTAGGAGATTATATTGAAATACTATGGGAAAAAGGTTTTAAATTAACAGATGAAGAAGTCCAATTTATATACTTTGGCAAACAGTATACAAATGCAAATGATTGGTTAATCATTATGGCAATAAAAACGACACTTCAAATTCAGCGTCAATTTGACGGAAGTTTCTATATTAGTTTGTTGGAGTTGTTGCAAGAGAAAAAGGTGACTACCGAAAAACAGGCGAAAAAGGAATTTCAGAAGAAAGGGATTATGTAGTTGAGTTTTTCCACTGTAGAATCGCTTCTCGTGCGAGACGATCTGCATTTTTATTTTGTATGCTTGGTATCCATTTAATAAAACAGTGGGGAAATGTCTTGATCTGGGATAGTATTTCCTGTAATAGGGGTTGATAGTTTTTGTTTTTAGTATGTTCTCTTTCAATCATATCCACTACTAATTTTGAGTCAGACCGTATAGACAAAATTTGATCAGGGAAATTTTCTTTGCATAGCTGTAGTGCTTTGATCACAGCATGTATTTCGGCTTCGTGATTGGATAGTATCCCTACATAAAAATGATGGGATAGATATTGCTGTTTATTTTTAATTACTATTCCAACACCACTTGGTCCTGGATTCCCACTAGAAGCTCCGTCTACATATACTTCTAACATACTACACACCCCCTATCTAAAAATACGATGGCCTCCAGAACACCGCCAAATAGTTACAATTATTTTTTGAAAAACAGCTACCGCTTGTATGCCTCGTTTTCACTTGTTGTCTTATAAATTTGCAACATACCCCAACGAATGTTTAAAAGTCCTAATTATAAGTAATAGAAAAAGAGCTCTTAGAAAGTCGAATCCTTTTTATATTCACTTTTAAAGAAGCTACCTTACATAGATGAATCTAACGCTCTTCTATTCGTGATTTCAATATAGCGTATTCGATTTAAGCAGTCAAGGAATTGGAAGCGAAATAGGATGATAAGTGGTAAAATAAATACAGTTCGTTTCACTATAAAATGGAGGAGTGTCTATTGACATTACTAATTGGTCTAACAGGCTGGGGAGATCATGATACCTTGTATACGGATCCAGACAAAAAGAAGAATAAATTAGCTACGTATAGTTCACATTTTCCTGTTGTGGAGATTGATAGTTCTTTTTATGCTATTCAGTCACAAGAAAATTATTATAAATGGATTTCTGAGACACCAGATAATTTTCATTTTGTTATCAAGGCACATCAATCAATGACTGGGCATGATCGAATAAAGCGCAGTATTCAGGAAGCAAAGCAATTATTTCAGTCATTTCTAGAGTCGATTCAACCAGTTATTGAGGCAAATAAACTACATACTATTTTGTTTCAATTTCCACCTTGGTTTGATGTACGTGCAACCAATATTCAAAAGTTGCGAAAAATAAAACAACTACTTCCAAGTATGCCAATAGCAATAGAATTCCGGAATCAAACATGGTTTGAATCTGAGCACCGACAGGCTACTCTGAATTTGATTAAAAAGAATGGATGGACACATACAATCTGTGATGAACCACAAGCGGGTGAAGGATCTGTTCCGACCGTATTAGAAATAACAAATCCCTCTACTGTACTTGTTCGCATGCATGGTAGAAACATACATGGTTGGAATCGTAATGGTCGTGACGGAGAAGATTGGCGAAACGTACGTTACTTATATCAATATAATAAAAAAGAATTAACAGAATGGGCGGAATATGTAAGACAACTAGAGGAAAAAGCAGAAACCGTCACAATATTATTTAATAATAATTCAGGTGGAGATGCTAGTGATAACGCAAAAGAGTTCATACAATTATTAGATATTTCATATAAAAATTTAAATCCGAGGCAATTAGATTTATTTGAAGATGACTAAGGGGAGATAATGATGGATAAGAATGTTGTTTTAGCGGAAATAGAGACTTATATATATAATCTGTTTCATTTGGATGCCACCGGACATGATTATTATCATATGAAACGTGTGGCCAAGATGGCGAAGTATTTAGCTGAACAAGAAAATGGAGATCCATTTCTTTGCGAAGTGTCTGGCTGGGTTCACGATGTTGGAGATGATAAACTAACGGATGATCCTGAACAAGCAATAGTAGAATTGAAACATTTTTTGACGTCTATTTCTCTATCAGATATCCTGGTTGATTCGATTATGGAAACAATAACTACCGTGTCATTTCGAAAAGGACAGGACCCAAAAACGTTAGCAGGAAAAATTGTCCAAGATGCAGATCGGTTAGATGCAATTGGAGCAATCGGGATTGCACGAACATTTGCCTATGGCGGGAATAAAAATCGTTCCATACATTCGGAAGAAGCCCACCAAAAACAGCATGCAACCATACAACATTTTGACGATAAACTTTTATTAATAAAGGATAAAATAAAAACGGATGCAGCAAAAGAAATAGCAGTGAAACGACATGCTTATATGGAACAATTTCTTTCTACCTTTTATAACGAGTGGAACAGCAATTTATGATAATAATAAAGAGGCAAGCGGGGATCAATTAGCTTTCCGCTTGCTTCACCATTATTACTGATTAGTTTTCGACTACCATTCGTTTTGTTCCGATATACCTTTCTTGCCAGTAACTTATTCCTAAATCGCTAACTTCGACACCATTTGATTCACCAGCATGTATAAATTGATTATTGCCAACGTATATTCCCATGTGTGAAGGACCTGATTTATAGGTTTCAAAAAAGACAAAATCACCAATTGAACGTTTGTCTACTTGCACTGACATATTCCATATTTCAGATACAGTTCGTGGAATAGAAATACCTAATTGTTGAAAAACATATTGGATATAGCCACTACAATCAAATCCGCTTGGTGAGGTGCCACCCCATAAATAAGTTGTTCCTGTGTACTGTTTCGCAGTTGTGATTAACTGGTTGGTATCAAGTGACTGGTTTGTTTTAGGAACGACCACACTTTCGTTTGGGGTAGAATCTGCTTCTTTTACGTTGTTGTCATGTTCAGCAGGGTTAACTTCAACTGTAAGTTCAATTTCAGCTGCTTTTGCTACTGTTTCTTCTTGTTGTAGCGTCTTTATTGTTTCTTGATTTATCTCTTGTCTTACTTCTAATCCATTGTCTTGTTGGAAATACCTAAGTGCTTGATTCGTCTTTGGTCCGAATATGCCATCTAAGGAATCTTTATAATAGCCAAAATAGTATAATGCCTGTTGCATGCTCTTTATTGCTTCACCTGTTTCACCTAAATAATATGTTTGATCAATATCTTTTAAAGGTGCTAAGTATTTTTCGCGTTCCCTACTCAAAATTATATTAATTGTTTGTTGATCGGCTTTACCTGTTATACTTAGGTCATGTTCAATCTGCATTTTTTTAAGTGCATATTCGGTAAATATACCAAATTCACCATCAATTTCCTTGTTATAATACGATAAGTAATTTAACTTTTTTTGCAGAACACGAACCGCTTGATTGTGTTCACCATAAGCAACTTCTTCGTCATCATTTTGAAAGATTTCATTTTGAATCATTGGGTATGCGTCTACGTAAAAGGCGAAAGGTTGACTTATCATATAGCCATAAGCCATGGAGTGTTTTGCGACTTGTTGGATGTTACTAGTCGAAAGCATGTAAAACGCCTCCTTTCAAATTATCTGTACGTAGTAAATTATGATGCAATAGCCCAATACATGTACTATAGTTCAAAACGAAATGTTTTTGTAATATGTTACAATAAGATTTTAATGACCATGTAAAATAAAGGAGTGTATATAATGGCAACAGGAGAGCAAGCTTATCTCGATTTATGTCATATGATTTTAGAAAATGGAACCAAAAAAAATGATCGAACACAAACAGGAACCTTATCCGTATTTGGACATCAGATGCGTTTCCCATTACAAGAGGGTTTTCCTTTATTAACAACGAAGCGCGTCCCGTTTCGTTTAATAGCTAGTGAATTAATTTGGTTTATAAAAGGAGACACGAACATCCAATATTTATTAAAACAAAACAATAATATCTGGAATGAGTGGGCATTTAAAAAGTGGATAGAAAGTGATGCATACCAAGGACCTGATATGACTGATTTTGGAAATAGGAGTCAACGCGATCCTGAATTCGCCCAATTATATAATGAAGAAATGGATAAGTTTAAAGACAAGATCGTACATGATGATACATTTGCTGAACAATATGGCGACTTAGGTTCCGTTTATGGTAGTCAATGGCGTGCATGGAAAACGTCACAAGGAGAAACGATTGATCAATTACGTCAAGTAGTTAAGGCAATTAAAGAAAATCCTGATTCGCGAAGACATATTGTTACGGCGTGGAATCCAGAAGATGTACCAAGTAATATGGCACTCCCACCTTGTCATATCATGTTTCAATTTTATGTAGCTGACGGTAAGCTTTCTTGTCAATTATACCAGAGAAGTGGCGATGTCTTTCTAGGTGTCCCGTTTAATATAGCAAGTTATGCCTTGCTTACACACTTAATTGCACATGAGTGTAATTTAGAAGTTGGTGAATTTATTCATACATTAGGGGATACGCATCTTTATAGCAATCATCTTGAACAAGTTAAAACACAACTTGATCGCACAGCTTATCCCTTGCCTAAACTAAAGATTAATCCAGCGTTATCCTCAATTTTTGATATCGAAATGGATGATCTAGAAATTGTCGATTATAAATCACATCCAGCAATTAAAGCACCAGTAGCTGTATAAGGAAAGGAGTGCGTACCAATGATTTCATTCGTTTTTGCAATGGATAAAAATCAAGTGATTGGACACGAGCAATGGATGCCATGGGATTTACCTCGGGATTTACAATTTTTTAAAGAAGTAACACTAAATCATACGATTATAATGGGAAGAAAGACATTTGAATCATTTAAGAAACCTTTACCAAAAAGAAGGAACGTTATTATAACAAGTGACCAATCCTATCAACAAGACGGGTGCGAAGTAATCCATTCGATTGATACGATTCTTGAATGGAATAAAGCCAACCCTGAAACGGAATATTTCGTCATTGGTGGCGGAACTATTTTCGAACAAGTCTTGCCTTATGCTGACAGAATGTATATGACCTATATTGACAACACGTTTGCAGGAGATACCTATTTCCCTTCGTACAAGGAAGAAGATTGGAGCATCACTAGTAAAACCAAAGGAATAAAAGATGAAAAGAATCAACACGATTATTATTTTATACAATATGACCGAAAAAAATAAGTAAGTCACGTAAGGAGAGTAAAAATGCGCTCATTTTATCAATATATGATGCGGTATCGAGGAGCGAAAAAAGTAACAAACGAAAGCCGATTAGCAGAATGGATGTTTCGTGATCACGATTTCCCAAAACATAGTGAATCATATGACGAGGTTAGTCGCTATTTAGAGTGGAACATCCCATTTAAAGAAGCAGTTCAAGTATTTGACCATTTATGGGATGACTATCAAGAAGTGAAGTAGGCTCTAGTGTATACTAGGGCCTCTCCATTTTATTTTTTTTAGTAAGGGGGAGTTACATACAATGAAAATTTTACATACTGCAGATTGGCATCTTGGAAAAATCGTTAACAGTGTTCATATGACAGAAGATCAAGCACATGTCCTAGCGCAATTTATAGATATTGTTAGAGAAGAAAAACCAGATTTGATTATTATTGCTGGAGATATTTATGATCGTTCGATCCCTCCAAAGGAAGCGGTTGAACTATTAGATAGTGTCTTGACGCAATTAATTACTGACTTTGATAGTCCTGTCTTAATTATATCTGGAAACCACGATAGTCCAGATCGTTTGCAATTTGGTAGTCGTCTATTTAGAGAAAATGATCTATTTATCGAAACGAAATTAACAACTGAATTGAGATCGCTCACTTTTGATGACGCGTTTGGACCTGTACATTTTCATCTTATTCCATACATCGAACCTGCTGATGCTCGGTCTGTATTTGAGGACGAGACGATTCAATCCCATCAACAAGCAATGGAAGCGATTGTTTCTCGTATAAAAGAGCGTGAAAATATGGAAGAAAGACATGTTTTAATTGGACATGCCTTCCTCGCCGGTGGTATGGAAACAGATTCAGAAGAACGTTTATCAATGATTGGTGGTAGTCCATATGTTGATAGCTATTTATTTAAAGATTTTAGTTATGTAGCTTTAGGTCATTTACATCAACCACAAAAAGTGACATATGACTGGATCCAATATAGTGGTTCCATTTTAAAATATTCTTTTTCAGAAGCCAGTAATACCAAATCAGTTACGATGATTAACTTAGCGGCAGACAAAACAATTGACTTGTCACGTATTCCACTTAAACCCAAACGTGATTTGCGTATTATTGAAGGTTACTTTGATGACTTTATTAACGGGAATAAAGCGGAACCAACTGACGATTATTTACACATTCGTTTATTGGATGATGGTCAAATATTAGATCCAATAGGTAAGTTACGTCAAAAATATCCAAATATTTTGCGTCTAGAGCGGAAAGTATTGCAATCAAATCGCCAACTAAACGAGTTAAATCAAATAAAAGAAAAACAGAAAATGACACATGCGCAACTATTTCATACCTTTTATGAAGAGATGAAGGGCGAACCTATTACAAAAGAGCGTGAAGAACATATCGATCAAGTCATTCAAACTTTAATTGAACAAGAGAGGGGGAAATAAGATGCGGGCTGTATCTATTATGCTATCTGCTTTTGGTCCATATAAAGCGGAACAAGAGATAGATTTCAGAGAGTTAGGCAATGAATCTATTTTTTTGATAACAGGTCCAACTGGTGCTGGTAAAACGACGATATTTGATGCGATTTGTTTTGCATTGTATGGAAAAGCAAGTGGTAGTGAACGCGATCATGATACATTTCGTAGTCATTTTGCTACGCCTGATGACAAAACCGCAGTTTCTTTTACCTTTCAATTGAAAGAGAGAACCTATTTTGTATATCGCCAACCTAAACAGCAAAAGCCAAAAGAAAGAGGCGAAGGATTTCGAGAGGAGCCCGCACTTGCTGAACTTTATCAGATTGAAGACGGTGAAAAACAGTTACTTCATTCAAAAATTAAAGACGTTAATGAAACAATTGAAGAGATGCTAGGTCTTGATTATGATCAATTTCGTAAAATGATTATGATTCCTCAAGGAGAGTTTCGTAAGTTAATAGCTGAAAACAGTAACGAGCGGGAAGAAATTTTACAGAAAATATTTAGGACGTATTTCTATCAAGATGTAACAGAAGCTTTAAAAGCACAAGCGAAAGATGTAAAAGAAAAATTAGAACAAACCGAGTGGAAAGTAACACAGGAAATGAACAAAATAGAATGGGATGATCCTGCTCTAGTAGATCTATCAACAATTAATAACGCGATAGAAGCACTACATGGCAAAATAAAAGTAGATAAAGAGAAATCTATAGAATTAAAAAAAATGATTACAGAAGAAAAGAAAGAACGTGAACGGAGTCAAGAAGCTTTCTTCAACGGGAAACAGATCGCAGATAAATTTTTAGAGAAAGCACAATTGAGTGAAGAAAAGAAAAATGTAGTGCAGCAAAAGCCAGATATAGAAGAGAAAAAGCAAGCTCTATCGTTAGGAGAACGAGCGAATACAGTACTCCCATATGAGAAACAAGCAGCTGATCGACGACAAGAATGGAAAGAGCAACAGGATAAAGTTGTTACCCAAAATAAGCAGTTGGTAAATCTCGAAAAAGCTTTTGAAGAAATGACAGAGAAATATAATGTACAGAAGCAACAGGAAAAAGAAAAACAAGAAGAGTTTGTCCAACTAGGTGAAAAGAAAAAGCAAGTTGAAAAGTTACGCCAGTACACACAACGGAAAATCGCATTAGAAGCGGCTCATAAAAAATATACGCAAATAAATGATAAAGTGCAATCCACAACAAAAGTAATAGAAGATAAGCAAAAAGCTCTTCTTCAACTAGAAGAATTCTTACGTACGCAATCCCAACAAACAAAAGTTTATTATCAAGTAGAGAAAGAATTAGCTCAAGCACAAGAGTCAGATAAAAAAAGTCAAACGTTGTTAGAATCTTTCCTTGCTTTAGAGGAATTGCGTATGGACTATAAACAAGTAAAAAACAGCTATATGACTATAAATCAACAAATAAAAGACCAACGGAAACGGCTGCAAGAAATGGAAGTAAAACAGCAAACAAATCATGCGTATGTTTTAGCAAGTCATTTACACGATGGAGAAGCGTGCCAAGTTTGTGGCTCAACAGACCACCCAGCTAAAGCAAATATAGAAGCGGCTGTAATTTCAGAAGAAGCTTTTAAAAAGGAACAAAATGTTTTGATTCAATTAGAGGAAGAATTACCAAAATGGCAAGATGCTTATGTTCACGCAAAGTCGAAAGGTGAAACGAAACGAGATATGGTTGAGAATCTAGCTTCTGAATTTAATCTTGTATTGGATAAGCTAAATAAAGAAACATTAAAAGAATTAACTGAGCAAACAATTGATAAAGTAGAAAAGAAAAAACAAGCATTAAAAGAAGAAGAAATAAAAGTCACCCGTTTAGAAAAAGCGGAATTAGAGAAACAAGATATTACAAAGGAAATAGAAAAGTTAAATAATGCGCTGGATACGGAAAAGAAACAATTAGAAGAAGCGAAGAATGAGCAAGTAATAATTGAAACGCAAGTAACGCAATTAAAAGCGGATATTCCAGATCAATCAATGACGATAGATGAATGGCAAGAACATATTCAAAAGACAGAACAAGCATTGGATAGATGGTTTAAACAATGGGAACAACAACAAAAGGCATGGGAAGATAGTAAACAACAACGTGAGGAAGCGCGGTTAAACCTTATCTCTATTGAAAAATTTACTGCAGAGTTAGCACAAAGAAAAGATGCACAGCAAGCGATTTTCACCCAAAAAGTTGAAGAAGCTGGTTTCACGAGTACGCTTCGTTATCAGGAAGCAAAAAAATCAACCGAACAGTTGAACAAGTTAAAAGATGAAATCGAACACTATACGCAATTGAAACAAAAGATCACAGAACGGTTAGATGTATTAACGGAACAATTAAACAATCAAACAGAACCAGATCTTGAGAAGCTAAAAGAAACAGTTGATCAACATACAAAGAAACTAGAAGAGACAAACCAATCTTTTCATGCAATTGAATTAAAGATACAACAACATGAAAAGCTCCATACTACAGTTCAAAAATTAGTGAAAGAGCAACAAATATATGAAAAGAAATATTTTGACATTGCTGAATTAGCCGACCTTGCCCGTGGTACCAATCATTTAAAATTATCATTTGAACGGTATGTGTTATCTTCCTTCTTAGATGAAATACTATTACAGGCTAATATCCGGATGGACCAGTTAACGGAAAATCGTTATCAACTGATTCGAAGTAATGAAGTCGCCAAACGTGGTGCTAAGAGTGGATTAGACTTAGAGGTAATGGATCAACATACGGGGCAACAGCGTTCTGTTAAAACACTCTCAGGTGGCGAAGGATTTAAAGCAGCACTTAGCTTAGCTTTAGGAATGGCGGATGTTGTACAGGCACATTCTGGTGGCGTACAGTTAGAAACACTATTCATTGATGAAGGATTTGGTACGTTGGATGAACTCTCTTTAGAGCAAGCAATAGAGTGTCTAAAAGGGCTGCAACAATCTAATCGTGTGTTAGGAATCATTTCACATGTACCGCAATTAAAAGAGGAAATATACGCAAAATTACAAATCACCCCTTCTGCACAAGGATCACATGCAGTTTTTACTTTTTAAAAGATACCATTTTACTGTATAATGAAAGAAAATAGAACGGAGGGATTTATATGACGATGCCGCTTACAATAGAAACTAAACTGGTAACAGATGCAAAAGAAAGACGCGTGGAAGGTCTTGAGAATCACTTTTCTATTACACTAGCAGGTTATTGGTTATTTCCCATGCAAGAACGGATGGAAATTAGACGCCATCAGGAATCAGATCAAATAGGTTTTGGTAAAGTTATCGAATTAACTTGGAAAGACGGACAAACAATTTGCACCTATCAACTTCTTTCTCTTTATAGCGTCAATTAATGACATGTTGCTTTTACTTTTATGTAAGATAAGCAGGCATTTTGCGCTTACCCAGGAAATAATTCAGCTAATATTCAAAAAGGATGGATTCCTTCCAATGCCAATGGATTCCGGTGGTTATCACAAACAGAGAAATTGTAAGTTATAGCACCTATCAAATTGAAGTTTAATTTGATAGGTGCTTTTTTGTTGGTATAAAACAATTAGTACATTATTCATCATAGAAATTACACACCATAATGTTTGTTGAATTGTAATGGTACTCGGGAAAGCAAAAATCACCAATTTCATTTATTAAAGTATTGATTGGATTTTTAATTGAACTAGGATATTTATGTTAAAATATATTGTTAAAATTGTTAAAATTGTTAAAATAACTTTAATGCTTCGCTTCCGTATGAAAAAAAGTTAGAATGGATAATCATTACAAAAAAGAGGTGGGAACATGGTAATAAATTCTGCTATATCTTTTAATGCAGCATTAATTCATGATTTAATGATTAAGGCATTTATGGAATATAAAAATGAAACCCCGCCATCGAGTGCTTTAGAAGAAACTGTACAGTCGGTTTCAACCGCTTTAGGAAAAGGGGAAAAGGCATTGATAGCTTTTGAAGAAAATAATCCAGTTGGTATGGTGCGATTTCAATTTAAAGACGAGGGTTTATATTTTTATCGTTTGTCAGTTATTCCTGAAAAACAAGGAAAAGGTATTGCAAAAAAGATATTAACGTCTTTAGAGGACTATGCAAAGAAAGTCGATGTAACTACTATATTATGTAAAGTCCGTATGACAGTTTCTAAGAATATACAGCTATATAATTCCATAGGTTATGATGTTTATAGTGAAGAAGTTGTACATAAACCAAACGCTATAAATATTAAAGTAGTCTCAATGAAGAAAGAATTTTAGTTCTGTACTTAAAGTGTGTGTTTGTTCAGGAAGTGGAAGAAAAGACACAACAAGAACAGTTTAGGTAAGAATTTGTATCACCAAATGAATCTAACATTATCATCTTTGATAAACAGTCTGGTAATTATTGGATAAAAATAATCGAAACAAATGAAGACCTAAGTAATTGGGAGAAACAAGATACACCTGTTCCTTATATCTCAGAATAGTGGAACTTATATTAAAGCTAACGGGTGCAGTAGTTAAGCAAGGCGTAGTCGATTCTATTATTTGTGCTGGAATAATTAATATACATTATATGAATAATGAAGAAAAATAATTATAATTTGGAATTTTATGAGGTTTTTTACTGGGATTCTCATAATATTAATATTATTGGCTGGATGTTCGAGCAATCTATCTTTAGAAATCGTTGGCTCGACAGCTGACATTATGGCTGACAGGTTCGGAGAAATAGGTATCACTTCGGGAGAGAAGCAAAGTGAATTTATAAAACCTATCTCACTAAGTTATGACTTTATTTTAGAGAATACTGGTAAGATTAGTTATTGAACCAAATAACTAATCAACATCTTTCTCTGTATAGCGTGCATGAACTAGTATAAAACAAACGAGGTGATGGCTTTTGATAACTATTAGAAGTTTTGAACAAAGTGAAAACGATTTAGAGTTTTTAATGGATATGATGTATGAATCTATTCATATTCCCCAAAATAAGCCTTCTAAAAAAGAACTGTTATACTCCTTGAATATGAAAAAATATAGCGAGAGTTGGATAAGACAAGGTGATAGAGCATTAATTGCTTATAACGAGAATAATATTCCTGTTGGTGCAGCATGGTATCGCCTTTTCACAGAAAATCAAAAAGGTTATGGTTATATTGATGATGAAACTCCTGAACTAGGTATTGCAGTAACTAATGAAGTAAGAGGTAAAGGAATTGGTCTTTTACTTATGAAAAGGTTAATTGAGACAGCTTCTAGGGATGGTTATACATCACTTTCTTTAAGTGTTGACCCTAATAATACTCAAGCAGTGCAACTTTATAAGAAACTTGGATTTGGGAAATGTGGTACATCAGGAACATCTTCGACAATGAAATATAACATTTTTTCAAACTAGATGATCTACAACTAACGGGTAACCCAATTCATATTGAACTGGATTATTTTTGCGATATATAACGGAATCAATCCGTTAATCTAATCAACGACTTTTTCATGTACATCTGACCTACACAGATTTTATTCCAGAGCGTACAATATCATAGCAAAATCAGTAGAAAAGAGGGATTGTTATGGTTTCAGGGTTCCAAGGTAGACCTCCAACACAACAATTAATGCCACCAACTAGCAGACAACCATTTGATTATTGGGGGGCTCCATTTCAACAAGGAGGTATACCTACCCAAGTTGCTCCAGTAGAGAAATCGGGTCTAATGGGTATGCTACAAAAATATTTACCTACTAACCTATTGCAAAATACAGGTGGTGGATCCGGTGTAACAGGAACATTAAACAATATTCAACAAGTCCTAAAGATGACGCAATCTGTTACACCATTGATTCAACAGTACGGGCCAATGGTTAAAAACATACCATCGATGTTAGCCTTATTAAAAGCATTTCAAGAGTCGGATGATGAGGGTGACGAAGCGGATACAAATCTTGATATGGATGAAGTTGACAATGAGACAGTGATAAATACAAGTGAAGAAGTTGAATCGATTGAAAAAAGAGCAAAAGTTGCAATTAATGAATCATCGGATGACCTTTATCATATTGAAACAGAAATGAACGCCAAATCAAAACAGCAAACAAAGGCACAAAGTTCAAAGCCCAAACTATATATTTGAAAACAACAGTAAAAAGAATTAAACTATACCTGTGTACAAACACTATTAATTATTGGAGGAATGATCTGTGGATCAATTAAATAAAGCAGTAGCAACATTTGCGGGTGGGTGCTTTTGGTGCATGGTCGAACCTTTTGACGAACAACCAGGTATAGAAAAGGTTGTGTCAGGCTATACAGGTGGACATACAGAAAATCCCACATACGAAGAAGTGTGTTCTGATACAACAGGTCACGTCGAAGCGGTTCAAATTACTTATGATCCGAGTCTTTTTTCCTATCAGCGGTTACTTGAACTGTTCTGGCGTCAAATAGACCCTACCGATCCAGGTGGACAGTTTAATGACAGAGGCGATTCATATAAGACAGCTATCTTTTACCATACGGATGAACAAAAAGAACTTGCAGAAGAGTCAAAGCAGGAACTTGAAGCATCAGGTAAATTTAAAAAGCCAATTGCAACGAAAATATTGGAAGCTTCTACTTTTTATCGGGCGGAAGAGCACCATCAGGATTATTATAAAAAACAGGGCTTTCATTATCGATTATATAAAAAAGGTTCTGGTAGAGCAGATTTCATTAAGAACAATTGGAAGCCTAAATACGATAAGAAAGATTTAAAAAAGAAATTAACAGCGGTTCAATATCAGGTAACACAAGAAAAGGGAACCGAAGCACCGTATCAAAATGAATATTATGATTTAGAACAAGATGGCATTTATGTAGATATCGTAAGCGGAGAACCTTTGTTCTCTTCTAAAGATAAGTACGATGCGGGCTGTGGTTGGCCAAGCTTCACCAAACCAATAGATCGTAACCAATTACAAGAAAATCTTGATACGGCACATGGCATGAGAAGAATTGAAATTCGTAGTGCAGATGCAGATTCTCATCTAGGTCATGTCTTTGATGATGGACCAGTAGAAGCGGGTGGGATGCGTTATTGTATGAATTCCGCAGCGATGCGTTTTGTACCGAAAGAAAAATTAGCAGAAGAAGGGTATGAATATTTAATACCGCTTTTCAAATAAGATAAATGACCTCGTACTACTTTGTGGTAGGAGGTCATTTTATATTATAATGAAACAATGCTGAATTGATTGAGAGAAGGATTTTTATGATATTACCTTACATAAAACGTTTAGGAACAGGTTACCTAGTGGGTTTCGTTATTGGCTTATTATTTATGTGGATACAGGTTCCGTTGCCTTGGATATTAGGACCATTAGTAGGTATTTTTATCGTTCAATTATTTACACAAGTAGAGATGCAAGCTTCTTTACCATTACGTAAAGTAAGTTTCACGATTATGGGTATACAGATTGGAACGACATTCACTGCTACGACCTTTACTGATATATTGCCTTATATTATCCCTTATGAATTTTTTACTCTTTTGTTGATTGCTATTAGTTTAGTAGCTTCCTATTTATTAGCCAAGTGGTTACCTATTGATCCTATTACAAGTATGCTCGGTAGTATTCCTGGCGGTTTATCGGCAATTATTGCATTAAGTGACGCAGTAAAGGGTAATACTGGATTAGTAACTATTTTTCATACCATTCGTTTATTATCTGTACTACTGATCGTTCCCTTTGCAGCAACACATTATTTTGTACCAGTTAATTCAACTGTATTACAGTCAAATGTTGTTGAGAACCAAGGTTCAATTTGGACAGCAATCTTGTATGTGGTGATTTATTTTATTGCTTTAGCATTTGAGAAAAGACTACCTGCAGGATTGGTTATTATTCCAATGTTACTAGTTGGTGCTTTACAAATACTGCCGATTCAATTATTTATCTTGCCAAATGGATTCTATATTTTTGCACAACTTACTTTAGGAATTTACTTGGGTTGCTCTATCTCTTTGAAAGATATACAAAAGGCAGGGAAATTCGCTTTGTTTTATTTCTTACTATCTGTTTTGCTAATCGTTGTGGCAGGTAGTTTTGGCTATTTATTCAGCATGTATACAGAGGTGGATCTAGCTACTGCAATGCTAAGTTTTGCTCCCGGAGGTTTAGTTGAAATGGCTTTAACTGCTCAGTCAGTTGGCAGTGATTCCTCTATTGTTAGTTCATTACAAACGATTAGATTACTAACAATTGTGCTACTCGTGCCAGTTATCATTCAACTTATTTTACCAAAGTTTGTGCAATCTAGAAATCAATAGCTTATTTTTTAATAGAAAACGTGATAAACTAAGAGAGTATCGTACTGTTCTTAGAGATAGAAGAAGGGAGTGCAAACATGATCCACTTAAATTGGGAAAATAATGTTACAGTAAAACAAATCAAATGTGTACATGCAGATGCAAAAAAGTTTGTTGTAAATCATGTCTTAACACCTGAGAAAATTTATGACGTTAAAAATGAAACAGATGAATTTTATTTTATAGTAGATAATACAAATCGCGTTGGTGGCTTTAGGAAAGAGTATTTCACTGAAAAAATAATTTAATCATAAATAAAACAAAATAGACCTACTGATCAGACTTGTGTTCCCATTACTTACGTATGAAAATATACTGAACCCTTTTTAGGAGATGATGTAGTGAAACAACTTATAATAATTCGTCATTGTCAGGCAGAAGGGCAACATAAAGATTCACCATTAACGCAAAGTGGCGTTAATCAAGCACATCGTTTAGCGGCATTTTTAAATAAACAACCAATTAAATTGGACAGGATTATATCCAGTCCATTTATGCGGACAATTGAAACAATTAAACCTTATGCAGATGAGCACAATATTTCAATTGAACAGGATCGTCGCTTACAAGAAAGAATACTGAGCGATGAACCAATAGATGACTGGATTGATGTGTTGGAGACATCATTCTCTGACCTTGATTTTCGATTGCCTGGTGGTGAGTCGTCCAATGATGCACTAAAAAGAGGTTTAGAAGTCTTACAACAAGCTCTAGAAGATGAGGAACATGAGCAAATTGCTATTGTGACACATGGCAATTTATTAACGTTATTACTTTCACAATTCGAAAAAGAATTTGGTTTTGTTAATTGGAAGACGTTAACAACTCCTGATGTTTTTGTTATTCAAAAAGAAGCAGACGTTTATGCAGTTGAGCATATATGGTAAAATATATTGGGTCAAATTTATATTTGTGATATGATAACAGAGTAGTTATGTTTTAAAGGAGGAGTATTTTTTGGCTTTTGTAATAACGTCACCATGCATAGAAGAGAAAGCAGGCGAATGTGAAGAAGTTTGCCCTGTTGATTGTATAGAAGAAGGGAAAGATATGTTTTATATCGATCCAGATATTTGTATTGATTGTGGAGCGTGTGAAGCGGTTTGTCCGGTAGAAGCAATCTTTATGGAAGATGAAGTTCCAGATAAGGAACATGAATATATCGCTTTAAACCGTAAATTTTTTGAAGAAAAATAAATAGTATAGATAAAAAGCCACGTATTTCATAATTTGAAAATACGCGGCTTTTTATCTATACAACTTTAAAATTCTGATAGCCTTTTAAATCTTGATATGTCGTTAGTTCTACATGATCTACTGTAATAAACTTTCTTGGACCTTTTTTAATTAAATCAATAAATTTATATAAGGTTTCGACTTCAGCTTCAGCTTCGATTTCTACTCTTCCATCAGCTAGGTTCTTCACCCATCCGTACACATCCATTTCGGTTGCCTTCATTTGAGTTGTAACACGAAAACCGACACCTTGTACTACGCCACTAACAAGCATGTGTGCACCTAATTTATTCATATTCTCACCCCATATCAGTTGTTATTTAACTATTTACTTTATATCATCAATTTAAACTAATTTTTATAAAATATCGAGGAGGAACTTTTGATGCATAATGAAATTACTATAAACGAAATAGAATCATTTAAAATTGGTCATGCCCAAAACGAGCAAGCAGCTACTGGTTGTACGGTGATTATTTCTGAGAATGGAGCAATTGCAGGTGTTGATGTTCGCGGTGGTTCACCTGGTACAAGAGAAACTGATTTATTAAAATCAGAAAACATAGTTGATCAAGTCCATGCTGTTTTTTTGAGTGGCGGGAGTGCCTATGGTCTAGATGTTGGAACTGGTGTAATGCGCTATTTAGAAGAAAGAGAGATAGGTTTTGATGTCCAAGTTGCAAAGGTACCGATTGTACCAGGTGCAATTCTATTTGATCTAGCAATTGGTGAAGCGAATATTCGTCCTGATGCGGCAATGGGTTACCAAGCGTGCTTAAATAGCGAAAATACGCAAGACCTGTTGCAAGGGAATAGTGGCGCTGGCATGGGAGCAACTGTTGGGAAATGCCTTGGACCTTCTTACAGTATGAAGGGTGGAATTGGGACCTATGCTGTGCAAATAGGAGACTTAAAAATTGGTGCTATTATTGCAGTCAATAGCTTTGGTGACATAATTGATCCAAGAACAAACGAAATACTAGCCGGTGTATTTGACCGAGAAAAAGGTATCTATTTAAATACCGAGAAACAGTTATTAAATCAATTAGAGAAGGCAACGAATCGTTTCTCAAGTAATACGACAATAGGTACCATACTAACAAATGCTAAAGCAACGAAAGCAGAGATGAACAAAATAGCATCTATCGCTCATGATGGTATGGCAAGGACGATGCGACCTTCTCATACTTTAGTCGATGGAGACACGTTATTCGCGATGACTTCAAACCAAGTTAAGGTGGATTTAAATATTGTTGGTATGCTTGCAGTAGAAGTAGTAGAACAAGCGATTATACGTGCTGTTAAGCAGGCAACTTCTTTATTTGGTCAACCCAGCTATCAGGAAACAAACCAAAAGTAAATAAAAAGTATGTTTAATTGTGACAAATATCACTGATGGAATTTTAAACAGTATTCATAATGTAATGTAGACTGTATTTTTGAGGTGAAAACATGGATAAATTGTATCAACCAGAGCTACTTGTAACAGCAAGAGATATAACAGAAGTCAAAGCTTTAGCTAACGCAGGAGCCGACGCAATCATTATTGGACATCAACACTACGGGTTACGTGTAGCAGGCGATTTTTCAATAGCTGATATTGCGGAAGCGACTAGCTACCTGCATCAAGCGAATAAAAAAGTGTACATTTTAGTAAATGCTATTTTTCATAATGCAATTTTAAAAACCTTACCGCTTTATATAAATCAGTTAGCCGAGCTGCAGGTCGATGGAATTATTTGTGGTGATCCTTCGATTTTTACTGTTATGGAGGAATTAGAGCATAAAATTCCGATTACATGGAATCCAGAAACACTCTCAACTAATTATCAAACATTAATGTATTGGCATCAGAAAGGTATAAAACGTGCGATTTTATCTAATGAGTTAGCATTAGATGCAATCAAAGAGATAAAGAAAGAACTTTCCTTTCCTATTGAGGTGCAAGTACACGGCATGACATGTATTTTTCAATCTAAACGAAAACTTGTTCGCAATTATTATTCACATATAGATCTTCCATATGATCCTGATCTGTCCTTTCACTTAAAAGAAACAAAAGAAGAAGATACACATTATCCTGTCTACGAGGATGAGAATGGCACGCACATTATGAGTAATGAGGATTTATGCATGATCGATCAGTTAGAACACGTGTTGGATACCAAGATGGATGGCTTACGTATTAATGGCTTGCTACATAGTAGGTCTTACAATATAGAGGTAGTTGCAATGTATCGAGATGCAGTTGATACGTATCTTGAAGATCCGGTAACGTACCATTTGAAAAAAGTTGGTTGGAAGCAAAAATTATATAAAATTCAACCAGAAGCGCGAAAGTTAAATACAGGTTTTTATTTCAAAGAACAGATATATTAATAAGAGGTGTCTATCATGGATAATCATACAAAACATAAAAAACCGGAATTGCTAGCACCCGCAGGTAATTTAGAAAAATTAAAATTCGCGATTCACTATGGTGCAGATGCTGTTTATATTGGTGGAAAACAATTTGGCTTACGTTCGAAAGCGGGAAACTTTTCATTTGAAGATATGAAAGAAGGCGTTGCTTTTGCCAAACAATATGGAGCGAATGTTTACGTTGCAGCTAACATTATTGCACACAACGAAAATTTAGAGGGTGCACAGGCGTATTTCAAGAAGTTATATGAAGTTGGTATTGCTGCGGTTATTGTTGCTGATCCTGCTTTAATTCAAGCATGTAAAGAAGGAGCACCTGAATTAGAAATTCATATTAGCACGCAAGCTTCAATTGTCAACTGGCGCACTGTAGAATTTTGGAAAAAGGAAGGTATCCCACGCGTTGTATTAGCACGTGAAGTTACACTTGAAGAAATAAAAGAAATGAAAGAAAAAGTTGATATAGAAATTGAAACATTTATTCATGGTGCGATGTGCATTTCTTATTCTGGACGATGCGTATTATCCAATCATATGACTGCAAGAGACGCAAACAGAGGTGGTTGTGCGCAATCTTGTCGCTGGAAATATGATTTGTTTGAAGATGGTGTCGATGGTGCTGTTAGTATTACAGATAAAACAGAAGAAGCTTATACAATGAGCTCGCAAGATCTAAGCATGGTAGAACATTTACCAGATTTATTAGCTGCCGGTGTCGATAGTTTGAAAATTGAAGGTCGGATGAAAAGTATTCACTATGTAGCAACTGTTGTGAATGTCTACCGTAAGATTATTGACACGTATTATGAAGATCCAGAGAACTATCAGTTAGATCCAGAGTGGGTAGACGAGATATGGAAAGCGGCACAGCGTTCTTTAACGACTGCCTTTTATTACAATGAACCGACTGAAAAAGATCAATTATTTGGAAAACCAGATCGGATTCAAAAATATGATTTCTCTGGACTTGTCTTAGATTATGACGAACAGACACAGATTGCAACGATCCAACAACGAAATAGTTTTGCTGTTGGTGATGAAATTGAATTTTTTGGTCCGAACTTCTATCATTTCAAACAAAAAATAACTGAAATATGGGATGAAGATGGACAATCCATTGATCGTGCCAAACATGCGATGATGCTGACAAAAATTAAAGTCGATCAGCCATTACGCTATTACGATATGATGCGAAAAAGCAAATAAACTTAGATAAGCGCCTATAACTCTTTAAAAAGAGATATAGGTGCTTTTTTCTGATGTGAGTAAATTCAAGTCTTTTTTTTACATGAATCTAACCTTACTAGTGAATAATAAACGAAATGAAGTATAGGAGGTTTGGAAAATGAATGAAAAATCATATCAGGTGCCCACTGAAACAGCATCATATTGGAGAAATACTGCTGCTTTTCCTGGATTTACACAATTAACAAAAGACATAGAGGTGGATGTTGCTATTGTAGGTGCTGGAATTACTGGTATTACAACTGCATATCTTTTACGCAATGAAGGTTATAAAATAGCACTACTAGAAGCTGATACGATTTTAAGTGGTACAACGGGGTATACAACCGCAAAAGTAACTGCACAACATGGGTTGATTTATCATGAATTAATCCAACACTTTGGCGAGGAGAAAGCAAAATTATATTATCAAGCCGCAATAGACGCAAAACAGCAGATAAAAGACACGATAGTAAAGCATAATATTTCTTGTGAATACGCAGAAGAAGATGCGTACATTTACACAAACTCACAAAACGAGATGAAGGCTATAGAAGATGAAAATAATGCCTATCAGAAATTAGGTATTGAAGGTGAGATCGTCACTGAAATGCCGTTAGATATACCGATGAAGTCCGCATTAGTAATGAAAAACCAAGCACAATTTCATCCCTTGCAATATTTAAATCATTTAGTTAAAGCGTCAACAGATAATGGTGTAGCTATTTATGAACATACAACTGCAACAGATATAGATTTTGGAGAGAATCCAACAATTCATACAAAAGATAAGAAAAAAATAACGTGCAAACACGTTGTAATGGCATCGCATTATCCTTTCTATGATAAAAAAGGGTTATATTTTTCTAGGATTCATCCTGAACGTTCTTATTTAATTGCTATTACAGCTAATAAGAAATTCCCTGGTGGTATGTACATTAATGCAGAGCAACCAACAAGATCGATTCGAACAACGATGGATGAAGGGGAGGAAGTATGGTTAATTGGTGGTGAAAGGCATAAAACAGGACAGGAAAAAGAAACTAATGATCATCATGTAGAATTGGAAACATTCGCGAATCAGAATTTTGGAATAAAGGACTACAAATATCGTTGGTCTGCCCAGGATTTGACTACAATAGATAAAGTCCCATATATTGGAGCGGTAACAGCAAATGAACCGAATGTACTTATTGCTACAGGTTATCGTAAATGGGGAATGACTAACGGAACTGTAGCTGCGATGATACTGTCAGATACTATTCGAAATAAAGAAAATCCGTATACATCGTTATTTAAGCCGTCACGATTTGACTTCGATCCTGATGTAAAGAATTTTATTAAAGAGAATTTCGATGTAGCTAAACATATGATTAAAGGTAAGTTAGAAATTCCTGAAGACAAATTAGATGAAATTGAACAGAATAAAGCGGCCGTTATTCGTGAGAAAGGAAAAAGAATTGGCGTTTACCGTGATGCTACAGGAAAGATACAACATATAGATACAACCTGTCCACATATGAAATGTGAGGTTAATTGGAATAAAGCAGAACATACATGGGATTGTCCTTGTCATGGATCACGTTTTACAATAGATGGAGAAGTAATTGAAGGTCCAGCACACAAACCATTGCAAAAACTACCAACTAATGAAGAGGGGGAATGAAATGGAATCTGTAACATACGATGATACTATCGTTTACTACGATAGCATTGGGAAAGGATTGCCGATTCTATTTATTCACCCACCAGGTTTAGGTAGACGTGTATTTGATTATCAGAAAAAACTCGCCGATGAATTCCATTTGCTACTACCAGACTTTAGTGGACATGGCAGTTCTATTTCAACATTAAGTGCAGATATTGTTAACCAATATGTTATTGAAATTAACCAGATCTTATTAAAAGAAAATATAGAGGAAGTGATTATATGTGCGTATTCAGCAGGTGGCACGATAGCACAGGCTTTTGTTCATTTGTTTCCTAAAAAAGTAAAAGGGCTCCTTATTTCTGGAGCTTATCCGAAAATAGGTTCTTTAGGTTTAGATTTTATGTATAAGTTTGGGTTATATATGGTTAAAAAGAATCCTGAAAAATTAGCGAAAATTTTGGCGTTTAGCAATGCGAGAAATAAGGTATATAAAGGTGTACTATTTGACCATACAATGAAAACCAATATTGATCATTGGTATGCATATTATAAGGATACGTATCACTATGATGTGAGAAATTGGATTGATGGTATTAACTGTCCGAGCCTTTTCACATATGGGCAGCGCGCTTATTGGATCAACATGCATAAGAAGTATTATCAAAACAATCCGAATATAAAATTCACTTTTGTTTCAAATGCGTTTCATCAATTACCAACAAAGAATTGGCTATCATTTAACCAGCTTATCAGGCATTTTATGCAAATCCATTTTAAATAAAACAATACGCATAAAGTTCTGACAATAAGAATATTCAGGCTTTTCATTTTTAATTTTATTTTTTTTATCTTATACTAAGAGAGATCTATAAAAGATGTAGGAGGGAAACTATGAGAATAGTAGTAGCAGGGGGAGACGGATTTTGTGGTTGGCCAACAGCATTATACTTATCAAAACAAGGCCACGAAGTTTCTATTTTAGACAATTTAGTTCGAAGGAAAATTGATGAAGAATTACATTCGAATTCAGTAACACCTATTGCCACTTTAGAAGAACGTGTAACAAAGTGGCAAGAGCTAACAGGAAATGAGATAAAGATATTTGTTGGCGACTTGAATCATTATGATTTCCTAACGCAAGTATTTAAACAAACAAATCCAGACGCATTTGTTCACTTTGGTGAACAGCGGTCAGCACCATACTCCATGATTGATCGTGAACATGCTATCTATACACAAACAAACAATGTAATGGGGAACTTGAATGTTTTATATGCAATTAAAGAATTAGCACCTGATTGTCACCTCATCAAATTGGGAACGATGGGCGAATATGGTACACCTAATATTGATATAGAAGAAGGTTACTTAGAAGTTGAGCATAATGGTCGTAAAGATACCGTACCATTTCCAAAACAACCAGGGTCCTTTTATCACTTGTCTAAAGTGCATGATAGCCATAATATCATGTTTGCTTGTAAAGCATGGGGCATACGAGCTACAGATTTAAATCAAGGTGTTGTTTATGGATTACATACAGATGAAACAGGATTAGATCCTATCTTAAATAATCGTTTAGATTATGACGGTGTATACGGGACAGCATTGAACCGTTTTCTAATACAAGCTGTAACCGGTCATGATTTAACTGTTTATGGAACAGGAGCACAAACACGTGCTTTTCTAAATATTAAAGATACAATTCGTTGCGTTGAAATAGCAGTAAATAATCCAGCCGACAATGGTGAGTTTCGTGTATTTAACCAGTTCACAGAATACTTTACTGTTCAAGAATTAGCTGAAAAAGTAAAACGAGTTGCGAATCAATTAAATCTTAAAACACATATCGCACACATAGAAAATCCAAGGGTAGAAACGGAAGAACATTATTACCATGCAGTAAATACAAAATTAAAGTCATTAGGACTAGAACCAAATTTGCTAACAGATCACGTATTAACAGAAATATTGGAGAAAGTAGTAGAACATAAAGATCGAGTAATTAAAGAAAATGTATTACCTACTATTTATTGGAAGTAACAAAGGAGCATGTTGTTTTGAAAATAGTTATCGTCACAGAAACCTTTTTGCCTTCAATAGACGGAGTAGTAACCAGGCTAACAGCAGCAATTAAATATTTGCGTCAACAAAATCACGAAGTAGTCGTAATTGCGCCAGACTTAGGCGTTTATGAATATGAAGGTGCGATAATTGAAGGTGTAAAAGCAACAACAATGCCTTTTTATCGCTATCGTCCGTTTGCACTACCACAAAGAAAAGTTAAAAAATTATTACAAAAGCATGATCCAGATCTTGTTCATGTCGTTAATCCAGCATTAGTTGGTGCAACAGGCGTGTATTATGCTAAAAAGTTAGGCTATCCGTTAATTGCATCTTATCATACACATGTTCCGAAATATTTAGACTATTATAAACTATATAAACCAATGAAACCTATCTTTTGGAGCTATGCACGTAAATTACACAACATGGCGGAGATAAACTTATGTACATCTAAAGCAATTCAAGAGGAACTGATCGAAAAAGGTTTTCATAACGTTCAATTATGGAAACGTGGTGTTGATATTGAAAAATTTCATCCGAGTTTTAAGGATGAATCGATGCATCGTCGTTTGTCTAATGGCCAAGTAGACAAGAAATTATTAGTTTTCGTAGGAAGATTGGCTGCAGAGAAGGAAATTCATAAATTAAAACCGTTATTAGATACACGTGATGATGTTTGCTTAGCAATTATTGGCGATGGTCCAGCTAGAGAGATGTTAGAGCGCACATTTGAAGGAACAAATACAGTATTTACGGGATTTATGCAGGGAAAAGAACTTTCAGCAGCATTTGCATCAGCTGATGCATTGATTTTTCCATCCGTAACAGAAACCTTAGGATTAGTAATATTAGAAGCAATGGCTACAGGTTTACCCATAATAGCAGCAAAAAGTGGCCCAACAATGGAACAAATTAAAGATGGCCAAACAGGTTTTTTATTTGAAAATGAAAATATACCAAGCCTAATTGCTGCTATTGAAAAATTAGATAATGAAGAAACGTATGACCTATTAAGTATAAAC
The DNA here is from genome assembly GCF_003426055.1 of Paraliobacillus sediminis. Classification (NCBI taxonomy): domain Bacteria; kingdom Bacillati; phylum Bacillota; class Bacilli; order Caryophanales; family Bacillaceae; genus Paraliobacillus; species Paraliobacillus sediminis. The sequence continues at coordinate 312,727 of NZ_QJSI01000002.1, forward strand.
GCACGAAAAGAAGCCGAAAAATTCAGTTGGACTGAACCATCGCAGCAATTAGTAGATTTTTACGATGCATTATTAGTTATGAGTGAATCCCATAAACTAGCAAAATAAATTATATTCTGTCTCACTATCTGAAGAATACTTAGTTATGAGACGGAATATTTAATTTTACTAATGACTTCCGATAATATATATTATGTAAACTAGAATCAAATTTTACTTAATTTGATTGTGTCCTCTGATATTTCTATAATATCGTTACTTTGGGATATCCTCTTCACACTCTTATAATATTGTTTATTTCTATTGATGTTTTTTGCCCTGCTTGTCTATTACTATTTATCTTTAATTTTTCGACAATGCAACATTTGTATAAACTCGAAAAACCTTAGAGAACTAAAACACTAACTGTATATTTAATCTGTTAAATCTTAAATATAGTAAGATTTTACTTGTGAAGAATATAGAGATAAGCAATAGAAACAAAACCTTTTTCAATATACCCACCCTTTCGTACATATACTTCTTTTTTAAAACTTTAGAATTTTATGTATCTATTATATGTAGTTTAAACTTTCATGTCCATATTTTTCTTGATAGCGTAGAAAATAAATAAGAAATTGTTAATAAATTCATTATTGCAGGTACCTGCAATCGTTATTATTACAACAAATCCTATAATATAATGACAGTTGACTAACCCTCTCCCGTTTATTTTGTTGTATTGTTACTTACTATGATAATATTAATATCTGTCATGATCTGCACACATAAACTGCAAATTTAAAGGGTATATTAATAATTAAACGAAATTGGAGGACTAAAAATGAATCGAATCAAAATTATATTAGCAATTGTTTCATTGTTTGCTGTATTTATAGTATCAGCTTGCACTAACGAACCTAATGACACGGATTCTGAAGAGAGTATGGAACAGGCCACAGAAGATAATACAGAAGGTTCCCATTCCAGTATGAATCATTCTGGTTCTGGTGAAATTCCAGATGGCTTAGAGGAATCTGAAAATCCAACATATGAAGTTGGAAGTAAAGCAATCATTGAAGCTGATCATATGGAGGGCATGAAGGGGTCGGAAGCTACAATTGCTAGTGCTTTTGATACAACGGTCTACACAGTGTCTTACACTCCAACAACAGGTGGAGAACCAGTGGAGAATCATAAGTGGGTCATTCATGAAGAATTAGAAGCTCCCGGTGATGCACCATTGGAAACAGGTACTGATGTAATCTTAAATGCAGATCATATGGATGGAATGATGAACGCAAAAGCTACAATTGATTCAGCAGAAGAAACAACTGTTTATATGGTTAATTATGTTCCAATAACTGGTGGAGAAAAAGTAACAAATCATAAATGGATTACAGAAAGTGAATTAGTATCCATTGAATAAATTGTTAAAGAGCGTATTCAGAATTGAATACGCTCTTTAACTTTAGGATTCATTAATAAATCGCTTAATAGAAAAGCGAGAAATATCTATTTCATTCTTACCTGAGATAATTAAATCACTTAGGACTTGTCCCACCGCACTACTAAATTTAAAACCATGACCAGAAAAACCTGCTGCCATTCCCATTGAACCTGCCCCAATTATGATCACATCATAGTCCATACCATTTAACCTCCATAAATAATGCTAGTATTCTTCACTAATTTTACCTGCCATTATATTGACCAGTTAAAAATCCCAATCTTAGATAAGATTCATAAGTAAAGTATTAAAAATAGCCTCTAATACTATCAAAAAACAGATCATATTTTGTCACTTTTGTTAAAATACTAAATCAATATTTGATATTGTTAGTAGTATCATGGAACGTTCACATAATATCTATTGTGTCATGAACAAATTATTGTTACTATTATTTATTGTCGATAAAAGAATTTGAAATTTACAACTAGAAGGAGTCATATAATGCAACAGAGAATACCCTTTTCAACCTATGCAGTCATTGGTACCATGTTGTTCGGAATTTTCTTCGGTGCAGGAAATTTAATTTTCCCTATCCAATTAGGACAACTTGCTGGTACTAACTTTTGGTCAGCGTTAATTGGTTTTTTAGTAACAACAATTGGTTTACCCTTTATGGGAATCTTGGCAATTGGCTTGTCTGGAAGTACTGGACTGCGTGATTTAGCTAGTCGTGTACATCCAATTTTCGGTATTACCTTTAGCCTAGCTCTTTACTTAACTATTGGTCCATTCTTTGCCATCCCACGTACGGCTAGCGTTCCTTTTGTTGTAGGCTTGCAACCATTCGTTAATCCAGCACAAGCCGGATTATGGTTAGCGATTTTCAGTTTTTTGTTTTTTGCTATTGTCTATTATTTTTCTTTGAATCCTGCAAAAATCGTTGATTATATTGGTAAATATTTAACACCTGCTTTTCTTATCTTCCTATTTTCTTTACTTATAGTTGTGCTACTCAAGCCGATGGGTACTTTTGGTAATCCGATTGGAGATTATAAGGATTTTGCATTTATGACTGGATTTAAAGAAGGTTATAACACGATGGATGCACTTGGCTCACTGGCGTTCGGTATTATCGTAATAAATGCAATTAAACGAAAAGGAATTACAGATACAAAAGCGATTGCAAATGCAACATGGAAGTCTGGAGTTTTTGCAATGGGGCTTATGACAGTGATTTATGGGCTGATTGCGTATACTGGAGCATCAAGTGTATCCGTCATTGGAACACCTGAAAATGGTGGTCTTATCTTTGCTGCAGTAGCGCAACACTATTTCGGACCGTATGGTGCGATTTTATTCGCGATTATTATTGTCCTTGCGTGCTTAAAAACAAGCATTGGACTTATTACCGCTTGTGGTGAATTCTTTCACGAAACTTTCTCTAAAATTAGCTATAAGACATTTGTGCTAATATTATGCCTTGTTTCATTTATAGTTGCTAATTTTGGCTTAAATAATATTATTCAATTTTCTATACCAGTATTAATGTTTTTATATCCTTTAGCGATTGTTCTTATTTTGTTAGGTCTTTCCTCCTCTTTATTTGCAAACAAGAAAGAGGTATATAAAGTATCGATGTTTCTAACTTTTTTCGTTAGTATCATTGATGGATATCATGCTTTAGCAAATAGCATACCTGGAGTAAGTCTTTCGTTCTTTGAATCGATAAGGGAATTCTATCTTCTGTATTTGCCATTTTATGAAATAGGGCTTGGTTGGATTTTACCAGCATTAATTGGAGCAATCATAGGATTACTTTGGCCAACAAGACAACGTTGAGATGAGATTGTTTACTATTTATAAAATAATTGACTAGAAACGTTCAACTTATTTATATAACTATCATTTAGAGGACCTGCATTCTATCAAAGATAGCATGCAGGTCCTCTTTTAGCTCTTTTATTATGTAATATTTGATTTCAAAATACTAATAATTCCTTGTGCATACTCACCAACAGTGACTTTAGAATGAGCTGCCTTTGCCTCTTTGGTTGCATTTTCAACCAAATAACCATGTTTGACAGCTTTTAACATCCTTAAATCGTTTCCACTATCTCCAAATGCAAAAGTATTTTCGTGCTGTACATTGTATTTATCTAACATAAATTGAACAACCTTCTCTTTCCCTGTACCTAGTGGAATAAAATCTACATCATAACTATCTTCTGGATCACCTGCAAGTGGATTGCAACGGTTAATATTTACCGCTATACCATACTTTTTGCATACCGTTTCAATAGTTAATAAATTTTTCTTGTCAGACAACTCATTTTGCTGTTGATAATAAAAATTACGTTTATAACGGGAACTGCCAAGCTGTGTTTGAGGAGACAAGTAAATTTTGTCTAACTCTTGTAAATGGTTTAAGATATACTCTATTGTTTTTTCTGTGAATACACTATTATTCAAACGGGAATTCCAGTCTGAATCCTGTTCCCCAAAATGCTCTTCTGTATAATAAGTGATTTCTGTCCCTAAATTACTGGCTATAAAATGAGGCAAATATCTAAATTTACCTCTATTTAGTTTCTCTAAAATGGACGCACTATCACTCCCTGTAACCCAGCCTACGATAAGTTCACCGATTTTACTTTTCTCCGCTAAATAATCTTCAAGTTCATATATGTATTGCTCTCTAACCTTGTTAAGTTTATGTGGATAATACGTTTCATCAAAATCGCAAAATACAATCTGTTTTGGATTCTCTACATTTGAAAATAAATTGAATTTGGCTATTTCACTTGATAACATTGATTAACTTCTCCTTTATTCAATCTGTTCTTCTATTGTGGAGTCTGAATATGGTGACTAGTTCAAATTTGAGTTTTATAGAGGTAATTCACTAGACTAGATAGACTCATTGGTTCTCTACTTTAAGTGTACATCCTCACAGTTTGTGTTGCCTTGTACTTTTATTCAAAAGAGATTTGATAATTAAGAATTAACTTGTCATCAAGGCTTAACAGCATCTATTATAAGTGAAACAAAACCCAGCGTACCATTTTTATTTCGATGGTCAAAACGCTTTGAACGGTATATGTATCCGTTCTTTTCTTCCCAATTGATAAAGTGAAAATCACCGTTCTCATCACAATACTCCAAAAGCGTAACTTTAAAACCAGCCTCTTCAAACATAGAACTTAGTGTCTTATAATTATATAAACTCTTATGGCTTGATGCTGGATGGTTTTTAGGTCCAGGTCCTCCTACCTTTACTATATCCTGATAATCCTTATCAAGGAAAAAACCATCAGGAACAGCACAACGTATGTAACCGCCAGGCTTTAAATATGCATAACAAATCATTGCAGCTTCTATTCCTTCTTGATAAGTTAAGTGTTCCCAAACATGCTCGGCTAAAATTGCTTCAAGCGAACGAGGAGAAAACGTATTCTGCCAGTCTTCACTTCTTAATAAATTCAGTTCATTTTCTTGAGTTTGAATCCATCCAGGATTGTTATCGTGTTCCCCTGCACCAATAACAACCTTAAGATTTTCATTAAATACCATGTGACACCAGCCTATTCTCAAAATGGTAGTCTTGCTTTTTGATTTTACAACTTATTAAAAAGGATTCTTTCACAAATTCATATTAAGAATTTGATTTTAATTTTATCGATAGGAATTATGTGTCGGAGTGAACAAGTCTTCTTCTGTATTTCTTACAATTGAAAAATTCTCAACATTGTAGTGTCCATGAAGTGTTTCGTTATGATGTTTGATGATTTGTTCAGCACTTAAAACAGCACTGTCTGTTGTTGTATGTCCATCCCCGACTAACGTGACATCCAATCGATTAATAGTGGCTGTTCTGACTGCACTATCAATACAATGTTCGGTTGCACAACCCATTACAACAACATGTTCAATTGCTTGAGCATTCAAGTGGTTTAGAAGTCCTGTACCATGAAACGCATTCGTTGCAAGTTTATCGAAGAACTTTGCATCCTTAGGCTTATTAATTGCTTCATGAACTTGAAAACCTTTGCCTTTACCACCTGCGACCTCTAAGTCTCTTACAAAAACAATCGGAACTTTTAAGTTACTAGCTTTTTCGATCACTAAATTGATATTTGTAATAAGTTGTTCTTTTTGGAAAACAGCACTTTCTTCTTGATTCCCTTCAATTAATTCTTGTTGCGCATCAATGATTAATAAAATTTGATTCACATGATTTCCCACTTTCATATTTTAAGAAACGTTTAATTTAAATAGACTTGTACCTCTTGAATTTTTTTTACGAAATTAAACAATGAAAAATAGTTAATCCCATCCATCTTTAAATCTCGCCATCAAGATGGTGTTGTAATAGATCCCGTCAGAAAGTAGTTTATCTCTTTTTAAGATACCTTCAATCTCAAAGCCGAATTTTTGATAAAGTTTAATTGCTCGACTGTTTCCTTCCATCACACGTAGATTGATTTTTTTGATATTATTGTTGTCTGCCCATGTTATTGATTGCTTTAATAGATTTTTCCCAATTTGATACGCCCAAAATTCTTTTAGTACACAGAGCCCAAATGTGACATTATGATTAAATCTATGTAATGGATTCCCTTGACATCTTGAATATCCGATAATTCGATTATTAACTGTGGCAACTAAAAATAGATTTCTAGCATTTTCATTATCTATTTTAATAATCTTTTCAAAACTAGTAATATCTAAGTATCCTTCTCCTCTTATTCTGTCAAGATTTTCTGTTTCTCCATCAATTTGCAGCCGTAAATCTGATAAAGCTTTGGCATCTTTAGTTGTTGGAGATTTAATCGTGTATGTTAGTTCATTTACAGCGAAATTTTCTTCAGTGATTTTCATAATTTAACCTGAACTCGCTTTCTAAATTTGATATTGCTACCCGATCGCGCTCTTTTAATACTTTATAACTACGAAATGGATCTGCTGACGTGTAAAGTTTATTGGTATGACTCTTACAAAAGACAAAGTCGCCTTATTTCTCACGTTTAAAGTAAAAATGAGAAGCACTTAAGAATCCAATTATAGAAAGAAATGTGATTATTAAGATTGGAATGAAAAGAAAACTACCTTTTATAACATACTTATCTCGTTCAACTTCATCCTTTGCATTTATAGTGAAATTTCCACCCGAGATAAATATTTTCTGTTTAAGATATACTTTATTCATAGAATCCTCCTATTCATACTTGTTTATAAACATTTCCAAAAGTAATACTCAAGTTACTGGTCTGATATGCCATTAAATTAGTCACCGCATCAGCACCTGAAAAATAAGTAAAAGGATTAAGGATTAAGATGGATGATGGAGTGTAACGTTTCTAATGATTTAAATGCCATTGACGACCCTATAAGGTCTCTTAGCTAGCGCAGGATCTACCTAAGCAGTATTACGCTTAGCAAAAAAAATCAATAGAAAAAGTACCTTTACTTTTTTGGTGTGTTATTTTTATTGTTCTTTTTGGATTGGAGTGCTTTATCATATTCTTCGTATTTATAGTAAAAATGAGAAGCGCTTAAGTAGCCGATTATTAAAAGAATTGTGACTGTTAAGATTATAAACCAATTAATAATTCCACCACCTTTAAAATAATTATTGGCAATTCATTTTCTAATTTTAGTAATTACCTAATATACCTTCTAGTTTTTTCTTAACTAATTCCCAATCATTCTCAATAACACTGTAAAACACAGAATTCCGGTAGGTTTTATCCTCGCGTATCATATGATTTCTTAATATGCCTTCCTTTACTCCACCGATTTTTTCTATCGCTTTTTGTGATCTAATATTTCTTTCATCGGTTTTAAATTGAACTCGTATTAGTTTCAAGGTTTCAAAGCAAAATTTTAATAACAAGTATTTACATTCTATATTCACATGTGTTCCCCATACAGTTGGAGAGTACCAAGTCCAACCGATTTCCAAACTTTTATTAGGATGCGAGATGTTCAAAAATCGTGTAGAACCTACAATTTTATTCGAATTACAAAGTATAACAACAAAGGGGAACTCTCTTCCGCTATTTTTATTTTCTAATGCATCTTCAACAAAGAACTTCATATCATTTTCGGTTTGTATTGTTATGGGTAAATGACCCCATATCATTGGATCGTTCCCAATGCCATATAACCCCTGTATATGATGCTTTTCCATTGGTACAATTCGTACTTTCTCGCCAACTAATTCATCAAACACAATTTTTAATCCTCCCTGAATCAAAGCTTATACTTACATTCCCAGTATAGGAACTGTTCAGATCAGAAACTTGAATAATTAAGTTAGAAAAACCATTCCAATAATTCTGTTTTAACTCTTAAATTCATCTATTCTCGTTTGTCTTAAGAACTATCGATCATAATAATCATTTTAACATAAATATCCAATAAATCGTTTTTTTATTTCGTTTCTTATACAACAAAAAGCACTTTTCTGTAATAAGAAAAGTGCTTTGAAATCTATTATGTTTCGACGTTGTTATGTTTTCTTATTTCCCATCATTCAGTTTTCTGCCTTCTTCAGGACTAGACATTTTTGTTGCTCCCGCTTTACCTAGATCTTGATCTCGATCGGATTCAACACGGCCACTTTCTCTTAATTTCTTTTCTTGACGGTCTTTTCCCACTTTAAACACCTCCTTACGATAAGATGAGTTGTTTAAAGGGAATTTATTCAAAGTTTATCTATACAGCGGATTCAAATGGTTTTATCATAAAAGTGGGATTATCTATTAAATCTATCACTTTTTCGTTTGAAAGCATCTTTATCATCGGTCGATGGAAATGTTTATTTATTTCAGTAACAATTGCCGGTTGATTATGATTAATTAGTACTTTCGTTCCTGGTGGATAAGTCGCGACTGATTGACTAAAAGCAGTTACAATTTTGTACGAATAGATATGATCTGACGTAGCCATGATTGCCTCCATAGCATCATGAGGTGGAACTTTTTCTTTTACTATCAAATTATCGTATCGGTTCGCTACGGCACAAATTTGAGCGATTTCTAAAAAGTCATTATCCTTTATTTGTCGTGGAAAACCTTTTCCGTCTAATGTTTCGTGATGTTGATAAGCAATATGTGCTGATACAATACTAAACTGACTAATATTTCGCAAAAATTGGAACCCCAAATCAGGATGTTTCTTCTCATCTGCATCTATTGCTTTACCGATATCGTGTAGCAATGAGCCAATTGCTAAATCCCTAAGTTTTAGATCGTTATAGCCCATTTCTTTAGCTGTTAATAAAGCAAGGATTGTTACGTTAACCGCATGTGCATAAGGCTGCAATTCCTTTGTCATTGTTCCCGATGGAATAAGTATAAGTGTTGGTCTATGTTTTACTTCTTTAAGCAATATACCTGCAACTTGCTGAATGGGTTTTAATTCAGGTGTCTTTTTATTCATCGCATATTCATAAAAAGTTTTAACTGCTTGAATTGCATCCGTCCATGTAGGCATATCAAGCATATCTTCAATTGTAATCCCTTTGGATACTTCATCCTCTATAAAAAGAAAGTTAATGCCCATATTCTCTAGTCTAGATTGTATTTTAGGATCGATTGTTCGACCAGTTGCGAGTAATATACGTTTGTTCGAATCATAAATTGGTTTAGCAAGTATCATACTTTTGTTGTCATACTCTGAGATATTAATTAGTCTCATGTTTACACCTCATTTTTATAATCTATAAATACTAATTAATATAGACCTATTCCCATAACTATTAGCTATTCGATAAAAGCGTATAAAAAAAAGCTATCACAAATAAATGCATAGCCAAAATAAAGGTTCATGTAATTTGGTGGTCTGGCAATCAATAGTTCGGCTATTAAGCCGTACCTTAGACCCATGACTTTGCGTCCTATTTTTTCAAATAGTTTGCCTTTTTCGTGATATTCTATTTAATTACTGTCTTTTATTGATACTTTAGTACTATTTTAAGAATAGCGTATTTATGATTATATTTCAACATATTTCGACATTTATTTAAATAGTAACAGGTGCATGTTGCTTACAATAACATTCAAATCTTTTTTGAACTAAATTTAATTTCAACTAGATATAAAAGAAAAAATAATGTGAAGGCAACAACTTCAAACGATAAAATATACCATGGATACGGTCCTAAAAAGTCAATTATACTTACATTGCTAGGCTTTCTTGATAAGAACATATAGTTTGAGCCTATGATTTGATTGATGATAAATACAAATCCAGCTATTATATTAAGCGTGACAAATGCTTTCATAACGGATTTAATAGTAGGTTTAAATCCTTCAATCCATATCATATAAAAACAGGATAGTATGATGGCTATGTGGACGAAGAAAAATTGAAAGAATCGCAAATGTGGGATACCGAAAAAAAGTTCTGGAGTGATTACGGCAATAAATGCCCCGATCATACTCACAAAAAAAGCTACTTCGAATACCTTATAACTCCTTGTCAGTAACATAACAGCACATAAATATAAGGAGATTGAACACAATTGCAACGGTAAATTGATGATCAGATCCCACTTATCATGAAGTAGATACCATAATTGAAAGAAAATTTCTCCAACTATTAAAACACCAAGTAAAGTATACTTGACATGTTTCTTATACTTTTCTTTTATGTTATCTCTGTAAAAATACATCCATCCTATCAAAACAAATGTTAACAGCATCATACTAATATGGGAAAGAGAAAACAATTGAAATGGATAATCTATCTGATTAAAACGAAATAACTCACCCATTTTATAATCTCCTCCCTCTAAAAAATGCATTATCCGAATCTATTTGAAATAATATTTAAAAATTTTAAAATCCTCTTTTTCTTAGCCACATTTCACAGGCGGAGGTCCACCATTTAACATCTTCCAATTCATCCGCAAGTCCAAGTCCGTGTCTTCCACTCTCAAAAACATGTAATGCATGAGGAACTTTATTCTTACTTAACGCACTAGATAGCTGGAGACTGTTCTCTACTGGAACGGCATCATCATCTGCCGTATGCCATATAAAAGCAGGTGGTGTATCAGCTTTTACATGATTTTCAATAGACATCAAATCTACTAAAGAATCAGCAGGATCTTCACCTAGTAAAGCCTTTTTACTTCCTTCATGGGTGAATTCACCCATTGAAATAACTGGATAACAAAGTACCATTAGGCTAGGGCGACTACTGTGACGCTCAATTGCATCATCGGCATTAGGATTACCCGTATCATAATGCATCCCTGCTGTCGCTGCCAAATGCCCACCTGCAGAAAAACCTAATATACCAATTCGCTCAGGGTCTATATTCCACTCTGTTGCATAATGACTTACAGTGCGAATAGCACGTTTAGCGTCTTTTAAAGGTGTCGGATGTTGATGAGGAGCTACACGGTAATGTAATACAATTGCTGCTATGCCAATTTCATTGAGCCATTCTGCAATTGGTGATCCTTCGTGTTCTGCACGATGTGTATACCCACCACCTGGACATACGATAATAAGGGGTGTTGGTCTATCTTGGTTCAACAAATAAGGTGTAAAACTAGGAACATCTTCATCTATTGCATTTAACTTTCGTTCTACATCGTATAGTGATAATAGCATTTCTCCTGCCTCCGTTATAATCTAATTACCCGCACTTGCTGCTGCGGAATTTTCTTCTTGTTTGACAAAATCAATCGCGATAACTAATGAGATAATAATATGTTCTAGTGACTCGTCTTTAACGCCCACCTCATAGCTATCGCCCCAAGTAAACCATTTTTCGTTTACTTGACCTACTACTTCACCATGGCTGACTACTTCAAATTTTTTGTCCCACCAGTCACCATGCACTTCAATACCTCGACCTTCTATCTGATAGCGTGATTTAAAAAAAGAAAACTCCTTTTTGATGGTAACTACCTCTTCGCCATTAACCTCAACGAAAAATGTAGGTAAAAAACTAAATACCTTTTTTGTTATCGTACCAATTTCATTATCAGATGTGTCTTTGATTGTAAAAGTCTTTGGAATGGAAAGAAAACTACCTTTTATCAGATACTTATCTTGTTCAAATTCGTTCTTTACAGTGAAATTTCCGCCCAAACTAAATACTTTCTGCTTGATATACAGCTTGCTCATATAATCCTCCTCCCATAATAGTTATGAAGCATCCTATTATATAGTCTTTATACGATATGTTTCATTTCATAGTTCATTGCTAATTTTCTGCTGCAATGTTAATGAATTTTTCACCTAGAAAACCATTATTACTTCTTTCGACAAGAAAGGTTAAATTCCTTCTAAACTAGTAAGAAACTTTTGTTATTCTCAAAACATCAAAGGAATCTCCTATTTTTAATCTACTAATTTAACACAAAAAAGTAGGAAGACAACAATCATCTCCCTACTTTCATTCTAACAGTGCGATACCAAGATTATTATAATCCCTTTTTAAAACTCTGGTAATTCTTATTTCCACCAGAAAGGTTAAATACGTCTTTAAAGCCACTATTTCGTAATACGTTTTGCGCTGCATTACCTGTGACACCCTTATTACAATATGTTACTGTTGGCAAGTTTGGGTCTAGGTCTTTAGCTTCTGAGCGTAATTTTGCTAAAGGAATATTGATTGCTCCATCTACGTGACCTGTTTCGTATTGCTTTGGTGATCGTGTGTCAATAATTTGAAGTGATTCCCCGTCATCTGTTCTAGCAATTATTTCTTGTGGCGTGATCAATTTATTTTTCTTATCGATAGCATTTTGTAGTGCCATTCCTGTGTACATAACAGGGTCTTTCGTTGTACTAAATGGTGGTGCATATGCTAAATCTAAGTGGAATAGATCACCCGCTGTTGCTTTAAAAGAAATTGCTGTTACAAATACGTCGAGTCGCTTATCGACACCATCTTGTCCAACGATTTGCACACCTAAAATGCGGCTTGTCTCTCTATCGGCAATTGCCTTAATGACTAATTCTTTTCCCTCAAGATAATCTGCTCGTGATGGTTTAATATTATGAAGCACTTCTGGATCATAACCTGCAGCTAACGCTTCTTTTTCACTTAATCCAGTATAACCAACAGCCAGATCAAACACCCGTAAAATTCCTGTACCTAAAATACCACGATGTTCTAAATCTCCACCCGTGATCACATCACCAGCAATACGACCCATCTTGTTTGCAGTGGACCCTAGTGGACGATAAATCGACTTTCCAGTAACAATAGAAAAGCTTTCTGCCACGTCACCAACTGCATAAACACCTGGAATATTGGTTTGCATTTTATTATTCACCTTAATTGCACCACTACTGCCTAGTTCAATGCCTATTTCTGCAGCAAGACTAGCGTTTGGTTTCACACCGGTTGCCAAAAATACAATATCTGTATCAATCACTTTACCATTTTTGGTTTCGACTGTTTTTTCTGAGATTGCAGCAGCTTCTTCATTTAACACTACTGTTACGTTGTGCTTTCGTAAGTGCTCTTCTACTCTGTACGCCATATCTTTATCCAAGTGCGGCATAATTTGATTACCACGTTGAATAATTGTTACTTCTAATCCTTTATGCTTTAACTGTTCTGCCATCTCGAGTCCAATAAAGCCAGCACCGATAATGGTAGCTTTTTTCGGTTTGTTAGCCTTCATATAGGCATCAATTGCAACTGCATGTTGAATCGTGCGTACATGAAAGACATGATCGTGATCGACACCTTTAATGGAAGGTGTTGCAGGTGTCGCACCTGTTGCAAAAACTAACGTGTCATAGTTATCTTCCTTTATTTCATTGGTATCTAAATTTTTCACGGTTACTGTTTTCTTTTCTGGATCAATTGTTGTAACCTCATGTCGGATATGAATGTCAACATTGTAGCGTACTTTAAACCAAGGGGCGCTTCTTGGTGTTAACGTATCTACCTCATCTACTTCGCCACCTAAAAAGTAAGGAATGCCACAAATAGAATAAGAGATATCATAGTCTGCGTTGTATAATGTGATTTCAGCATTTTCATCATTTCTACGTGCCTTTGCAGCAACAGAAGTACCAGCTGCAACAGAGCCAATAATAATTATTTTCATAATGTTACCTCCAAAAATTCATTTGCATGTCGATGCTTGCGTTAGCAACATTGGTCCATGCCTAATAATACAAATTGTGTTCCATCTGACGTTTCTTCATCGTCTAAGGTTAAACCTTCTACTGCATCTTTTATATCCGGATCAATAGCCACTTTGATACCATTAATTTCTTTAATCGTGTCTGTTGCCTCTGGTGCATCTATCGAAATTCCTATCTGTGGTCCACAGCATCCAGATTCCATTGCATAAAAACGCATACTATCGACATTTTTTTCAGTGAATATGCCCTCTAATTTTATCTTTGCCTTTTCAGTTATATTCATTTTACATCCTCCTGAACGCTTTTAGTTTGTCATATTAATATTTACGTCTTTCATCCATGGAATAAGCGCACAGCTTTCTGCTAATTCTGTTTGCACTTTGCTTATCCACTGTTTTTCAGTTGCTGCACGTGCTTGCAAAATGGTATCGGTTGTACCAGTTGCATAAAAACTTCGATTAATAACCCACCACTTCGGAACGATTTTCGCTCGCTTTAAATCTTCTTGTAAGCGTGTCGCTTCAAATACTGGTGTTGCTTCTGGCAACGTGACAATTACTACGCTTGTTTCATCAGGATTCCGCAAACGTGGTAACAATTTTTTAACACTTGCTGGTACATCTCCTGTCGAACGTGTCATTTCTTTATGATAGGCTTCTGATGAATCTAGTAAAAGTAACGTATGTCCTGTTGGCGCAGTATCAATCACAATAATTTCCTGTTCGGCCCCATCAACCACTTCAGCAAAGGCACGGAAAACTGCAATTTCTTCGGTACAGGGTGATGCCAGGTCTTCTTGTAGATAAGCGAGCTCTTCTTCGTTCAAATCACCCGCAGCAGTAATAACTTGCTTCTTATACTTTTCCACTTCCGCTTCTGGATTAATACTACTCACAGTCAAATCTCTACTAATTTCTCTATTTTGAAATGTATAATCTAGGTGTGCTGCTGGATCAGTCGTTGTTACGTGTACTTTATGTCCTTTCTCAATGAGTCCAACTGCAATTGCTGCAGCCACCGACGTTTTTCCAACGCCACCTTTTCCCATTGTAAAAATAACACGCGTATTATTTATTGAAAATTCCTTGATCAGATCTTTTAATTCAGCTAACGGCTGGAGCTTTATATCTGGTATTTCTGTTTCTATTTTAGCGGATAAATTATCACCAACAAGTTGGCGTAAGCTGTCAATTCCAGTTAACGAATAAGATACATATGGAACTGTTACTATTTCGATCTGTGTTAATTCTTCTGGCATTTGCTTTAATGCTTCTTGTTGTCCTTGATAAAAGTGGTTTGCGATAGTATCTGTTGTGTCGTGTGTTTGTAGTAGCCCATTAATCAGCAAAAGTTGCTTTTTAATTCCGATCGCGCGAAGCTCTAGAGATGCACGATTTGCTTCAACTAATGTAGCTAATTCTGGCCTTGCTACTAACAGTAAGGTCGTTTTTTTAGGATTAGAAAGTGATTGAACTGCTTTTTCATACATCGCTTTTTTATCTCCAAGTCCTGATAACGGCCCTAAACAGGATGCACCATGCGTACTTTCATTTAAATATCCAGTCCAGGCAGTTGGTAAAGCTAATAAACGAAGGGTATGACCCGTCGGCGCTGTATCAAACAATACATGATCAAATTGATCGAATAAATTATCATCTGCAAGTAAATGCGAAAACGCATCGAATGCTGCAATCTCTACTGTACATGCACCGGATAGCTGTTCCTCCATTTGATTGATCACAGATGCTGGCAGTTTGTCGCGATATGGACCAACTGTTTTCTCACGGTACGCACTAGCCGCTTCTTCTGGATCAATGTTACTAGCAAATAAATTTTTTACAGTTGGAATTGCAATCGGCTCACGTGTTAGTTCGATACCAAATACGTCCTGTAAATTAGAAGCGGGATCCGTACTAACAAGTAATACTTTCTCCCCCTGATCAGCAAGTGCTACCGCTGTTGCACAAGCTATTGATGTTTTCCCTACCCCACCTTTTCCAGTAAAAAAGATGAAAGGTGTTGCGACATGATTTGTTGGCTTGTATTGTGTGTACATTTAGCAGTCATCCTCTATATTAGATTTAATCGAATCCGTGGTTTCTCTGTTAACTCGTCTGGATTAACATCAAGCCACGCTGCGAATTCCTCATTTGTTGGATAGTCACTCGCTTTTACAACACGACCATCTAACAATGTAATTGGAAGTGCGTCGACGCCTTTTTCTTGGAGGACTTGATTGACAATATCATTCTCTGCAAAAGCTGCTGGATCATTGGCTAAGTTATAGCGTTTGATGTTATTGCCCTTTTTTTCAAGCGAATAAACTGCAGAAGCAACGCGTGTTAAATTAGAATCTGCACTTGGCCCACAAACACCTGTTGAACAACACATCGCTGGATCAAAAATTTCTATCTTATGCATATCAAAAACTCCTTTTTTATGAATTAAGTTTTTCCTTACTTGGAAACCAATGTTTCGTATTATTCGCAATCTTCACTAACACCAACATCACAGGTACTTCAACGAGGACACCAACAATTACTGCTAATGCAACTGGTGAAGTAACGCCGAATAATGCAATTGCTACAGCGAGGGACAGTTCAAAGAAGTTAGATGCGCCAATCATACCGGCAGGAGCAGCAATTGTATGATCGATCTTCAATTTCTTCGCTGCTAAATAGGCAATAAAGAAGATAAAAAATGTTTGAATCGTTAAGGGAATCGCAATTAATACAATGTGTAACGTATTATCTAAGATAATATCGCCCTGGAAAGAAAAGATAATAATTAATGTAAGTAATAACCCACCAATCGTAGTGTTATTGAATTTCGGTAAAAATTGATTTTCAAAATGGTCGAGCCCTTTACGCTTAATCATTGTAATTCTCGTAATAACGCCAGCTGCTAACGGTACAACAACAAACAGTACAATTGATAAGAATAATGTATTCCATGGCACCGTAACACCACTTACGCCAAGCAAAAAGGCAACAATCGGTGTATAAGCGAGCAAAATAATTAAATCATTAGTAGCTACTTGAACGACAGTATAAGCAGGATCACCTTTTGTTAAATGACTCCAAACAAATACCATTGCCGTACATGGTGCCGCACCCAAAATAATTGCTCCAGCCAAGTATTCTTTCGCTAAATCAGTAGGGATAATATTTCCGAATACAACATAAAAGAAAAATGCAGCAATGCCGTACATCGTAAATGGTTTGATTAACCAATTTACAACCCAGGTAATATATAGTCCTTTTCGATCTTTACTGACATTTTTAACACTCTGGAAGTTCACCTTCATCATCATCGGATAAATCATTACCCAAATTAGAATTGCAATTGGAATAGAAATTTCCGCATATTCAAATTGCCCTAAAAATTCAGGAATTGCTGGTATGAAATTCCCTATCATAACGCCTACAACCATGCAAAGTAATACCCAAACCGTTAAATATCGTTCAAAAAAGCTCATATATTTACACTCCTTGTTAATGAATCATTTAATAAATAATAATTTCTACTAACAACATGTAATACGTGTACCTTTTTCCTCTAATTCTTTTAATTTATAATCTTGATCAGGTAGTTGCTTGATGATTTGTTCGATAAAACAATAATACGGATTCTCTTTATTAATCGAGTAAAAGATCCACTGCCCACTTCGCTGCTCTTTTACTAAACCGACATCTCTTAATTTACGAAGATGTTGGCTAACCGATGGTTGGCTCATGACAAAGATTTCAACAAACTCACAGACACAACAATCATTACGATCAAGAAGCTTTACCATCGTAAGACGTGTCTTATCTCCTAACAATTTTAAAACCGCTGCTGCTTTTTCCATTTCAATCACAGTTTGTAACATAATAAAACATCTCCTTTCATCTGTATATTAGTGTATAACTATTTACTTATATAAACAACGATATCAGCCAAAATTTACAATTACTTAATAAAGTTGTCACAATTAAAACTCCAAAACTAGAAAAGTAGTTGTATATTATAAATTAAGGAGTGTGGTCGTATCAAATCTACCGTAAAATCAACAGATGAGGCAAAAAACATTGTAATTTAATCAGAACTACTCGTACCTATACTACTTGATGATGCGCAAATAAAAGAAAAAGCGGATTTTTTTAAAGCATTAGGAGATGAAACAAGAATACGGATTATCGGGATGTTATTGATTGATAATCTTTGTATGTGTGAAATTGTTGCTGGCTTAGATGTACCGACATCCACCATCTCGCACCACTTAAAAATATTAGAAAGAGGCAATGTGATTGAGTCGCAAAAAGAAGGAAGATACACCGTTTACTATTTAAATAAAGATAGCGTTCTACTATTTATCCAATAAACGTTTCATTCATTTAAAGAAAGAAGGAAATACAATGGGAAATTTTTCGTGGTTAAATGACCAAGTCCTTAGAATGGAGTGGCTCTCAACTAGTGTTCGTTTATTAGTTGAGACTGTTTTTCATTTTTCTTTGATGAAAAACTAGGTGGGAGTTTGCATTTCTTTATTTATGACACAATCAAAATTTTTATCTTAATGTCGGTTTTGATATTTGGTATTTCATATCTACAATATGTTAAGTAAAGTCGTTAAACCAAAATTATTAGCTGTATTTATCGCGATCATAACAATTGGTATTATAATTATTGGCTACACATTCAACGCTTTAGATTTCCTGTTTTAATAGGTTATTATATAATTTTGAGGAGATGTTTCATATGATTATTAAAGTATTAGGTCATGGGTGTGCAATTGCAAAAAATTAGAGAAGAACGTTCAAGTTGCTGTGAAAGAACTTGGATTAGATGCTTCGATTAAAAAAGTAACCGATTTTAAAGAAATCTCAAAATACGGTGTAATGAGCACTCCTGCATTAGTTGTTGATGAAGAAGTAAAAGTATATGGTAAAGTAGTAAAAGCGCAAGAGATCAAAACCTATCTTAGGTAATGTAAAGATTACGTGCGCGTTCAGTTAATTACCGCACTTAAACCAGATTGATAGCTGCTTGATAGAAAGTGAATTTTTAATTAGTGGGGGTTTTAATCTCAGCTCTGAAATCACTATTATTACTAATAATTCGTTTTCATAAAAAGGTATGTATAAGCTCTAAACAATTATTTACAGTTTCATCTGGAGCCTTTCCCTTAATATCGATTTTTCTCGCTTTCCAGTCTAAACTCTTAACTTGATCTGTTAGTACCACCCCATCGATAGCCAGACCATCAGGTAAGGCTACCTCAAAGGGATACCCCTTGACTTTGCGTGTGGTGGGACAAACCACAGCAAAACCTGTGTGCTGATTAAACAAGGCAGGGGATAAAACAATCGCTGTTCGCCTTCCTTGTTGTTCATGCCCACTCTGCGGATTAAAATCTAAATAAACTAAATCTCCTCGATTTGGTATTTGCATTTATAATAATTCCTTTCCTACACTACCACTATCCACTTCTCTATGCTGATTTTCAGGAGTGATTTGATTAACTAAATCTTTTAAAGTTGGCTTCTGGTTCTTAGACTTCAACGTTGCTGTTATACCTTCTACTGTAATCTCTATTTCCGAACCCTGCTTTACATGAATTCTTTTTGCTACATCACTAGGGATACGAATGGCTAGGCTATTCCCCCACTTTTGAACTTTTGTATTCATACGGATCACACCCTTATTTGGATTGTTTTCGTTTGATTCCATTTTACCACCTCCAAGTTGGAATGTATACACTTAGTATATACATTGACCTATAAGATGATGCGTACTTTACCAATAAATTCACTTTTTTTCTAAGAAAATTAAATAGAAGAACCGTCCCCTGCTTCCGTCATTTAATACCCATAAATAATGTGTGTGAGACATAATGTACGATAAAAACGAATGAGGCTGAGAAAAAATTAAATAAAAAATAAAAAGTTGCACCTTTTCAACGCTTGGTTGTAGGGTGAAACTTTTTGATAATTATTGTAATTTTAACCTTAATATCATCGATCCTAATCAAGAAGAAACAAACCTTAGGCGGTGATATGGATACCGGAAACGTTAGCTTGTTTTGGGTATTCACTATATTTTAATTCAAAGAATGCCTTGACTGAATAATCCAATGCCAGGGAAAGGGCTATGCCAATAAAAATTAAGTAGATAAAATATTCACAATATATAGCCAGAACGCCAAATAGCATAATAATGATTGCAGTGCTATATCTGCTCCATTTGCCAACCTTACGATGTAAATCATTTAGATATCAAATCTTTATTTCGTTCAATTATCCTTTTATTTAAGTATATCTTTTCACATACTTACCCTTACAAACTTTTTTACTCCTTTTAGAGGAATAAGAATCTACTTTGTTTTGGAAAATTTCTCATCTATGCACAAATATAATCCCAATATCCACCTTTAACTCACAATCATGCCACTAAGCACCATCAACGCATTGAAAAACACATGTCATATCATTGCCGGAATGATACTTTTGGGTTCGACTGTAATAGCTCCGAAAAAAAAACGCCTATACTAAATGCTAGGCAGCTAATCCAAAAAAAGCCAAGGTAGTAATGTTGCAGCCCAAATCCAATGCTCGTTAGCACGATGGCCCATCGATTACCGAAATTTTCAGAAAAATTGCTCAACAAAAAGCCTCTCCATATCATTTCTTCAAGCGTTCCATTCAGAATGGAAAAAATGATCATGACCCCCCATATTTCCTGGAAGAAACTAAAGCTATGATTCAGTATAAATGGCAGAAAAGCCATAAAATTTAACATCATCGCCATACAGAGAAAGACACTTACCTTCGTTTTAAGAAAGCCGGCCCAAATGGACGGATTACGAACCAGCTCATCCCAGTGCGGTTTCTGCCAGTAGTACATAAAACGAAGTAAGTATGAGGAAAAAAATCGATGGGGCCAAGACAACGATCAGTGACAACCTATTGAGTATAATCCGGGATTCATCCTGATTGATGTCTGCAAGCCAATTCGAAGTTATATAACCATAAACAAAGAACCCCATTCCGAAAGCCAGTATAGTCAAATCAAAATATCTCATTGTTTTTTCGAAGAAGCTAAGTCCTGCAGCTATTACCCAGGCAATCAACAACAGATAGTTCTCTAATTCTAAAATAATTAAAAGTGCAACAAATAAGCTTAATGCTGCCAAATTTCGTAAAACAGTGGCTGGAAAGTAATGTATCTACTTCATCAATCGTCAAGCTCCTTCATTTATTTCGATATTAGGATTATTAGCATGTGTTCAAAAGTCGGTAAATTAGGAGAAAGCAGGTCGAGACGCCAAAGCTTTTGATGACCAGTGTGAAGGTTTTCCCTAAATGAGGACCGGAAAAATGAGCCTACGAAGAGATGCGCCGTTTATCATTGGTGACTTTTTAAAAGCCATTATTTGCGCTTTCTTCTATATAATTTCTTTTTACTCATGCTTCTATTATTGCTATTTTGTTTATTCATTGGTTCCTTATCTACCCTCACATCTTTTCTCTCTTCTGTTTCTTCTTCTGTTTTCACTTTCATTTCTTCTGTTTTCACTTTCATTTCTTCTCTCATTTCTTCTGTTTTCACTTTCAATTCTTCTCTTATTTCTTCTTTCATTTCTTCTGTCTTCACTTTTATTTCTTCTCTCATTTCTTCTTTCATTTCTTCTGTTTTCACTTTCATTTCTTCTCTCATTTCTTCTTTCATTTCCTCTTCAGTTTTCTCTTCTGTCTTTTCATCTCCACCCTTTTCTACTCTCTTCTTAATTATATTCACTGTGGTCTTAACCAAATCTTCTACTGGTATCTTCTCGATTAAGGTTTCAAGCGAAAACCCTCCCTCAATTGACAACTCTTTATTTTCATTATTCTCCATTTTATCTAATTCCTCTTTAATAAATTGCTTCCACTCTTCATCCTCTGTATTATTTGTATTAGTCGTAAATTTTTCTTCTTCTTTGCCCTCTTCAGAGTTTACTTCGCTGTGTAATTCATCCATTTTTTGAAAACCTCCTTCTGTATGTTTGATGCGCATTTTTTCATTTCAAATCTCTACCTATTGTATGTGAATTATCGCTATTCGTTTGGACTGAAGTGGATTTTATCAAATATAGTCTACTACCTACAGAATCTGGGATATATAATCATATACTGAACTAGAATGAAAAGGCAGAGGTGATATAAAATGAATAGAAAAAATTGGGCTATCGGTGATAAGCTCTTATTCGGCCTAGGTTTGAGTTTATTCGGCTTACTTCTTTTTGTACTTGTGGTGGGAGTTATCATTGCGTTAGTAGCAGGTTGGGGAGAAGAAAAACAAACACGAATTAGCAATAGCATTCCGATGCAGGATAAAGAGAATACACTAAGGGAGTGAACATGAATGGGGGTGAAGCAGTTTGGATGAAAAAAAAAGTAAAACGTTTGAGAAAATGTTTAAAACGTTCCAGCTTGGAGCTAGTTACTTTTCCGTGAATTATATGAGAGCGGTGAAAAAAGGAGCAAATGTCGCCGAGAAAGAAATCCTGAAAGCAGCAGAAGATCATGATCAACCTGTTGAAGTCATGGCAAGAAAATTGTTTAAAGCCATAAAGCTTGGTGTTCTGCGTGCAGCTGAAGAAATGCTCCTTTTCGGAATCAATTTGATTGAACAAATGAAAGGCAAATCGAACAAAAAATAAAAATATCTATTGCTAATCATTCTTGGCCGAAATCATTATATGGATAAACAATGACTGGCTCTAAGGAAGATCTCTCTATCCTATAGAATCAGTCATTGCTCAGTTACTTGATTTATCTTTGCTGATCTCTTGCAGTAAACGTTGTTCGATAATGTTCGGATGGTAATATTCGAGCATCTCAATTCCTGGTTTACTACCGAAATACAAGTCGTATCGTTTGTAAGGAACCTTTTCATGCAGATCAGGAAAATGAAGACTGATTGGCTGTTGGAAAAGATCAACCGATTCCTCTTCGTTGACGAATCCCGAGTCTGTCACCTTGCGGAATGAGCGTATACCAAGTGAGTTGATCGCTTTGCCAATTCCTTTCTGACGATGTGCAATGCTTTCAAACAAAGCAGAAGGTACATGCTTGGCATATACTAGAGCAATGTTATGGGATACGACAAATCCACTTTTTTCACCGATTAGTACCGATTCTCGGATATAATTCGGAGTGCCGGAAGATTCACCGATTAGCTTTAAATCCTCTTCATTGATTTGTTTTTGTCTGATCACTTGCACCTTTACTTGCTCGTTCAACAGTATTTCCAAAAAATCCGTTGTCCGTCCATCCGTCACTAATAGTAAGTCTAGCAACAATGCTTGTAAAATCTTCGATGCTTTGTGCTCAAATTGGGAATCTTTCATACTCTCACCTCCATTAAACCTATTTGTCAGGCTTATTGTAGCGGCTTAACGGTACAAACCAGAATCGGTTATGCCGTCCCAAAATATTTGAAACTCCTCCATGTTGAGTTGCTGTTTCCCATCGGAAAGAGCGTTTGCAGGATCTGGGTGTATTTCTACCATAATCCCATCTGCCCCTGCAGCAAGTGCCGCCTTTGCACATGGTAAGAGAATATCTTTTCGGCCGGTGGAATGACTGACATCCACGAGCACTGGAAGATGGGTTTCTTGCTTTAAAATAGGAACAGCAGAAATATCAAGGGTATTTCGGGTTGCTGTCTCAAAAGTACGGATGCCGCGTTCCATTAACATCACCTGATCATTCCCATAATGCAAAATATATTCTGCTGCTAGCATAAATTCCTCTAAGGTGGCAGAAAGCCCACGTTTTAGTATTACAGGCTTTTTCGCTTGCCCGACTGCTTTCAGTAAATCGAAGTTCTGCATGTTACGTGCGCCGACTTGAAAGATATCGATGTAAGGTGCCGCTATATCGATTTGATTGGTACTCATAATTTCGCAGATTGATACCAATCCGCTTTCATCCGCCACATCCTTCATCATTTTTAAACCTTCTTCCCCAAGTCCTTGAAAGCTGTAAGGGGAGGTTCTTGGCTTGAATGCTCCACCTCGCATGACCGTTAAACCCGATTTCTTTAGCGCAAAAGCAACTCTTTCAAGTTGCTCTCTCGATTCTATTGAGCAAGGGCCAGCAATCAGCGCATGGGCCCCACCGCCAATTACCGTTTGCCTCACTGTGATAATAGTATCCTCGCTTTTATGGTCACGGCTTACGAGAAGTGAGTTCTTTTGTTGTGATTTATCACTCAAGGTTAACATCCTTTCTTTTTTTAATTAGACTTATCAAATCTTCCTGACCACAACTCTGTATCTATTAAGCATCAGTACTTCGTTTTCTGATATAAAGAGGCTTTGTTGATGGCTTGTTATCCATGAGACTAACACGATCTAGCATTGACGTTATTTCCAATGTGATCGGAACTTGGAGTTGAGAGGATAAGAGAGATTGGACTTCTTCCTCCGACCATTTATCGACTTCATGCGAATCTAGTAATACGTGCAATCCTCTTTCTTGTTCTATTACTTGCCACGCAACCGGAATAGGAGACAACGAATATATCGCTTCCTGAATATCATTCGCATCCAGAATGATATCTTCAAAACAGATGCGTTCCCACCTTCTTCCATAATGAGTCAGCTTCGCTCCAGTCCGACCGCATGGACATATACTTGAATCTACAGAGATGATATCCTCGTTATAATAACGCAGTAGAGGCGAACCTTGATGGGACAGGGTCGTTATCACCGCAAATCCTTTTTCTCCATAAGGAACAGCGTTTGTACCTTCCTCATTCAACACTTCCACAACAAAATCTTCATCTACAATATGCATGTTGCCATGCTCACACATTGTCGCAATATTAGCTGTTTCTGTTGAACCGTACATATTAAATACTGGTACACCCCACAGCTTTTCTATATGCTGTTTACGCTTATCGCTCATTAATTCACCAGCAACGCATATGGCACGCAGAGTAGGAAAATCCTTACTTAGATCAGCACCACTTAGTCGAGCCACTTCAGCCAGCAACTCCATCTCTCGCGGCAGTCCTGCCAAAACCGTGACAGCAAGTCGTTTGATCATGCTTATTACCTTGGGGTAAGGAGTCACTACCGTACGTCCACTAGCTGGAACAACTCCTGCTCCGGTCTGCAAGGCTGCCTGTTGCATTAAAAAGGCAGGTAATGCCAGGGCATAAGGGAATCGGACCAGCACAAGATCTTCAGATATTAAACGGACACCACATTGTTTTATCTGTCTTCCACCAGTTACCAAATCCTCTTGCGTAAACCAGGAGGCCGAGGGCTCCCCAGTTGTTCCAGTTGATTCGTGATATTGAGCTATCTCCTTCCTATCAACAGCAAGGTGACCGAAAATTCCAGCTTCTCGCAAATCCTGTTTTGTTGTTATCGGAAGTGTCTGGATGTACTGAAGCCCCATGTCTTGTTTGGGCGAGTGTAATAATTTCCGCTTGTATAGAGGAGAATTTTGAATGCGAGCATATAGCTCCTGGAATTTTTTCGCCCTCTCTATATCGATGTCACTCATAAAGGCACTCCTTTCTCTCATTTTTTTCTACGTGAACACTCTTTGTGCTTTGCCGAACGTTCGAGGAATATCATCCCTGATAACTACTTCACAATCGATACCAATTCGATCAGCCATATGTTGCTTAACCTTTTCTGCCAATTGATCGTCACTCATTTCTGTCTTGAACTTCTCGGCTTCAATAGTTAACTCTCCTTGATTCATCTTAAAGTGATACCATAAGCCTACTTCTGGAAGCTCCATGAGAAAATGCTCGAGCATGAAAGGAGAATAATCCGTTTCGCCGATGCGTAGCATGTGTTCCATTCTACCCCTTAGTTGGAGAACGTCCATTGTGAGACCGCAATCACATTTTGATTTTTGTAAGACACCGAGATCTCCTGTCCGATAGCGTAACATTGGCATTCCTTCACGCAGTAGCGTTGTGACAACGAGTTCTCCTGTTTTCCTATAAGGAAGCACTTCGCCTGATTCAGGATCAATGATTTCAACCTTTACATGTCCTTCCATGATGTGATACCCATTATGCTTACTGCATTCTACACCGATTACTCCACACTCAGTGGAACCGTAGAAAAAAGAGACCTCACACCCCCACCATTTTTCCAGCCGATCACGGAAAGTGGACGAACATCCTTCGCCTGTTAGCCAAATTTTCTTCATGCGAATATCTTCACCGATTTTGATACCGCATTTCTCACTTTCTTCTATCAAAAGTGCTGCATAAGAAGGAGTTGTCGCAAGGACCGTTGCTTGATATTCCTTCATTAATTCCAGCGACTTATCGATAGGGGCCATATAACCGCCCTTGCCAAGGGATAAAACTGCTGTACCAAACGCAAATTGGTATAAACGCTGAAAGCCAAGGCCTGGCAGTGCAAATTCATATGGCAATGCAATGGCAGCGACATCATCGGCAGATTCTTTAAATAATTCCAAATATTTAGGTAATAAATCGTACACATACTGATCAGCCAAAGTATAAGCGGTATATGTTGGTTTACCCGACGTACCACTCGTAAGGTGAACTTGGCCTATTTCTTTCGGATCCACACACAATATCTTCTCTTTATCACCTCTAATCACATCTTTATTTAGTATTGGTACGGACGCTAATTGGGCCAGGTTATTAATTTTAGGTTCCGTGAACCCCTTCTCTTCCAATCTCGAACGGTAGTATTCATTATTGTCCCACAGATGAGCAAGTGTGGCGTTTATAGCTTTTAACTGATAGTCTTCTATTGTTTCACGAGGAAGCTTTTCAATCGTTTTCCCTTGGTCATCTAATTGCTTGAAAAATAATTTAAATTGTTCGAGATGGGATGAATGTTCATCAATGGAGACAGTCATCTTGTGAGTTTGAACCTTTTTCATTTTCATCCTCCATTCCATAAGTTTTTTATGACTATAGGAGCATCAATACTTGTGCCAACCTTGTAAGATGCTTTGTTCCACTTTGGTAACATTAACTACCGAGTTAAATATGCAGTTACATTCCTTTTATTTCACCTATCAAACCATTCAATCTACTAGTTTTTTGACACAATTTGAATGCTGGTTTAGCTCCTTTACTCATTATAAGATGCAAGAAAAGTAGATTTTGATTGAGGCAAACATATATTTTTAAAAAATAAGGCGTTTCATAAAGACCGTTCATTCATTTCAATCATCTATATCGTAGCTAGTGTATAAAGCTATTATTCTAAGAATATCTCACATCAGTTGTCCATCCTTGATTTTAGATCAGAGTGACCTATGTTTGATTTGGAAGGTAGTAATGAAATTTAATAAAGGAAGAATACTATGTTATGTATAGACGTAGATAATAAGGCGGATACACATTCATTTTTATAAATTATACATATTATAGCTAGCATATCTTGTTTTTAAAGAAAGGATGGATTTATGTTGTTATTCAGATTGGTGAAGATTGATTCCGACAGCTGTTCGGGAATGACATTATTTAAGGATCGAATCGGGTTTTTCGTTAGGAGGATGAAATTAATATGATAATAAGTGACACGCACATGAAGCAATTTGAGGAAGGGAAAATGCTTATTAAGAAAGGCGGAGATGGAGATGAAAACGCGGTGAATAAAGCAAATGAGATTTTTTCAAAGCTTCACAAAGCCTCTCCAGATAATGCTCTTATTGAAGCCTATTACGGCACGACCATGTTGCTAATCGCTCGAAATAAGATATCACCGTTAAGTAGATTAAAGGAAACGACAGCAGGAATGAAGATTCTTGATGAAGCAGTAAGTGCCGACCCTGAAAATAGCAGGATCCGACTGTTACGAGGCAGGGCCGCATATAGGTTGCCTGAAAAGTATTTCCAACGGACCCAAACCGCGATTGAAGATTACACATTTCTCATCGACCGGGAAATGCAGAAAGAAGATTTCCTTAATACCGAAAAATATTTGCAGGTTAACTATGAGCTTGGAGAGGCTTATAGCCGAATAGGTCGTAATCAGGATGCAACTATGTGCTGGAATAATCTAATTAACGAGACTCAGGACACTGATTTTCTGCTCCTCCTCAAGCTAAAGCTTAGGTCTGTGGAAGGGAAACTAGTTGTTGAGCATAACCCTAACTCCGAGAGCCCCATATCAACTTTAATAAGAAGGACCATTCACGCCACTGGAAGCGAGATCATACACTTGATGGATGGCAAACATTTTCAATAGGAGGTGATAGAATTGGCAGGTCAGAGGGTTGACATGAATAAATTCGAGGAAGCCAAAACACAACATAATCAAGGGGTTGACGGGGACAAAAAAGCGGTGATAAAAGCAAACGAAATGTTCTTAAAGCTTCGTGATACTGATCCTGATAATGCACTAATTGAGGCCTATTACGGCAGTACTCTAGTTCTATTAGGTCGGGATGCAGTTAAAATTCTGGAAAGAGTGGATAAGGTGGAAGAGGGATTAGACGTATTGAATCGGGCCGTTTCTTTAGACTCAAACCATAAAGAAATTCGGCTGTTGCGCGGGAACATTTGTGTGAGGCTACCTGAATCCTTTTTCCAATGCTCGGAAACGGCGATCGAGGATTTCACTTTTCTGCTTAACCACTATAAAAATAATTCCAACTACCTAACAATAAAGCAAATACAACTAGTACTGCGAAACCTAAGTACAGCTTACCAAAATGCAGGTAAACCAGATAAAGCAAAATCAACATTGCAGCGTCTAAACAATTGGAACTGAAGCAAAAAAATTCATAAGAAAGAGAGCTAGAGCAGGAATCATCCCCCTTATCCGAGCAAATCGCAGGATCTGTAAGGAGATTAGGCATATGGCAGTCTTAAAGGGGATCTATAACGGAGTAAAGAATGAGATCGATAATTATTCCCATGTCACTATAAGAACCGGGACTACTGACGCCTGCAAACAGCTTGCAAGTATGACAAGCGATGAAGAGAAATTGAGCAGTTTTCAATTAAACAACAATGTTACCGACGCCTTGAAAACTGGCTAAGAAGGACAGAAGCGCCTAAAAACAGGCTTGCCACAGCAACAGAATTCGCATATGCGCGATACGAAAAATCTACTAAAAAAATAACATAGGACTTCTATGAGGAAAGGCTCAAGCCTTTATTAGGCTGTAGATCTTTCCTTTTCATCATAAATATATTTTTTTAACAGAATCTATTAATCTTGGATATTGTTCACATTAGTGACAAGAGATTACGAAACTGGAGAGTGAGTAATTTTGGAAAAAATATTTGTCAACGGTATAAACATTTGTTATCAATCGATCGGGGAAGGTTTTCCTTTGATCGGACTTACAGGAAAAGGCAGTAACATGGACTGGTGGAATCCGGCAAACAAGGCCGCGTTAAGTGAAAGGAACAGGTTCATCATGCTCGATCATCGCGGTACAGGCCGGAGTGACGCTCCGACAGAGTCGTATGACATTTCAGATATGGCTAACGATGTCATTGGGCTAATGAACGCGCTTGATATCGAAAAGGCACATATTTTAGGCCAGTCCATGGGGGGAATGATTGCACAGGAGCTTGCAATCGAAAATCCCACCCGCGTGTCGAAATTAATCTTATGTTCCACGACCTGCGGGGTCAAACGTATTCGGCCTTCTTTTCGGATGATCAAGTTGCTGATGCGAAAGAATGCTCACAATACCTCACAAGACATGCTAGATATGCTTTACTCCAAAGCCTATATCCAGGAGAATCCGAGCTTGATTGCTTCGTTCGTGAAACAGATGCAAATCGCTCCTACGAACCCTAGAAGCATGGAGATTCATCATAATGCGAGTAAGAACTTCGATTCGTACCATCGGCTTGGGCAAATATCGGTACCAACGCTTATTATACACGGCGAGGAAGATTGGGTCTTCCGTCCGGAGCATGCCAAGACTCTGAACCGTCGTATTCCAAACTCCAAGCTGATTTTATGTCCATATGCGGGACACGGTGTCTTTTCACAGGAACGTCACAAGGTGTTAGAGGAAATCCAACGTTTCATAGATTGATTTACAAAAAGCCGACTCTTATTGATTTTGAATAAGAGCCGGCTTTTCATTCAGTCCAACATTGTGCCATGTCGTTTGAACTGTTTCTCCAAAACGATACCTGCCAACCTTCTATGAGAATCTGCTGAACTTCTCTATTAATATTGATGTATTCCTAGAAACAAAAATGGATGACGTAGTCTTTACTTTACAACTTTTAAAGCGATATCCAACACTTCCTTAATAGAGTGGGCGGATCGGTTCCGTTTAATTAGCGCCACACCAATTTCCAACGCGGTTCGCTGTGCTCGTTCTCGGGCAGCCGCATCTTTGATGTCGTCGATGTCCGCGACATGGATATAACCATAGACGCGGCACAGCATTAACACCCCGGCAAATCCGATTGTATCCTGAAGCAATTTTGTCACATAAAAATCCTGATATCCAGGTGTATTTACCAACCGGTCGGCGGCATACCCGTTCCACAGATCGCGGAACTGAGATTCGAATTGTGTCCATAAATCGTTCACGGTATCCAGAAGGTAGCGGCGATAATTGGTTCGCTCCCTCGCATCCGTGCTCCAGCCCTCTTGGCCTGAATAGTTCAGCAGCACATTGCCGATAAGCGTTCCGATATCAAAGCCTATCGGACCGTAAAAAGCAAATTCGCGATCTATGACTTTTGTAGAATCCGACTTGATGAATATATTATCTGTATGCAAATCTCCATGCAGCAAAGCTTCTGCTTTCGTGAGAAATATCTCCCTCAGAAGCGTGACCTCAAGATGCAGCTCCTTATCCTCCCAAATACGCACAACGCTATCACGGATATGAGGTTCGACGCTATTCAACCGGGACTTTGTAAAAGGAGCGTATAAGATGAGGTCCTCGGTGATATTGCAAAGCTCAGGATTGATGAACGATTTCACCCGCAATTTCTTCTCCTGTTGATCCATGGCCAGGTCCGAGGTGAAGAACATCGTCTGCGCTAAAAATGATCCGACATGCTCGGCGAACAACGGAGCACGGACCTTCTCCATCAGTCCGCGGCGCATAACAGTGTGATCGCTCAAATCCTCCATGGCGATTAACGCCAAATCCGAATCGTACGTGTAAACCTTTGGCGTCTGATCAGGACAGATCTCCCCATTAATGCGCAATGCTTCGTATTCAATGCGTACTCTGTCCAACGTCAAAGGTACTGATTCACCGACCATCTTGAAATAAGGAAGTGCCTGCTTTAGAATTAAGGATCTCCCTGATGCTTGGTCCCATATATGAAACACATTGTTAAGATTACCATCACCGATATCCCGCAACTTGAGCTGTGCACCATCCGGGAATATCTCCTCGATGCCTTGTGCATACGCAACCGCTTCCGCTTGCGTTAAGGTGTGATAATTTGTCATTTCTGGATCCCTCCGAATACCGATTATTATTTAGCATAAAAAATGGAGCACGGACTGGAGCTGTTCCCTGATGGCAAGGTCATATTGACGCACCTGTAATGCCGGCGGATTGGCGACAGCCCGTTAAAATATAACGTAAACTTGTTCTCGATATGTATTTATATGCTGAAAATATATGTATTGTGATTGGTCCCAATCCTAAGATACACATACATTTATAACTTAAATCTTTATTTGGTTTCCTTGATTTCTAAATTAAAGTGGAGGCAATCTTCTGATAGAGTATTTGTTTTGTATCTCTGGAATCTTAAAAAAGGCTATCGGCACACTGAACAATTAACAGAGTCCATTTATACAGAAACAATGGACTTATCGAAGGTGAAATTCTTGTTGCATGGCTAGCGCTTAAGTAAACTAGGTTATTTTTTAGTGAATATCGGTGTCACCAAAGCGTTAATTGAATAAGAAAAACGTCCCTATTTTTGTGATAACGTACAATTAGAACCGTTCCCTGCTTCCGTAAAAATTTTGAGGAGATGTTTCGTATGATTATCAAAATATTAGGTCCAGGGTGTTCAAATTGCAGTTAAGGAACTTAGATTAGATGCTTCGATTGAAAAAGTAACCGATTTTAAAGAAATTGCAAATTATGGTGTCATGACTACTCCTGCACTAGTTGTTGATGGAGAAGTAAAAGTATATGGTAAAGTAGCTAAAGCGGAAGAGATCAAAACATATCTTCAATAAATGGAACATAACAAAAAAACAGTCGTGCGCTTATTAACTTGAGCACGACTATTTTTTAATAAGCTAATATCCAAAAGTATCCCCATTATCTAAATTCAACATTTTATCATTAATCAACACGATGTTATTACTATCCCAATTAATAGAAACTTCTTTGATTCCCTTTTGGTTAAAAATTCTTTTTTTAAACCAAAGTGGGCCATTTAATTCGCCTCTTACTCCGAATGATCCAGTTGCTCCTGCATCATAATAATAGAAATCAATTGTATAATTTTGATCAGGAGACCTAATTGTTTTAATATGTTCATTAACTCCCAATGAAGAAAAAAATGATGTTAATAATATTACTAGAAAAAGAGCTATAGACAATAACAAGGATAAAATGATGGTCACCCAACTTCTTGTTTTACTCTGCCAGTTCTTGCTATCTTTAAACCCCATAACTCCAAAAATAAATGTAAGGATACTAACCAAAAGAAGAATATAAATTGGTGGTGCAATTAGCCAGCTACTAGTACTATCAATAGTAGAATACAATGAATAAAAAGAAATCCCAATACATAAAAATATTAAATAAAATGACCATATATTATACTTTTTCTCCATCATACCACCCCTAACTCAGAAATCACCTTGATAGTTATTTTCCTTTTTATCATTACTTTATATTAAGTTTAACATATAATTACAATCTACTATTACTTTTATATATTCTATTTGATCTCTTTGCTCTCAAGCATTTCTGTGATAAATTAAAAATATAGAAATTTAGCAAACATTACTTATAATTTGGATATGTATATAAGTGTTGCAGATCAACTGGGGGATAAACAATGAAAAAAGAATATTTAAATAAATTTTATCAAAAAACACATGCTGAACGAATCGAAGCATTGGTATCAGCTGAGATCATCTCTCAAGAAGATGCAGTAGATTTTAAGCGTAAATTGGCATTACCAGATGAAATTGCCAACCATATGATTGAAAACCAAATTACTACATACGAATTACCGCTTGGACTTGCACTTAACTTTTTAATTGATCAAAAGGAATTTATTGTTCCTATGGCAACTGAGGAACCATCTGTTATTGCCGCCGCTAGTTCTGCAGCAAAAATTATCAACCAATCAGGTGGTTTTGAGACAACTATACAAGAACGAACGATGATAGGTCAGATTGCTTTAACGAACATTTCTAATATGAATCAAGCGGAACAAAATATTTTACAGCATGTAGATCAGATCATTGAAAAAGCAAATCAAGCCCATCCTTCTATTGTGAAGCGAGGCGGTGGTGCGCGTTCTGTTATAACCAGACAGATTGAAGCAGATGAGCAGTATGATTCGCCTTCCTTTTTTGTAATTCACATCCACATTCAAACATTGGAAGCAATGGGAGCGAATATTATCAATACAATGGTTGAAGCTATTAAGCCTTATCTAGAAAGCTTAACAGGCGGAACTGCCATAATGGGTATACTCTCGAATTATGCAACAGAATGTCTTGCTACTGTAACCTGTCGTATTCCAGTTTCACTATTGCAAAAAGGCAATTTTTCAGGTGAAGAAGTACGTGATCGAATTATTGAAGCCTGTCAATTTGCAATTGTTGATCCATATCGAGCTGTCACACATAATAAAGGTATTATGAATGGCATTGATGCTGTTGTTCTTGCCTCTGGAAATGATACGCGTGCAATCGAAGCGGGCGTACATGCTTATGCCACGCGAAGTGGACAGTATCGTTCTTTATCTAGTTGGACCAAGGCGGAAAACGGTGATTTAGTTGGCATGATGACATTACCCTTACCAGTTGGTGCGGTTGGAGGTTCTATTAACATTCACCCTACAGCACAATTCACGAAACAATTGTTGGGAAATCCAACAGCTAAAGAATTAGAATCTATTATTGTTTCGGTCGGTTTAGGACAAAACTTTTCAGCTCTCAAGGCACTTGTAACAGAGGGTATTCAAAAAGGACATATGGGACTCCATGCCAAATCACTTGCTATTAGTGCAGGTGCTAAAGGAGAGCAAATTGAAGTCGTTACGCAAGAATTAAAACAAAGGAAAAACATGAACCTAGTAACCGCTAAGGATATTTTAAAGCAATTAAATAACAAATAAGTTACGCTATACATTAAACCCGTTTAAATAATTATTTTACTGAAGAAGCAGTCTAACATTAACGTAGACTGCTCTTTTTTTCGTAAATCGTCTCTGGGTCATATCAATTTAGTACGACCTTATATCACAACACGTATAGCATGTATTTTCTTATATATACTATATGTGAGGTGATGACATGAATAACAAGAACAATAAGTATATGAAGAAACAGGTTGATAATCAACCAAACCGGATGGAACAAGAAAATACGTCGGTGAATGTTGAGATGGCCAGCTATGTTGCTTCTGATGATGATAAAAATGAGCGACACAATAATAATGCGCGTGCTTTAGCAGCTGTTGAACCAGAATATCCGAGAATTAATACAGATAATCTCTAACAGTAAAACGAAATCTGAAAAATAATACAGTGAATAATCCTTAAACGAAACAAGAAGTACGGAGTGTATAGTTATAGAAAGCATATATCCTATATTATACCTATTTAACGCTCTTTCACAATACATTTCAACGCTTAACGTTACTGATTTTC
Organism: Paraliobacillus sediminis; assembly: GCF_003426055.1. Taxonomy (NCBI): domain Bacteria; kingdom Bacillati; phylum Bacillota; class Bacilli; order Caryophanales; family Bacillaceae; genus Paraliobacillus; species Paraliobacillus sediminis. Next base: position 347,128 of record NZ_QJSI01000002.1, read on the forward strand.
CTAACTAAAATAAAATGACCGTTTAGTGATAATCACTTAACGGTCATTTGGCTTATTTATTTTTATTTACATATTGTCGCATATGATCTTTTATACCTGAGAAGCATATAGTCGCTGGGTCTTCATCAATTGGCAATGCAATGTTGTCAATACCTACTGGTAATGTATCTTGGAAGACCTCTTCATACTTAGCAACACTAATTTCTTTTCTATCTGCTAGTAATTTCTCGTGCTGGTCTGCAAATAAGGCGTCACGATAGTTTGGTTGTAATATTCCTGAGAAGAATTCGCCTACTGCTCCTGATCCATAGCTGAATAATCCTATTCTAGCTCCTGGCTCAATGGTATCATTTAATTCAAGTAAGGAAATTAAGCTTAAGTAAAGTGCTCCTGTATAAATATTACCAACAATTGTATTATATCGCTTACTAATTTCAAAATTAGCTAATAAGCGATCTTTGTCAGCTTCTGTACCTTCATCAATCACAGTTCTTAGTGCTTTTAAGCCCATCTTTGTATATGGTAAGTGGAAAAAGATAGATTCAAAATCCTTTAATTCGAATCCTGTCTTTTCTTTATGTTCTTTCCAAACACTTTGGAAAAAGCTCAAATATTGATCGACAGAAAGCTTTCCTTGTACATAGGCTGTATCCGAATAAATTGGACGCCAGAAATCCATCACCTGTTCAGTTTGGTAAGCACTTGGGCTCTCGATTGTCATGATTTTTGGATCTTTACTTACTAATATGGCAACTGCTCCTGCACCCTGGGTAACCTCACCAGTTGTATGTAAGCCATAACGTGCTATATCAGATCCTAATATAAGTACTTTACTTTCTGGATTTAATGCAATATGGCCTTTTGCAATTTGAATACCTGCTGTCGCACCATAACAAGCTTGTTTTACTTCAATTGATCGTGCACTCGAGTTTAAATCCAATAACTCATGGATATAAATAGAAGCTGCTTTGGAGTGATCAATTCCTGATTCTGTTGCAAAAATGACATAATCAATCGTTTTCTTATCTTCATCAGTTAATATTTCTAGCGCAGCATTTGCAGCTAAGGAAACAGAGTCCTGTGTAATAGGTGGAACGGCCATTTTCTCTTGTCCAATTCCAATCGTAAATTTCTCTGGTTCTACATTTCGTGCAATAGCCAATTCTTTTATATCTACGTACATATGTGGTGTATAAAAACCAATTTTATCAATTCCAATTTTCAAAATAGTTCACAATCCTTTTTCATTTAATATAAATCTTCATCTCCACTTGCATTTAATATGTTAGAAATCTTACCTAAGTATAACACCGAATAATGCTTCAGGAAAACCCTATCATTTTCTCTTTGCTGTTTTAGTTGGTCTAGTTGATTTTACAATGCCTCTTGTTTTATACTAGTACACAAGATAGGGAATCCTTTCTTGATTCATTTCGTTGTTATTTCTGAGGATACCCTATCTCTTTTTTATCTTCAAGTAATTTAGACTATTTAATTTACTTTACTAAAACGAGTAAATGGATAAAAGTCAACAGGGAACCTATTATCTACTTATTTAGAAGTAAATAGAGTCAATGAAATATTCTATCTTTCGGATTCAAGTTATTATATATTTCTATGAAGGAGTGCGTGAAAATATGGAAGATGTTGTGATTGTTAGTGCAGTACGAACACCAATTGGTAAGTATAAAGGAAGCCTGAAAAATATATCTGCAGAAAAATTAGGAGCACTGACAGTTAAAGAAGCTATTCGTCGTGCTCATATTACGCCAGAAGAAGTTGATTCGGTTATTTTTGGAAACGTTTTACAAGCGGGACTAGGTCAAAATCCAGCACGACAAATTTCTGTGAATGCTGGAATACCTTATGAAGCAACTGCTATGACAATTAATGAAGTATGTGGTTCTGGTTTAAAATCTGTTATTCTTGGCAGTCAAGCTATTCAACTAGGTGATGCGGATATCGTTGTCGTAGGCGGTACAGAAAATATGACACAAGCGCCTCATCTTTTACCGAATTATCGTATGGATAAAGACGCGGATGTGTCAAATTTAAAAGACAGTATGATCCATGACGGTTTAACTGATGCGTTTGATCAAACCCATATGGGAATTACAGGTGAAAATGTAGCAGAGAAACTAGTTGTTTCTCGTGAAGAGCAAGATGCATTTGCTTTACGATCGCAACAAAAAGCACAACATGCGATTGAAACTGGTAAATTTGATGATGAGATCATTCCAGTTAAAGTAGAAGATGACACTGGCGAAGAATATTTATTTTCCGCAGATGAACATGTCCGTAAAAATTTAAAAATAGAAGATTTGCAGAAACTTAAAACACCGTTTCTTAAAGATGGAACAGTAACAGCTGGTAATGCATCTGGTATTAACGATTGTGCTGCAACACTTGTACTGATGAAGAAATCAACGGCAGAAGAAAGAAACATCCCATATTTAGCGACAATTAAAGGATATGCAGAAGTTGGTACAGATCCTTCATTAATGGGCTATGCACCATATTATTCTATCAAAAAGCTAATGGAGAAAACAGATCTTAGTTTAGATCAGATCGATTTATTTGAATTAAATGAGGCTTTTGCTTCACAAAGTATTGCAGTATTAAGAGACTTGAAAATTGATACTGACAAAGTAAATGTTAATGGTGGTGCAATAGCACTGGGCCATCCAATTGGCGCATCTGGAGCTAGGATTCTAGTAACATTACTTCACGAAATGCAAAAGACAGACGCCCATTATGGTCTAGGCTCTCTTTGTGTAGGTGGCGGAATTGGTGTTTCTATGATCTTGGAACGATAGATAAATAAATTAAAAATGCAAGGCCAACTAGGTTGTACCCTATTGGCCTTGCATTTTTTTATTCTATTAAACTCTTCTTTTTTGAAAAACAGCTCGACCATTCTTAGTGATGGTTAGGAATAGAGAAAGGATCGGAGAGAAATTAGGTTTGGTTTTCTTTCCCTTGCCTATTCGTGTTAATTGTTGCGCGTACCAGATTAATTCCATTAATCCTTTATTGTCAATAAAAGACAACCCTGTTTTTATAGGTTTTATGACAACTTTCGTACCTTTGTCAAGTAATATTTGATTCGCATAGCCTGGATCTATAGCTAATGGTCTTGCTAATCCGATTAGGTCAGTTGCTCCGGACTGTAGTGCTTCATCCATTCCCGAACGGGTTCTAAATCCACCTGTTAAGATCAGTGGTATACGTGTTTTCTCTTTTAGTTTCGACGCATATTCTAAAAAATACGCTTCTCTTTTAATTGTTGATTCCTTTACATTATTACCAGTCATTTCTGGTCGTTCATATGTACCACCAGAAATTTCAATTAGGTCAACACCAAGTCTATCTAATTCTGTGATCACGAATTGTGATTCCTCTTCAGAAAAACCTGCTTTCATAAAATCAGAGCTATTGATTTTAACACCTATTGGAAAGTCATCTCCAACTTCTAAACGCATAGATTGATAGATTTCTGACAAGAATCGGAAGCGATTTTCAACTGTTCCGCCCCATTTATCATCTCTCTGGTTGTGTCTTGGAGAAAGAAATTGACTGATTAGATAACCATGCGCCGCATGAATTTGCACACCAGTAAATCCAGCACTTTTAGCGAGTTTCGCTGTGTTAGCAAATTGTTGGATCAGGTCATTAATTTCTTCTTCGGTTAGTGCACGACACATTGGAAAGAAACGTTGGAAATTTGGCTCAAAAGGAATTGCAGATGGTGCCAAAGCTTCAGAGGCGACCCCTTTAATAACCTGTTTTCCTGGGTGATTGATTTGCATCCATAAATGGGTATTGTTTTTCGTGCCTGCTTTCGCCCACTTTTTAAATACTCCAAGATTGTTGTCATTATCTAATACAATATTTTTAGGCTCTCCAAGTGCTGTGTTGTTTATCATTACGTTTCCGGTAATGACAAGTCCAGCTCCCCCATCTGCCCACGCCTCATATAAACGATTAATATTGTCCGTTGGAAGGTGATCTCTTGTAGAAAGGCCCTCACTCATTGCTGACTTCACGATGCGATTTTTAAATGTTATCGCTCCATTTTTTAAATAAAAGGGCTGACTTACAGTTAGTTCGTTCATATTTTAAGTCTCCTCTCCTATTTTCACCTATCTGCTACTATAAATGCCTGGATAAGCTCTGGCATTTCTTCTATAGAAATCGTTCGAAAATCTATCATGACCTGTTCCTCTTGAATCCGTGTAATGATGGCTGGCGTTCCAAGTCTAAGTTTTTCAGCCAATTCATTTTCTGAATAGGTAGCATGTGTTAACGAGACCACATATGTTGGAAGTTGGACATCTGGCATCGTCCCTCCACCAATTTGTGAGGTCGATTCTTTAATATAACAGTGATATCCTGTATCTACTTCCGTTAACGCTGTTATAAACGCATTTGCCTGGTTTTCAATCTCGCTTAACGTTTTTGTAATATCTCTTACTGTAGGAAGTTTTCGCGTAGCTTCCTCACTTGTTAGATAATCGCGTAGTGTTTTTTCAAGTCCTGCAAAAGTCATTTTATCAACGCGAAGGACTCTTGCTAATTGGTGCTTTTTCAATCGGTTAATTAGTTCCTTTTTACCAACAATAATACCAGCCTGCGGTCCTCCTAGTAATTTATCCCCGCTAAAAGAGACGAGATCAACGCCAGATTGAATCACTTCTTTCACAACTGGCTCCTCGCCAATACCATCTTTTCTAAAGTCATATATAGATCCGCTTCCCAAATCCTCATAAAAAATTAGACCCTCGTGTTGATTTTTAAGCGTTACTAAAGCCTCTGTTTGAACCGACTCAGTAAAACCAATCATTTTAAAATTACTTGTATGTACTTTTAATAACATACCTGTATTCTCACTGATTGCATTTTGATAATCATACAAATGCGTCTTGTTTGTTGTACCAACTTCGACAAGATTAGCTCCACTTTCCTCCATAATCGAAGAAATGCGAAATGAGCCGCCAATTTCTACAAGCTGTCCTCTGGAAACAATCACTTCTTTATCTTTGGCCAATGCCCGTAAAATCAGATAAACAGCTGCGGCATTATTGTTCACAACCATCGCCGCTTCCGCACCAGTAACTTCTATCAATAATTCTTCCAAAATATCATGGCGTGATCCACGTTTTCCTTCATCTATGTTGTACTCTAAGTTCGAGTAACTTCCCGCAATAGCCACTACATGCGCAATCGCATCATCACTTAATCGTGCTCGTCCTAAATTCGTATGTAAAACAGTACCCGTACCATTAATAACAGGTGTAAGAAAATCTTCTTGTCGCTTGTGTACACTCTCCTCTGTACGGGTAATGATGTAGTTGAAAAAGTTTTCTTTTGAGGGGTTTTCAATCGGTGAAGTACCAGTGAGAAGCTTCACGCGCAAGTCACTTATTATCTGTTGGATGACTGTAATAACCCGTGATTCAGTTAAACCGGTTGTTTCAATAAGCTTTATGAATTGCTCACTTTTTTTAAAAGCATGCACGGGTGGCAATTCCCTTACTAAATGCTTCATCTTAACGCCTCCTCTTCGACTGTACATTATTAGTATAAAGGCAAATGTTTTTATTGGAAAGTTAAAGCTACTGCTGATCTGACGTGTAGTCCTAATCAACAGTAGCTTTTTTGTTAGTGTTTGTCTATTTCTTCGATAATATCTGCCAGATCAGGATATTCGCCTGTCTCTCGTTTCGAATAGATCTTGTTCCCATTCACACTAATCTCAAAGACTCCACCAGAGCTTGGGATTAACTCTAATGATGTGATTGCGGTTCGATAATGGGTAAATAACTGTTCCGCAAAACTTGCGGCTTTAGGTGCGTAGTTTCATTGCATGCAAAATTCAATAACTAGTTTATAATCCATTCGAGGTTGCCTCCTTCTTACTCGTATCTATCTTCTTATTATAACGATAATAGGGATAAAACTAAAAAGTTATGCTCGAATGTATTAGATCCAATAACGCTTCGTTTCACCACGTTTGGTAAGATCTAATTGATCTAATAGCTCTAGTAGTGGAATAAGGTATTTACGTGAGACATGCCAGATTTCTTTTGCATCTTTTAAATTAAAAGAATCTCCTGTTTGTTGCTGTAACGTATGAATTGCTAGCTCAAAAGCTTTTTTATCAACAAGCAACTCTGCTGTTAACTGATAGGCTTGTTCTGTCTGAAGCAAATAGTTCTTTAATTCATCTACTTCTTTTTGTGAAAAAGGTGTGCCGATAAAGTAGTCTTCCCATTTTTGTACAGACAGACCATCAGCAGCAACCGTCTGAATAATTTCTACCATCCGTTTTGCCCATTTTTCGGGAAGGTGTGGTAAAAAGCTTGTCACAGCAATAAATTGACTTTCTTTTTTTATTATACCCTCTGCTATTGCTTCTTCCAACGTATATACGACCAGTTGCTTTGGAAAGTGAGCTTGTACCAATTGGATTAATTCAGCTTTATTCATACCGATACGCATTGGAAAAGCTTGATGATAGTGATTCAATTCGGTTACCAACATATCCTTAATGATTTCGACGTCTTTTTTTCGTGCATATTTTTTACTGGATAAGCTAATAAATTGATCATTTTCTACAAGTTTCGCGACTACTTCTTTATCTAGTGAAGTCAGTTGAATAAGTTGATCAAGGGACAACAAACCGTCATGTGAAAGTGCATCAACAATTAAATCCACTGGCGACCCTTGTTTCTTTTTCTCAAGCACCTCGATTGTTTCAATACCAAAACGATATTTCTCACCAAGTGGATCAATCACCCAACCACCACCTATTGTTTCTACAGGAGTTGGTCTTCTTAAAATAAAACGATCACCCCTGCGAGCAACTACTTCATTATCTAATCGAATTTGACAGAGCACTTCTTCTGTTTCTTCTGTTAGCTCATTCCGATCAAAAAAGACAATCTTACCGATCACTTCGGAAGTACCAATATGAACCTTTACAGGTGCACGTTGTTTTAATGTGTGCCGGATAGCTTTTACAAATCGAATCGAAACATCGATCGTCTGCGTGACTAAAAAATGTTCAGAAGTTACTAAAACGTCACCACGTTGGATCTCTTCACGATCTATTCCACCAAGGTTAATCGCTGTTCGTTGACCAGCTCTTGCATCTTTTACATCATTGTTATGTACCTGAATATTTCGCGCGCGCACTTTTTTTCTAGATGGTAATACAGTTAATTGGCTTGCTTGTTTAACAATACCTTCATAAATTGTTCCTCTTATGATCGTCCCTTGTCCCTGGACAGTAAAAACCTGATCAATCGGCATTCGAAAAGAACCATAACGATCGCGATTTTCTATCGTATTAACCTGCCTAAATATCTGATCTTTTAACTGATCAATTCCTTTTCCTGAAACACTATCAACATAAAACACTTCCGAATGTTCAAAAGCAGTTCCTTCAAGATTGTCGGCTATATCTAAACTGACAAGTTCTAACATGTCCGCTTCGACACGATCGATTTTTGTTACCGCAATAATAGCGTGTTTCACACCTAAAAACTCTAATATCTCAATATGTTCCCTTGTTTGTGGCATTACACCTTCGTCTGCCGCAATAACAAGTACGACAAGATCAATACCAGCAACACCAGCAATCATTTGACGAATAAAACGTTCATGACCAGGTACATCGACAATTGAAACGTGCGTACCATCTTGTGTATGTATCGGGGCATAACCTAAAGTAATCGAGATGCCGCGTTCTTTTTCTTCTTTCAATCGATCTGTATCGACGTTTGTTAATGCTTTCGTTAGCGTTGTTTTGCCGTGGTCAATATGCCCGGCCATGCCAATCGTATAATATGACTCTTCCATTTTTAAACCTGCTTTCATCCGTTCTTTATATCTCTACTTTAATCATAGATTGCAGGTGAATCAAGCATAATAGATTAAAATGATATAATTTCATCAAACACCTTACTTGCGATTCGACTAATTTCGTTATAAACTAATACAAGCTTCATATTAATATCTAATGGGGTTGGATGGGTGACTGGTGTCCTCCTGGGTCTTCAAAACCCTGAGGGGCCTGCGTGTCAGGCTCGGTGGGTTCGATTCCCACACAATTCCGCCAAAATATAATACTACTATTTTTCACTTTAGTAATACATCTTTAGAATATCTTAATAAGAAAAAAACTGTTAGCTTATAATCACAAAAAAGGCCAAATCATTATCTGATTTGGTCTTTTCTTCTTCTTTTAAGCATTGCCTTCTTCTGCAGCCATTGCATCTCTTTTGGTAGGATGAACAGTACCAAATGGATGATTAGGTGGAGCATAGATCGAATATAGTTTTAGTGGAATAGTGCCTGTATTGATGAGATTATGCCACGTGCCTGCAGGGATAATAATGGCAGAATCATCATAGACATTTTCTTCAAAGGTTACATTGTTTTTTGTGTTGCCCATCCGAACATTTCCCTGGCCTTGTTCAACACGTAAGAATTGATCAACATCAGCATGCATTTCTAAACCAATATCTTCGCCTACATCCAGACTCATTAATGTCACTTGAAACTGTGATCCTGTCCATAATGCTGTGCGAAATGTATTGTTAGTCTTCGTTGCATCATTAATATTAATGACAAATGGTTGTGGTCCATAATCTTTTGTAGGTATATTCGTGTCTACGTTTGAATAACGCATATTATCAACTCTGTTCCACTGATTTAACTGATTAGAAAAATCCGACTGAACAAACTGTCTTCCGAAATGATACATCGGTGCTTGCACATAATAAGGATAGTGAGCCGGATACATATATGGTATATAGTACATTCTTACAATCCCTTCAACGTTGATAAAATTATCCTATGCACGTCGTTCGGGAATGTACGTCACTTAGATCGCATTTATTTAATTAAAGCGCACATTTACTACACTAGGTCAAGAAAGATTTTCCATAGCTCAATATGGCCCTATTGCATCTTTTCAAACTCTGCTACCATCATCTCGTAATTTAATGCACCCAAAGCTTTATAACGAATGATACCCTTGGAATCTATCATATAAGATGAAGGAATTGGACGTATTTGATATGTTGTTGCAACCTCGTTCTTTTCATCTAGAAAAATCGGGAATGATAAATTAAAATCTTCTTTAAAGTCATTGACATCAGTTAGATTTGCTTCTGTTTCTGTTAAATTGACTGCTACTATTGCAACGTCATTTGCTTGATAAAATGCTTCCATATCTGGCATTTCTGCACGGCACGGTGGGCACCAAGTCGCCCAGAAGTTTAACATGACCCTTTGGCCTCTGTAATCTGATAGTTTTACGGTTTCTCCATCTAATGTCTCGAGTTGGAAATCAGGTGCAATGTTATCTACCTCAATTCCGATTTTAGCATCCGACGTTTCATTTTCGATAGTAGAAAGATTTTTTTCTTTACCATCTTTAAGTAAGTCAAAAATGGCGTAACCGAACATTCCTACAAGTACGGCAATAACGATCACTTTTTTCATTTACACCCCTCCTTATCCTAAATTTGAGAACCAACTGTCTTGTACGAATCGTAATAAGATATTAGAAATTCGAGCTAACTGTCCTGTAAATAGAAGGAGGCCCATAACAACCATAATCCCGCCACCAATTTTCATTATTTTTTGACTATATGTAACAAGCCATTTTGTTGAACCTAAGAAAAAAGTCAACAAGAAGAATGGAATCGCAAAACCAATAACATACGTAATGGTATAGACAGCCCCCATAGTTGGATCACTACCAGCGATGACAAGAATAGATGCAAAGATCGGACCAATACATGGTGTCCAGCCTGCAGCAAACCCCATTCCTACAAAAACAGTGCCTATATAGCCAACCGGTTTTTTAGTAAAGTGAAAACGTCGTTCTTTCATAAGGCCTTTCCATTGAATTAGACCGGCAACAAACAGACCCATGATGATAATAAAAAGACCAGCAATGCGTTGTAGAAAAACACCTGATTGACCTGATAATAAGCCTTGCACCCATTGTCCAAGAAGCGATACGCCTACACCCAAACTTATGAAAATAAGCGATACACCTAGTATAAATAGACTTGCGTGAATCAATAATTTTCTACGTACTTTAATTTCTTGTGATCCCTGTATTTCTTTTACAGTCATTCCGGTTATGTAGGATAGATAAGCTGGGAACAATGGCAGTGTACAAGGCGAAAGAAAAGACAGGGTTCCTGCACCTAATGCTAGCCAAAGTGTAATGTCAGCAACTGGATTCATTTTTTTACCCTCTTTCTATAGATACATAATAAAATAACAGCTAAACTAATAGCTCCATAAAACCAATGACTTAGATAAAATTGAAATACTGTTGTCTCTGAAAAAATAGATAAAAGCCATTGTCCAATACTCCATGTTACCAAACCAATTAATACTAATTTTTCTTTAGCTAACTTGTCTTGTTGCAAGACGAATAGTATTAGTAATAATAAGAGTAAACCTAAGTACGGTAAACTAAATGCGGCTGTTCCTGCTATCAGTTGAATAAAACCATACGTAAATGAAGCAGTGAAAAACACAATTAAAAAGGCATACAGTAACGCTATTACTTGATGATATGCACGCTTTGTCTTTATTTGCACATAAATCACTGATAAAATATTCGCAATATAAAATGCTGCGGAGTCACTGGGATAGGCTAATATCGAGATTGGATCAGTTATAAATGTGCTAAAGTTAGTTAAAATCTTTCCAATCCACAAAGCTAAGACAAATACAATTAGCAGGTTGATCACTTCATCTGTCTTTTGTTTTGTGGTAATTTTTGAGTAGGAACTAATAGTACGAAAAAAAATAATTCCGACAATGAAACTTGCTAATAGTATTACAAGTTCACTTTTAATAACTAAAGGTCCAATCAACCAAGCAGATGGCATCAAACATCCCTCCTCCTCTTTTTATAAGATTATTAATACTATGTTAAAACAAGACAACGAAAAAGAACGATAAAGGTATGTCACAGACCTCTATCCCCCTTATTCTACTTCATTAAAAGAACTTTTCTAGTAATGAATAGATGACAAATGCCGCTCCTGCCAGGAACGCTATTTTTTGAGGCGGTCACAACATGGTCCATAAGCTTTTCACTTAATATTCCATCTCTCCTTCATTCAGTTCTGCCTTAATTGCATAATGTACTGCATTTAAGTCAATCGCTTCGGCACTAAAACCAGCAGTATTAAGGAATTTGATCATTCCATTGGAAGAAATGCGTTCGTCAAGAGGCGGACCAGATTCTGTTTCAATTGCTTTCCACTCGATAAGTAGCAATTCTCCACCGGGCTTTATTATGCGTTTTATTTCATTTATTGACGTTTCTAAATTTGTTACTTCATGAATAACTAATGATACAAGTACTTTATTTACCGCGTTATCAGGTAATTGAATATCCTCTAAATCACTTATAACATAATCAATATTGTCTAATCGTTCCTTTGTTGTATTCTCTTTTAACATATCAAGCATCTTTGGTTCGATATCAACAGCGTATACCGTATTAGTTGTATTTCTCGCAATAGGAATAGTGAAATAACCATTACCTGCTCCTAAATCTGCAACTTTATCAGTAGGAGTTAATTTTAGATAGTCTATTATTTTGCTCTGTGGCAATTGCACTTTCCGCTCTTCGCTCATTAATTTATCAGCATGTTCTGGATTAAATCGCTTATTTGTCAACTTATTTTTTGCCCCTTTCGGATTAAGGATGCGGTGAATCAAATTAGTTAGACCACCGTTACCTTTTGTATTGTTCATTTAAAATTAGTTTTTCTACTCCCAATCAAGCATGCCACCTGTCATATTAATTACGTTGAATCCTCGTCCTTCAAGAAATTGTGATGCACGACCGCTTCTTCCACCAGATTGACAAACCATAATATATTCCTTTGACTTATCTAATTCATGCATGCGAAATTCTAATAATCCTAATGGTATGTTTAAAGCACCTGGAATTATTCCCGAAGATACTTCCGCTACTTCACGTACATCTATAATGTTTAGCCCTCTATTTTCTGCTAACAACTTTTTTAATTCACTTGTTGAAATGTTTTTCAAGAGTATATCTCCTCTCATTTATAAATTTTAAAAAACCGATCGTATCAATGTTATTACATTAATTATCATATACCCCTAATGGTATTTAGTCAACCAATTGATTCTGATTTAGAATGAATTAATTGTAATTAAGGCATAGCATTTATATAATGTAATAGGAAATACTTGATACATATTCGTAAAGTAATAAATAATCTTATATTTCGTGTCTGTGGTGTAATTATTTTAGAGCATCTTTTAAACTAAAAAATAACAAATTGACTAAAGGATGAAGAATATGAAAGTTTTATTAGCAACACCTAATTTTCATCAGCCGCGTGGAAATACGATAACGGTGCAACGAATTGCGGACGGATTAGAAAAGCTTGGTATTAATACAGAGATTATTTCAACAACAGAAAATCAGCTAATTAAAAGTTTACCTGAAGCGGATATCGTCCATGGTTTCCATGCCTATCGTTTCTACACGTTTATGCAACAGTTAGATACAAAACCAAAAGCATACATGATTACGATGACAGGTACGGATTTAAATCATAATCTTTATGACGATGATACACGCCACGATGTGATCACTTGTCTTCGGGAAGCAAAAGCAATTCATGTATTTAATGAAGAAGGGAAAAAAAAAATTGAGAAGGAGATTCCAGAGATAATGGATAAATTGTTTATGATTCCCCAAGGAACAAGTGCGTTTACACAAGCGAGCATTCCTCATAAAAAACAAGACGGTTCTTTTTTGTTTGTTTTACCGGCTGGAATTAGAAAAATAAAAAATGTACCAGCAGCAATTACGATGCTCAAGTTACTCCGCGAGAAGTATACAAACATACGACTATGGCTAGTCGGTCCTATTCTTGAAGAGGCAGAAGGTATAAAAGTGAAACGTTTGGTAGAAGAGAATAATGAATGGGTAAGTTATCTTGGACAAGTTCCACATGATCAAATGGGAACCATATACAGGCAAGCGGATTGTATTTTAAACACGTCAGTTTCTGAAGGCCAGTCTTCAGCCATTCTAGAAGCAATGGGATACGGTTTACCCGTTTTAGTAGCAAATAATGAGGGAAATGCTAGTATTGTAATGCATGAAGAAACTGGTTTTATATATGATTCGTCAAGCCAATTTCTTGATTATGCAGCGCAAATAATGAATAATATAACTTTAAGGCAAGCTATCGGGCATCAGGCTAAAAGTTATATTTCAGCTCATCATTCAGGTAATGATGAAGTGGAAAGCTTGTTACGTATATATAAAACCCGATTAAAATGATTTGTTAACAGAGAATATTTGATTAGAGGAGTGATACCATGTCAAAGAAAGAAGAAATTATTAAATTAACATCTTTATCTACGAAAGGTGGCTGAGGATGCAAAATTGGTCCTGAAGACCTGTCGCAGGTTCTGCGACACTTACCTAAAACTGTAGCTGACCCGAATCTACTTGTTGGCTTAGATACATCTGATGATGCAGGTGTCTATAAGATAAATGAAAATACTGCCCTTGTACAAACACTGGATTTCTTTACACCAATTGTTGATGATCCTTATATGTTTGGACAAATTGGTGCAGCAAATGCACTAAGTGATGTGTATGCAATGGGAGGAAAACCATTAACAGTCATGAACATTGTTGGCTTTCCAATTAATACATTAGATAAAAGCATTTTAGCAGATATATTAGCTGGTGCTTCTGACAAGGTAGTCGAATCTGGTGCTGTATTGGTCGGTGGACATTCAATTGATGATGATGAGCCTAAGTTTGGTTTATCTGTAACAGGTACCGTTCACCCCGACCATATACGTGCAAATATTGGCGCTAAACCAGGTGATCGTATTATATTAACGAAACCAATTGGTGTTGGGATTTTAACTACGGCCCTTAAAAATGGTTTACTAGATGATGCTACAATTAAGGATGTCATGGATGTCATGGCGACATTAAATAAATATGCTTCTGAGGCAATGGATGGCTATACTGTAAACGCATGTACCGATGTAACTGGTTTTGGCCTACTTGGCCATACACGAGAAATTGCTGAAGGTAGTAATGTTGGGATTACGATAAATTATAAAGATGTACCAGTATTATCAAAAACACGTGAGCTAGCTGAACAAGACGTTATTCCTGGCGGTTCCAAGAAAAATCATAAATGGCTTGCTGATTGTATTGAATACGGTGACCATATCAGTAAAGTTGATCAATATATTCTTTGTGATGCTGTTACGTCTGGTGGCCTTTTGATTTCAGTTCCAGAATCTGAAGCAGACTCTCTGCAACAAAAATTTCTTGATAATAATGTTTTTTCAGCCATTATTGGTGAAGTAACAAGTGATAAACCAGGTAAAATTACTGTTATTTAAAAACATATATGGCTCACTTACTAAATTGAAATGAAAGAAGGACTCTACTTCTGTTGAGTCCTTCTTTATATGAAAGGATTATTCTAATGAGGGTTTTGGTTACAGGTGGTGCCGGTTTTATTGGCCGTCATGTCATAAGTGAACTTTTAGAAAAGAAACACCATGTTTCGGTTATTGATCTAGAACCTGTCGAAGCGGCTGTTTTGGATAAACAAGTGCACTATTACTGTGCTGATATTACAACTGATGTTACGTCTATATTTGAACAAGAAAAACCTGATATTGTCATCCATCTTGCAGCGCAGGTTGATGTATCAAAATCTGTGGTGGATCCGAAGTTGGATGCTTCTTCAAATATATTAGGAACAATAAATATCTTAGAAAACTGTAACAAACATAACGTAAAAAAGATAATTTATGCATCATCAGCAGCTATTTATGGCGAACCTACATACCTAGCAATAGATGAAAAGCATCCTAAAAGGCCTAATTCATTTTATGGTGTATCGAAACTCGCTGCTGAATCTTATATTGAAACGTTTGCAGCATTACATGGTTTGAACTATACGATCTTGCGCTATGCAAATGTTTATGGACCAGGCTCATTAAACATTTTAGATGGAAATGTAATTTCAAGATTTATAGACAAATTAACGAACGACCACTCCCCTACTATTTTTGGTGATGGTGAGCAGTCACGTGATTTTATCTATGTACAAGATGTTGCACAAGCTAATATTGCAGCAATTGATCATGGTTATAGACAAATAGTAAATATTAGCACGAATCATCCAACGACTTTAAATGAATTAGTCGACAAGTTAAACATCATATTAGAAAAAAATCTCAATGCAACATATCTTCCATCTCGTATTGGAGATATTTCATACAGTTACTTATCAAATGAATTAGCACGTGAACAGTTAGATTGGGAAAACGCATATTCCTTAGAAGAAGGATTACGTCTTATGGTAGCTGAATTAAAAAATATAACTTAGAGGTGAATTTTTATGAAGAAAGTAGTTTTAACGATAAGCATTCTTTTACTTATTCTTGTACTTGCAGCATGTGGAGAAGAAAATGAAGAAAGTCAAAATTTAGATGAACAAGAAACATTCACAATTGGTGTTATTCCAGCTCAAACAGAAGGTGAAATGGATACAGCAATGAATAAGTTGCAAGAAACGTTAACAACAGCTTTAGAAACAGATGTTGAAATTGAAGTTTATCCCGATTATAACGGTGTAGTCGAAGCAATGAATTATGACAAAATTGATATGGCATACTTCGGACCGTTAACATATGTTGTTGCTAATGCAAAAAGCGGTGCCCAAGCTATTATCACACAATTAATTGATGGCGAGCCATTTTATCATTCATATATCATTACACATACCGATAATGAATGGGATTCACTTGATGCATTACTTGAGGATTCTGCTGAAGTTGATTTTGCATTTGGAGATCCTAATTCCACTTCAGGTTCTTTAATACCAAGTATAGAATTACAAGATCGCGAAGTATATATGTCTGAGGATGATCATAAATTTAATTCCGTTCGTTATACCGGTTCTCATGATGCAACAGCGCTATCTGTTCAAAATCAACAAGTGGATGCTGGAGCGATTGATAGTGCAATCTATAATCAACTTGTTGAAGCCGGGAAAATTGACGAAGAACAAATTAAAATAATTTGGGAATCAGATGAATTGTTTCAATATCCATGGGCTGTTCATGAAAATACAGAACAAGCTACAATTGAAAAATTACAGGAAGCTTTTTATGCTATTGAAGATGAAGATATCTTAAATGCTTTTGGTGCAAGTGGATTTACGGAAGCAACTGATGAAGATTACGAAAGCATAAAACAAGCAGCAATTAAGCAAGGTATTATTGAAGAATAGAGTTGATTAACGTGTGGTTCAAGAAAAAAAACATCTATACAGTTATTCTGTTAACGGTATTCCTATACATTAGCATGAGGCTAACTGAATTTGATTTAACAAAATTTAGAGATTTTCGAAATATGATTGATTTTCTTTCGCAATGGTTCCCAATGGATTTTACTAAGCTACCCCTTATGTTACAGGATAGTATGGAAACTTTAGCGATGGCGTTTTTAGGAAGTTTTCTAGGTCTCTTAATTGCATTACCTATAAGCTTTTTTGCTGCATCGAATACATCACCATCTAAGTCACTCTATCATTTTTCAAGATTTGCACTTAGTTTTACTCGTTCGATACCAGAAATTGTATTTGGGTTAATCTTATTGACTGCCCTAGGTCTTGGCCCATTCCCTGCTGTAATAGCAATTATGTTTCATAATGTGGGTGTGTTAGGTAAATTGATTTCAGAACTGATTGAATCATCAGATCCTGGACCACAAGAAGCAATAAAGGCTGTTGGTGCTAAAAAAGGGTTTGCTTACATTTTTAGTACAATACCTCAAATTTGGCCAAACCTATTATCGCATTATTTTTATCGATTTGAAGTTGCGATCCGTACGTCACTAATCTTGGGTTTTATTGGTGGTGGAGGTATTGGTCAACGTCTATTTAATGACTTTAAAACGTTCCAATATTCTGCAGTCTCACTCGATGTATTAATTATTATGGTTATTGTTGTTATGGTCGACTTATTTGGCAGTTATGTAAGAAATAAGGTCATTTAATAGATAACTTCTTTCATCCAGAGCATATGTACAAAGGAGGCGATTAAATTGTTAGAGTTAAAGAATCTTTCTGTTCGATATCCAGGTGGCGAACAAGATGCTATATCAGGTATTAATTTATCTATTCAAAAAGGCGAATTCGTTTGTGTCTTAGGCCAAAGTGGTTCAGGTAAATCTACATTTATCCGTTGTATTAATGGTTTACAAAAACTGACAACTGGTGAGGTACACTGGAATGATCAACAAATTTCAAAATTAAATGAAGAACAACTAAGAACGGTTCGTAGAGAAATGGGAATGATTTTTCAACATTTTAATTTGGTCCCCCGTCTCTCTGTTATCCAGAATGTTTTAACTGGTTTGTTCGGTTATCGTTCTACCTTTAAGAATTTAATTGGGTGGTTTACAAATGAAGAAGTAACTCGGGCAAAAAAAATCATTGCAGATGTAGGGCTTGCGGACCAAACTAATCGCCGTATTGAACAGTTAAGTGGTGGTCAAAAACAGCGGGTAGGTATTGCCCGCGCGTTATTGCAAGAACCAGCTATCTTTCTTGGTGATGAACCTGTCTCTAGTCTTGATCCCGGTACTTCTAGCCATATATTTAATCTGATGCAAGAAATGCATGAACGTTTAGGGTTACTTACTATTATTAATGTACATGATGTTGATTTAGCTAGACAATATGCAACACGTATCATTGCATTAAAGGATGGCAAAATAGTGTTCGATGACGCTCCTGCACTATTTAATGAAGAAGCTTTCTATCATACGTATCATTCAGAAACAAACAAATTAGCCTTAACGAAGTAAAGGAGTTTGATTATCTTGTTGATAACAAGTCCGTGAGTAGTCGATCAATCAAGGGTCGTGTACGACTCTAAGCATCCAAAAATTATCACAAAAGTGCATACTGTTAACAATAAAACTGTTGTCTTATCCTTTGATGATGGTCCTAGTAAAGTACTAACAAATATACTGGATATATTAAAAAAGGAAGATGTCCCTGCAATGTTTTTTTGGCAAACACGTCTCCTTTATCCAAAAAGGCCATGGCAGCGTGTAATTGATGAAGGACATGGTATTGGAACACATACCATTAATCATCCTAATTTAGCGAATATGACGTATGATCAACAGTATAAGCAAATTAAAACGAGCACGTCTGATTTGGAACGTATTACAGGTGAAAAGATTCGTTATTTCCGTCCTCCTTTTGGTCAATATAATACGGATACAATTCGTGTTGCGGACGAACTAGGCCTGCAGACAGTAATGTGGCGTATTGCTTCTATTGATTGGGAATTAAAATATGATCCAGATCAAATCATTTCAAATGTGATCGATCATGTAGAAAATGGTGCAATCATTCTTTTGCATGAATTAGAACAAACTGTTGAGGTGCTACCGATCATCATCTCAAGGTTAAAAGAAAAGGGATTCACCTTCCGTTTATTAGATTAAAAAAGCTGATTTCCTCCTTATAAGAGGAAATCAGTTTTATTTTTGTGATCTAAAAAAAACCAGGTTTTCTGCCGGAATTACCATAATTCATCGGACCGTATCCTGGATTATATCCTTGTGAACCGTAATCTGGTCCTCCACCATATCCAGGATTATAACTAGGTGTATATCCAGATCCAGGACCATAATAATTAGCGCCATAACCAGGATTGTTCATACCAAACCCTGGATTATAACCGCCGTATCCTGGACCGGGGCCATAACCACCATATCCTGGTCCATATGCACCGTAACCTGGTCCAGGTCCATCAAATAACTCGCCACCTAAATAACCTAATCCTGCTCCAATTAGTCCTGTTGCTAAAGGACTAATTGGTCCAAACCTCTCGTCAGGTTGTACTTGATTCATTGGTATGTGATTCATAGGTACATCTCTTCTCATTCCGTACATATAAACGCTCCTTTTTTCACATCTTGTGATGATAGTCTATTTCCTTTTGTCCCTATATCCTATGGCTCTTAAATAAAATGGACTGGGCAAGACTACTATTTTTTAGAAATCCTTAAAATAAACAATATTTATTTCTGTTTATTTAAGTAAAAGGTATCGTCTACTCATGATTAATCTTAAAAATTAAAATAAGCTAGAACAATATGTGAAGCGTATTTTATTAAAAAAGCTGGCTCAAAGTAGTTTTAATACTACTTTGAGTCAGCCACTTTTTAAAAAGTATTCCTTAGTATCCGTAACCGCCGTAAGATGCTCCAATGATTATTAACAAAATAAACAGTACAACGATTAATGCAAAACCGCCACCATAACTATATCCTGCAGACATTGTTTTCCCTCCTTTTCACGTTTCAAGATACTATATGCAGTATCATTAAAATGTGAAAGGGTATTTGTAACAAAAATATAAGTTAAAGCGCTTTTTTTATAAACATTTACATAGTTAGAAGTCTTGCTTATCCCTTTGTGTATATAGGTTCACTAGCTTTTAAGGCTCTCTCTAATTGTTTTCAAATTAATGATATCGCCTAGTAGAATTATAGTATAGAACATGTACCTTTTTTAGGACCTTCTAAAAAGAAATCTATCCAGCATAACTGCCACAATAGCAACACTAATTAATATTACTGTATTTCTAAATACGTGAGAAAACGTCATTCGATTTCTGACAACATACGTTTTTATTTCTTCCCATGTGTATGTATTATTTTTAATAAAAGTTAATTCACTTTCATTAATGTTTTCATCATTCGATACTAAAATATCATTAGCTTCTAGAGTATCATTATTATAAAATGGTATATTTCCATAATACAGGCTAACACCTAACGGAATACCAACAAAAAGTACAAATAGTAAGAGAAGAAGAACGATTAACGTTTTTTTATTAATCAGCTTCCCCACCCCCTTCTATTTATTTTATTTAACTTCGTTTAAAACATGTTCGATATTTAATGATTTTGAATTTATTTGTATGAGATCATGCTTTTATTTCTACATGAAATCAAAAAAGTACCGAATGATATGAAAAAATATTGGTGAAGTATACGCTAAGCTGTCTACTCGATTCAAGTAGATGATTTTATCTAATTTCACTTTATCTCCTATTAACAAATCTCGTTTTAGAACAGAAATTGTTAAACTTCCGACGAATCCAGCAATTCCTATAATTAGCCCGGACAGGATACCGAATGTTAGATCAAATGGAGTTAGAAATGGATAGAGAAAGTAAGATATACTTGTCGTGATAATTAACGCTCCAATGAACCCTTCCCATGTGATGTATGGATTAGCTGAGGGTACAATTTTTTTGCGACCAATATAGAGAGAAATTAGAAAGTGAACAACATCATTTAACTGTGTCAATACAATTAAGAATAGGACTAAATTAGATCCATATTCTGGTGAAACGAATTGGAAATAAGCTAGATGACTCAAACCGAATACCATTAGCATTAAGCCCCATTGCGTCAAGCTAACTGATCGTAAGAAACCGAATGTACCTTTCCCAATAATGCGTGGTAAAGGTAAAAACAGAAAGACATATACGGGTATGAACACGATAAACATACCGTACCAACCAATATATATCCAATAAAACTGCATAGGAATTGTTAAATAAGCCCACAAAAATATGCGACGATCAGACTTCCTTGTTTTTATCATGGAGAAATACTCTTTTAATGAAAAGAAACAAAGAAACATAATTGCAAATAGAGAAACGATTGGACCAAACAATGTTGCTACAAAAAAGACAGCAAACATTCCCCACCACGTTTTTAAACGGTTGAAAATACTAGAAAAGTCTTTATTCCTTTCTTTCTTTTTAATAATTGATAATATAATAGTCGCCGATACTAATCCTATGAAAATAATAGATAAAGTCCATAATACCTCTGTCATTTTTTATCACCCTTAAGTTGAATTATGCTAAAATACTGTATGTATTTAACTAGAATACTATATAATTGAAGAATAAAGAATAATTTTATGAAAAGAAGGAATTAAAATGACTTCAGATCGCTATGTTTATATTATGCTCTCCGATACAGGAACATTATTTTCTAACATAATTAAAAAATACACGAAAGCACCTTATAATCATGCTTCCCTTTCATTTGATCCAGAATTGAAGCAAATGTACAGCTTTGGACGAAAAAAGCCAACCAACCCATTAAATGGTGGTTTTGTTAAAGAAGATATTTTTACCGGTACATATAGTAAGTACAAAGATACGACATGTGTGATTTATAAACTTGCTGTTACAGAACGGGAAAAGAAAAAGATGAACAGAATTTTGAATGTCTTTATTCGAAATAATGATAAATTTCTTTATAATTTTCTTGGTTTAATGGGGATATCTGTTAACGAAGCGGTTGAGTTCAGTAATTCCTATTTTTGTTCTCAATTTGTTGCGGAGGTTCTTAATCGTTCTGGAATTAAACTTTGGGATAAACTTGCTGCTTTAGTGACGCCAGATGATTTTCGGAAAAATGATCGTTTAGAGCTTATCTATGAAGGAAAGTTATTTGAATTTGAACCGATTAAGCAACAAATTTCTGATAAATAAAATTATCTTGTAAATAACGAAACAAAGGAGAGAAATATGGGGTTTTCACTAACTGGATTGTTACTTGCAGTTTTAATACTTGTTCCCAATTTATTAATTCTTATCTTCCCTCCTACTAACAAACTTTCCAAATCCGATGCTGGATTCCTGTTTACTTTATTGGAACGAGTTGGTCAGGTGTCTTGTATCTTTATTTTGGTAATGTCAAAAGAAAACTATCAATCTATTAATATTGATAGTCTGTTTGTCTTGTTTGGGCTTTGTATTCTCTTTTATTATGGCTTATGGATCAGATATGTCGTAAAAGGACATGATTTTAAACTACTATATAAACCTATAGTATTAATACCAATTCCTATGGCGGTTTTTCCAGTTTTCGCATTTTTCTTTGTGTCTTTATGGAGCCAATCAACCTACCTAGTACTTGCAGTTATTTTACTTGCTGTTGGGCATTTTGTTAACAGTTGGCATACGTATAAACAACTAAGTTTTCATTATTAATTTAGTAAATGACTTCTGTGCCGTTAACATATTTAATCAAAGTTAAATTTCTACCACGTTATTGTTAAAACATCAAAAGCCCACTCACATACTCCTTTTTCAAATACACTATATTAAAAATATGGTGGTGAACGAATATGAAGATAAATTATTTACGGTGGTCAGAATTACCTTATGCTGGGGAAAGTAATCCTCCGCGTTATTCAGACACGCCTTTAGCTGGTTCTTGGCCGCTTGTCTTTTTAAAGCGAGATAAAGATGGTCATTTCCTAAATACAGAAGGTAAGAAGTTAGATTTACCTCTAACAGCACCTACTGAAATTGATTTTGACAAAGAACTGCATGTAGTCATAAAAACATTGGATAACTTAACGCCTGGGCAAAATAAGATAGGTACCTACTACGGAACAGGTGTCCCCACTAAACAATGGACACCTGTAATTGATAAATTAATTGATACGTATAATGTTTCTCCATTGCATGCCACAAGAGTACTTGCTTCAGTGCACGGTGCAATAAACGATACGATGATTCTGGTGTGGGATCTAAAGTACAAATGGGATGTAGCTAGACCAAATCAATATGACCAAACGTTAAGAACATTGTTGTGTACGCCGAATTTCCCAACATATCCGTCTGGTCATGCTACGATGGCAGGATGTTGTGAAGTTGTGCTCAGTTATTTCTTTCCTAAGGAAGCAAAGAAATTAACGAAAATTGCTGAAGATAATGCGCGTGGTCGTTTATATGCTGGTGTCCATTTTCCGTCTGACAATGATCAAGGACTTGTTCTGGGGAGATATATTGGCGAAACAATTGTCAACCATTTAGAAGCGCAAAATACTAATTCGGATCTAATTGATATGCCATACAGATCCTTCCGCGATGCGGCGATTTTTCCAAAAGAATATCAACAATTTATTCCGTATGATTTTCAAAAAGAATGTCCTTCTCTATTAATTGACAAGAAAACAACGAGGCATGCGGATCATAATACACATGCACCGAAACCATTTCTTTTCATATAATACTTGTATATTAACAATGCCTTGCACTATAAAATTATAGCGCAAGGCATTTCCATTAGCTTAGTTTCGCGCAAATTCTCCATCTACTTCTACAGTTTCGTAAATATTAATAAATGCCTTTGAATCATATTTGCGCACAATTGATTTAATCTGCATTGTTTCATAACGTGTCACGACCATCATTAAAATTTGTTTCTTTTCTTGTGTGTAACCGCCATAACCATCCATAATCGTTATTCCTCGATAAATTGATTCGATCAAATCTTGGCGAATCACTTCTCCTTTGGTAGTAACAATTTGCATCGTTAATTTGATATGATTCGTGTGAATTGTATCAATTACTTTTCCAGTGATAAATATTGATAACATCGTGTACAACGCAATATTCCAATCAAAAACAGCACCAGAAATAAGTACAATAATGCCATTCATTCCTGTGAGTAACATACCTACACTTATATTACTTGTTCTAGATATAATTATCGCGATGATATCTAGCCCACCAGATGTACCGGAGTACTTTAAAATAAGACCTATACCAAGACCACCAATAACCCCTCCAAATATACTGGATAACAAAACATTCTCCGCTACGGGTATGACTGGTATAACGTACAAGAAGATAGATAACGAAACAACACAAGTGATTGTATTAATCGTAATTACTTTTCCGAGTTTCCTGTAGCCTAAATAAAGTAAAGGCAAATTCAGAATTAAATTAATAATTCCGATACTAAATGGTGTGAGTAACCCAAGTAAAATAGCGATACCACTTATTCCACTACTCAAGATTCCGTATGGTACAAGAAAGAAATTAAATGCAAATGCCACAATTAGCGAGCCTGCAACAACTATACCGTGTTTCATAAACACCAACCTTCTGCAACTTACTTCTATATCTAAAGAAGCACATTTTATTAACTAGGACAAAGGTAGCAAAAGCACATAGGTGATGTCAATAGAATAGGCCATTCACGCTAAATTCAAAATATTTGAGACCGTATTAAAATGAAACACTTGGTTGGAATTAGACGTACATTATCAGGTAAAAGTAAACCCAGCCTTTTTGTTAAGACTGGATTCAATTCTAAAAATTATTTATTTTCATATCATGTATACCTGTTTTCTCGCTTAAATAATCAACATCACACTAGATACTGTAGGTTACATGTAATGTTCCTTTACTATCATCTTGCTGACTTTTATCTATACGATCAAGTCTGCTTAAAACTTGATTGTGATAAACTAGAATGTTTTATTGGTCCTCCATTACAAGTGTCGTTTGCCGAATATTACAATTTTGATGAGGAGCATACACAAAAAGCAATAAATTATTATAGGGAGAGGTTTAAGGAAAAGGGGATGTTTGAGAATGAGTTATATTCTAACATTGCCATTCTATTAAAATCGTTAAAAGAACGAGGTTTTACTAATGAGGTGATGTGATGGATAATGACCAGTTGCTTAAAATCATTTTAGAACGATTTGATAACATTGACTTCCAATAATATCAGGCTAATCAATATCCATTTTATGTAACGTATATTGAACTGATTTAGTTATTCCTACCTTGGGGTCTGACAGCGTTCCGTCTAAATCAAATAAGATCACTTTATATTTATCCATATTAAAATCCTTTCTAATACCCAATTAGTTAATCGAATCTTACCACTAAACTGTTGCGTATATAGAGCAAGTATATATTCACATTATTAAAGTAAATACCCATCTGTCATTAACATATTTTAGCACCTTATAAAATTTATTCACTACTTCTACCTCTTTCCATATTATTGCTAGATCCGCTTCCTTTCAAATTAAGATGTCATGATGGTAATAAAATGTTCAAATAAAGTAAGTGATCTATCCTGACCTTTACTTTTTAAAAATACGCCATAACTAACAGTTGGTCTAGCGGAACCAGAAGTTGTTGATATGCAGTTTCTGTTGCTTATTGTAGTA
This sequence comes from Paraliobacillus sediminis, assembly GCF_003426055.1. Lineage (NCBI taxonomy): Bacteria > Bacillati > Bacillota > Bacilli > Caryophanales > Bacillaceae > Paraliobacillus > Paraliobacillus sediminis. The sequence goes on from NZ_QJSI01000002.1 coordinate 372,300, forward strand.
ACGACGTGGTTTCTTAAAAATCACTTTATCTCTTTAAAAAATAATACTCTATCCACACCCTCTCCACCATGATCCGAATGAACGCTGATACCATCAATTAAATTATCTCCTGGTACAATATCAAATCCCATCCTTGTATGAAAAGCAATCGATTTTTTATTTACAATTGAAGTGATGCACTTTATCTTATGTACATTCTGTTTTTGGACCTCTTCAAAGAATAAATTATAAAGACTATTGGCTATCCCTTTATTTCTGAAAGTTGGTTCTATCCCAACAAAATGAATATATGCTTCGCCATCCTGAGATTGAGATAAAAATCCAATTAGAAATCCTATTATTTTATTGTTATCCTCCATGACAAAACTTGTATTCTGAAAATGGTCAAAGAATAGCTTCGGAAGAGACATATCCCTTCCTCCCCACCAATCACGTAAAATAGGCGTTATTTTTTCAAAGTCTTCAGATTCAATATTTCGTATCAACAAATTAGGCTACCTCCATTTACTTAGCAATATTACCAAATACTATTAAATCTTAACATGCGTATCCTTTTTTTAGTAGATTAATAGTAATATTGCTTATTTTTTTACTGTAAAATTATTCAATGAAACATAATATGTATTATGTTTCATTATGAAAATTTGTGAAAACAAGTCGAATCAAGGTTAAATTCATTATATCGCTTTTTATCAAATAATGGTATAATACATATTGAAGTTTAACGTTCATACATAATTAGTAAAACGGCTATTTCAAAATACACTTAATGGTATTCTGCTTATAAATAGGAACACTTGTACCTTTAACGCAGAATCGCATTTTAAGAGAATTAGTCATGCAGTTGGTCGTGACCGATGAGATAATTTCATCTGTGAGCCTCTCTCTGCATGGGGTTAATTAGGGGGTTATTTATATCGAAAAAATAGCATATGCAACATATGTCAATTTAACAGAAGGCGAATATATCTATCTATTAAAAAAATATGGTGACTATGAACTTACTAAAAAAATAGAAGATTTGAATAAAACAAAACTAAGAGATCCAAGAAGAATCCAGTCAGTCAAATCGGATTACCATGCATTAATCAGTAAGGGCATGCAAACTGTCCAACCAATCAGAGATAAACATCAAATTGAGATGATGAAAACAGCATTATTAAACACATCGTATCGCAATTATTTTCTATTAGTAATGGGTCTTAACACTGGACTGCGAATTAGTGACCTCCTTCCATTGCGTGTTCAAGATGTCCGAGGGAAATCGCATATTGTTATGAAGGAAACAAAAACGAGGAAAAATAAACGATTTCTTATTAATATTGAATTAAGAAATATCATTTCAGATTACACGATTGAATTAAGTGATGAAGATTATTTATTTCCTTCTAAGAAAACGGATTTGCCTTTAAAAAGAGTTCAAGCCTATAAGGTATTAAGTCAAGCAGCGAGTAATGTTGGAATTGAAGATTTTGGAACACACAGTATGCGTAAAACATTTGGATTTTGGCATTATACAATTAATAAAAACGTGGCACTATTACAAGATATCTTTAACCACTCCTCACCAGATATCACACTTCGATATATTGGAATAAATCAAGATATTGTCGATAAGAGCCTTGAACACTTTAGTTTATAATAACTAAAAAGTAGCGACATCCATCGTCCGTGATGAATGTCACTACTAATTAAAAGTAAACAATATACATGACCGAACAGATGTGTCGATTCTATTCAATCACTTCGATTGTCGTCCCGTGATAAGCGCAGATTGCTTTAAAAAATCAACTTACATTTCTAACTGTGTATTTCTTTTTCTTAACGCAATCAGATCCTTTTCCTCACGGCTTCGATTGTCGTTTTCTTTAAACAAACCAGATTGTTGGAATTGTGTAATCTATTTGTCCAAGGCAAATGCAATTAATTCATATTCACGGATTATATATTGACGCTTTTTTCCGTTCTCAACAACTTGCTTCTAAACTTCTGTGGTAAACGTTCTTCTTTTCTGCGACATAGTAGATTCTCCCCTTTTTTAGTATCATTCTACTTGCCCTTAATTTTTTTGTCCAACTAAGTGTAACCTATTCAATACACTAATATAGTACTATCTCTATTAATTACAGCCCTTACTCTAATAATCGTACTTCTGTTTTAATAGGTTTTACTTTAAACCTAAAGCTTCTTCGACCCCGAACATAACGAACTTACTATTAGGAATTAGACCCTGAACACCTATTTCATCAGGAATCTCAACCGTTATGATCTCTTCTCCTGTTGCGTAGTTAAAAATAGATAGGTAGTCTAAACCTGTCTCGTAAATTAAGTTATTGCTGTATAACTTAGTGTCATAAAAACCGTTTATTCTTCCTACCATAAGGTCTAAAACAAACTTTTCCTGCTCAAAATCATATAGTAGAAGGTCATAGTCATAGTCTATTACTATATACCCACTAGTTGTAAGCTCTGGTGTGTTTAATCTCTTACTTATAGAAGGAGTAACTCCATCTAGGAATTCTGTATTTACTGTTTGCACTTTTGCAACCTCTAAATCCTCAACACTAAACTCTATATACTCTTTTGTATCTATTAGATAGTAGTAAAGCATATTATCCTCAATTTTTAGGTCTGTCTGTTTGTTAAGTAAACTAGAATTTATAAGTTTATAATTTATATCACCTGTCTCCCATAGTAATTCGGAGGTCTCTCTACTATAAATAGTAATCTTATTATTATTATATAGTACAAGTCCATTGTCTGTTAAACCAAGATTATAATTACCTGCATCATCTCCAAGTTGTCCCTCTATAAATGTATCAAGAGTTTTTGTTTCATAGTCATAAATATACATTATATCCGAATAGGAAGCTATATACATTACTGAATTCTCTGGGTCTATAGCATAGGTGTTACTCTCAAAATCAAGAGTTAAAAAGTCATCGTCAACTACCTCTCCTGTCTCCTTGCTGATTAACTTCATTTCTGTAATTCTATCACCTGCGCTATTCTCCTCATTAGTATCTGACCAAAGTATATGCTCATCATCAAAATCAGTATAATGACCGTGAGACTTAACCTCATCAACTCTCCAAATAGCATCTCCTGTCTTACCGTATTTAACAAGATCACTAGAGTCTTCAACGTAAGAATACTCGCCATCTAAAATTAATAGGGTATCTGCACCATAGTCTTGATTAGTTACTAAATTCAGGTAACCGTAATCCTCTGCAAACTCTTCGTTGTACTCATCTATAGAAATTATATCTCTTGTTACACCTATCATATCTTCGTCAATAAGCATCCGTCTAGGATCTCCGTCTTCCTCACCCTTAATTCTTCCATCAGCAGTCAGGAACTCTGAATCCTCAGAATCTTTAACCTCTTCCTTTGAATCTTCATTCTCTGAAGAAGTAGCATCATCACCACAAGATGCAAGTAGCAATCCCGCCATTATTACCATTATCATGAATACATATCTTTTGACAAATACCATTTAAATCTACCCCCTACTTTAGCTATCTATGTAAAATTGACTAGAATATTACATGTAATCAATGGACTTCAGCATGAATAAAGAGTACTACCAAATGATTAAGTAGTACTCTCCTAATTGTGATACTTTTAATATCATTACTATAAATACTATAGCATGGCAGACTAACTTCCTATTTCTGCTAATTCTATAACATGTCTAAAACCATGTCAATACTGCTTGTTAATTTAACTCTATCATAGGTTACTCATAATCGATGATCTTATGGCTACAAATGAATTAAAAGTAAACAACATATATGACTGCAACTAATAAAATCCGATAGATCGCGAAAGGTACTAGTTTTACTTTGTTAATTAGTTTCAGAAAAAACTGTATAGAAATTAAAGCGAAGATAAATGCACTGATAAATCCAACGATAAAAAATGGGATGCTCTCTACAGTAAAGTATTGCAAATTTTTCAATAAAGATATCAAACTGGCTCCTAGCATAATAGGAACAGCCATGATAAATGTGAAATCAGCGGCAGCTCGATGGCTCATCCCTAACATAACACCACCAGAAATCGTAGATCCAGACCTTGAAAAACCTGGCCAAAGTGAAAAACACTGAATAAGTCCAATTAAGAGTGCTTGTCGATACGTAATTTGATCAACAGTTTCCACGGGTACAGATGCCGCTTTTTTACTAATAATATCAGCAAGTATCATTAGTATTGCACCAACTACTAAACCAATTAGAACTGTTTCTATTGAGAATAAATATTCATCAATATAATCCTCGAATAAAAGCCCTAAAACGCCAGCAGGTATAAGTCCTACTATCACTTGTGACAGCTTGAGCCTTGGTTTATCGATGTTGCTTTTATTTGTTTTCCAGTTTAGCATATCAATAAAACGATGCCTAAAAATGATTACAACTGCTAAAATCGATCCTAATTGAATCATAACTTTAAATGTATTCGCAACATATTTAGTTAAAAATACTTCTGATTGCAACCACATATCGTCCACAATAATCATATGTCCAGTTGAGGAGACTGGCGCGAACTCAGTCAACCCCTCTACCATACCTAGTATAATCGCCTTTACTAACATAAAAATATCCATTAACGTTTCTCCCGTTCTCTCATGCATTAAATGTTATATAATTTTATTAATCATAATCGCTAATTAAATATATAGCTAGCTTTATTTTATTTAACATCGAACATAATCATTCAATTAAAAATGTATGATGCACGTATTCTTGGCATGCCTATAAAATATATACTGATAAATGGTCGATACAAAAGTATTATGGCTTTGCTACCAACCAATTTGTATATTTACCTTGCTTGGTTTTAAGTATCAGAATGATTAATCAACAAAAAATGATGATGCTTTGGGAAATTTATAATAAATTGAGGATAATAATGGTAGTCTTAGATTATCTATGTTTATGAAATAATTATATTTGCTATTCAACTAACGGAACAGTCATCTTTAATAAAGATAACGATTTATATGGTGAAATCGATATAAAAAGAAATTTTAAATTAGAGGAGAGATTGATTTGAAGAATAAATCAAGAAAATCTTTAACAAATAGGTTATTAAAACCAATGAAGGTGATAAAATTGAAAAAGAGGATTCCTAATAGTAGTATACTTATAATATCAATGCTAATAAGTGTGTTTTACTACACAGGTTTAAATAAAAAAATAGCCATTAATTGGTTGAACTGTGAAGTTGCCACTACTACAATCGAGTCAATAGCTTTACATTCAATGCCTTTCATAATGATTCTAATTTATGCTCTATTTCGTTTCATATTTAGAACTTCCCAAGATAATATAAGCGATAATATGAAAGAAATACTAATTATGATTACTTTATTAACGATTTTTACAATCTACATGACGATCATTATTATTAATTTGGGTTACAATCTTGATGTGAACGTAATAATGGGACTAATTTTTTCATTTATCTTAATGATCACCGGTTATTTAATGCCAAACGTAAAAACAAATTCGATAGTCGGAGTGCGTACAGAATGGACAATGAGTGATGAAAGAGTTTGGGATATAACACATCGATTCACAGGTAAGTTGTCCCTTTTGACCGGTATTATAAGTATCATACTTATAATAATTATTCCCAAGTACAGCTTTATCTATGGATTTTCTTTGGTTATGATAGTTGCTGCTATAGCGATAATCCACTCTTATATAACATATAAAAAAATTGTCAATCTGGATAGTTAACACTAAATAAAACTTTTTTTAGGGCTGTGTTTCGATATGAAACTGAACTTACATAGCCACGTGTGCCGCACATTCGAATAATATTGTACTAATGGGCGTAATCAAAAATTTCAAGGGTGTTAAATTATATTCCATTGAATCAGAGAAACGCAATAGTTAGAATAAATTACAAATAAAAAAAGAATATCCAATTGGATATTCTTTTAAACGCCACGCTTATTACCCCAGACAAGTGCATGAACTTGTGGCAGAACACGAGCATGATTTAATTTTGTGGATGCAACAACTTTATCTATCAACCATTCATATTTATCTAGTAGATGACTGGCAAGGTTTGCTGCGTTATTTTCTGCGAGTTCATCATTACCTACTTGCAAAAAGAACGCAATAGTAGGATATCTTTGGTGGACCTTTTCCGCATACAGTAAGTCTGCGTCATCGAATACGACTACTTTTAGACTGGTCTGATGTATATGATTACCAGTTTGTAAGTTCTCAATAATAAGATCAAGTTTCTCCCAATCTGTCTTCATCTTTGAACTTGGTGGTTTTGGTGAAATAGTGAGGTCATTAACCTTAAGAAACCATTCCTGCCAACGACTTCCTTGTGTTTCAAGTGCTACTTCCATATCGTGGTCATGCAAGGCGTCAACTAACTCATCAAGCTTTGCCAAAAGTGCAGGATTTCCACCTGATATTGTAACATGATCAAATTTATCTCCACCTGTTTCTTTTAGTCTATCCATAATTTCATCTGCAGTGAGTCTTTCAATTTGGTCCTTTGCACTGCCGTCCCAAGTAAAAGCAGAGTCACACCAAGAGCAACTGTAATCACAACCGGCTGTTCGAACAAACATTGTTTTCCGACCAACGACCATACCCTCACCTTGGATGGTTGGTCCGAATATTTCTAGTACAGGGAATTTATTCAACGTTCATCCACTCCCGTCTAGCTTCAGCATAACTCGTTGGTGTTTCGTAAAGTTTAACAAACTCTACACGGTTTTGGTTTGATTGCTTTAGAAGGGCTTGTTCCATCTTTTGATAAATCCAAACCACCATATTTTCTGCCGTTGTGTTCATATTAGGTAACGTATCGTTTAAATAACGATGATCAAGATGAATTTCAATCTCTTCCTTCCAAATCTCTTTGATATCGCCAAAGTCAATAACCAAGCCAATCTCATCTACCATACCACTTATTCCGAAAATAACTTTGTACGTATGTCCATGTAAGTTTTTACACTTTCCCTGATAACAATGAAGGTGATGTGCAGCATCAAAAGTGAACTCTTTACTAACCATCACCCGTTTTGTATGATATTTGAGCTCATGATGTTTTATATCCTCATTAATCTTCTGTAAGTTTTCAACAATTGTAAAACCGTACATTAACCGCTCACCTCATTACGTTCTTTAAGGTACGTATCGAGTCCGTTCTGACGTAACTTACATGATGGACATTCTCCACAACCGTCCCCGCGAACACCGTGGTAACAGGTTAATGTTTTTTCACGAATATAATTGAATCGATTTAACTCATCTGCTAACTTCCATGTCTCGGCTTTATCTAACCACATTAGTGGCGTATGAATAACAAATCCATCATCCATTGATAAGTTAAGTGTGACATTTAACGATTTAATAAATATATCACGGCAATCTGGATACCCACTAAAATCTGTCTCACATACACCTGTGATAATGTGTTTTGCACCAATCTGTTTAGCTAATATCGTAGCAAAAGATAAAAAGAGTAAGTTTCTACCAGGAACAAATGTCGAAGGTAATTCGCCATTATCACCATCTTTAACCTCGATATCATCACGCGTTAACGCACTTGGCGCTAATTGGTTTAACAAAGACATATCTAAAACATGATGCTTGACGTTTAATTCTGTAGTAATTTCTTTCGCAACTTCTATTTCATTATTGTGCCTTTGATTGTAATCGAATGTGACAGTTTCAACATGTTCATAATTTTGAAGTGCCCAGAACAAACAGGTGGTGCTATCTTGTCCTCCACTAAATACAACAATTGCTTTACTATTTTTTTTCATAAAAAAATTCTCCTTCCATTAAAAAAGAGAATTCTACACACCATACAAAACAAAAAAACGTCACCTAAAGGAAGGTAGCGTCCATCCTTAGTTTTTTATAGAGGGTGTAGCTAGAACCTCTCCTGCAAGATTGCAGACTTAATATTTATTTTCTAGTTACAGTATAGCATAAAATATTATTGAAGTGTTTTTTGATGTGTTCTACCCATCTTTTTAAATAAATCGGGACATCTGTCCATATCATTTTGTTTGTAATCCCATAGTATACTCTTAGAGTCATTAAGAAAAGGAGGGATTTACAAATGGGTGAACCAGTAGCAGCTGCACCAGCAGGATTTGGTGGAGGTTTTGCATTACTCATCGTATTGTTTATATTGTTAATAATTATAGGAGCTTCTTATGGTGGAGGTTTCGGTTACTAAAAAGAAGAAAATCTGTCTAACGAATAGATAAGGAGGAAAAATATATGAGTTTAGGATATGGCGGTTATGGCGCTCCAGTCGGATACGGTGCAGGTGCTGGATGTGGTGTAGTTCCAGGCGCGGGATTTGGCGGAGGATTTTCATTAATTGTTGTATTATTTATCCTTCTAATTATTGTAGGTGCAGCTATTTATTAATAGCTAAATAATAGAAATATGAGGCGTGCACCGAAGATTATGTGCACGCCTTATATTATTTCATATATTTAGGTATGCTTGATTTCCTGTTTTTTTGACCATTGGGTTATACTTTTGTAAACATCTTTACTAAAAACCTTATAACCCTCAGCTGTAAGGTGAATACCGTCATCACTAATTAATTCGGCTAGATCTCCTGCTTTTTTTATTGCGCTTCTAACATCAATTTTAAGCACGCCTAACTCATCTGCTAATTTATTAAGATTGCGGTTATAAATACCATGCCAGTGTTCAATACCACCCATGGAACTAATCAGATGTCCAACTACATCGGTATATTTGTCAGAAATACTTTTATAATAACGTACTGGATCTAATGGTGGCAATGTAGAAATAATAGGTGTTATGCCACTTTCTTGTACTTTTGTAACCATTGTTCTAATGTTATCTATATAGCGATCAATTGGAACGATGGGAGCGTGTTCAACGCCTGGACTTTTGACAACCTCTTTCCAATTAAAGTTGCAATCATTTCCACCAATTTCGATTATGGCATAATCAGGATGTTGTTCAATTACGTCTTTATCTAATCTGGAAAGCAGAGAATCAGAATTATCATTAAAAACACCTTTGTTAATAACGGTAACATCTTCTCCCTCATTTTCAGCAAATAATTGTTGTAAAAAGGCTGGATAGTTTTCTTTCAAAATACGTAATCTTCCCTTTGCTACAGATACACCACGCGTAAGGCTATCGCCGAAACAAATTATTTTCATATCTATCACCTTCTATAATTCAATAATACCTATATTATAGCATTATTTCATTCGAATAATGCACCAATAATTATACGAATTTCGACTATTTGCTAAAGGTTATTTTCAAAAATATTGTTGTTTTTTATTATACATAAAATTAATATTATTGGAAATTATGCTATTATAGAATATATCAATAGTTGCATTTATAAAGGAGTGAAGTTAGGAATGAACGATGTTTTCATCGTATCTATGTTGGCATTTCTATTTTTGACATACAAATTCATCAAAGTTTTTAAGACTAAAGAAGTTCCTAAAAACAATAAAATTATCGCTTGGTCTATATATGGATTTTGCATTGTTGGATTGATTTCAGTAAATATGCTGTTTTAGCTGGTGTTATATATTTAATAAATATTTTATTCTAAATAACTAACCCTTCTCTCCGTTACCTTAATATTTTAAGGGGTTAGAAAGAAGGGCGAAAATTAGTGTTTTGTTGCTCTTATAATTTTGGCTTTTAATCAGTTCTTATAGTCTTAATATTAGCTATTTCTTAAATTTCCTCGGGTATGATACATATTGCTAAAATATAAATCAAAACTAAAGTTGGATTAAATATTGTCAAAGCTGTATATACCAATCTTAAAATTGTTGGGTCAATATTATAGTAATTACCAATTCCTCCAAATACACCAAACAATTTCCTATCACCAAGAGAACGGGTTACTCTTTTTATCAATTTTAATCCTTCCTTCCCATTAAAACGCTATATATAATTATACGATTTTCGATTGAAAAGGTGTCATAAAGCATTGATCGTGTTGGTTCATATGCAAATTATTCAGTTAAGTAAGTAACGGTCTCTTTATCCGATTTAGTTGGTAAGCTAAACGCTTGCTGATAGGCTTCATGACCTTTACCAGTAATAATAATCCAATCACCATTTTGACTGGTTTCCATTGCTTGTTGAATTGCTAAGGTTCGATCTGGAATAACTAATCCTTTATGGTTACCAATAGTGTTGTGGATATTTTCAAGTGTCTCAATCATAACTTCTAAAGGTACTGCATTTAAATCATCCAATGTTAACAAATATTGATCACTAAGTTCAGCTGTAATTTCAAGCATGTCTCTTCTCTTAGCTTTATCTCGATTCCCTCTAAAGCCAAATATATGAACAATTCTTTTAGCCCCAGCTGTTTTAGCAGTATGTAGACAATGATAAAAAGCGTCTGTTGTATGCGCGTAATCAACAACAACATTTGCGCCATTCAGTTGTGGAAACACTTGAAATCGTCCATCAACACCTGGAAAGTCTTTTAATGACTGACTTATTAATTTTTCGTTAGCTCCAAGTTGTCGTGCAACTGCATAAGCCATACTGGAATTATATATATTATGAATGCCCTTCATAGATGGATTTATTTCTTCGGTTCTGCCTTGGTTTTTAAGTTTGAAAGAACCATCCTGTTTGGTTATTTCAATACAGTAGTCGTTAGAAGAACTTTTACCTATTGTAGAAGTTTTAATTTCACGATGCTTTAACCGTTCATTTAACTTCTTGCCCCAACTATCATCAGTATTTATAATAGCTTGTCCATTATCTTTTAACATTTGAAAAAGAGTTGCTTTTGTCTCGAAATATTCTTCAATAGAATCATGGTAATCTAAGTGTTCGTGACTTAAATTAAGAAAAAGACAAATATCAAAATGCATCCCTTCAAGTCGATTTTGTAATAATCCGTGAGAAGAGGCTTCCAAAACAATGACTTGATCTTCACTTATATCCAATAATTTATTAAGTGAGAGTGACCCAGGAGTTGTGTTAATGGATGGATTACTTTCTCCATTTATTATCGTTTCAATTGTGCCTACTAATCCGCATGACATGGCATTGCTTTCTAAGATATGCTTAACGAGATAACTTGTAGTTGTTTTCCCATTAGTTCCTGTTATAGCAATCATTATTTTATTTTGAGATGGATTTCCATAAAAGTTCCCCGCTATGATCGCTAACGCTTTGCGACTGTTATCGACACAAATATATGGTACAGATAAATCAGTAAGCTTTTGTTCTCCGACGATGACAGAAGCCCCATTTTTAATTGCATCTTCAATATAATCGTGTCCGTCTGCTGTATACCCTTCAATGGCCACAAAAATAAAACCTGGTTTTACTTCAGAAGAGGATTCAGCAATACCGTGAATTTCTATCTTATTTAAATTGTTTTCTTTAATCAGTTTGTATTCTATATTCCCCAGCAAATTTAATAGCTTCATGATGTATAACTCCTTATTCATACGTACTCTTTTAAAATTGTCTAATACACAAAATAATACCCGTTAATTAACGTTTTAAAACTGAGATTTATTTACATTATTATTACCTAAGACTTCTTATAATACTCAAGTAAAATTTTTACTTAATCTGAATACATTAATAATCCTTTACTTGTTATGTACAGCTTGATACACACTGGGTATGATAATTGGATATAAGAATTAAAGGAGGAGATTCGACGATGAGTCATCAGAAAGATGCTGACATAATTAAAACGTTGCACGAATGTATGGAGGCTTGTAATCATTGTTACACCTCTTGTTTTGAAGAGGATGCAAACAAAATGGAAGCATGCATTCGTTTAGATCGAGAATGCGCAACAATTTGTGCTTCTTTTGAACAAGCTCTTTCATATGATACAGCTTTTGTACAAGAATACGCACAGCTGTGCGCAACAGCATGTAAAGTCTGTGGTGATGAATGCGCTAAACATGAGCCTGACCACTGTAAAAAATGTGCTGACGCGTGTTATGTATGTGAAGATGCTTGTAAAAAATTAATAACATAATATAAAAGAACCTCCAGTTTACCTGCATTTCAAGCTGGAGGCTCTCTTTATTTACTGTCATACAGACGTTTTCATTAGGAAAATACGTTTATTATAAACCTATTAACTTACTGGAGTGGTGGTGTTCCATGAATATAGATAGGTGCTGGCATTAAACTAGGATTTTGACCATTCGCCTGTGGGTTTTGAATATACTGGAAGTTTCCGTTTCCGTCCATTGATTTACCGCTTGCCCAGCGCCCTGCTTTACTCTCTTCGCCTTCAGAAAAGTTCATAAATGCATATGCTACATCCTGCTTCTGTTTTTCAGCATTAAATGTTGATGGTACAACAGCACCGTGCTTTTGTTCTAATTCTTCAATTGCAGCCATCCATTGATTTTGATGCATCGTATCTCTCGCAATAAGGAAGGAAAGCATATCCTTCACACCAGGATCAGTTGTGATTTCATATAATCGTACGGCTTGTAGTCTTCCTTGAGATTCGGCGTTTAAATTCGCTCTAAAATCAGCAAGTAAATTTCCACTAGAAATGGTATATCGTGCGTTCCAAGGATAACCAGCACTATCATTTGGTTGTGCTCCTAGACCGTTAACGATAGCGTGCTGTGGATTCATCCCACCTAAAACTGCTTCAATTACAGGATCTTTTGCTCCTGCCTCTTGATCTTGCACTGGTGCATTGTCCAAAAGTTGTGCGATCATAGTAGCTAACATTTCCACATGTGCTATTTCTTCTGTTCCAATATCTAAAAGCATATCTTTGTATTTCCCGTTTGCTCTGCAGTTCCAACCTTGAAATAAATATTGCATCATTACCGATATTTCGCCATATTGGCCACCTAAAATTTCTTGAAGTTTTTTAGCGTAAACAGGATCAGGTCTAGTTGGTTTCGCCGTGTACTGAAGTTTCTTAATATGTGAAAACATTTTAGTCACTCCTTTTTTCCTTATCATGGCTAAAAAATAACTATTTATTCGCATAGCCTTTCAGTAACTCGAATAAAAATAGTACAAGCCAGTAAAAGGAGTGATTTTGGTGGGTGTATTTTTAAGTTATCTCGTATTGGGTTTATCTTTAGCTGCTCCAATAGGTCCGATTAATGCAGCACAAATTAATCAAGGTATTAAAAATGGTTTTTTTCATTCATGGTTGATCGGATTAGGTTCGATTGTTGGTGAATTTCTATTCATCATTGCAATATTTTTTGGGCTTGTTCATTTTTTAGAAATGCCAATCATGAAAACATTTCTATGGTCATTCGGTACGTTTGTACTTCTCTACACAGCAATTGAGAACATGGTTAGTGTACCTGAAATAGACAATTCAACTAATAGACAAACGGATTCACTAAAAAAAACCTTTTGGAGCGGTTTTTTCTTAACTATAACGAATCCATTATCAATTTTATTTTGGCTTGGGATTTATGGGTCTATATTGGCGAATACAATTCATCGCTATGATATGCCACATGTTATCATGTATGGTAGTGCTGTTTTGTTAGGATTAATGATGTGGGATGTTACGATGGCAGTTCTCTCTAGTAGTTTTAGAAAGATTTTAACACCAACTTTGCTTAAAACAATATCGTTTGTATCAGCCTTATCGTTATTCGGATTTGCTGGTTATTTTGGTTTTCAAGCACTTCAGTTGTTATTTCGGTTCTAACCGCCACTTTTTCCTCATAATCAAAGTGACAATTGATATGATTAGTATAAAGGCAAAACTAATAAAAAAACCAATTCGAGCTACTTTATCAAATAATGTTCCAATAATACCAATGAATAATAAGCATATACCTATCCATCGTTTGACTTTTTTCCAAACACTTATATCGATCAGTTTATGGTAGGAAAACAAAATAAAAACCCATATATACAACAACATGAGACTTGCAGCAGTTGTTAAATACTCATAAATTTTCCCTGGTAAGAGTATAGCCACCACAATTGAGGCAATTAGTCCAATAGCTGTAAGAATAACTGAATAATAAGGCACATTTCGTGGTCCAGTCTTAGAAAACAGTGCTGGTGCATCTTTATCTTCAGATAATGAAGTTAAGATTGTTGTAATACCATACAGTGACGCAACCATGGTAGAGAATCCACCTATTATTAGTACACCATTGAATATGTGCGCAATGACAGTTAAATCAAATTGATTAATAACCATAATAAAAGGGCTCTCGTCAGTGGTGAATTTCTTATTTGGTGCTATCCAAACCGCTAAACCAATAGAAATCACATAAATAATCGTTAAAACAGAGAGCATCACTCTTCCAGCTTTCGGGGCCTCTTTCGGGTCTTTAAGTTCATTGGACATGATCCCCATGACCTCGATACCTCCGAAAGCATATAACACATAGATAAAAGCAGTCCAAACTCCTGTGAAACCTTCTGGGAATAATCCATCATTTGTGAATGGGAAAGCTCTATCTGGTGCTCCACCATTTAATAAACCGCTAATTGCTAAAATCCCAATAATAATGAACATCAGAATTGCAGCAATTTTCATTGCACCAAATATATTTTCAATTCGTTCAAAACCTGATACACCAGTAATAATGACACCAATTCCTAAAATCGCAAAAATACTAGACAAGATCCATAGTGGGATATTTGGAAACCAGTATTGGGAAAAGATTGCTAGTGCTGTTAATTGACTTCCCATTATTAGTAATTCTGATGACCAATAAACCCAGCCATTACTAAATCCAGCCCATCGTCCATATGCTTTTTTAGCATATGTTCGAAAGGAACCTTTCTGAGGGTCAGATACAGTCATACTGGATAATGCATCATAGACAATATAGGTAGCGATTGCAGCAAGTATAAATAATATGAGTACAGTAGGTCCTGCTCTTTTAATTGCAATCGCTGAACCTAGAAAAAATCCAGTTCCAATTGTACAACCAATTCCGATTAAAGCCAATTGCCACCATTTTATTTTCTTTTGTTTTCCTTTTTTATTAGACCCCATTTTATATCCCCCCGTGATATTTTTTAAACATATTGTCTTAGTATAGCCAGCAGTTTTTTTCCTACTACCTAAAAGTTAAATCCCCTATTGTATTTATTGGTATATCTGAATGAAGGACAACATATCATTGAATAGTCTGATTAAATAGGAGGGATTTTATTGTTTTTTCATGTAAAAGAACTACAATATGAAGCAAAAGTTTCAAGACCGGATCCTGTCTATGCAAAAAAGTTACAAGAAGTATTAGGCGGTCAATGGGGTGAAATATCAGTAATGATGCAATATATGTTTCAAGGTTTTAATTGTAGAGGGAATAAGAAATATCGTGATTTACTCATGGATATTGGCACAGAAGAAATTGCGCACGTTGAACTTTTAGCAACACTTATCGCTAGGTTATTGGATAACACACCAATTGACGTGCAAGAACAAGCATATCAATCTGATCCAGCACTTGCTGCGATTATGGGTGGCATGAATCCGCAACATGCAATTGTTTCTGGGTTAGGTGCTATGCCAACAGATAGTGTTGGTAATAGATGGTCAGCTGATTATATAATATCAAGCGGGAACCTACTTGCTGATTTCCGTGCCAATGTAACAGCAGAGTCACAAGGAAGATTACAAGTTGCGCGTCTATACCAGATGACAGACGATCCTTTAGTCAAAGATTCATTAAGCTTTTTGTTAGCACGTGATACCGCTCACCAAAATCAATGGATTGAAGCAATTCGTGAGCTTGAAGCACAGGCGCAAGATGTTGTCGTTCCAACTAATTTCCCCCGTGAATGTGAAAAACAAGAAGTTGCTTATGATCTATACAACACATCACAAGGTCAAGCAGATGCGAATGGACCATGGGCACAAGGTGTGGCACCTGATGGCAGAGGACAATTTAGATACATCGCGCAACCTGTACCATATGCAGGAATACCCAAGCTACAACCCGCACCAGCAAACCTATTTAATACACCTCCACTACCATCAAAATAAAAATCCTATTGATCATATATGTAAAAAATGAAGCATTGATAAAATGCTTCATTTTATTTTTTATTTAGTCTTCTTCGTCCTTATAAGGTGTTAATTCGTCAGAAGATTCGGTAATGTAATTTGTTCGATTTATTGGTATAAACGTATCACTGTTCATCTCTAATTTTTTCGCAACATATTTATGAAAAATCACTTCAGCTATCGCCACAACAACAGCTGAAACTAATGCTGCTGCGAATGGATTTCCACCCACTGTTAATCCATCAGTCATTAGATAAATAATGACAAACGCCATGCCGAAATCCGCAGCTGTTGCAATTGTGTTATTTGTTCGAGATAGTATAAGCAAATCACCAAATAAATAAGCAGAAAACCCTAAAACAATGCTTATAAATAGTACATTGCCAAACGAAACGTCGTACCCGATTCCTAATATTGTATAAAGAACTACTAATAATAGTAATATTTTCAACCCAATTAAACTAAAATGTTTGATAGTCACACCTCCTCTATCTATTTTTTGTATCTAACGCAATAATATACTTGTATAATTTTAGAAATTGATTGTTTTCCTTCCTTCTTTTAACCGTATGATTTAGATAATAAAACACATACTTAAGGATATAAATTGATCATTGAGGTGAACATTCATGAAAGCTGTTACGTATCAAGGAAAACATCAAATTGCAGTTAAAAAGGTAGATTATCCAAAAATACAAGATAAGCAAGACATTATCGTTCGGATTACTTCTACGGCAATTTGCGGTTCTGATCTGCACTTGTATCAAGGAAACTTTCCATTACCCATTGGCTACGTGATCGGACATGAACCAATGGGAATTGTTGAAGAAGTCGGTTCTGAAGTAACTAAATTAAAAAAAGGTGACCGTGTTGTTATTCCTTTTACTGTAGCTTGTGGAACGTGTCAATATTGTCATGCACATCAAGAAAGCCAATGTGATAATGCGAATCCACACTATGATTCAGGTGGCTATTTTGGATATTCGGAAAAATTCGGGAATCATCCAGGAGGACAAGCTGAATATTTACGCGTACCTTTTGGTAACTACACTCCTTTTCGAATTCCAGATGATTGCGAACTTGAAGATGAGTCACTACTGTTTCTTTCTGATGTGCTACCTACAGCTTACTGGAGTGTAGAAAATGCAGGTGTAAAAGCTGGTGATACCGTGATTGTTTTAGGATCAGGTCCTATCGGTTTAATGACACAGCAATTTGCGTGGCAAAAAGGTGCGGAACGGGTAATTGCTGTAGATTATATTGACAACCGCTTGCAGTTTTCTAAAAATATAAATAAGACGGAGATATTTGACTTTACGAAACATGATGATATGGGAGAAGTTTTAAAAGACGTAACAAATGGTGGTGCTGATGTTGTGATTGATTGTGTCGGTATGGATGGTAAAAAGTCACCTTTAGAATTTGTAGAACAAAAACTTAAATTGCAAGGTGGAACAATGGGACCAATCCAGATTGCAACAAAGGCTGTTAAAAAATGTGGAACGTATCAAATTACTGGTGTGTATGGAGGTAATTATAATTTATTCCCTTTAGGTGCCTTCTTTTCTAGAAATATAACTATTAAGACTGGACAAGCACATGCAAGGTCCTTCATGGAACCAATTTATAAGCAAATTGTAAATGGGGAGATTGACCCGTCAAAGATCATTACACACAGTCTACCTCTAGATGAGGCATCACATGGTTATAACATATTTAATAAAAAGGAAGACAATTGTATTAAAGTTATACTCAAACCATAATATACAAGAAAGAACTCTAGGGGGTACAGCACCCACTAGAGTTCTTTTTTGTTCTATTTATTGATACATTCCATCACTTTAACCTGCAATCGGGTTTTGCCCCTCGTATTTCATCATCATTGCTTGAATTTTTTCTTGGTCTTCAGGTACTACCTGATGCATAGTACCGATTTTTGTAGTGATAGCTAGATCAGCTGGTTCTAATGGATAATAACCTTTGCTAACCATGTATTGCCATGCTTCATATGCATGAGAACAGCTCATCATAAAGGCTGTTTGTAGGAAAGAACGTATTTTTCAAACTTTATTTATTTACAAATTTAAAAGCGATTCATCCCACACCTAAAGGAATGGGCTTTCTCACCTTTAATTCTGTAATTCGTGTGCAGCTAATTTCATTTTTTCTCTTCCTTTTTGAATATAGTTTTACTCTAATATTCTTTCATATACCAAATTAAATTCATCAAATTACGACGTTTTTGGAATAAGTTTTACGTTGATGAAAAGACTATCTGTGTAAGAACAAACAAAGGAGTGTTTAAAAATGGGTGTATTATCAGGTAATCCAAAGAAACAACCACTTCATTATGGTGAAGTTTTCAGTCTGTGGTCATTTCTAGCAGCTGCTAAAGGTAACTATGCGGCGTATCAAACATTTATTAACCATACTGGTGACAAAGAACTGAAAAATTTGCTTGAAGATTTAAATCGAGGTATGAAGCAAGAAATGGAAAGTGTTGAAGAGATACTTAAAATAAATGGGATTGCTTTACCTCCTTCACCTCCTGAACGGTCACTGGCTGACATTGAAGATATTCCTTCAGGTGCGAAGTTCAGTGATCAAGAGATTAGTGCAGTTGTTTCTGCAAATATTTCAGCAGGATTAATTGCTTGCAGTACAATCATTGGACAGTCTCTACGCGAAGATATTGCAATGCTATTTGGACAGTTCCATATGAATAAAGCACAAGCTGGAGCAAAGGCGCTCCGACTGAATAAAGACAAAGGATGGATCATACTCCCTCCAATGCAAGCGAAAATTCCAAATAAAGAATAGCAAAAAAAGCACTAGAATTCTAGTGCTTTTTTATTTTAGCTACTTTGTAATTCGAATGGTGTTTAATACAAAAAATGCGGATTAGCAACTCACCTTACGTCTCAATTCTATCACTTCCGCCGAATTATAACTTAAGTCCATATATTAAAAAGCAATTACTGTCTGCGTAAAGTACTTTTAGCCTTAATACCAGCTTATTTCATCTCTTCTAGTGGCCATTTTTCTAATTTATAAGCCATGTTCCAAAATAAATATTCGTATTGACTGCTAATTAAGAAGTGTTCTTTCATTCGTTCTCGATCAGATGAGGTTACAGTTTCAGCTAATTGATCTAACCTATCAATTTGTTCCTCTACTAACGTGCGGAACCAATCAGATCCGTATGCTTTAATCCATTCTTGATAAATGGGCTCGTCTGGTGTTTTGTTCTTTAACTGTTCTCCAACTTCATAATAAACCCAGTAGCAAGGTAATATTGCTGCAATCACATCACCGAGATGACCTTGGTAAGCAGCACGATACATATGAGAACTATAAGCGTAAGCGGTTGGAGCAGGTTTAAATGCTTTTTGTTCTGCATCCGTAATATCTAATAATTTAGAAAAAGTACGATGCAAATCTAATTCTGCTTGATAGGTTCCTTGCGCATGTGACGCCATACTATTTGTTGTCTCTAAACCCTCCGCCTTTGCAGCACCAAGTGCCTGAACACGGGCGAATTGTGCTAAATAATAAGAGTCCTGCATGACATAATAACGAAAGTTCTCTATAGGTAATGTGCCATCACCAATCCCCTTAACAAAAGGGTGATTAAAACTAGCCTGCCAAACTGGATCTGCTTCCTTTCGAATACGTTCTGAAAATTTCATCGTTACTTCCTCCTTTATCTGCATAAAAAACCACCTTCTCTGATTAAAAGAAAGTGGTGGCATGATAAAGTAATCGAAAGAAAGACTTTATTTCCATCCACTTCCCTCCGCTAGTTTGAACTAGATCAGGTTCTAAGAGTCTTGAAGTATCACTTCAATCTCAGTCTTTATAAAAGACTCCTCTAGTGGTTTTTCGTGCTATTTGGTTCTGTTTATAGAATAACATCTAGGGAGATAATGTCAATGCTATTAAAGTAAACTTTCTTCGAGTGTTTTCATTTGATAAAAGTAACCTTGCTTTTGCATTAATACTGTATAAGATCCAGATTCAATAATCTCACCATGATCCATGACAATAATTTGGTCCATTTTTTCTAAACCATTTAAACGGTGACTAACTAACAGTAACGTATCTGTTTGCGCTTGTTCAAAAAGCTGTTTGTGAATCATTCGTTCTGTTTGCGCATCAAGAGATGACGTTGGTTCATCTAAAATCCACAAATGACCCTGTTTTAAGATTGCTCTAGCAATTGCCAGACGTTGTTTTTCGCCACCAGAAAGATTTTCACCGTTTTCTGATACATGATCATCAAGCGAAAAGTCTTCAAGTTGCACCTTTACTAATGCATCATTTAATATAAAATCATCTAATGCAGCATCAGCAAGCAATAAGTTTTCACGAATTGTTCCATAAAAGAAATGATTTTCTTGTAAAACAACTATTGCTTTTTCCCATAATGCACTTCCTGAAACAGTTGAAATATCATGATCATTCCAATAAATAGTGCCCGTCTGAATTTGTTGTAGCTTTAAAACCAATTGCAGTAAAGTTGATTTTCCTGATCCACTAGCTCCAACAATTGCTGTTTTCGAACCTGCTGGAATTTCTAAACTAAGAGAAGGAATGGTTGTACGCCAATCTCCCATATACGTGAAGGTGATATTTTGAAATTTAATTGCTGGTGCCCTGCTTTCAACCTGATGACTGATAATCTCTACTGCGTTCACTTGAATATCCGGATCCTCCACCACATTATATAAACGACTTGATGCGTCCCGGCTTTCTTGCATATAAATCGGGAAAACAGCCATAGGAGCTGCAGGTTCAAAAACGGTTAGAGAGATCATCACAAGCATCGCTAAAAAAAGTCCTTCTAACGTACCATCTACAACTAAATAAGCGCCAACAGCTAGAACTAACCAACTTACGATAAAGGTTATAAAACCATTGAATGATTGACTATAGACTTTATTAATATTCTCGCGTTTTTGCTTTTCAATATACTTATCTGATTGTGTTATTAACTGGTCTTGTTTCTTTTGCAATTGTTGAAATATCTTTAAATCTCGAAAGCCATACATCAATTCAGTAACTTCCGTAGAAAGATCTCCACGCTCTTGTCTAACGCTATCCTTAATTTTCAATTGTCTGAATGAAAAAATTGCAGGAATAACAAATACGGTTAACAAAAGACCCAATAATAAAATTAACGCAATTTCAATGGAATAAAAGCTGCTAAATAAAATCGTTGTGACAAAA
This sequence comes from Paraliobacillus sediminis, assembly GCF_003426055.1. Taxonomy (NCBI): domain Bacteria; kingdom Bacillati; phylum Bacillota; class Bacilli; order Caryophanales; family Bacillaceae; genus Paraliobacillus; species Paraliobacillus sediminis. The sequence goes on from NZ_QJSI01000002.1 coordinate 393,555, forward strand.
ACAAGCAATAAAACTATCGGTGGATAAAAAACACGTAGAAAGAAGTTCTGAAGACTTTCCACATCACCTACTACACGGCCAAGTATATCTCCGCTTCTATACTTATGAAAAATTTGCGGAACAAGAGGTTCTAACTTTTCAAAGAAAGTAACACGTAAATTGCTTAAGATAGTAAACGTAGCCCGGTGAGAATAAATACGTTCGCCATATTTAGAACTAGCTTTAATAAAACCTAGTAATTTAACGGTAGAAGTAAGCATAATTAATGCATAAAATGGAGGCATTAAAGCTGCTTTAGAAATAAGATAGCCACTAGCAGCAAATAGTCCGACGCTACTAATGCCTGCTATGAAGCCAAATAAAATTGCAAACAGAATATCTTTTTTCTCAATCAGCATCAGTTTAATGACTTTTAAAAGAGCGCTCATGCTTCTTCTCCCCCTTGTTGAATCGTCACCATATCTTTATAAGCAGGTAAAGTAGCTAATAATGTTTCATGTGTTCCGACAGCTAGTAATTGACCCTTATCCAAGAAAAGAATTTGATCTGCGGTTTTAATCGTGTGCAATCGATGTGCTACTGTTATAACTGTCGCAGTTTTTGACAACTGTTCAATCGATTCCTGTAATATTTTTTCAGTAGTTAAATCAAGTCCGCGTGTAGGTTCATCAAGTAAAACAACTTTAGGCTTTTTCAAAAATGCCCGTGCGATAGACACGCGTTGTTTCTCCCCACTAGATAACCCTCGACCAGCTTCTCCAATTGGAGTATTATATTGTTTTTCTAATGATTCAATTAACGGCGCAATTCCGGCTAATTGGGCAGCTTGTTGAACATCCTTTTCTGTTACTGCCATATTCGTTCCCATTTCGATATTCTCCCCAATTGTTCCTGAGAAGATATACGGTTGTTGTGATATATAAGAAAGTTGTCCAAGCCATGAAGACTCAGTGAAGTCAATAAGCGGTTGTTGATCAAGTTTGATCGCGCCATGTTCAGGAGTGATCATACCAGCTAATAAATGTAGTAGCGTGGATTTACCTGCCCCACTTGCCCCAACAATTGCTATCTTTTGCTTTGGTAAGAAAGTGGCTTCAATAGCCTGCAAATTAAACTTACTATCCGGATAACTAAACCCAAGCTGATCTAAGTGAATCGTTGGTGGTTCGTCCTTCTTGCTTATATCCTTTTCTCCCCATTTAATCGTATAATCCTCTTCATCGAACGCTTCTAATACTTTTTTAGCGGCACCCATACTGCTTCTTCCATTATGAAAAGTCGTGCCGAGTTCTTTTAACGAAGAAAAGAATTCAGGTACGAGAACTAGGATAACAAATGCAGTGAAAAACGAAAGACTTTCATAAATGATTAACTGTATTGCCAGTTCTAAAGCAATAATACCGATACTCAGCATTGAAATAACTTCAAGCATAAACGATTGCGTAAAGGCAACCTTTAAAATATCCATTGTGGTATCTCGAAAACCAAGACTACTTTTCTCTATTTTATCTTTCTGTTGTTTTGTTTGGCCAAACAGTTTTAATGTAACAAGTCCTTGTAACGTATCTAAAAAGGTGCCAGAAAAAGAAGCTAATTTATCTAGCTTTTCTTCTGACTTTTTTTGCGTTTGTAAGCCAATTACAATCATGAAGATTGGAATAAATGGTGCTGTCACAAGTAATATGATTCCTGAATTAATATGTTGTGTAAAAATAACGATCATGACTAGTAATGGTACAAATGTACTTTGCATTACTTGTGGAATAAACTGACTGTAGAAACTATCCATTTCATCGACACCGTCTAACAACATACTAACCTTTTTACCTGTTTGTCCCTTTTCAGCCAGTTGGACTGGACGGGCTGCATACTTTTCTAATAAATTTCTCCGTACAGTCCCTTTTACATCACTTGCTAGTGAAACACCAATTCGCTTGCTTATATAATCCGTTAATGCTCGCGTGAAGAGAACAAGTAACAATACCATTAACCATGGTATCATTGCATGAAACGTTTGGTTCTTAAGAAAGACCCCATCAACAACAGTAGTCATAGCAAAAGCCTGCATGATTATTGATAGTCCAAGTGCTATGGTTAACACAATTAAAAAGAAGATCCTTGTTTTATGCATCCATACGGTTTGCTTTAAATTTTGCATGAACGATTCAGTCCCCTAACACAAATTTTGCGTACACGATTATTTTTTCCCTTTCGCATAATCTGCATTAAATAGAAATAAACGCATGAGTAAGAAAAGAGATGGTACTAATAAGAGTAATCCGCCAATAAAGGCGACAATTAAAGCAATACCCATCGCTTCATTTGTCACGCTATCCTCAATGTGAATGAACGGATCAAGTAAATAAGGATACTGCGCAATACCATAACCGAAAAATGCAAAGAAAAATTGTAACATAATCGTGATAAAAGCGGATCCATAATTTCTACCCATATATAAAAGACCCATTGCTATTAAGAAAAATCCCATCGATAAACCGAAAATCCACCACAGGTCTAACATATTATTAAAATGACGTTCGTTACGTTGACTTAAAGCAATCATTGTTGTTAAAGCCATTATAATAGTAGGTGTTGCCCAAAATAGTGCCCATCTTCGTACCAATTTAAGAGCTGATTGGTCATCAGCACGTGAAGCATAATACGTTAAAAAGCTTGCACTAATAAATAATAGTGCTGTTATCGCTAATGCAACAATACTCCATGCTAAAGGACTTGTGAACAACTCCAAATATTTAAGTGAAACTACACCATTTTCTTCGGTAATGAATCCACCTTCTGAGATAGTTAATGCAACAGATAAGGATGCTGGAATTAACAAACCAGTAGCTCCATAAAGAAACATGTATACGTTACTCTGTTTTGATCCATAGTTTTCAAAAGCATAAAATGACCCTCGAATTGCTAACAGTACGATCGCAAAACTTGCAGGTACGAGTAATGCAGAACCATAATAATAAGCAGTTGATGGGAAAAACCCTACTATTCCAACAAAAAAGAAGACAAGGAACACGTTGGTAACTTCCCAAACGGGTGATAAATATCGTGAAATTATCTGATTGATAATATGATCTCGTTTCGTCATTTTTGCATAAAAGGCGAAAAATCCTGCACCAAAGTCGATCGAAGCAATGATTAGGTAACCATACAAAAATAACCATAAAACTGTTATTCCAATTATTTCGTAACTCATTTTTCAGCCCCCTTTTCCGTTTCAGGGTAGTGTTTTTCTAATTCTAGTTCTGCTGGATTGTCTTTAAATAATTTTCTCATCGTAATTACAAATAGTGTTCCTAGAACAATATATAGGCCTAAAAACAAAAAGAACATATGCAGAATATATGGTGACGATGTCGCTGCTTCTTCTACTCGCATATAACCACGCAAGATCCATGGTTGCCTGCCTTCTTCTGCATAAATCCAACCGAATTCTACAGCTAACATTGCTAATGGTCCACTTAATGCAATAAGCCAGAGCATGAATTTATTATTTGCATTCCATTTTTTAAGTCGACTTAGAACGAGATAAAGGAAAGAAATCCCTATTAAGAACATTCCAATCGAAACCATTAAATCAAACATATAATGAATCCATAATGGTGGTCGTTCATCTTCTGGTGTTTCTTCTAATCCTGTAACTTCGCTCATGAAATTGCCATGTGCTAAAAAGCTCAAAGCTCCTGGAATTCGAATAGCACCAACAATTTCATTATCTTCGTTTAGCCAACCAAATAAGAGCAGATCAGCGTTCTCTTCCGTTTCAAAAAGCCATTCTGCGGCAGCTAATTTTTCAGGTTGATTATTTGCCAAATATTTAGCCGAAGCATCTCCTGCTACTGCAGTTATCAAAGAAAAAACGAACATTGATATGACGGTTAATTTTAATGCCTTTTTATGGTACGCAGAAGCACCTTTATTTCGTAACAACGCAATAGCCGCAATGGTAGCTAAAATAGCAGCAACAGTAAGATAGGATCCTCCTACAACATGTGCAATTCTAGTAGGTGAAGATGGGTTTAACATCGCTTCTAGTGGATTGACTGCAGCAAACTCACCATTCTCCATTGTGAATCCAGCAGGTGAATTCATAAACGAATTTACAGTAGTGATGAAAACTGCAGACATTCCAGCTCCAATTACAACTGGTATTGAAAGTAACCAGTGTGTATATTTTCCTTTAAAACGATTCCAGGTATATAAATAGATACCTAAGAAAATTGCTTCAAAGAAAAATGCGAAAACTTCCATGAACAGGGGTAAAGCAATTACATTACCTGCGAGTTGCATGAAGTTTGGCCAAACTAATGATAGTTGTAAACCAATAGCTGTACCAGTGACAACACCAATTGCAACGGTAATAATAAATCCACGCGCCCAACGCTTCGCTAACAATTCATAATGCTTGTCCTTCTTTTTAATTCCAATAAACTCGGCTAATGAAATAAATAATGGCACACCAACTCCTAATGTTGCAAAGATGATATGAAATGTCAGGGTCATTGCTGTGATTAATCTACTAATGGTGACTGTATCAAATTCCATTGATCTTTCCTCCTCGCACATTATTAATACTTAAGTGAAGTAATACACATACTCTGTTTACTATTTTAACATTTATTAAATAATAATGGTTATCCTTTTGTATTATAAACTTAATGGTTTGAAAAGTTGTGAATAGCTAATGACTATTCTGTGACGAATTCGTGTCAATTATTTTAACTCAACTTTCGCACTGTTAAACAAGCACTTAAGTCATGGTATAACAAGAAAGTCTAACAATCCAAAATAGAAGTTGATTTCAAGCTACTTTGATAATCATCCGTGCGTTTGACCTGACGCACATGATAGGAATTATGTTGTAAGAGGCATAAAGTTCATACCCGCTCCTCAAATGAAATTGACTCGCTTTCCGTAGGCACGGCTTCAGCTAATTTGGTAAAGAAAACCGCTTTACCGAATGGATCTTCAGCCCGTGCTGTTCCTACTGGACAAGGAAGGCTTCGACAGCGACACATCGCACGAGAAAATGGCTTTATATTTTCGAGGATCTCATCAATTTCATTTGATACGCTGGATAGAGTTTAAAATTAATATATTAGCTGCTGGTCAAGAAGTTTTATTGTGCTTCTCACAAACAGCTTCTCACAATATACTGATTGATTGTAGCGTAGGGCAGTCGACTCCTGCGGGAAAAGCAAGATCTGAAGATCCACTTTGGAAAGTGGTTTTGCTTTTCAAAGTTAACTGAAGACTTGCCCGCGGAAAGCGACTGACTGAAGCGCAAATCAACATGGCAGTTACGACAAAGTCTATGGGTATGCAGTAATAAACATTTTTAAATAGTGTCAATTTTTATAATGAACACAAACTAAACTCATAACAGCCAACGTTTAGCGCTTATTTTTTAAGTGAGAAAGTTGAGTTATCATTAAAAGATCATTCTTCTTAATTTACCTTCCAACACATTAAATAAACCTCTTTTTTAACAAAAAATTTATCAGTTGATTAAACCTTCTAAATCTTCAAGATATCACGAATATCCTGTTCTGTAATTATCGAACTTACTTGTTCTTCCGGATCAATTATTTCACCAATTAGATCCCTTTTTTTATCCTGTAGCGCATGCATCTTTTCTTCGATCGTTCCTTTTGCGACAAGTTTTATCACTTGTACATCACGCGTTTGACCAAATCGATAAGCGCGGTCTGCAGCCTGTTCTTCAACAGCAGGGTTCCACCAGCTATCATAAAAAATCACTGTATCAGCGCCTGTTAAATTGAGGCCTTGTCCACCCGCTTTCATTGAAATAAGGAAAATATCGCGTACACCATCATTAAAATGATTACAGATATTCAAACGTTCTTCCGCAGGTGTTTTTCCATCAAGGTAGAAGAAAGCGTGTTCCCTTTTTGTTAATTCTCTTCCTATTAAATCGAGCATCTTAGTAAATTGTGAGAAGATTAACACCCTTCTGCCTGACTGTTTTATCTCTTCGATCATTGTTAATAATTGTTCGAATTTAGCTGATGTTCCAGTATAGTCATCAATAAAAAGACTTGGATGACAGCAGATCTGTCGTAGCCTAGTTAATCCTGCCAAGATGCGAATTTTATTTTTTCGAAATGTTGCTTTATCCAAATGCTTTAATGTATCATGCCTTAGTTTAGCCAAATACGCCGCATATAATTTCTTTTGTTCAGATAATAATTCAGTTGATTCAAGTGTTTCTGTCTTTTTAGGTAGTTCTTTTAATACAGTAGTCTTCAACCTACGAAGTAAAAAAGGCCGTGCTCTTCTTGCTATTGTCTTTCTCGACAGTGTACTGTATTCTTTTAGTCCTAAAAAGAGGTCTGGAAAGATTACATGAAAAATTGCCCATAATTCTTCTATAGTATTTTCAACTGGAGTTCCTGTTAGAGCAAACTTATGATTAGCTTGAATTCGTTTTACCGAACGAGCAGTTTGGGTAATCGGATTTTTAAATGCTTGTGCTTCATCAAAAAAGACAGTGTGAAAGACGTTTTTTTCAAAATGTTGGACATCTTGACGTAGTATTGGATAAGACGTAATGATCACATCCATCTCCGTTAGTAACTTTAGTTGTTTTAGTCGTTTATTTCTATTTCCATCTATTACAACAACCTTCAGTTCCGATCCGAATTTGCTTAATTCATTCAACCAGTTATAAGTAACAGAAGATGGACAAATAATCAGTACGGGCTGCTTGTGCTCTCGAATAGATGTAAGCTCTGATAAAATAAAAGTAATACTCTGTATCGTCTTACCTAATCCCATATCGTCCGCTAATATGCCACCAAAACCATAGTTAGCCAATGTTTTTAACCATTGAAAACCCTCTACTTGATAATCCCGTAAGATTGGTTCTAAGTTTTTGGGTACATCAAATGTTTTGCTTTCTGGATTTTCAATTGTATTTAAAAAATGACGGAACGAATCTTCGACTAAAAAAGTATTACTCGACTCGACCGAATCAAGGATCTCCATATACTTCTCGATTGGTAATGTTAGACCATCAACTAAATCACCAGTTCGTTGCGGTGGTAGACCTTGAAGGAAACGATGGATCTCTTCGAACTCTCTCGTATTTAAGGCAAGTAACCCCCCGTTTTGCAAACGATAATACTTACGTTTTTCCTCTATAGCTTCTAGAAGATCACGAATTTCATCATCTGGTATCCCGTCCATTTCGAACTTAAATTCTAACCAATTGGTACGTTCCCTTTTGAACTTGACACGAATTTTTGGGAAATTATTACTGGTAACAATTCGATTTCTTATTGCCGTTGTTGTATACACGTGTGCTAATCGTTGTAGTTCTGGAAGTTTATAATATAAGAAGTCATATTCTAATTCCTCATTATAAAGAACATATCCACTTTCCGTCGTAGCAAATAGACTATTCTCCATAATTTGTAGAATCTGTTCTTCTTTTTCTTCATCTCTTATAAACATGGTGTGGATGGTTGGTTCGCTGTTTTCTAGTGGATTGATCACGCTATTTTCATAATGAAATTCTAGCCCTGCAAGTAAGCGGTTTTTAACACGATCCAAATAGAGTTTAGCAATCAAAGGAACTGGTGTAACTTTCTGTTGAAGCTCTTTTGTAATATTAACCTTCCCTAATCCTTTTAATCCCGGCACAACCTTTTCTAGAAAAAAATTAACTTGTTGTTTTGGAATTCCTATTTCATTCGTATTTGAACCATCTAACATTCTTTTTAATTCAACTAATTGCTTCGTATGTTGTTGATTTAATTTTGCGAATTTACCATCGTAAAATATCATTTTATAAGACAGAAATACAACCATATTCTCTAAACCACTTACGGTTAATTGATATCCTTCTTCTATTGTTTCGGTCAACTCAAACGTTAAGGGTAATTGCTCTACAGTAAGTTTAATTCCTTGATAAATAGCTGATTTATAGTGGATAGTAATTTCTGGTACGTTTATGAGTAATGGTAATAGTTTCGTCCACATAGAGGCAGGAATGAGCATCTGTTGCTTTCCGACCTTATCAATAGACTTCCTTGATAAACCTTCCAGATATAAACGTTCATCTCCCATAATTTGTATCAGTAATTGGACAACTGAGTCAGTCTCTTGATTAAAACAGTGTTCGTGTAAGTCAAATATAAACCCAGAAGAAATCTTATAAGGTCTTCCTTCTTGTAGATGTGTTAAAAATGTACGAATATCTAAAACGGATTCTTCATTTAATTTCACTTCCACTGTCAAAAGATAGTTTTTTTCATCCAATTTTATCGGTTTACAAATAAATGCTACATCAATCACTTTTCTATTCTCAAAATGCAATTGCTGTCCACTAGTACGTGAAGTTGATTGATTAAAAATCTCTAACAACCCATTTGACAACTTCGATGACGTGTCAGAATCCTTCGTCTTATGTTGTAGTTCTTTGATGGCTATTAAAACGGCTGCTACATGTTGACAGTCAAAAGCATAACTAGCTAATTTTGGGCAGCTACAAGAAGATTGAAAACCCTCGTTTGACTTTTTCTCGATATCAACATAAAAAGATTCTTTACCTATAACAATTGCTTTACATCCATTTGATGTACTTGTTTCAATCTTGACTTTATTAGCACGGTAAAAAGAATTCCCACTTTTATAGGAAAGCTCTCCGCATCTTTCTTCTATAATTTTTCGATTTAATTTTAAATTCAATGGTTTAGTCACTCCTATGTTGAAAAATGCACTAGTGAAATTGTATCACATTGGCACATGTATATAACGTATAAACGGCTTACGTGATTTAGTGAAATAGATCATTTTTATATTAAACTAGATCCACTTTAATACATTGCTCCTAGTTAGAACATAAAAACAACCTCTTCTTTTTAGGAAGAGGTTGTTTTTAGATTAAGCTAAAGCTTTCCAGATATCATTCGTAAAAGCAATCGGGTCTTCTACAGCTAGTCCTTCAATTAATAATGCTTGGTTATACAAAATGTTTGTATATACGTCTACTTTCTCTTTATCTTTATTAAAAGCTTCTTTTAATGATTCAAACACATCGTGATGAATATTAATTTCTAATATTTTATCAGCCTTCACTTCTTGGTTATCAGGCATCATACTTAAAATTTTCTCCATCTCAATTGAAATTTCACCGTCATTACTTAAACAAACAGGATGTGTTTTTAAGCGTTTAGATACACGAACATCTTTTACTTTATCAGATAGTACAGACTTCATGTGATCTAATAGTTCTTGATTTGCTTTTGTTTCATCTTCTGTATTTGTTTCAGCATCATCAGAATCAAATCCTAAATCACCACTTGATACAGATTTGAATTCTTTACCTTGATAATTCATAATCATTTTAATAGCAAATTCATCAACGTCATCAGTGAAGTATAAAATTTCATAGCCCTTATCTAAAACCATTTCAGTTTGTGGCAGTCGTTCAATTCGCTCATTTGTTTGCCCAGATCCATAATAAATAAATGTTTGATCTTCTGGCATTCTTTCCACATATTCTTCTAGTGTAACTAGTTTCTTCTCTTTAGAAGAATGGAATAATAATAAGTCTTGTAATACATCCTTATTTTGGCCAAAGTCACTATATACACCATATTTTAACTGGCGGCCAAATGAAGTATAGAACTTTTCATATTTTTCCCGGTCGTTGCGTAACATTTTTTGCAATTCCGATTTTATTTTTTTCGTAATATTCTTCTCAATTAATTTCAACTGACGATCATGTTGTAGCATCTCACGTGAAATATTAAGTGATAAATCTTCTGAATCAACAAGACCCTGAACAAAACTAAAGTAATCTGGTAGTAAGTCAGCACATTTACTCATGATTAATACACCGTTGGAATATAACTCAAGACCTTTTTCGTATTCAGCAGAGTAATAATTATATGGCATGTTCTCTGGGATATACAAGATAGCTTCATAACGGATATTTCCATCTACACTAACATGAATATGCTGAAGTGGCTTATCAAAACCGTAATGTTTATCAGCATAGAACTGCTCATAATCTTCAGTTGTCAACTCATTCTTATTCTTTTTCCAGATTGGTATCATACTATTTACTGTTTTTTCTTCAATAACTTCTTCTGTTTCATCTGCATCATCTGCTTTTGGTTTTTGTTCAGTGACATCCATTTTAATAGGATAACGGATAAAATCAGAGTATTTTTTAATTATCGTTTTAAGTTCATTTTCATCTAAGAAGCTTTCAAAATCATCTTCTTCTGTGCTCTCTTTAATATCTAGTGTAATGGTAGTACCAATAGTATCTTTCTCAGCTAGCTCTATTGAATACCCATCTGCGCCTTCAGAGTGCCATTTATATGCTTGATCGCTTCCTAGAGCTTTTGTCCACACGTTAACAACATCTGCGACCATAAACGCAGCATAGAAACCAACACCAAATTGACCAATAATATCATGACCGTCTTTCACTTCGTTATCTTTTTTGAATGCTAAAGATCCACTCTTAGCAATCACACCTAGATTATTCTCTAATTCTTCCTTTGTCATACCAATTCCTGTATCAGTGATTGTTAGTTGGCGTTTCTCTTTATCAGTCACCACTTTTATGTAATAATCATCTTGATTAAATGTAATCGATTCGTCCGTTAGTGCTTTATAATACATTTTATCAATCGCGTCACTTGCGTTTGAAATTAACTCTCTAATAAATACCTCACGTTTAGAATAAATAGAATTAATCATCATTTCTAAAAGTCGTTTTGATTCAGCTTCAAATTGTTGCTTACTCATATATCGTTACCCCTTTCAAATTTTAAAAATAGCAGTCTTAACTATCAAGTGCTAACATTAATTATTTACCATATTACAGAGAATTTGTCAATAAAGTAGTCGCAAAAAAAGACATCCAATCCATCGGAAAAGGATGTCTTAAGCTTATCTTAATTCGATCGGAAATCTTCTTGTGTAGAATTTGGTTTTGATTCATATGCTTTAATGTAAGCTTGTTTTTTTGTCTTTTCTACATAATGTAGTTGCTTTGTTAAGTCAAGAAACCACGCTTCATCTTTTGTTTCTAATGCAATGTCAATTAATTGACGTAATTGTTTCTCTGTTTTAGATACTGTCATATCCAATTTATTTAGCTTAATCTTATTGATTTGAATACTATGACCCATAAGCATTTTGTTATCACTAGCTACGACGCGTAATTGAATAATATTGTGATCTAATGCATTTTTTTCAACAAAACCATGAATTAGCTCACCTTTACTCGATTTAGCTCTAACCCAATCGCCAATTTTAACTTGATTCGTATGATTCGTTTCCATGCATTTCCACCACCTTATTAAAGTAAAAAAAGCTTATGACTATTATAAAAATAAATGCATCATGCTTAACTGATTTATCATTTGAATAGCTACTGTTTATTCTATTTTTAAATGGCACAAATGTCAACGATTTCGCTTCAATGAGGCACCTTATTGATTATCTTTTCTGAAAATATCAATATGGTCAGCTGCTAATGGTTGACTAAAGAGGAAACCTTGTACATAGTCACATTGTTTTTGTTTAACATATTCAAGCTGTTCTTCAGTTTCAATTCCTTCTGCAATAACTACTAAATCTAGTTTTTTTGCCATTTCAAATACGGCAGCTAGTACCGCGTCCTCTTTATCATCAACCAGTAAGTTCTGAATAAATGATCGCTCTATTTTTAATATGTCTATTGGTAAATGTTTTATTACATGTAATGAAGAATAGCCCGTTCCGAAATCATCAATAGCAATTTTACAGCCAAGCATTCTTAGTTGCTTAATAAGATAAATTACTTTATTTTTATTCTTCATAATCGTTGATTCAGTAATTTCTAACATCAATAGCTTTGGATCAAAGTTTGTTTCTTCTAGTATTTTACTTATTTTCGCAACAATTTCTTGATCTTCTAATTGCACTGGCGATAGATTGACAGATAGGAACAGTGGCTTTTCTAGTTTATCATTCGATTCCTTCATCTGCATACACGCTATACGTAATGCGCATGCTCCAATTTCGTTTATTAAACCTGTTTCTTCCGCAATCGGAATGAATTCAGCTGGTGGAATCAATCCCAATTGTTTATGTTCCCAACGTATTAACGCTTCTACACCAGTCATTTTTCCCGATTTAGTATTTATAATCGGTTGATAATGCATAAATAACTCATTGCGTTCGTTTGCTTGATATAGATCTATTTCTAGTCTTAATTTTTCTGCGACTTCATTTTCCATATCTTCAGTATAAAAGCGGAATGTATTCTTGCCTTGTTGTTTAGATTGATACATTGCGGTATCTGCGTACTTCGTTAATGAGTCAACATTAGTGGCATCATTTGGATAGATACTAATACCAATACTTGCAGTGATAATGAATTTATGTTCTTTAAAATTATACGGCTTTGTAAGAATAGATAATATTTCTTTAGCGATATCTGCTGCTTTTTGTTTATCATTAAGCTGTGGAACTAAAATTGTGAATTCATCTCCGCCAAAACGAAATACCATGTCTTTTTCTATTAAAATGCTTTGTAGACGTTGGCTAACCATCTTTAATAAGGCGTCTCCTGCATCATGTCCAAATGTATCATTAATATACTTGAAACGATCCAGATCTAAAAAGAATAATGCAACCTTTGTGTCGTGCTCTTGTGCATAACTAATCTCTCTTTCTATTGTTTCAATGAATAATTTCCGATTTGGTAGTCCTGTTAGTTCATCGTGAAATGCTTGATACTTAATTAATTCTTCCTGTTGCTTTATTTCCGTTATTTCAGTTGCTACACACAATAATTGTAATTGCCCACCTGTATCACCCATAATTGGTACTTTGCCAACGTGAAACCATTTTTTATTTCCATTAGCATCTATGAGGAAATCTTCCATTTCTTGAGCTTCATTAGTCATCATAATTGCCCGATTTATTTTCAAATAGTGCCAAGCTTCATCTGCTTTCGGATTAAAATCTTGTTCTTTCTTTCCTAGAATATCGTCGGGTATTAAGCCATATAATGAGGCGAATTGTTTGTTTATTAATGTGAACTCGCCTTCCCAATTCATTGTATATATTGCACTAGGATTGAAATTAATTATTCGATTTAAAAAATTCTTTTGTTGATGCAATTCGATCGTTTTTTGTTTAACATCTATTCGATATCTTTCCAAATCCTGTAACATTAAATTGAATTTCGCACTAATTGATCCTATGTCTGAAGTTGGATCAACTTGCTCAATTCGATGTGCATAATCGCCTTTATTTACTTTCTCAACCGCATGATAAAGACGGTTTATAGGCTGCAAATTTCGGTGCATCATAATTGTAATAAGTATGATTAAGCTAACAGACAAAATAATAAAAACAGGGATTAATACTTTATTTAACTCTTGAGAGGCAATATTAATTTCCTCTTCTGGAATAGCCATTAAGACAGACCAATCTAATGCATTAATTGTTTGTTGGGAAACAAAATAGGATTTATCTTCCTGATTTGCTTGATAATATACTTGTTTGAATCCAGGAGACATATCTGTTAGCATCTGTTGATTTATTTGAAAGGATGAAATAAAAGATTCACTGTCAATTCTATTATTCTCAAATACAGGTTTACCATCTGTATCATAAATAGCTATATAATTGTTTTCCGAAAATTCCAACGTAGAAAATAAGGTTCGAAATAACGGATTTCTATCTACATCAATAATTAATTTAAAATTACGATATACTTCTGCATCTTTAAAGATAGGTATCGTTACCTGAAACAATTTATTACCATCGGAATTCGTTAGTTGTTTAAATGAAATCTCCTCTTGATTAGAGAATGTATTCGCTTGTGTTTTTCCTAAGGTCAAACGTTCTGGATAATGTGCTAAAACTGTACCATCAGTATGAATGACTGTACCTCCATCTATTAGGGAAGCAAATGTCGTTATTTCTTTTAAGTAACGAACTAGATCATTTTCTGTTATTACATTAGCTTCGCTGTCTCTCTGAATATTTTCTCCTATATAATTAAGCTCATGTACCATATTGGTTACTTGACTGTTTAAACGTTGGGTAGAACCATTCATCATATTTTTATAATTTGTTTCGGCGTAGCCATTAAGTAATTTTTGGGATGAAACAGTTAACAAAACGAATAGACCTACAATAACAAGTCCATTTAAACCGAGAATCTGCCAAAATCTTTTTGACCTCCAAAACACTTTTGTTTTCATTTTTGTACTCCATTCTTGTTAGCGGTTTTTATATGAACTATTGAAATTAAATCAAGAAAAAAAGACTACTCTATGGAGTAGTCTCATCTTACACTTATTAAGTCTATTATAAATGGTTTACGAGTATTATTCAACAAAATTCGACATTGCAAAAGATCATCTCTTTTAAGTATTATTGTTATTATTTAAATCAAATTCACTTACTACTTCATTTAATTCATTTGCTAGTGATGCTAATTGATTTGAGCTACTCTCCACTTCTTCCATAGCACTATTCGTTTCTTGCGACGAAGCTGCTGTTTCTTCAATACCAGCTGCCGACTCTTCAGATATAGAAGCTACCTCTTCAATAGAATGATTCATTTCATTACTACTACTAACAAGTGTTGTCATATTCTCTTTAACTGCATTTATATTAGCTGTTACTGCTTTAATCGATTGTTGTAACGAGTTGAAAGTTTCACCAGTAGTTCTAATTTGATCGGTACCTTTTTCAACTTCTTGATAGCCATCCTGTAAAGAATTTGCAACACTACTTGACTCTGTTTGAATCGACTGTACGATTGTTGTGATATCCGATACAGATGTTGAGACTTGTTCAGCCAACTTACGGACTTCATCTGCTACGACTGCAAAACCTTTACCATGTTCACCGGCTCTGGCTGCCTCAATTGCAGCATTTAAAGCTAATAAATTTGTTTGTTCTGCAATATCTTGAATAACAGAGACTAATTTAGTTATTTGTTGAGATTGACTGTCTAATCCTTGTACTTTTTTAACAGCATCTTGCACAATACGGTCAATAACAGTCATTTGTGTAATTGAACTTTGCATCGATTCTGAACCAGACTCTGTTAAATTTAACATGTGTATGGAGGATTCAGAAATGCTTGTCCCATTCTTATCTGCTGCATGTACTTTTGACTGAAATGCTTCCATCATTATTGCAAGAGAGCCAGCATGATTTGCTTGTGATTCAGAACCTGAAGCAAGTTCTTGCATCGTTGAAGCAATTTGTTCTGATCCTGATCGTACCTCAGAAGCAAAGTGACTTAACGAATCGCTTTGTGAGGTCACCGTACCAGATATAGAACTTACTTTTCCAATAATTGTCCGCAAGTTTTCCGCCATTATATCAATTGACGTTGCTAATACGCCAATTTCATCTGTACTATTGTAATTAATTTCTTTTACATTTAGGTTACCATTTGAAATTTGATTACTTACATCGACAACTTTACCTAGGTTAGTTTTAACCGTTTTGTTTACAAAGAATAGTAAAATTAAACTAATTATTATTGAAAAGACTATTGAACTTATTAAAATAATCAATGCAGATAACTGACTTTCCCTTGTATTCGCAACTGCTGCACTTCTTTCAGCGTTCACAACCACACGGATTTCATCCAATAAATCTAATGTTTCTAAACGTATTTCATTCGTTTGATTCGTGTAACTATTTGCCATAGCGCGATTTCCTATTCCCATCGCTTCTACTATATCAGTTAAAAACAGATCATTCATTGCTTGATCGTTAGCAACAACTTGATCAAAAAGATTTGTCAATTCTGTTGTATCCATTTGGCTTGAAATATCTGCTTCTAGTGTGTTAAATGCTTCTCGCAACGATTCATATTCGTCTACATAATTTGATTCACCGTTATTCGCATAATTCACAACCTGTATACTTTTAGCTCGAATTAAGGAGCCCATTTCAGTCACTTTTACCGCACGCTCACCACGGCGATCTAATGCATCAACATTTTCGCTAACATTAAATAATAATTTCGTAACAATTATGGTAGAAATAACTATCAAAAAAAAGACTACTAAAAAAGTAAAACCATACTTTGAACCTATCGACAAATTTCTCCATCTCTTCATATGTACATCCCCCAAGTCTTTGTTTTTCTTTTTTTATATAACCTACAAAAGTTATATATAATAATAGCCTATAAAGTATTAAGCTGACAACAGAAATGTGACAAAATACCTATTAAAGTTAGTTATTTTTTAATTCATGATAATATATCTCCCATTGTCATTGCAACTGTATAATTTATTTGATATAGTTGAATTAATATAATAACTTTACTTCAATAAGAAATTGAAGTGAGCATAGAGGTGCAAAGAGCATTAGTATGTTACAAGAAGCCGATGAGTGGCTATTGATTGTAACAGAAAGGGCGATTTGCCGAAGTGAACTGGAACTCATCGGCCTGTTCATTGGTGTTGTATTTAATAAATGCAGTACTGTCATATAGCTAATTGTTTGCTATATGGAGGGCTATCTCACGCATCATAATGAATATAATGATGCAGCAACGAGACCCTTCGTTGCTGTTTTTTGTTTTTTTATCGTACATTATGATGAGATACCCTCTATTCATCCTTGTGAACAATAGGTTTAACCAGAACAAAATTTTATGAATAGAGGTGGAGACCATGCAATTTGGTCGACTATTAACAGCGATGGTAACACCGTTTGATCAAAGCGGAAATATTGATTATGTAAAGACAGAGAAATTAATTTATCATCTACTTTCAAATGGAACAGATGGTTTAGTTATTACGGGAACAACTGGAGAATCTCCAACCTTATCAAAAGAAGAAAAACTTTCTTTTATCCAATTTGTGGTTAAACATGTTAATAAAAGAGTTCCAGTGATAGCAGGTACTGGATCAAATAACACACGTGAATCTATTGCTCTGACTAAACAAGCAGAAACAATTGGTGTAGACGGGGTAATGCTTGTAACACCATATTATAATAAACCCTCACAGGAAGGAATGTATCAACATTTTCTTGCGATAGCAAATGCTACTAAATTACCTGTGATGTTATACAATATACCCGGTCGTAGTGTTGTTGGTCTAACGACAGAAACGGTTATACGATTATCAGAAATTGAAAATATAACTTCTATTAAAGAAGCTAGTGGCGATTTAGAAACAATGACAACGATAATTAGAGAAACACCTGATTCATTTGTTTTATACAGTGGAGATGACGGTTTGACATTACCTGTTTTAGCAATTGGCGGTTATGGTATTGTATCTGTTTCCTCTCATATAATTGGTAATGAAATGAAAGCTATGATTGCGCATCATACAAATGGAGAAACGCAACAAGCAGCAGAAATGCATCAAAATATTTTACCAATTATGAAGGCACTCTTTATAGCGCCAAATCCAACTGCAGTAAAAGAAGCACTTACTATGATCGGAGTTACTGTCGGTTCTGTTCGTCTACCATTAATCCCATTAAATCAAGAAGAAAGACATCAATTGGAACACGCACTATACTTCATGAAAAAAGCAAATGTAGGTTAATAACATAATAAACGCCAGATCCACTTATAGCGGATTTGGCGTTTATTTTTATTCATCTATTTTTCTTAAACTAATTTTACTATCATCTTGGACAATTTTTGCTTCTTTCATTAATTTCCCTAATGCGCGTTTAAATGCAGCTTTACTAATATCAAATTTCTCTTTAATTGCTTCGGGATCACTTTTATCAGTAAATGGCAATTCGCCATCATTATCTTTCAAAAGATTAAGTATCATTTGGGCATCTGTAATACGCGCTTCTTTCCTTTTAGGTAGCATTGATACATTAAGGGTTCCATCCTCTTTTACAGCGATGACACGTCCTTTTACCCATTCACCAAGACGAGGTTCCACTTTGCGTTCCGTATGATGAATAAAGCCACGATAACTCTCTTCCGTTATGATAACCGCTCCCTCTCTATCTGTGCGAAATACTCTTCCAGAAATCGCTTTATTTCGCAAATCTTCTGGAGCACGGTCCCAATTGTTACCAAAGTCAAATTCCGAAACTGGATTGGCCAACAGCCTACCCTTTTTATCATTTGATAACACAACGTATAATTCATCGCCAACTTGTGGCCAAACAGATTGAAAAAGTGGTAAGTCGTCTTTGGATACTAATGTATGTTTCGTTGTACCGATATCAACAAATACACCTAAGTTCGGGACAACTTCTGTAACTTCCGCCCAATCAAATACATCCGGACCAACCGAAGGAATCGTAGTTGTTCCGATTAAAATCCCTTTCTTATCGTGATATAAAAACACCTCAACCGTATCAGCTACTTCTAGCGTATTTTCAACTTCATTTGCATGCACTAATATTTCTTCTGTTCCATCAGTTAGTACATAACCCGTTTCGATCTTTCTTGCAATTTCTAATTCAATAACTTGTCCTGCTTTTAATAATCCCATTCTTTGCCCTCTTCCTTAAATAAATTCCTCTTTCATATTATAACCGATCATGATCTTTGGTAAAATAGATTTAATCGAACAATTAGGAAAAGGTGATAATAAATGAAAATATATGTAGATGCTGATGCTTGTCCTGTTAAAGATATAATTATAAAAGAAGCACAAAAACACGCTATTGAAGTTTTCTTAGTCAAAAGCTATGCCCATTTCTCTACTCAAGATGATCCAAAGGGTGTAACTTCAGTATATGTAGATTCGGAAAAGGAAGCCGCTGATTACCGTATTATGTCGATGATTGCAGCAAATGACATGTTAATAACACAAGATTACGGACTAGCATCGCTTGCATTAGAAAAAAATACTACAGTTATCCATCATAAAGGTTTCCTTTATTCTTTAGAGAATATAGACTTTTTACTAGAAACCCGCTATCAAAGTGCACAAGCCCGTAAAAGTGGCCATCGAACAAAAGGCCCAAAAGCATTTAGTAATGAAGACAGAAATAAATTTCACGCCTTATTTAAGGAACTTCTAAATTAAAAACAGAGCAACTCGACCTCTTTATGTCGAGTTGCTCTATTAGTTACTCATTTTTATATGAATAATCCAATTAGACAGCACTATAAGAATTAAATTGTATCCAATGCATCTGTTATTGCTTGCTCACCGCTAACGAGATCAAATGATTTATTTTTTAAATTTGTTTTATCTAATGCGGTAATAATCGTAGCTGCTACGTCTTCACGTGGCACAGAACCAGGTTCTATCGTGTTATCGCCTACTTTAACTTTTCCTGTACCTGCATCGTTTAACAAGCCACCAGGTCGAATAATCGTATAGTCAAGCTTACTAAATTTCAAGAATTCATCTGCATAATGTTTTGCAACATAATATGGTTTCATGCCTTCTGCTGCATTGAACATTTCGCGATTATTTGCTTGAAATGCACTAATCATTATATACTTTTTAATTCCCGCTTTTTCAGCTGCTTCTACTGTTTTAATTGCTCCATCAAGATCAATTGTTAATGTTTTATCAGGACCAGTTTTTGCACCAGAACCAGCTGTAAACACAACTGCATCTGCGCCTTTAATTGCTTCAACTATTGAATCAACACTATCTTCTAGGTTAGCTAATTTACTTATAACACCTTGCTTTTCAAAACTTTCTTGCTGCTCTTTTTTGCGAACGATAGCAATAGCCTCATGATTTTTATCATCTTGTAATTTTTTTATCGTATGTTGCCCTATTTGTCCATTTGCTCCTATAATTGCTACTTTCATTTAACTCATCCTTTCTTATTGATCAAATAAATTCATACTTAAGTAACGTTCACCTGTATCTGGTGCAATACAGACTACTTTTTTACCTTTTCCTAGACGCTTTGCCACATCAATTGCCGCAAAAACAGCTGCTGCTCCTGATGGACCTATAAATATGCCTTCCCTTGTGCCCATTTGTTTAAACATGGAAATGGCATCTTTGTCTTCTATTGCCATGATTTCATCATAAATAGCAGTGTTCAATATTTCAGGGATAAATCCCGGGCTAGTACCAACAAGCTTATGCTTCCCTGGTTTTCCTCCAGAAAGAACAGGTGATCCTTTTGGCTCTACGACAGTAATATGTATATTCGGCAGTAATTCCTTTAATCCTTCACCAGTTCCAGTAATTGTTCCGCCAGTGCCAGCTGTTGCTACAAAAGCATCTAAATCTCCACTCATTTGACGATAGATTTCTGGAGCGGTTGTTTTTCGATGTATGTCAGGATTCGCAGCATTTTCAAACTGTTGTGGCATAAAACTGTTTGGCGTTTCAGCTTGTAATTCTTTTGCCTTTTTAATAGCGCCTGGCATCTTCTCGTCACTAGGTGTTAAAACAACTTTTGCACCATATGCTTTTAAAATATTAATTCGTTCCTTCGTCATATTATCTGGCATTACTAAAATAGCTTTGTAACCTTTAGCTGCAGCTGTCATCGCTAGTCCTATTCCAGTATTTCCACTAGTTGGTTCTATAATTGTTGCTCCAGCTTGGATCTTTCCTTCTTCCTCTGCAACTTTAATCATATTATATGCGGCACGGTCTTTGACACTTTTTGAAGGATTAAACATTTCTAGTTTTACATAGACATCTGCTGCTCCTTCAGGAACAACTCGATTTAATTTTACAATTGGCGTATTACCAATTAATTCAGTCATATTGTCAACAACACGCATTCTTTTCAAGCCCTTTCTTATAAGGAATCTTAGTTTTATATAATATTAATCTTACCTATTTACTAAGGTATTATATCAATCTAAACATATTATAGCCAATAATTGAATTTATAATGTAAGACTCTTTTCGTAAATATACTTCAACAACAATCTTTTAAAAAGAGCTAAAAAAAATTAGTTAACCTTAATATGATAAGGCTAACTAATCGAATTAATTCTACTGCAAATTCACACAACTAATTGAATCATTTCGTCCATTCGTTTGTATTCTTCCATACAGCTTTTTTTTAAGAGTATTTTTTCATTATAATCTAGAAATGAAGCATCAATAGCATTCATTGTTAATTGATTAAGTTCTATAATTGAAAAATTAAAATGTTCCATTAAAACTGCAAATTCTTTTGATAAAGTTGTATTCGATACTGTAATATTATCTGTGTGGACCGTAACCTTTACACCCTGATCAAAATAATCTCTAATTGGATACGTTTCCCAGCTATTAGCAGCTTTGGTCTGTATATTACTTATCGGACACATTTCTAATGGTATTTGTTGTTTAATAATTTTTTTTAACAATTTTTCATCATCTTTTAAACGAACACCATGTCCAATCCGACTTGCGCCTAGATTTAAAATGGCTTCTTTTATATTCTCAGCGCCAGATGCTTCACCTGCATGAATTGTAACAGGCAATTCATATTGGTTAGCTAACGCAAATACTTCTCTAAACAAATGGGTTGGGTATGCTGATTCATCACCAGCTAAGTCCACACCAACAAGCCCCTTCCCTAAAAATTCTCCTGCAGTACGTATAACCTCTTTATTCACGTCTGTAGGGTGATGACGCATGCAACAGGCAATTGCTCTAGCTTTCACACGATAGGTTAACTCACCCTTTGTTAAGCCTTTAATAACCGACTCTATTACTTCTGAAACACTTAATCCTTTAGCGCGATGTAATTGTGGCCCAAATCGCACTTCAATATACTTGTAATTTTGTTCCTTTGCACGTGCGACTAATTCATATGCAACACGTTCCAATGCTTCTTTCGTATGAAGAACTTTTGCAACAAGATTAAATTTATTTAAATACTCGGATAAATCCGAACAATCTTCATCTACTTCAAGATAGGGTTTTAATTCAGTAAGTGTAGTTTTGGGCAAAGTGACTTGTTGTTTCTTAGCTAATTCCAGGACAGTTTGTTGATTTACACTACCATCTAAATGGACATGCAAATCAACTTTAGGTAACCCTTTTATAATGCGCTTCGTTTCTTCTGTAATCATTATACCCTCTCCTTTTATTAATATATTACTCCTATACTAATAAAAGTGACACGTAATTACTACTCTTTCGTTAGGTATCCTTACGCAGTTATTTCTGACTTTGTTAGATAGTTTAACTTACTTAACGTATAAATTAAAATAAAACAAGCAGTTTCCTGCCTGTTTTATTCTCAAATTAATAAATGGAATAAATCTTCATCTTTATTAATTTCAATATAAGAAAAGCCTTTCTGTTCCATTCTATCTATCAGTGGGTAATAATCACTTCGGTCTTTTAATTCCACACCTACTAATACGGGACCCTTATCACGGTTATTCTTTTTTGTATATTCAAAGCGGGTAATGTCATCTGTCTCACCAAGAACTTCACCTAAGAATTCTCTTAAAGCACCTGCACGTTGTGGGAAATTAACAATGAAGTAATGCTTATATCCTTCATAGATTAGAGATCTTTCTTTAATATCTTGCATCCTATCTATGTCATTATTCCCACCACTTATAATACAAACGACATTCTTCCCTTTAATCTCATCCTTATAATCATCTAAAGCTGCGACCGGCATAGCGCCAGCAGGCTCTGCGACAATAGCATTATCATTATAGAGGTTTAACAGTGTTGTACATACTTTGCCTTCTGGGACGATCGCTATATCATCGATTACTTCTTTCGCAATTTCAAATGTTATGTTGCCAACTTGTTGTACACTAGCTCCATCAACAAATTTATCAACTTTGTCTAAGCGTACTACCTTATTTTGCTTAAGCGATGTTTGCATCGATGGTGCACCAGCTGGTTCAACTCCTATAATCTTCGTATTAGGACTAATACTCTTAACATAAGAACCTACTCCTGAAATTAATCCACCACCACCAACAGACATAAACATATGTGAAATTGGTTCTTGCATATTATCCAGTATTTCTAATCCAAGCGTGCCCTGCCCTGCAATTGTTCGGTAATCATCAAATGGGTGGATAAATGACATATTATGTTCGTCACAATACGCTTTAGCTTCCTTATAAGCATCATCAAAAGTATCACCGACAAGGATAGTTTCAACATAAGAGTTACCAAAAAATCCGACACGTTTTACCTTTTGTCTCGGAGTTGTTGTAGGCATAAATATTTTCCCTTTTACACCTAGTGCTTTACAGGAATAGGCTACCCCTTGCGCGTGGTTACCAGCACTTGCACAAACAACGCCATTCTTTAACTCCTCTTTTGTCAGGCCTTGCATTAGATTGTAGGCACCTCTAATTTTAAAAGATCGCACCTCTTGTAAATCTTCTCGTTTTAAGTAGACATTACATTCGTACTTTTCGGAAAGGATCGCATCCTTTTGTAATGGTGTATTTCGAACTACATCTTTTAACATTTTCTGTGCAATGAGGATATCTTTTATTTGAACTGCATTAACTTCTGTACTCATAATTAGTAGGATCCTTTCTGAAAAATAGTTAAGTTAATACGTCAAAGTAGAATGACATATAAACCAAATTCACTTTTTATTTGTTATGGATTAGAAAAGACAACTATTCCCTTTCTATAGCTGCCTTTTTCTAGTTATTATCCTAATGTTTCTGTTAATTGTGGCACTATTTGTTTCTTGCGAGATACGACACCTTTTAATAAGGCTTGGTTATTTTCTAATGTAACACCGAATGCCTTCTCGACGCTATTTACCATTTTACCTAATGATAGAATGACAGAATCATTATTAAGTATGTCCGTAATAACAAACACAAATAGGTCAAGATCTTTTTCACTTATTGTTTTATTAATAACCGCTTCCAGTTCTTGTTGTTTTACTAATACTTCTGTGATATCTACTGTATTAACTTGAGCTACTTCTACTTTATAAGAACCCATTTCAAATTCTTTTGCATCAAGTGTAATTAACTCTTTAATAGACTTTTGACTTAAATCTGCTCCAGCTTTAAGCATTTCTAATCCATATGTATCCAAATCTACATCTGCAATAGCAGCAAGTTCTTGTGCAGCTTCGATATCTTCACTTGTACATGTTGGTGATTTAAACAGTAAAGAGTCAGAAATAATTGCTGACACCATCAATCCGGCTATTTCTTTTGGAATTTCGACATGCTTTTCTTTATATATTTTATTTAAAATAGTAGCGGTACAGCCAACTGGCTCAGCACGATAATATACAGGATCGCTCGTTTGGAAATTTGCGATACGGTGATGATCAATTACTTCTTTTACTTGTACATCTTCAATATCATCTGCACTTTGTTGACGTTCATTGTGGTCAACTAGTATAACAGAATCAACTTCGTTAGCAACTGTAACGACCTGTCTTGGAGCTTCTACTTTAAAATGATCTAAAGCATATTGCGTTTCGTTATTAATTGTACCTAAACGTACAGCTTCTACATCTTCACCTAGTTGTTTTTTTAAATACGCATATGCAATTGCTGCTGTAATTGTGTCAGTATCTGGACTTTTATGTCCGAAAATTAAAGATTTGGTCATTTTATTACACTCCTTATCGTATTAAATCCTAATCGTTATATAAATTCATAATCTATTGTAACGCAAAATAAATAATCTTTCACGTATAATCATTAATCATTTAATTTGTCCATCACCGTATAAATTATATTTCGTTGATGTTAATGCTTTTAATCCCATTGGTCCGCGCGCATGTAGTTTTTGGGTGCTAATTCCTATCTCTGCACCAAAACCAAATTCAAAGCCATCGGTAAAACGTGTTGAAGCATTATGGTAAACACATGCTGCATCAATTTGATTCATAAATTTCACAACATGATTACTATTTTCTGTAATAATCGATTCTGAATGTTTCGTGCTGTAACGATTTATATGTTCGATCGCTTCATCTACACTTGTTACTGTCTTTATCGCAACAATTTTATCCGAAAATTCTGTTTCCCAATCTTCTTCAGTTGCTAACGGCAATTCAAGACGTGCTTCTATTATTTTAGCATCAACCCGCATCTCCACATCATGATCATAAAGTGCATTGATTAATAAATCGCCATGTTCTTTAAACCAATTCTCATGTACGAGTATCGTTTCAATAGCATTACAAACAGAAGGACGCTGTGTTTTTCCGTTAATTGCTATTTGCACACTCATTTTTGGATCAGCAGTCTCATCAATAAATAAATGACAATTACCGGCACCTGTTTCAAGTACAGGTACAGAAGATTTATTTATAACTGTATCAATTAATTTCTTACTACCCCTTGGAATTAAAACATCCAGATACTCATTTAAACGAAACATTTTTTCAGCTGTTTCACGACTTGTGTCTTCAATTAATTGTACTGCATGTATTGGTAAGTCTGATTTATTTAAAGCGGTTTGAATAACGGATACAAGTGCCTTATTAGAATGGATCGCAGAAGAACTACCCCTTAATAACACCGCATTACCTGTTTTGATACATAAACTTGCAGCATCAACAGTGACATTTGGTCTAGCTTCATAAATAATACCAATAACACCTATTGGAACTGAAACTTTTTTAATTTGGAGACCATTTGGACGTTCCCAATCCTCTAAAATAGTTCCGATTGGATCCTCTAATATAACTATTTGCTCTAGTGCGTGAGACATTTCCTCAATGCGGTCCTTGTCTAATCGCAAACGGTCTATAAGTGATTCTGTTACACCATTATTCACGGAAGCTTCAATATCTCGTTTGTTTTCAGTTATTATAAATTCCTGTTGTTCAATTAGTTCTTTCGCTATCAATTGTAATGCCGTGTTTTTTTCTTCTGTTGTTGCACTTGCTAATGTAAGACAAGTCTCTTTTGCTTGTTTTGCAACTTCAATTAAATCAAACATTTTTATACCCCCTGTAAAGTTAATACTAATTTATCGCGATGAATCACTTCTGGACGCTTTCTGTTCGTTATTTCCATTGCTTCTGTACTTCCCATTCCTTTTGCTTTAATAAGATCCTCTGAAGAATAACTGACTTGGCCCTTTGCAATCACGTTATTCTGATAAATTATTTCAACCACTTCTCCGGATTCGAAGCTATTGATCACTTTTTTTATTCCAACGGGTAATAGACTTTTCCCTTTTGATAAAATTGCTTGTTGTGCACCTTTATCGATTTCTATTTGTCCCGAAATATTGGAATGGAATGCAATCCATTGTTTTTGTTTGCGTATATGATGTGTTTGGTGATTTCCGATATATGTTCCATCACCATTTCCTGCTAAGATTTCCAAAAATTTTTCTTTTCCTTCTCCGAGACCAACAAATGCATCAACACCTAATGAAAGAGACGTTTGTGCTGCTAGTAGTTTTGATTTCATGCCTCCTGTACCTAGTTTAGAACTAGATGTTTGACTCGTCTGTTTGATCAAATCATCTGAAATGAAATCAAGGTAATGATATTTTTTGGCCGATAAATCTTGATTCGGGTTTGCATCATAAATGCCATTAATATCAGTAAGTAGAATTAAATAGTCTGCATTAACCAAACCGCTAACTAGCGCAGATAACATATCATTATCGCCAAAGGTCAATTCATCAATTGCAACGGAATCATTCTCATTAATTATTGGAATGACCGATCGTTTTAATAACTCTGTGATCGTTTGATATACATTGCTGAATTGTTCTTGATTTACAAATACATCTCTCGTTAATAATAACTGAGCACAAACCATGTCATACCTTTTAAAAGCGTCATTATACGCTTCAATTAACAATCCTTGACCCACTGCTGCCGCTGCTTGTTTCCCAGACACAGTAACCGGTTTACTTGAATAACCTAAATTCCCAAAACCAGCAGAAACTGCACCAGAAGAAATAAGTACAACTTCTATACCTGCTTGAATTAAGCGAGCAATAGCATCAGCATGACCATTTAGTTTCAAAAGGCTTAATCTACCGTCTTTTTCAGTTAACGAACTACTCCCTATTTTAACAACTACTCTTTTATTTGCCATTATTAGTCGCCTTCTCTGTATAAAATAAAAAACACTTTCCATCCATTACATTTTTATTGTAAAGGACGAAAAGAGTTTTCCGCGGTACCACCTTATATTGACAAGTTTTACACTTGCCCATCTCAGCCTATAACGCTAGGTGGCGGTTAAGTTATTTGCTTAACAACTCCAAGGTAGGTTCAATAGCATCAATTATGCAGGGATCTTTCAGCCGATGAATCCCATTCTCTTATCCTATGATAGCTATTTACTGATCCTCTTCTTCGTCTTCCGAATTATCTAATTACATCATATTATGCTTTAGTGAAATAAAAATGTCAACTAATTTTGTCAGAAAAATCAGTTGATTTTCAAAATGCCTGACTAATCAACTGAAATGACTTTAAACGTGTTGCATAACTAGTTGTATGTGTACTGATCATAATTTCATCAGCTTGATAATTTTTTCCAATCGTCTCTAATTGTATTTTTACTTGTTTTGGTGTACCGTAAATGACTTTTTCTTTTGCTTGGTGCACTAATTCTTGCTTTACTGAACTTAACTGTTGGAATCTTTCTTCAACGTTATCAAGTGACTTATTTTCGTTTTCTTTATATAATGTGCTCTCTATTTGTCTTACACAATGAGAAAATGCTTCTCGTGCTGCCTCTTCTTCACTTTCTAAACAAATAGCTTGGACAGTCACTAGCGTATAAGGATTTTTAGCTTGCTTCTTTTTAATGAAATTAGATTTATAGTTTTTTGTTATATCTGGACCCTTATTTTCACTCATAAATGCACCAAAAGCATACTTAACACCTAAATTAGCAGCTAATTTAGCACTCTTATCACTTGTACCCAACAACCAAATTTCAGGTGGGAGCTCTGGCAATGGCATTGGTATTATTGAATGAAACATGTGATCAACAGGAAAATCTTGTTGGAGAAAGTGGATTAATTCTTCTATATTATCAGGTGTCTGTTTCACATTTTCTAAATAATTCCCTGATAATGCTATAGATGCTTGAGCAGATCCACCTGGTGCCCGTCCAATTCCTAAATCAATTCGATCTGGAAATAAGGTTGCCAAAGTATTAAAAGTTTCTGCAACTTTTAATGGTTTGTAATGCGGGAGCAATATTGCTCCCGCACCTAAACGTATCTTCTCTGTTCTGCTACCAATATAACTTAATATAACCTCAGGGGTAGAACTAGCTAGGGTATCCATGCCATGATGTTCTGTTAGCCAAAAACGGTGGTAACCACACGATTCTGCAAGTTGAGCTAATTTTACTGATTCAATAATAGCTTGAGTAGATGTTACCTGTTCAAGAAGTGGTGATTGATCTAAAATACTTAATTTCATCTGATAGGCCTCCTTCTATCAAGAAAAAAACACCCGTGTGGGTGTTTTAATCGTTTAACGTGCTAATCCAATTAAACGGATCTTCTTCTCTTCCATATTGTATACCTGTTAATGTATCATATAAACGTTTAGAAACCTCGCCTGTTTTACCATTGTTTATCTTTAGACTCTCACCTTGCCAAGCTAATTCACCAACTGGTGAAATAACAGCTGCCGTACCGGCTCCAAAAGCTTCTTCTAATGTGCCAGCTTGATAAGCTTGATAGATTTGATCCATTGAAATTTTACGTTCAGATACGGGGATATTCCAATGTTTTAACAACTGCAGAACAGAATTTCTTGTTACACCTTCTAATATACTGCCATTTAATGCTGGTGTAACAACTTCACCGCCAATTTTAAAAAATACATTCATACTACCAACTTCTTCAATGTAATTTTTCTCTAGACCGTCTAACCAAAGCACTTGTGCATAGCCTTTACTCGCAACAATTTCTTGTGCTTTTAAGCTAGAAGCATAATTACCTGCTGTTTTCGCCTCACCTGTTCCACCTTTTACAGCACGAACAAACTCACTTTCTACTGCAATTTTAATTGGGTTAATACCTTCTTTATAATAAGCACCTACTGGTGATAAAATAATTATCAGTTTATATGTTTTTGATGGTGCAACTCCTAAATATGGTTCTGTTGAAATAACAAAAGGACGAATATACAACGATGTACCTGGTGCGTTTGGCACCCAATCTTTTTCAAAACTTACTAATTGTTTAATTGCATGTAGCATTAACTCTTTATCAATCGTTGGAATGCACATACGTTCATTCGATCTGTTTAATCGTTCCATGTTCTTCTCTGGTCTAAATAAGTTAACCTCACCTTGGTCTGTTAAATAGGCTTTAAGTCCTTCAAATACTGTTTGA
This sequence comes from Paraliobacillus sediminis, assembly GCF_003426055.1. Classification (NCBI taxonomy): domain Bacteria; kingdom Bacillati; phylum Bacillota; class Bacilli; order Caryophanales; family Bacillaceae; genus Paraliobacillus; species Paraliobacillus sediminis. The sequence continues at coordinate 422,792 of NZ_QJSI01000002.1, forward strand.
CCATAATGAAATACCATTGATGCTGGATCAAGTGAAATTGGTTGATAGGGTACAATTCTTGGATCGTACCACCCTTGTCCTTCTTTATAATCCACAATAAACATATGATCAGTAAATACATTGCCAAATTCTAATTGATCAGATACTGGTTTGTCTTTATGTGATGTAGTTTCAGTAATAGATATCGATTGTTGTGTCATATTTCTTGTCCCCCTGCAGTATATATTCTAGATCTAATAGTATAAACTCTATTTTATTACTAAATGATCAATTTAGACAACCTATTTGTATTAAAAATATTCAAACTATTTTCTAAACTAAAAAAATAAGCTCATTTGATAGGTAATATGATATGATCATATCACCATCCTTCTACCGATTAAATAAGTAAAGAGGTGAATATATGCGTGAAGTAATCACGTGGTTAGCCGAATTAGTGAATGCTGCCCACGATATTTTAATTGTTCTTTTTCAGGAACTAGGTTTTTCATTAACAGATAAGCAGTTACATTTTTGGATTATTGGCGTAATTGGAATTTTTGCTTACTTTTTTGTTTATTTCTTTTTTAAAATTTTAGCCGAATTCAAATGGAGTACATCCATTTTTGCCTTTGTTTATACATTTACGCTAATGATCGTGCTTGTTTTTGCAATAGAAATACAACAAGCTATCACAAATAGAGGGAATATGGAATTTGCTGATGCTGTTATAGGCCTATGGGGTTTCTTGGTATTCTTCTTTGTCTATGCATGCCTAGCTATCGTTGCGTATCTGATAACGAAATGGTATAAAAAAAGAAAAAGAGATTAATAGATAAACAGTGTTGCTTTTCAATAGTCAGACTTGAGAGAAATTCTGTCGTAAGTGGTTTACAACTCTAGACACGCTACGGTAGCAAATGGTCTCCTTTTCCGTGGGCACAACCTCAGCTATCTATAGAAGCGAAGAGCACTTCTATAGAGGATCTTCGGTTTGTGCTGTTCCCACTGGAGTGTCAACCATTTGCTACCTTCGCTGGATAGCGTATCTCTGTTTTAAACAGGTGACAATATCACTTTTTATTGAATCTAAAGCGTATTCTAGTTACGCTTTAATTACAAATAATAGTGCATTTTACACAATTTCTATTCACGGACTAAAACTAGCGGATCAAGCGAAATGGGCGACATCCTCGAAAATAATAATATTTTCTTCGTGCGATGTTTCGCTGTCGTAGCATTCCTTGTCCTGTAGGAACAGCACGTGCCTACGGAAAGGGAGACCATTTTGCTTGAGAAGCGAGTCGAAAGTTCTATTATATGCCCATTTATATAAAGATCGTTACGACAGAGTCTATGGTAATTTAACTTAATCAACAATCTTTTAATAAATCGCTATATGAAATGATTTACTGTTTGGTTTATTATTCTTTTAAGCATAACAGTCTCAAGAAATTAACAATAAAAAAGATCACTGTGGTACCTTTTATAAGGCATCACAGTGATCTTTTATTCTTATACTGCCAATACAGTTGGTAAGCTTGTCGCTCCCATTAAATAATTGTCTACTGCATAAGCAACTTCACGACCTTCATTGATTGCCCAAACAATTAAACTTGGTCCTCTTCTAGAATCTCCAGCAGCAAATATACCTGCTACATTTGTCTCAAATTCACCATAAGTAGCAGCGATTTTGTTTCTGCTAGTCTCAATGCCAAATTGCTTTAATAATGGCTGTTCTGGGCCTTCAAAACCAATTGCAATGACAACTAATTCCGCTGGCCAAACTTTTTCAGTACCTGGATTTTCTTGGTAAACAAACATCCCGTTTTCATCTCTTGTTTTAACCATTTCTACTGTATGCAATTCTTTTAATTGTCCATTTTCATCAGTAACAGCTTTCTTTGTTTGAATAGAGTATTCACGAATATCTTTACCAAATGCTTCTTTAGCCTCTTTGTGTGCATATTCTAAACTGAAAACCTGTGGATACTCTGGCCACATATTGTCTGATGTGCGTTTTAATGGTAAAGCTGGATTAATACCGAATTGTGCAATTGATTTCGCGCCTTGGCGCAATGCAGTTGCTACACAGTCAGCACCTGTATCACCGCCACCAATAACAATCACATCTTTACCATCTGCATTTAAAGTATCTGGAAGTATGGTTGTATCATCCAATACTTTTTTAGTAGCAGTAGTTAGATAATCCATTGCAACATGAATACCCTTGGATTCACGTCCTTCAACAACAAGATCACGAGGCTTTTGTGCACCCGTACAAACTATAACAGAATCAAATTGTTCTTTTAATTCATCGGCAGTTATATCTTTACCGACTTCTGTATTCAAAACAATTTCTACCCCTTCTTGTTCTAGTAATCTAATTCTTCTTGTTACAACGTCTTTTTCAAGCTTCATATTTGGAATACCGTACATTAGTAATCCACCAGCACGATCAGCGCGTTCATACATCGTAACAGAATGACCAGCTTGGTTTAATTGATCAGCTGCTGCCATTCCTGCCGGTCCTGAACCTATAATCGCAACTGTTTTACCTGTACGTTCTTCAGGAATACGTGGTTTAATCCAACCCTTTTCAAAACCTTTATCAATAATAGCCTGCTCGATATTTTTGATTGCAATTGCTGGTTCTGAAATAGCAACTGTACAAGAACCCTCACATGGGGCTGGGCAAACGCGCCCAGTAAATTCAGGGAAATTATTTGTTTTAAGTAAGCGGTCTAATGCATCTTTCCACTTTCCTTTATACACTAAATCATTCCACTCAGGTATTAAATTATAAACCGGACAACCGGATGTAGCATTACCAACTTCCATGCCGATATGACAGAAAGGTGTGCCACAATCCATACATCTTTCCCCTTGTCTTTCAGCGACCTCATCAGTGAAAGGAGCAGAATACTCTTTCCAATCCTTAACACGTTCTACAGGATCACGATCAACTGCTTCTTCCCGTTCTATTTCCATAAAACCTGTTGCTTTACCCATATTCATATCTCCTTTCTACTGTACGATCATTTTTTTGCGTTCGTCATTTAAAACAATACGATTTTCTTTTTTAGCCAGAAAAGCACTCATCTTAGCATCTTCAGCTGATTCGCCTGATTCTACATAAGATTGTATAGTTTGTAGCATTAACTTGTAATCTTTCGGAATTACTTTTATGAATTTCTTCACACTATTTTCCCAATCATCTAATACTTCTTTTGCTCGACTGCTGTTTGTGTAGACATATTGATCATTAATAATCGTTCTTAGGTTATTAATCTCTTCTTCTGATTTTAGTGTTTCAAATTCTATTAATTCCATATTACTTAATTGCTCGAATTTTTCTTTATCATCAGCTAGTACATAAGCAATACCACCAGACATACCTGCACCGAAGTTTTTACCTACTTCACCTAAGATAACAACTTTACCACCTGTCATATATTCACAACCGTGGTCACCAATACCTTCAACTACAATTGTTGCGCCACTGTTACGAACAGCAAAACGTTCACCAGCATAGCCATTTATATAAGCTTCACCACTTGTTGCACCATAAAAACAGACATTACCTGCAATTACATTTTGACTTGGTTCGATACTAGACTCTTTAGGTACACGCACCGTAATTTTCCCGCCGGATAATCCTTTACCAACATAGTCATTGGCATCACCAGTTAAGTGCAGTGTCATTCCTTTTGGTACAAATGCACCAAAGCTTTGACCAGCGGAACCTGTAAAGTTAAGCGTTATCGTGTCGTCAGGTAAACCTTCTTCCCCATACATTTTAGAAATCTCACTACCAACTATTGTTCCAGCTACTCGATTAATGTTTTTAATAGGGAACGAAACATTAACTTTCTCGCCTGTATCTATAGCTGATTGAACAGCTGGTAGAATATGCGTTATATCTAATGATTTATCAATCTTGTGGTCTTGTTGTGATTTATTATAACGAGCACTACCAGTATTTTTAGGTTGATAAAGCATTCTAGATAAGTCTAGGTATTTTGCTTTCCAATGCGTATTTGCTCGTTCACTTATCTCTAGGACGTCTGTACGACCAATCATTTCATTGATTGTTTTAAATCCAAGTGTTGCCATGATCTCGCGCACTTCTTCAGCGATGAATCGCATGAAATTTACCACATGATCAGGATCACCAGCAAATTTTTTCCGTAATTCTGGATTCTGTGTTGCAACACCAACTGGGCAAGTATCCATATGACAAACACGCATCATAACACAGCCTAATACGACTAAAGGTCCGGTAGCAAAGCCATATTCCTCTGCACCAAGTAACGCTGCCATTACGACATCTTTACCGGTTAATAATTTACCGTCGGTTTCTAGAATTATACGCTCGCGTAAACCATTTAACATCAACGTTTGATGCGCTTCTGCTAAACCAATCTCCCAAGGTAAACCAGCATGCTTGATACTCGTTTTCGGAGACGCACCAGTACCACCATCATAGCCAACTACTGATATAACATCGGCACTTCCTTTTGCTACACCAGCAGCGATTGTACCAACACCAGCACGAGATACAAGTTTCACACTAATACGCGCATCACGATTCCCATTTTTTAAATCATGAATTAATTGTGCTAAATCTTCAATAGAATAAATATCATGGTGTGGTGGAGGTGAGATTAAATCAACACCAGGTGTAGAACCACGTACATTCGCAACCCATGGGTAAACTTTCTTACCAGGTAATTGTCCACCTTCTCCAGGTTTTGCACCTTGTGCCATTTTAATTTGTAATTCATCTGCATTCACCATATAGTGACTTTTTGCGCCAAAACGACCTGAAGCGATTTGTTTTATTGCACTTCGACGGAAGTCTCCGTTTTCGTCAACAATATAACGATTAGCATCCTCGCCACCTTCTCCACTATTACTCTTACCGCCTAAGCGATTCATGGCAATAGCTAATGACTCATGTGCTTCTTGGCTAATAGAACCAAATGACATAGCACCCGTTTTAAAACGTTTTACAATCGTGTCCACGGACTCAACTTCATCTATCGATATAGAATTTTCAGTCTTAAAGGTAAGCAAATTACGTAAGAAACCTAAACGCTCTTCGTCTGCTGACTTAGAGAATTCCTTGAACAATTGATAATCTCCACGTCTTGTTGCCCATTGCAGTTTATGAATCGTTGTTGGATTATAAGCATGGTGTTCACCCGTTTGTCTCCACTGAAAATCACTTCCTGGCTCTAATGTATCATCTACTGACTTACTATAGCCGTCTTGATGACGCATCTTCGCTTCTTCAGCAATTATATCTAAACCGATTCCATCAATTTGCGATGCAGTTCCAGTGAAGTATCGATCAATTACCTTATTACTAATACCTAGTGCTTCAAAAATCTGTGCTCCCCGATAACTTTGAACAGTAGATATGCCCATTTTAGACATAACTTTAATAACGCCTTCAGTTACGTTATTAATATAACCACCGACTGCATCTTCGTACGTAACAGCTAGATTATCATTAGCAATTTCATTTCGGTATGTTTCATATGCTAAATAAGGCGTAATTGCGTCAACACCATATCCAATTAAGGCAGCAAAATGATGCACTTCTCTTGTTTCACCAGATTCAACTAGTAAACTCATTTTCGTTCTACTACCTTGTCTAACTAAATGTTGATGTAAGCCACTTGCCGCTAGTAAAATAGGAATCGCTATCTGTTTTTCATCCATATTTCGATCGGATAAAATCAATAGTTTTACGCCATTTTTAATAGCCAGATCTGCTTTAGCGAAAATAGCTTCTAATCCAGCTTGCAAATCATCCGTAAATAAGGAGTCAATAACCTGACTCTTAAAATCTGGATATACATTGTTTTTAAACTGTGTTAACTGGCTATTAGATAATATAGGTGTCTCCAATTGAATTCGATGACTATTTACTTCTGTTGGCTCTAGTATGTTTCCTTCAGGTCCTAATAAAGTCATCGTTGATGTTACAATTTGCTCACGATAAGCATCAATTGGTGGATTTGTAACCTGTGCAAATAACTGTTTAAAATAATTAAAAAGTGACTGTGCACGATTAGAAAGGACAGCAAGTGGTGTATCTGTACCCATTGCTCCAATTGGGTCTTTTCCTTCTGTGATAATTGGTAGTAAATACTTTTCAATATCTTCTGTTGTGTAACCAAAAGCTTTCTGTCGCGTAGTTAAAAGATCAATTGGTTTATCATCATTCTCAACCAATTCACCGCTTAATGTAACAAGATTATCATCTAACCATTTTTGATATGGCTGTTCTCTTACTATTTCATTTTTTATTTCTTCGTCTGCGATAATTCGTCCTTGTTCTAAATCAATTAGAAGCATTTTTCCAGGACTTAGTCTATCTTTATATAGAACGTTTTCTTCGGGGATATCAATTACGCCAACTTCTGATGAATAAACAATATAATCATCTTTCGTTACATAATAACGCGCCGGTCTTAAACCATTACGGTCTAAAATCGCACCAATTTGTTTCCCATTAGTAAATGTGACCGAAGTTGGGCCATCCCACTGTTCCATTAAACAACTATGATATTCATAGAAAGCACGCTTATCAGCAGGCATGTGCGGATTTTTCTTCCAAGGTTCTGGTATTAGCATCATTGCTGCATGTGCTGGTTTTCTTCCAGCGAGCGTGAAAAACTCTAATGCATTATCTAATACAGAAGAATCACTTCCTTCTGCATTTAATATCGGTAATAGTTTATCTAAATCATCACCGAATGCTTCAGAAACAAATTGTTGTTCACGTGCGCGCATCCAGTTCATATTGCCGCGCATTGTATTGATTTCACCATTGTGAATTAAATAGCGGTTTGGATGTGCGCGTTCCCAACTTGGAAATGTGTTTGTACTAAAACGGGAGTGTACAAGTGAAAATGCAGATACAAAATCTTCATCTTGTAACTCTAAATAAAATTGATCTACCTGACTAGGTGTAAGAAGACCTTTATAAACAATTGTTCTATTTGAAAGACTCGCAAAATAAAATTGGTATGCTTGTTCTGTTGCCCAATTTTCTGCTTGTTTACGAATAATAAATAATTTACGTTCAAAAGCTAAATCATCAGTAATTTCCTCATTTGCACCTATAAAAACTTGTCTTACAATAGGTGCTGTATCTTGTGCATTTATTCCAATTTTGCTAACATCTGTAGGGGCACTTCTCCACCCCAATAATCTTTGTCCTTCTTGTGCAATCAATTCATTGATTTTCATTTCAATTCGTTCTCTTTCTTGATCATCTTTAGAGAAGAATACCATCCCAACACCATAACGACCTTCTTCAGGTAATGTAAAGTCACAAACCTTTCGAAAATAATTATCTGGTATTTGAACCATTAATCCAGCGCCATCTCCTGTATCCGGATCACTACCTTGGCCACCTCGGTGGTCCAATTGGCATAACATTTGCAATCCTTTTTGGACAATCTCATGTGTACGCATTCCCTTAATATGCGCATACAACCCAATTCCACATGCGTCATGTTCAAACCCAGGACGATATAAACCTTGTGCTTCAGGTATTTTACTATAACTCATATCATTCGCCCCCATTTACGATTTCTTTTAAAGTGTCTATTTCTATTGTATGTTTATTTATTGATCTAAACAATATATAATATAGATGGGAACGATCTAATCTTGATATATATATATTAGGGGGATATCAATGGAACTACGTCAATTACGTTATTTTATGGAAGTTGCCGAAAGAGAGCACGTGTCTGATGCGGCACTCCACTTACACATTGCTCAATCTGCAATAAGTAGACAAATCGCTAATTTGGAAGCTGAATTGGGAGTGCAACTATTTGAAAGAACAGGTCGTAATGTCAAACTTACGCCTATTGGAAAAACATTTTTTTACCACACTAAAGTCGCGATGAAAGCAATTGATCACGCCAAGAAGCAGGTCGATGAATATATTGATCCTGAACGTGGATCCATTAAAATTGGATTTCCAACAAGTTTAGCCAGTAATTTATTACCAAATGTACTAGCGGTATTCAAGAAAAAATACCCGAATATATCTTTTCACCTTCGTCAAGGTTCTTATAGTTTTCTAATCGAATCAGTTAAAAGCAGAGAGATTGATGTAGCTTTCCTTGGACCAGTACCTATTGATGATCCTGATATTATAGGAGATATTTTATTTTCTGAGGATTTATATGCCTTAGTTCCGAATGATCATCCCATGGCTAATCGAAAAAGTATCTACTTAGCAGAATTAAAACAAGATCCATTTGTTTTATTTCCAAAAGGATATATCTTCGAGAAATTAGCAATGGACGGGTGTAAACAAGCTGGTTTTGAACCACATGTAACTTCAGAAGGAGAAGATCTTGATGCTATTAAAGGCCTTGTTGCTGCTGGTATGGGTATTACACTCCTACCGGAAAGTGCATTTAGTGAAGTGAACACAACATTTACATCTAAAATTGCAATAAGTAATCCGCAATTATGCAGAACAGTTGGAATTATAACACCAAAGCATCGTAATCTTGCTCCTTCTGAAACAGTATTTTATCAATTTGTTCTAAACCATTTTAGAAACTTAGATTAAAGATTGTATGGAGCCATTATCTTTTTGTATGAGAATGTTTCGCTTTTTGTTCCAATTGTGATTTTGGTTCTTGATCTGCTTTATCTTCTGAATAGCCTTGCGGATTTAAACCTGAATGCATCTCATTATTTCCTTTTTGCTTTGTTGGTCGTTTCAAATAATCACCTCCATACTATTATTTTGCTTATAAATGAAATTGTTATACTTTTTGATGGACATTCTCATTTAAATCAGCTAGATTTAAAGCACAGATGATTTTTTTGGGGGGGAATTAGAATGACAGATAGACGAGAAATTGCAACTTTTGCTGGAGGATGTTTCTGGTGTATGGTTAAGCCTTTTGATCAATGGGACGGTGTACATCAAGTCATTTCAGGCTATACTGGAGGATCACTAGTAAACCCTAGTTACGAGGATGTTAAAGGTGGAGAAACAGGTCACTATGAAGCGGTTCAAATAACCTATGATCCAACACTGGTTGATTACCAACAAATTGTTGATCTATATTGGCCACAAATTGATCCAACAGATCCAGACGGACAATTTCATGATCGCGGACCACAATATCGAACGGCAATATTTTATCATAATAGTGAACAAGAAAGAATTGCAGCAACTTCAAAACAAGCATTAGCTAATAGTGGTAAATTTAAAAAAGCAATTGCAACTGAAATTTTACCTGCTAAGCGCTTTTACGCTGCAGAAAATTATCATCAAGATTTTTATAAAGAGAATGAAAATGAATACCTTGAAGATCGTGCCAAATCTGGACGCGACAATTTTATCGAAGAAAACTGGAAATAATACAAATATTGAGGCTGCAACAAGTATTAGCTTGTTGCAGCCTCTTATTCATTTATATTCAAGAACATGTGTTAATCCTATATATTAATCTTCTCTTTTTGTATATCCTCTAGGATTTGTATGATCTTTTTGTTTTGTTTAGATTGTTCACTTTGGTTCCTAATAATTGTACCTAAACCTATGATGATAAATAATAATAGTATACTTATCATTAAATCACTCCTTATTAACTGTTGAAAAGTTGTTTAAATTGCTTGAATCATCTCTACTCGGTTACCAAATGGATCTCGAAATTCAAAACGGTCATAGCCAGGAAGTGGGATAGATTCAGAAATATTAATACTGTTTTCATTTAATACGTTTCTCCAATATGAAAGATCTTCTACTTGATATGCTAAATGGGCTTTTGTTGTTAATCGATCAAAACCATCTTCTGTTCCTACATGTACCTCAAGATTTCCAACTTGCAACCAAAATCCACCTCTACCTTTTAACGACTCTGGTTTTTTAATTTCTTTTAACCCTAATAAATCACAATAGAAATGCTTTCCTAACTCTTCAGCATTTTTTGGAATAGTAATTTGTACATGATTTAACCCAATAATCATTTCTTATTTCCCCCTTATTAGCATTAGGTTATTACTTATATTGTATTTAATGGTAGCGTATCATTTATATATTAAAAAAGCATCTATTGCTGTTTTAGAAAACTGTTACTGATGACATCAGCCCCACATATAAACTAAATATTGCAAGGCCACTCATTAACAAAGTGCTGATTACTTTCTCTTGGATCCAAAAGACGAAAAGCGTCGAAAAGAGAAAAACAACTGATAAAAAAATAAAGAAAATACTTATGAAATCAGGAGAAAATAGTACAGTATCCCCTATATTAACTGATGCAAATGTACGAAAAAGGATAGAACTATCACCACTGTTGACCATTTTCTCTATATCAAGTGGCGGCTCTTGTTCACTCATAAAACCAGTTACAGAGAATATAAGTAAAATGATCGCACTCTCAGCCCGCCACCAACGTTTAGGTGAGAAATTTGTTGATTTTTTTATCTTCTTATTTATCAGAACAGCATTAATAAAAACAAACAGCAATAAAGCTACATATAGTAAATGCTTGATTAGCAATGCTTGACCATAAGGAATACGCCATGATGATACCAACGTTCCTTCTGTTAATGAAAAGCTCATAAATAGCCCAGTAAACGTGACAAATACGAGACATATTAAAGCCATAATTGAAAACCAATTAACAAACGACTTCCAATGTGTATCGTCATTCGCAAACCAACTAACAACGAATAAGGTTCCTGCCCAAAAACAAACGGCGAGTAAATGAATGGTATGTGATAAAGCACCAGGATAGCTTGCCATACTAGCTGCATGACCAACAACACTTTGCGTTAAGACTATGCCTAACATTAGAAATAAACCAATAACTGGATAAATAACTATATGTTTTCTGATTGCCAAAATAAAAAGGTGGAAAATTGAAAGGAGCAACAAAATGAACCATGCTCTCCCTATCTCTATTTCTTTTATCACATAAATAAAACTAGTAAAGCCGTTATCTACTCTATATTTACTAATCGTGTTTACCAAATCAATAATAGGAATAACTGCAAGTATAGGTATTGCACTAGTTACACCTATCAATATACGTTTCTTAACTTTTATATACATTCTCATTTCTTCAGGTAATAAAGATAGGAGATGCGTGCCAATCAAAATGGAAAAGCAAACATATAAAAGTCCGTTTGTTATTGCATAAATCATTTTTTCTTCCTATTTACTAAGAATACGATTGCAGCAATCGCGATTAAAATGACAGCAATAACTGGCATAAGCCATCCGTTTTGCTCGTCCTGTTCACTAGCAGTTTCTGTTGCTTCTACTTTAGGAGCTTGCTCTGTTTCTTCTACTATTTCACTTTCTTCCGCTTCACCTTCTGTGTCTTCAGCGTTTTCTTTCTCAGAAGATTGTGTTTCATCCACTGAACTTGATTCCTTGTCTACTTGCTCATATGTAAATACGAGATTATTTTCTATTACATGCCCATCTTCTCCAATAATGCTGTAAAAAAATTCGATCTCTCCCTCTTCAAGATTTGCTGGTAATGTTACTTCTATTATATTTTCTGGAGAATGATTGATTTCTTCAATAGTTGTTACCACATCATTTTTATCTGTTACAGAAATTGTATTTATTTCTTGTATTGGTGAGTCAAATGTTAACGTAATTACTGGATTATCAGAAGAAACTACTTCTCCAGTTGCTGGTTCTGAACTGTCCAAATGCGTGTGAGCGCTTGCTTGGACAGGAAATAACAATAAAACAAGTATTAATAAACTTATGTAGTGTTTCATATTACACCCCTAATATATTTTATTCTATTTATTTACTTTATAAAAATTTAATGATACCTAAATATTATATCAGCCGCTATGATTCTTTTGTAGTGCTTCTTTCTCTTTGATAAATTAACGCTTTGCATAAAGAGTATTGAAAATGCTTCCCATAAAAACACCCAGCCGCCCACTGTTAGATTAAGTGAGACCAAATCTTGAAATAACTTATTTTCATCTGAGAACTGTAAATAACTCGAAACGATCGTAAACATAACAGAAACCATAATGTAAATCAATGATTTTTTCCTACTTTGTACTGTCTGCTTATTTATTAAAAAATACTTGTAATTAAAGTTATTTCGAATGCCTGAAATAATGTTTTTCTCCATTTCAACATCTTTTTTTTCATCTAACATATCAAACTTTAACTTAATATTTTTACGTGAGTCTATCTCAAACGAAAATTCTTCAAGAAAGGCTTTTAAACTTGCATCTAGATCTCTAATATTGTACACAGAGGAATCCCATGTATTAAAGACTTCATCATAGTCCTTTAGAGAAATTTCAATGATATAATCGCCCGAAATTGGGTCAACTGTATAAAACTGATCTAAGAAATTGTTTTTCATCAAACCCCTCGCTTTTAACTATTCTATTGACTATATTAGCCGACACATTTTAAGACCATTATCTCTATACTACCATTTCAGATTTATACATGATAGCAAAATGACTGATAACCAAAGCGCATTTTATAGTTTTCTCTAATTTTTAGTCATTTTTCATTTAATGCATTATTTGTGGTCTGATATTTTACACCTAAGTTATCTTCTACAATAACAAGCACCTCAATATCATTCACATCTTCTATAACTTCATCAAGTTCTACTATTTTATAATAATTAATATTCTCACTATTTTCATCAATATAGTTATTTTCCTCCTCTTCTAATAAGTTAATTTCTTTTTTAATCTCTCCATCTACATATATTAAAGCTTCAGCACTTTTAATTTTTAAGTCATCTTTATTCTGACCAAAGATAGAATCTTCATCTAAATGATTATATATAATGATATTAGGACTAATATTTTTATGATCGCTTTCTACATCTACAAACACATTAATAATAATACGGTTCTCTATCTCATCTTTAAAGTCCAAAATGAACAGTTCCTCACTTCGCTTTCCAGTAACTGAATCGCCAACTAATTGTACCTCATAATTTTCTCTTAAAGGGAAAGTATGCTCCACAGAATAGTTCAATCCATTTTCATTGTTAACTTCTAATTCATTCCATTCCGTAGTGTTTTCATTTCGATATAATAATGATAGAATTTCGTTTTGCAAGAGATCACGAGCATGCCATTCAAGCATTACATCAACCGTACTTTCCTCGGTATCTAGAGCGATAATTTGGTAATCTTTTTCTTGAATCCACAACTGTTCTTCTAGCATTTCATTCATAGTAGATTCCACTTGTGAATAATTGTTTTCAATTGAAAAGTTCGTATTTTGAAGCTTATTATCTAATTCAAATATATCTTCATCTAAACTGTTAAGTTTAAAAAAGGTACTAAGGTTAATAATGATTAGAATTACCACCGCTATACTAGCTATAATATATTTTTTTGACAAAAATCTTCACTCCTCTTTATTCATTTAAAAACTTTTGTTCAGTAATCGTTCCTTGATGAAAATATAGTTTCCGTATTTTGTAAATAAGCTTCCATATTGAGCTACGAAGTGTATTACGGCTTCTAGTTTTATCCTCGATAAAATAGGTAGCTAGGACAACATCTGGCGCTAAAATCTGAACTTCATAATTATGTAGTGACATGTCGAATAATTCGACACCACTGGTAAGACAATCTTCTTTATAAAACATAAAACCAGAACTTACGATTTCGATAAAATCAGTCTCTAATATTTCATCTAACTTCTTAACATCTTTACGAACATCTTGACTCAAATGACTTTTCTCTAATGCTTTCAACTGTGCTTTTAATTTATCAGTATTCCAGGTCCCTTCTATGTTTTCAAAACATTTACATATATATTTTAGCATAAATGAAGTTCTGCATTAACATAATTTAACAAAAGAATATGAATATTTTAAAGGAACTGACTTATACTAGAGATAGGATGTGATATTTATGCAAAATGAGATAGTTATTGAAGAATTAAACACAATATTAAGAGGTAGTTATATGGGTGTACGCTCTATTGAGCATTACATTCAGAAGATAAACGATGACAAATTAAAACAGGATTTTCAGTTTATACAACAAGAAGTTAAACAAGATGCCCAAAAATTAGCAGAGCGGATTCAAAATCTAGGTGGTGTCCCAGCTAATAGTGAAGGAATTACTGGATCCATGCATAGCTTTGTGCATAAAGCTATGTTAAGTGATGAACCCAACAAGATAATAGAAGATGCAATAAAAGGAATAGATAACTATGGCGTCGAGTACTCGGAAGAAATAGTTAAAGGTGATTTAGATCCGGAAAGCAAAAAAATTATTAATGAAGTAATTGATGGAAATAGAAAGCATGTGGAACATCTTAGGGGATTATTACATTAATCCCCTGTTGAATTGTTTAACGTTGTGTACTATTTAACAGTAGTCGTTTAATTGATCTTATTTGACCGCGGTGATTTATTTCGTCTTCCATAACGTGAAACCAAAGGTAGTAGTTATTATAAGCAACTCCATTCTCCCATTTATGTTCTTCAAATAACCAACTATCTTGCTTTAATTTCAATTGTGTTAACGAATTTTCTCTAACTTCTGCTAATTTATTAAGATAATAAGTAATAGGTTTATCTTTAATTTCAATTCTAGCTGTATCTCCAAGTTCTAAACCGTTCTTCCATCTTAAATACTCGCTTTCACTTAGATCTCTTTCTTCAAAGAATATTACTTGATGGGCAAATTCAATTGCTGCGATATGGTTTAAAAGAGCACCAATCGAATTCGAACTAGCATCTGGTAAATAGTCTAATTCTTTTTGAGTAAGATTCGAAATTTCATCAATTGTTACAGCACGCGTATGTTCAAGCATGGAAACTAGTGATCCGATTTTATCCGTATACATTTGTTTTTCAATTATTCTATAATCAATCATTTTTCTCCTCCAAGTTCTTAAGATGACCCTATTCCGACAGCAAGTAAGAGTAATATAGCGAACAGCAATACGCATCCATTTAAGAAAATTCCTGTAATTGTTACAATACGTTTCTTAGACATTAAAGCAAAAATAATACCTAGAACAGATACTGTAATAAATACACTTATAGCAAGAGTTATATTCGCATTCGGTCCTCTGGTGAAAATAAAGAAAATAAAATTGATAAGAACCATTAATAAAGATAACAGACCAAATTTATTAATATTAGCCATGTTACACCTCCTCATCTTTGATAAAGTATAGTAAGCTAATGCAAGGATTAACAAAATTCCACTAAATCAATTTAATTTTATCTATTACATTATTTTACAAAAAAATAATATCATTAATTAAATAATGTTTTTGCTAACAACTGATAAGAATTTACCTTTTCTTCAAATGAGTAAATATTTGTTATAATCATAAATTCATCGCAGTCATAGCTTACTTGTATCTCTTCTAATTGTTTCTTGACGCTTTCAGGAGTTCCAACAATGCATCTCTTTCTGTTTCTATCAATTATTACTTGTTCCTCTTTTGTATATGTTTTACTCTTTGCCTCTTCTACTGATGGTACACGCGTTCCAATCCCTTTTTCTACACGCAATAACCAAAGATCTTGTGATAAGGCAAGTTCTTCTGATTTTTCTTCTGTTTCGGCACAAATAACAAAGATGCAGACAGTCACTTGTGGCTCTTGAAAGTTTTTATTCGGTTTAAATTTATCTTTATATGCTGCAATCGATTCTTTCCCTTTAGTTGGATTAATAAAGTGACCATATGTAAATCCCGCACCAATGTTTGCTGCATTAGTTGCCCCGCGTTCTGATAAGCCTAGAACCCATATTGGGGGATTTGTCTTCGTTCTTGGGCTTGCCTTTACCGTGAAAAATGGGTGATCTTTAGGTAATTCATCATATAAAAAACCATATAACTCTTCTAATTGTCTCGGAAATAAACTCATACTTTTTTGTATATGATCGGTTAATGCTAAGCGTGTTTCATTTGATCCACCTGGTGAACGTCCTAAACCTAAGTCAATTCTATTTGGATACATAACTTCTAGCATTCGAAAATTTTCTGCCACTTTCAATGGTGCATACTGTGGTAGCAATACACCACCAGATCCAATTCGAATCGAAGCCGTCTCACTAGCAAGACGCGTCATTAATATTTCAGGTGAGGAACTTGCTAATCCGTTTGTATTATGATGTTCAGCTACCCAATATCTTGTAAAGCCTAAGTCTTCTGTTATTTTTGCTAACTTAATTGTATTATCTATTGCTTCTTCTGGTGAAGAATCTTGTGAAATTGGTACTTGATCTAACACACTTAATCGCATAGTTGTACTTCCTTTATGGTCAATTTCCTTTCAGTATACAGGAACATATTATAAAACCAAAATAGTTAACGCAATAAAAAATCCAGACTTAGAAAAGTATCTTAATTACTTTTCTAAGTCTGGACATTTCCATTCTTTTTATGACGGATTAAGTATTCGATTCAAAAATTGTTGTGTGCGTTTTTCTTTTGGTGCTTTTAACACTTCTTTTGGTGGACCTTGTTCAACAATATAGCCATCATCCATAAATATGACTTCATCGGATACTTGTTCAGCAAATTGTACTTCGTGCGTTACAATAGCCATAGTCCAATTATCATTTGCAAGATCCCTAATCACTGTTAACACTTCTCCAATTAATTCTGGATCTAGTGCAGATGTAGGTTCATCAAATAGCATTAATGCAGGTTCAATTGCTAATGCTCTAGCTATACCAACTCGTTGTTGTTGTCCACCAGAAAGTTGATGCGGGTATAGGTGCATCTTATCTTTAAGACCTACCTTCTCCAAAAGTCCTTCCGCCATTTGCTTAACTTCTTTCTTATTACGTTTTTGAACAGTGATCGGTCCCTCTGTCACATTTTCTAATGCTGTTTTATGTGGGAAAAGATTATACGATTGGAATACCATTCCGGACTTACGTCTTAATTTCAACGCGTCCTGTTTGCTGATCTTGTCCTTAAAATTAAGAGCGAGTCCATCATCAAAGGTGAAAATGCCGCTGTTTGGTTGTTCCAGTCCATTTAAACAGCGCAACATCGTTGTTTTACCAGATCCTGAAGGTCCCATTATCGATAACACTTTTCCTTTGTTAATCTCTAAATCAATATCCTTCAAAACTTCAAGATCATCAAAAGACTTAGCTAGACTTTTAATCGATAATAACATTACTACTCCCCCTTTTTATGTTGCTGTATATCGTTCTAGTCGTTTCTCAATTACTTGTTGAACAAGGGATAGTAGAAAACAGATGACCCAATAAAGAATAGCTGCTTCAATATAAATCAGCATAAAATCATACGTTACTGCGGCAATTTCTTGAGCTCTTCGAAACAGTTCTGTAACAAGTATCAACGAAGCAAGTGATGTATCTTTCACTAAACTAATAAATGTATTTGATAATGGCGGTACGGAAACCCTTGTTGCTTGCGGTAAAATAATCCGTTTTAATACCGTGTTTTGTGTCATACCTATTGTATAACCTGCTTCCCATTGCCCTTTAGAAATAGATAAAATAGAAGCACGTATAATCTCTGATGCATAAGCACCTACGTTCAAGCTAAATGCGATAACAGCACTTGGAAATGGATCAATTGTTACGTTAAGACTTGGTAGTCCATAAAAAATAATAAATAATTGCACAAGCAATGGGGTTCCTCGAATTGCAGAAACGTATACAGCTGCAGGTGCACGAACAATGAAAGATTTAGAAAGACGCATAATTGCTGTTAGTAATGCTAATATCAATCCTATTGAAAATGAGATAAGCGTAAGCGGTATGGTATATTTAATTGCACCTAAAATCATAGGGAGAAGGGAGTTTACAAATAACTCCCACCCTTCTAGATTCGATGTGATCGTAAACAATGTATTACTCAGAAGAAACATCTTCACCAAACCAGCTTTCCGAAATCTGCGCTAAAGTACCGTCTTCTCTCATCGCTTCTAATTGTTCGTTGATCGCTTCAACTAATTCTTCATTACCTTGATTTAATGCAAATGCTGTTTCAGATACATTACCTTCTTCTGCAACAATATGAACACTTTCATCGCCTTCTTGATTTAAATAATCTAGAACAGCAAGTTTATCATTTACTGTCACATCTGCACGTCCTTGCTTCAATAACTCAATTGATTGCGCGAGTCCTTCCACACTTACAATTTCAGCACCACTTTCTTCAGCTATAGCACCGAAATTACTAGTTAGAGACTGTGCTGAACTTTTTCCCTCTAAATCTGCAAAAGCATTTATATCATCCGAATCTGTAGGTGCAACGACAACTGCCGATGAATACGTATATGGATTTGAAAAATCATAACTCTCTAAGCGATCCTCATTAATACCAACTTGATTCGCAATTAAATCAAAACGTTCCGAATTCAAACCAGCAAACATGGAATCCCATTGTGTTTCCATAAATTCTGCTTCAACACCCATTCGTTCAGCTACTTCTCTAATAACTTCAACGTCGTATCCCGTTAATTCTCCATCATTATCATGAAAAGTGAATGGTGCGTACGTACCTTCAGTTCCTACTGTAAGAACACCTTTTTCTATTACTTCATCATATAGACTTGCAGACTTATCTGATGTAGAAGTATTATCTGTATCTGTGGTGTCTTCCTCATTTGTACCACATGCTGTTAATACTAGCATAAAACTAATTATAACTATTCCTGTTACTAATTTCCTCATGTTGTTAACCCCCAGTTATTTTGTCGTAATTATATTACTACGAAATAGTAAAAGATTTGCATCGATAATCTTTTATATCTTTACTTTAATTCAGTTTATTATGCACTTCCTATATTTTTCTTTTGTATACGAACCTCTATCCATCATGTTTTTTCTGAATAACTAGCTTAACAACCGCTGTGTCAGCAAATGGTTTAGCTGAATATAGTGACTATTTCTAAATGTTGAACAAAATTAAGAAGATAAATTATTAAAAGATACTAAAAAAAAGAAATTGAGAAGTGTTTACCACTTCTCAATTTCTGGACGATCGCCTTTACTATTCCCTTTTTTAGTAAAACGATTTTCTAACTCTGTTTTAACCTCATCTAATGAAACGTTTTGATTACTCATTAAGACAAAGGTGTGGAACAATAGATCACTAACTTCCAAAATAATTTCTTGTTTATCATTATTTTTTGCTGCAATTACCACTTCGCCGGCTTCTTCAATTACTTTTTTAGCTATTTTATCAATACCTTTATCAAATAAGTAGTTCGTATATGAATTAGCAACGCGTGTTTCTTTACGTTCTTCTACTTCGGCCATTACTTTATCAATAATAGATTCATTTACTAGCTTTTCATTTGTTTTTTCATTGTCTAAAATTGGATTAAAAAAACACGTTTGTTCTCCAGTATGACAAGCTGGACCTTTTGGAATAACGGTTATTAATAATGTGTCTTGATCACAATCAAGCTTAATAGAAACAACTGTTTGGATGTTTCCCGACGTAGCACCTTTATGCCATAACTCTTCTCTTGATCGAGAATAAAACCACGTTTCTTTCGTTTCCAATGTTTTTTTGTACGATTCTTCGTTCATATATGCAAGCATCAACACATCTTTTGTTTGATTATCTGTTATGATAGCTGGAACTAACCCTTTTGAAAAATCAGGCTTCACGTATACTCACTCCTTGTTCTTTACATCTTGCTTTCACTGCGTCTATTGAGAATGTATTTTCATGAAAAATGGATGCCGCTAAACCTGCCGATACATCTGTCTCTTTAAATACTTCTGGAAAGTGATCTGGGTTTCCGACACCGCCTGATGCAATAACTGGGATACGAACAACGTCAACAATTGCTTTTGTAAGCTTTAAATCAAATCCGTTCTTCACACCATCGGTATCAACACTTGTTAACAAAATTTCACCAGCACCACGTTTTTCTACTTCTTTTGCCCATTCAACTGCATCTAAACCACTATCTTTACTACCGCCGTGCGTCATTACATGCCAACCGTCATCAAATAACTTGGCATCAATTGCTACAACAATACACTGTGCGCCAAAACGGTCACCAGCAGTGGTTATCAAGTTTGGATCGTTAACAGCAGCTGAATTAATACCAACCTTATCAGCACCAGCTTTTAATAAACGGGTAACGTCGTCAATCGTCCTCACGCCACCGCCAACAGTAAATGGTACAAATACATTGCGCGCTGTTTCACGCACAATATCAACCATCGTATCGCGTCCTTCATTTGTTGCTGAGATATCAAGAAAAATAATTTCATCTGCGCCTGCTTTGGAATAACTAGCAGCCATTTCTACTGGATCACCCAATTCACGCAAAGATACAAAATTTGTGCCTTTAACAACTTTACCTTCTTTGACATCTAGACACGGTATAATGCGTTTAACAATCATACGGACGTTTCCCCTTTCAACGTAACCGCACCTTGATAAATCGCTTTACCAACAATTGCTTCTTCTATGCCTATTGCTGCTAAAGCTTCGATGTCTTGATTATTGCTAATGCCACCTGAAGCAACTATTTTACACGAAACATGTGCAAGTAATTTTTCATATGCTTCTACATTAGGCCCCATCATTGTGCCATCTTTTGAAATATCAGTAAAAACAATCGTTTGAACACCTAAATCCTCCATCTGTTTAGCAAAGGTCAGATAATCAAGCTCTGATACAGTTTCCCAACCATGGATTGCTACTTTATCGCCCTTCGCATCAATACCTACGACGATTTGTTCTGGATATTTAGCTAAGGCTGCTTTTAAAAAATCTTGATCTTCAATCGCTGCTGTACCAAGTACTAATCGATCTGCCCCTGCTGCAAGCAATTTTTCAATAGTTTCCATGCTTCTTATTCCGCCGCCTACTTGAATTGGTATAGATGATAATTTACATAGTTCACTTATTAATTGATATTGTCGCGCAGCTTCGCCTTCACGTGCACCATCTAAGTCAACAATGTGAACAATCTCTGCACCGTTAGCAATAAACGTTTTTAACTGCGTTATCGGATCAGATCCAACTTGTGTCGTTTGTTTAAAATCACCTTGATATAATCGAACACATTTGCCATCTATTAAATCAATCGCTGGTAGTATTTTCATGAGATACCTCCTGTAAAAATGCTTTTAAAATTGCCGCGCCTACTTCACCACTTTTTTCTGGATGAAATTGAATCCCATAAGTAAGACCGCTCTTAACAATTGCAGTTACATCTGATCCATATTCTGTTGTTGCAACGATATATTGTTTATCTGTTTTTGCCGCAAAAGAATGAACAAAGTAAACATGCTGATCTTGAAATAATTCAAAATTAGGTTGATTATCAGCTATATCTAATGCATTCCAGCCGATGTGCGGTAAAAGATAGTTCGTCTCTATTTTCTCTATTGTACCAGGAATTAGATCTAATCCCTTTGTATTTCCACCTTCAAGTCCTTCTGTAAATAGAAGTTGCATGCCTAAACAAATACCTAGAAATGGCTTGTTCTCAGCTAATGTTTGTAGTACTTCTTTGAGATTACGTTTCTCTATTTCTTCTACCGCAGCTTGAAAGGAACCGACGCCAGGTAGGATAATATGCGAGCTTTTAGCTAATTGTGCTGGATTATCTGTAACAATCACGTCATAGCCAAGATTATGAAGTGCTGTTTCAACACTTGCGATATTACCCATTCCATAATCTACTATTGCTATCATTCGATTAGTCCCTTTGTGGAATTAACGCCAACAATTTCTGGATTAATTCGAATTGCTTCTGCTAAAGCTCTACCAAGTGCTTTAAATAAGGCTTCAACCTTGTGATGCGTATTTATGCCATATAAAACACGTGCATGAAGCGTTATGCCTGCTTGAAATGCAAATGCTTGAAGAAATTCTCTCACTAATTCTGTATCAAAATTACCAAGTTTTTCATTTTCAAATGTTGCATCTAATACTAAAAATGGTCGGCCACTTATATCAAGTGAAACGAAACCGAGCGTTTCATCCATCGGAACATAGGCTGTACCATAGCGATTAATTTGTTTCTTATCGCCTAATGCTTCTTTAATCACTTGGCCTAGTACAATACCGACATCTTCAACAGTGTGATGACTATCAATATGTAAGTCACCGTTTGCTTTAACCGTTAGACCAATACGACCATGACGGGCAAATAATTCAAGCATATGATCAAAAAAACCAACACCAGTAGAAATTGTTACTTCTTGACTATTATCTAAATTACATGCTACCTCTATTACTGTTTCATTTGTTTTTCGCTGTTTACTAGCTGTGCGCATCTTGCACCCCCACTTTTAATTTTTCTTTAATCTTTTTTCAACTGCTCTCGCATGACCATCTAGATGCTCTTCTTTGGCGATTGTCATCACATCTTCTGATGCTTGTTTCAATGCATCTTCTGAATAATAAAGGAACGTTGTCTTCTTAATGAAATCATCGACAGATAAACCTGATGAAAATCTTGCAGTCCCTGAAGTTGGTAAGACATGATTGGGACCAGCATAATAATCTCCAAGTGATTCAGGTGTATAATGACCTAAAAACACAGAACCAGCATTTTTTATTTTCCCTAAATAATCAAGTGGATTATCCAATTGAATTTCTAAGTGTTCTGGTGCTAATTTGTTCGATAATAGAAATGCTTGGTCTAAATCATCTACTAACACTAATCCACTTTTTTCGCTTAAAGAAGCAGATGCAATATCTTTTCTAGGTAATACGGCACATTGTTTTTCCACTTCTATATTTGTCGCTTCTAATAACCTTTTAGACGTTGTAAATAAAAATGAACGCGCATTTGTGTCATGTTCCGATTGTGCGATAAGATCAGCTGCGATATAAACCGGATTTGCTGTATCATCAGCAATAATGGCAACTTCTGACGGACCAGCAATCATATCTATCCCAACATCACCATAAACGAGTGACTTAGCAGCGGCCACATAAGCATTACCTGGGCCGACAATTTTATCTACTGTTGGTACTGATTCCGTTCCGTATGTCAACGCAGCAATTGCTTGAATACCACCAATTTTGAAAATTCGATCGACACCTACAATATCAGCTGCAACAGATAAGATCGGTGCAATTTCCTCTCCATCACGTGCAGGAGTTACCATAATAACTTGTTCTACACCTGCTAATACAGCAGGAATAGCATTCATAAGCACAGATGATGGATAACAAGCTGTTCCACCAGGTACGTAAATACCCACACGTTCAATCGCTCGATATAATTGGCCAGACATTATATCACCATCTACTTGCATGAATTTTGAGGATTGTAGCTGTTTCGCATGAAACGCCTTAATGTTCTCGGCTGCTCTTGTCAGGGCATCAATTGTTTTTTGATCTACTTTAGCCCATGCATTTTTCCGTTCTTCTTTGGTAACTTCCCATTTTTTTGGTACATAACGATCAAATTTTTCAACATATTTTTCAAGGGCTTTATCACCGTTTGCACGAATATCTGCAATAACTTCTTTCGCTACTTGATAAACTTTTTCATCCGTTGCATCGGCCTCTTTCTTTGACAAAAAATCCATTTCAAACGCGCTCGGCTGATAAACAGGTATCATACCAACTCCTCCTTTTGTTTAAATGCTTGAATAATTGGAGCAAGCGCCTCTCTTTTTATTTTTAACGAAGAACGGTTTGCAATACAACGTGCGCTGAATGTAAAGAATTCTTCTTGAATAACTAATCCATTTTCCTTTAGTGTTGTACCAGTTTCTACGATATCAACAATTCCATCTGCCAGTCCTAAAATTGGAGCTAACTCAACAGAACCTTCTAGTTTAATGATTTCTACGGATTCACCTTTATTACGAAAATATTCTTTTGTTATGCCAGTATATTTACTTGCGATTTTTTTCTTTTGGTCTGGCCAAACTTTGCCTTTTTCCGTAGCAACTGCCATGCGACACTGCCCAAACGGTAACGGCAATAAATCAAAAACATCTGGTTGAAATTCTGCTAAAATATCACCACCAACAATTCCTAGGTCAGCAATACCATGCTCAACATATGTTGTTACATCTGGTCCTTTAGCAAATATAAATTGAAATTCATCCGTTTCCACACGTAATTTTCGTCCCTTATTTACAAGCGGTTCAATATCATAATCTAATGATTTGAAAAATGCGAGAAACTGTTCTTCTAATCGACCTTTCGTTAATGCAATACATGGTTTCATTCTTCTATCACCCTAAATTCTTTATTATTATCCGTTATAATTCTTACAATTTTATCATAATCATGTTCGTCCAGTATTGTATATTGAATATCGACAATACAATTTAAATAAGAAGCTCGTAAGCGCTCTGCAAAAACATGCGATTCTTCAGATGCTAGTATACAGATACTTTCTTTTTCCCCTTCATTGTTTAATTGATCCGCTAACACATCAACATCGAATGCTAAACCAACTGCAGATATTTTTTCATTAAATTGTTCATAAAGCTTATCATAACGACCACCTGAAAAACATGTAGCACCGTTTTCTTTTAAATAGCCTCGAAACATCGTACCACTGTAATACGGTAGGTTTTTAACACGTCCTAAATCTACTAATACTTCATCAATACCTAGTCCTTTTAGAACTGTAGCAAGTTGTTTCAAATGGTTTAATATTTTTACTAGACGTGGGTTACTAGCCCATATGGTTTGATATTTCTCTAATTCATCAATCGTACCGTATGCTTCAATCACTTGTGTCAGTTGATTGGCTATTACAGGGTGACCTTTATCTGCCGCAATTTGATAAACGACATCTCTACGCTTATCGTGCATTGCCTGACGTAATAGATCTTCTTCTGCTTTATTTAATTCCAATGGGCTTGTTAATTCGTCAAAGATACCTGTGTGGCCAAGTTCAATTAGATACTCCTTAATTTCTAATGCATTTAAATAAGTAACAGCAGTAAATAGACTTTCACTCTCACCTAAAAATGGTGTCGTGCGGATAATTTCAATTCCCGCTTGTCTACTTTCTATTCCATCCTTATCATTACGAAATACGGATCCTTGATAGGACCATTTTAATTGTTTTGGGTGTTGATTGATTAATGCACGCGCAATTGCTGTTGTCCAATCAGCTCGTAATACTTCTATTTCACCTTCACGATTAAACCATTTCAACATCGCGTGCAACTTCATCCCAACGTGTTCATTGGTAAACGTATTCGCATATTCCACAACTGGTGTAGAGATTGCTTTATAATTACGTGACGTTACAACATCTCGAAATATCTCATATGCTTTTGATCGATTATCTAACTTTTTCCCGATTTCATCTTGGCTTCCAGCAGGTAAAAACATTTTAGAACACATCCTATTTTCTTTATTGCGTTACCACTTTACTTTAGTAAAGCGTTTGTCTATTTATAGACTATCACGCTGTTCCTATTCTCGTCAATAAAAAACTTTTCTTTTTTAACTATACTATTTAAGATAGAATTAGGAAAGGGAGGAATGATCAATGCAAGTTACAGGAGATTTTCATGTACATACCAACTTTTGTCCCCATGGGTCATCAGATCTAATGGAGGAATACGTTTTAGAAGCAATAGAGAAGGATCTTGCTTACATATCTTTTACAGAACACGCACCTCTTCCTGTCACTTTTGTTGATCCAACACCAGAAAAGGATAGTGCAATGAGGCTTGAAGACGTTAGAAGTTATATCAAGGAAGGTAATCGCTTAAAAGAAAAATATCAAGATAAGATAACGATTTTTATTGGTTTTGAAGTTGACTTTATCGAAGGATATCAGGGAGAAACAGAACAATTCTTGAATCAATATGGTTTAGAACTAGATGACGCTATTCTATCGGTCCATATGCTAAAAGCCCCAAATGGCAGCTATGTCTGTCTTGATTATAGCGCTGAAGAATTTAAACGTATAATTGGATTATTTGGTTCTATTGATGCAGTATACAAAGCGTATTATCAAACCGTAAAACGAGCAGTTACACAAGATCTAGGAAAATATAAACCGACACGAATTGGTCATCTAACACTAATTGAAAAATTTGTGACGTTATTTCCATCAACACATCCATTTGATCATGAATTGGACGAGCTATTAAAATTAATCAAGGAAAAAGAATATCAGCTTGACTTGAATACAGCAGGTCTTTATAAAGAACATTGCAAGCGTATCTATCCAAATCAATCGGTTATTGCAAAAGCAAACCAACTTTCAATTCCATTTGTAACAGGATCAGATAGTCATGTTGCAAGAACAATTAGCCGAGGTTTCGAATTATTACCAGAAGATATATTATCCTCCCTTCCAAAAAGATTAGGAAAACGCTAGGTGAGCAGTTCACAGCTTAGCGTTTTATTTTTAATCTAAAGCCAGTTAATCTTATAGAAAATATCAGCCCATCTATATTAGCAATTGACCTTTAAATTAGAAAAAAAAAGACCAAATCTTCTTCAATTTAGTCTTTGTCAACAAATTTTATTTTTCATTTATTTGATCAATGGTACCAGCCATGAATTGATCTCTTAATTGTTCTACTGTTTCATTTAAACCTTCTTGTTCTTCATTAGCTGCATTTGACTCATTCAGTTGTTGCATATCTTTTTTCATAAAAGTAACACCTCCGTATCTTATATAAAGTATACGAAGGTGTTAGGATACTATACAGTATAACACAAATTATATACCATCAATATATGGCATTTTTTCATCTGTATCGATTACGCCTAATACTTTCTTTATTGAAGTGTCTTCACCATCTAACCAGTTTTGAAACGAAAATGGTGTGGGCTTTCGGTTGTTACCTAAAGCAAGATAAACAGCCAACTTTTTCTGGTCATAAAGTGATGTGTGCAATGTACCAGCTGATTGCAGATACTTTTTAGAATAAATTTCTTCCTCGACATTATTAAATAATTGAAATGCTTGTTCTATCGTAAGTGAAGATGTAAGTTGTTTCTCAAGTATAGCGTATCTTCGTTTTGAATCTGCCAAATGATAGCGGTTAGCTTCAGGTAACAAATCGAAATGATTCGTACTAATTTTACTTTCCTTAACACGAATAGCGTTAGCCGTTGCTTCTACAACATGTGAGTTCCCAAATTTATCAGCTAATACATAGTTAAAAGAATGACGATGTGGCACCTTTTTGATTAACGCAATGGCTTCTTCGTTTGTGGCACACTGTTCCAATAACATCCGAGTAATAATTGTCGGAATAAATCCATTCCCGCCATTTCTACGGTTTACGAAATTATAACCAACCGTAAGACCTTCTTCATTCATTCCATCTGCTCGACCTACTATCCGTTGAGACGCGCCTATCGTTGCATATCCTTTTGAAGCAAGAGGTTGATACATTACAAAGCGCCCTTCATATGTTTTAGGATGGAAATCGTAATTCCGAATTAAAAAGTTATCACCTGTTAAAATAGAGCATCCTGACCGTTTCCATTCTTGCTGATAACCACTAAAAAATGCAATTGTTTGTTCCAATGTAAAGCCAATAGCTATCGATATCCCTTTCAATTCTTCCAATAATGCAGGAAATAATTCGGTTAACCACGCTGTTGCTTCTTCTGTATTAACGACGAATCGTGGTCTTTTTGTTTGCGTATTCTGTTGTTGGTATATTTTAAAAAGGGGTGACGATAGAAGCCATTTGCCTTGTTCATAACCAAACGCTTGGTGGTCACCCCTAAACTGAATAATATCTGCATAATATTTTCTCATAAGCTTTATATCCTTTATCTTACTCACCTAATTGTTGATAGCTTCCGCTAAAATACAATAAAGGATTCCCGTCATTTATTTTCAGATCATTTACTTTTGCAATGTAAATCATGTGGTCGCCGGCTTCGACAGCAGACTCTTTTTCACAAGATAGTTGAACTAATGCATTATCTAAAACAGGAGTTCCAGCTAAATCAATAAAATTAACTGGTGTTTCTACTTCTTTTTGATTTGCATAAATCATTGATTCTTCTTTTTGGTCTTCACTTAAAATACTAATACCAAATGTATCTACCTCTAGTAAAACATCATAAATCGAAGCAGTTTTATCTATAGAAATTGCAATTAATGTTGGATCCAATGATAGTGACATAAAAGAATTAACCGTTATTCCCTTTACGTCATTTTGATAATCTGTTGATACTACTGTAATACCTGTCGCGAATTTTCCCATCGCATCACGAAATAATCGTTTCTCCATTTTAAAAACCCCTTTATCTCTATACTAACTGTTAAAATCATACCATTTATTATCTTGAATACATACTAAATTGCTTAATAAGTATAAAAAAGCAAAGCAACAGTTGTTTCTAGTTGCTTTGCTTTTTATACTTATAAGATTGTTGTAGTATTACCTTTTTTAACTGAAACAAAATTTCAAGAAAGATTCTTACTTATATCCCGTCCAATTAGTCATTTGAATCGTCAGCTTCAAACACTTTTACATAGTTTGCTTGTTTCCAAGCAGCAACAATTTCACCTTCGATATCTGTATCAATTACGAAAGATCCATTACTGTATCGATCACTTGTACTTAATTCCATTGGATATAATGGGTGATGCGTACCAGAATTCGTCATAAATTGTACGGAATCTTCTTTGTTGGTACTAACAAAACCTACGATACGGTGAGGTTTTTGCTTCAATTCGCGTAACATACTTTGACCACGTTTAGCACGCGATGACAATTCAAAATCATGTAAGGTCATTCGTTTTGCAGCACCTCTTTGTGTCATCACAACAAGATTAATGCCTGTCTTGGATTGAGTCAGTACAACACCATTTACTACTTTTTCATCGGGTTTAAGCTGAATTGCTTTCACTCCTGCTGCCCGTTGTCCGACAGGTGTTACTTCTGATTCGTGGTACCACAATCCAAGTCCTCGATCAGAAGCAATAAAGACTTCATCATTTCCTGTCGTTATTGCAACATTAACAACCTCATCATCACCTTTTAAATTGATTGCTACCAAGGCTTTTGAATAACGTTGTGCTTCATATAAATTCAATTCACTACGTTTAATCATTCCGTTTTTGGTGAAGAAAACTAGATAATTATCTTCAGAGAATTGTCTAATTGGTATTACGCGTACTATGTTTTCTCCCTTGTCAATTGCTGCGACATTTGATATATGCTGACCAAGATCTTTCCACCTTATATCCGGAAGTTTATGAACAGGTGCATAGATATATCTTCCTTTATTCGTGAAAACTAAGACTGTATCAGTCGTATTTACCTCTAGTAGACCAACCAAGTGGTCTTCCTCTTTGATTGCTAAGTCTTTCCCATTTGAAGCTGCATACGAACGTAAACTTGTTCGTTTCAAATAGCCATCTCTTGTTACAGAAACTAGCACATCTTCACTTGCAACCATTACTTCTAAATTAATCTTCAATTCTTCAATCTTATTCTCTATCTTCGTTTTACGGGGTGTTGAATACTTCTTTTTAATCTGTTTTAAATCATTTTTAATAACGGAAAATAGCTTATTTTCATCTCCTAAAATTGCTTCTAGTTCTGCAATTTTAGCACGCAATTCAGCTGCTTCTTCTTCTAAAGACGTAATATCAGTGTTTGTTAATCGATATAATTGTAAATTTACAATTGCCTCTGCTTGTTCATTAGAGAAACCATATGCTTCCTGAATACGTCTTTTTGCATCTTGTTTATCATTAGAAGCACGAATCGTCGCAATGAGTTCATCTAGAATAGAGATGGCTTTAATTAAACCTACCACAATATGTGCACGTTCTTTTGCTTTTCTCAAATCAAAGGAAGATTGTCTTGTTACAACCTCTTTTTGGTGTGCGATATATGCGTCAAGTAAGTCCGTTAAACTTAGTAACATTGGTGTCTTATCTTTTATCGCCACCATGTTAAGATGATACGTAATTTGTAAATCTGTGCTCTTATACAGAAAATGTAAGATTCCTTCGCTGTCAGCATCTTTTTTCAGTTCAATTACAATTCGAAGTCCAGTTCGATCCGTTTCATCACGAACTTCAGCTATACCTTCTACTTTTCGGTCAAGTCGTAATTCATCCATTCGTTTTACGAGAACTGCTTTGTTTATCTCATAAGGTATCTCATCTATGACGATTTGCTCTCTATTTCCACGTAATGGTTCAACTTTGGCTCTGCCTCGAACCATGATCTTTCCTTTTCCAGTTTCATATGCCGATTTTAGACCTTCGACCCCTTGGATAGTACCACCTGTAGGAAAATCAGGTCCTTTCATTATTTTCATAATTTGTTCGATTGTAATGTTTGGATTTTCAATCTTTTTAATTACCGCATCAATTACTTCATCTAAGTTATGTGGCGGCATATCTGTTGCATATCCAGCGGATATTCCAGTAGAACCGTTAACTAACAAGTTAGGAAAACGTGCTGGTAATACGACAGGTTCATTAATTGTATCATCAAAGTTCGGAATATAATCTACAGTCTCTTTATCAATATCACGTAATAATTCAGAACTAATACTAGATAGTCGTGCTTCGGTATAACGCATTGCTGCTGGTGGATCACCATCGACACTACCGTTGTTACCATGCATTTCTACTAATACATTACGAACCTTCCAAGTCTGACTTAGCCGAACCATTGCTTCATAGACGGAACTATCTCCATGTGGATGATAATTACCGATTACGTTACCTACTGTTTTAGCTGCTTTACGAAAAGCTTTATCAGCGGTATTTTTTTCTTCATGCATCGCAAACAAAATGCGTCGTTGAACTGGTTTTAACCCATCGCGTGCATCTGGCAATGCACGATCTTGAATAATATATTTACTATATCGACCAAAGCGGTCTCCAATAACATCTTCTAATGGTAAATCAAGAAATTTTTCTGTTGAAGCCAAAAATCTTACCCCCTACTAGGAATGAATGTTTTCATTATCCATTATATTTGAATCTTCTTCTAAACCAAATGCAACATTGGATTCAATCCATTTCCGTCTAGGCGCAACTTTATCACCCATCAAGGTTGTTACACGACGTTCTGCACGTGCTAAATCATCAATTGTTACACGAATTAGCGTTCTTGTTTCTGGGCGCATTGTCGTTTCCCATAGCTGATCTGCGTTCATTTCACCTAAACCTTTGTAACGTTGCAGTAAATAACCTGTTTTTAATTCTTTAGTTACTTTTTTCATTTCATCTTCATTCCAAGCATAATGAACGATTTCTTTCTTTCCCTTACCTTTAGAAACTTTATATAACGGTGGTAACGCAATAAATACTTTCCCTGATTCTATTAAAGGTCGCATATAGCGGTAAAAGAATGTCAGTAGTAAAACTTGAATGTGTGCACCATCTGTGTCTGCATCCGTCATGATAACAATTTTATTGTATTGTACATCATCCAAATTAAAATCGCCGCCGACACCAGCACCTATTGTATGAATGATGGTTGAAATCTCTTCATTTTTCATAACATCCGCAAGTTTTGCCTTTTCGGTATTAATTACTTTTCCCCGAAGTGGTAGGACAGCTTGGAATCTACGGTCTCTTCCTTGTTTAGCAGATCCACCAGCTGAGTCACCCTCGACAAGATATAATTCATTTCTTTCTGCATTTCTAGATTGTGCAGGTGTTAACTTACCGCTTAATAATAAGTCTCTTCGTTTCTTTTTCTTACCGCTACGGGCATCTTCCCTAGCTTTACGCGCTGCTTCACGAGCCTCTTTTGCTCTGACTGCTTTTTTAAGTAACATTAGCGCAATATCAGGATTTTCTTCCATGAAATAAGATATCTTCTCTGATACAACTGCATCTACTGCAGATCTTGCTTCTGATGTTCCCAGTTTTCCTTTTGTTTGTCCTTCAAATTGTAATTTTGCTTCTTGGATTCGAACCGATATGATTGCTGTAAATCCTTCTCTTATATCGTTCCCTTCCAAATTTTTATCTTTTTCTTTTAACAAGTTTGTCTTTCGTGCATATTCATTAAACACACGCGTAACACCTGATCTAGCACCCGATTCATGTGTTCCACCATCTTTTGTTCTTACATTATTAACAAAAGAAAGGATGCTTTCAGCGTAACCATCATTGAATTGAAAAG
The DNA here is from genome assembly GCF_003426055.1 of Paraliobacillus sediminis. Taxonomy (NCBI): domain Bacteria; kingdom Bacillati; phylum Bacillota; class Bacilli; order Caryophanales; family Bacillaceae; genus Paraliobacillus; species Paraliobacillus sediminis. Next base: position 454,853 of record NZ_QJSI01000002.1, read on the forward strand.
CGAAATCTACTTCCATGTCTTGGTTCTCGCCTTCAAATGAGACAACTGGGTGCAAAATATCCTTTTCTTCATTTAAATACTCGACAAACGATTTTAAGCCATCTGGATAACAGTAAGATTCAGTCTTTTCACTGCGTTCATCATGAAGAACAATTTCCAAACCTTTTAACAAAAAGGCGGATTCTCTTAATCGCTCTTCCAACATTTCTGCTTGATATGTTGTCGTTGAAAAAATTGATTTGTCAGGTTTAAAGTGAATTAATGTACCCATTTTCTTCGTTTTCCCTTGGTTTAACAATGGTTTTGTCGGGACACCACCATTATTAAATTCTTGTTTATATGTTTGTCCATCACGATAAATGGTGACCATTAAACGTTCTGATAAAGCATTAACTACAGATGCACCTACACCGTGTAGTCCTCCAGATGTCTTATAACCGCCCTGACCAAACTTACCACCTGCATGCAACACTGTTAATATAACTTCTGGTGTAGGTCTTCCGCTTCGATGTGTTCCAGTCGGCATTCCACGACCTTCATCCAATACGGAAACACTATTATCCTTATGTATTGTAACGACTATTTTGTTACCAAAACCAGCTAATGCCTCATCTACAGCATTATCAACTATTTCAAATACAAGGTGGTGTAAACCTCTTGCATCTGTACTTCCAATATACATCCCTGGGCGTTTTCGTACAGCTTCTAGTCCCTCTAGTACCTGAATTGAGTCATCTGAATAAGAGGTTGTTTGTTTACTCACTTTAATTAAGCCCCTTTCTCTTACAATTAAATCTAATATATTTATAACATATACACTAACATAAATGAATCATACATCTATTATCTTAGAACAGACGTTTGTTTATGTAAAGCTTATTTCTCCTAGTATAGCATTGATTATATAATGTAAATCTAGTTTTTTTGAAAATCATTTCATTTTTTTATCTAAAAGCAGAAAAAAATCTCTGTCGGAACAGAGATTTTTATAATACTATTTACCAATTGTAATGGCATGCGCGACTTTAATACACATATCCATAATAACTGAAAAACCTTTATTTGTTAGATCATCGTAGACATCTTTATCAAAGACACCTTGTTGTGCCCAGAAAACTTTTGCATCGGTTTTTAATGCTTGTTTCGCTATATCTTTTAAAAATATCGATCTTCTAAATACGTTAATAACATCAATTGATTCTGGTACATCTGCTAAAGATGGATAGGCTTTTTCCCCTAGTGAGGATTCAATAGACGGATTAACTGGTATTATACGATAGCCATTTGCTTGCATTGCTTTAGAGACTTGATAAGATGTTCTCTCTGGTTTATCTGATAGTCCTACTACTGCAATTGTTTTCGTGTCCTCTAAAATGTCTTTCATTGTTTCTTTGTCTGCTTGTTTGTAGTCCATTTTTTTCACTCTCTTTCTTCGTAGTCTTTTTTACTTTTCTAATAAGCCTGCTTCAACTAAAAACTCTCTAGCAACTGTAACCGGGGCTTTATCTTCAAAGTCGACTTGATAGTTCATTTCTCTCATTTCCTCATCTGTTATCTTACCCGCTAATTGATTCAATATTTCTTCTAGTTCAGGATACTGATCTAACGTCTCTTGACGCATTAAAGGTGCTCCTTGATACGGTGGGAATAAATTCTCCGTATCTTCTAGGGATCCGAGATTTAATTCTACCATATAGGAAGATGTGGAATAAGCGTCGATAATATCCACTTCATCATTTTCAATTGCTTCTTGTCTAACACCTGGTTCCATCGTTTTCACTTCGCCAAATTCGATATCATAGACATCTTGAATACCAACATAACCGTCTTCACGGTCATTGAATTCTAACGTAAAACCTGCAGTAATTTCATCATCCATTGTACGAAGATCAGCAATGGATGACAAGTTGTTTTCATCTAAGAAAGATTGCTTAGCCGACACTGTATATGTGTTATTGAATGCCATAGGTTCTAAATAAGCCATATTATATGTTGCAAACATACCTTCTTTAGCTTGTTGATATACTTCCTCGGCATCGTTACTTACTGCTTGTTCTTCTAAATGTGTTACGATCGACGTGCCTGTGAATTCAGGATAAATATCGATACTACCTTCTTGTAATGCACTAAAAACAAATGTCGTTTTGCCTAGTCCTGTTTCCAATTCAACATCTAAATCTGTTTGATCTTCAATTAGTAACTCGTACATATTGATTAGGATGGATGGTTCAGAACCTAACTTACCACCTAATACTAAATCAGGTTCTTGGTCTCGATTGATAATCCATGGTACAAAAACTAATGTCAATGCAAGGACCAACATTATGATGATGGATGTGAAAGCAGATTTTTTAGATATTTTTTCAAATAAACGTAATACTAAATCTAAAATAATCGCAAGTAATGCAGCTGGGATAGCACCTAATATAATTAGATTTATATCACCACCACGATCAATTCCAAGTAAAATTAGTTCACCTAAACCGCCCGCTCCAATTAAGGCCGCGATCGTCGTTGTCCCCACAATTAACACCATAGATGTGCGGATACCTGCCATAATAACTGGCATCGCAATTGGTAATTCGACTTTCATTAAACGTCGATACGAGCTCATCCCCATACCTGTAGCTGCTTCAATTAAAGCTGGATCCACTTCTTTTATTCCCGTATATGTGTTACGTAGAATTGGAAGTAATCCATAAACAATTAGCGCTACAATAGCTGGGGTTTGTCCAATTCCTAAGAAAGGAATTAAGAATGCCAGGATTGCTAAACTTGGAATTGTTTGCAAAACTGCTGTCACGCCTATAATTGGTTCAGCAATTTTTTGCTTTCGTGTTAATAATAATCCTAAGGGGACAGCAAGTAAAATTGCAATTAATAAAGATACAATCGATAGCTGTAAATGTTCTAGAACTAATTCGAGCACCATTCCCTGTCTGTCTTGTAATACGTCTATAAACTCAGACATTATTTAATCACCCCTTTTTCCATTTTTACTTGTTCACGTAAAAATCGAAAAATGTCTTGATAGGTTATTGTTCCGATAACTACATCTTCTTTTATAACTTGAATGGCTGTTTTTTCAGATTCCTCGAACAGTTTAACTGCATCTATCACTTGTTGGTCATACTTAATGGAAACGAGTCCCATTGTTTGTACACTAGGCTGATCAGATAACAATGCATTCGTTTGGATAACAGTATCGATCGTTTCTTGCCACGGGGAACGTTTATCCCCAATAAATTCTTTAGCAAAGTCATTCGCTGGATGTAAAATCAGCTGTTCCGGCGTACCAATCTGAATAATCTTACCGTCTTTCATTAAACAAATACGATCAGAAATTGTTAATGCTTCATCCATATCATGTGTTACAAATACAATTGTTTTTTTGATTTTTCTTTGTAAAGATTGAATATCTAATTGTAACTGTTCCCGGCTAATCGGGTCTAATGCGCTAAATGGTTCATCCATTAAAATAACATCGGGATCAGCTGCTAGTGCACGAACAACGCCTATTCGTTGTTGTTGTCCGCCTGATAGTTCATGAGGCATTCGGTTCATGAACTGATTCGGATCTAAACCAACCATGTTCAGAAGTTCTTCAGTACGTGATAGAATACTATCCTTTTTCCACTTTTTCATTTCTGGAACAATTGCAATATTTTCAGCTATTGTTAAGTGAGGAAATAAAGCAATCTGTTGTATTACATAACCAGTATTCCATCTTAACTGATGTAAATCATATGTAGAAATATCTTTACCCGCTATTTTTATCGTCCCTGCTGTTTCTTTTACTAAACGGTTAATCATCTTCAATGTAGTCGTTTTCCCACAACCACTTGGCCCGATTAAAGTTAATAACTCTCCCTCTTTAATAGTAAGTGAAAAGTCTTTGACAGCTTTAGTACCATCGGGAAATTCTTTTGTCACCTGATCAAATTCAATCATTCGTGCACCTCCATATTGTTATATAACTAATCCCCATTTTTTAGATAAAACAAACATTTTTTTAAAAATGACTTCAAAAAGCGGTTAAATAGTTGTACATGGTTATATGAATTCGTGTTAAAATAACGATACTGTATGCAGAATGAATGAAAAAGGAGTAACATTATGACTTATATATTAATTGTACTATTAGCTTATCTAATTGGTTCTGTTCCTTTTGGACTCTTAGTTGGAAAAATCGGTTACAAAACAGATATACGAGAACATGGTAGTGGAAACTTAGGTGGAACAAATACCTTTCGTGTATTAGGTAAAAAGGCTGGTATTATCGTAACGCTTGGAGATATTTTCAAGGGAACATTAGCTACTCTATTGCCGTTCATTTTTAGTTTAACAGAGATCAATCCGTTGATAATTGGTGTTTTCGCTGTTATTGGTCACATGTACCCTGTTTTTGCTAGGTTTAAAGGGGGAAAAGCAGTTGCAACTTCTGGTGGCATGTTGCTCGGACTTAGTCCAATATTATTTGGTATTATACTACTATCTTTTATAATTACACTTTACCTAAGTAAGTATGTATCTTTATCATCAATGATAACAGGCATAATTGCTATTATAGCCTCTGTTTTTATACAAGATTACGGGCTGGTAATCGTCACAGGTATATTAACACTATTTATATTTTATCGACATCGCTCCAATATTAAACGTATTCTTAATAAAACTGAACCTAAAATCAGTTGGATGTAAACAAAATGATCTGTATTTCGAGCGGAATATAGATCATTTTGTCAAATTATGCATGCTTAAGTCAAATAAATTGAAGTTTAATATGTTGTTCAGTATACTTTGAATTATCTATATGAAAGTTTGAAAGGGGGCATCATTATGGACGCACATACACACCATAAAAAAGTTTTACCAAATAAGTCAGAAAGACATACTTTATTTGGATCTGTTAATCCTGGACCAAAAACGAAACCAATTGAAAAAGATCAAATGCCTGATCTTCAAAATACGCAAAATGATTTTTTGTTTGATTTAGATGCTGTTGGGATCGCTAACGTAAAACATCCTATCCAAATCACGAGTAAAATGGAACCCGCTTTACAAACAACAATTGGTACATTCACTTTTACTTCTAGCATTACAAAAGACAGTAAAGGGACTAACATGAGTCGTTTCACACAACAATTACAAGAATACCATGCAGATGGTTCATTTACCTTAACGCTTACTAATTTGAAAAAGTTTGCTGAAGAATTAGCAACTCGTTTAAAACAAAGGGATGCATTTGTAGAAGTAACTTTCCCTTGGTTTTTTGAAAGGAAAGGTCCCTCTGCTAATTTTTCCGGACTAAATCATGCTGATGCTACGATCCGTCTACAGTATGACACTGAATTAGGCTATGAAATAACTGTTGGATTGACTGGTACAGTTACAACTTTATGCCCTTGTTCAAAAGAAATCAGTGAATACAGTGCACACAATCAACGTGGTAAAATCACAATTGAAATTGAATTGACTGAAGATTTTGATGAAGACCAAATAGATTGGAAATATGCTTTATTGGAAGCTGCTGAAAGTAATGCAAGTGCACGCATTCATCCTGTTTTAAAACGGCCTGATGAAAAGATGGTGACCGAACAAGCTTATGAAAATCCACGCTTTGTAGAGGATATGGTTCGTTTAGTTGCTGCTGATTTGTATGAATATTCATTTGTTCAAGCATTTTATGTTGGTTGTCGCAATGAAGAATCGATTCATTTACACGATGCAATTGCTTCCGTAACTTATGATAAACATGCCGAACAGTAAAGAAGGGCTACGATGAAATATCTTTTTCTTGGAATCATTCGAGTTTATCAAAAAATTATAAGCCCAATTAAACCACCAAGTTGTCGTTTCTACCCCACTTGTTCGCAATACGGTATGGAAGCAATTGGACGATTTGGTGCAATCAAAGGTGGCTATCTAACGATAAAGCGGATCATTAAATGTCAGCCATTTCATTCAGGTGGTTTTGATCCTGTACCAGAAAAACACAAAAAACGCGAATCTAGATGAGATTCGCGTTTTTTGTTTAGGTTTTTACTGAAATATCATAAGAAATCTGTATCATATCTATCCAATTTAAATTTTTAATACTGTTTCAAATAAGAGCTATAAGTTAAAATGTTCTATTTGTTTCCATTGTTGTTCTTTTATTAGTATTTCCTTTTGTTTTGCACCAAATAAATCGAAATGTGGGTGTATGGGATCATTATGAATCCAACTTGCTTCTAGTCCGTACTTATTCCCCCACTCAATTAATTTTTCTATATTATTACATCCTACTTTTGTTACGGTATTACAACCATGAAATCTATCATCCAACCAATAGTGCGTCAAAAACGCAATATTACCCTGTTCTACATTGCTCTTCCAATCCACTAATTCTTTTCGTTTAAGTCCAAAAGCCATCTTTATTTATCACCCATCGCTTTTTGATAAGCAAGATGCCATTCTGGAAATGTTTTTCGTAAAGAAACAGGACGGAAATTATCTTTTTTGACAATAACGTGCTTTGTCGAACCGGTTACGGCAATGTTGCCTTCTTCATCTACAACGTTATAACCATATGTTGTCCGTAGACCATCATATGCTTCTAACCATGTCTCTACATTTGCAGGTTGACCATAGCGAATTGGTTGTTTGAAATACATATGCGCATCAACAACTGGTGAAACAATTCCTTTCTCTTCCATATCAAAATAACGAAAACCTAATTCTTCTATAAATGCTGTTCGACCTATTTCAAACCAAACAAGGTAATTCGCATGATAAACGACCCCCATTTGATCTGTTTCCTGATAGCGTACTTGGATTGGTGTTCTAACCTTCATATACAATTATTCCCCCTTGACCGTTTGCCATGCTTTTTCAAAATCTTCTTTTTTTAGTAGTAACAGTGTATCCGTTGCGTACTGATCCTCTGATATGCGTAATGATTGAAATTGAATTGCTTCATCAACCAAATTAACGACAAAGCGTGCATTCCCTTTGATCATATGCGCTTGATATTGCTTCTGGAGAAACATTTTTGCTTCTGTATCAAGTTGATATTGATAGCGGGCAACATGGTAGTTTGTAATTTCAACCAATTCTTCTCCATTGTAATCAAGAAACCTAAAGTATTTCTTAAATCGCGATGACAAACCGGGATTACTATTTATAAAACGTTCCATTTCATTCTGGTACCCAGCTAAAATAACAACCAAATTTTCATTATGTTTGGTCATTTCATCTACTAATGTATCGATTGCTTCTTTACCAAAATCATTTTCTCCACGAAATAATGCATAAGCTTCATCAATAAACAATACACCACCCAGCGCTTCTCTGATCTTTTGTTTTGTCTTGATTGCAGTTTGTCCAACATATCCAGCTACAAGATCACTTCGAGAAGCTACTATAAAATGTCCCCTCTTTAGTAATCCACAATCTTTCAGTAATTGCGAATAAATATTTGCAACGGTTGTCTTCCCTGTACCTGGATTACCAGAAAAGACTGCATGCAATTGAATTGGCACAGCTGGATATCCCAGTTTCTTTCGCTTTTGTTGTGCTGTAACGAATGAAGATAGTTTTTTCACTTCTTCTTTAATATTTGTTAATCCAATTAAACTATTTAATTGTTTCATTGGGTTAACATCTTGATTTTCATTATCATCCATAATTTCTAAATCACTTACATCAATACGCATGTGGTCTAACCAATTATCAGTGGAACGTATTATTTTGGTAGAACCCTTTTTAAATATTGCTTTCAAAACAAGATCCCTTACTGTTCGTGCATTACCAAAAGTATCATCTACTTTAGCTTGTTCAATTACATTCTCAAAACGATTTAATGCCTCTTCTGTAAAATAATAATCATTGCTTAAAGCAGTGTTTTGAGCAATTTGCACTAATTCATCCATTTTAAAATCAGGGAGTGAAATAACATTTTGATCTGGAAAACGACTACGCAATCCAGTATTTGACCATAAAAACTGACGCATTTCTTCTGGATAGCCAGCCAAAATAACAGCAAACTTATTCGCATATTCTTTATCAGTCATAGCTGAAACAAGTGTATCAATTACTGCTTGGCCATAATCACTACCACTTTGTTCTGGACGTTTTAAACTATAAGCTTCATCAATAAAAAGAATCCCATCCTGTGACTGTTTAATGTATGCCATGGTATTCTCTTCGGTCTGTCCGACATAAGAGCCAACTAAATGTGAACGATTCACTTCCGTTACTTCCTTTGTATCTAATAAGCCTAACTCATAATAGATCTCCGCTAAGAGACGAGCAATTGTCGTTTTGCCTGTCCCTGGATTACCTGACATAACCATATGTAAACCAGGTTCATCAATCATATGAAAGCCCATTAGTTTTCGTTCCTTTTGATATTTAAGGTAATGATAATATTGTGATATGTATTTTTTTACTTCATGTAAACCAACCATTTCATCTAATTTATCTAAAGGATTTTTTTCATTAGCTCCACGCAGCACATCAGGAAATGCCTGATAAAATTCCTTTTTCAAACTAGCTAATTCTCTGATATAATCATTTAATTGCTGCACGTAGATACCAGATCGCTTATTCTCTAATAAAGCGATGTTATCTTCTACCATTTCTATAAAGTCTTTTAGTGTCTTCTCTATACTTTTATAAATCGTAACAATTTTAGGTTGTGTTTTATTCGATTCTTTTTTTATGATCGCTCTTTTTTGCAATGTTTGTAATTGCTTTAGCCATTCATTTAGTTTTTTGAATTTAACTGGATCGAAATCTGTTTCTCGAATCGACCAAGAATCAACTTCAAGGTTTTCTAATTCGTTATAGAAACGTAAATAAGTTTTTATGTCACGTAATGATTGATATACAGGTACTGTATCATCAAATGATGCTGCCTTATCTAATAATAAATCAATTAAATAGTCCGAATTTTCAAGACGTTTCAATCGATGAAAAGTCAACATACTATATAGAACAGCAATTGCCTGTTCTGAATAATTCATTTCATTTGATTCTACACAATCTAATATACGTAAAGTGGCAACTTCAGTAAGTGGAACTTCTGTTTCTAACGTATCCCATTTCATAATTTCTTCTTCAGTAATTATGTTTCTCAAAAAATAATCGCTCCCTTCACTTACACCTACATTTTATCATATCTGTCTATATATGTTGACTTGAAAGATTCAAAAGAGATATGAAGGATTAGTTTTCCATTGATTGGATAATTAAATGCTTCTATCTTGAACTTTGTTTTTACGTATGTAATTAAAACCTGTATTTAACAGAGTTTTCTGGATTTTTATGATAAAATAAGAGTACGTATATTTTGATTATGTACAAATCAATGTAGGAGTTGTTTCTTTGAATAATATGTATGTTTTTAAAGATACCCTCAAGACAGCTGAAGACCTTCGCACGCTTATTGGTCGTCCTAGCGAATTAGTCGAAAATAAAGTAATCAATTATTTAGATCAAAATTGTATAGATTTTATTTTGAAATCCACATTTTTAACACTCGCTACTTCCACTAAATCTGGTTATTGTGATGTATCCCCCAGAGGTGATCACAGTGGTTTAGTAAAAGTATTAAATGAAAAACAATTAATCATACCCGAAAGATCAGGAAATAAGCGTAGTGATTCTTTACGCAATATCTTGTCCAATCCTAGAGTCGGTATTCTATTCTTTATACCTGGTCTTGAAGAAACGTTAAGAATAAACGGAAAAGCTTGCTTAATTAAAGATGATCAATTACTCGATGAAATGATAATCCAAGAAAAAAAACCCCTTTTAGGAATTGGTGTAGAGGTGGAAGAATGTTTCATTCACTGTGCGAAGGCTTTTAAACGGTCTGGTATATGGGAACCAGACTCTTGGACCAATAAAGATCTCTTACCTAACGCAGCAAAAATTGTATCTGAACACGTTAAACTATCTAATCTCAAAACATGAAATATTTTAAATGAATCGTTACTCAAAATTCTTGATGAAAATTTCGTAATTGATCGATGAGAAGTAAGTAAACCAATGGAGAACAACTTCTAAAATATAGGATTATCTATGAGGTGAGAATAATGGAACTAACGATTGTTAAACCAGATGAAAATCACGCAAGTGCGGTTGCTACTATTTGTGCAAACGGCTGGAGACAAACGGTGGAAGGTAAATTTAGTGAAGCATATCAAATTAAGACTGTTGACTTTTGGTATCAATATGAGCGAGTAAGTAAGGATATAAGTAAAGGAATTTATACATATGTAGCTATAATAAATGATGAAGTTGTAGGAGTAATTGGTGGAGGACAAACAAAGGCAAACTCTGGAGAAGTTTTTGTCCTTTATGTGGATGAAGAAAATTTACACAACACCAACTTAAAACAAATGTAAACGAACAATGGGTATCTGTACAAGATGGGAATCAAAGAGGTATTCCCTTTTATAAAGCGCGTGGATTTGATTTTCAGAAAAAAAGAATAGAACAAACGGAAACTGGAGAAAAACAGGTTTCGCTTCGTTATAAAAGATATATATCTAACTGAACACTTATCCTAATAGTTTAGAAAAAGAAGCCAATAATATCCTGCACCCCAAAAGTTAGAGTTGAAAAACTAAATTTTGGGGTGTTTATTTATGGCTAAATATAGTGAGAAGTTTAAGATGAAGGTAGTTAGTGAACTTGAATTGAACAGTAAAAGTTTCCTTATTTTTTTGTCATTAATCCTTCTATCCCAAACTTCTCATATAACTTTACCCATCGTACAATTTGTCCGTCTGACCCTATATTATATTTTTGAGCTAAAGATCTATAGCTCAACTTCCCATGTTGATACTCTAGATGTATTAAGCTTTATGAAAAAGACAGGTTCTTCAGAAATTGAAACTGCCCTTCACTTTGGGCTAAAAAACCCTCCTCTAATAGCTGCGTGGAAAAAGGTTTTTGCGGAAGGTGGTATTGAAGCCCTGAATAGACTGAAAGGAAGGCCACCTATGTCTGATAAAGCTAAGAACAGTAAAAATAAACCCATAGATGAAAAAGAATTAACCTATGAACAACAATTACAAAAAGAAAATGAGCTTCTTCGTTTAGAGGTAGAATATCTAAAAAAGCTGCGAGCTTTTCAGATGGATCCGGAAAACTATCTAGAAAAGCACAAGCAGCGTTATCATACGAACTCAAGGAAACGTTCCGATTTAAAGATGTTTTACAAGTCGTCGGTATTCCTGAGTCTTCTTATCATTATCATATTAAAATGATAAAAAAAGAGAATCCAGATCAGGAACTAGAAGCGCGTATTCTATCTATATTTGAGGAGAACAATGGGAACTATGGATATCGCCGTGTCTACTTAGAATTGAAAAACCGAGGAATTAAAGTGAATCATAAGAAAGTTTTGCGTATCATGAAAAAGCTCGGAATCAAAGGTGATAAATTCATACGAAAATCACGCAAGTATAGTTCTTACAAAGGAAAAGTGGGTAAAGTGGCGAAGAACCGTATTAACCGTCGCTTTCAAACTTCCGTATATTATCAAAAGTTAACAACAGATATTACAGAATTTAAGTGTCTAAACGGTGTGAAGTTATATATGAATCCAGTCATGGATATGTTTAACGGTGAAATTCTATCAAATGGGATTAGTATGCGCCCAACACTTGAACTAGCGCTTAAACCACTCGAGGAAGCCCTCGACATCGTAAAAAATTCTAAGTACAGAACAACTGTTCATTCAGATCAAGGCTGGCATTATCAACATAATAAAGGGGTGAAAACACTTAAGGACAATAATGTATTTCAGAGCATGTCGAGAAAAGGAAATTGTATTGATAACTCACCAATGGAGAACTTTTTTGGGTTATTAAAACAAGAAATGTATTACGGTGAAGAACTATGCTCATTTGAAGAATTAAAAAAGAAAATTGAAGAATATATCGATTATTATAATAACAAGCGCATAAAGCAAAAATTAGCGGGCATGAGTCCAGTTCAATACAGGATTCATACCAGCCAATTAGCTGCTTAATTTAAAACTCTAACTTTTTGGGGTCGCAACATAACTGCGCTTCTTTTTCTTTATAGCATGAAATTTATTTTTGTTGATTTTTATACTCGTCTTTGATCTCTACGCGTATTGCTTCTAAGGACTCTTCTCTTCTTGCATTCTTAGCTTCAATATTTTCTTTCTCTTGATCCGTTGCATATTGCATTGCGTCATGTGATTGCTCAATATTTTCAATCGTATTATGAACCATCTCTTGTAATTTTTCTACGTTATCTGCACGATTATCAGGATTTGGTTTATTATCGTTTCTACTCATTGTTCATACCTCCTATTGGCCTTTTCCTTTTTGTATGAGGTCGGGTTGTTTGTTACTTTTCATACCCATTTGTTTGCCTTTGTTAGCTTCTGCTTTTCTCGGCTGTGTGCCGTAGTGATCTGGCTGAAACTGTTCACTATCTCGTTTAGGATTACTCATCAAAAAGCCCCTTTCTTTGTTCACGATTAGTTTGGCTTACGTTATTTAATTTATACGAGTCATTCTTCAGGAATATATGTTTCCTTTTACCGTTGCATGAATCTTATCCTCTATGCGATCTATAATATTATCCATCAATTTTTCATCTTGCAACATTTCTTTTTTATTTTCTTCAATTAGTGTTTGAAAGGATAACTTTTTAGCTCGAGCCATTTCTACCACTCCTTTTCAACTGACTTAATATAATGTTTTCCATTATTCTGATAATTTATACACCCTGAATAATCAGATAATAATCATTTGAATAAAAAAAGGTTCCGCATATGCGGAACCTTTTTTACCTGTGCTATTATTCTTTCAGTTTATTACGTAATACCATTTGCAGAATACCACCGTGACGGTAGTAATCAATTTCAACTTCACTATCAAAGCGAGCTAAAACTTGGAAATTCACTTCACTTCCATCTTCTCGTGTTGCTTTTGCATCTACAAGTTGATTTGGTTGAACTGTTTCATCAATATTTACTTCAAATGTTTCTGTTCCAGTTAAGCCAAGCGAGTCAGCAGATTCTCCTTCGTTAAATTGCAATGGTAAGACGCCCATCATCACTAAATTACTACGATGAATTCGCTCATAGCTTTCTGCAATGACTGTTTTAATACCTAGAAGCTTGGTACCTTTTGCTGCCCAGTCACGCGAACTTCCCATGCCATAATCTTTTCCTGCAATAATTAGTAAACCTGTTTTGTCTTCTTGGTATTTCATTGCTGCATCATAAATTGGCATCACTTCATCTGTTGGCCAATATGTCGTATATCCGCCCTCTGTGCCAGGTGCAAGTTTGTTTTTTATACGAATGTTAGCAAATGTTCCGCGCATCATCACCTGATGATTTCCACGTCGTGAACCATACGAGTTAAAGTTTCTTGGTGTTACGCCATTTTCTTGCAAGTATTTACCTGCTGGCATGTCTTTTGCAATTGCACCTGCTGGTGAAATATGGTCAGTTGTAACAGAATCAGCAAATTTACCAATTACACGTAAACCAGATAATACTTTCACTTGACCGGCTTCTTTAGCTAAACCTTCAAAAAATGGTGGATTTTGAATATAAGTAGAATCATCATCCCACTCAAATATAGGCTCATCAGTTGTTTCAATTGCATTCCATTGTTCATTTGAATCGAAGACATTCTCATATTCTTTCTTGAAAATTTCTGGTGTAACAACTTTAGCAACTTCTGAACGAATTTCTTCCATAGTTGGCCATAAGTCAACAAAGTAAACAGGTTCGCCGTCTTTATCCATACCAAGTGGTTCATCTTTGATATCTATATCAACCGTTCCAGCTAAAGCATAGGCTACAACAAGTGGTGGTGAAGCTAGATAATTTGCTTTCACAAGTGGATGAATACGTCCCTCAAAGTTCCTGTTCCCAGACAGAACAGAAGATACGGTCAAGTCTGTATTTGCAATAGCTTGTTCAATTTCTGGCAATAAAGGACCAGAATTACCAATACAAGTCGTACAACCATAGCCAACCAAGTTAAAACCTAGTTTATTTAAATACGTCATTAGACCTGCATCTTCAAGATATCTTGTCACGACTTTTGAACCAGGTGCCAAAGATGTTTTCACATAACTTGGTACGCCTAATCCCTTTTCAACTGCTTTCTTTGCAAGTAAACCAGCCCCCAACATTACGTAAGGATTTGATGTATTGGTACACGATGTAATCGCGGCAATTGCTAATGAACCAGTCTTCATCTTAGAAGTAGAACCATCCGGATGTTCTATCAATGCTTCTTTATCAAATTCTGATTTGTCTAAACCAAAACCTTGATTTCCGGCAGGATTAGAAATAGTTTCATGAAAAAGCTTTTTCATATCGGATAGAGCAATTAAGTCTTGTGGACGCTTCGGACCAGATAAATTTGGTTCTAAATCAGATAAGTTAATTTCAACCAAATCTGTAAATTCTGGATCTGCTTGATCTGGAGAATACCAAAGACTATTTTCTTTGCAATATTTCTCGACTAACGCAATATGATCCTCGTTACGACCAGTTAAACGCAAATAATTCAACGATTCTTTATCAACTGGGAAGAATCCACAAGTTGCACCATATTCAGGTGCCATATTTGAAATTGTCGCTCGATCAGCTAATGGCATATCTTGTAAGCCAGGTCCGAAAAATTCTACAAATTTGCCTACCACTTTTTTCTCGCGTAATACTTGTGTTACTTTTAACGCTAAGTCTGTTGCTGTTGTTCCATCTGGATAACTTCCAGTAAATTTCACACCAATTACTTCTGGTGCTGGTAAATAAGATGGTTGACCTAACATACCTGCTTCAGCTTCAATACCGCCAACACCCCAACCTAATACGCCTAAACCATTAATCATTGTTGTATGTGAATCAGTTCCGACTAATGTATCAGGGTAAGCATCAAATTCACCATCTTTATTTTCGATTGCATGTACAACATTTGCAATATACTCTAAGTTAACTTGGTGAACAATACCAGTTGCTGGTGGTACCACACGATAATTTTTGAATGCCTTTTGAGCCCAATTTAAAAATTCATAACGCTCTGCATTACGCTCAAATTCAAAGCTCATATTTGCTAACAGAGCTTTATTTGTACCGTATTCATCAACCTGAACCGAGTGATCGATAACCAAATCTACCGGTACTTCAGGATTAATTTTATCAGGTGAACCACCAAGATCAACCATCGCCTTTCGAAGGGATGCAAGATCAACTACAGCAGGAACACCAGTGAAGTCTTGTAGGATAACACGTGACGGTTTAAAAGGTACGTCTGTTTTAGCTACCTTACCCCATTTTGCTAAACCTACAATGTGTTCATCTTTAATAACTCTTCCATCATATTGTCTAAGTAATGATTCCAATAGTACTCGAATTGAAAAAGGCAACCTAGATATATCACCTATTCCTGCGTTTTCTAGCGATTTTAGTTGATAATAATTATACGTTTTCCCATTCAAATCGAACTTTTTTTGCGCGTCAATAGTATGATTTTTTTCTGTCATACATAATACCCCCCAAATTAAATAAAACTCATTTTAGTCACCGTATCCTATCCAAAATAGGATTCCAACACATACGTATCTTTCATTTTAATTGAAATAGGCAGATAAGTAAAATAATTCGTCTACATTTGTCAGTTATATTGTTAATCAAATTGTTTTAATTAAGAATAAAAACCAAGCAGCAACGCACATTACATAGTAAGGTGGTGATAACAAGTGGCAGACAAAAAGCAAACGGAAAAGCCGAATAAACCTTTAAGTGGATCAAAAAAAGTTAAAAATAGAAATCATAGCAAGCAAAAGAAAAATGCAAGTCATGATTTATAATATGCATACACATGAAAACAGCCAAGAATAACATGGCTGTTTTCATGTGTATCATATTTTCTTGTTAATACGTGGTAAAAGCACACTAAAAGTACTACCCTTATTTTGATTCTGTGAAATATTTAATTTGCCGTTATGATTTTCTACTATTTTATTTGAGATCATTAGACCTAATCCAGTACCTTCTTTTTTTGTTGTAAAGAAAGGTTCTTTTAATTTATGTAGTAAACTCTCTGGTATACCTGGACCTTCGTCAATAACAGAAATAATACAATAGGTGTGATCATCTGTGACTTGAATTTTTATTGCACCACCATCAGGCATTTCTTCAATTGCATTTTTAATTAAATTTATAAGGACTTGTTTTATTTGTGTACGGTCACAATAAACAGTATGGTCTATTTCTATTTGTGAATCAAGATTAATATTATAAACTTTGGCTTGTGTATTCAATAATGTCATAACGTCTTGTATCATATCAGATACATTTTCATTTTTACGTTCATCTGTCATAGGTTTAGCTATAAATAAAAGTTCTGATGATATAGCATCTATTTTTTCGATTTCATCAATCATAATCTTATAATATTCGTCTTTACGATCTATACCAGCCTGTAGTAGTTGAACAAACCCTTTCAATGATGTAAGTGGGTTTCTAATTTCATGTGCAACACCGGCTGCTAACTGACCTGCTATGGACATCTTTTCAGATCGGATTAACATTTGTTCTGCTTCTTTTTTGTCTGTGATGTCTTTGGATAAAGAAATATATAATTTTTCATGAGTGTCTCTTGAAATTAAGGACGCAATTACTGAATCAATCGCCTTGTATCTCCCTAATGCATCGCGAATGCTAGCAGTAAATTTTTGAACTTCTATTGTGTTTTTTATGAATTTTTCCGAAATCCTTACTTGATCACTAGGTGAAAAATAGCTAATAGCATTGCTTTCAATTAAATCGTCTCTATCAAAGCCTAAAACCTTTTCAATAGAATAAGATATGTAAATGACAGCGCCTATATCATTACATATTGTAATAAAATCAAACCCTTGTTTTTCAATCCAATTTAACACTTCTTTCGGTAAACTGGCTAGGCTAAATTGTGCAGGTTTATTTGCAATTGAGAATGTTGCTAGAACAGCATTGTCTGTATTTTCATCAATTTCATACCCTGACATATTATACCCCCTTTCAAGCAACCAAACCAATCCAAATATTACGTAATAATGATACCACAGTTATTTCATATATATTAGCAATTTATAGTAAATATTAGCGAAAATAGTGATGAAATCATCTTTTTTATAAACATTATTAGATCTAATGTACATAATAACACAATGAGACTTATGACCTATTATTTTATTGGAAATTCTCTTTTTTTAATTTCAAATACTTAATAAACATTACCATTCTCCATGTCGCAATCATTCCAAAAGCTAATAAGAAAAACATACCACTCGTCTCACCTACGGATATAGTAGAACTTAAAGCTAACTTCATTATAATTCGAATAATTAATAGTCCTATCAAAATAACAACAAAATATTTTGAAGGCTTTAAATAAATATTTCCTTTTTCATAGGTAAAAGAAGTTGATTTAATAAGAAAAACCGAAAAAATCATTCCCACAATTAACGCTTCGGTAACTTGTGATAGTGAGACACGAAATAAAGGCACAACAAACATAAAAGCACCTGTACTCATAAAAAGTGGTGGGAGTAAAATTCTCACAGCATTTGTCGGTCTTTTAGATGCACGTGCACGAACAATAATCATCATTGACGCCATCATTAACCCTACAACTGTACTAGCAATAGCCCAAAACATCATTTATACTTCCTTTACATTTTATTTCAACTAATAATTAGCATTAAAACTTATAAATCCCTTGCACCAATTGGTGGCAAGGGATTTATAAGTTGCAATGCCTATACGTATAGAATCATTGAATCATTGAATATATTATTTCGTTTGATTTTGATTATTCATTGCACGCATCATTTGATTAATCTTTTTCTGTGATGGTTTTTGCCCCATCTGCATCATTAGTGTACGTAACATTTGTTCATTAATTGGTGGGTTCTTTTTCAAATAATTCATCATATATCTTCTAGCGATGAAAAACCCAAGCGCAACACCAGCAATTAAAGCTACTATAGCAATAACTACAATCCAAATCGTGCCCATGTCTAGCCTTCCTCCTTCAAATTCTCTCTTATACAGTATAGTAGACAATAACAAAGATTACAATAGTTGAACTAGGAAAGCAAGACTTGTTTTTTAATAGGAGAGAGCCAGCCGTAATTAAACCCACTTGCCTCCATAATAAAACAACAGTGATCATACTTTTCCAGACATTCAAATAACATGGTATTGGCTACCTCTAGTGATTCACAATCTACTTCAAGCCATCTATCATAAACAGTAAACGTATTCGTAGCATTCTGATTAAAATAGTACACAATACGTTCATTTTGAACATAACGATTCTTTTTAGCGTTCTCACTTACATAATGCAGTAATTGATCAGCGGATATCACTCTGGTTATGTAATGGAATTGCGCTGCTAAATCCATTCTATTTTGCTGATTAAAAAAAGATTGGAAAAAACGGTTAAGTAACTCTGGTTTATAGAAATAAGAATAACAAACTTCACTATTTAGAAAAAACACATAATATTTTTGCATCAGCTTGTCCCCCTCTTTTGACAAACAGTATACAAAAGAAATGATGCGTAACGTGTCATAATGAGGAGAAAAAATAATAAGCTTTTGTCAAATACAAAAAATTCCTCACCTTATTATGAAATAAAGTGAGGAATTAGTTAAATTACGCTTTAATCATCGCTTCAAATCTCTTAACTACATTGTCAACAGTGAAACCATACTCTTTCATGATCTTGTCACCATTAGCAGATGCACCAAATGTATCAATTGCTAATATGTCACCTTCATCACCTGTATAACGATCCCAGCCGAATGGTGAAGCCATTTCAATTGCTAGACGCTTCTTAACAGTAGATGGTAAGACTTGTTCTTTATATGCTTTATCTTGTTTATTAAAACGATCCCAAGATGGCATACTTACAACACTTACATCATAACCTTTTTCTTTTAATTCAGCTTGTGCTTTCACTGCTAATTGAACTTCAGAACCAGTAGCAAGCAATAGTGCGTCAGGTGTTGCTTTCGTTGCAGCACTTACTACATAAGCACCTTTTTTCACACCTTCATACGCATTATCTTTTGTATCTGGTAATGTTGGAAGGTTCTGTCTTGTTAGAACAAGCATTGTTGGCACCTTTTTAGACTCTAAAGCTAGACGCCACGCTGCTTGTACTTCGTTAGCATCACCAGGACGAATAACAGAAAGGTTTGGCATTGCTCTAAATGCAGCAAGTTGTTCAACAGGTTCGTGTGTTGGACCATCTTCCCCAACTGCAATTGAATCGTGTGTTAATACATATGTGACAGGTAATTCTTGAATAGCAGATAAACGTACAGCAGGACGTAAATAGTCACTGAATACAAAGAATGTGCCACCAAATACTTTTAACCCACCATGTAATGCCATACCATTTAAAGCTGCAGCCATCGCAAATTCACGTACACCAAACCAAATGTTACGACCTGAATAATTATTTTTCGAGAAATCTTCTTCACCATTAATTTTTGTTTTATTTGAACCTGCTAAGTCAGCACTTCCACCGAAGAAATATGGTACTGCTTCCGCTACTGCATTTAAAACTTCACCTGATGAAGCTCTAGTTGCAAGTGTATGTTCGCCTGCTTCATATACTGGAAGATCTTTTGCCCAATCAGATGGTAGGTCACCTTTGATTGCTTCTTCAAGTTCCTTAGCAACCTCTGGATATGCTTTTTTATAATCTGAAAATACCTTGTTCCACTCTGATTCTGTCTTTTTACCACGTGTAACAATTTTCTCTTCGAAATCTTGATATACTTCTTCAGGTACGAAGAAATCTTCATGACTCCAGTCATAAAATTCTTTTGTTAATTTAATTTCATCAGCACCTAATGGGGCACCGTGTGAGGCAGAAGATGCGGATTTATTTGGCGAACCATATCCAATAACAGTCTTCACTTCAATTAAAGTAGGTTGATCTAGATTAGTTTTCGCCTTTTTGATCGCTTCCCGAATAGAGGCAACATCATTACCATCTTCTACGCGAATTACTTCCCAACCATATGCTTTAAAGCGGTCTTCTACATTTTCTGAAAATGCTTGGTCTAACTCACCGTCTAATGAAATGTCATTGGAATCATATAGCGCAATAAGTTTACCTAAACCTAAGTGGCCGGCTAATGATGCTGTCTCATGTGAAACACCTTCCATTAGGTCGCCATCACTTACAAGTGCATAAGTAAAGTGATCAACTACTTTAAAATTATCTCTATTGTATTTAGCAGCTAGGTGCTCTTCAGCCATTGCCATACCAACTGACATAGCAACACCTTGCCCTAATGGTCCAGTGGTTGCTTCAATTCCGTCTGTATGTGTTACTTCAGGATGACCTGGTGTAATTGAACCCCACTGACGAAATCCTTTTAGATCTTCAATTGACACTTTGTAACCTGATAAATGTAATAACGAGTACAAGAGCATAGAACCGTGTCCAGCTGATAGTACAAATCTATCTCGGTTAAACCAACTTGAATTTTTCGGATTATGGTCCATAAAGTCAGTCCATAGTGTATATGCCATTGGCGCTGCCCCCATTGGTAATCCTGGGTGCCCAGAGTTAGCATTTTCAATTGCATCGATCGATAATGTGCGAATCGTATTAATAGAACGTTGTTCCGTTTGATTTGACATACTTTGTATCCCCTTTCGAAAATTATGAAAATATGTACGTACAATTAATATCCTATAATGAAAACGGATAATAAACAAGTACTATCTTCAAGAATATTCAATTATTTTAGTTTTCTTTTCTTAGATTTTTCACTTTTTCTGGTGTAACATCATCCCCATTAGGGTCAATGATCTTCATGCCTTTGAATTCATTTTTAAAAGATTGTCGTACATTTTTTAAATACTCTTGTCTCAATTTCTGCTGTTCTTCTTTTTCTTTGGTTGTTAAACCATCTTGTTTAGCTTTTTTAGCCAGCAAGTTAATACGATCTAATTTATCTTTTGCTAACATCCTTCTTCTCCTTTACCTATAGAGTTTTCTGAAAAACAGAAAAGACAAGTATCCTCTAAAAAGGATTCCTTGTCTTTTCATTCTATATGAAAGGGATGCTCGGATTCAAGCGATACATATTCTTGATAACGACGATGTACTGTAGCTTTGGATACCGGAAACCCTAATCCTCGAAGTGTTGTGGCTATTTCAGCAAAAGTTAATTGATTATCTCGTAAACGCTTTACCTCTTCAATTGGGAATTCAATTCGAGTTCGGCCAGTCGCATGATCACGGTTACTAAGGTTTTTAGAGGGATCATAACCATTTTCAATTGCCTTTTTCATCCCTCGTTTTATTTTAATGTTATGAATTTTCCGTTGGTACTCTTCGACAACTCCTACAATCTGCAAGACCATTGAATCCGATTCAGATAATTCTAATTCTCCTTGATTGGATAACGCATAAATTTTCACATCTAACTTGGAAAATTGATGAAATAAGGCAATTTTAGTATTACCTCTTCCTAGTCTTGTCTCATCTTGAATTAATAGACAATCTACTTTTTCAGTTGTACATTTTTCTAATATAGTTAATATCCCGTCCCGTTCAATCTCATATCCACTTTGCTTTTCTTCTATAACACTAATAACTTCCATTTTTTCTTTTTCTGCCAACTCTATTAATTCTTGTTTTTGTCTATGTAAAGATGAAGATTGTTCTTCTTTTTCCGTACTTACCCGACAGTATATAATTGCTCGCATAATAACTACCCTTCTTTTTAAATTGATGGATTTAACTAGAGACTAAACCCATATACATAAATCCTAACGTAAGAATAAACGAAACGAAATAGAATAAATCCACCATTGTGATATTAGTAATTTTATTAAACATTTTGTTTCCCCCTTTGTGATTAAGAACGATTGTTCGTACCTATATTTTTATTATAACCGAACAATTGTTCTTGTCAAGTCTTTTTCAGAACTTATGTTTGTCTTTTTGAGATAAACATGCTATACTTTCACTATTAAAATATGTACGGAGGTGCATCATTATGACGAAAATATCTAAACGTCAACAAGCAATCTTAGATTATATTAAAGATGAAGTAGCAGCAAAAGGATATCCACCTTCAGTAAGAGAAATTGGCGGAGCTGTTGGTCTAGCATCAAGTTCCACCGTACATGGGCATCTTGCTCGACTAGAGAAAAAAGGATACATACGTCGAGATCCAACGAAACCTAGAGCAATAGAAGTTCTTCATGCCGCTGATGACTCTAGTATTCCTAAAGGAGAAGTTACGTTTGCACCTGTTATAGGTAAAGTTACGGCTGGTATCCCTATTACAGCTGTTGAGAACATTGAAGAATATATTCCATTACCTTTAACTCTTACGCATGGAGATGCAACTGACCAGTCCATATTTGTACTTGTAATTGAAGGCGAAAGCATGATAGAAGCAGGTATATTAGACGGTGACATGGTCATAGTAAAACAACAACAAACAGCTCAGAACGGAGAAATTGTTGTTGCGATGACCGATGAAAATGAAGCTACAGTTAAACGCTTTTTTAAAGAAAAGGATCATATTCGTCTGCAACCTGAAAATGCAACAATGGAACCACTTATTTATGATAATGTATCCATTTTAGGTAGAGTAATAGGCTTATATAGAAATATCCAATAACAATAAAAGAAATCTCCACTAATATATAGTGGAGATTTCTTTTATCCGTTGAACGTGCTAATAAAGGAATTGAAACCTAATTTATTTAATTCATTTACACGTTCTTCTGCATTCGCTCTGTTTTGAAATGACCCTACAATTACGCGGTAATATGTTTCCCCTTGGTCTTTAAATACAGCTATAAAACTACTGTAACCATGCCTGTTTAAAACATACCTACGTTGCTTTGCGTTTTTCTCCGATTGAAAAGAACCTGCAACAACACGATAAAACGACGATGTATCAGGTTCTGCTGCACTTGAATCTTCTTTTAATTTAAAAGCCTTTGCAATACCAGATGCATGTCCTCGTGCTACTTCTTCAATCCATTGTGGTGTTTTCATTTCCTCAGCATCTGTATCATTATCAATAAAGCCATTTTCCGTCAACATTGCTGGCATCGCTGTTTCTCTTAGAACATGAAAATTCGCTTCTTTCTTACCTCGATCACGCCAGCCAACCGTTTCAACAATTTCATTGTGAATAGCAGACCGTAATCGCTCTGTTTCAGATCTTGAGGCAAACTTGCCATTCCATATATAGCTTTCAAAGCCTACACCACCACCGGCATTAATATGAATGGAAAGATAGTAATCTGCATCCCAATTATTCGCATTATTTGTTCGATTCGTTAAGGAAACTGTTTGATCTGTTGTTCTAGAAAGACGTGTAGTAACATCTTGATAAGAATTTTTCAATATCTGTTCTAGTTTTAAAGCAATATTTAATGTTACATCCTTTTCTACTAACCCGTTACTACTTGCACCTGGATCATTTCCACCATGTCCAGGATCAATAAAAATTTTCGGCATTTGTCAAACCTCCTTCACTACCTTTATATGACGTACAAAGGTTTTACGTGTGGACTGGTTTTCCAGCAAGAGTATTAAATTTATTCACGCTTGTCTCTTGCTACGTAATTGGATGTAATATGATAGAATATTAGAAAAGGTGAGGGTGGTATATAATGGATAGAGTGAAAATCCATCCATTGATATTATTAAGTCTTTTTATCAATGTAATTGCAATCGGAATGTTTGCTTATGAAAATTATAACGAAAATAATTTAGGTTATACTGGAACATTTATTGTTCTTACAATTTACGGACTAGTAAGAAACAGCAAAATATACCGTATCAGGAAATAAATGAAATTTATGCTTCTTTTATTCGCTGAACAGCACTGAAATAGCTGTTCTTTGGAGATGCCACTTCGTATCTTATGCGCCCAATAAAATTTATATATAAGATTACCCTAAAATATTCCCCGGGTAACCGCAAAATCCGACTTTTCCTATTTCCCGATCTTTCTTTTGCAAATCACTATGGATAACAGGACACTGAAAATTGATAAAATCAACGATGTCTTAAAATATGGTGGATAATATATTAGCTCTATCTCATTCTTCCCTTTATCTATTGGAAACCCAATAAATGCATAGTTAACCTTTTCTATTGCCTGTTTTTTATTATTAACTTTAAGATGCCATCCTTTTTCAAACGGAATTGGTAGCATCATGTAATGATCTTTATATTCATTCTGATAGGTTATTGTTATTCTATTATCTTCCCAATTTAACGCACTACTATTTAACGCCCTATTTTTTAGGAATTCCAAACGGGTATAATTTACTTGATATAGTTCTAGATCTTTAAGGCTATACTTTCCTTTTGGTAATCTAATCCGAATAGTATCCGTGCTATCTACTCGTATAGTTAATGTATCGTCATATGTTTTGTAGATCGATTGATTGGATTTTCGAGCTGTTTGATAATCATTTACTTTTAACGTAAATCCCTGATCAAGCGCAAGGTTTTCTAAGTGAAATTGAACATATAGCTCTTTAGCTTCAGACTGTAATGTATCTATTTTTATATCCATCCCCCCATTATCGTCAGTGACGGTTAACGTATTATTAACATAGGACGCACCAACCATTGTGCGTTTCGTTAGATCGATAATATTTTTCGCTTCTGCTATTTTTGCATTTGTTCGCTTTGTGTTCGGTACAATTACTCCTTCCAACATCGCATATTCTTTACTTAAATCAGACACATGTGCAACATCTTTTTCCGTAAAAAGTTTTTTAGTTGTTCGAATAAACGGTAATACATGCATGTTTTCAAACACAGTATAGTTCTTTGATTCAAGTATTTTAGTGAACCCATATGGTACACGCTCCTCCTTTTCCTTTTCCCTTATCATGTACTTTCCTTGAAATAAACTATATAAGTTCGCACGATTACCAAACGTTGCATATCTACTAACACTCTCCCTACCTGTGTCTACATTTAGATGATTCAAATAAAAATCGATCAAGTGTTCGTTCAATATACTTCCGTACACACTTAATCCATTAAAGTCTTGCACAATAGGGGTATTGTTCAGTCTGCCTACTTTCCAGTCGATACGGTATAGGGAATCAGAGTCTTTATCTTTAATTTGTTGTAAGAGATCTCGTTGTTCTTTGCCGTTATATTTTTCACTCAATAAATAATTTTTCGTAGATTTACTAACTTCCCCTGCTTTTGAAAGTCCGTATTGGAAACTATTAGCAAAAATGATTACAAGTAATAATAAACCGACACACATAGAAAAATGTGCACTTTTTGTTTGTTTTATTAACGTATTAACAAGTAATAATATAGTAATCAAAACCATCGTAAAAATAGCCAATGTAAGGACAGAAAAGTTACGTAGGTCATCAGTTAATATAGCAATACTAAGATAAAGAATAAACACTATTACACTTGATAAAATCAATTCTCTTTTTTTTATTCGTTTTATGTGTTGTAAACCAACTGATATGGTTCCTGCGATAGTAAAGGAAATCAAGTACTCCCATCGGGATTGTGGTGCAGAGAAACCGTTAAATGCACTTGCAATAAGTGGGCTAAAATGAAGAATGATTAAAAAACTGCTAATAATGGAAAACAGTCTAAATGTACGGACCTTGAAGAGAGAAAAACTGAACAAAAAAATTAAAAATACTGTAGGTAAAATAATATAACGACTATCAAATAAAATATTATCCCAGCTAAAGATAGGTACTGATTTCTGATATGCTGGTCGATAGTTATGTAAATAGCCATAAACAGCAGGTATAAAAGCTACTGCACTAATCCCGAACCCTAAAATACCTGACCAAATAAAAAGCTTACAATAGTTCCATTTATCTGCTTTATCCTCCAATGGAAGAAACGAACGAAAGATAATATACAAGACAATAAAAATTAAATTGACGTAAGCAAAGTAAAAGTTATTAATTAACGTTACAGCTATTGCAAAAATGAGCCAATTTGGTCTTTTCTCACGGAAAATTTTTTCAACTCCGAGTACGAGTAGTGGAATCCAGATCATTGCATCGGCAAAAAACTCCCAATATGTCACATGACGGAAGTAAATAGGAGCTAATCCATAAAAACAGGCACCTGTGAATGCTGGTAACCACTCACTTTTCATATAACGGAAGACATTGCTTGTAATAAAAACAATTAAGGTTAAGCGAGCGATACTTACAAATACCGTAGCATTTGCCCAAAACAGCACATCAGCAGGTCCAATAACATGGAACGACTGTAGAAAAAAAACAAAAATTGCTGTTAGAATAAATAAAAACGATGTCGAGAAATAAAATGCTAATTGGCTGTATGTTCCTCCACCCAAACCAAATTGATAGGAATAAAAGAAATCTCCATTTTTATATTGCTCGTACAACAGCGCTTTAAAGGTGACCATCTGCTGTAACCCATCATTTGGCCCAACCATATAGCTATCTAGCGACCATTCTCTCAAAAAAAACAAATGACCTAATGTAGCAACGCCAAGACTGCTTAATAAGAGATAGAGGCATTTTCTTTTGTTCTGCATATGTATTCCCCATTATTTTCTTAAAATTTTACCTGTTACAAAAAATGTAATAGGAACAGTGAAGAGCATTGAAACAATCGGTGCCACCGAACTATCTAATACAAAATACTCAACGAATATATATATGACGATCGAGGAAATGATTATATTTAAAAATTGCGTAATCGGAAATTTGATAAACTTCACTATAGTCGGCTTGACTTGAAACGTAAAATAGGAGCTCAAAAAGAATGAAATAATTAAACTTAAACTAAATCCCAAGACATGTGAAATCATATAATTAATTTCCCAGAACGCATGTATGATTAAATAAATCAGATAGTAATTACACGTATTAATGATGCCCACGATGATGAATCTTATAAATTCTAGGCTACGTATCCTCATGATTTTCTCCCGTATTAATATTTGTTTCTTGTATTAAGTAATGTGGGCGATGTTTTGTTTCATAATAAATCCTACCAATATACTCTCCAATAACGCCAAGACAAAGTAACTGAATACCACCTAAAAAAAGAACAGCTGATATTAAAGTGAAATACCCTGGTTCCGTAATTCCATTCCTAATAATAAAAACGAAATTAATAAATATATAAATAAGAGAAAATAACAATAAAATTGCTCCTGAATAAAAGCAAATTCTGAGTGGTCTATTGTTAAAAGAAATAATTCCATCAATTCCATAATTTAATAACGCAGATAGCGACCATTTCGATTTACCATTTTTACGTATGATATTATCATAATAAATTGTTTTTTGACTTAGACCGATCCATGAAAATAAACCTTTTGAAAAACGATTGCCTTCATTTAATAAAAGAAGTGCCTCAACAGCTTTTCTACTTAATAATCTAAAGTCTCCTACCCCATTTTTTATTTCAACATCAACAATTTTGTTAACGAGGCAATAATAGAGCGACGAAAAACAGGCGCGGAGAGGCTTTTCGCCTTTCCGATTACGCTGTGCTATAACTTGATGATACCCTTCTTCATACCCTTGAATAAACGGTTTTATCAAGTTACATGGGTGCTGTAAATCAGCGTCCATAACAATAACCGCTTCACCTGTAACATGCTGAAAGCCAGCTAGTAGTGCAACTTCTTTACCAAAATTCCTTGTGAAAGAAATATATTTAACATTAGAATTAATTGATTCTAACTGTTTAATCCGTTTTATCGTATCATCCGTACTTCCGTCATTAATAAATAGAATTTCAAAGTCATAATCAATGTCGGAACATTCATTCGTTATCGCATTATATATTAATTCAATATTGTTGGACTCATTATAAGAAGGAATAACGATAGAGATAAGGCGGGGTTTCATACATACACCTACTTCTATTGATTGGTAACAGTGATTGAACCATTCACTATTTATACGCCTAGTATGAACAGTAATGTCATAATTATTAGAAGAGTTTACAAGAGGTTCCGATGTAGGCAATAAAAATAGGGACTATCTGTAAAGTAACCTTCCATGATAGTCCCTAGATTCACATTTATTTAAATTGAATTTCTGTTTTTTCCTAAAGCAGAATAGAGTTTGTCCTCATATTCTTTCGTTATATGTGCATGGATATCATAATCCGTAACATTTTTCGCTTTTACACTATCAACTTCAACATAGATATTTTTATCCTGCCATTGTACATCATTTATCCAATCGGTAGCTACTAAAATATAGTTTGCTGCTAAGAATTTACTTGTTTCCACTACTAAATAGTTAATTTTCCAATTCGAATCGTCAATGATAACATCAAAAACATATCCTATTTTGCCACCAATACCTTCTACTGTATAACCTGTTAATTCACCTCTTACTTCATTAACACTTCTTAAATAATTGTTATCTTCTTGAGAAGTTGCATTTTTGCTTTGTATCATTTTTTGTTTATCTGCAAGACCTAGTGCTGCTGGTGTAGGAAAACCGCTCCATGGGCCTGTTCCACTCCAATAAATTGGAATTTCATAATATCCAGCTAAATCGATTTCGTACTGTTTAGAAATTGGTTCATTTTCTTTTTTATGTGGTGCGCTTTTAACAGTTTCCTTTGAAGTTAATACATTTACCGCCTTGTTTTCTGAATCTACTTTATCTAATGAAATAGGTGATAACAATACTTTTTTACTTGGAAGCCATTTACTTGTATCAACAACTAAGTAACGGACTGTCCAGTATTTATCGTCAAAATAGATATCTTTTACATGCCCTAATTGATCATCAGTTGCCTGGATGTTATATTTTTTTAATGTTGTTGCTAAATAATAAATAGTTAGCCTCCTCAGCTAGAAATCTTTTACTTATACTTTTAATTACCTGTTTACTAGAAATTCAAACATTTTAACACCATTTTCATTTCGTAATAGCAAAGAAACATCACGAAATGAAATCTCGTGATGTTTCTTTTACTTGCTTATTTTCCAGCCCTATTTTTATTATAAACGTCAAATCCTACTGCAAGTAAAAGTACCATCCCTTTAATCGCCTGTTGCCAATCAATACCAATACCGATTAGCGACATTCCATTATTCATCACACCCATAACAAGACCACCAACGATTGCACCAATAATGGTACCGACTCCACCAGACATCGACGCACCACCGATAAACACGGACGCTATTGCATCTAGTTCTAACATGTTACCTGCTGCAGGTGTAGCAGAATCTAATCGAGATGCAAACATTAACCCGGCTAATGCCGCAATAACACCATTGTTTACAAATACCCAAAACACAACACCTTTTGTTTTAATACCGGATAAATCTGCTGCTTTTTTATTTCCCCCTGTTGCATAAATCCTTCTACCCATTACTGTGTTATTCATAATAAAGGTATAGACAACAATAAGTAGGATAACAATTATCAATACCATTGGAATACCTTTATTCAAAGCAAGTTGATAAGCAAACCAGTTAATTACGGAAACTAATAAAACAAGCTTTGTAACGCTAATCCACAACGGAACAACTTCGAAACTGTATTGCCGCTGTGTTTTACGATCTTTAATTTCTAAATATACTAGAATAAGAGACAGAATGACAGATAAAATCATCGTCAGTATATGGAAATTACCTGATCCAAAAATATCTGGTAGAAAACCACCACTAAGGAAGCCGAATGAATCAGGAAATGGTGCAAGTGACTGCCCATCTAATAAATATAAGGTTAATCCTCGGAAAATCAACATTCCAGCCAACGTAACAATGAAAGATGGTATTCCTATATACGCAATCCAAAAACCTTGCCAAACACCTATTAAAGCACCTACAATTATTGATAAAATTATTGCTAGCCATACTGGTACATTATTATTAATCATCAATACCCCGGCAATAGCACCAACAAAAGCAACCACAGAACCAACGGATAAATCAATATTTCCAGTAATAATAACTAATACCATACCGACAGCTAATACTAAAATAAACCCATTTTGTAGAATTAAGTTCGTTAAATTTAATGGATTAAACGTAATCCCATCTGTCAGCACCCAAAATAATGCTGTAATAAATACAAGTGCAATAATCATTCCATATTGCCGAATATTATTGCGAAATAAATTAATTAACGTCTGCACGATTAGCACCTCCAAATCCGGTCATATGACGCATGATACTTTCTTGGTCCGCATCCACGCGATCTAGCTCCGCACTAATACGTCCTTCATTCATTACATAAATACGATCTGAGAGTCCAAGTACCTCTGGAAGCTCAGAGGAGATCATTATTACACCCATTCCTTCCGCTGCTAATTCATTAATCTGTGAATATATCTCAAACTTAGCGCCAACATCAATTCCACGTGTAGGCTCATCCAATATTAAGATGTCTGGTTCTGTGAAGATCCATTTACTTAATACGACTTTTTGTTGATTTCCACCACTTAAGTTACCAGTGACTTGTTCCAGTGAAGGTGTTTTAATATTTAATTTCTCACGTAATAATTGTGCTTCTTTAATTTCCATATTCTCATCAATAATAGAATGATGCGAAACCCGTTTAAGATTAGACAATGTAATATTTCTTTTGATATCTTCAATTAAGTTTAATCCGTAAGTTTTTCGATCTTCCGAAACATACGCAATACCATTTGCAATTGCTTCACTCACTGAATTTGCTTTTATTTCTTGCCCGTTCTTAAATAACGAACCTGTTATTTTCTTGCCGTATGACTTGCCAAAAATACTCATCGCTAACTCTGTTCTGCCTGCACCCATTAAACCTGCTACTCCAACAACTTCTCCTCGACGAAGATGAATATTCACATCTTCAAGTACTTTACGATCACGTTGCTGTGGATGATAGACATTCCAATTTTTAACTTCGAAAATTGTTTCACCAATAGCAGCTGTTCTTAATGGAAAACGACTAGTTAATTCACGACCTACCATGCCTTTAATAATACGATCCTCTGAAATATTTTTATCATTGCTCTTAATTGTTTCAATGGTTTGACCATCACGTAAGATGGTAATCGAATCCGATATAGAAGAGACTTCATTTAACTTATGCGAAATAAGAATAGAAGTAATCCCTTGTTTTTTAAGTTCATTTAGCAACTTCAACAGGTTCGCACTATCTGTTTCATTTAACGCTGCTGTTGGTTCATCTAAAATTAGCAATTTTACATTTTTTGATAATGCCTTCGCTATTTCCACAAGTTGCTGTTTTCCAACACCGATATTCATGACAGCTGTCTCTGGTGAATCTTTTAATCCTACTTGTTCAAGTAAATTTTTAGCTTTTGAATATGTTTCTTTCCAATCCATGATCTTACGATTGTGCCTCTCATTACCTAAGAAAATATTCTCTGCTATAGAAAGAAATGGACTTAATGCTAACTCTTGATGGATGATAACAATACCTACTTTTTCACTTTGCTTAATATCTTTAAAATGGCACTCTTTTTCATCGAAATAGATGCCGCCCTCATAGGATCCGTTTGGATAGACACCACTTAATACTTTCATTAAAGTTGATTTCCCTGCACCATTTTCCCCAACCAATGCGTGGATTTCTCCCTTTTCTACTTTTAAATTGACATTATCTAGTGCTTTAACACCAGGGAATGTTTTCGTTATGTTACGCATTTCCAAAATATAATCCGACATACCCTCGCCACCTTCTCTAATTAAAGAAATAATTTGGTTTAGTGGCGGTCACCCACCACTAAACTTAGGCTGTCTTACTCTAATTCATCTTCAGAATAGTAGCCACTGTCCATTACTATTTCTTGATAATTCTCTATATCTACAGACACAGGTTCTACTAGATAAGACGGAATGACCTCAATACCATTATCATATGTTTCTGTGTCATTAACTTCTGCTTCTTCTCCAGTTAAGATTGCATCAATCATTGTTACTACAACAGCAGCTAAATCACGTGTATCTTTAAATACAGTTTGTGTTTGCTCTTGTGCAATAATTGATTTAATGGAAGCTAATTCAGCATCTTGACCCGTTATAACAGGCATTGGTAAATCACCAGAACCATAACCGACACCTTTTAATGCTTGAATTACACCACGACTAATACCGTCATAAGGTGATAGCACTGCATCAACCGATTCTCCACCAGAATATGCTTTACTAAGAACGTTTTCCATACGAGACTTTGCGTTATTTCCATCCCAACGCATTGTTGCCGCTTGTTCAAATTCTGTCTGTGCACTTTGTACGACTACTTTACCGCTATCAATATGTGGTTGTAGAATCGACATTGCACCATCCCAGAAGAAATAGGCATTATTATCATCAGGTGATCCACCAAATAATTCGATATTAAACGGTCCATCTTCTTCTGTAAGGTTTAATGCCTCTGCAATGTACGTTGCTTGTAATACCCCTACTTGAAAGTTATCGAATGTTGCGTAATAACTAACATCAGGTGTTTCCATAATTAAACGATCGTAGGCAATTACTTCAATATCTTGTTCAGCAGCTTTTGCTAACACATTAGATAATGCTGTACCATCAATCGATGCAACAACTAAAACATCTGCACCTTTTACGATCATGTTTTCAATTTGTTCGATCTGTTTATCTACATCATCTTCTGCATACTGTAAATCAGTTTCAAAACCAAGTGCTTCTAATTGTTCTACCATGTTATTTCCATCATCTACCCATCTAGCTGATGACTTCGTTGGCATTGCAACACCGATTGATGCATCATTTGATACAGCATCGTCCCCATCATCGGAACCACCAGATGTGCTTTCATCCCCACCACATGCAGCAAGTACAAACATAAAACTAAATAATAGTGCAAGTAAGGCAAATTTCTTCATTTTTATAACCCCTTTCATTATTAACTTCCTCGTTACTAACAATAGCAGTTTATATAATGTAAGCCTTTACATTATTTTAAAGTGTTTTTATAAAAAATTAATCTAATTGAAATATTACAACTTTAAAAAATCAAACACACACAATTACTTAACAGATAAAATCTGTTAAGTAATTGTGTTCCTTCGAAAGATTATTCTTTAAGGCTTTAATTTTATTTTCTGAATTGGTTTGGAGATATACCGATTGTTTTTTTAAAAGTCGTACTAAAATAATGCTGTGTTTCATACCCAACAATTTCTGCTATTTCTCTAATTGTCATATCGGTTGTTTTTAATAAATCTGCTGCTTTATTTATTCGCAACTGTGTTAATAAGGCGACATAAGAAATTCCTAACTCTTGTTTCATCATACGACTTATATAAACTGTTGAAACATGAGCATTATCTGCAACTCTTTCTAGAGTAAGTGAAGAATCTTGATAATGTTGTTTTACATATGTTTGGGCTTGTTTTACAATTGGTGAAATTCGTGCTTGCTTATCAACTTTCAACTTACATAAATCATACACATTGTATAAATCAGTTAATTCTGTAAAAAGAACATCCTCAATATGTGCATACAAAGTAATTTTTAAATGTTTTTTTATCTCTGTTACAAGATCTGTTATCTGTTCATTGGTCACGCGCTCCCAGATGCAAACATTAAGTAACTCAGAATCCTCTCTAAATAAAACAATCGATGATGAACCAAGTATCTCCTCGACAATATTGTCAATTGCGAATAAGAAGATTTGTCTTTCATTATCTGTAATCAGTGTTTGATTTTGATGATACGTATGCCACCTCAACACTAAATACTGCAGTGGTAGTACTTTTGGTAATCTTAAAAATTGTAATTGATCCTTTACCTCATCATGCGTTAATTTATCTGCTTTCCAATCTTGAAAAAATCGCTCTTTAAGCTGTTGATAATTTTTCACTAGTTGCTTTTCTGCTTGTTTTAAATATATTTCTTGATTAACCTCCGTTCTAAACTTTTTCTTAAGTGCCATTAGTATCTGTCCCAGTTTTTCTGGATTTACAGGTTTAAGAATATAATCTACTACTTGTAAACGTATGGCATCCTGTGCATAATGAAACGTATCATAACCAGAAATCACAAGCATTTTACACTGTGGCAGTTGTTCCTTTAATTGTTTCATAGCTGTTATACCATCCATTATTGGCATATTTAAATCTATTAATAATAAATCAATTTGATTCTTAATTGCTAAATGTACTACTTCTTCCCCATCTTCCGCCTCCCCAACTACTTCCATTTCATACTTCTCCCAGTTAACGGAATACCGTATCCCCTCACGTATCATCATTTCATCATCCGCAATTAACACTTTCCATTTACGCATTAGGCTTACCCCCATTTAACACGAGATCATTTAAAATTGGTAATATAATTTCAACTCTTGTTCCAATCTCTTTCTTACTATCCATATAAATTCCGTATTCCTCACCAAAGGTTAAGAGAATTCGAGCTTGAACATTTAACATGCCGTATCCTTTTTTATCTCTATTTTCTTCTTGATTTTCTGTACGTGTAATCGCCTCACTTAGTGCCTGCCGTATTTCTTCTAGTTGTGTTTCTGACATACCGACTCCATCATCCTGAATAATAATAGATAGCTTTTGCTCTTTTTCATGTGCAGTCACAATAATATGACCCAAGCCACGTCGTTCCTTAATACCATGATAAATCGCATTTTCGACCAGAGGCTGCAAAATAAATTTCAAAACATAAAGAGAACGATTACTTTCATCAACTTGAATTTGATAATTTAGTTTTTCACGATATCTCATTTTTTGGATCATTAAATAGCTTTCTAAATGTTCTATTTCTTCAGAAAGGGGTATCATATCTCTTCCTTTACTTAATCCTATTCGAAATAATTTAGCTAATGATTCCACTACCTCTGCAATGTCATCTGCTTTTTGCTTCCTTGCCATCCATTGAATAGAATCTAACGTATTATAGAGAAAATGTGGATTAATATTTGCTTGAAGACTTCTGAATTCAGCTTCTCGCTTTTGCCTTTCATGCCGCTTTGTCAAGCGCATTAATTGATCTATTTGTGCTAACATTTTATTAAAACTACGTCCAAGTAATCCAATTTCATCATGCCGTTTTTCATGATAACGAACAGCAAGATTTCCTTCTTCTGCTTTACGCATGAATCGCATTAATTCGGAAATCGGTTTAGATATCGAATTGGATAATATATAGGAGACTGGAATTCCAAATAGCATGATTATAAAAACAAAAATAACTAAGTAATATCGTATTTCTCGTATCTCAAAAATTGTCTCTTTAGCTGGAAATACACCAATTGTTGTCCAATTAGCAAACGATGACTTGTGGAATATAAATTGTAGTTTTTGGTCATTAACTAATTTCGAGAAAGTACCAGTTGTTCTTTCATCTATCCACTGGTCTGGTATTGTATCAATCAATGGTTCATTTGGTTGATATATCGTCTGGTTTTGATCATCGATAACCATTAGATAACCCGTTTTTCCTAATCGAATATCCTTAACTGTTTCAGCAATAACTCTAACCTTTAAATCGATTAAAATAACACCCAGAACTTCTTGTGTATATGGGTCTACTACTGCACGAACAACAGAAACTACTTCATCATTTCTATAATTCACTAATGACGTTATGCTCCGACCTTCTGGTTTACCAATGATTTTAAAAATACCTTTATTATCAACAGCTTCTTGATACCAATATTCTTCCGTCAAATTCTTCCCTGACGGTGCATATAGTTCATTACTCATGTAATTACCTTCATTATTTACCACTAATAATCCAGCTACTTCGGGTGATATCGTAGTAAAATTTCTTAAGAAGTCTGTGATATCATATTCGTTCACCATAGATTCTTCTTCTGAATTTTGGTTTAGAAACAGTTGTATATCTTTATTGGCAGCAATGAAATACGTAATACTTTGCATATTATTGATATGAAATTCAAGCGATTCATTTACTTTGCTTATAAGTTGCGACGTGTTATTGTTCACTTGTTCTTCTAAAACACGCTCGACTGTCGAATTGATTAAAAAGCCTAAACAGATTATAGGGATAATACTGATAAGTAAAAAATGTGAGATTAACTTATATCGAATGGGTAAATTATTAATTTGTATCCAACGTTTCATTAATATCAATCCATTCTTAAAGAGATTATTGCGGATAATAAGAATCCACATTTTTCTTTGTAACAATCGTAACGCCCGTATCTACGTAACGGGGTAAAGGTGTTTCCGCATCCTCTTGTTCTACAATTTTATGTTGTAAATGAAACAAAAATTGTAGTGACCAATACCCCATCTCCCATGTTCCTTGTGCCAATGTTGCAGATATAACACCGTCTTGAATCATATCGAGAGTTCCTTTATCCGTATCAAAGCTAATAATTTTTAATGACTCTTCTAGATTATTATTTATGCTTGCTTGACCTACTCCAACACCACCATTTGCCTCTGTAGCAAATACACCAACTAAGTCGGGGAATTCTGAGATCATGTCTTGTGCAACCAGTTTAGATTGCAATTGATTTCCTCTTCCATCTTGGATTGAGCTAACCTCCATATCAGGATATTCCATAAAAATAGTATCTTGAAAGCCCTGGGTTCTTTCCTGGTGATTTAATTGATTTGGCTGTGTAATTACACCAACTTTTCCTTTTTCATTAACCAATGAAGCCATTTTATGTGCCGCTTCTACTCCTGCGTGATAATTATTTGTTCCTAAAAATGCATATGCTTTACTTTCAGGTGCGTCAGCATCAAACATAACTACTGGAATCCCAGCATCTATTGCTTTATCGATAACAGTTCTTAACGCATCAGGGTCCATAGTTGAAACCGCTATTCCTGCAGGATTTTTCGCAATTACTTGTTCTAATACAGTAATCTCTTCGTTTACATCATATTGTCGCGCACCTCGATATTCTACTGACACATTTAATGCCCCAGCAGCATCTTCAAAACCCTTAAGCGCACGTTTCCAATAATCAATTCCAACTTGAAAGGTCACCATCACATACGTTTCATCCATATTTCCTTGTATTTCGTTCTCAGACCATTCCTGTTTCGTTAATTCATTTGTTTGATAGTGATACACATATAGTACAAACAAACTAATCAATAACAAGTAGACGAAAAGTAGATTCCTCAATAAAGAACTCCCCTTATTTAATTAATATGAAAACGCTTCCAAAAGTGCTTTTTTATTATAACACAAAACAAAAAATGGTAAAAATCTTCCTTTACAATACTATTATGTAACAATTAGATATAGAAACAGAAAAAACGGTATTAGTTGTGTTACCTAATACCGTTTTTGAAAATTCGCTATTTAATTTTGCGCGTGCTTTTGTTGAAATGCAACGATTGCCTCATAGTCCTCTTCAAATAGGCGACTAAGACGTATGAAAATCGGAATTAACTCTGTGTATATATTTACCTGTTCTTGGTTAGGACGATTACTTTCTGTGGTACCAATCATTTCTGATACAACGTTTAGATCATCTACTTCACCTAATGCATATAGCCCGAGTACTACTGCTCCTAAACAAGAGCTTTCGACACTTTCTGGAATCTGAACCTCTTGATTAAAAACATCTGAAAGCATTTGTCTCCAAACAGGTGATTTGGCGAAACCACCAGTAGCATGAATCTTTTCTGGAATCCCGATAATTTCTTCTAGTGCTAGTAGGACTGTATAAATATTTAAATTAATCCCTTCTAGTACTGCACGCATCATATGTTCCTTTTTGTGATGCATTCCTAAACCGAAGAACGACCCTCTCGCATTTGAATTCCATAAAGGAGCCCGTTCACCTGCTAAATATGGATGGAAAATTAGACCTTCCGCTCCAGCTTGTACCTTGCTTATTTTTTCTGTCATTAGATCATAGGGATCGACACCTTGCTCTGTTGCTTTTGCAACTTCTTCATGACAGATTTCATCTCGAAGCCAACGCATAACCATTCCACCATTATTAACAGGTCCACCAATTACCCAATGTTTTTCTGTTAATGCATAACAAAAAATTCTTCCTTTCGGATCTGTCACTGGTCGATCTGTCACTGTTCGTATAGCTCCACTCGTTCCTATCGTTAGTGCAACAACACCTGGTTCAATTGCATTAACACCGAGATTTGATAACACACCATCATTAGCGCCAACTACGAATGGCAAATCAGCATCTATT
Organism: Paraliobacillus sediminis; assembly: GCF_003426055.1. Lineage (NCBI taxonomy): Bacteria > Bacillati > Bacillota > Bacilli > Caryophanales > Bacillaceae > Paraliobacillus > Paraliobacillus sediminis. The sequence continues at coordinate 493,044 of NZ_QJSI01000002.1, forward strand.
CCAAGTTCATCTGCCAATTCTTGATTTAACCCTTGTATCTGATGAGTCGTTGGAACAATAGTTGATAGTTGATTATCAGTGATCCCCGCTGTCTCTAATGCGCCTTGATCCCATGTCAGATTCTCTAAATTAAATAATCCTGTTGCTGAAGCGATGGAATAGTCAATGATATACGTATCAAAAAATTGCTTGAAAACATATTCTTTAATCGATATAAACTTATCTGTTTTTTTAAATAGTTCTGGTTGCTCGTTTTTTATCCAAATAATCTTTGCAAGTGGCGACATCGGATGAATCGGTGTACCCGTTCGTAAATAGATTTGATGTCCATTCTCTGCTTTTAACTTTTTAGCCCACGGTTCACTGCGTTGATCAGCCCAAGTAATACTATTTGTTAAGGCTTTACCATCTCTATCCACAGCAATCAAACTATGCATCGCCGAACTAAATGAAATAAACAATAGTTCCTCTTTGTTGATCGTGCTGTTTTTGATTGCTTCTCGAATTGAAGTTTTAACAGCACGCAGAATCTCTTCCACATCTTGCTCTGCTGCACCTGGAACAGGTGTATATAATGGATATTCAACTGCATGCTGACTTTGTATTTTTCCGGATCGATTAAATAAGACCGCTTTTGTACTGGTAGTCCCGATATCTACACCCAGCAGATAATTTTTTTTCATAATTATACCTCCAATAACATTTATACATCTTGCGTACATTCTCCTACCTTATCCGTTAAAACACAAGGAGCGCTTTTTAATGCGCTCCCTTAATTCTATGAAATAAATAGACCAAGTGTAAGTGCAGTAATTAAACCAACAACACCAATTAACGTCTCCATCACTGTCCATGTTTTTAATGTGTCTTTCACATCAAGACCGAAATATCTACTTACTAACCAGAATCCAGAATCATTAACATGTGAAAGCACGGTTGCACCTGCCGCAATTGAGATAACGATTAATCCTAAAACAGGACCTTCTAGACCCATAATGCCTATTACTGGTGAAATTAAACCAGCAGCTGTTACCATCGATACTGTTGCTGAACCTTGTGCAACACGAACTACAGCAGCAATAAGAAATGCTAGAAGAATAGGTGGTAAATTCGAACCTGCCATAATATTTCCTAAAACATCACCAACACCAGAGTCAATTAATACTGTTTTAAATACGCCACCTGCACCAGTTACTAAAATAATAATACCCGCTGGCTCTAATGCTTTTGTTGCTATATCTTGTATATCTTGTCTTGAATAACCTCTTTTTGTACCCAAAAATGTAAATGTTAATAATGTTGCGATTGTTAATGCCACAATCGGGTTACCAATAAAGGTAGTGATCGCTCGGAATGTATTTCCTTCAGGAAGCATCACTGCTGAAAGTGTATTAACTAAAATCAAGACTAACGGAACCATAATAATAGAAGTAATCATTCCAAAGCCTGGTAGCTCTTTGTCATACTCTTTTTCTTCAAAGTTCATATAATCAGGTACCGTAATGTGAATCTTCTTCGAAATATACTTACCAAATAGTGGACCCGCGATAATCATTGACGGTATACCTGCGATGATACCAAATAATATTACCCACCCAAGATCTGCACCAATTAAATCTGCTACTGCAATTGGACCTGGAGTTGGTGGAATATAACTATGTGTAACAGCTAAACCCGCTAATAAAGGAATACCATAGTATAATAATGACTTACCTGTCTTCTTCGCTAAACCGTAAACTAAAGGTACTAAAATGATAAAACCAACATCAAAAAACACTGGAATCGCTACCAAAAATCCGGTAATACCTAATGCCCATTGTGAGCGATCTTCTCCAAATTTATTTAATAACGTTTGTGCAAGACGTTCAACTCCGCCTGAAACTTCTAACATCTTTCCAAACATTGCACCTAGACCAACAACGATTGCCACAAAGCCTAGTGTACCACCCATTCCATTTTCGACCGATTCAATAACATGATCTAATGGCATACCTGCAGCGATACCTACCAGTAAACTTACAACCATTAATGCTACAAATGCATGAAGCTTTATCCGAATTACTAAGAATAATAATGTAAAAATTGCCGCTACTGCTACTAAAATTAATATTGTACCTGACATGATGTATTCCTCCTAATGTATTACGTATTAGTTCTTTTCTACTGCGTGACCACCAAATTGATTTCTGAGTGCTGCAACTACCTTGCCACTAAACGTATCTGACTCTAATGAGCGATTACGCATCATTAAAGATAATGCGATTACTGGTGCAGAAACTTGCAATTCTAATGCAGTTTCTACCGTCCATTTACCTTCACCTGACGAATGGACAATACCTTTTATGTCATCTAAATTACTATCTTCAGAGAAAGCGTCTTCCATAAGTTCCATTAACCAGGAGCGAACGACAGAACCGTTATTCCAAACGCGTGCTACCTTTTCATAGTCATAATTAAACTCACTTTTATCTAAAATATCAAAACCTTCTCCAATTGCTTGCATCATGCCATACTCAATGCCGTTATGCACCATCTTTAAAAAATGACCACTTCCTGATTTACCCGTATAAAGGTAACCGCTTTCAACGCATGTGTCAGAAAATAATTTTTCTACTTGGTTAAAAGCTGTTTTCTCCCCACCTATCATTGTACATGCACCTTCTCTTGCACCTTCCATTCCACCACTTGTCCCAACATCTAAATAATAAATCCCTTGTTCTGCTAATTCTTCTGCACGACGAACGGTATCTTTATAGTTTGAATTTCCTCCGTCAATTAATATGTCATCCTTATCTAATAAGCTATTAATTTCAGACAGTACTTTTTCTGTAACATCACCAGCTGGCACCATCATCCAGATGACTCGCGGTGATTCTAACTTTGCTACAATGTCCTTAAGTGATTTGGCCGCTTCAGCTCCATTCTCTTCCGCTTGTTTAACTGAATCTGAAGAAACATCGTAGGCCACAACCTTATGACCATGATCTAATAAATTAAGTGTTAAGTTCATCCCCATTTTCCCTAAACCAATCATTGCTATTTTCATACACTTCATCTCCCAGAAAAATATTATTTCATAAATTCATTATACAAAAAAAAATTATTCTTTTGCAAGCGTTTTCCGAAAAAATATTTCTTTTTTTGAAAGCGTTCTAAAAAAATATTTCCTTTTTTCATATTTCCCTATATAATAATAGTAATAGATAAGGAGGTTATGTAATGCCTACCAAGGAAATCCAACATTGCCTGGTACGAATAAGGTCACACTACGCAACATTTAGTCATAAAGAAAAAAGAATTGCTGATTATATATTAGAAAAGCCTCATAAAGTTGTTTACGGTACAATTAATCAGGTTGCAGATGATATCGGCATTGCAAATTCTACTGTTTTCCGCTTCTGCAAACGCATTGGTTTTAAAGGTTATCAATCTATGAAAATAGTATTAGCGTCCGAAATTACGGAGCCTATAAATGACATTCATGAAAAGATCTTACCTGATGATAATGAAAAAACCGTAGCAGAAAAAATTTTTCATTCCAATATAAAAACACTTGAAGATACTTTAAAAGTAATGGACGAACATGCCATTAAAGCTGCTATAGAACTAATTCTTCAAGGCAGAAGAGTCGAATTTTTCGGCAATGGTGGCTCAAGTGTTATTGCTCAAGACGCATACCATAAATTTATTCGAACTGGTATTCCTGTATTTGCTCAAGTTGACACACATATGCAGCTGATGTCTGCTTCACAAATGACACCTGATGACGTAGCAGTACTCATTTCCCATACTGGTACAACGAATGACATTCTAGATATACTGGAAATCGTGCAAGAGAACGGGGTTAAAACAATTGGCATTACTAGTTTAGCTAAATCACCGCTCAGTCAAAAGGTCGACATCCCATTGTACACGTTGTCTGAAGAAACAGACTATCGCTCGGAGGCTTTATCTTCACGTATTGCCCAACTTAGTCTGATCGATGCCATTTATGTAAATGTTTTAATCGCACAAAAAGAGGTTGGTATAGAATCGATGCGAAGAGTTAGAAGGGCTATATCATCTAAGCGTATCTAAACGAAGAAATCCAAGTTCAAATTTCATTTGACTTGGTTTTTTTTCTGCTTCATTTAAGATGCGTTAATCCGACATTATAATTACTGAATTTAAAAAGCATAACTTATTAAACAGATAAAACACATGGACAAATACCTTTCCACAACTCCCCTCTTTGAATAATATATAGCAACTATAATTTATAGGAGGTGAAGTAATGTTTCCGGAAAGACCAGTACGACCTACCCAACCTTATCCGCTAATCCCATATCACAGACCATATCAAGTAGCGCCAGTTCAAAAGAAACAAAATTTGTTAGCACAATTTAAGACAGCTGATGGAAATTTCGATATAGATAAAATAACAACAACGGCGCAACAGGTGCAAGGTATTTACACGCAGGTTAGTCCAATGATCAAACAAGTGCGTCCATTGATCACAAAATATATTAAGAAATAACTTTTTCTATTTAGCACAAGCTTTCTTTACTTTGAATAGATTAAATAGTGATAAAGCTTTTCAATTTGAATTCACTGATTGTACGATAAGGAGTTTTGAAACAAAATGGCTATTAGAAAAGCCACGCATCGTGAAACACAAACAATTGTCAACCATGCACCTATAGTGCTAACAGAAGCAACCATGGGCTATGGTGAACCAAGTCCAGAAAAAGCACGTCGAATAGTCTCCAATTTTTTAGCTAACGGTGGGTATTATATGATCTATACTAAAGATAATTATATTCATGGTTGGATTGGTGTAGGAGAAAATTTTGATTATTATTCTAACAAATTGATTGGTCATATCTCAGAAGTTTATGTGCTACCATCCTGTCGAGGTCTAGGAGTTGCAAAGAAATTGTGTAACGAGGTTTTCAAACTACTAGAAGCACAAGGGTATACTGAGGTACAACTAAATGTATTCTCTGGAAATAACGCCAAGTACCTTTATGAAAATATCGGGTTTCATGATATTTCGACATTGATGTACAAAAATTTAAAAAATCATCCTAACAAATAAAAAACCAGATCCAATTGGATCTGGTTTTAGCATTATAAATTAATCGTTACTTCTGCATCTTCTCGCAGTCTATCAATAAGTGTTTGGGTTACTTCTGCTTGTTTTTGACTCTTTAACTGCTCAGCAATCTGCGGTTTCGCATCTTCAAAAGATGGAATTTCTCCTGCTTCTCCGTCAGTTTGCTCTTGCTGTTCAACTACTTGATCATAATAGGCTTGTATCTCTTCATCCGTTGGTTCAGAACCTTCTGATTCACTTGCAATCAGCTGATCAACTTTTACTTGTAGCTCAATTTGGGACATTACTTCTTCTCTATCCGTTCCTTGTTCCTCTATAGCTACAAGAAAATCTTCTTGTGTTTCAAGTCCATTTTGTTCAACTAGGTTATTTAACACTTCATCTATAGCTTCTTCTGAAGCTTCATAATCACGATTATTTGCCTCCTGTATTAGGAGTTCTTGTCCAACCATACCTTCTGCAACTTGTGTCTTCAATTGATCTTGATCTATCTCTGCTGCTTCTCCAGACATTTGTGATTGTAAAGCAACTTGCTGCAATTGTCCTTGATAAGTAGTTTCAAAAGTTTCACGCTGTATTTCTTCTCCATTTACCTCAGCAACAACTTCAGGTATACCTTCCAAGTCCGCCTCGGGCATTTCTGGTTGTTCCGTATTTGCTGTTTCACTATCTTCTGAAGTTTCTTCCTCTTGTGATGCTGTATCATCGTTTGTATCATCGGCTGTTTCATCGTCATCATTACATGCGGCTAATACAAGCACGAATAATACGAGAAGTAAACTTACTAACCATTTCTTATTCATTGTCATTCTCCTTCCAATTTAAGCTTTCGCAAGTGTAACATATTTATTTTAACTTTAAAACCAATACAAGTTTGAAATGATTTTGTTTTTAAAATATACAAATATTGCTTTGTTTAAACATATACGTTAAACTTACTGCCATAAGTGAAAATTTTTCACAACTTTATAATAGTTATCCTGAACCTAGTAGATAGAGAGAAATGGGAGGGCATAACCATGCAAATGAATCATTACTTTGCTTACGGACTTGTTATTCTGGGAGCATCCTTCTGGGGATTAACAGGTTTATTTGTTGAGAATTTGTACGCATTTAATTTCACACCCTGGCAAGTAGTAACGGTACGCTTAAGCGTATCCAGTTTCATATTATTTATCATTCTAGCAAGTATCGCAAGAAGTTATTTAAAGATTAGAATAAAAGACTTACCTTATTTTATGGCACTTGGTGTAGTTAGCATGGCCTTGTTTAATTGGTGTTACTTTGAAGTAATGGAGAGGTCAACCCTTTCTGTTGCTGTTATATTCATTTATACTTCACCAGCTTTTACAGCCATAATAGCAAGATTCTTATTTAAGGAAAAATTGCCACTTCAGAAAATAATCGCTGTTTTCTTAACTATTATAGGATGTGGATTTGTCATTCAATTTTTACCTATAGGGAGCTTTTCTTTAACATCGACTACGATTATATTAGGGTTATTATCTGGTCTATTTTGTTCCTCTTACAGTATTATTGGAAAATTTGCTAGTAGAATTTATCACCCTCTCACGATTACAGTATATTCGATGATTTGCGGTAGTATATTTATGATTCCAACAAGTTCTATTTGGACGCAAAAAGAAGCCTTTATGATTAAAGAAGTTTGGTTGAATATTTTAGGTATATCCATCATTTCTACCATCTTCGCTTATATTTTATTTACTATTGGACTTTCTTATGTGGAATCAAGCAAAGCTTCTATCCTTTCTTCCTTTGAGTTAGTTATAGCCGTTTTAATAGGTCTCCTCCTATTAAATGAAATGTTGAGCAGTTGGCAAGTATTTGGCTTTATACTTGTATTTCTATCTTTATTTTTAACCGTTTTTTCTTTTCGAATAAATAGAACAAGACCCATCCAGAATTGATTTAGCACAATGAAAAGACATTAGATAGCCCTCTAATGTCTTTTCATTTTATCTAAACGTTCTATTTAGGCAGATATTTTCTCTTTGAATTTAAATAGTTTGTCATTTACTTCTGTGATAAGTTTCTTTAATACATCATTGTTTGGTTTCTCACTTTGTGCTGCATCGATTAACGGATAAAGACTTTCTTCAATATTCGTATAATCCTCGGGATACGCATCTTCTACTTTCTTTTCAATAAGCTCCCAATCTTCATCTAGTTTTTTACCACGTTTTATTATTTCCTTACTTTCATCTGGAGATTGTTCCACAACATCTTTTAATGCTTCAATTGTTGCTAAAACTGTATTTACACCTTCCATGATAGTAGCGTCGCTACTATTGTTTTGTGTATCTTGTAAAAAGACTTCTGAGTTTACTGTCACTTCTTCTGTATAAACAATGATTTCATCCACATTTATATCGGTTGGGATAAAACTAAAACCCGCTAATATAAAGAAAGAAACCAGGAAAACGGCAAGCAATTTTTTATACATTGTTCGATCATCTCCATTTCACATAGTCATATTTACTTTTTCCCAATCAAACTATACTATCCATAACAGCATAAACTTTATTCTGTTTAGGCTATGTTTCAAATATGTTGTTTCAGAGAAATTGATACACGCGCAATGTTCACGAAAATTACCGCTCTAATTCAGAATCTATACGTGATATAATAGATTGAAATGTTTAGTTTAATAAGATTTAACAGGAGGAATTTACATATGACAATAAAAATAAAACCAATCCTAGTCTTAATAAGTAGTTTGTTGCTACTATTAATACTTGCAAGTTGTGGTTCTACAACAGAACCAGACGAACCGCAAGAATCAGCAGAGCAAACGGATGAACAATTAGACTTATCTGATGTAGAGGAAAACCCAGTGGTTACTATCACGATGGAGAATGATGAAGAAATAATCTTAGAATTATTTCCTGACATCGCTCCAAATACAGTTGCGAACTTTGTCTCCTTAATCGAAAAGGGTTTTTACGATGATCTAATCTTTCACCGAGTCATTCCTGACTTCATGATTCAAGGTGGAGATCCTGATGGTACAGGAGGTGGTGGTCCAGACTATTCAATTCCAGGTGAATTTACTTCGAATGGATTTGAGAATAACTTATCACATGAACGTGGTGTACTATCAATGGCACGAACAAATGAGCCAGATTCAGCAGGATCACAATTTTTTATCATGGTAGCCGATTCGACTAACCTAGATGGTGAATATGCTGCTTTTGGACAAGTTATCGAAGGTATGGAAGTTGTTGATTCTATCGTTACTGTTGAAAAAGATCCAGAAACGAATAAACCTCTTAAAGATCAACGTATGAAAACAGTCGTTGTCGATACATTTGGGTATGATTATCCAGATCCAATTGTAGAATAAAATAAGGTAATATAAGGGTGCATCCATTTATTATTCAATGGATGCACTTTTTTTTACTATCTATTATCTTTAGCTTCCTCTTCATTAACACCAAATTGTACTTCTGGATTATTAGACATTTCAATATCGACACCATCTGAATTCTTTTGATTTTTAGGTGTTTGTGGTAATTTCGCTTTGTTGTGTTTGCCATTTCGATGTTCGTCTCTGCCCATTACGCCACTCCTTTCTATATTTTAACACTTAGCATGGTAAATATGCTTCTGAATTATCCGTATTTTTTGCAAGTACTATCTTATTCAACGTTCTATTCATGAACGCTGACTTTTTATCATAGATTTAACTATCAGGAATTTGGACAGGTTAGATGCATTTTATGTAATTAAAAAGGATGATTAAAATGAGAATAAAACTTCGATTACTTTGTCTGTTTTTACTGTTGTTTTTGTTAGTTAGTTGTGGAGATAACGATCGTGCTCTAACAATTGAATCTGCAGACATCCAGGCTAACATAGACACTGACGGCACAGTACATGTAACAGAGCTATACACCTATAGTAAGTCTTTTAAAAAAACTACTCGCTCCATGCATGATGATATTGAAAATTTCAAAGCATTTCAAGCACCCAATAATCTTAGAAAGAAAGTTCCTAAAACAGATGATTTAGAACCTTTAGATGTTAAAAAGATTAAAAATGACTATCAAATCGACTTATCTTCCGAAAATGAATTAAATCAACTCGTTTTTAGCTACGATATTATAAACGCTGTTACGAAATATAATGATATAGCAGATTTACAGTACAGCTTTTTTGATTCGAAAACGTCTAGTGATATACATGATGTTACCATTAATATACGTACTCCTAAGAACCAGATACAGCAGGATGCTTTTATCTTTTTTTATACTAGCAACCAACCATTCACTCATACCATCAATAATGAGACCTATTACACATACAAGGACCTATCTGGGTCAGAGACAATTGATTTTAGATTTGTTTTTCCTGCTAATGAGTTAACAAATCGACCAATTGATCAGGAAAAAGATATCAAAAGTGATCTTCTAGTTACAGAAAACGCCTTACAATCACGCTATAAAAATGTGGAAAGTAAATTTAATAATCAGGTTTCCATTTTACTTATTGCTATCATCATTAGCATAATTATTGGGACTTACCTTCTATTACGACATCCAAATCGAAAGCGTGAAAAAAGTAACAAGAAAGCATTCATATCGTTAATGGAAATGGCAGATCCGTTAATCGTTTATTATGTAAATAAAAATGCAAAACTAACAAAAGAATCTATTATTGCAGGGCTTTTCTCCTTACATAAACGCGATTTAATTACTTTAATGGAGGTACCTTCTGATTTGAATCAAGGTAGCACATTTCGTTTTACTTGGAAAAGAACACATCAAAAACTTGCAGAAAGTGACCTTTATCTAAAGGAATGGCTATTCACAAAATACGATGACCAAGGTCCCTACTTTATACTTGAATCATTCACAAGTTTTGAACAAACCAAAAGTCGATCCAAAAAGAAACAGATAACAAAATCAGTTACCTATAATTTGGATAAATGGCGTCAACTTATAGAAATGAACGATATATTTAAAAAGGTAAAAACAAACTACATTCCCTATCAACTTTTTGGTTTTTTACTTGTCCTTTTTTCGCTTGGAATGTTTACTTATTTCGTTTTAAACGATGTATGGGTACGTGAACTGCAATATGCTGTCATTCTAGCTTTTACTATTTTTGCTGCAATTGTTCTAATTTACAATTGTCACAAAATACTTATGACTCTATTATTTAGTGCCATATTTTTGCAAAGTCTTTTTTTTACCATCACAACAGCTACCAATCTTTATCTACTTTTCACCATACTTGCGGCTTCCCTAAGCTTCTTCATTCCAAGCGTAATTTGGCGGAGTGACATGAATGAATTACGAAGAGCAATTAAATTAGCAAAAAAACGATTCAAACAAAAGAGATATCCTATCGGGAACACACCAAAACATCTGCAGCATCAAATGCAGTATGCGATTATTCTAAATCAAGAAAATAGATTCGCACAAGCCTGTAAACCAGTTCCATCCAGTCTATTAGTTACTGGTCATTATCCCTTGCTTCATAATTCAAAGCATACTGCTGCTGTCTTTGATCAAAGCTTACAGGCAATTAATTAAAATTTTGCGAGATGCCCTTTCATTTTTTAAATGGTATGCTTTTCCTTTTTTGTAAGCTTATCAGAAATACTTGATTTCTATTGTATTATCAGCTAAATCCTGCTTATGTATGATAAAATAATAGTATAAATGATTTTTGAAATTGGACGGTGTCATATGAAAGAAGTAAAAAAGATACAAGAATCTGATTTGTACCAGCCTATTCAGAGTCACTTCGTTAAAGAAGGTTATCAAGTTTACGGAGAAGTAAAAGACTGTGATATCGCAGTCATAAAAGATGAAGAATTAATCATCATTGAATTAAAACTCAACTTAACTGTCGACCTTCTTATGCAAGCAGCGAAAAGACAACGATTGTCTGAATTTGTATACATAGCCATCCCAAAACCGAAGTATAACCGCAGATCAAAACGTTGGACAGATATTTGCCATTTAGTTAGAAGATTAGATTTAGGACTAATTCTCGTTACTTTTTCAGGAAACACGAAAAATACAGAAATTATTTTTCATCCTACTCCATTTAATCGTAAAAAACTGATTGGTAAAAATAAGCGAAAGCGACAAGAGGTCTTAAAAGAAATTAGTGGACGAAGTGCGGATTTCAATATTGGCGGATCAAATAGAACACAAATCATGACTGCTTATAGAGAAAATTGCATTCAAATTGCTTGTTACCTTGAACATGCTGGTCCACTATCCCCAAAGCTATTAATTGAAATGGGAACCGGCAAGAAAACTCCCTCTATCTTAACAAAAAACTATTATGGCTGGTTTGAAAGAATTAAACGAGGTGTTTATATCCTTAGTGAGAAAGGTCATAAAGAAATAAAACAATATCCTGAAGTTTGTAAGTTTTATCAAAAAGAGTGAATTGACTTTTTTCTACTTAAATTCTACCAAATACATCAACACTTCGTATCTGTAATTAAAAAACAGCCACTTAAACTAGGCTGTTTTTTGATACAATAATATCTTTTATTAACAAAAAGACTAGTATTATACTTCAATTTGTTTCAATACTTTAGCAGGATTACCACCAACTACGACATTATCTGGTACATCTTTCGTGACGACTGCACCTGATGCAATCACAGCATTGTTCCCTACTGTTACGCCTGGATTAATTATTGCACTTCCTCCAATCCATACATTGTTTCCGATTGTAATCGGTTTTGCATATTCCTTACCCGAATTACGTTCGGTTGGATTAAGTGGATGTGTTGCAGTATATATTTGTACGCCAGGTGCAAGCATGCAATTATCGCCAAATCGCACCTCACATACATCTAAGATGGTGCAGTCGAAGTTTGCATAAAAATTCTTGCCGACATGTGTATTATAACCATAATCAAAACGTATATTTGGCTCCATATATATGTTTTCTCCAGTTGAACCAAGTAATTCTTTTAATAATTTGGACCTTCTTTCTTCTTCATTTTCTTCTGTTTGATTATATATTCTAACCTTTCGTCTTGCTTCCTCACGTTCCTTTATTAATACTGAATCAGCAGATATGTACATTTCTCCAGCCAACATCTTCTGTTTTTCTGTTCTCATAAGCACTTCTCCTAAATGATTTTTTATCTAGCTGTAGCCTTCCTTAATATTTCGAGGAGGATTTTCTTCCAAAGTCTGCTTTACTTTCTCCCCAAAGCTTTGTTTCCCATTTAATAATTTCAGTTGTATAGTTATTTTGATTTAACCAATTTGTTGCACGATCGATTAGTTTCCACAAATGTTCCGTTGAGAAGTCCCTTGGTATTGTCGTATTCGCATGTTTTTTACTAACCCAACTAATTGCTGTTTTAGAGTCTGTATAAATTGGTAAACTACTGTTCTGTTCTTTTAATAAAACTAATGCATGTACAATTGCCAAAAATTCACCGATATTATTTGTTCCATTTGCTACAGGTCCAAAGTGGAATAATTCTTCACTGTCTTTAGTATATACGCCTTTGTATTCCATTACTCCTGGATTTCCACTACATGCGGCATCAACACTTATGCTATCTTCAATAAACGTTGTTTTATTTTTTGAAGATATTTGCTCATTCTTGGAGTCCTTTTTCACAGAATTCGTCTGCATTTTAGGTCCATTTTTAAAAGCAGATTCAGCTTCTTCCTTTGAGAGAAAAGACTTATATCTAGCTCCTTTTATCCCGATAACTTGTTTTTTACATGCATCCCAAGTGTCATAAATCCCAGCATTTTTACCTACCCATACAACGTAGTACTTTTTCTTAGCCATATTTAAACTCCTTTATAACAAATAATCTATTCTTTAGTTTGAACTCTATCTATGACATGATTCTATCATAATATTTATCAAATAATAATCTTTATCCTAACCTTATTATTATTCAATATGCTATATTATAATTTGAAATGAAAATTCACAGTTTTGGACACGAGGAGATTTAGTATGAAAAAACGATACATAATTGCTACATCAGTTATTGGAATACTCATCATATCATACGGGTTTGTAGGTAACTATTTTTATAACTTTGCTTTAAATCCTAATTCAGAGAAAGAGTTTCTGCAGGATAACCCTAATTTAGGTGAATCTGAAGCAGTTTCTGCTTTAGTAGCTGAAGAGAATGAATTATTAGATGTTACTTTTTCAGAAACGAACGTACCGATCCAAGAAAATATTGTTTCTAAAGATGATCTAACATTAAACGCCAATGTATATGAGAATAATAATGCAGATCATAAATGGGCTATCGTTGCACATGGATATACATCTAATAGCACGCAGATGACTCGTTGGATTCGTAATTTCTACGATAAAGGGTATAGTGTATTAGCACCTGACTTACGCGGACACGGTGAGAGTGAAGGAGATTACATTGGCATGGGATGGGATGATCGGAAAGATATGTTGCAATGGATTGATACCATTATAGCAAAAGACCCAGATGCTGAAATTGCACTATTTGGTATCTCCATGGGTGGTGCTACTGTTATGATGACATCTGGAGAAACATTACCCGATAATGTAAAAGTAATTGTTGAAGATTGTGGCTATACTTCCGTTATGGATGTGTTTACGTATCAATTAGATGACTTATTTAATTTACCCCCCTTCCCTGTAATGTCTGCAGCAAACACAATAACAAAAATACGGGCGGGTTACGATTTAAATGATGCCTCCGCTATTGATCAGGTATCGAAAAGTACTACTCCAATGTTATTTATTCATGGAGAAGCTGATAGTTTTGTTCCATTTGAAATGTTAGATGAGGTTTACAATGCAGCAAATGTGGAGAAAGAAAGCTTAGTAATTCCAGGTGCTGAACATGGTCAAGCTGAAAACGTAGATCCTGAACTTTACTGGAAAACAGTGTGGGAATTTGTTGATAATTATATGTGAAAATACAGTACCTTTTCTCACGAATTGTTGAGATTAAGGTACTTTTTTTGTAACTAGGTGAGCTTTTACTAATTAGGCTATTTATTTTCTTGATAAGATAATTATGTATGCTGCTACTATACCTCTAAAGCACTATAAAATCTCAATATTTTAAATTTTCTCTTAATTACATTGACTTAATATTTGTACTTGTGTATTATAATTATATCGTGTTTTTACATATAATAGAAATAATGTAGGTAGGATTGATTATAGAAACTTTGACTTTATGGAGGGATTTCTGTTATGGAAAGTACTGTTGAGAAAAATCTGAACGTTTCGATATTAATGAATGAGCTTAAAGATGATAATAGAAATATGGAAAATGTAATGCATAAAATAAAAGATATTTCTATGAAGTCAAATATTTTAGCATTGAATTCAGGAATTGAAGCTGCTCGTGCTGGAGAAGCTGGAAGAGCGTTTTCTGTTGTTGCGAAAGAAATCAAGAAGTTTGCTGAAGAATGCTTAGATTCAAGTAAAGAGAGTGAAGTTTTGATAAATAGAATTCAAAATAAAGCAAATGAAATTATTGCCTTGCGGACAGTCGATATTGCCTTTGATACGATTGACAAGATTGACCGTAACCTATTTGAACGAAATTGCGATGTACAAGCATGGGCTACATTTGATGCTATTAAAGACTGTCTAACCAATCCAACGCCTGAAATGAAAAAAAGTGCTCAATCATTTATGAAGAATATTTATGAAATATATGAAGTATACTTTGATTTATTCGTTGTTGACCTGTCGGGTGAAATAACAGTCGCAGCTAAAAATCAAAGCCAAGTCGGAACAAACATGTCTGATAGAGAGTGGTTTAACGAGACAATTAGAACAAACGCTGTTCATGTAACGGATATGTACTATTCTAAAGCAGTCGGTGGATATACAATGGGATACTCCGCCCCTATTCACAATGAACAAGGAGAAATTATTGGCGTCTTCACTACTAGATTTAACTGGGAATTTATTTATGACATTATTGATCGTGCAAAGCTACACGAAAAAAGTAAACTCTATGCGATCAACTCGCAAGGCTATATTATTGCTTCGCAAGATCGTAAGGGTATTCTAGAGACAAATTTAAATGATTTAAAAGCTGTAAAAAATGTTCTTTCAGGTAAAGACCAAAGAGGGTATACAATTGAAAATAATCAAATTTATGCTTACTGCTTAACAGAAGGTTATAATGCATATAAAGGTAAAGGTTGGTCTGTTATTGTTAGCGAGTCAATCTAATTACCAATACATATAAACGAGTTTTAGCCAGCTAGCGTGGCGTAAAACTCGTTTTTTTATTTATCTATTTTATTTAAAATAACCTCTTCTTGGTATTTCTTCACCCTTATGACTTTTTAATTGACCATTTTTATCTAGCTTATCTATTTTCGCATCAATTGTACCTTCCATATAATCATCTGACACCTGTTCATGCGTTATTGCTATACCTTTGTCAACGGGATCATTACTTTTATAATCAGAAACATCATACATTTTTTCCGCAACTTTTTCTGCATTTTCAATTGATTCATTATTATTTTTATCCATTATTTATCATCCTCCTCGTATATTATAAATAGTATGTGAAAAAAGCAATAAAATATATATTCCTTTTTTTACTATAATTATAAAACACTTTCATAATTGCAAGTACATCATTTGTATAATATTAACACTCGTTTTATCAATCATCTAAGTTGTCTATACTAGTAAAACTTGCTACAATTATTATTTAGTAAGCAAGTTACATTAGGAGTGTTGATATATGCCAAAAATACGACGAATTATCATTTTATTACTTTTTGTGGCTATGTTTTGGCATTTTTATGGAGATACATTTAATCAATCTGGTCTTTCGGGTGTGTATAGTGAAATTAGTTCAGATATAAATGGAATCATAGATAATCCCAAAGTAATTGAAACTGTTGAATCTTTCAAAACAGAATTGCAGCAATTGCTTAACAGGGTTCAAGGAGATACGGAAGATAGTGAAAATACTGCACAATCTATTCCTGAAGATCCTACATTAGATGCGCCTTCTGAACAGCCATTTTCCGTTCATAATGTTGAACTTGGTGATGACCGTTCAACAGTAGAAGAACAAGCAGGAGAACCAAAACGTTCGTCCATGAATGAGTATAAGGTCAATTGGGTTGCTTACCATGAAAACTATCATAATTACTTTATGGTAGCTTATAATGAGGAAAATAAAGTAATCGGATTATATACAAATCAAAATTTACTAACGTCTACAGAAGACATTACATTTGAGAGCACCAGAGATTCCGTACTTACAGCATTAAATGATCCACTTGAAAGTATCCAAAAAGGATTAATAAACTATCAGATCCAGCAAAATCAAGAATATGATGTGTTTCTTATCAACGATAATTATGTAACACTATTTTATGACAAACATGAAGATAGTACGGTAACAGCTATTCAAATAGTCAGTGATGAAATGGAACAAAAAAGGGATAAGTACTTTGGGGAATCAAGTGATGCTCTAAAAGAAGGTTTTGAGTATCAATTATTTGATCTTACGAATGCAGCACGCGTGGAACATGGACTTTCCGTTTTGTCATGGGATGAGTCGGTAAGAACGACCGCTCGCGACCATAGCTTGGATATGGCTGAAAACAATTACTTTAGCCATACAAATTTAGATGGACAGTCCCCATTTGACCGCATGACGGAAGATGATATCAGCTACACGATGGCAGGCGAAAATCTTGCAGCAGGCCAACCAAGCAGTATTTTTTCACATGAGGGTTTAATGAATTCACTCGGTCATCGGGAAAATATATTAAAAACTGAATTTGAATTACTTGCTGTTGGCGTCGCATTTAATGAAGATTCTCAACCATATTACACAGAAAACTTTTTAACTAAATAGATTAAAAAATGAGGCAAACAATATATAGTTTGCCTCATTTTTTATAAGTGGTTAGTTTTAATAAGGTGCAAAACACACTGACTAAAACGGATTTGTCGCCCACTGTAAGGATTGCTTAATAAAGATACGTGGGTGCAATTTCAATTGAGCCACCATATATTCTGCAAGATCCTCTGGCTGCATAAACTTCTCGTCGTTCTTTTCATCCAAATTGTCTCCAAATACGAGTTCAGTTGCAACTAAACTAGGATTGAGTGTAAATACGCGGATATTATTACGACGTACTTCCTGCATTAAAGCTTCTGTCATTCCTTGAATCGCAAATTTAGAAGCGCTATACGATGTGGAACCTGCTGTACCTTTAAGACCGCTACTAGATGAAATAGTGATGATATCGCCTTGATCTTTTTTTATCATTTGTGGTAAAACTGCACGTGTAACATGATAGGTACCAAATACGTTGACTTCGAATGTATGCTTCCAATCTGTTGGATCAGTCTCTAAAAATGATCCCTTAAGTCCAATGCCTGCATTATTAATTAATATATCTGCTGGGCCCAAATTAGTTTCAAGTGTTTCAATTGCCTGATCCACTTCAGCCATATTTGCAATATCAGCAATGGCTATATAGGCATTTATCCCGAACTCTTCCGCTTCTTTCTTTACTTCAAGCAATTTCTTTTCAGTACGAGCAATAAGTCCAACATTCACACCCTCTTTAGCTAGTTGAATTGCTGTTGATCTTCCAATTCCACTGCTTGCCCCGGTGATATAAGCAACTTTCCCTTTTATCTCTTGTGCCATTTTTAATCATCCTTTCTACTAATCTTATCTTTAAGTGTAAAGTCTAGCAACGGAAGAATCCACAAATAAAAATTAAGATTCTACTAATAATAGTTAAAAGTATCTTTTCAATCCCAATCTAGCAAATAAGAGTGCTTGAATAAAGAAAACAACTCCCCATACCAGTGTTGGAATAAGAAACGTCATATTCGCTAAGTTCGTTGCATCCCCTGCTCTACTCGGTGAGACAAAGCTAAGGTACATAATCTCGAATGATGAAGTAACAGACTCCACTAACACTAGCGAGGTTATGAATAACGCAAAATAGTCTAAAACCTTTTTAGAACCTTTAATTAGTACCCACGTAAATACAGCAATGATCGTAAGAATCCAGAATAAACCATATGCATTTCGAATCCAAAATAGTAAACTAATGAGTAGCGTTCCTAATAAAATTAATAATACATATTTACTTTTCCTTTTATAAATCAATGTAAGAAACAAATAAGCCATAAAAGATGCAAATAAATATCCAGCAATACTAGTTAAAAATCCGCCTAACCAATACCGATGACTGGCAAGCGTAACACCTTCTGTATTTGAGAATAAGGATATCGATTGTACCTTCCCACCAGTGATAATGGACATAAGTGCATGACCTGTCTCATGGATTAACGTATTAACAATGGAAAAGTATGGACCTATAAGTGGCATTTGAGTTAAGAATATTGCCAAAACAATAAATAAAATAACCTTTTTTTTCATTGTATTTCCCCTTTGTTCCTAGTATATCAATTACTTTTTCAAATTGATAATCAGAACAACAAAAAAGTGTTAGGTAACAAAAAGACGATTGTCTATTTGTGATAGCTAACACTTACAAGTAACTTTTAATTAATACTTAGATATTTTTTGCATATCTATCATCAGGAATATTATTCAGTACCACATAAAGGCTTACATTTTTTGTTCCAGTATTAAGAAAAGCAAGCTCCTCATCTCCACCAATAAAAACAGTGTCATTTTTTTCTACCACAACTGTTTCTCCATCGATGTTAAATTCTCCATTACCTTCTAAAACTAATAGTTGTACATTTGATCCTGGATGCTTATGTGCAGGCAACGATTGTCCTGGTTTGAAGTTCAAGATAAAAACGGTCGTCTTACCTTCTTTTATAATGACACGTTTTGTAAGCTTTTCCTCAGTAAATTCCATAAATTCATTGATATTATTTCTTTTCACTATTTAGCACTCCCTTAATTTAATTATTGATTCACATGAATTATATATGACAATCATTATCATTGGTGTGATTTAAAACACTTAATCTGCACTTTCAATTGATCACGCTTTTTCACTTCTTTTCAATTCTTTTCTTATTACTCTATTAAGGACAATAACACAAATCCCAGCAATCGGAGCGACTGCATACGCATAGTCAGCTAAAGCATCTAATTCTAAATTCCGAAATACAAGTAAAGAAATAACACAGATTATCATTATAGAAAATAAAATGTTTTTTAACCGATTTAATTTTTCAACCTTTTCATTGTTCAACTTAACCTCTCCCTTCTTTCAATTGGCTAATAAAACAGGGACAAGTACTTTTTCCTTGTCCCCTTGCTTATATCTCATAACACGTTAACATGCTTCCCTTTCTCTTCTAATAACTCCTTGTAAAAAGGATCCTCTCCAATACAATAAATGTAATCACAAAAAGAAAGTATTTCCTCCATATCATGGGATGTATAAATTATCATTTTGTCTTTTTCTTTAGCCAAATTATAAAGGTAGCTACCAATTTCTTTTCTCGATCGCAAATCTATTCCAACCGTTGGCTCATCTAAAAGCAGGATTTCTGGGTCATGAATCAGACTAATAGCAATGTTTAATTTACGCTTCATTCCACCAGATAGAACCTTTGCTTTTTCCTTCCACTCTGTAAGCTTCATATCTAAGCAAATTTGTCTGAGTTGCTTTTTGGATTTTTTCTCCCATGACAACTTTTCAAAAAAAACCATGTTTTCTTCAACAGAGAATTCCTCCCAAATAGCAATTTCTTGGGGAATATAGCCGATTTTTTTTCTGAGTTTCTGTTTATCTGTCACATAGTTAAGATCCTGATATGTGATCGTTCCTTTTTCAAGAGGAAGTAAGGTTGCTAATGTGTTTAACACTGTTGATTTCCCTGCTCCATTTTCGCCTACTAATCCAACTACTTCACCCTTTTTAATTTGAAAAGAGACATCTTTTAGTACACGTTTAGAACCGTAATCTTTTGTTAAGTTATTTACTGTAAGCATTAACTTTCTCCTTTCTCCAATACCAAATAAAAAGTATGATTAGTAGAACAATGAGCCAAGCCGTGATAACTTGACCTTTTAAAAAGGCATGAATTGGACTTGCATAAATTAGCCATGGCCAACGATCTGTTAATCCATCTATCGGAATGAAGGCCCCTCCGATCACAGAAAAGAATATAGTCGCAAGAATCGAAGAGATGTAATAAAAAAAAGCTGTCCGGAAGTATAATGCAAACAAGAAAGCCGCTATACTAATCGTTAAACGGAAACTTATTATCGTTACTATTTTTGCAAGATTAATTGATTGATCAAAATACATGGATAGAACCAAAATATTTATTAAGTCAAAAAGGCCTAATAAAACGAGATAAACAAAGGCGTTTCTTAACATATACGATCTAAATGATATTTTTAAAAGAGACAATCTAACTTTAATAGACGATTGCTGTTCTTTAATTACCCAATCATATATGAAGAAAGTTGTTAAAAAAGCAAAGAAAGCCCAAATCCCCCAAACATTCCATAAGGAAATGCCACTCTCTTCCTGTTTCGGTTCAATTTGATTATAAAAAGTAAAAGTAGAATGTAGTAACGCCTCTTCCTCCCGAATCTCGTTGCTTCTCACGATAATCTCTTCCCAACCCCAACTTTTCTCTCCACCAAATTGTCTTACCAATTGGTCAACAGTATGAGCAGCTTTAGCGTTACCAGCATCTTGTTGCACATAGGAGGTAATCGCTTCTTTTACAGGAGTATAGGCCAAAGACATATCAGAAACATAAGCCGTTATTACCTGATTGCGACTATTATTCTGGATACTTTCTTGATACCCATCCTTAATAACAAAAACACTATCTAATTGATGTTGTTCGAGTTGGACCAACGCTTCGTCCTTATTCATTTTTTTTACAGCAAGAAGCGGTACATTACCTATTGATTGAGATAAGTTCTCTGCCATTATCGAGTCATCCTCGATTACTAGTCCAACTGGAATTTGCATATCGTTTTGCCATTGATTTGCAACCGAAACAAATGTACATGTTGCAATAATCGGCAAAAGAAGCCAACATATCATACTTAATGGCTGTTTACTCCAATGAAGTGCGCGCGTATATAGAATTGCTTTCATGCTTGTCGTCGCTCCTTCCATATAGCAATCGCTATTACAACACAGATACTAGTGACAGACAAGGTAAGCAGCAACGTGTAATTAACATACATCCGACCTTTAAGTGCAACTTCGTTTAACCAATAAAATGTCTCAGTTGAATAAAGATAAGGCATAATGAATTTTACCTCTTCTGGAAAATATAAAGATGGTAGTAGCGATCCACTCATGAATAATACAAATGCCGTAAAAAAAAGCTGGACGATTAGTGCCAATTTGTTTGATTTAATCAGTAGTTCGATTAGCAATAAACCGACTAAAAACAATGTACTGTATAAACTAACTAATACGCTAATCCTTACGTAGTCAATAAGGTAAAACTCGATATCCATTACATTTATGAATAAATAGAATCCAACCATCGCTAAAATAAATCCATAAAATAACGATACAATAAAACGAGAAACAAGCCGTTGTAAAATAGTTACACCATATAACCTCATCCGATTCCACATCGTCATGCTCTCTTCTTTTCCTAATAAAATGTAGATACTTACGATCCATATTGTAAATAAGACAAACCAACCTGATAGGGAAAAGTATTGAAGTGGTGAAGATGTAGTTATATTAGCTATTTCTTTCTCATGGATTACTTTATCGTTTGATATGGTAAACAGCATAAATTGATTAAACTGTTTCATTAGAATTTCTTGACGTTTTGCATCGTCTATTGGTAGTTGTTGTGCATATTCATCTATTGTTAATATGTTTGCCTGTGCGGATGCAATATATCGCGACATACTATCAATTAGTTCTTTAATCATATAACTATCTACTGGCCTATCGGGGTTTCCAATAATGGAAATCTCTACAGCATTTCCTTTATATAAATCATCTGTGAAGTTTTCCGGAAAAGTGATGTAAGTACTAATGTTCCCGTTCTCTATTGCACGATCTGCCTCTTCTTCTGTATATTCACTAATATGTATGTACGAACCTAATAACGAAGAATCATCAATAACAGTAACCAACATTGTAGTTTCTTCAGATTGATCTAGATCAACCAAACCAACTTGTATTGACTCCTCATCATTCGGAAGAAATAGAGCGACAATAACAGTAAGACACAAACCAATAATTAGAATTGGAAATAACAAAAGAAGAGGAATAAACTTCCACTTCTTTTGTAGCTGTTCTTGATATTGTTTGATAAAAAATAAAATCCTTTTTAAACTAGACATTATAAACACTTCCGTTCATTACAAACCAGAACCAGAGTCAAACATTGATCCATAAAATTCCGTCATCCATTGCTCAAACTGAGGTGTAACGTCCTCCATCATAAACGTATCAATTTCAGCAGTACTCATCGTACCTAAATTGACAACATCCATCGATTCCGTATCAATATCTAAGCTTTTAACGAGTTGTGAATTGGTATTAATATGCAACTTAAAGTCATTTTCACTAATGCCATCACCCTTAAGGGATACATACTGCTCCGTGTTTGTTTGGTCATTATTATACGTAGATGTTCCATTCCAAATCACTTCCATCGGAGAAGAAAATTCATCTTTTATTGCTAATCTGCGATCAAAGTTTCTTGTACCATCTTCAATTTCTTCTGAGCCTGTATAAGACGCTTCGAAAGCACCTACTGAAACAGTAATCTGGTCGTCTGCAACATTATCCTGCCAAGATAAATCGCCCGTTAAATTCATTGTATTCGCACCAAATTCATCGGTCACTACCAATTCATAATCAAACATTTGATCCTGTTCGTTCATTACTTGTTTGCCTATAAACTCAAATACTACTAACTCAGATTCAGACGGACCCATCTCCACAGAAAAGTCACGTTGAACAATAAGATCATCTTTTATCCACAAAGTAGAAGTCAATCCACCAGGGATCTTAAAGTCATTTATCGCTTCTTTTGCCTCGGCAATTTCTGCTTCAAAGTCTTCCGTAATTTGGGCTAATTCATCAGAATTTGAAGAAAAAGAACCAAAAGAAGCTTGATTTTGAATGACTTCTTTTAATATTTCATCTTGTTCAGCTTCATTCAGTACCTTAACCATAATTTCTTTCATCTTTTCTTCTGATAATTGAAGTGTAATTTTTGAAGTTGTAATCGATTCACCATTAACTTCTATCGATTCATCCTCAGAAGTAAATGAATCCTCAGGTAGTTCTTCATAGACCATTTTTAGATAGGCATCCTGAAAATGGTCTTTTTCGTCCTCGCTTACAACAGTTTGATTAAAGAAAGAATCAAACTCAATTTCTTCTTCTCCTGTATAAGTCATTGGATCTATTTCATATAGTAAGTTACCAAGTTCATTTTCTTTCACTTGTACATACTGATCAAGAAACGGCACAGAAGCCAACATTTTATCAGTTGTAAGATAAAACTCAATATCCTCGATTGACATTTCAGCAACGTTTACCGCAGCCTCAAATTTCATTTCTTTATTCTCTGGATCTAAACTGTTCGTTAAAGATATAGTAGAACTATTAATAATTTCCTGCATTCCTGTAGAGTCAAAACCTGCCGGATCATTAAATGCAGCAGAAAGCTCTAGATTGGTTTCACTTGGTGTTTCTTTAATTTCTTCGGCCCAATCAAATTCAGCACTATAACGATTTTCTACAACTTCAGTCATGAAATTAGCTGTATTTAGTTCCGCTAAAAAGTAGTCTTGTTTTGAAGTTTTCGTAAGTAATGTTGTAGCCGTTATCGTACCACCAACTAGTATTACAGCTGCTATAATACTAATCCAAATTGTTTTTTTTGAAAATCGTTTACTTTTTCTTTCCAATAATATCCCTCTTTCTGTTTTCGTTCTATAATGTTGTGAAAACCTAGTCATTAGTTCCAAAAATCACTAGATTACTAGACATTCTATAAAATTATCACATCAAATCCCGACAAAGTCAATATAGTATAAATAGTTAGAAAACACTGCTAAGCAATATCACTTTTATTAAGCTATGTACTTATTGGTAAATAAGACCTTACAAATTATTTATAGTGCTAATTATCGAAATCGTTCATTATCTTTTGCGAATTTTCACTGAAGAAACGCGATGATCTAATCCCTTTTTCAATATAATGTCGGCACGCTTTTTCGTAGGTCT
Source organism: Paraliobacillus sediminis (assembly GCF_003426055.1). NCBI lineage: Bacteria > Bacillati > Bacillota > Bacilli > Caryophanales > Bacillaceae > Paraliobacillus > Paraliobacillus sediminis. The sequence continues at coordinate 517,347 of NZ_QJSI01000002.1, forward strand.
TATATTCTGTTTAAGGTTCTTTTTATTTATTCTATTCCAAATATCTTTCGCAATCACTTCTGTTTCTTGATCAGAAAGCGTAGCGTATTTATTGAAATAGGAATTTTGTTTTGTAAAAGCAGTGTTTTTTAGTATTTTAAAACGGTCAACATACCATTTACTAATATCTCGTTCATCAGCATCTACATAAATCGAAAGATCAAAAAAGTCAGAAACAAAAATATTCGGTGTTCGTTCTCCTACGAGCTTGGAAGTCTGTAAAACATTTATTCCTTCAATGATCACGATCTCTGGTTCACCAAGATCAATATATTGATTTGGTAAAATATCATATTGTTCATGTGAATATATTGGGGCTTGAATATTTTTTTCACCTGACTTAACATGTTTCATAAAATCAATTAACGCTTTTCGATCATAACTCTCAGGAAACCCCTTTTTATTCATTATTCCTTTAGCCTCAAGTACATCGTTCGGATATAAAAAACCATCTGTTGTAATTAGTGCAACTTCAGGTTGAGTAGTTAATTTTAACAGTAGAGATTTTAAAATTCTTGCTGTGGTACTTTTTCCTACTGCAACACTTCCCGCTACCCCAATAATAAATGGAACCTTCTTAACTTCCAGTTGAAAAAAGACATCATTAACCTTATCGGATTTTTCAGCTGCTTCCATACTAACGGATAGATAGCGAATTAGTGGTAAATATATAGCGATAATTTCTTCTAATGATATGTCTTCATTTATTCCACAAAGGAACTCAATTTCAGATTGTGTTATGTTTAGCGGTGTATTCGAACGAAACTCTGCCCATTCTTCTCTTGTAAAAGACATAAATCTTGAGTATTTACTTTTTTGCATATCTAAGCTCCTAAACTATGAACTACATTTAATCTAGCATATTTTATTTTAACATAAAATTCCATGCATGCTTATTGTTTATTGAGAAAAAACAAAAAAGGCTACTACATTTATGTAATAGCCTTTCTAAGTTTCTATTCTTGTATTGTAAATACTTCCAATTACCATGCGCACAGAAGACCTTAATTACTGTGTACTGCATGAAAACTGCTGTAATCCGTTATCTTTTTACTTATCTTATTTTTTTCAATGCGCCGCTCCATGAAAGAACTTGATCAAGCATTTCATTGGCATTCGTAGCATGGTAATCTGCAGGTTTGAACTCACTAAAGTTTTCAAAGTCAGTCATTAGTGAAAATCCGATTGCTGTTCTTACATCAGCAACTTGTAATTCACCTAGAATTAAACGTAGGTTTTCATATGCTCTCGCACCACCAAGTCCGCCATATCCAACAAAACCGGCAGCTTTATTATTTACTTCTGGATTCAAGTAATCTAGTGCGTTTTTCAAAGCACCACCTATTGCATGGTTATATTCAGGCGTAACGAAAATATAGCCATCAAATGAAGCAATCTTTTCAGACCATGCCTTAATTGCCGCTTCTGCCTCTTGTTTTCCAGCCTCAGGTACTACTGCTCCTAAAAATGGTAGGTTATAATCCACTAAGTCGACAATTTCATATACAGCATCATCGTTACGGTTTGTTGCAAATTCATACGTCCAGTTAGCAACAGCTTCTCCATTACGACCTTGACGAACACTTCCTAAAATAATTCCTATCTTTAACATTATATTTCCCCCTCGTGTTTACTTAATATCTCGAATATGAGATATTAGTAATTATAAGCTTTAAATCCTGACAAGTCTAATTTTACGTATTAGATTAAAGGAAAAATATGCCCTATTCAGCAGTCACCTGATCAACGATCGATTCTACTTCATTTCTAGTAATTTTTTCTCTTCCGCTTTTTAATGCTTTTAATGTTTTATTTGCAAGAGCTAAAGGAATTTTACAAAAAGTCAGGATGTTGCGATTCGTTATATCCTTTATGTATTCCTGCCCTAAATTAAGATTCGTTGTAGCATAGTGAAACATATCATCGCGGTTCCAGTTGTCAGGCATGAAACTAACACCACGCTCACTATCTTCTTCTTGATTACGTAATATATTAACAGATTGCAGACCTCTACCAAAAGCAATCGCTAATTCTCTATCTGTTTCTGTATTATCATACCATTTCCAAATATCTGATAGCATAACACCTACAAGTCCAGCGACGTAATACGTATAGTCGTCTAGTTCTTCTCTACTAGTAATTTGCCAATCTTTCATTGCCCAGTCTCCCATACCTGCTGCCATTATACTAGTCGACTCTTTTACTTGCTCAACTATTCCTTCAGGGCAAATAAGAAGCCAGTCGCCGAGGCGTAAGGTAACCTCTGGTAAAAAAGATTTATATTCTTCAAGTAGTTGTTGATATCTTTCATTATCAAACTCACTCTTTAATAGTGCACTTATAGAATGCAACAAATGTTGTTTAATTTCTGGTTGGAGCATTTCATGATCTTCAATTTCATCAATTGCACGCATACATAAATATGCGGAAGCTACCGTCTTTTTTAATGTAGGTTCCAATAAGGTAATTGGTATATAAAACGTTCGACTCGTTAGCTTAAGTACTTTCATAGCTTCTTTTTGTAGTCTTTTTTCATCTATCATTTCTTTTTCCTCCTTTAAACCATGAGGTCAAATAGGTTCTATATCCCATTTATTAAATGTGTCTATCTCATGCAGTTTAGTACCTATTTATTGTACCATGAAATTTTTATTCATAACATAGTAAATAAGGGCATCACTTGCAAAGTAATCGTTCCAAACACTTTTAAACTAAAATAACATGTTTGTACGTAATAATTAGTACCTTTTTGATAAATCTAAATTTTCTGAAATATAATGCTTTTTTTGTATAGAAGTCAACGGTGTAAGTGTTTACAACAACTGACAAAATAACTTTCATTTCTGTTTTTGTCTGTAAGATAATATAACATGTTTATTGAATACCTCTTTTATTCCTTTAAAATAAGAGCAACAGAAAGTAATTGAGAGGTGGATTTCAATATGGAAACAAAAATCGATAAAAACATTTACAAAGGAAATCGAAAAGTTTTAGGTTTTACCACGTTAGCATTTTTCATTACGTTTGTTGTATGGTTTAACATGGCTCCATTCATATCCACTTTAAAAGAAACTTTTAATCTATCAAATGACCAAGTAGCTATTTTAGGAATAGCCAACCTTGCACTAACAATACCAGCTCGTGTATTAATTGGTATGCTTGTTGACAAATTTGGTCCCAAAAAGGTATTTTCTAATTTATTAATGATTTTGAGTATCCCTTGTTTTGCTTTTGCTCTCTCAGATTCATTTATTCAATTAATGATCTCCAGAATGTTTCTAGCAATTATCGGTGCTGGTTTCGTTGTTGGTATCCGACTTGTTTCTGAGTGGTTCCCTTCTAAGCAAGTTGGTTTAGCAGAAGGAATCTATGGCGGTTGGGGGAATTTTGGTTCAGCTGCTGCTGCAATAGTTTTACCAACATTAGCGGTTATTTTTGGTGGTGACAATGGATGGAGAATTGCAATTGCTTTAACAGGTCTTATTGCACTTGGTTATGGATTTATATTCAAACGAATAGTAAGTGATACGCCAGTAGGAATAGAATATAAACGACCTAAAAAAAGTGGCGCATTAGAGATTACCAGTTATAAAGATATGGTCGGTCTAATTATCATGACAATTCCAGTATACGGCATTCTCGGTTTTTTAACGTATAGACTAGGCTGGCAACTAAATTTTATTAGTGATGGTATTGCCTTTACTGTTCTTGGTGTCTTATTCTTTTTCTTGTTATTAAATGTTTATAAGATTTGGGATGTAAATAAAGAAACGCTAAAGAATGGTGTACCAGAGAAAGAAAAATACTCCTTTAAACAAGTAGCTATTTTGGACTTTTCTTATTTTTGCACATTCGGTTCAGAACTTGCAGTTGTCTCAATGTTACCTTTTTTCTTTGAACAGACTTTTGCACTAAGTATCACACAGGCAGGTTTGATTGCTAGTAGCTTCGCCTTTATGAATCTAATGTCACGTCCAGGCGGTGGTTGGTTAAGTGATAAATTTGGACGCAAAAAAACATTAAATATCTTAATGCTAGGATTAGCTCTTGGATACATTGGTATGTCTCAAATTGGATCCGGTTGGCCGATAGGTCTAGCCATCGCTATCACAATGTGTTGCTCGTTTTTTGTTCAAGCAGGTGAAGGCGCTGTTTATGCAATGGTTCCGCTTGTAAAGAAACGTGTAACTGGACAAGTTTCTGGTATGGTAGGCGCATACGGTAATATTGGTGGTACTGTATTCTTAACTATCTTTAGTTTTGTGAGCCCTAGATTCTTTTTTATTACGATAGCATGTGCAGCAGTTGTTTGTTTCTTTTGCACACTATTCTTAAAAGAACCAGATATGGTTGCAATTCAAGAGCAAACTTTTGAAAAAGAGGAAGAAAGTTCGCCACAAGTTTCTACAAATATAATGTAAAGATTAGGTGTCAGATACTAGCAGAGAATATCCTGCTAGTATCTGACACCTTTTTATAAAAAACTAATTCTGTTTTTATTCACACGATCTTATTACTTCTATTTCACTCTCTTAATTGCCATCTACTACATCTTTAAAGATTTCGTACGAACGCTTTTGTACTTCAGGATCATATATATAAGATACAGCCATTATTTCATCCACGTTATATTTATCTTGAAAATTCGTCAATTGTTTTCTAATGGTGTCTTTTCCACCAACTAAAGCAACACTCGACATAGAACTTGCCATTGCTTTCTCTTGTGGTCCCCATATCTGATCCATGTCTTTAACAGGGGGGCTTAATGGATTTTTAGTACCACGTACAATATTCAAGAAGAATTGTTGCATGGTTGTTAATTCAAATTCAGCCGCTTCATCACTTTCAGCAGCAATGACATTCAGACATACAGTCATATAAGGTTTATCAAGGTATTCAGAAGGTTGGAAACGGTCACGATAAATCGCTATCGCTTCTTCCATATGTTTCGGCGCAAAGTGTGAAGCAAATACATACGGCAAGCCTAATTTGGCCGCTAAAACAGCTGAATCCGTCGATGACCCTAGAATATAAAGCGGAATATTTGTACCAACTCCTGGATGTGCTTTAATATAACCTTGGCCCTCATCTGGTCCAAAATACGTAAGCAAGTCTTTAATATCATCTGGAAATGTATAGACAGTATCATTCCCAGATCGTCTTAATGCATTAGCTGTCATCATATCGGTGCCAGGTGCACGACCTAAACCTAAGTCCAAACGATTTGGATAAATGGTTGCCATCGTACCAAATTGTTCAGCTACTACTAAAGGTGAATGATTCGGCAGCATGACCCCACCAGAACCAACACGGATGTGTTCGGTATGTTCCAAAGTATGTTTTATTAAAATGGAAGTAGCTGAACTTACTAGTGTTGGTGTATTGTGGTGTTCTGCTATCCAATATCGTTTATAACCCATTTTCTCTGTTGCTTGTGCTAGGTGAACCATATCGTCTATCGCTTCTTTAGCTCCATGACCTTCTCTAATAGGCGCTAAGTTTAAGACAGATACGGGTATGTTTGTATGTGCCATTTAGTTCTGTCCCTTCTTTCTCTTTATTGATTCCTTATAATAGTAGCACCATAAAATCAAGGAAACAAATAGAAAGGCTTGCACTACTAAATCTTCTTTTTCACATCTTCCCTTATTGATTCAATAATATCGTCTGGCAAAGTCGCAGGCATTGATGTGTTAGCTTTAAATACCCAGGTATTAACAACCTCTAGGTCAGCTTTATTTAAAATAACACTATACATTTTATTATCCTGAGTAAAATCCACCGTGATCGATTCTTGGCTATATAGTTCATCATCAATAATCATATTCTTAATTTGATATCCATCCATGCTTTACTCTCCTTATGACACACTTTTATTATGTATTGAACAACCTTCACTTAATGTTAAGTGAAGGTTGTTCAATAAACCTACTATCACTTAGTTATTGTTTTTCTTGTTATTTTGTTGATTAGAACCTTTTGTCATTGAATTCGTTGTATTATCCACAAGATTAGCGGTTTGATCGACAGCATTCATTGCAATATTTTCAGTTGCTTGAATTGTATTTTCGGCAGCTTCAAAAGCAACACCAGCCGTATTTTTAACAGCCTTCGCAACTTTTTTAGCTCCACCTTTTTGATTGTTAGTGTTTTGGTTTTCCATATCCTTCACCTCCCCGAACAACAAGGTTAGGGTATGTACTTTAACTAAAAAATATCCAAAAAAAAATAGGAGTTAAACTCCTATTTAAACTTCTTGCTCTGTTTGACTTTTATTAGTTGTTAACATAAAGAATGCAATCGCACCAATAGAGGATGTAAGAAACAAGATAACACCCATTGGTATTGCTGTTGTTTCATCAATACCTACAAGTGGAGAGACAAGCGACCCAAGTAATAAGGGAAACATACCTAACACAGCACTTGCACTACCCGCTCGATGCCCCTGTTTCTCCATTGCAAGTGTAAATGAACTTGTCAGTACCATGCCCATCGCGGTCATATAAATAAAAATCGGTATGACGAGCATTGCTAATGGCCCTTGAATGATCGTCATAATAAGTAACAATGACGTCGCACTGACAGCAATAATAACTGCAACGCGCAACAATTTCCTTTCATGAATAATGCCACCTAAACGTCCAATAGTAAAACTACCAGTTATAATTGCTAAACCATTTATACCAAATAGAACACTAAAAACTTGTGGCGACACATCGTATATCCCTTGATACACGAATGGTGTTCCGGATACATAAGCAAAACTACCTCCATGTACAAAACCAACAACTAGTGCATATCCAAAAAATGAACGATCCTTCATTAAATTACCCATTGTTTTAATCGAATGCCTTAATGAACTCGGGATTCTATTCTCAACTGGAAGTGTTTCTTTTAATCGAAATGCTACTGTGACCACAATAATAAAACCTAATAATCCCAAAAAGAAAAATATCGTATTCCAATTTGCGAATGGCAGTAATAAGATTGCACCACCAGTCATCGGTGCAATCATTGGAGCGGCTGCATTAATGACCATTAAAAGTGCAAAGAATTTCGTGAACTCTCTTCCAGTAAAAACATCACGTACGACTGCACGAGATAAAACAATCCCAGCCGAAGCTGTTAGTCCTTGTAAAAATCGAGCTAGTATCAAGGTAGTAATATTAGGAGCGATTGCACAAAGTACAGATGCTAGCGCAAACAAGGAAATCGATATTATTAAGGGTTTCCTTCTACCCTGCGCATCACTAATTGGGCCTATAATTATTTGACCTACTGCAAGCCCGATTAAACATGTTGTTAAACTAAGTTGAACGAGTGAAGCACTAGCATTTAAATCACTTGCAATATCAGGGAAACTAGGCAAATACATATCAATATTAAGTGGACCTAGTATCCCGAGCATACTGAGCAGAAAAGCTAATGCTAATCTCTCTTTTCCTGTTGGATTATGTAACATGAATTTTAACGCACCTCTTCTACTTTTTATATACATTCTATAGACATCTATATAGTCTATGATAGACTGCTAATCTTGTCCAGTGATCGGGATTAGAAATGTTTTTTTCTAGGAGAGGCATTACTATATTTCTAAACCTTATTCGTTTTGGATTAAATGACTTAGTTCCAGATGGAATAGAAGTTAAAGAATGTATTGCTTTTACAATTTTCTCATTAAAAACAAGCACTTAGATCAACTAGATGAATATCCTGTATTTTGAAAGGAGATGAAGAAGAAGTGAGTATTGAGCACCAGGATTTTAATAACGAGCAATACCAATTTAGAAATATGCATGATTCATGCGAAGGTTATATGCATCACCATGTTCTTCTTAACCATCAAGATGGGAATTCTTTTGATGGGATTATTGTTGATGTAGATCTTAGTAATGTTACGGTATTGGTCGGTGAAGATGTGATCGAAGAGGATACAGAAAATAACCGATATGGTGGTTATGGTTATGGTGCACCTAGAAGAAGATTTAGACGTTACAGACCACGTCGTTTTCCGTTGGCAAGTCTTGCAGCCCTGTCCCTATTACCTTACGTAGCACCAGTTTATCCAGGATATCCAGGATATTACCCATATCCTTATTATTAATGATTAATGGTTGATATTTTGATTCAAAAATAACAAAGTCCAATTTCTATAAAGGGGTCAGGAACTACAACTTACACTTCGACTTGTAGTCCTGATCTCTTTTATGCATGCTCTCTGTTTTAATCTCGTCTAAAGTTACCCATTACTTCAACCGTTTCACTGATACTTACAAAAGCAGTGTCATCTACGTTCTTAATCAATGACTTAACTAATGCGAGTTCATAGCGAGAAATCACGGTGTATAATATTTTTCTTTCAGAGTTAGAATAACCCCCTTCACCGTTCATCACTGTAATACCTCTTATCAAATTTTTTATTAACGTATCTTTTAACACATCACCTTTACTTGTTACGACCATTAAACTTAATTTTATGTGACGTGTATGCACCCGATCAACCACAATTCCACTAATATAAATGGATGCCATTGTATATAATGCAAGGTCCCAGGAAAAAATAAATCCCGAAATAAAGACGACTATACTATTTAAACCGAATATCATTCCGCCAAGTGGAATATCACGTTTTTGAGTGAGCACGAGACCAATAATATCAGCCCCACCAGATGAAGCATAAAAACGTACGATCAGGCCAACCGCAATACCTATAATGACCCCACCAAATACCGAGGATAATAATACGTCATCGGTTATCTCTACCACAGGAATATATTGCATCGAAATAGAGGTTACAAAGACACAAAATACACTGTTCATAATAAACTCTTTACCTAACTTCAACCAACCTATGATAAAAATAGGTACATTCAATACTACAAGCCAAATACCACTGTTTATCGGCGTTAATAAACCAAAAATCATTGCAAGACCCGTTACACCACCAGATAGTATTTCATGAGGAAGTAAGAACATATTAAAAGCAAAGCCTAAAACAATAGAAAACACGAAAAGAATACTATATTTATATAGTTGAAACATCTTGCTCCCTCCAATCAATTATTAAAACGAACATATCGTGCATTTTAGTCGTATTTTCAAAGAAAGTCAAAGGGTTAACTATCAATTATGTATATTTCATTAAATTGTGGAGAAGATAAAAACACTTAAACAATAAAAGGTGATGGTGATGAAGATGTTCAAATATTACATAAAACAATTTTGGAAGGTAAAGACCATTAGGCACTGGGATTTTCATGACAAAGTGAAATTTTTTTCGATAACAAATGTACTGATGTTAACTTTAGCAATCTCATTTAATAAGAGTAACGTATTAAATATTTTTCTCACAGTTTTCTTCTTAACATCTATTTCTTACTTCATTTATTTAATTGGAAAACAATTGCTACTAAGAATAGGTGATTTTTCCTCTAAGCCAGCGTATTTTAAGAACAAAAAATTTCTTATTAACGAAATGAATCAAATGAGTAGCAATGAATTCGAGGAGTTATTATCTCATTTATTCAAGCAACAAGGCTATCAAGTGAAGAGGATACCAAAATCAGAAGAAATTGGTGCAGATTTACTTTTAAAAAAAGAACATGATGTAATCGTTGTTCAAGCTAAACGAAGATCAATAGCCATTGGTGATGTTGCAGTTAATGAACTGCTACTTGCAGCAGAGAATTATAACGCTAATAAGAAATGGATCATTACAAATAGGTATTACACAAGTAATGCAATCTTACAAGCACACTTAAAAAGTGTAACATTATTGAATCGTGATGATTTATTACAGATGCTAAAAGCGTATAAAACACCAAAGAGAAAGCGAAAACAGAAATTTGCAAAAGAAAATTGATAAATGAAATGGGACCAAGCAGTTATTATGCTTGGTCCCATTTCACATTCTAAAGTTCTTCTTTGCCAACGACACCATTGATCGAATAACTTGCTGTTAGTGTAGCATTTAACGAATGCGAAACGGAACAATATTTGTCCTTTGATAACTGAATCGCACGAATCACTTTGTCTTCAGGTAACTCACCATCCAATGCATAATGAATAGAAATGGTAGTAAAACGTTTTGGATGATCGTCTGCACGTTCCCCTTTTACATCCATTTGAAAATGCAGTGGCTCTATTCGCATTTTCTTTAAAATAGATATCATGTCTATACCAGTACAACCGGCAACTGCATTTAACAGTAACTCTGTCGGTCTAGCACCTAAATTCTCTCCTCCTACCTCTTCTGAAGCATCCATTTTAATTTCATGTCCTGAAGGTGTTGTATTTGAAAAAGCCATCTTTCCATCCCATTTAATTGTTAGTTCCATCATATAGTCTCCTTTTATCTAGATAGCATTAATATTGTACATCAATTATTTAAATCAATTCCATAATCATCTTCTAACTTTTTATATATTTCCTTTAATTTAGGTTTTTTCCCGACGATATTTCTAATTTGATACGCAATATTTATTAAATCCGTATTTTGTTGGTCCTCTGGTAGTCCTTTTTCTGATTGATAGGTTTCGTATAATGTATTATCCAATAAGCGTAAGATAGAATATTGTGTCTTCACCGCTTGTAATAAAAGTTCTTCTTTATAATTTGAATTCGACTCGTCCATTATTCGTTTCTCCTTTATATTTCAGTTAACTTCAATCGTCTATAATATAGTAATGACTTGATTACAAACATGCTATACATAATACTAGCTAATCCTAAAATAAGAACTGTAGCATCTAGTACTTCTCTATTTCCGCTCGTTAAAGCGAAATTAATATGCTGTACCATAAAATAAATATACAGTGCTATTACTGGTACAAATAATAACAAATGTGTTAACATCACACGTCTTCCATGTTGCAATAACTCACTACGGTCACTGTATAAAGTTGGCCGTTCTGCTTGATAAAGCTGTGACCAAATTGACCATTTAGAAAACATTAAACTAGAAGTGTAAATCAACTTCCAACCAGCTTCTTTATGCATATCGAAATAACTTTGAGGCGTTGTATTTTGACAATCCGCAAAGTAGCTAACTTTTCTAGGAACACCTTTTTCAAAATAGAAAATTCCAAGCTTATTCATCCGGTACAGATGATACCCCTTCGCTTCCATTGACTCTAGCCAAGTTACCATTTTATCTGGCGCATATATCCAACCAAATCGTAACTTCATCACTACGTGTGCCTTCTTATTTCTGTAATATATTGGTTTCACTATTTCATTTTTTACCAACAGTTTAGTTGACTTTTTTATTTTGATTAGTGTGTATGTAGGTAACATCCAAATGAATATCCAGATTGCAATCATAACAATCCACATCGGGCTTTTTTCAATTATTACATTATCTTTATTGAACAATAAATCAAATACTAGGAATAAAGGGCTGATAGACATAGCAATGACAAAAAACAATAGCACACTATATACGTCCTTTATCTTTCTATAATGCGTTACAATTCCTTCTCGTATTGGTACTGTTTTAACTTGTTCCAACGTTTTTTCATTTGCTAGCACATACCAGGAATGGCTTTTACAAACTTCCTTCCAACCATCATTATCAAGTGCCATTGATAATGGATGATCCCCCTTATCAAATCCAATTCTATAGGATAGCTCTTGCTTCATTCCTTCTTCAAAATAAAAAAAACGTGTAAGCATATTTATCTTTTTTATATGGTATCCTTCAAGTGCCATTGCAGAAAGCCACTCTTCTATTTCCACGATACGATAACTCCAAAACGGACACCATATCTTCTTCATCTAAATCCCCCTCGATATTTTAGCGCATTCGCATGGATTTCTTCAATTCTTTTGATCTCCTCTAGCATTAATACTTTACCTATTTTTGTTATTTCGTATATCTTTTTTCTTTTTTGATCTGCATAAACGCTAATAATACCATCTCTTTGCATCTTCGTTAATGTGCCATAAATCGTACCTGACCCCAATCGAATTCGATAATCTGTAATCTCTTCCACATGTTTAATAATACCGTAACCATGTCGCGGTTCCGTTAAAGATAACAGTATATAGAAAGCTGTCTCGGTCATTGGTATGTATGTTTTTAAAACTTTTTCAATTGTCATTAACACAACTCCAACTATTCTAATCATTAATTACTGTTTCATAGATCGACTATATCACATCGTGACATAAAAGACTAGATGAATTGATGCATTTAAATTGGCATTCTAGCGATAACAAAAAGATTCGAGCAAAAAAAGATGGTACCCGCGAGTACCATCTTTTTTTTGCTTATACTTCAATAATAATCGGTAGGATCATTGGTTTTTTCTTTGTTTGATTAAAAATATATTTCCCAACTGATTTTCTTACATCTTGTTTAATTGCACTCCATTGATTTCTTCCCGATGACTTTTCTTGATCTCTAACGGTTTGGGTAATCAGTTTGTTCACCTCATCAAGTAATTCCTCAGATTCTCTCATATAAACGAATCCACGTGAAATAGTATCAGGTGGAGAAATAAGTTTCTTTTCATTCTTGCTCATTGTTAGGACAATAACTAACATACCATCTTCAGAAAGCTGTTTGCGATCGCGCAAAACTACTTCTCCTACACCACCAATTCCAATCCCATCAATGTATGTATTACCAGTTGGTATTGTTCTCGTTTGTCGTGCAACTGAATCGTCAAGATCAACAACATCACCATTATTAAGAATAAATGTGTTGTCCTTCTCTACGCCAATTGATTCCGCTAATAAGCGATGTTTGAATAACATACGATATTCGCCATGTATTGGAATGAAGTATTTTGGTTGCATGAATGTTAGCATCAATTTTAAATCTTCCTGGTAGCCATGTCCCGATACGTGTAGACCGGATGAACTTTCAGAGCCATAGATTACTTTAGCACCAAGTAAATACAAATTATCAACTATTCGCGTAACATTTGTTTCATTACCAGGTATTGGTCCCGCAGCAAAAATCACTGTATCTTCTGCGAGTATATCAACGCCTCTAAAGTTACCCGTCGATAAACGCGATAAAGCTGCAAGTGGTTCACCTTGACTACCCGTACAAAGAATCGCAACTTTTTCAGGAGGCATATCATTAATTGCGGCTTGATCGATCAACATGTCATCCGGAATTTCTAAATAACCACGCTCGGTTGCAACTTCTACAACATTCAGCATACTCCGACCAAGAAGTGCAAGTTTACGACCGGTTACTTGTGCAGCATCAACTACTTGTTGTACGCGATAAATATTTGATGCAAAAGTTGAAATAATAACTTTTCTTTCCGCTTTTTCAAACGCTTCAATTATATGCTCCCCAACCATTTGTTCAGATGGTGTTAAACCTGGACGTTCAGCATTCGTACTTTCTGATAAAAGAAGTAATACACCCTCTCTACCGATCTCAACCATCTTATGAATATCTGATTTCCGATCATTTGCAGGCGTTAAATCAAACTTAAAGTCACCAGTATGCACAATATTTCCCTCTGGTGTTTTGAACACAATACCAAGACAATCCGGAATACTATGACTAACTTTAAAAAAACTCACTTCGATTTGATCAAATTCCAATTGGGTGTGTGAATCAATTTCAACCAACTCTGTTTCTCTCAATAGTCTGTGCTCTTTTAGTTTAATTTCAATTAATCCTAAGGTAAAACTAGTTGCGTAAACAGGCACCTGTAGTTCTTTCAAGAAAAATGGAATAGCTCCAATATGATCTTCATGGCCATGCGTAACGATTAACGCCTTCACTTTATCTTTATTTTCTACTAAATACGTAATATCTGGAATGATTAAATCAATCCCTAATAGACTTTCATCTGGAAATTTGTTTCCGCAATCAATCACAAAAATAGCTTCATCATACTCAATTGCATACATATTTTTCCCGATTTCACTTAAACCACCTAGTCCGAAAACGGATATCGTTTTATTAGTATTCGCGTCTCTCAAATGAATATCCTCCCATCGTAAATAATACTTTAGTATGCCCTGATGGGTGGACTATTATGAATGATTCCCATAAAAAAAAGACCCATATATAGTGATATGGAATCCTTCTTTGTCAACCTTCTTATGGATTAGTGGACCATAACCCCGCAGTTTTGATAAATGCACGTGGATGTAATTTTAATTGTCCAATAATAAATTCTGCTAAGTCTTCTGGTTGCATAACCTTTTCTGGATCACCGTCAGTTAAGTTATTGGTAACCGCAAGCTCAGTAGCAACTGTACTTGGTGTTAAGCCACTTACACGAATATTATGTTTGCGAACTTCCATTGCTAATGACTCCGTTAAACCAAGCAACCCGAATTTCGAGGCACTGTATGCACTAGTTGCAGGAGCACCCTTCTGTCCAGCAGTTGAGGCGATATTAATAATATCCCCACCATTTTTCTCAATTAATTGAGGTAACACAGCTCTTGTCACATAATAAACGCCCATTAAATTCACATCAATAATATTTTTCCAATCTTCTGGATTCAAGTCAAGAAATCCACCAAATTTGGCTATACCTGCATTATTAATTAAAATATCAGTCGATCCTAGTTCATCTGTGACTTTTTTAACAGCTGCTTCTACTTGCTCATTTGAAGCTACATCAACTGTTGCATAAGCAACTTTAACTCCAAGCGCCTCAATTTCTGCTGCAACACTTTTTAGGTCCTTTTCAGTTCGCGCAAGCAATCCTACATGGACGCCTTCTTTCGCTAATGCAATGGCTGTTGCTTTTCCGATACCTTTACCAGCACCAGTAACGAGCGCTATTTTACCTTTAATCGATTGTCCCATACAAAATACCCCTTTTCTTTGAAAAATTTGTTGGTTGAAAAAACTTCTATTAATTCATGTTATCACATGTAAGTGCCTTCTGCTATTTCTACTAGTTAAGGAACAAAAATACTTTTTTTCTATGTAAATTCTACAGACTATCGTATTATTTCGGCTTAATTCGGAAACCTTATCGGATAGGAGTGATAACAATGACACAAAAATACATGTCTATTGAAGATTTTAATGAAACACTTAAAGAGTGGACCGGCAAAACCATTGAAATATCGAAACACGAACTTGCAGACGACGATAACACAATCTTAGAATTAACCTCTATTTCTTATTCAAAGGATACTAGACGGCTTGATGAATACGAACCCATGCATACATTACAATTAAATGGTTCTGGTGAAATTAATACAGATGAAAAGAAACAACAGTCTCTCCCCTCATCTTTATATGAAATACCAATTGAAGACTCAACCATTTACAAATTTGAAGACTCAAAATTTACATTAATCACGGACAGAGGTACCTATACCATTAAGCTTGCAACAGATGAGTAATCTAAAATCTGGCCCCCTAAAGCATTACAAGATATGCTACTGGGGTTTTTGTTTTGAAAGCTTAGTAAATAATGTTGTCCACTATAAAATTCCAAACAAAAACCCCTCAATGCTTTACGCATCAAGGGGTTTTGCCTATTAATATGTTTGCATGTATTGTTCTCTTTCCCAAGGGTGTACTTGCGTGCGGAACATGTCCCATTCGATTTCTTTAGATTCAACGAAATGTTCGAATAAGTGCTCACCAAGAGCTGAAACCAATACGTCATCACCTTTAAGTAATTGTACTGCATCATATAGAGTAGCTGGCAGATCTTGAACGCCATTTGCTTCTCTTTCCTCTTTGTCCATTACATAGATGTTACGATTAATAGCTTTTGGAGCGTCTAGTTTGTTTTCGATACCGTCTAAACCAGAAGCTAATAATACTGCCATTGCAAGGTATGGATTAGCAGCTGGATCTACGCTACGAACCTCAATACGTGTGCTCAAACCTCTTGAAGATGGTACACGAATAAGTGGACTTCTATTAGAACCAGACCAAGCAACATAACAAGGTGCTTCGTAACCAGGTACTAAACGCTTATAAGAGTTTACTGTAGGGTTTGTAACTGCAGTAAAGCTTAATGCGTGTTTAATGATACCAGCGATAAACTGATAAGCAGTTTCACTTAATTGTAATGGACCATTTTCGTCCAAGAATGTATTCTTGCCATCTTTAAATAATGACATGTTACAGTGCATACCAGAACCGTTTACACCGAATAGTGGTTTAGGCATGAAAGTTGCGTGTAAACCGTGTTGACGTGCAATTGTTTTAACAACTAATTTGAACGTTTGAATATCATCAGCATGTTTCACTGCATTTGCATATTTAAAGTCAATTTCATGTTGTCCTGGAGCAACTTCGTGGTGAGAAGCTTCCATTTCAAAACCCATTTCTTCTAGTTCAAGAACGATATCACGACGGCAATTTTCACCAAGATCTGTAGGTGCTAAATCAAAATAACCACCATGGTCATTTAAATCTAATGTAGGATTACCTTTTTCATCTAGTTCGAACAAGAAAAATTCCGGCTCTGTACCAATATTAAATGTAGAGAATCCTAGTTCTTCCATTTTCTTAATATTACGTTTTAAGTTGTAACGTGGGCAACCTTCAAAAGGCGTACCATCTGGATTATAAATGTCACAAATGAAACGAGCAACTTTTCCTTTTTCAGATGTCCAAGGAAATACTACGAAAGTATCTAAGTCTGGATATAGTTTCATATCTGATTCTTCAATACGAACAAATCCTTCGATTGATGAACCATCAAATACCATTTCATTAGCGAATGCTTTGTCTAGTTGACTTAAAGGAATCTCAACGTTTTTAATTGTTCCTAGTAAATCCGTGAATTGAAGACGGATAAACTTAACGTTTTCCTCTTTAATTAGTTTTCTGATTGAATCTTGCGTAAATTTTGACATGCTTTCCTCTCCTTTAGGTAATCTTTTTAATGGAAAAACCTTGAAAGTTCTCCCTGTCTTAACGAAGCCTTGCCTAACCTACCTGATTCCAGCAACTCTTTTTGGAGTATTTTTCTGAGTTCCTTTTCTGTTAATTCAGGTGGCATTTGCTCATCTACTACTTTCGTTTTTGGTAAGTCTTTAACAGATAAGACTTGTTTAATACCAGCCAAGTTAATTCCTTTATCGATTAGTTCTTTTATTTCTAAAAGACGATCTACATCATTAAAAGAAAACAAGCGCTGATTACCATCAGTACGAGCAGGATGAATTAAATTGTGTTCTTCGTAATAACGAATCTGTCTTGCAGTTAAATCAGCCAAAGATTTGACTATACCAATGGAAAATAAGGGCATTGAACGTCTATCGATCTCGCTCATAACCTCCACCCCTTCCTAACTTGCCTTTCCATATTCCCATTATACATTTGCTAATATAATTGTCAATACGTGTGAGCTTTCTTTACATAAAAAGATTCAAAAAATTTGTATTATTCATTAAAATCACATAAATTTAACCTTATTATTCCATTTATTGGTCTACCCTTTGCTGATTAATTCAGAAAGCCTTTTTCATAAAAACTTTCAATTGCTTCTATTATTGCTATTTTAACATGTGCATATACCAAGCCACCTTGAACATATGCTGTATATGGCGAACGAATCGGTCCATCTGCTGTTAATTCAAGACTTGCACCTTGGATAAATGTACCAGCAGCCATAATTACATCATCCTCATATCCAGGCATGTCAGCTGGATATGGCGTTACGTGTGCATTTATTGGGGACGATCGTTGAATAGATTGACAAAAAGCAATCATTTGTTCTGCCGTATCAAAAGTAACAGATTGAATCAAATCTGTTCTGTGGACATTAAAAGCAGGTGTAGTACTAAATCCAACTACTTCTAACATCCGTGAAGTGAACACTGCTCCTTGTAATGCTTCACTTACAACATGTGGTGCAAGAAAAAAGCCTTGAAACAACTCTTGTGTAACACCCAAACTCGCTCCAGTCTCTTTCCCTAAACCAGGCGCAGTCAAGCGATTAGCTGCAAGTTCAATTAAGTCTTTCTTACCTGCGATATAACCACCCGTACGTGCGATTCCACCACCTGGATTCTTAATCAAAGAACCAGCTATTAGATCTGCTCCTACATGTGTTGGTTCTTTTTCTTCTACAAATTCACCATAACAATTATCAACAAAAACAATTACATCTTCTTTAATTGACTTCACATATGTAATCATTTTTTCTATTTCATCAATTGTAAATGATGGGCGATCTGCATATCCTTTAGAGCGTTGGATACCAATTACCTTTGTTTGTTCGTTTATGTGACTTTTTACTGCTTGCCAATCTATCTGCCCTTGTTTTGTTAATGAAACCGCTTCGTATTCAATCCCAAAATCAATTAATGAGCCATTATTTTCACCACGCACCCCGACCACTTCTTCTAGTGTGTCATAAGGAGAACCCGTAATATATAACAATCCATCGCCAGGTCGTAAAACGCCAAAAAGTGCAGTCGTAATAGCATGTGTTCCAGAAATTAACTGCAGGCGCACGAGAGCATCTTCTGCACCAAATACGGTAGCATAGACGCGTTCTAGTCCATCTCGACCAGCGTCATCGTAACCATAACCAGTCGTAGGGTTAAAATGACTCTCACTAATCTTTTGATTGCGAAATGCATTTAAAACCCGTAGCTGATTGTGCTCTGCAGTTTGTTGAATTTTCTTGCGTTCTTGCTCAATATCTTTCTCTACTTGGATAATTTTTTCTTCTAACATTTGCTTCGTCGTTTGCTCCTTCTAGCTATATTGTAATGGATGGCCATCAGGCATATAACCTTGTACTAAATACGTTTCTTCATCTTCATTAAATTCTTGTTTCGTCATTAACGTATAATTACGAAAAGACAACAATCTTTTACCTTCTGTAGCCGAGATGATTTTTTCATAAAACACCCATTGCTCTTTTAATATTTCTTGTGTCTTTAACAATGTTTTATTCTGATCTTCTTGATTAAGTGCACTAATTAAAATTGATGGATGTACAGACGGAATAAAACCTGTTGTTAACAAATCCTTTTTATTATAGATCATTAAAGACGGGATTTTGTCTGCGTCTAAATCCTTCAACAGTTTCTGCACTGTCTCATAGTGTTGCGGGTAATCAGGATGGTTAACATCAATTACGTGATAAATAAAGTCCGCTTCTCTTACCTCTTCTAATGTCGAACGAAAAGCAGCAATTAACGCTGTTGGTAAATCCTGCATAAACCCAACCGTATCTGTTACGATTGATTGCAAACCAATTGGAAATTGCATTTGTCTGGACATCGGATCCAACGTTGCGAACAATTGATCTTCTTCCATTGAGTCACTTTTTGTTAGTCGATTAAATAGTGTTGATTTACCAGCATTCGTATAACCAACAATCGCAATTTGAAATGCTTTATTTGTTTTACGATGCTTGCGGTATTGGGAACGTTGGTTAACAACTGTTTCGAGTTTTTCCTTCACTTCATCAATCCGACGATTAATATGTCGTTTGTCTGTTTCAAGTTTTGTCTCACCTGGACCACGCGTTCCAATTCCACCACCTAGACGAGATAAAGAAGCACCTTGTCCATGTAAACGTGGAAGCATATATTTATATTGCGCTAACTCCACTTGCAATTTACCCTCTCTTGTATGGGCACGTTGCGCAAATATATCCAGAATTAATTGGCTTCGATCAATAATCGGTATTTCTAATTGTTCATGCAAATTACGCATTTGACTTGATGACAATTCGTCATTCGCGATGATTAAATCAACTTCTAATTCCTCAATTAATTCATTTAGTTCTTCCATCTTACCTTTTCCAATATATGTAGCGGGATGAGCGCGGTCCCGCTTTTGAATTAGCGTTTCAACAACTGTACCTTTCGCTGATTCTGTTAACGATTTTAATTCCTCTAATGAATAATATAATCGATCTTCATCACTCATTTTTTTGTGAACTGCAATGATTAGTACCTTTTCTACCATATTTTAATCCTCTTTTCTTCTATGACCCAATACTTCTATTCTAACACAATATCTTTAACTGTAATCAACATTAAATCATCTGTACTATAATGCCGCTTTTTTAATAAGCGAACAGCTTGTTTCCGAATTGCTTTTTCAATCATATTCCGCACTAAACGAGCATTAGCAAAATTCGTATGGTTGCTGTCACGCTTCGCTTTGGTTAGATGTGTTCTTAACTTCCATTCCGCTTCTTTCGTTAATTGATACTCTCTATCCGCAGTCATTTTGTGTGCAATATTGATTAGTTCATCAATAGAATAATCATCAAAATCCAAAACAATCGGAAAACGTGAACCAAGACCTGGATTCATCGATAAAAAGTATTCCATTTCTAACGGATACCCGGCCAATATTAAAATAAACTCGCCATGATGATCTTCCATCTGTTTCACTAGCGTATCGATTGCTTCTTTACCGAAATCTTTATCGCCACCTCTAGCTAAAGCATAAGCTTCATCTATAAATAATATACCTCCAAGTGCCTTGGTTACTAAATCACGTGTTTTCTTAGCGGTATGACCAATGTATTCTCCAACTAGATCCGCTCGTTCCGCCTCAATGAAGTGGCCCTTTGACAACATATTCAACTCCCGAAATAACACGGATAGTTTGCGTGCAACGGTAGTCTTACCTGTACCAGGATTCCCTTTAAACAACATGTGTAATACTTGTGGTTGTGTTTTCATGCCAACTTTTTCTCTTTGCTGATTAATTTGCACATTTGCATATATTTCTTTGATGTTATCTTTTAATAAATCAAGACCAACAAAACTTGAAAATGCTTGGTCCAACTGTTGAAAAGGGTCATAAAGCTTTTCATCACTATTACCTAATCGCTCGCGTTGATCTTGCAAGACAATATTAATTTGATTTTGTTTAGGAAAAGAAATTTGCGATTCCACCATCAATCACCCCTTACCATCCACATTATACGTGATGTAAGCCCAGTGTGTGACAGATGCCTTTATAATAATTCTGAAATAGCAATACATAAGTAGTGCCTATCCCATTTAAGGATACAAACAACATTTCAGTAACATCTATTTAATCAAAGAAAAATCCCTTATCAAATCCGTAATGGATTTAAAAAGGGAGCTAAAATGGAATATAGTATTTCCAGTTACATTACTCTTTTTCTAATGTAACATTTTTCACTGGTGCAAATGTAGAGATTGCATGTTTAAAGATTAATTGTTGCTTGCCATCTGTATCCAGTAATACGGTAAAATTATCAAATGCTTTAATCGTTCCCCTTAATTGAAAACCGTTTGTTAGAAATATAGTTACTTGGATATGGTCTTTACGTATTTGATTTAGAAATTGATCTTGAATATTAACAGATTGTGACATACTGAATTCCTCCTCTTTTCTATCTCTATTATATTATTTCTACTTCTTTTCGATCATTCCTGCTAAATCATCTAAAATTGTTTGAATTATTTTTAAGTGTTCTATAGGTTTGACCTCATACCAATGTACATCCATCTTATTTTTAAACCATGTATATTGGCGTTTAGCGTATCGTCTTGAATTTTGTTTTAACAGCATGATTACTTCTTCTAAAGATTGTTCCCCTTTAAAGTAAGGGATAAACTCCTTATATCCAATTGCCTGCATTGCTTGTACCTTTTCTAAGCCCATCGTGTAGAAATATTCTACTTCATCTAGTAATCCAGTTTCTATCATAAGATCCACACGTTGATTAATTCGATTATACAGTATTTCCCGGTCCATTTCCAATCCAATTAAAATAGGATTGTAAGGTGATGTGTCACTTTGGGCTGCATGGTGTTCTGTCATCGTTATTCCTGTTCGATCAAATACTTCAAGCGCTCGAATTACCCTTCTTACATTGTTTGGATGAATCTTCTCCGCTTGAGCGGGATCAATGACTTGTAACCTTTGATAGACCGACGCCATACCATGTTCTTCTATTTCACGTTCTATTTCTTCGTGAAACGTGTTGTCTCTTTTTTCGTCCGTAAATTGATAGTCATATAAAGCAGCTTTTATGTATAAACCTGTTCCACCGGCGATAATCGGAAGTTTTCCTCTCGCTTTAATTTCTTCAATATGTTGTTGTACTTCACGTTGAAAATCCGCAACAGAAAAGTCTTCGTCTGGTGATTTAATATCTAACATATGGTGATTGATTCCTTGTTGTTCTTCTTCTGTTACTTTAGCGGTGCCAATATCCATCCCTTTATAGATTTGCATGGAATCACCACTAATTATTTCTCCATCAAATTTTTTCGCAATTTCTATACTAAGGTTAGTTTTCCCAACCGCTGTTGGACCAACAACAGCAATAACAGTTTGTTTCATCGGTAATCCCCTTATCATCGCTATCATTTCTACTTGGACTAATTATACATTAAATTATATAAAAAAAAAGGCTCATGACACTTCCATCATGATACCCCCTCATTCATTATAGTTTTTGGTGTGCTTTAAGCATCCAAATATATTTTTCTAACTTCGTTTGAAAGCCAATTAAGAGATCCTCTGTAGGTTTATCTCGATAATCTCTAGCTTGTGGCAAAGCTTTTTGTTGTATTTCATCGCTAATCTGTTGGTAATCTTCTATTAATTGACGGATCATTTCTGAGCCCTCGTCATCTGCTTGCGCTTCTTTTAGACTCGTTGTTTCAAGATACTTTTCCATTATTGCAAACGGTCTTCCACCAATCGCTAATATGCGCTCTGCAATTTGATCAAAATCATTAGCTAGTTCCTTATAATGTTCCTCAAAAATAGCATGTAATGTAAAAAACTGACTTCCTTTGATATACCAATGATACCGATGTAATTTTACATATAGCACCGCAACATTAGATAATTCAAGGTTTAAATAATGAATCAAGTCTTTATTTTTTTGCATCTTGGCACCTAACCTTTTTACTAATAGCCTTTGATTAGATTCCTTTTTTATACACACATTTTACATCACGCGTTTAAACATCTTCTCCATCTCATATCCAGAGAAATGAATAATAATCGGTCGACCATGTGGACATGTAAATGGATCAGTCGATTTCCTTAGATCTTGTAAAAGTTGAAACATATCGTCTTTATTTAAATAATGATTCGCTTTAATCGACCGTTTACATGACATTAGGATTGCGGCATCCTCACGCAACTTAGCAATATCCACTTTGTCCTCAACCATTACTTGTTCCACAATATCACGAATAACCTCTTCCTCGAATCCTTGTGGAAACCATTGTGGATGTGCTCGAACGATATATGTTTGCTGACCAAAGTGTTCAAAAAACAAGCCGACTTTTTTTAATTCTTCTTGATGTTGTTCCACTAGTAATGCCTCTTGTTTTGAAAAGTCAAACGTTAACGGTAATAAAAGTTCTTGTAATTCGTTTGGAACATCGCCAATTTTATCGCGAAAATACTCATATTTAATTCGTTCCTGTGCAGCGTGCTGGTCAATCATATATAAGCCGTCTTCATTCTCCGCCATAATATACGTACCATGATGTTGTCCAATAGGATACATAACAGGAATCCGTTCGAGATTTGCTTCTTGATCTGGTAGATCATTTTCGTGCGTATCATTATCCTCTTCTACTGGTACGCGAGGGATCAAATCCAAATCATACGATGTCATAGATTCTAATGCTGCGGCTTGTGCTGACGCAAACGTATTCTGATCATCTCGAGGTGGTGTGTATGATTGCGTATTATGATCTTGTTCGATAGGAGCTTTTTTTTGATAATCAAAGGAAAAAGTGTGTTGTGTACTCTTTACTTTCTCCGTTTTTGGCTGATTCTGTTTGTTGTCAGGAATAAGTGTTTCTTTTCGAAAAGCTTTGCGAATTGTTTCTTCTACCGCATAAAATAATTCTTTTTCTTTACTAAAACGAACTTCTAATTTAGCAGGATGTACATTCACGTCAACTAAGATTGGGTCCATTTCAATTTCCAATATCACAATCGGGCTACGGCCAATTGGTAATAACGTATGATAGCCGCTTGCTATTGCTTTATTTAACGGAATGCTACGAATATAGCGTCCATTAATAATAGTTGAAATATAATTTCGGGATGCACGCGTTACTTCTGGTTTTGCAATATATCCTTTAATTGAAAAATCTAACGTCTCAATAGATACCGGAATCATTTTTTTCGCTACGTTAATTCCATAGACCTGCGAAATGACCTGAATGACATCTCCACGACCTGTTGTTTGGAAGATGTTTTTTCCATTATGGTACAGTTCAAATCGGATATTCGGGTTAGAAAGTGCCATTCGATTAACAACATCCGTAATGTGACCAAGTTCCGTATGAATTGTCTTCATATACTTCAATCGAGCTGGTGTATTGAAAAATAGTGCATCTATGCTCATTTCAGTCCCTTGTCTCGCATCACTCTTGTCCCTTTCAACAATCTTACCGCCATCTAGTTTTAAGACTGTACCCGCTTCCCCACCAGTTGATGTCTTTAGTGTTAGTTTACTAACCGCTGCAATGGAAGCAAGTGCCTCACCACGAAATCCTAATGTTTTGACATGAAATAAATCATTTTCACTCCGGATTTTACTTGTTGCATGACGCGCAAAGGAATGTTCCGCATCTTCCGGATCCATTCCCTCACCATTGTCAGTGATTTTAATTTGCTGGAGTCCAGCGTCTTCCACTTCAATTTTAATCGATGTACTATTGGCATCAATACTATTTTCCAATAATTCTTTAACAACAGATGCTGGACGTTCTACTACCTCTCCAGCCGCAATCTTATTAGCAAGTCCATCTGGCATTGGTAATATCTTCACCATTAATCCTCCTCGTTCGCTAGGCGTTGTAAGCGATATAATTCATTCATTGCTTGCATAGGAGTCATTTCCATAATGTTAATTTTTTTAAGTGATTTTTGTAGTGCTTTGTCCGCTTTAGATTTTGTTACGATTTGACCGTTAGCTGCTTTTTGCTCTGCAACAAAAAAGCTTAATTGCTGCGCATCATCTTCGGCCTCTTTCTGATTACCTTTTGCTTCTGACTTCTCTAATTGCTCCAGGATAACAGTAGCACGTTCAATCAGTTGATCAGGTAATGCCGCTAACTTGGCTACGTGAATACCGTAACTCTTATCAGCTGCTCCATCTTGAATTTGATGTAAGAAAACAACTTTTCCCTCAAATTCTTCCGCCCTAACATGGACATTTTTCAATTGTTCTAATGTTTCTTCTAATGTTGTCAATTCGTGATAATGGGTAGAAAATAATGTTTTTGCACCGACATGGTCATGCACATATTCAATAATTGCTTGCGCAAGTGCCATTCCATCATAAGTACTTGTCCCGCGACCAATTTCATCTAATAAAATTAAACTGTCTTCCGTTGCATTTGTAATTGCATGCTTCGCTTCCAGCATTTCAACCATAAATGTACTTTGACCGGCTACTAAGTCATCTGCTGCGCCTATTCGGGTAAATATTTTATCAAATATAGGTAATGATGCTTTTTCACAAGGTACGAAACAGCCAATTTGCGCCATAATCGTAATCAAGGCTAACTGGCGCATGTACGTACTTTTACCAGACATATTCGGTCCAGTAATTAATAAAATATCTGTCGCATCATTCATATCAACATCATTTGGTACATACATATCATCTTTCATCACTTTTTCAACAACTGGATGACGTCCGTTTTCGATATTGATTTGACGTTCTGCATTAAAAGTTGGTCTATGATAGTCGTTTAGTTCACTTACTGTCGCAAATCCTTGTAACACATCAATTTCACTTATTTTGTCAGCTAGCGCTTGTAGCTGCGGGATGAATGTTTTTACTCGCTCGCGAAGTTCTGTGAATAATTGATGTTCCAAGTCAACACTTTTCTCTTCTGCTTCTAAAATTAATGTTTCTTTCTCTTTTAGTTCTGGAGTAATATAACGTTCAGCATTCGTTAGCGTTTGTTTCCGCTCATATTTTCCTTCAGGCAAAAGGTGCAAGTTTGCTTTTGTCACTTCGATATAATAACCAAAGACACGATTATATCCGATCTTCAATGATTTAATATTTGTTGCTTTCTTTTCTTTTTGTTCTAACTCAGCTATCCACTGCTTGCCATTTTTTGAAGCATAACGGTATTGGTCAAGTTGCTCATGGTAGCCATCTTTGATAACGCCACCCTCTTTAATCGTCATCGGTGGGTCTGCCACAATACTGTTTTCGAGTAGATCATATAGCTCATCTATCGTGTTTACACCATTTCCTAATGCTTGGACTTCTTTATTTTCAAATTGGTCTAAAATGACTTTTACATCAGGTACTTTTCCTAAAGATAGTTTTAACTGTTGCAAATCACGGCCATTTACATTACCAAAAGCTACGCGACCACATAAACGTTCCATATCATAGATTGATTCTAATGTGTCTCGTAATGCTTCTCTTTCTAAAAATTGTGCGATTAATCCTTCGACTAAATGATAGCGATGTTCAAGTAACGTTTTTTGCAACAAAGGACGCTCTAACCATTTCTTTAACTTACGTGCACCCATTGCTGTTACCGTTTTATCTAATACCCATAACAAACTACCTTGTTTACCTTTACGCATGATTGTTTCGGTCAATTCCAAATTACGTTTTGAATACATATCTAACGTCATATATTGTTTTAATTCAATAATTTGGACAGGCTTGAGATGATCCAATGAACGTTGTTGGGTTGATTGGATATAACAAAGCATCCGTCCAAAAGCCGCTTTTAATCGTTCATCCGCTAATTCTTTAACTAGCGGTGCAAAGTTTTCATCTATAGCTGTTGATTCAGCATATGATAACGTGACAAGTAAGCGTTCTGTTAAATCAGTTTGGTAACGCTCCTCTAATTCTTTTGAAATTACTACTTCTTTAATCGGACGATTGAAAAGTTCACTCATCAATTGATCCCAGCCAGTGTCAATTAAAGCAACACTATTTTCACCAGTCGACAAATCGTTATATGTAATCACAAAAGTGTCTGTATCAAACTGACTGATACTAGCTAAATAATTATTTTCTTTTTCATTTAACATATTGCCTTCCATAATTGTTCCTGGTGTTATCAGTTGAACAACTTCACGTTTTACTATACCTTTAGCTAATTTAGGATCTTCTACTTGTTCACATATTGCTATTTTATAGCCTTTTTCAACTAGATTCTTAATATAACTTGCAGCTGCATGATATGGAATACCACACATTGGAATACGTTCTTCCCCACCAGCGTCTCTGCTTGTTAACGTAATCTCTAATTCTTTGGAAGCTTTAAGTGCATCATCAAAAAACATTTCATAAAAATCACCTAGGCGGAAAAATAGAAAACTATCTTTATAGTCTGCTTTTACTTTTAAATATTGCTGTATCATTGGCGTAAATTCTGCCATCTTTATATCCCCCACACGTACAAAATTTCATTCTTATATTATAGCATATCTATGACTGATTTTTGCACTCACAAGTTATGTATAAAGAAAAAGAGCGTGATCATTACATCACGCTCTTCGGCTAGTTTATTTTTCATTTGATAGAAAATCCGGATCAAGACTTTCAAATTCATCGTCTCTTAATTCAATATCCCAATCTTCATCATCTGCCACAATTCCACTTGGATCAACTTTAACAGTTACTTTTGTATCGCCAATTACTTCGACTAAAAATTCGCGTTCTACTTCTGCTACGATTTTATGGTCGTGGCTCGCAATTGTGCATTCCAAGCAGTTTGGTTGTTGTAATACTTTAGCAAAAACTTCTGCTTTGTCGCCTAATGTCTGTTTATCCTTTACAGATAATTTGATGACATCAGCGTATACAACACGTTCTGTTACAACCTCTGTTTTGGTGTTATCATTATAGGAATACCAAACGTTTACATCGTAACTACCACTCACCTCTACCAAGCCATCTCCTTTTCTCTTGGCATTGTATAAATGATTGATGATCCAACAGCCTAAAATACTAGACGGCTTATGCGTTGGTGTAATTGTGTTGGTATCTTGAACGAATTTACGTCCTTTTCCGATAACAGCCCTTGTGATGATCTCACGGTATTCATGATCAAGGAAAGACATAAATATATAACCTCCTCTTTATTCATTGTCAGTTTATGCAGGACATCTACCTAAAGTGCATATGATACAATTGCCCTTTTTTTAAATAAGGCGATCTGCATGCGTTTCTAATTCATCGTATGCATTTGCCTATAAAACGGTACAAATGATTTATATTTTTTTAAAAAAGTGCAGTTTCGTGACGTATTTAGTTGATATGATCACAAAACATTTCTATTTGATCACATCCATGAGAATTTGATCACAATTAAACTCAAATGATCACATCCACAAAAAATTGATCATAAGTACGTTCTATTTGATCACAACTCACCATAAATCGAAAAAAATGGCTAACAAATCGATAAACGATCTGTTAGCCATTTCTATTTGAGTTAGTCTTGCTTAAAAGAAGAAGCGTCTTTCATCTCTTCTGTAACCTCATCTGTGATTGTCGCTGTTACTACTTGCAAAATATCATTAATCATTACTTGCGATTCTTTAAATTCCTGAACAATTGGAATCGCATCAATTTCTTCTTGAATGAGGTCAATTTCTTTTTCTACTTTTTTTAGTGCCTCAGTCTTACCGTATGCTTGAAAGTTTACAGCTTGTTTTTGTAGAGCTTTCATTTGATTAATTAGCTTTTTTATTTTTTTGTTATTATTTAATCGTTCTTCTACTTGTTTAAAACGTTCTACTTCTTCAATATTTGCAATTTGAGAAGCAAGCTCATCTGCTTTTGATAGGACATCTTCTTTAGAATGTGCCATATCAATATACCTCAGCTGGTTGCTCGGCTAATTCACCATTAAGCGACCATGTTCTAGCTTCGATAATTTTCACATCAACAATTTTACCAATTGTCGATTTTGGTGCTTTAAAATTAACAAGTTTATTTCTTTCTGTATATCCAGATAAAACATCTGGATTCTTTTTACTTTCACCTTCAACTAAGACCTTAACCGTTTCACCAACGTATTTCAGCATCGCATTTTTCGCTTGTTCATTAATCAATGCGTTTAAACGCTGCAGACGTTCTTTCTTCACTTCCATTGGAATATTATCTTCCCATTTTGCAGCTGGTGTACCTTCTCTTGGAGAATAGATGAATGTATAAGCACCATCAAAACCAACTTCACGTACGAGTGTCATCGTTTCTTCAAATTGCTCAGCCGTTTCATTAGGGAAACCGACAATAATATCTGTTGTAAGTGTCGAGTTTGGCATTGCTTTACGAATTTTACCAACTAGTTCTAAATAGCTTTCTCGTGTATAACGACGCGCCATTACACGTAGTACTTCTGAGCTACCTGACTGCACTGGTAAGTGAATATGATCTAAAAGGTTGCCACCTTGTGCAAGTACTTCAATTAAACGGTCATCAAAATCACGCGGGTGTGACGTTGTAAAACGTACACGTGGGATATCAATTTTACTAATCTCAGCCATTAGTTCACCTAGACCATACGCAATATCTAAATCTTTACCGTAGGCATTGACATTTTGACCAAGCAACGTAATTTCTTTATAACCTTGTGCCGCTAGTTGACGTACTTCATGGATGATATCTTTTGGCATACGACTTCGTTCTTTTCCACGCGTGTATGGAACGATACAATATGTACAGAACTTATCACAGCCATACATGATATTTACCCAACCTTTGATTTTACCCTTACGTACTTTAGGTAAGTTCTCAATGATGTCGCCTTCTTTTGACCAAACTTCTAAGACCATTTCTTTACTAAATATGGCCTCTTTTAATAACTCTGGTAAGCGATGAATATTATGTGTACCAAAAATCATATCAATAAATGGATGTACCTTAAGTATTTTGTTTACTACTGATTCTTCTTGTGACATGCAGCCACATACACCAACAATTAAATCAGGCTTTTCTAATTTAAGTGGTTTTAAATGTCCGATTTCACCAAATACTTTGTTTTCAGCATTTTCACGAATCGCACATGTATTAAGTAAAATAATATCTGCATCATTCGTATTATCTGTTGATTCATAACCCATGTCAGTTAATAAGCCGGCCATAACTTCCGTATCGTGTTCATTCATTTGACAGCCATACGTACGAATCAAAAATTTCTTTCCTTGCCCAATATTTTTCATTTCATGAGAAATAGAATAATCATAATGTATTTGAACGTCTTCACGTCTTCTTTTCTTAGCTTGCTTTAAATTAGGTGGTTCATAAGTCGCTTGAAAATACTTACTAATTAATTCATCAGAGTCGATATTTTTCAGTCTATCTAAATTAGAATCCAGGTTTTCGTCTGTTGGATCTACTTGTTTAATTTGATTCGTTTCTTTTCGTTGTTGTTCATTCATTTCAATGTAAAACTCCTTTCATAGTTGACTAGTAAAATACCTAGTGCAAGTCGCTCTATATAATAAATCCAATTGTACTATTATAGCAAGGATTCTAACTAAAAACAAAACTTTTTCAGCTATTCACTTGTTCTTGGGAATTTATTGATGAAGTTTTGATACGTCAATTTATCAAATTGATCAGCAGGTAAACGTGATCTCAAAGCATTCTGTAATACTTGATAACCCGTAATATCCTCTAAGCCTTTGATATAGGTTTCAATTCCATCAAAATCAGAGCCAAACCCCAAACAGTCTTGTGCCCCATGATCTAAATAATATAAAATATGTTCGATCACATTTTCATAACTAACAGGTTCTGTAGCACGTGTGAAATGCGGAACAAAAGTGACGCCGATCCAACCTTTTTTCTTTATTAGTAGTTGAATTTGCTTGTCATCCAGATTTCTCCGATGATCACACAGTCTAGAAGCGTTGGAATGGGAAGCCATCACATAATCAGCACGCTTTAAAACGTCAAAAAAACCTTGATTGGAAATGTGGGAGACGTCTGTCCAAATTTGTTCTTTGTTCAACAAATCAATTACCTCTTCACCAAAACTACTTAAACCCGCTCCTCGTTTTTCACCAATGCCATCGCTAACAGCATTTGCTTCATTCCATGTTAAACCAACCGCTCGAACTCCTAATCGGATTAAGGTTTTTAATTTATTTATATCACGTCCGATTACCTGACAGCCTTCAAGCGTCAAGATCGCACCGCGTTCATTCACTTTTAATGTTTGTAAATCTTTTTTATTTGAGATGAATTTTATATCATCGTATGGTTGAATAATTTCTTCAAAGAAAATAGTAACCATTTCTAATGCAACTTGAAATTGCATTTCTTCTGGTACTTCAGGTGGGACAAAAATAGCAAAACTTTGCACTTTAACCGGGCTATTTCTCCATTTTCTTTCATTTACTTGTAATTTAGTACTCGTCTCAAATGATATGTCTTCTTCCCATAGTTTTAACAACACATCACAATGCGCATCAATAATCATAACGCTTCACTCTTTTCCTTTTGAAAATTAACGATTTTAAAAAAAATCCTGTTTGCGTGGAATTGCAAACAGGTTGTCTTTTTCTTACCTAGGTTCGACGATCAGTTTAATCGCTGTTCGTTCCTCATTATCAATCATAATATCGGTAAAAGCCGGAATACAAATTAGATCAACACCACTGGGTGCAACGAACCCTCTTGCGATCGCTACCGCTTTAACGCCTTGATTTATTGCGCCGGCGCCAATTGCCTGAAGTTCTGCTGTGCCACGTTCTCTTAGAACATTCGCAAGTGCTCCTGCTACTGAATTAGGATTTGATTTTGCTGAAACTTTTAATACGTCCATTCCTGCTACCTCCTTCATTGACTATAGTAGTTCCACTTTTACTATATTCTTGAAGATGATAGTTATTACTTTTATTATGAACTGTATTTCCAAAAAATCAACTATTATGAAAAGAAGGGATGATCATCATTAATTAAAATTCGTTTAATATTCTTTGCTTTTCCTGTTTTGTCATCAATATCAATGATGACACCATTAAGTTGATCTTTTCCTTCTTCTGTTACTTCAAATCGCACAGGTAAACTCGTTAAAAAACGTTTCATTACAGCTTCACGGTCTGTACCTAAAATTCCGTTATATGGACCCGTCATGCCAACATCAGTGATATAGGCGGTTCCACTATCTAAAATACGTTCATCGGCTGTCTGGGTATGTGTATGCGTTCCTACGACAGCACTGACACGTCCATCTAAATACCATGCCATAGCTTGTTTTTCACTTGTTGCTTCTGCATGGAAATCAACAAAAATAATATTTGTCTGTTTTCTTGCTTCATCAACCAGTTCATCTGCTTTTCGAAATGGGTCATCAATTGGGTCTAAAAATGTTCTACCTTGTAAATTAATGACAGCAATCTTAATTCCATTCCAATTAATATATTGCATGCCTTGTCCAGGAGTACCCTCTGGAAAGTTAGCAGGTCGAATCATATACTTTGCACTGTCTATGAATTCAAATATTTCTTTCTTATTCCATGTGTGATTGCCCATTGTAATAATTTGAGCGCCCCACTCTAGGAATTGCTTATATATTTTTTCGGTTATTCCTTTTCCTGCTGCAGCATTTTCGCCGTTTACAATCGTTAGTTGCGGTTGATATTTTTGTTTTAATTTTGGTAGATAATGTTGTAATTGATTTCTTCCAGGTGAACCTACTACATCACCAATAAATAATATTTTCATTATAAGTTGAACCTTCCTCGCTCTTAAATTACATTTAGTGTCACATATCCATAATAAAAAGTCAAAACATCGAAATACTAGAATCAAATTCATTTTTCTATAAATTACGACGTAACCTGCTTGATCCCACTACGTCAGTAAAGGCTTTCGCTTCCTTCATTAATTAGAGCAACTATTTTAAAATGTTGAACAACATTAACGAGACCGATTAATTAGAAAGTGTCTGTTACTCACCAAGTTGCTGTTTTTTTCAATTCAGTCTACGATATCACGTAATATATTTATAGACAAAAATTAGCGTATCAATTTCATTTGAGGATCGGAAAATAACGTCTAACTATGTCGTTATTTTCCTCGATACTAAAGTTTAAAAAGTATCAAATTTTATCAAAAGCGTGTAGCTAAAAAAATAAAGCGACCAATGGCCGCTTTATTTTGCATATTCTACTGCTCTTGTTTCTCTAATTACTGTTACTTTGATATGTCCTGGATAATTGAGTTCATTCTCAATTCGTTTGCGAATCTCTCTCGCAATACGCAATGATTCTAAATCATCAATTTCATCAGGTTTCACCATGATTCGCACTTCACGTCCTGCTTGGATAGCAAATGATTTTTCTACTCCAGCATAGGATTCTGAAATCTCTTCAAGTTTTTCTAAACGTTTAATATAATTTTCTAACGTTTCGCTACGTGCACCAGGTCTAGCGGCAGACAATGAATCTGCTGCAGCCACAAGTACTGAAATAACAGATGTTGCTTCTTCATCACCATGGTGGGAAGCAATTGAATTAATAACAACTTCATTTTCTTTATATTTCATCGCTAATTCTTTCCCTATTTCCACGTGGCTTCCTTCCACTTCATGGTCAATTGCTTTTCCAATATCATGAAGAAGACCAGCGCGTTTTGCGAGTGTTACATCTTCTCCAAGTTCAGCAGCAAGCAGACCAGATAGGTGTGCCACTTCCATAGAGTGTTTCAATACATTCTGACCATAACTTGTACGATATTTCAATCTACCAATAATCTTGACTAAATCAGGGTGTAGACCATGTACGCCAACTTCAAACGTAGACTGTTCACCAACTTCGCGAATATATTCATCTACTTCGCGTCTAGATTTATCAACCATTTCTTCAATGCGTGCTGGATGAATACGTCCATCCTGTACTAGTTTTTCTAAAGCAATTCTTGCTGTCTCTCTTCTGATTGGATCAAAACCAGACAAAATAACTGCTTCAGGTGTGTCATCTATAATTAAATCAATACCAGTTAATGTTTCAAGTGTACGAATATTACGTCCCTCACGTCCAATTATTCGACCTTTCATTTCATCATTTGGAAGATTAACAACAGACACAGTCGTTTCAGCTACATGATCTGCCGCACAACGTTGCATAGCAAGAGATAATATCTCTTTTGCCTTCTTATCTGATTCCTCTTTGACACGATTCTCAGATTCTTTGATCATGACCGCTGATTCATGACTGAGTTCTTTTTCAACACGTTCTAGAATAACTTGTCTCGCATGATCAGTTGTGTAACCAGAAATTCTTTCTAGCTCTGTTTGTTGCTCGCTTAACATAGCTCCCACTTTGCTTTCCGTTACTTCAATTTGTTGTTGTTTTTCTGCTAGCGAACTTTCTTTTCTCTCTAACATGAGTTCACGCTTATCAAGCGTTTCATCTTTTCTGTTCAAATTCTCTTCTTTTTGCATAAGACGATTCTCTTGTTTTTGTAAATCAGCTCTTCTTTCACGAAGATCTTGATCCGCTTGTTGACGAATTTTATGGTTTTCATCCTTCGCTTCTAAAAGTGCCTCTTTTTTGGCTACTTCTGCGTTACGATGTCCTTCCTCAACAATCTGTTTCGCTAATTCTTCTGCACTAGAAATCTTCTTTTCTGCAATAGATTTACGAACAAGATAACCAACAACAATACCGACGATAAGGGTAAGCAAACTGGAGATGACTACAAGTAATATATCCATGAAATCCATGGTTTCACCTCCTCTTGCTATAAATTTGTACAAAACAATTTCAGGTCGGCATGTACAGTTTTACCATTATGAATGCATAATTAATCAAAATGTATAAATGTTTACAAATAAAATTATACAATTTAATTCTAATCTTGCATATATGTATTGTCAAGGAAACGTCTTATTCTAACGACAATTTATTACATTATCGTTAAAGTCAACATCTATTTGGTATAAAAATCCACTTTTTAAACAAACTAAGTTTACAAAAAACTGTTGATAAAACATGTCTAACATGTCTCACCAACAGCTTTATAAAAAGGAAACAAAGAATTAAACTTTATTTTCTTCTTTATTTACCTCTTTTTTAACTTTTTCATCTTTCTTACTTTTTTCCTCTTTAACAGGAGCTACCACTTCTTCTACTTTTACCCCTAACCCATAATGATCTCTTGCCTTTTGATATATTTCATCTGCTAGAGCGCGATTTTCTTTAAGAAATAGTTTCGCATTCTCTCGCCCTTGTCCAAGACGTTCTTCATTATATGAATACCATGCACCACTCTTTAACACGATGTCTACGTCCGAAGCCATATCAAGCATTTCGCCTTCTCTTGAGATACCTTCTCCATACATAATATCTACTTCTGCTTGTTTAAAAGGAGGAGCTACCTTGTTTTTGACTACTTTTATTCTTGTTCTATTTCCGACCATATCATTACCTTGTTTTAATGTTTCAGCACGACGTACATCTAAACGAATCGATGCATAGAACTTCAAAGCACGACCACCTGGGGTTACTTCAGGACTACCAAACATAACGCCAACCTTTTCACGAATTTGGTTAATGAAAATAGCTGTTGTTCTTGATTTATTAATCGCACCAGATAATTTACGTAATGCTTGAGACATTAAACGAGCTTGCAAACCAATATGTGAATCACCCATTTCACCCTCAATTTCAGCTTTTGGTACGAGTGCTGCAACAGAATCAATAACCACCATATCAACAGCGCCACTGCGAACTAAAGCTTCAGCAATTTCTAATGCTTGCTCACCAGTATCCGGTTGTGATAAAAGAAGTTCATCTATGTTAACACCTAAATTTTTTGCATATATGGGATCTAACGCGTGCTCAGCGTCAATAAAAGCTGCTGTTCCACCTTCTCTTTGCGCTTCAGCTATTGCGTGTAAAGAAACAGTCGTCTTACCTGAAGACTCTGGTCCATAAATCTCAATAACTCTTCCTCTTGGGTATCCACCAACACCTAATGCCACATCCAAAGCTAAAGAGCCACTTGAAACTGTAGCAACTCTTTGTTCCGGACGTTCTCCTAATTTCATAACGGAACCTTTACCAAATTGCTTTTCTATTTGTTTTAACGCCATATCTAAGGCTTGTTTACGATCGCTCACATTATTTCCCCCTCGTCTTTTAACTATATCTATCATAACTTGTTTTATGAGATTTAACAAGCAAAAAGCGAATAAATGTTCCCAAAAAATAAGAACTTTTTTATTTCCAATTTTATCATTTATTCAATTCATTTTTTAACTTTATATCTATTTATCATAGACAAAATCAAAAAATACCGTACTTTCAAAAAATTATAACCTAAGAAATGATATTAACCGATTAACCAATTATATAGTAATTCCAGTCCTTTTTTTACTGACCTATTTCGAATAGTATTTCTTTCTCCAGGAAAATAGTACGATTTCGTCAGGACCTTTTTACCTTCCTCCATAATACTAATGAACACAGTTCCTACTTCTTTACCTTCTGCTGGATCTGGTCCAGCCACTCCTGTAAAGCTGATACCAATTGACGCATCAAATTTTTCACGCACACGTATTGCCATCTCATAAGAGCAAGCCTCGCTTACGACGCCCTCTTTTTCAATTACTTGCTCAGATATGCCTAATACATCTGCTTTAGATGACGAAGCATAACTAACAATGCTTCCTTTAAACACGTCACCTGCTCCTGGTATAGAAACAAGAGCATCAGCAAATCGACCACCTGTTAAACTTTCCGCTGCTGCTATCGTTAAATTCTTTTCTAATAGTAGACGTAAAACAGTATGATTAATTGTTGTATCATCATAACCATAAAAGTAGTGACCAACTATATGTTTTATTTCAGCTTCTGTTTTTTCAATCATTCGATTAGCATTTGCTTCCGTATCAGCTTTAGCTGTAATACGAAGAGCGACCTCACCATCTGTCGCTAATGGTGCAATTGTTGGATTGTCTTGTTGATCTATTATTGCCTTCAGATCAGTTTCTAATTGTGACTCACTAATACCGATGAATTTCAGCATTCTAGATTTAATAATTGTTTTTAAATCCAAATTCTTTTTTAAATAAGGTAAAACGAAACCTGTCATCATTGCCATCATTTCTCTTGGTACACCAGGCATAAATATAAACTGTGCTTTTCTATACGTAACAATCATTCCAGGTGCAGTTCCTTCTTGATTAGGTATAATAATTGCATCTGTAAACATTAGCGCCTGTTTACGATTATTAAGTGACATTTGTCTATTTGTTCTTTTAAAATAACTAGAATTTTTTTCGATAATCTGATCATTTTCTTCAAGTTTTTTTCCTGTTAGCGACTGAAAAGCTTCCCGCGTTAAATCATCATCAGTAGGTCCGAGTCCACCGGTAACAAAAACAAGATCAGATCGATCAGCAGCGGTTGAAAAAGACGTTTTAACACGTTCTAAATTATCACCGACTACTTGATGATAAAAAACACTAATCCCCTTGTCTGCTAGTTGGCTAGAAATCCATTGACCGTTCGTATTTGAAATTTGGCCTAATAGTAATTCTGTACCTACCCCGATAACTTCTGCATTGTACGTTTGCATTATTATTTCGATCCTTTCATTACATGCCAATTTTTAATAAAATAATCAACACCTGATACAACAGTTAATGCTAAAGCTACATAAAGCAAAATAGTACCAAATGGGAAACCAATATAAGAGAATGGAAAGTTATGTAGTAACAAAACAGAGATTGCCGCTAATTGAAATACCGTTTTCCATTTACCCATTTTACCTGCAGCTAAAACAATTCCTTCTCCAGCTGCTACAAGACGTAGTCCAGTCACAGCAAATTCACGACTTATAATAATTATAATAATCCAAGCCGGAACCAATTCCATTTCTATTAATAAAATAAACGCGGCAGTTACTAATAGTTTGTCTGCCATCGGATCTAAAAATTTCCCTAAGTTTGTAATAAGATTATGTTTTCTTGCGTAGTAACCGTCCACCCAATCAGTGGCTGAGGCAATAATGAATAGCATTGCTGCAACAAAATCAACAACTGGTAAAGTTTGTTCTCCAATTGCCCAACTTCCCCACTCAAAAGGCACTGTTAATAAAATAATAAATACCGGAATTAAAAAAATACGTGACAATGTAATACGATTTGGAATGTTCATGATAAAGTTAATCCTCCCTGTTTATATCTAACACAATTATAAACCCCTCCCACCGTTTGATGAAAAGGGTTTGTTTCTACTTATTCTGTATCCTGTTCCACATTAATCCAAACTCTTTGTATTTGAGTTGGACCAATTTCTTCTGACAATTCTAATGCGACACCATTTACTGTAATAGATAATTCTGTTGGTAAACCAAAACGCAAATAGATTTGTTCTGCTCCAGTCAAATCTAGTTCCATTGGTGATTCAGTTGCTTGGAAAGTATCTGTATAAAGGGTATCACCTGAATCATTTTCAACTTCCAACCAATTCGCTGTATCCGTTTCAAATACTAATTCTACACTTTCCCCTGGATTTGTCAGAGTATAAGTAGATTCGTTATTAGCATACTCATCCAATTCTAATGTTGTTTCTTCTACAGTTTCTTCTTCATCTTCCGCTTCATTCGCATTTTCTTCATCTTCTGTATTTTCCTCTGCTGGTGCCTCATCTTCTGTATCCACAGGTAGTTGTACTTCATCTCCACCATTTTGCTCACTTATTTCATTCTCTGTAGTTGGCGCATCATCTTGTGAAAAATAATCTGAAGTGAATAACCAGATTACAAAAGCCACACCAATAATTAATAATACAGTAATGACCGTTGGCAATAGTGAAAAGACAGCCGGTGTTTTGGTTGATGGTGTGTTTTTTCGACTACGCTGGATTCCGGTGTATTCAACTGTATCCTCTTCAGCAGAAGGCAGCTCATGTTTGTAAGCAGCTAATACTTCATTAGGATTTAAATCAACAGCCACAGCATACTCCTTAATAAACGCACGAATGTAAAAGTTACCCGGCATGACAGAAAAGTCACCTTTTTCTATTGCTTTTAAGTAGCGAGGTTGAATCTTGGTCTTCTTTTGTAAGTCATCTAACGATAAACCTTTTGCTTCTCTTGCTTCTTTTAACATCAATCCAATTTCCATTTATAAAACACCATCCATCTGTATTATCACTAAATATCTCTTGTATATTTAATTTCTTTATATCTACATCCTACATATACTATACACTATCCTATGATAAATGATTTTCAAGATTTATAAAAGGGGATTTTTATAAGTTAAACAAAAAATCTATAATTTCAATAATGCTAGAGGAAAATGATATCAATGCATTTTCAATAAAAAAGCCCTGCTAATAATAAGCAAGGACTTCCATATCTTCCATGTTACATTAACGATCTGTACCTTCACTTTGCACAAGCTTAACCATAGTATTGGCAATAGCATGTTGTTCTTTTTGATCTGCTGCATTCCAAAGTTCTTTAATAATAGCTTCTTGATCATTTTTAGGCTCGACATGATTTGTTAAATAATCACCTATATCATAAGCCAGATCTGAAATGGCATTCTGACTTATTCCTTGCCCCTCTGCTTGGTGTAAACGATCACCTAGAAAATCTTTCCACGATTCAAAATTATCTAGAACTGACATATTCTATTCCTCCTTCTTTTTGCTTACACACGTAGCTTTTGAATTTGGAATAAAAAATATACATCGCTTTTTACCAACCACCAGATATTTTTATATTTTCTCCATTAATATAAGAAGACTTTTGATCGTCAAATAAAAAACAAACAAGCTCTGCTACCTCTTCAGGTTTTCCTGCTCTATTTGCTGGAATATTGTCAATGACCGCTTGTTTCTCAACTTCTGTAAGTTGTTGGTTCATTTTTGTATCAATAAAACCAGGACTAACTGCATTAATTCGAATCGTAGTCCCTGCAATTTCCTGTGCTACTGCTTTAACAAAACTATTTTGTGCACCCTTAACAGATGAATAAATAACTTCAAAACTCGCACCCATCTCTGCCCATATGGAAGAAATGACAATAATGTTACCATTTCGCTGTTCAATCATCGAAGGTAAACATGCTTGTGTAATCATCCACATGGCTTTCACATGAACATGGTATAAGCTATCCATCATATCAGTTGGCGTATCTTGTAATAATCCATAATGCGCTTGGCCACTGGCAAAAGCAATATGTGTTGGAGATATTGTTAATTTTTCAAGAAACGTCTCAATTCCCTCTTGATTACTTAAGTCAGCTTGAATTACCTCTAATACCACTTCATCCGGAAACGCTTGAACCATTTTTCTGATTGACTGGTGATCTTGATTAAAATGCAAGGATAATGTGTACCCTTCTTTAACTAAACGTATCGCAATTGCTGATCCAATTGATCCGCTCGCTCCTAGAATAAGGCAATGCTTTTTCATTTACACTCAACCTTTTTCTGGGACAATTTGGCAAACAGAAACATTCATTTCATGTACCCAATTATTTAAAAATGTATTAGCAGCTTCTAATGTTAGTTTTTCGGTAGTAGGAAGTAATTCAAAATAATCAAAACCAAGTAATTGATAATGTGTAAATTGATTCGCCATATTTTCCAAGCTATTCATACCACGTAATAACTCTCCCGTTTTTTTGCGCTTCATGCGAACAAAATCTTCTTCCGTGATCTGTATACTGTTCCAACTCATTAATTGTTCCTTCAATGCATCGGCTAATTTATCAGGATTCTCTGTGTTTCCTCCAACAATTGAAAAAGCAAAGTTCTTCTCTCGACTAGATTCAAAAGAGAAACTATCATCAATTAAATCCTTTTCATATAACTCTTGGTAGAACGGACCACTTTTTGAGTAAAAATGTTCTAATAGCATGTCAGCTAACAGGTCTTTTTCCATAAAGGAAGAATCGATTGTTTGAACGTTCTCTTTGATACCAACCATACATTTGGAGATGGATACAGGCATTTCGATTACTTCTTTTGGAGTCGCTACAGTTTCTGGCTCGTCTGGAAAAGAGCGTTCGATCTTTTCTAACGGACTAAATGTTTTAGCCTGTTGATTTGAGCGAATAAGATCCATCATCTGATCGGGATCGAAATTTCCCGCTACTGATATAACCATATTTGCTGGATGATAAAACGTTTGGTAACACGTATATAAATCTTCTTTAGTAATATCTTGTATCGAAGCAACTGTTCCAGCAATATCAGTTTGAACTGGATGATGATGATACATACTTTTTAGAGTTCCAAAAAACGAACGCCAATCAGGTTGATCATCGTACATTTGAATTTCTTGTGCAATAATTCCCTTTTCTTTTTCAACTGACTGATCTGAAAAATAAGGATCTTGAACAAAGTCCAGTAATGTTTTGATATTATTCTTGACTTCTGTTGTAGAAGAGAATAAATAAGCTGTTTTGGTGAACGAAGTAAAAGCATTAGCTGATGCACCACGTTTAGTGAAATCTTGAAAGACATCGTGATCTTCTTTTTCAAATAACTTATGCTCTAAAAAGTGAGCAATACCGTCTGGAACTGTTACATGTTCCTTTTGATTAATCGGTGTAAATGATTGATCAATTGATCCATAATCTGTTGTGAAAATACCGAATGTTTTAGTCATTTCAGGTTTAGGTAATAAAAAGACACGCAAACCATTATCAAGCGTTTCTGTATATACTGTTTCTTTTAATTGGTCATATGTTTGTTTATGCATTTTCGTTACCCCCTTGTGCTGTTAGAAAGTAGACGGTATCTAACTGGATCTTTTGGCCAACTTCCAAAAGATTATCCTTAGAAACTTGATTAATTTCTTTAATAAACTGATCTGGTGACCGTTCCGCTCCTGCTAACACTTGATGATATAATATTTCTACTAAACCGTCTGGATGGTCTAATGTTTCTTTCCACTGATTAATAACTAATTTTTTTGCCTCTTCTATTTGTTCGTCAGTGAAGTCACCACTGATCATTGCATCCATTTGTTCTACTATTATCCCTTTAGCTTTTGTATAGTCTTTTGGATCAATTCCACTAAAAACAAATAATAAACCTTTATGACTTTCAAAACGAGAAGAAGCATAGTAAGCTAAACTGTTTTTCTCTCGTACATTAATAAATAACTTCGAACTTGGAAAACCTCCAAAAATACCATTGAATATTTGAAGTGCAGGATATGAATCATCACGAAAGGTTATGTTTGTTCGATAACCTAAATGTAACTTACCTTGTTGCATCGCTTGTTCTTCAATAATTTCTTTTGGCTGGCTTTGTTCTTTTTGTTCGTTTTCAATTTCGATCAGCTTTGGACTTCTTTTTTTATTGAAATAAGACGGAATTAATTTATTTACATCAATATTTTCTAAGTCACCTAAGACATAAATATCCATTTGATCTTCTAATAGTTGTTGTTGATAGCACGTATATAAACTTTTCTCGTCGATCCCATCTAGATCTTCCTTGTAACCATGTACATGAAGGCTATACGCTTCCCCCTCGCACATTTTATCAATCAAACGCATATTCGCGTAGCTCATTTTATTATCCACTACGGCGTTTATTTTTTGTTTCAATGTTTGTTTTTCTCTTCGGACAATTGATGCATCGAATGCTTCCTCTATCGTTTTGGAGTCATAAATGACGTCACTTAAAAACTGTAATGCTTCCTCAAGAATATTTTGCTCCGTCGTTAAGTATGTTTGATTTGCTATCTCCATCCTGAAACTCATAACATGCTCATTTCCCTTTTTGGCACTATCAATAGACAAGGTTGCACCAAATAAATCATCTAATGCTCTACGAAATAAACTTGAGGTTGGATACTTATTCGTTCCTTGTTGTAATACAAAAGGAAGTAAAGCTTTTTCTGTGATATTTTCACGATTTAATGGTGATTTTAATTTCACTGTTAGGTGAATAGTTTTAAATTTTTTGCTTTGTAAAACATGTAAGTTGTAACCTTGTTGCTCTATTACATCTTCTGTGACAAACGTCATTACATTTCCTCCTCTGAATCTGATGTACATAGCATTGTTAATATATATCTTTCCTATCCATTAATATAACCTTAAAATACATTTTACTAGAAAAAGAGCCCGGTAACAATTACCAGGCTCTTTTGAATCCTTATTTAATTAACGGTTACCTTTAACATATGGCGTACCACTTGCTTTTGGTGCTTCTGCCCTACCAATAAATCCTGCTAACGCAAGAATAGTTAATAAGTATGGTGCAATAGTTAAATAAACATCTGGTACATTATCCAAGATCGGAAGGCTTGAAACACTTAAACTTTGTGCAAAACCAAAGAATAAAGCCGCACCTAATGCACCAAGGGGATGCCATTTCCCAAAAATAACAGCTGCTAACGCCATAAAGCCTTGACCAACAATCGTCGATCCGGAGAAATTAAATGCAATAGTTAGTGCAAAAACAGCACCACCTAGACCACCTAATACACCAGATAAAATAACGGCAATATAACGCATTTTATAAACATTTATCCCATTCGTATCAGCAGCCATTGGATGTTCTCCAACAGACCGAAGGCGTAATCCAAACGTTGTCTTATATAAAACAAACCAGCCAACAAAAGCAAGTAAAATAGCCAGATAGGAAGTATAATATGCTCGAGCAAATAACATTTCTCCTATAATTGGAATATCTGATAGTATTGGTACGGAAGTAGAGTAAAATGGTTCTTCTACCATATCTGTTTGACCTTTTCCATACCACTGTTTTGTTAAAAATACACCAAGCCCTACTGCTAAAAAGTTAATTGCAACACCACTAACAACTTGGTCAGCACGGAATGTAATAGAA
This sequence comes from Paraliobacillus sediminis, assembly GCF_003426055.1. Lineage (NCBI taxonomy): Bacteria > Bacillati > Bacillota > Bacilli > Caryophanales > Bacillaceae > Paraliobacillus > Paraliobacillus sediminis. The sequence continues at coordinate 561,118 of NZ_QJSI01000002.1, forward strand.
GCTACCGCGTGTAATAAAGCGAAAATCCCTCCGACTACAGCAGCAGCAATAATCGAAATCCAAGGTGTTGCTGCACCAAATACATCTGCAAAGGTTAGATTAAATACAATTCCAACAAAAGCACCCATAACCATTAAACCTTCTAAACCAATATTTACAACACCTGAACGTTCACTAATGACACCACCAAGTGCAGTGAAGATAAGAGGAGCAGAATAAAACAAGGCGATTGGTATAATTGATTGTAGCGAATCAATAAATGCCATCATTTACTTCCCCTCCTTTTTAAATCGAAGTAAAATCCAACGGATAAAGTAGCTTGAAGCTACAAAAAAGATAATTAATGCAATAACAATTTCAACTAATTCAGAAGGAACACCTGCTGAAGTAGGCATGTTTAAAGCACCAACTTTTAGACTTCCAAATAGGAAAGCGGCAATTACCGTACCTAAAGCAGCATTACCACCTAATAGTGCAACAGCGATACCATCAAATCCTAAGTTAGTAAACGCTGAGTGTGATGGCATGTAACCGAATGTACCAAGGCCCTCCATAGCACCCGCTAAACCTGCAAATGCACCTGAAATAACCATTGATAATATAATGTTTTTCTTCACGTTAATACCTGCATACTTTGAAGCGTAAGGGTTAAAACCAACAGCTCTAAATTCATATCCAGCAGTTGTTTTTTCTATTAAAAACCACATAATAAATGCAGCGAAAAGAGCGATCAGTATTCCCCAGTGTATACGGGAATAATCGGTCAATTCCATTAGCCAAGTTGAAGAAAGAGACGCACTCTCTGCAATTCGATTTGAGGAATCTTGATTGTCTGTCAATACATTTCGAATCATATAATTAGATAAATGTAACGCAATATAATTCATCATAATTGTAATTATAACTTCATGTACACCTTTTGTTGCTTTTAGTAAACCAGGTATAAACCCCCAAAAAGCACCTGCTAAAGCTGCACCTAAAATAGTAAGTGGTAAATGTATAATCATTGGTGCTTCAAAACTCGAACCAATCCAAACTGCTACAAGCCAACCAACGATTACTTGACCTTCCGCACCAATATTAAATAGACCACTACGAAAAGCAAACGCTACTGCTAAACCTGTAAATATGTATGGTGTAACTTGTCGAATTGTTTCGCCAAAGAAATAACTACTTCCAAAAGCTCCATTCCATAACGCGATATATCCCTCGATAGGATTATAACCAAAAGCAAGCATAATTATAGCACCTGCTAGAAGTCCTAAAAAGACAGAAATTGTTGGTATTAATATGTTAAATAGGCGATTAGAAAACACTACTGTTCACCTGCTTTCTGCTTACTACTACCAGCCATCAATAATCCTAATTCTTGTTCATTTGTTTCTTCAGGTTTAAGATTTGCGACAATATTACCATCAAACATTACTGCAATTCGGTCACTAACATTCATAATTTCATCTAATTCGAATGATAATAGTAAAACCGCCCGACCTTTATCTCGTTCCTCAATTAATTTTTTGTGAATAAATTCAATTGCACCAACATCTAAACCACGAGTTGGTTGAGCAGCTATCAATAAGTCTGGCGAACGATCAACTTCACGTGCAATTATTGCTTTTTGTTGATTTCCACCAGAAAGTGCCCTTGCTTTTGTGTAGACACTAGGTGTGCGCACGTCATACTCACTAATTAGTTCTTTAGCATATTCATATATACGTTTAAATGATAATATCCCTTTATTAGCATATGGTTTCTGATAATAAGATTGTAATATCATATTTTCTCCAATTGGAAAATCTAACACCAAACCAAATTTATGACGATCCTGAGGAATATGCGCGATACCTGATTCGGTAACCTTTCTCGGTGACATATTCGTGATTACCTTATCATGTAATAAAATTTCACCAGATTCAGAAGGTCTTAAACCTGTTATTGCTTCAATTAATTCGGTCTGTCCATTTCCATCAATACCTGCAATACCTAAAATTTCACCAGCTTTTACATCTAAATTTAAATCTTTTACCATCATTGCATTTCGAAGGTCTTTTACAAACAAATTTTTAATCGTCAATACTTTTTCTTTTGGTTGTGCAGCTGTTTTATCTGTTGAAAAACTAATGTCTCTACCAACCATTAAGGAAGCAAGTTCATTTGCATTGGTATCTTTAACTGTTACCGTACCAATACCTTCTCCTTTACGAATAACTGTACACCGATCACACACTTCTAAAATTTCTTTTAATTTATGTGTAATTAAAATAATGGAAATCCCTTCACTAATTAACGATTTCATTATCGACATTAATTCTTTTATTTCTTGTGGTGTTAATACCGCTGTAGGTTCATCCAGAATGAGTACCTCAGCACCACGATAAAGCGTTTTTAATATTTCAACACGTTGCTGCATTCCAACAGAAATATCTCGAATCTTCGCAGTTGGATCAACATGCAAACCATACTTTTTGGATAATTCTACAATATCCTTTTCGGCTTTTTTGATATCTATTTGTCCATTTTTCCTCGGTTCTTTGCCTAGTATAATATTTTGCGTAACAGTAAATGTATCTACTAACATGAAATGTTGATGTACCATTCCAATTCCTAGTTTATTTGAGACATTGGGATCTGTTATGTTGACACTCTTACCCTTTACCTTAATTTCACCTTTTTCTGGCTGATACAATCCAAATAAAACATTCATTAACGTTGACTTTCCAGCACCGTTTTCGCCTAGAAGAGCATGAATCTCTCCTTGCTTTACTTGTAACGTAATATTATTATTTGCAACGATACCAGGAAATTCTTTTCGTATTCGAAGCATTTCGACTACATAGTTATCCAAAATCCCCACTCCTTATACGGTTCTCTCTTGTGAAATACAATAAAATCGTCAAATGAAAAGGGGCGAGTTTGCTCTTCATTTAATGACTTTAACACACTTATTTATGTGCATTATTTTGTATTATATGATTAGTTAAATTAATTATTTAATAGTTAGAAAAAGGCTAGAAAATTCTAGCCTTTTTCTTATTTTTTAAAGAGATTCAAGATACGATTCTAATTCTTCATCTGTTGTTGGAACTTCAATTGTTCCATCAAGAACTTGTTGTTTCGCTTCCTCAACAGCTGTTGCTATATCTTCAGTATATGCTTCTTCGTTAGTAGTAGCAACACCGACACCATCTTCAGCAAGACCAAATGTAAGAATTTCTCCACTTGGGAATTCGCCATTTAAACCTTGTGTTGCTAAATCATTTACAGCAACATCTACACGTTTTAGCATAGAAGTAAGTGTAACATTTGTATCATTGATTGCACCTTCTTCATACTGATCACGGTCTACACCGATAACCCAAACGTTTGCTTCTGGATCACTATTTTTGATGTCTTTTGCTTGTGCAAATACACCATTTCCAGTTGCTCCTGAAGAGTGATAGATTACATCAACACCATCATTGTACATACTAGCTGCAATTGCTTTACCTTTAGCAGCATCAGCAAAAGATGCTGCATATTCTCTTACCACTTCAATTTCTGGATCGACTGAAGCGACACCTGCAACAAAGCCTGTTTCAAAACGTTTAATTAAATCACTTTCTTCTCCACCAATAAAACCTACTTTACCTGATTCAGATTTCATTGCTGCAGCAACACCTACTAAGAAAGACCCTTCTTGTTCCGCAAATGTAATACTTGCAACATTATCCCCTTCTACAACGGAATCGATAATAGCAAAGTTCGTATCAGGATTTTGACCTGCAACTTCTCCAAGTGCTTCAGCTAATTTATACCCTACACCAAAGATCAAATTAAAATCTTGTTGTATTAAACGATTTAAGTTTGGTAAAAAGTCAGCATCTTGATCAGATTGTGCATATGCATAACCTTCTTCTTCTACTAAGCCATTATCTGCACCAAATGCACCTAAACCTTCCCATGCTGATTGGTTAAATGATTTATCATCAACGCCACCAACATCTGTAACCATTGCAACTTTATAATCAATAGCTTCTTCTGTATCTTCTGATGCATCTTCTGTTGTATCTTCTGAACTTGTATCATCACTTGAAGTATCCTCTTCATCGGAAGTTCCACAAGCCCCTAAAATAAGTACAGTTGCTAATAATAATCCTAAAATAAGTAATAAACGATTTTTCTTCAACGAAATACCCCCATATTTTTTTTATGTTAACCTTAAACTTTGCTAAAACCTAATGTTTCGCACCACCTCCTAAAAGTATGGAAAATAAACATCCTTTTTCTAACAACACTATTAAAAATCAACTTAAAAAATCTAATTGCATTATGTATGTACTGATTGTCCAATTTGCTTAGACAACACTGAAAAACTAGATTTTAAAATACTAATAATATAGTCAAACAATAATATAACACTTTTAATTCGAGAAATAAATACTTATTCATACAAAAAAGAGTGTAAAGATCCAAATGTTCACAAATATTGTAAGATAATCTAACATCAAACAACCTGATAATTCACAATAATACCATTTTTTATATATTTTAGGTAATTTTTGTGTGAACTACGACGTTTTTTGTTCAGGATATTCAGAGATTAATACAGTTCTAGGTTTTGATCCTTCATAAGGACCAACAATACCTCTTGCTTCCATAGCATCAATTAATCTAGCTGCGCGTGTGTATCCAACTCTGAACCTTCTTTGCAACATTGAAACACTTGCACTTTGCATTTCAACGATTAATTTAACTGCATCATCAAATAAATCATCTTGCTTTTCATCATGTTTCACCTCTGACTCTTCTTCGGGAATCATTTCATCTTGATATTGTGCTTTCTGTTGTTCAATACAATGGTCAACGATGCTTTCTACCTCTTCATCTGATAAAAATGCCCCTTGAATACGCGTAGGTTTAGATGATCCCACTGGCGTGAACAACATATCCCCTCGTCCCAATAATTTCTCTGCTCCACCAGAATCTAAAATTGTTCTTGAATCAGTTGCAGATGAAACACTAAAAGCGATTCGGGAAGGAATGTTCGCCTTTATTACACCTGTTATAACATCAACAGAAGGGCGCTGTGTCGCAATTATTAAATGGATACCCGCTGCACGAGCCATTTGTGCTAATCTTGTGATTGCATCTTCAACATCGCTGGATGCAACCATCATTAAGTCAGCTAATTCATCCACTATTACTACAATATAAGGTAATAAAGGTTGTTGATCCTCTTCTTCGTTATTATATCGTTTTACGTACTCATTATACCCTTCGATATTACGGCTACCAGTCTCAGAGAATAGTTCATAACGACGCTCCATTTCAGCTACAACTTTCTTAAGAGCTCTCGATGCCTTTTTAGGATCCGTAACAACAGGTGCAAGTAAATGAGGAATGCCATTATAAATATTTAATTCTACTTTCTTTGGATCAATCATCATCATTTTTACTTCATGTGGTTTAGCTCGCATCAATATGCTCGTTATAATACCATTGATACAGACACTTTTACCACTTCCAGTTGCACCCGCTACGAGTAGGTGCGGCATGCGGTTTAATTCAGCGACAATTGCTTCACCTGAAATATCTCGTCCAAGTACAAAGGACAGAATATTTCCATTCATCGCTTGTTTCGTATCTAATACTTCCCGAAGAGATACAGGTGCCACTTCTTTATTCGGCACTTCAATTCCGACTGCAGATTTCCCTGGAATCGGCGCTTCTATCCGAATGTCCTTCGCAGCTAATGCAAGTGCTAGATCATCATGGAGGTTGACAATTTTACTCACCTTTACGCCAGCTTCTGGATAGACTTCATACTTGGTAACAGCAGGTCCAACATGAACTTTCGTAACCTTTGCTTTCACACCAAAACTAATAAATGTACGTTCTAATTTTCGGACAGTTGCTTGTATTGCGCTTTTTTCCGCTTGTTGTTGATGTTTAACAGGCTCTTTCAACAACTTTAGTGGCGGCAATAAATAGGATGCATTCTCCATTTCCGTCATTGGTAACGGTTCAATTGTTTCCATTTCAGTTTCATTTTTTGTTTCTTTCTGTTCAGCCTTGCTCTTTATTTGATCGATAGCATCCATTTCATTTATTACATTTTTAGTAGCATATGAAATATCAGTGAACTCCTCAATTACTGGATAATCTTTTCCATCATCAACAACTGGATCGGCTATGTTTGTTAGCAGTTCTTCTTGATAGTCATCTTGTTCATTTGTTTTACTGTCTTTTTTATCTTGACGTTTTTCTTTCCATTTTTTTCGTCCGTTTACTGTTACTTCTTTTACTTTACTTCCATTCTTAGCTAAAAAATTACCGATTGAGAAGTCAGTAACAAAAACGATACCAATAATTATTGAAAAGACAGCAACAATTTGCGCACCCGTAGCAGAAAATAGTACATAACAAAAAGCAAATAAAATTGCTCCTAACATTCCACCACCTAAATAATAAGATGTGAGATCCCCATCTAAGTACGCAAAGTAGTTTGACCACGTCATTTTCAGCACAGACCCTCCTGATTGCTGTTGTAACAAGGTTTCATACGAATCAATATGTGTTAGCAATAGAATCCCTAAGAATATAATTCCTAAACCTACCATGCGTCGACTAATCAAATTTGGTAATTGTCTTTTTATAATCATATAAATACCGATACTTAATAATACAAGTGAAGCGATCATATACCACACACCAAATAATAGACGGAAAAAGTTCTCTAATCCAGAGGGTATAGCTCCTTCACTAATTGCACTTGCGCCACTTCCAAAAACAGCTAGAAAAATAAATAAAATACCTAAAAGTTCATATTTTAATTGTTGTTGTACCTTTTTTTGATTCCCTCTCTTTTTCTTTTTAGCCTTAGCCAATTTCCCCACCCCTGCAATCTATCAAAATTATTTCTCCCATTACTATGATGAGATAAACCCTTGTCCATTTGACAAGGGTTTATTTTCATTTCTCTTCATACTACTCCAATATTCGCTATTACTATTATAGCATATCTATTTTTATGTGTAGACTTTTCCTTCGTTAAAATCTTATATGACTCCGCATTAAATTCTACTATTCGCTAATAATTTCCCCAGGAGTAAGGGAAGCAGAGATATAATCTTGTGGATCTGTTGAAAGCAACTGAACAATACGGTATTTACCGTTATCAATACTATCTACGAGCATCATTCGATTATTACAAGTTACAACTTGACGTGTTTGAAATAACGATTGATCCGTTGGAAATATATCATGTTCATTTAATGGTGTATATAAGGTCACTGCACGACACCCCCACTCTCTTTACGATCATCAATCATTTTATTTAATGTTTCCATCGCTTCTTTTACTCCACCGACTGCATCTATTAGTCCATATTCAACCGCATCAGCACCCACAACATTCGTACCAATATCACGCGTTAAATTGCCTTTTTCAAACATCAAGGATTTAAACTTTTCTTCTGATATATTGGAGTGAGTCGTAACAAATTGAATAACACGTTCTTGCATCTTATCCATATATTCAAAAGTTTGTGGCACACCGATCACTAAGCCATTTAACCTAATCGGATGAATTGTCATCGTTGCAGAAGGTACAACATACGTATAATTAGTTGCAACGGCAATAGGTACGCCAATAGAGTGACCACCACCCAATATAATGGATACGGTTGGTTTAGATAAAGAAGCAATCATTTCGGAGAGTGCTAATCCCGCTTCTACATCTCCACCTACAGTATTTAATAGGATGATAAGTCCTTCAATCTTCGGATTTTGTTCAATTGCAATCAGCTGCGGCAGTAAATGTTCATATTTAGTTGTCTTATTTTGTGGGGGTAATTGTATATGCCCCTCTACTTGGCCAATAATCGACAACACATGTATATTGGAATCAGGTGCTGTTGGAACAGTTGATTGACCTAACTGCTGAATCTTGTCGACTAATGATGATTGTTTACCCTCTTCTTGTTCATTCCCATCTTTTGGCATAGAAATTCTCCTTTCGATACTATCTTTGTTAGTATGAACGAATCAAAAAGGGAACATACCATTTAAGATCAAAAAGGATTTTAAATCAAAAAAAGCTTCTGCCAATTTCCTGCAGAAGCTTTTAACGAATATCATTAATTAATTTTTAATTAGGTCATACAATAATTGTTCTTCGATTTCAGACAAGTTTACTAGCGGTAAACGAACATCTCCTGTGTCGATACCTTTTAATCGTAAAGCAGCTTTAACTGGAGCTGGAGATGGTGCCATGAACAACCCTCTCATGATAGGCAACAATTGACGGTGAATACGAGCCGCTTCATTAACATTGCCTTGTTCAAAATAATCAAGCATTTGTTTCATTTCATCTCCAATAACATGAGATGCAACAGAAACAACACCATCAGCTCCAATCGCTTGCAACGGTAGTGTTAAACTATCATCGCCGCTGTATACAAAAAACTGATCATCTGTCTGTTCGATAATTTGAGAAATTGCATCTAAATTTCCACTTGATTCTTTAACAGCAACAATATTATCAATTTGTGATAGTGCTACAATTGTGTCCACTGTTAAATGAACCATCGTTCTGCCTGGAATATTATATAACATTACCGGGAGACTCGTAGACTGTGCAACTGTACGAAAATGTTCATATAATCCTGCCTGATTTGGTTTATTATAATAAGGTGTTACAAGCAAGATTGCATCAACATTCGCATTTTCTGCGTGTTTTGTTAGTTCTATTGTCTCTTTTGTGTTATTAGAACCCGTTCCAGCAATAATAGGAATCCGACCATTCACTACTTTAACTGTCTGTTCAAATAGCCCAATCTTTTCCTTTGTGGAAAGTGTAGGTGATTCTCCAGTGGTGCCTGCCACAACTAAACCATCTGTTTTGTGGGTAATTAAATACTCAATTAAATGCTCCACTTTATTCATATCCACTCGATCTTTAGAGTCAAATGGCGTAACCATTGCTGTCAATAATTTTCCGAAATTCACGATAGGTTGCGTCTCCCTTCATCCATCTTGATCCATCCATTCCCTAGATGTTTAGATTTTCCTATTTAATTCAAACGTTTCATGCAATGCATTTACAGCTGGGATAAGATCATCATGGTGAATCAGCACCCATATCGTTGTATGACTGTCTGCAGATTGAAGGATTTGAATCCCTTCATTTGTCAGTGTTTGCACTATTTTAGCTGTTACCCCAGGAACACCAGTCATACCAGCTCCAACTAATGAGACCTTCGCACAGTTAGAAACCGTTTCAGGTTGATAATGTAACGCCTCTAATATTTCAATTGCTTTTGTAGTAAATACCTCTGGAATTGTATAGACAACACCGTTAGGCGAAATATTTATAAAATCAACCGAAATACCTGCTTCCGCCATTGCTTTGAAAACGTCTGAATGTAATTGATCAACATTTTCATTCGTTAATACCTTTATTTGCGTTATGTTAGACATATTCGCAATTCCAGTAACAATACGATCTGGTATATCCTTACCCTTTACTGCATCTATTGAATCGGTAACTAATGTTCCAATTTCGTTAGTAGCAGTTGATCTCACCCGCATCGGTATCTTAGCCTGCATAGCAATTTCAACTGCTCGTGGGTGAATGACCTTTGCGCCTTGATAAGCTAAATTACAAATTTCATTATATGTGACAACATCTAATGTTCGCGCGTTTTTTACTAGCCGCGGATCTGCTGTCATAATTCCTTCTACATCGGTAAAAATATCAATATAAGCAGCGTCTAGTGCCGCACCTAAGGCTGCTGCTGACGTGTCACTTCCACCGCGACCAAGCGTTGTTATTTCATCAGTTGCTGACTTCCCTTGGAAACCAGCAACTACAACAACTTGATGCTCTTTTAATTCTTGGTGGATTCGTTCCACTTCCATTGCCTTTATCTTTGCAGAGGTAAAGTCTTGATTTGTTTTAAATCCAGCTTGCCCTCCAGTTAATGCAGTCGACGTTACACCACTTTCTTTTAATTCCGTTGAAAAAACGACAGAAGAGATTACTTCACCACAGGACATAAGTAAATCCTGTTCTCTTTTGCTTGCATGTGTATTAGGAAAATCAATTAATCCTAATAATGAGTCCGTTGCATATGGATCAGGATAACGGCCTATCGCAGAAACGACTACAACCACTCTATACCCTTGATCAATAGCAGTTTTAATATGCTTTATTGCGTTACTTCTTGTCGTCTTACTTTGTACAGAAGTTCCGCCAAATTTTTGCACTAGAATCTCCATGTTACACCTCTAAATTATAGCCAGTTATTTTTAATTAATGATTCAGCGATTTGCACAGAATTCCATGCTGCGCCTTTTAATAAGTTATCCGAAACAACCCATAGGTGGAACCCTTTAGGTTCGTCAAGATCTTTTCTTACTCTACCTACAAAAACGTCACCACTACCTACTGCACTTAATGGTGTTGGATACACTTGATTTGATGGATCATCTTCTAAAACGATACCAGGTGCATGTGCCAAAACCTCTTGGACAGCTGCAACTGATACACCAGGATCATCAATTTCAACATACACACTTTCTGCATGTGATGTGAAAAATGGTAAACGTACACAAGTAGCTGCAACAGCTAATTCGGATGCGTGTAGAATTTTTTTTGTTTCATTAATCATTTTCATTTCTTCAAATGTATACCCATTTTCTTGAAATACATCAATTTGAGGTAATGCATTAAAAGCGATTGGATAATGTTTCTTTTCACCCTTAACAGGCAATAGTTCAGGAGCAAGTTCTTCTCCATTCAAAAAGGCTTGCGATTGTTCTCTTAATTCTTCAACTGCTTTTGCACCTGCGCCTGAAACAGCTTGATAAGTAGAAACTATTACTCGATTTAGTCCAAATGCTTTTTCTATTGGTTTAAGTGCCGCAACCATTTGAATCGTAGAACAGTTTGGATTGGCAATAATACCGTTATGTTTTTCAATATCAGATTCATTCACTTCTGGGACAACCAATGGAATATTTTCATCCATTCTAAAAGCGCTTGTATTATCTATTACAACTGCACCACGAGCTACCGCCTCATGCGCTAGGGATTTAGACACAGAACCACCAGCTGAGAAAAGTGCTATATTAACTCCTTCAAAGCTTCCAGGTGTAGCTTCTTGAACAGTAAACGTTTCATCCTTGAATTTTATTTTAGTTCCAGCTGAACGTGGAGAAGATAATAATGTTAACTGTCCAATTGGAAAATCCTTTTTCTCTAGTGTTTCTAGTATTTTTTGACCTACAGCTCCAGTAGCACCAACTACTGCAACATGATAACCTTTAATTTCTGTCATAATAAATCCCCTTCCTTACCTATAAGTTAAAATGATTAAATTTGTAATCTCTATTTTAACATACTCTGTTAAGGAAAGGGTATTCCTACAGTATATTATTCTGTAACCATCTTCGGTATTAAAACTGGCTGTATTTGTTTGTGGGATAATGCTTGTGTGATTGTAGAGGATAATAGAGTCATATCTGCAACTAAAGAATTTGGCTTTTTAATATAATCATCTTGACCATATGGTACAAAATAGATTAATTTAGTTGCCATTAAACGCATCAAATTCACACCATTTAATCCTAGTGCATCATTTGTCGCAATTCCTAGAACAACTGGATTACCATTACGCATTGTTGCCTTTGCAGACATTAGTACAGCTGAGTCTGATATACCGTTTGCCAATCGACTCATTGAATTCCCAGTTAAAGGTGCTATAACCATACAATCCAACGGTTCAACCGGGCCAAGTGGCTCCGCATCAACAATTGAACCAATTGGTTTTCTTCCTGTAATTTCTGTTATTGTTTTAATATGATCTTCTGCTTTACCAAATCTTGTATCTGTTTCTTGAACGGTATTTGAAATGACTGGGACCAACTCTGCACCTAGATCAATTAATTTTTGCATTTCTGGAAATACCGCCGCGTATGTGCAATGTGAGCCTGTTATACCAAAACCAATTTTTTTTCCTTTTAACACTGTCGCTTCTCCCCGCTTTCTTTTATTTGTGTAATGAGTTGATTAATAACATTTCCTAATATTTCTCCTGCTGTTTTTGGAGCCACCATCCCCGGTAACCCTAGTGCGTGTATAGCTGTAATTCCCCTTTTTTTAGCATAGACAAAGTCAACCCCACCAGGTTTAGACGCTAAGTCAATAATTAACGCATTAGATTTCATTAAGTTTAACGCTGATTCGGTAACAACTTTACTTGGAATCGTGTTGATTAAAATATCACACTGCCCAGTATATGCAGGTAACTCTTCCATGTGAAAACCTTGCATCCCCATTTCAAAAGCACGTGCTACATCTACATCTTTTCTCGTCCCAACCGCCACATTTGCTCCTAACCCTGAAAATTTACTTGCCACACTCAGTCCGACTCTCCCCATTCCTAACACAACAATTCGAGCACTATGAATCGTAAAATTGGTATGCTGAATGGCGAGCATAATTGTACCTTCTGTAGTTGGGATAGAATTATAAATGGCAACATCGTCTCTGTCCATTAGCGGGATAAGTTTTAGACCCGATTTTTTCACACATTTACTCAAATAAGGTGTTGTTATTCCGGAGAATATCAAACAGTCTTTTGCTAATGTATCAAACCATTCCTCCTTAAGCTGTATTTTTTGATTAGAAAAAATAGTATCAATATAACCTTCTTCATCAGTACCTGGAATCGGTAAAACAATTACATCAAGAGATTCTGTTTCCAACTCTTCAAAATCTGTTTGTTTAATACCTGTAAACCCTTGATTCAATTGATCAAAACCAACTAATTCCATTTTTAAGTTATCATTTTCGGAAAGCTTCTTAATCATTTCAAGATAACGTGCATCTCCACCTAAGATAGCCATACGGATGGATGAATCCATAATTCCACCTCTTTCACAAACAATATTTCACTACTATTTTGCTTTATAAATTTTCTTAATATCATATGAATTATTGGCAGTAAAGTGAAGGTTTTAACTACAATGCAGATTAAATAAGACAATGATCTATATAAAAAAGCTAATCAACAGATTATATTTCCATCTTGTCGATTAGCTATTTAGAAAGTATGATAGTTAATAATCCATTTCTACTATTTAGTAGGAGGGAGACGATTAACCATTATCATATCCTCGCCTATTTTCTGAATATCTGACCAATTTATTCGCAGATTTTCTCCTTCTTTTTTCATCCCTAACCACGTGTAATTAGGAATAATGAAGGCTGTAATTTGACCTGTTTTTTCATCTAATTCAATATCTGTCTGCCCTAACACACCTAATCTAGAGCCACTATCAAGATCAACAATTTCTTTGCCACTTAAAGTCTTATACCGCATACTTTTTTCCTCCTTCATCTTTATAAAAAGTATGAGAAGGTGAACTTGACTATGCTTTTTTCATGAAGAAATTAATGCACTTGCATAATCCGACTTGAATATTTGTTTAATTAATTCATTCGTTGACTCCATACTTACCGCATCAATTTCAGTTATTAACTCATCCAAACTACGATGCTTACCCATAAGTAACTCATTTTTACCATTTCGACTCATGCGGCTATTTGTACTTTCTAAACCTAGTACAAGATTTCCTTTTAATTGTTCTTTACTATTACGTAACTCTTTGTCTGTAAGGCCATGCTCGATTAATTCTGCTACTGTCTGATGTATCGTTTCTTTAAGAACGGGAAGATGTTCATTACCTGTCCCAGCATAGATCGTTAACAATCCATCATCAAGAAACGAACTGTGATAAGAAAACACAGAATAAGCTAATCCACGATTTTCTCTAATCTCTTGAAACAATCTTGAACTCATGCTGCCACCAAGTACATTATTAACAATGACTAAACTAAAGATATTCGTAGCCCCAATTGGCAAACCTTGATACCCTAAGCATAAGTGAGCTTGTTCTGTTTCCTTTTTACGTGTTAACTGTTTCGGAGTAAAAATTGATTTTTCCAACGTACTAACTTTGCTAGTTTGCTTAAATTGATCAAAAGCTGTTTCAATTTTATCGATAAAAGATGTATCGACATTTCCTGCTACAGATATCACTATATTATCTGGGCGGTAGTGTTCCAGTTGGTACTGATGCAAATCTTCAGATGTGAAAGCATTTAATCTTTCTTCTATACCTAAAATAGGAAATCCTAATGGCTGTCCACCGTAAGAAGCTTCAGCTAATAAGTCATGAACGATGTCATCTGGTGTGTCTTCTGCCATCTTTATTTCTTCTAATACAACATTCTTTTCTTTATCAATTTCTTCTTGAGCAAATTTCGAATGAAAGAACATATCGGTTAACATCTCTAAGGCAAATTCTTTATGTGTATCAAGAACTTTCGCATAGTAGCATGTATACTCTTTTGATGTAAAAGCATTTACTTGTCCGCCAATCGCATCAAACTCTTCGGCAATTTCTTTTGCAGTTCTTTTTTCAGTACCTTTAAAAAACATATGCTCTAAAAAGTGAGAGATCCCGTTATTTTCTACTGTTTCATCTCTTGAACCAGTTCGAACCCACACGCCAATTGTTACGGATCTAACACTCGCGATATTTTCCAATACAATACGTAATCCATTTCTGGAAGTATGTTTCTGAAGCATCTAGATGCCCTCCTATTTTATTAACTGTTATTTTTTATTTATATGCAACTCAACTTTAAACCAAAAACCATGTGCTAATCATTGATTTTTTAAGGTTCGGATTGCTTGTCAACCATTAAAAATTCTGTTTTCTAGAAAATTGTTGTTTATTACGAAACGACTAAGTTTACCAAGACTTAAATGCCTGTTTCACTTTGCTAAAGTTTAGTATGTAAGAAAAAGAAACTGGTAATCCAGTTTCTTTTTAATGGTAATATTATTTACTTTCTTTTTCTTTTTCATCTGCTATAACAGATTTGCGTGATAAATTAATACGACCTTGACGATCAACTTCTTTTACTTTGACCATCATTTGATCACCTATTGAAGCAACGTCTTCCACTTTATTGATGCGTTCAGCAGCCATTTCTGATATGTGAACAAGGCCTTCTTTACCTTTAAATAATTCAACGAATGCACCAAATTTTTCAATTCGTTTAACTGTAGCAAGATACATTTCACCAACTTGTACTTCACGTACAATATCTTCAATGATTTTCTTCGCTTTTTGATTCATTTCATTATTGATAGATGAAATGAATACACCACCATCTTGCTCAATATCTATTTTCACGCCAGTTTCTTCAATAATTTTATTGATTTGTTTACCACTTGGCCCAATTACATCGCGAATCTTATCTGGATGAATAGACATTGTTAAGATTTTCGGAGCATATGTGGATAACTCTTCTTTTGGTTCGTTAATTGTTTCAAGCATATGCTCTAGAATATGCATACGACCTTTTTTAGCTTGCGTAAGTGCTTCTTCTAAAATATCACGTGATAAACCATCAATTTTAATATCCATTTGAAGAGCAGTTACACCTTTAGCAGTTCCGGCAACTTTAAAGTCCATATCTCCTAAGTGATCTTCCATACCTTGAATATCACTTAAAATAGTATAATCATCACCCGATTTAATAAGTCCCATTGCAATACCAGCAACTGGTGCTTTAATTGGTACACCTGCATCCATCATTGCTAATGTACTAGCACAAATACTCGCTTGTGAAGTAGATCCGTTTGATTCTAACACTTCTGATACAAGGCGAATCGTATAAGGAAAGTCTTTTTCAGAAGGCAACACTTTTTCTAATGCGCGTTCTCCTAATGCACCATGACCAATTTCACGACGGCCTGGGCCTCTAATAGGACCAGTCTCCCCAACACTAAATAATGGGAAGTTATAATGATGCATGAAACGTTTTGATTCTTCTAATCCAATACCATCTAAAATTTGCACATCACCTAGAGCACCCAGTGTACAGATGCTTAACGCTTGTGTTTGGCCACGTGTGAACAAACCGGATCCGTGCGTTCTCGGAAGTACACTAATACGAGAGGTTAAAGAACGTATTTCATCAATTTTACGACCATCTGGTCTAACTTTTTCTTTTGTAATTAAACGACGTACTTCTTCTTTAACGATCTTATCCAATATACCTTTAACGTGTTTAATTGTTTTATCATCAGCTTCTTGCTCTTCATATTCCGCAAGTAAGTCTTTCTTTACTTTATCAATAGCTTCTTCACGGGCATGCTTTTCATGAATTTGAATTGCTGTCACTAAAGTCGCTTTAACTTTCTCTTCTACTACAACAGTTAATTCTTTATCTAATTCGAATAATTTAATATTCATTTTTTCTTTAGAAACTTCAGCAATAATTTCTTCTTGAAAAGCAACTAAACGTTTAATTTCTTCATGTCCAAACATAATAGCTTCAAGCATCACATCTTCTGGTACTTCATCTGCCCCTGCTTCTACCATGTTAATCGCGTGTTTTGTGCCAGCAACGGTAAGATCAATATCACTCTTCTCGCGCTGTTCAGTAGTAGGATTAATTACAAATTTATCGTCAACTCGTCCAACAATAACACCGGCTATTGGTCCATCAAATGGAATGTCTGAGATAGATAGAGCTATCGAAGAACCTATCATTGCAGCTATATCTGACGGACAGTTTTGATCTAGACTCATTACCATACTTATTACTTGAACATCGTTACGATACCCGTCTGGAAATAATGGTCGTATTGGACGGTCAATTAAACGAGATGTAAGAACAGCTGTTTCTGATGGTCTACCTTCTCTTTTAATAAAACCTCCTGGAATTTTACCTACTGCATATAAACGTTCCTCGTAGTTTACAGTTAGTGGGAAAAACGGTAAATCTTTTGGCTCTTTAGAACCCGTTGCTGTTGCTAAGACAGAAGTATCCCCATATTGAATCATACATGCACCATTTGCCTGTTTTGCTAATTCTCCAATTTCTACTGTAAATGTGTTACCTGATATTTCTGTCGAAAATACTTTTTTATTTGCTACCATTTAATTATGTACCCCTCTCTTATTTACCTGGAAACCTTTTGTAGTAGTGTGTCCATATAATAAGGGCTATATAAATCCGTATCACTTCTTGTTTTACTATCCTTTTGCATCATTTACATTATGTTGCTCCATCCTGATCAAACAGTTGAAAAAATTTTTTCAACTGTTTGATCAGAATCGAGCGAAAGGATTATAATACGACATATATATACCCAAAAGAATAACTTCCTACAAACTATTATCGGATGAACAGATTGATTTTAAACATACAGAAAAAGCGGGAATAATCCCGCTTTTTAGTATATTATCTGCGTAAACCAAGTTTTTGAATTAAATCACGGTAACGAGCAACATCATTATTACGTAAGTAATTTAGTAAGTTACGACGTTTACCGACCATTTTCAATAAACCACGACGTGAGTGATGATCCTTCTTGTGGAAACGAAGATGCTCATTCAAATTCGTAATATCTTCTGTTAAGACAGCGATCTGAACCTCTGGAGATCCCGTATCGTTATCATGTGTTTTGAACTCATTCATAAGTTCAGTTTTACGTTCTTGTGTTATAGCCATTTGTAATAGCCTCCTGTAAAAATTAGTAAACCCCTATCCCCTAGCAAACGTCGGAGAATCAATTTGCCAAGTGGAAGGTTTCCGTTATTTAGATTACATCCTTTTATAATAAATTGCAAGTATTAATCTTCAATTGTAGTAAACAAATGTCGAATCTGTTGTTCATCTTTCTTTAATTGTTCAATCAATTGCTCAATTCCATTAAATTTAACTTCATTTCTAATAAAGTCAATCCATTCTATTCGCAATGATTCACCATAGATATCTTGTTCAAAATCAAATAGATGAATTTCTATAGTAGGTCGATCTATTTGATTACTTTCATGAAACGTTGGCTTATAGCCCACATTAGCCATTCCCGTAATCTTATTTTGATCACTAATGGAAACACGAACGGCGTAAACACCGACTTTAGGAAGTGCATACTCCTCTTCCACATCTATATTAGCAGTAGGAAAACCAATTGTTCTTCCACGTTTTTCACCTTGTATAACGATTCCACTCGTTTGAAAAGGTCTATTTAATAAATTACTTATCTTCTTCACTTTCCCCTTAGCCAACAAATCTCGAATCCGTGTTGAGCTAACTTTTTCGCCTTCATCTTCTAATTTATTAATTGTCGTAAGATCAAATTCACCTTTTGCATGTTCTCTCAATGTTTCTATCGTACCTTTACCCTTGTATCCATATGTGAAATCAAAACCAGCAACAAGATGTTTAATGTTAAGTCCAACAATAAAATCCGAAACAAATTCACTTGCAACTAATTTTGACAAAACCTCATTAAATGTAATGATATATAAAATATCAATACCCATATCTTCTAGAATCGCTTTTTTTTCAATTAATGGTGTTAAATAATGAACAGGCTTTTGTTGCTTTTTCAGTACGACAGAAGGATGAGGTGAGAATGTAATAACTGCACTCTTTCTATTCTCTTCTTTTGCAATTTCTCTTGCAGTTTCAATAACATTTTGATGCCCTTTATGTATGCCATCGAAAAATCCAATAGCTGCAACTGTTTCTTCTATTTCTGTTCGAATAATTTTGTGTGGATATTGTAATGATATAATTTCCAAGGTTTTCACCTACTTTCCTGATTGTAACGGAATACACGTACTGGTTTTATCTCTTCGATTTTTGTTGGATGTATCTGATAAATTGCTAAAAGTTCATCTTGGTACTCTACTCTAAACGGATCTGTTTTTATCGTTTGATCCGGTAACGCTAATTTCTGACCTTGCCAAACTTTTTTTGCTAGTTGTTCATCTACGTTATAAATATCTAAGTGATCAACACCTTGCTGAATTGGAAGTAAAGTTTCTTCTAATTGCCCTAGCTCACTTTTTTCTATTAATTGGTCAAACGTAAATGTCTCTGCAGCAGTAATATTCCCTGTTTCTGTTCGAACTAAATGAGACATGTGGGCAGGATAACCTAGTTTTTTACCAATGTCTAAACATAGCGTTCTCATATATGTTCCCTTTGAACATGTTGCTTCAAATGAAAACCGGAAAACTTTCTCTTCAACTTTTAGTGAATCCTCCAATAATCTAATCGATTCAATTGTAACCTCACGTGATGGTCTTTCAACAGGCTCGTTCGTTCTTGCATATTCATACAATTTCTTACCATCTACCCTAACAGCAGAATAAAGTGGAACAACTTGGCTAATTACACCTGTAAACGATGCTAATACAGTTTCTAGTGTAGCTATATCAAACGTTTCATCTACTAACTTTTCTTCGATAATAGTACCCGTTTGATCTTCTGTATCTGTTGAATATCCGAGTGTTACTTCTCCAACATATGTTTTTGTCGTATCCGTTAGATATGGAACAATTTTCGTTGCCTCTCCAATACAAATTGGCAATACACCTTCTACTGCTGGATCCAGTGTTCCGGTATGACCAACTTTTTTGGTATGACATAATTTTCTAATTTGGATAACGCAATCATGGGATGTAGGCCCTATTGGTTTCCACAGTGGTAGAATACCATTCATAATCTTTATTCACCATCTCTTTAAATTTTTATTCTATCGCGTACAATTAAAAAATAAACTAAAACCCTTGTACTATTATAGAACAAGGGTTTTAGGAAGTAAATATCACGTATTAGAATCATTAATATCGCGTAAGATGGTTTCAATTCGATTCCCTTTTTCAATAGCTTCATCGAATTCAAAAAACAATTCTGGTGTTTTACGTAAACGAATGCGTGTACCTATTTCAGAACGAATAAAACCTTTCGCTTTCGCCAAACCAATTAATGTATCATGTTTTTGTTTTTCTTCACCTAGAACAGATATATAAATCTTTGCTTGTTGTAAGTCACCTGTAACTTCGACATCTGTTATCGTTACAAAACCAACACGCGGGTCCTTAATTTTCCTACTAAGGATATCACCCAACTCTTTTTTCATTTGTTCTGCGACGCGATTTGCTCTCATTTGATTCATGAAGTTCACCTCTTAAAATTCAGCAATGGTTAACTAAATTATAACCATTCCTTTTGCGTTTTTGTTCGTTCGATTTCCGGAAAAGAATCAATCAGCTTAAACGCTTGATCGATTACCCTCTCCGCCTGTACTTTCTCATTAGAGATCGTTACTAAACCAAACATTGTGCGTTGCCAAAGATCTTGAAAATCTATCTCACTAATTGCAATATTGTACTCATTATGAATCCGTTTTGTTATCTTTTTAATAACAGACCGTTTTTCCTTTAATGAATGTGCATGATAGATATAACATTCTACTTCAGCATAAAGAATCATGTGCGTTTAATTTCTTCCATAACATACGCTTCAAAAACGTCGCCTTCTTTAATGTCATTAAACTTTTCTACGGTAATCCCGCACTCATAGTTTTGCGCAACTTCCTTGACATCATCCTTAAATCTTTTCAATGTGTCAATTTCACCTTCATAAATTACAATGCCATCACGGATTACGCGCACGCCTGCATCACGTGTAATTTTACCATCAGTTACGTAACTACCTGCAATTGTACCAATTTTAGATACTTTGAAAATTTCGCGAACCTCCGCTTGTCCAATTACCTTCTCTTCGAATTCTGGATCAAGCATTCCTTTCATTGCAGCTTCAATTTCTTCAATTATTTTGTAGATAACACGATATAAGCGTACATCCACTTTTTCTGACTCAGCTGCTTTTTTAGCATTAACATCAGGACGTACATTAAAGCCAATAATAATTGCATTTGATGCAGAGGCCAAAATAACATCTGATTCAGTAATTGCACCAACACCCATGTGAATGATGTGAACCTTAACGCCTTCCACATCAATCTTCTCTAGAGAAGATGATAAAGCACCTAATGAACCTTGTACATCAGCTTTTATAATTAAGTTAATATCTTTAATATCGCCTTGCTTAATTTGTTCGAATAAATCATCCAAACTAACTTTAACACCGCCACCACGGTTTGCTTCAATTTGTTTTTGTTGACGTGCTTCACCGATTTGACGTGCTTTCTTCTCATCTGCAAAGACAACAAAGTGATCACCCGCAGATGGAACTTCATTTAATCCAGTTATTTCAACTGGAGCTGATGGTCCAACTGCTTTAACACGACGACCTACATCATTTACCATTGCACGAATACGACCAAAAGTATTTCCAACAACAATTGGATCACCTACGTGTAACGTACCATTTTGCACCAGTAGTGTTGCAACTGGGCCACGCCCTTTGTCTAACTGTGATTCAATAACAGTACCGATTGCACGGTTATCAGGGTTTGCTTTTAATTCTTCTACTTCTGCAACTAGTTGAATCATTTCGATCAAGTCGTCAATTCCTTCGCCTTTTAATGCAGATAGTTGAACAAATATTGTATTTCCACCCCAGTCTTCAGGGATTAATTGATATTCTGTTAACTCTTGCATAACACGGTCAGGATTAGCGCCTTCTTTATCCATTTTATTAACTGCAATAATGATTGGAACCTCAGCAGCCTTTGCATGATTAATCGCTTCGACTGTTTGTGGCATAACACCATCATCTGCAGCTACAACAAGAATAGCAATATCAGTTATTTGAGCGCCTCGTGAACGCATGCTTGTGAAAGCAGCGTGTCCTGGTGTATCTAAGAAGGTAATGAATTTACCATTACTCTCGATTTGATATGCACCAATATGTTGGGTAATACCTCCTGCTTCACCTTCTGTTACTTTGGTGTGGCGAATAGAGTCAAGTAAAGTTGTTTTACCATGATCAACGTGGCCCATAATCGTAACTACAGCTGGACGTTCAATCGCTTCACCTTGATTGATTTCTTGGATGAAGTTATCTAAATCCATTTCATCAACTTCTGCTTCTTTTTCAACTTCCACACCATATTCTTCAGCCATCATCGAAATCGTCTCATCATCTAAACTTTGGTTTTTAGTAGCCATAACTCCAGCTGCCATAAGACTCTTAATCAGGTCTGTTGCATCTTTACCTAATTTTTCAGCTAGTTCACCTACAGTTAAGGAATCTGTATAGGTTATTTTTGTAGAAGATGTTTCAACGGACTCAGGCGATGATTTAGATTGTGCATTGCTAGAATCATTTTTATCAGTTTTCTTTGATTGCTCTTGATTCTTTTTGTCCGCATCTGGTGCAGCATTTTCTTCTGTATTACTTGAAAATATTTCGTCCAACTTTGTAGATGTATCACTAGAAATAGTTGACATATGATTGGACACTTCCACATCAATTTCTTTTAATTTATTTATAATTTCTTTACTAGACACATTCTTTTGTTTTGCATATTCATATACACGTATTTTACTCATACATTCACCCCCGAATAGATTTATCGAGTAACGAGGTTATTTTCGAAGCGAAACCTTCATCTAAAACAGCAATTGCTACTCTTCCAGACTTACCCATTGCATGTGATATTGTATCCCGATCATCAACAATTCGAATTGGAATTTCATAAAAATTACATTTATCTGTAATTTTCTTTGTTGTTTGTGGACCTGTATCACTTGCAAGCAGTACTAATTTCGCTTTTTGTTTTTGGATATCTTTAATAATTAATTCTTCACCTAACGTCAATTTACGAGCACGATAAGCTAAACCAATTAAGTTGAGATATTCTTTCCCCTTACTCAATGTCTTTACCTTCTATCACTTGCTTTAATTGTTGATACACTGTTTCGTCTACATTTGTTTGTAGATGACGGTCTAATACTTTAGATTTTTCAGCTTTTTCTACTACTTCTAAACTATTAGAAATATATGCCCCTCGGCCATTCTTTTTACCGGATGGATCAACAAACACTTCCCCATCTTTATTATGAACAATTCGAATTAATGCTTGTTTCGGTTTCATTTCTTGTGTAACAATACATTTGCGAAGAGGAATCTTGTTATTCTTTTTAGGCATAACTTATTTCTCCTCCTTAATCAAATAAATCGCCGTCTCCATCAAATGATGCTTCTTCATCAAGTACACGAACAGGTTCAGTTATTAAACCAGCCTCACGCGCATCTGACTCGTTTTTAATATCAATTTTCCAACCGGTCAATTTTGCTGCTAATCGAGCATTTTGACCACGTTTACCAATAGCCAGTGATAATTGGTTGTCAGGAACAATAACAGTTGTTGCTTTATCTTTTTCATTTACCAGAACATCAACGACTTTTGATGGACTTAACGCATTCGATACATAGACAACTGGATCTTCTGACCATTCAACAATATCAATTTTCTCACCCTTAAGCTCATTAACGATTGTTTGAACACGTTGACCTCTTTGACCAACGCAAGAGCCAACAGGATCAACATCACTATCTGCGGCATAAACAGATATTTTAGAACGGTCTCCTGCTTCTCTCGCTACAGAACGTATCTCTACAGTTCCATCGTAAATTTCAGGAACTTCCATTTCAAATAAACGTTTTAAAAGACCTGGATGTGTTCTAGAAACAAAGATTTGTGGGCCTTTATTTGTGTTTTCAACTTTCGTCACAAAGACTTTAAGTCGATCATGCACATGATAGTCTTCTGTTGCCATTTGTTCACCCTCAGGTAACTTGGCCTCAACCTTACCCAGATTAACATAAACATAACGGGGATCAATGCGTTGGATAATCCCGTTCATTATATCTTCTTCACGGTCAATGTATTCATTGAATATAACACCACGTTCCGCTTCACGAACACGCTGTGTCACAACTTGCTTCGCAGCTTGTGCTGCGATTCGTCCAAAATCTCTTGGTGTAACCTCTAGTTCAATTATATCGCCTAAATCATAATCTGGTTTAATTCCTTTTGCTTCTTCTAGACTAATCTCCTGGTTCTTATCCTCTACTTCTTCGACAACTTCTTTTCTTGAAAGAACATGCATGCTCCCAGTCTTTTCATTCAAATCGATTCGTACATTCGTTGCGGATTTGAAATTCTTCTTATAAGCAGATATAAGCGCCGCCTCTAACGCTTCCATTAATATTTCTTTGTTAATACCTTTTTCTTTTTCTAAATAATCAATGGCATCAAAAAGCTCACTACTCACTATGTCTCCCCCTTTATTTAAATGTAACTGCTAATCGGGCTTTTGCTATTTTTTGATAAGGAATAGTTACTTCTTGTTTTCTTGTTTTGTTTAATACTTCTAATTTTATGGTATCCTCTTCAAAAGCTGTTAACAATCCTTCAAACGATTTAGCACCTTGGATAGGTTCATATAACGTAACGAAAACGTTATGGCCTATGTGGTCAATAAAATCTTGTGGTTTTTTCAATGGGCGCTCTGCACCTGGTGAAGAAACCTCTAAATAGTATGGTACTGCAACTGGATCATCAGCATCTAATTGCTCGCTTAATTTCTCTGATACAATGCCGCATTCTTCTATGTCGATACCACCTTGCTTGTCAATAAAAATACGAAGAAACCAGTTTTTTCCTTCTTTTTCAAACTCAATATCTACAAGCTGTAACGCCATTTCTTCTAAGATAGGTTCAAGAAGTTGTTCTGCTTTTTCCGTTACTTTCATTCCCATTCATGTTGCCTCCTTTATCACTGCAATTAAACTGTATTACATTAGGCTACTACGTTTTTAGTCATACTTTTAAAGTTTACACATTTTAGTCTTTTTCATTAACATCTTATATAAGAAACATAAAACCCTTGCCAAAAAACGGCAAGGGAATACTACGCTTCATACTAAAATCAAAAGAAATCTGCACAAGAAATCAGTGCAAAACGTATACCATCCTTTTTAAAAATAAGCTTCTATGTAACAAAAAGGACGATAGGTGTGAAGAAAGAGTGGGTTTCCCCACTCCTTCTTACTAACGTATCATTTCGTACCATAAATTACTATACCATATTCCTTAATATCATGCAAGGAAACGTGCAATAACAAGTTAATCGAGACACGCTACGTCAGAAAATGGCCTCCCTTTCTGTAGGCACGGAAAGCATCGTGTATTTTCAGAACGGGGTACCGGTATGTCAAAGTTTATCGATTTTCCCAAAATAAGCAATCTTTTTTTAAAAAGCTTTTATTTAAAATAACGATAATTGATTTTTATCTTCCATTCCTTTTAGGCTACCATGATTCTCTAAATATTCTATAACCGTTTTAGATATTCTACTTCTTTCTCTTAAGTCTTCTTTCGATAAAAATTCACCTTCTTCGCGCGCTTTGACAATATTATGAGCTGCATTTGTTCCTAAACCATCAACGGCGTTAAACGGAGGGATCAGACTATTCTCAACAACAAGAAAATCTGTTGCACTCGATTTATACAAATCAACGCTTTGGAAAGTAAATCCTCTTTCATTCATTTCAAGAGCTAATTCCAGCACAGTTAAAACGTTTTTTTCCTTTGTTGAAGCATCATTTCCTTTAGCCAAAATTTCTTCTATACGTTTACGAATCCCTGTTGGACCTTTCACCATTAGGTCTAATTCAAAGTCATCTGCACGAACAGAGAAGTAAGCTGCGTAAAAAAGAATTGGATGATGTACTTTAAAATAAGCAATCCGAACTGCCATTAAAACGTATGCAGCAGCGTGTGCTTTTGGAAACATGTACTTAATTTTTTTACACGAATCAATATACCATTCAGGTACATTGTTTTTCTTCATTTCTACAATCCATTCATCTTGTAGACCTTTTCCTTTACGAACGAATTCCATAATTTTAAAGGCTAATGAAGCATCTAATCCTTTATGCATCAGATAAACCATAATATCATCACGGCACCCAATTACATCTGGCAACTTACAAATGCCCTTATTAATTAGTTCTTGTGCATTACCTAGCCATACATCTGTTCCGTGTGATAAGCCAGAGATAATTACTAGCTCTGCGAATGTTTTTGGCTTTGTATCTTCTAGCATTTGTCTAACAAATTTCGTACCAAACTCTGGAACACCTAACGTACCGGTCTTACACATGATTTGCTCTGCGTTTACACCTAATACTTCGGGACCTGAGAAAATTTTCATTACTTCTTCGTCATCTACTGGAATTGTTTTTGGATCAATTCCACTTAAATCTTGTAACATCCGAATCACGGTCGGATCATCATGTCCAAGTATATCTAGTTTCAATAAATTATCGTGAATGGAATGGAAATCGAAATGCGTAGTTTTCCATTCAGAATTACGATCATCAGCTGGAAACTGGATCGGTGTGAAGTCATAGATATCCATATCATCTGGAACAACAATAATTCCACCAGGGTGTTGTCCTGAAGTCCGTTTCACACCCGTACAGCCTTGAACTAAACGATCTGTTTCAACAGCTTTCATTTGTAATTGATGATCACTCGCATATCCTTTTACGTAACCATACGCTGTCTTCTCCGCCACAGTACCAATTGTACCTGCCCGAAACACTTTATCTTCACCAAACAGTACTTTTGTATAGTTGTGCGCTATTGATTGATACTCACCCGAGAAATTCAAATCAATATCCGGAACTTTGTCCCCCTTAAAGCCTAGGAAAGTTTCAAACGGGATATCCTGACCATCTTTTCGCATGCTTGTTTCACAAGACGGGCAATTCTTATCAGGTAAATCAAAACCACTACCAACAGATCCATCCGTGAAAAATTCATGATGCTGACACGTCGCACAAACATAGTGTGGTGGTAATGGATTTACTTCTGTTATTTCCGTCAATGTTGCAATTAATGAAGAACCAACAGAACCACGAGAACCCACTAAATAACCATCATCTAATGATTTTTTCACAAGCTTATGCGAGATAAGATAAATAACCGCAAAGCCGTGCCCAATAATACTTTTCAACTCTTTTTCGATACGCTTTTCGACAAGTTCAGGTAAATCATTACCATAGAGATTTTTAGCAAAGGTATAGCTCATTTCTCGAATTTCTTCTTCTGCACCATCGATGTTTGGTGTATATAAATCTTCTTTTATCGGTTTAATTGATTCTAATCGATCAGCGATTGCTTGTGTATTTGTGACAACTATTTCTTTTGCCTTGTCGGTTCCTAAGAAATCAAAACTCGCAAGCATTTCATCTGTTGTTCGGAAATGGACATCCGGTAGTGTTTGACGACTTAGCGGGTTTCCATTTTGAGATGAAATAAGGATTTGACGATATAACTTATCTCGTTCTTCTAAATAATGGACATTTCCTGTTGCAACACAAGGTTTCTTCAAGCGATCGGCAAGCGCAACAAGGTTTCG
The DNA here is from genome assembly GCF_003426055.1 of Paraliobacillus sediminis. Lineage (NCBI taxonomy): Bacteria > Bacillati > Bacillota > Bacilli > Caryophanales > Bacillaceae > Paraliobacillus > Paraliobacillus sediminis. The sequence goes on from NZ_QJSI01000002.1 coordinate 588,387, forward strand.
TAATATATCTAAAATTTGCGCTTCATTTTGGACAAGCTCTCGACTAATCAATGGATAATAGTTAGCCGGTGGATGTACTTCAATATAATCATAGAAGGCCGCAACTTTCTCTGCTTCTTCTTGTGACTTTTGCATCATTGTTTCAAACACTTCACCTTTTTCACAACCAGAACCAACTAAAATACCTTCACGGTGTGCTTGTAATTTAGAACGTGGAATACGTGGTATTCTGTAGAAATAATCGATATGTGCTAAAGAAACTAATTTATAAATGTTTTTTAGTCCAATTTCATTTTGCGCAAGTAGTGTTGCGTGATGTGGACGTGCACGTTGATACGCATTACCCTCACCCATATGAATATTAAAATGGTTATGATTTGTAATTTCTTTCTCTCTTGCCTCTTTTAACAGTTTCCACATTAAATAGCCGGTTGCTTCCGCATCATATATCGCACGGTGATGTTGGGTTAATTCGATATCGAATTTCTTACACAATGTATTTAAACGATGACTTTTTAAAGTTGGCAATAAAAATCGAGCTAACTCTAATGTATCAATGACCGGGTTAATCGCTTTTTCTAATCCCGCTTTTTCATTTCCTTGATTTAAGAATCCCATATCAAAGCTAGCATTATGAGCAACCAAAATATCTTGTCCAGCCCATTCTTTAAAATCTGCTAATACTTGTTCAACATCAGGAGCGTCTTTTACCATATCATCCGTAATGCCCGTTAAATCATTGGTAGTCTCAGACAAAGGATGATGGGGATTTACAAATGATTCAAACCGGTCAACGATATCTCCACCTTTAACCTTCACAGCAGCCAACTCAATAATTGTATCGTATACAGCAGATAAACCCGTTGTTTCTACATCAAAAACAACATACGTAGCTGTATCTAAGTCAATGTCTTGTTCATTATAAGCAATTGGCACGCCATCATCTACAATATTTGCTTCTAATCCATAAAGAATTTTTACACCATGCTTTTGACCTGCTGCATATGCTTCTGGATAAGATTGTGCTACTGCATGATCCGTAATTGCAAACGCTTTGTGTCCCCATTTGCTAGCTTGTTCAATTAATTTTGAAGCTGTCACGACTGCATCCATTTGACTCATTGTTGTGTGCGCATGTAATTCCACACGTTTCTCATCTTCTGGAGCTTTATCTTCTTTTTTCTTTACTTTGATTTCATTAATATCATTAAGCATCATTGTTAACTCATTGGTAAATGTATCAGTTTGCACACTACCTCTTGCTTTAATCCAGATGCCCTCTTTAACTGCTTTAAATTTTTCTCCATCTTGATCATCTTTTGAAAACATTTTTAATGAGAAAGAATCCGTATAGTCTGTTACCTTAATGATTAACAAGTGTCGTCCAGAACGTAACTCTCTAATATCAACAGCAAATACATACCCTTGTACAACAATCCGTCTTTCTTCTTCTAGTATTTCTTTCATCGGCACTGGTTCATCTTTAATTTTATAACCAATCATTACTGGTTCGTTTGAAACGCCAGCCTCTTTCTCTTTTTCACGAACTTCTTTATCCATTACAGCTTTTTGGACTAATTCCTTATCTTCAAGAGCCTTTTGCTCTCTAAACTTTTTAATATCTTCCATTTCAGTCTTTGCATCAACTTTTAATGTATAAGCGATAGCGCCGATCTTATTACAGTACGTTCGAAATGCAGGCTCTAGTCTTTTTTTAAGCGCATTTGCTTCCGCATCATTTCGAGCAGTCACAATAATCTTATTACCATCTATTTGTGGTTTTTGCTGCTCGACAAGATCTTTATATGCAGGTGAAAGATCACCAACCGACCCTATGAAATCCTGCCAATAGGCACTAACCTCTTCATTACTTATATTTTTACTTTCAGCATAAAGCGTCCAATCAACAGTGGCAATATGCGAAAAGGTTTCTTGTAGTTTCAAACAGAAAAGTCGATACGCCTTAGCAGGTAAGATTTGTTTGATTTGGATATGAAAGTGCCATCGCTTTTCCGTTTTAAATACTTCTAACTTTGTTAGTTGACTCTCCGAAAAATTAGTAGTTTCAGGTTCTGTCAAGTTTATTTGTTTTAATAGTACTTTCATCTTATCGTTACTCGAAATACTCAATTTTGTTTCCCCCCTAGCATGTGTTCATACATCTGAACAAAAAAATCTTCTATCTTATTCTACTACGCATAAAAACCCCTGTCACCTATTCTTTAGGACAAGGGGTTTAAAAGTCTTATGCTAATAAGCTTTGTATATAGGCTATTACATCATCTTTATGATGTTCTGTCTGTTCGCCATTAACTCGTTCTTTACACTCTATGATACCTTCATCTGCACGCTTACCAACAGCAATTCGATAAGGGATTCCAATAAGATCACTGTCCGCAAATTTAATTCCTGCACGTTCAGCTCTGTCATCGTAAAGTACTTCTATTCCTTTTGCTTTTAAACCGGTATACAATTCTTCAGCAAGGCTAGTCTGTTCTTCCTTTTTACTATTTAGTACAAGCAAGTGTACCTGAAATGGTGAAATCTGTTTTGGCCATGTTATTCCCAAATCATCATGGTATTGCTCTACAATAGCTGCTAATGTTCTAGAAACACCAATTCCATAACAACCCATAATCATTGTCGTTGCTTTTCCTTGCTCATTTAAAAAGCTTGCACCAAGTTTATTTGCATAAAATTCACCTAATTTAAATACTTGGCCAATCTCAATTCCTCGAGCAAATTTTATTACTCCTTGTCCATCAGGAGAAGAATCTCCTTCTGCAATAAAACGAACATCTGCATATTTCGTCACTTTGAAGTCGCGTTCAGGATTCACATTCACATAGTGATAGCCTTCTTCATTTGCTCCACACGTTACATTCACGGCATTGCGGACGGCAAAATCTGCAACAATATCAACTTCTTCATTTTCCATCTTAACTGGACCTAAAGAACCAAAACCAGCACCCAACATTTCTCTTGCTTCTGTCTCTGTTGCTAATTCAACAGTTGCTGCTTGATAAAGATTTTTAAGTTTTATCGTATTTACTTCATGATCTCCTCTTGTAACAACTAATACAAAAGAATCATCAACTTTGAAAAATAAAGCTTTTAAACCCTTATCCAATGTATGTTCAAGGTAATCAGCAACATCTTGCATTGTTTTTTGATTCGGTGTGGCAACTTTATCTAACGGTAATGCAGACTCATTCGACTTTTCGTATTGATCAACTACTTCAGCCATTTCGATATTGGCAGCATAATCAGATGTATCAGAGAATGCGATAATATCTTCACCAACTTCAGATAATGCCATAAATTCATGTGTATCTTTTCCACCCATTGCGCCAGAATCTGCAATGACAGCTCGAAAATTTAAACCTAATCTTGTAAATATATTCGAATAAGCTTGATACATACTATCATACATCTCAGTTAAACTTTCGTAAGAATCATGAAAAGAATACGCATCTTTCATAATAAATTCGCGTCCTCTTAATAAGCCAAAACGAGGTCTTTTTTCATCACGAAACTTCGATTGAATTTGATAGACAGTCAGTGGCAGTTTTTTATAACTTTTCACTTCATCTTTAATCAAACTTGTCACAACTTCCTCATGTGTTGCACCTAATGCAAATTCACGGTCATGTCTATCATTAATTCGCATCAGTTCTGGACCAAAAGTTTGCCACCTGCCTGTATCTTTCCACAATTCAGCTGGTTGTAAGGCTGGCATCAACATTTCATTTGCCCCAATATTGTCCATCTCTTCGCGAACAATATCTTCTACCTTTCGAAGCACTCGCTTTCCTAATGGTAAAAAACTATAGATTCCAGAAGCAGTTTGTCTAATATAACCTGCTCGTAACAATAGTTGATGACTTGAAACATCTGCATCTGCTGGTATTTCTTTTAATGTAGGTATTAGTGTTTGACTTTGTTTCATTTTATTTTACACCTCTTATAATAGTTCATTTCTATAAAAATAAGCGTTGAATATCATTCCATGTTACGACAATCATTAATAACATTAGTAAAGCAAACCCGACAAAATGGACAAGCCCTTCTTTTTCTGCAGATATTGGTTTGCCACGAACAGCTTCAATTCCAACAAACAATAATCTACCACCATCAAGCGCCGGTAAAGGTAATAAATTGATAATACCTAAATTAACACTTAACATAGCGGTCCACATTAAGAATGTTGCAAATCCATTTTGGACAACCTGGTCAGTTGCATCATAAATCCCCACTGGTCCAGAAAGCATATCAATTGAAAATTCACCTGTTATAAGCTGACTCAAACTAGTAAGTATTAATTTAGAAGTTGCATAAGTTTCCTCTAAGCTATAAGGGATTGCTTTTGCAAAGGACTTCTCCATATATTGTCTTACGCCAAGTTGACCGAACTGTTGATCTTGTGATTCTACCATTCGCGGTGTCACTACAAGTTCCTGTTCTTCACTACTATCACGCAAAACAGTCATCGTTAACTCTGTCTCTGGATTTTCTCTTACTGTCGTTTGAAATTCAGTCCACATTGTGACTGGCGTGCCATCTATTGCAATTACTTCATCACCAGCTTCAAATCCTGCTTCTTCAGCCGGACTATCTGCTTGAATTGTTCCTAATTTAGCTTCTTCTGTCGGAACACCTTGTGTAAATCCTAGAATAGCAAAGATTACAATTGTAAGTAAGAAATTCATCATTGGTCCAGCAAATAATTGCATGGCACGTTGTCTTTTTGTTTTGGAAGCAAATTGGCGATCAAATGGAGCAATTTGTGTCTCGACTTCATCCATCACAAAATCTGCCTTTGGATCAACAGAAAAGCGTAGTTTATCCTCTTCTCCTACATCATAACCTTCAATAAATAATCCGTGTTCTAAATCTGCCTTTTCGACCTCAATAACACGTGCAGTTGGATGCTTCGACTTTTTATTAATAATAATTTTATCGACTGCACCTGCTTGGTTAAATTCAATTGCAATATGTTGTCCTGGTTTTAATTCCGTTATTTCTGGATCTTCACCGGCAACGCGAACATACCCACCCATAGGCAGTAATCGAATCGTGTATAATGTTTCTTTTTTCTTAATCGAAAAGACTTTTGGACCAAATCCAATTGCAAGTTCTCTTACTAACATCCCTGCTTTTTTAGCAAAGATAAAATGTCCAAACTCATGAACGAACACAAGTAAACCGAACATTAAAATAAATGCAATAATTGTGTTCAACACTAGCACTCTCCTTCTTTTTACCTAATACTTTACTTTCTTCATTTCAAAAAAGACGCAACTTTCATTCGTGTTTCTTTGTCTACTGCGTGAATCACTTCTAAAGCTGGATATGGTATTACCTCATGCTCTACCAAAACACGTTCAATAAAATCCTCAATTTGTAAGAAAGTTATCTTATTTTGTAAAAATAACTGAACAGCCATTTCGTTAGCTGCATTTAATACGGTTGGCATCGTTCCGCCTACTTTACCAGCTTGATAAGCCATACGCAAGCATGGGAAACGCTCAAAATCTATTTTAGAAAAATGTAGTTCTGCTATTTCTAATAAATCTAGTGGTTTGGTTTGTGGTAACGCTAAACGTGATGGATATGTTAAAGCGTATTGGATCGGTGTACGCATATCAGCAGTACCTAATTGCGCGATCACACTTTTATCATGAAATTCAACCATGGAGTGAATGATACTTTATTTATGTAAAATAACGTCGATTGCATCATAAGGGACATCAAATAACCAATGTGCTTCGATCACCTCTAATCCCTTGTTCAGCATAGTTGCCGAATCAATTGTTATTTTAGCACCCATGCTCCAGTTTGGATGTTTTAGCGCATCTTCAACCGTAACATCTTGTAATTCTTTTCTCGTTTTATCTCTGAAACTACCACCTGAAGCAGTCAATATTAGGCGGCTCACCTCTTTACTGTTCTCGCCTTGCAGGCATTGAAAAATAGCTGAATGCTCACTGTCAATCGGCAAGAGGCGCACCTGATGCTTTTTGGCCTTCTCCATCACTAAATGTCCTGCAGTTACTAATGTTTCTTTATTCGCAATCGCAATTGTTTTATTCGCCTCTATCGCACAGAGTGTTGCATCTAATCCTACACTACCTACTATCGCATTTACTAAAACATCTGTTTCTTTATCCACACTAACCTCTATCAAACCTTCGTTTCCGATTAATATTTGAACATGAGAAACTGCTGCTTTAAGTAACTGCTTTGTTTCATTATCCAAAACAACAACTTTCTTTGGTTTGAATTCATTTATTAAAGGAACGGCTTGTTGAACATTTTTACCAAATGCTAATGCATGGATCGAAAACTCGGTTTTATGATGCCGTATCACGTCTAATGTCTGTATTCCTATCGAACCAGTAGCACCAAGCAAAGTGATATGCTTCATTTCGAACACTCCTATCTGATTCTATGAAACGAATTGAATAAAATGCAGAAACGGAAAGACAAATAACCAACTATCAAATCGATCCAAGATGCCACCATGACCAGGTAATATTTTTCCAGAGTCTTTTACATTATAGTATCGTTTAAATGCAGATTCCACTAAATCGCCTACTTGTCCAAACATACTTGCAAATATTGTTACAAGTAACACGACTAGCATAGATGCGTGTACAGGTGCAATTAACTGAAAAACAACTGCAACAACACAAGCTAATAAAATTCCACCAAGTGCGCCTTCAATCGTTTTATTCGGACTGATTTCTGGCCAAAGCTTCTTCTTCCCAAATGCCCTTCCAAAAAAGTATGCACCAGTATCAGTAGCTAAAATAATTACGATCGCATAAAAAATAAATTCTAAACCAGCTTGCTGCGTTTCTATAAAGTAGTAAAAGCCTAAACCAATATAGAGAGCTGATAATACAAGGAAACCTGCATCTTCAAATGTAAACTTGTTTTTAACAAGTACAGTATAACCTAATAATAACAAAACAATAATTAACGTTACTTCTGATTTATCGATATTAAAGTCGAATAATAACGTCCATAATAAAATCAAAGTGAAAGCTGTCGGTATTGGATATTTCGTCATCTTCTTCATGTGCAATAACTCTAACAATCCTATTGAACCAATTACAAACATAATTATATAGAAGGGCCATCCCCCAATAAAAACAAACGGAAAGAAAAGCAGTATTGCTATAATTGCCGTGATTACTCTTTGCATCATTTTGTTCACCTTCATGTCCTAAATCTATTAGTTATGATTTATATTATTTTATATATTTTACTTTTTCAAAATTTGATAACATGTTACATATTACTTATTTAACTTTCTCAGAGTATATCAGACATTTAAGCCTTGGTAAAATTAAGGAGTCTCAGATTCCAAAGCTAAAATTGACTTCGTACTCCCGTCACATGTAGCATTGCGTTTCATCTTACGAACGTGATAGAAATTACGACGTAGATTTCCTAACTGCTACGTCAGCAAATGGATTCCCTTTCCGTGGGCACAGCCACAGCTAACTTGGTAAAGAAGAACACTTTACCAAGTTAGCTGTGGCTTGTGCTGTTCCCACCGGAGTGTCATCCATTTGCTTCCTTCGCTTGATAGCGTATCTTGGCTTTATACAGATTGTAATTTTAAATGTTTCTAACTCGCATTGAAATTAAAATATCAAGCAATTTAACAGAAATACGCCAAACTTAAGAACAGTTACTAATTACACACCACCAAAGCGACGTTTTCGATTTTGATAATCCACTAACGCTTGCTCAAACACTGCTTCATTGAAGTCAGGCCAATACACCTCAGTAAACCAAAATTCTGAATAGGCTGCTTGCCACAACAAAAAATTACTAAGACGTTTCTCACCACTTGTTCGAATAATTAAATCAGGGTCTTTCAATTCACTAGTAAATAAATAGTTTGAGAATACAGATTCATCAAGTTCTTCTACATCAAGCTGATCGTTTTCTATATCTTTTGCAATAAGTTGTATCGCTTGTATTATCTCGTATCTACTACCGTAATTCAATGCAATATTTAGAATGAGTCCGTCATTTTCACGCGTTTTATCCTTTGCGGATTGTACTGCCTTTTTCGTGTGTTCTGGTAGCATATCAAATGCTCCAATTGTTCTAATTTGAACATTTTCTTTTATTAACTCTGGTAAATATGTATGTATAAATTCTATCGGTAATTTAAGTAAGTATTCAACTTCTGATTTAGGTCTTTTCCAGTTTTCTGTTGAAAAGGCGTATAATGTTAAAACTTTAATATGGTGCTTGTTTGCTACACGTACGATGTTTTTTACATTATCCATCCCTTCCTTATGACCAGCAAATCTTGGAAGTCCACGTTTTTTAGCCCAGCGACCATTTCCATCCATTATTATTGCAACATGCTCAGGTAATACATAAGCATCATTTATCATATCTTTATTTTCAATAGCATGTTTTTTAGAACTTTTATTTTTAAAGAAAGGAAATCTAAAAATCGACATTGTCTGTCCCCCATCGTGTGTAAAACTTAGCGCTATGATGAATGTTTCATAAGATATCATACCATTTATCAGTTTACCACGTAATGGCATCTGAATCACTAGCAAATAAAAAACACTCCAGTCCATTTTCTAACAGCTCAGTAGAAATAACAGTATAAAAAGGAAAGACCCCCTTTATTCAGAGGGTCTTCGTATATTATATTGCTTCAATTAATTAAATCTTATCAAACTTCTAATATTTCTTTTTCTTTTGATTTTACTACTTCATCAATTTCAGTAATGAAGTTATTTGTTTCTTTTTGAACATCATCTTGATATCCTCTTAATTCATCTTCCGTAATATCACCATTTTTTTCATCTTTCTTCAATTGATCATTTGAGTCACGACGAATATTACGAATTTGAACTTTAGATTCTTCGGCGTATTTACCAACTACTTTTACCAATTCTTTTCTTCGCTCTTCTGTAAGTGCTGGAATACTAATACGTACAACATTTCCATCACTAGAAGGCGCAAGACCCAAATCTGCTTTTTGAATTGCTTTTTCAATATCAGGTATCGATGTTTTATCAAAAGGTGCAATTAGTAATAAACGCGCCTCTGGTACCGATATCGTCGCAAGTTGGTTTAAAGGTGTTGGAGCACCATAATAATCAACAAATACGTTGTTCAATAATGCTGGATTTGCTCGTCCTGCTCTTACTGTAGATAATTGTTTAGAAAAAGATTGCACTGCTTGTGCCATTTTTGACTTTAGATCATTAATTACTGCTTGTGACATAACTATCTCCCCCTTATAATTGTACCAATTTGTTCGCCTAGTACTGCACGTTTAATATTTCCTTCTTCCATAACAGAAAAAACGAGAAGTGGAATATCATTATCCATACATAACGATGAAGCTGTAGAATCCATTACACCAAGTCCATCATTCAACATTTGTAAGTAAGTAAGTTCTTCATATTTAACTGCATCTTTGTTTAATTTAGGATCTGATGTATAAACGCCATCAACATTGTTTTTTGCCATTAAAATAACTTCAGCATCGATTTCAGCCGCTCGAAGTGCTGCCGTTGTATCAGTAGAAAAATACGGATTACCTGTACCAGCAGCAAATATAACAACACGTTTCTTCTCTAAGTGACGAATTGCTTTTCTTCTGATATATGGCTCAGCTACTTGACGCATTTCAATAGATGATTGTACACGTGTTTGAATCCCTAGATTTTCTAAGCTATCTTGTAAAGCTAATGAGTTCATTACCGTTGCTAACATACCCATGTAATCAGCATTGGCACGATCCATTCCCATTTCACTTCCAACTTTACCGCGCCATATATTACCGCCGCCTACAACAATTGCAATTTCAATTCCTAACTCTGCAATTTCTTTTACTTGCGAAGCTATTGATTGAACTACACTTGGTTCAAGTCCATAACCTTTTTCTCCACTTAGCGCTTCTCCACTTAATTTTAACACAATTCTTTGATAGTAGGCAGTAGTCATAATAACCTCCATATGTAATTTTATTTGTTTCCTTATAGTTTTCGTTATTAACAGACAATTTGTGTCTAATTCTAAACAAAAGGGAACACCACGTGTCCCCTAAATGTTTAAATCAGTTTTATCTCATTAACTAAAATGAGGTAAAACGTTATTTTTTGTTAACTTGATTCATTACTTCCTCAGCAAAGTTATCTTCACGTTTTTCCATACCTTCGCCAACTTGATAACGAACAAAGCCTTTAACTGTTGCCCCTTTATCTGCAACTAGTTTTTTCACTTTTTGATCTGGATCTTTAACAAAGCTCTGTTCAAGTAAACAAATTTCTTCAAAGAATTTGCCTAAGCGTCCTTCTACCATTTTTTCAACAATCTTCTCTGGTTTTCCTTCATTTAAAGCTTGTGTTTTAAGAACTTCACGTTCTTTGTCAACTTCTTCAGTTGCAACTGCATCACGTGTTACATAACGCGGATTTACAGCAGCAATATGCATCGCAATATCTTTAGCAAAAGCTTCATCTGTCGTACCTTCAAGTATAGTTATAACACCGATATTTCCACCCATATGAATGTAAGCACCAAAAGCGTCAGCATCTGTTTTCTCGAAAATAGAGAACCGACGTAAAGATAATTTTTCACCGATTTTTGCAATGTTAGCGTGAATAAATTGCTCTAGTACTTCACCTTCACCATTTAATGGCTGTTGAAGTGCTTCTTCAACATTTGCTGGTTTTTGTGATAATAAGTGTTTTGCAATTTCTTGTAAGATTGTTTTAAATTGATCGTTTTTGGTTACAAAATCAGTTTCACAATTAATTTCTAGTAGTACAGCAGTATTACCTTCAACCATTACATGTGCAGAACCTTCTGCAGCAATGCGATCGGACTTTTTAGCTGCGCTAGAAATACCTTTTTCACGAAGAAAATCAATTGCCTCATCCATATTACCATTCGTTTCTGTTAAAGCTTTCTTACAATCCATCATTCCTGCACCAGTTTGTTCGCGCAGTTCTTTTACCATTTTTGCTGTTACTACCATTATGTTTTCCTCCTTAGATTATCCAAATTGACAATTTTCTATCAATTATATAAGTATACTTATTCAAATGTAAGATAGTATTTCTGAAAAAAGGTGATAAAGGGTTACCCCCTTATCACCCCATGTAAACTCAACTTATTCTTTTACTGCAGTTTCTGCTTCTTTTTGCTCAGTAGCTTCAGCTTCTGTAGCTTTAGGAGCCTCAACTTCTTCTAACTCTTCACCTTGTTTTGATTCTAAAATAGCATCAGCCATTTTACCAGTAAGAAGTTTTACTGCACGAATAGCATCATCATTTGCTGGAATTACATAATCAATTTCATCAGGATCACAGTTAGTATCTACAATACCAACGATCGGGATGTTTAATTTATGAGCTTCTGCAACAGCGATACGCTCTTTACGTGGGTCAATGATAAATAGAGCATCAGGTATTTTCTTCATATCTTTAATTCCACCAAGGAATTTGTCAAGACGATCTCTTTCTTTCATTAGGCCTACTACTTCTTTTTTAGGAAGTACGTCGAAAGTACCATCTTCTTGCATACGTTCGATATCTTTCATACGATTAATACGTTTACGGATTGTGCCGAAGTTTGTTAGTGTTCCACCTAACCAACGTTGGTTAATAAAGAACATACCAGAACGAATTGCTTCGTCTCTAACAGACTCTTGTGCTTGTTTTTTAGTACCAACAAAAAGAATAGTACCGCCATTTTCGCCAATTTGTTTAACGAAATTATAAGCTTCATCTACCTTTTTAACTGTTTTTTGAAGATCGATGATATAAATACCGTTTCTTTCTGTAAAAATGTATTTCTTCATCTTTGGATTCCAACGACGAGTTTGGTGACCGAAATGTACACCAGCTTCAAGAAGTTGTTTCATTGATATTACTGCCATGATTGTTTCCTCCTATTAATTTGGTTTTATGCCTCCGCTTATTTCATATTTATAGAAAAACTAATCAATCGATTAGCACCATTTCTATCATCCATAAGCGTGTGTGATTGACACCAAAAGTAACTATACCATAACAAAATCATGCAATCAAGCAATTTTAACTGTTTTTTTTATGGAATTTTATCATTAGTTCAATCTCTGTTTTACCTGAATCTAATTTTCGAGCAATAGACTCAATAGATTCGCCTTGATTATATAAGGATAATACTTGTGCGGATAATGATTTTTCTACTGTATCATGAGACTCATTAACTTTTGGTGGTTGATAATCTACTGTTGGTTCTTTAAATGTTTCCTTTTGTTGTATCGGATCTGTTTTTTCGTAAGCATCCTTCTGTTCATTTTTTACTTCTGGTGGGTGCGTTGCATTTTTTACTTGCTTATTATTTTTCTCACTAGTAAGCATGCTTACTACCTTTTCATTTTCTTCTCTAATTTCTAACAAATAAACCGCAAGTAATTCTTCCATTTCTTTTTGCTGTTGGGCCTGTTTTGCTGCGATATCTTCTGGTTCTGTAATACGATCTTTTAATATTTTAATCGCTATAAACGTGAACACATGTAATAAAAAACTAATTAATAATAAGAAATATACCATAATACCCCTCTTAACCATTAAAATCGATTTGCTTACCGAGATATGGATGTTCTATTGCGTGCGATTCAATTGCATTTTTTCTAGTATTATCATTCGATGTTTCAGCGGTTGTTGGATGCTTCTCTTCTCTCTTATTTGAAAGCTCAGCCTTTTGCTTTAAATCATTAACAGTTTTTCTTTTTAACTCATCTTGTGCTAATTGTTGATTAGCTATAACATCTTGCATGAATTGACCTCGTTGTTGGAGCTGTTCTTGTATTTTACCAGCATCTTGCGTACGAGGCAGCGCTATTTGCATTTCTACAGCTCTCCAACTCATAAAGATCGCTTCCTTTCAAGCGTTATAGTGATTTCGAGGTTATTTCACCATTTTCTAAATAGACTTGTGTGAACTTTTGTGTCGTTCTCGTGGTCATTTGATATTTGCCAAAAGATAAGTCAACATTTTCATACAAGGAACCTTTTACAATTAATCTAACTTGGTCTGCATCCCCTATTTCTACCTGTAACAAGGAAAGTTCTTCTTCGATTTTCTCTAATTTACGATCAGCTTGTTCCACCGAATTTCGTTGCTTTAATAAGAATATCCGCTCTTTTCCTGTTAAACCAACGCTAGATTCAGCTTTTTTATTTAAACTTTCACCTAAGATTCGAAGTTTTTCTTTATTCTCTAATAGTATTTCTTTTTCTTTTAATAATTTTGTTTCTTCTTCAGCATCTTCTTGATTGATTCCAATTGCAATTTCTGTTTTTGTTTCCATTTTATTGCCGATATCCTTCACTTCTATTGATTTTCCCGCTGAACAGACACCACCAATGATATTTCCGGATTGACAATAAATATGCTCTTGTGCGACACAATGACTGTGCATTATCGTATTATGCACGATGATATCTTTCCCAGCATCAACAATAGCTTGATTAATATACTTAACTGTAACATCTGCACCAGCAATAATTGTGCCTTTACGTTGACCAGCAATTCCTTCTGAAATAAATACGTTACCACCTGCCTGAATATAAGCAGACTCCACTAAACCATATATATGTATATCCCCTTCTGCTTCCACACGATAGCCTGAAGGAATATTACCACGAATAGTTATAGACCCAACAAAATTAAGATTACCTGTTTTTAAAGACAAATCTCCAATAACCTCATATGTATTAAAAACTTGAATCACATTTGCCCCAATACTCAACTGACCGTCAGCTGTAGCATAAAATGACTGGTCATATTCATTAAACACAACATTTTTACCTGCTCGCATCCGTATTGGTTTTCCCGGCTTAGCAGGTGCCTTTTTACCATATATATTATATCCGATAGTCCCTAATACTGGCGCTGTAACTACTGCGATTTTTTCCTCTTCTTTAAGAGACGGGATTTTTTTAACATCTCGGAAATTTCTTTTTTCTTCTACCTCAATGTTATCATCCTGTTCACAAACATAATCAATTTTACCATTAAGACCATGAACAGGATATGTGCCTACAGCTATTTTTATCGGTAACAAATCCACATGATAATTTGCAACTAATTTTTCTATTGCTTCAGTTTGAATACCCACAGTTATTTTTTGATCGTCTAACCACTTTAATATTAGTTCTACAGTTAATTCTTCTGGATCAAAAGTCTGTTTCGCGTGAAGCGAAGCATCCATTTTATCAGTTGATACACTCAACTCAAATACTTCATGAAGAGGTTCCATATTATAATCCCCTTTACCACGACACGACTATATTCCACTAATTTTTAATCATGCCAAATGTTTTTTTAATTTAAAAATAGCTTGTTTATGGATTTGTGATATTCGTGATGTAGTCAACTCTAAAACATTTCCTATTTCTGTGAATGTAAGTTCTTCCTTGTAAAATAAACTAATAACTAATTGCTCATTTTTATTTAACTGTTCGATGCTCTGCTCTAGTTCTAGATGATTTTCAGCAGTCAAGATACTTTCCTCAGGTGTTAAATTCTTATCAGGTAAATTATAGCCAATACCCTCTTTATAATCATCTTGATGATCACTTGACTTTTCTTCGATGGAGAGAAGATTTGAAAATAGCGAATCTTTTACAATTTGCTCCACTTCTTGTTTAGGCATTTCCAAGAATTCAGCTACTTCTGCTAACGAAGGTTCACGATGTAACTTTTGCTCTAGATCTCGCAGTGCTTTATCAATTTTTTTCGACTTATCACGAGTTGATCGCGGCAACCAATCCTCTTTACGAAGTCCATCTATGATTGATCCTCGAATCCGAAAAGAGGCATATGTATCAAATTTCAAATCTCTTTTTGGTTCGAATTTATGAAGCGCGTCGTATAAACCGATTAATCCCAAACTCTTCATATCATCTTTACTTACATTTTTCGGTAGATGGATTGCAATTCGTTGTACATGATACTGAACAAGATAAAGATAGTGCTCAATCAATTGGTTTGCTGACTCATTATCTCTATCGTTTGACCACTTATTCCAAACCTCTTGTATTACTGGGCTAGAATCTGACATTAAATCACCTCGCAATTGTCATGTTCCCCCATTATTGAAAAATTATATTTGTTTTTCTCCTGAATTGACGGTTCTTATATTTAGCATACCCGTTTCGAGAGAAAATTCAATTGTTCGACCACTACTACCACCAACATCTTCTGAGATTAACGGAATACGATATTGTTCAAGCATTATCTTAACCGCTTCTTCATTACGCTTTCCAACTCGAAGCATGTCATTAGAAGAACTAAACGCAAACATTTGTGCACCACCAGCAATTTTAGCCTTCAATGCATATTTTCTAGCGCCTTCTTTTAATAAATAATCAATTAGAATGGGTAATGCTGTATCTGCATACTTTAATTGATTCAAGTCACTTCGTTTTGATAAAGATGAATTTGGCAGCATGACATGTGACATACCTGCTATCTTCATCGTAAGATCATAGACAACCACTCCTACACATGAACCTAAACCTGATGTCCGCAAAACTTCCGGCGATTTTGCAAACTTCAAGTCAGCGATGCCTACTTTAATTATTTCATTTGTCCCTATTAACACTATCTTGTAACACCTAATCTATCAAATATTTTTGGGAAAGATTCCGGATCGGGTAATAAAAAGAAATGACCTTGAATTGGCTCACCGCTATTACCCTCTTCATTAATAATTGTGTCGATAATAATAGCATAGTCACTTTCTTGTGACAATTCCATCAAGCCTTGTGTTAATATAGCTGCCGCCATATCGATGTGTAGGAGTGGGACTGATGGTTGTAATAATATTTTTATGAAATCTGATAATGCTGATAAATAAGATCCTGCTAATATATTACCTAATTCTTGTAATGCTGATAAACCCATTTCATCAAAAGGAGGATTCTCTAAATTAAAATTATCTATACCAGTCATTTCTTTTACAAATACTTCTGCTTCAGGAGGTGAAAGTACAAAAAACATATTGCCTGGTGCCTCACCTTGAATACGAAGATATACAGAGACAATAATTTTATCAGGGCCACCAACTAAATCCATCATCTCATCAAAGTCAACTACACGTACGGCTGGAACCGTCATATCTACTTTTCTATTTAACAAAGTAGATAATGATGTAGCCGCGTTTCCAGATCCGATATTTCCTATCTCTTTTAACGTGTCTAGTTGATATTCTGTTAAAGATTCTATAAAAGACATATTACTCACCTACTAACCTTCGATTTCATACAATTCTTTCATTCCATCCTTTGACAGTACTTTATCCATATTCAATAAAATTAATAAGCGTTCAGCTAATTTTGCAACACCCTCTATATAATCCACTTGCACCGAACCAATGACCTCTGGGGCTGGTTCAATTGCATCAGTAGGTATATCAATAACGTCGTATGCGGCATCGACAATTAAACCAACTGCTAACTCTTCTAGATTAACGATAATAATACGGGTACTTTCTGTATAGCCAATATCCGCAAGATCAAATCTAGCTCGAAGATCAATAATTGGTGTTACGACACCACGTAAATTAATTACCCCCTTCACAAAATGCAATGTACTCGGAATTCGTGTAATATGCATCACACGTTCAATTGAACCAACTTGCTTAACGGGTAGTGCGTACTCTTCTTTGTTCAATTCAAACACAATTGTTTTAAGCTGCTTTGCAATTTCTTCTGACATGATTTATCCCTCCTTATTATTTAATTAAAGCATTGGTATCCACGATCAATGCTACTTGTCCATCACCTAAAATAGTTGCTCCAGAAATAGCGAATATATCCCCTAAATAATCACCAAGGGATTTCAGGACTATTTCCTGTTGTCCGATGAATGTATCTACAATTAATCCAGCCATTTTTTCACCTTGTCTAATGATTATGATAGAGCAAAATTGATCCTCTTCCACGTCACCAGGTACATTAAATACTTGTTTCAGTGAGATTAATGGTACCACTTTACCACGGAAATCAATGACTTGTTTGTTATGTGCATGCATGATTTCAGTTTTGCTAACAATTGCCGTTTCAATAATTGATGATAACGGTATCGCATACTTTTCTTTGTGAACTTCAACTAACAAGACTGATATAATCGATAAAGTTAACGGCAGTTGAATCGTGAACAATGAACCTTTACCAAATTCCGATTCGATTGAAATACTTCCACCAAGTGATTCAATTGTATTTTTCACTACATCCAAACCAACACCACGGCCAGAAATATCAGAAATTTTATCTGCTGTCGAAAAACCACTAGCTAAAATCAATTGATGTATTTGCGAATCTGTTAAACTACCTGCTGCTTCTTTAGAAACAATACCATTTGAGATTGCCTTTTCTAAAACTTTTTCTTTATTTATCCCTGCACCATCATCAGCGATCTCGATAATAACATGATTTCCGCTGTGATAAGCATGTAGTTTTAACGTTCCTTCTTCTGGCTTACCTTTTTCTTTTCTAACAGCTGGTGTTTCAATGCCATGGTCTAATCCATTACGAATTAAGTGTACTAATGGATCACCAATTTCATCAATTACTGTACGGTCTAACTCGGTATCAGCACCTGTAATTTCTAAATTAAACTGTTTGTTTAGATCCTTTCCTAATTGACGAACCATTCTTGGAAATCTATTAAATACTTGATCAATTGGCACCATACGCATATTCAAGATAATTCCTTGTAAATCACCTGAAATACGTGTCATTCGCTCAACAGTGTCTTGAAGCTCTGGGTTTTTCAAAGTAGCTGATATTTGTTCTAATCTACCACGGTCAATAACCAATTCTTCAAATAAGTTCATCAATGCATCTAATCTTTCAATATTAACTCGTATTGTTTTACTCGTTACTTGCGTTTTCTGCACTACCTTTTCATCACTTTTCCCACTAGTACTTTCAGCAGTCACTTCAACTTGAGTCGTTGTTTCATTAGCTTCTTCAACTTTTACGTTGTAATCAAAAAGACTTATTTCTACTTCAGCTATTTCTGAGACCTTCATTATTTTCTTTTTAACATCATCTGCTGATTCACTTGTCACTAAAATGACAGTAAAATCATAGTCAAAATTTTCATCTTCTAATTCAGATACAGTTGGTTTTGATTTTATAACTTCACCAACCTGTTCTAAAATTTGAAAAACCATATAAACACGCGCTGCTTTTAACATGCATGTTTCTTGTAGACTAACATTAATTTGAAAATTAGAATAACCATTTTCTTCTGATTGTTGTAACACTGCAACTTCAAATTGATCTAATTCACCTGCACCTGATTTTACGGCTGATTTAGTTGATTCTGCAATATCTACTGTGGCAGCAACTTCTACTATTGCCTCACCCTTTTCAATTGCTTCTAATTTAGCTACTGTTGCAGATACATCTTTTTTACCTTCTCCACCATCAACAATATCTAATACCATTTCTTCTAAATTATCCACAGCCTCAAATACAACATCTAAAATCGCAGAATTCATTTTCAATTTATCGTTGCGTACAGCATCTAAAACGTTTTCCATTATATGCGTTAAATCAGCTAAGTCTTTGTATCCCATTGTAGCTGACATACCTTTTAAAGTATGGGCAGATCGAAAAATTTCATTTACTGTGTCCATATTAGTAGGATCGTTTTCTAATTCAAGCAGACGATTGTTAAGCGATTGGATGTGTTCTTTACTTTCTTCAATAAACACATCTAGATATTCATTCATGTCCATTTTATTCACCTCTGGCTTTAATTTGGCTAACTAGTACCTCACTTATTTCTGTTAATCGAACAACATGATCTACTACATTTGTTTTTTCAGCTGCCTGAGGCATTCCATATACGATACATGTTTCTTTAGATTCAGAGAAAATAACCGTATTTGATTTCGCTTCTTTTAAGGTGATCAAACTATTAGCACCATCAGCGCCCATTCCCGTCATAATAACAGCAAAGACTTGTTCGGCCTGTAACAATGCAAGTGACTCAAATAATACTTCAACAGATGGTTGATGACCATTTCGAGTTTCTTCCTTTGTAATTACTGCCTGTAAACCTTTTACTGTTTTTTCTACACGAAATTGGAACCCGCCGGGGGCAATATAAGCTGTCCCCTTTTGCAAAATCTCTTTATTCTCAGCTTCTTTAACATTGATCTCTGACATGGAATCTAAACGTTTTGCTAACGATTTCGTAAATCCAGCAGGCATATGTTGTACAATTGCAATAGGTGCTGGTATATCTTTCGGTAATCGCGTAATTACTTGCTGTAATGCTCTTGGTCCACCTGTTGATGTTCCAATTCCAATAATTAGATCAGAATTCGCAGTTCTCCGAGACAAGCGCGGTATAAAAGGTGCTATTACTGGCTGCTTCATCTCATTATGCGTTAATCTTTCTACTTTAGCATTTACTGCCTGTAACACCTTAGTTTTAATTTCGGCATCTTTCTCTCTAATGTTTAGGGAAATGGAACCAGAAGGTTTTGTAATAAAATCAATTGCACCTAATTCCATCGATTCAAGTGTCTTATTTGCACCTTCTTTTGTTAAACTTGAAAGCATAATAACAGGTCTAGGTTTATTTTTCATAATTTTCTTAAGCGTAGTGATCCCATCCATGATTGGCATTTCTACATCTAATGTTATGACATCAGGATTTAACTGATCAATTTTTTCTAGTGCATCTTGCCCGTTTCGAGCTGTACCAATAACAGTTATTCTTGGATGTGATTGAAGAATATCGGCAATCATTTTACGCATAAAGGCTGAATCATCAACAACTAATACGTTTATTGTGCTCATGGCAATCTACCTCTCTTTTACAAATTGTTTCAACTTTGATATGAAAGTTGAAGGGACTTTTTTCTCAATATTTATAACATTACCAATATATTGAGTCACAATTTGTTCCATCGCTAAGGTAACTTTTGACTTTGGATCATACAATGTGAATGGAATTTGGCTAATCACTGCTTTGGAAACAGATTTATCATTAGGTAAAATGCCTAATGGGGTTATTTCTTTTTTTAAAAAACTTTGCATTACTCTTTGTAACCGTTTTATTATCGAACGACCATCTTTGTTGTTTTCAGCACGGTTGACTAAAAGGTATAATGGCACGTGATAATTACGATGGCAAATGTGCTTCATCATCGCATAAGCATCCATCATTGCTGTAGGTTCAGGTGTTGTAACTACAATGCATTCATCCGCAGCTAAAACATAAAACATGCTATCTACAGATGCACCTGCACCCATATCAAAAATAATATAGTCGAAATCTGTTATCAATTCATCTAACTGTTCCAAGAAGTAATTAAATTTATTTTCATCCATTTTGAACAGATCAGTTAATCCAGAACCTGCTGTGATATACGACAAATCGTGCGGTCCTGTCTCTATAATATCATGAATCGACAATTGATTCTCGTACATTTGCACAATTGATCGTTTAGCTTGAACACCCAATAAAATATCGATATTACCCATACCAATATCTAAATCAAATAAAAGAACTTTTTTCCCTTTTTTTGATAGGTTTAAAGCAAAATTAAGTGAAAAGTTGGATTTACCTACTCCACCTTTCCCACTTACAACTGCAATTGTTTTTGCTTGTCTTGTTGTATTAAGTCTGTCGATTTTCTTTCTTAAATTCGCTGCTTGATCACGCATGTGAATCTCCAACTATAAAATCACTAATTTTTTTACTTGTAGCCTCTTCAATATTATCTGGTACATCTTGTCCATCTGTTAAATATGCCACACCTATCTGATACTTGAGAGCCAAATTTAAAATTGCACCATAGGTAGCCGTTTCATCTTTTTTAGTAAAGATTAATTTTTTGATCGGAATATTTTCGAATTGATTATAAATAACATCCAGATCAGTTGACTTGGTGGTTAATGATAAGACTAAATACGTATCAATATCATGTTCAAGGTCAACTACTTTTCCCAACTCGGCAATGTACTTAGCGTCACGGAAATTTCGACCTGCTGTGTCGACTAAAACAATATCGTAAGATTTGAACTTTTCTCTGGCTTTACGATAGTCGTCAATTGTATATGCAATTTCTAATGGGATATCGAGAATTTTAGAATATGTTTTTAGTTGTTCAATTGCCGCTATTCGGTACGTATCTGTTGTAATTAACGCAACTTTTTTACCATCAACCAACATACAATTCGCCGCTATTTTAGCTATCGTTGTTGTTTTACCAACACCTGTTGGTCCAACCAAATGTACAAATTTCTTGTAATACGTAACCCCACCAAAATCATTCCTAGCTAATCTCTTATCAATAGCCTCTCCAGCCTGTTTTTTAGCTAGTTCATAAGTTGTATCCTCTGTCGAATTCGTTTCTATACTATCCGCAACAATTTCTTGTGCAATGTCGAGATTAACTTCTTGTTCCAATAACAGGTCTACAACCGCTTGATATGTAGGCGGAAATACATCTACCTCATTACTTGTTGTCTTCTCCATCCATTTACGCATCGCACGGACTTCGTCTAATAGCACTTGCTGTTTATCGTTTTCTTTCTCTGTACTTGTAGAAATAGGTATGATAGGTGTAGATTTTTCTTCAAATTTAGGTTTAGTTGGTTGCGGGTCTAATGCTGCAACGACTTCCATATTTCTTTTTTTGAAAAGTCCTAAAAACCCCCCCGTATAGATAACCTTTGAATTAAGAATTACAGCATCTGCACCCAATTCTTTACGTACTTTTTTCATCACTTCAGGCATTGTTGGTCCTATATATTTTTTTATCTTCATGCAACATTCACTACCCCTACACTTTTAACATCTAAATTAGGTTCCAATTCATTATAAGATAACACGACGACATGTGGGAAAAAACGATCCAGTAATTGCTTCATATACATCCGTATAGTTGGTGAACAAAGTATAATTGGCGTTTCCTCTTGCAATGATATATTCTCTATCTTTTCCGTAACGGAACGAATAATGCGTTGCTGTGAATCAGGATCTAAGGATAAGTAACTTCCATGTTCCGTTTGTTGAATATGGTCTGAAATCATTTGCTCCACTTCGCCAGCAACAGTTATCACTTTTAACCCCTGTTCATCTTGAACATATTGTTTCGTGATTTGGGCGGATAATGCCTGTCTTGCATACTCTCCAAGTAAATCCGTATCATTTGTCATTTTACCGAAATCAGCTAAAGTTTCAAAGATAATCGGCAAGTTTCGGATCGACACATGTTCACGTAATAATTTCGCTAGTACCTTTTGTACGTCGCCAATAGAAAGTGGTTCAGGTGTTACTTCTTCTACTAATATAGGATATGACTCTTTTAAGTGATCAATTAATTGCTTCGTTTCTTGACGTCCCAATAGTAAATGCGCATGTTTTTTAATTATTTCTGTAATATGTGTTGAGACAACAGAAGGTGGATCAACTACCGTATAACCAGATAATTCTGCTTCATCTTTTACGTCTTCCCCTATCCATTTAGCGGGAAGTCCAAAAGCAGGTTCTGTTGTATCGATTCCTTCTAAATCGTCTTCATCCAGTCCAGGGGTCATCGCTAAATAATGATCTAACATTAGCTCTCCTTGCGCAACTTCATTCCCTTTAATTTTCAATTGATATTCATTTGGATTTAATTGAATATTATCACGGATTCGAACTACCGGAATAACAATTCCTAATTCAATAGCCAACTGCCTACGAATCATGACAATACGATCCATCAAATCTCCACCTTGGTTTGTATCAACTAAAGGAATTAATGCATATCCAAATTCAAACTCGATAGGATCCATACTTAAAAGATCAACAACATTGTTTGAAGACTGCATTTGCTGTGAATCTGCTGCTTCTTCTTCCCCTTTTTCATCTACTTCCGTTTCTACAATAGGTCTGGATAGCCAGTAACCTCCAAATATCAGTACCGCAGCAATGGAAGTTGTTAAGAAAAAGTTAATAGGTGTCAAGCCGAACATAAAGATTGTTCCACCTGCAATATATAGCATCTTTGGATAACGTAACAATTGTTCTGTTACATCGCTTCCTAAGTTACCTTCAGAGGCCACACGCGTAACAACAATACCCGTAGCAGTTGAAATAAGTAATGCAGGAATTTGACTTACAAGACCGTCACCAACAGTCAATTGCATAAACGTAGATATTGCTTCTCCAAAGCTCATATCCATTTGCATCATACCAATAATTAAACCGAAAATAATATTGATTAAAACGATAACGATTCCGGCGATCGCATCGCCTTTAACAAATTTACTTGCACCATCCATTGCACCGTAAAAGTCTGCTTCCCCTTCTACTTTTTCTCGACGCTTTTTAGCTTGTTGCTCATTTATCATTCCTGCATTTAAATCTGCATCAATACTCATTTGCTTTCCTGGCATAGCATCTAGCGTAAAACGAGCCGCAACTTCCGATACACGTTCACTACCTTTTGTAATAACTAAAAACTGAATAATAACTAGAATTAAGAAGACAACAAAACCAACTAAAGCGTTGTCCCCAATAACAAATGTACCGAACGTTTCTACTACATTACCCGCTTGTCCAGTTGATAGAATCGAACGTGTAGTAGAAACATTAAGTCCTAAGCGGAATAAGGTTAGGAGTAACAACAACGAAGGGAATATTGAAAACTGTAAAGGTTCTGTGGTATTCATCGACACTAAAATAACAATAAGTGCTAAAGATATGTTTACCAAAATAAGGATACTCAACAACCAACCAGGTAATGGAATAACTAACATAACAATTATTAAAATAACACCGATTATAACGGATAGGTCTCTTATTTTCATTATTAACTCTCCCTACTAGATCAACCTTAAGCTTTTTGTTCGATTTGATAAACATATGCTAAAATTTCCGCAACAGCTTGAAAAAATTCTTCTTGAATTGCTCCACCTATCTCAATATCAGCATATAACGCTCTTGCTAAGGTTCTATTTTCGACCATTACGACCTGGTTTGCTTCAGCAATTTCTCTAATCTTCGAAGCTACAAAATCGACACCTTTAGCCACAACATAAGGAGCATCAGATTTATTCTCATCGTATTTAATCGCAACAGCATAATGTGTTGGGTTTGTGATAACAACGTCTGCATCTGGTACATCACTCATCATACGTCGCATGGCCATTTGTCTTTGGCGTTCTTTTATTTTAGATTTAATTAAAGGATTACCTTCAATATTCTTATGTTCATCTTTAATATCATTTTTAGACATTTTCATATTCTTTTCATGGTCATATCGTTGATAGGTAAAGTCAATAACAGATACAAATAGTAATGCAATCGACGAAAAGATACCCATTAATATCGTCACATTCGCAAAAAATGCCAAAGCAGCATTGACGTCTTTTCCAGCAAGCATCATCATCTCATCTTTGTTCATCCATAAAATCGAAAAGGTAATTGTAGCAATAACAGTTATTTTTAACATCGATTTAACTAATTCAACTAAAGCACGTGCTGAAAAAATACGTTTGGCACCTTGAATTGGATCTAGTTTACTAAATTTCATTTGCAAAGGTTCTGTGGTAAATAAAAAACCGATTTGCATAAAATTTGAAGCAAGTCCAGCAACAATAGCTATCCCCATTACCGGAGATAGT
Source organism: Paraliobacillus sediminis (assembly GCF_003426055.1). NCBI lineage: Bacteria > Bacillati > Bacillota > Bacilli > Caryophanales > Bacillaceae > Paraliobacillus > Paraliobacillus sediminis. Next base: position 613,082 of record NZ_QJSI01000002.1, read on the forward strand.
GTTTGTGCCATATATATGGTGATTTCTGCAAACATAGTTTGTAAGTTAGGGATCGTAATTTCCCAATTAATAAACTCAGTAAACGATCTTACATATAAGCCAGTCATTTTTTCTTTCCAAAAGGTTCCAATAACAGTGAAAAGTATAAATATAAAAAACAATAAAAGTGCTGTATTGATATCTTGACTTTTGGCAACCTGACCTTTTTTACGAGAATCTTGACGTTTTTTTGGGGTTGCTTTTTCTGTCTTTTCTCCTGCAAAGAATTGCAGATCAAGTTTTAATTGCATGACTTAAGCACCTCCAAACAGCTGCATCAATAACTGCATCATCTCTAATGTATAAGAGAACAACTGCCTTACGATTGATATAAACATCACCAAAAACATTCCTACTACAAAAAGTCCAACAAAAATCTTCAATGGTAAACCGACAACAAACACATTTAATTGCGGAACTGTACGTGCAATAATACCTAATGCAACATCTACTAGAAACAAACAGCCCACAACTGGTATTGCCAATTGAAAAGCCACCAAAAATAATTGATTAAAGATATCAATAACTAACATTACAATATTCTCATTGTTGAAGTTAATCATTTGATCTAATGGAATGGTTTCAAAACTATAGAAAGCACCATTGATTAGAAGATGATGTCCATCAACACTCAAAATAAAAAGTAGCACAAACGTGTAAAAATATTGTCCCATTAAAGGACTTTGTGCACCTGTTTGTGGATCAATAACATTCGCTATCGCAAAGCCCATTTGAAAATCGATAAACCCGCCAGCAATCTGAACTGCTGATAATATCATGTACGCTATTAAACCTAATAGTAAGCCGGCAATTGCTTCCTTACCAATCAATAAAAAGAAGGTTGAATCAAGCGGTATTGTCGGAATTTCAATACTATATAGTATAATCCAAGATAAAAAAACGGCTAGTCCAATCTTAAATTGCATTGGAATATTACGATATGAAAAAATTGGTACTGTTGCGAAAAAAGCAGTAAATCGTATGAGGATTAACAAAAAAGCTGGTAAACTATTAATATCAATAGACTCTAACATACCTCTACCCTACAAACTGATTTAAATTTTGAAATATATTACTCGAAAATTCAACAATACGAACAAGCATCCATGGTCCAAAGAAAATTAAGCCCAAAAAAACAGCAACAATTTTAGGAACAAATGCCAGCGTTTGTTCTTGAATTTGTGTTGTTGCTTGAAAGATACTAACTAACAATCCCACTACAAGGGCTAGTATTAAAAGAGGACCTGTTACAATGAGTACTGTAAATATTCCTTGTTCAGCTAAATTAATAACGAAATCTCCACTCATCTTCTCCTTCACCTCTTATCTCGTATCTCGTATTCCATTCCTAAAACCCTTGTAATAAAGATTGTGTAATCAAATACCAGCCATCAACTAACACAAATAATAAAATTTTAAATGGTAATGAAATCATTACTGGTGGTAACATCATCATTCCCATTGACATTAAGACACTTGCCACAGCCATATCAATAACTAAAAAGGGCACAAAAATCATAAACCCCATCTGAAAGGCCGTCTTTAATTCACTAATTGCGAATGCGGGCACTAATGTTGTTAACGGAATATCTTCCAATGATTCTGGATTTTCTAATCCACTATAATTCATAAATAAAGCCAAATCTTTTTGACGTGTGTGCTTAGACATAAATTCTTTCATAGGAATACTTGCATTTGTGTAAGCTTCATCCAACGTTATTTCTTCATTAAATAATGGTGTCAATGCTTCTTCATTCACTTGTTGAAAGGTTGGTGCCATAATAAAAAAGGTTAAAAAGAGTGCAATCCCAATCAATACTTGATTAGGAGGCATCTGTTGTGTAGCAAGTGATGTTCTGGTAAAAGATAAAACTATAATAATCCGTGTAAAACTTGTCATTAAAATAATTATACCAGGTGCTAGTGAAAAAACAGTTAATAATAACAGTAATTGAACTGATGTAGCGACATTTGACGGGTCCGAACTTGAAAATATATCAACAAATTCATTCATGTTTATCTTCTTCCTTACGTTTGTATTGCTCTGTTATTTTTTTTCTTTTATCTGCTAAACCATTTAATTCATTTTTAAATAAAGATGAAAATGCAGCAGGCGTTTTCGTTTGTGTATCTTGCTGTTTCTTTGATGAAAACCGTGAAATAGTTTTCCCAACAACGTCAGCAATCTGATTTGTATTTGTTTGCTCCGAATCACTTGCCAATAACGTTTTTTTGGTTTCCTCGTCCGTAATCTCCGTTAGTAGTTCAATGTTATCTGCCACACCAACTACAAATATACTTTCACCAATGCGAATCATTTGAATCGATTTGTTAGAACCAAGTGGCACACCGCCAATGTTTTCTAAAGTATTAGCGTTTTTATATAGTTTGTTTTTTTTGTTAAATAGTTTTAGTAATAAATACATTAATCCCAAAATCAAAATTAGAGAAAGAATAATTTTTAGTACTGTAATAAATAGACTATCGACTGAGCCCTCACTTATAGAAGTATCACTACTTGGCTCTGATCCCCTATCCTCTATTTCTAATTCAGGCGTATTCGTTTCAACAATAGGAGTATCATTTTCAAATAAGTCATCAACGTATCCATTATTATTTGCCGCTGCCATTGTGCTTGGAAAGCTAACCCAACTAAAGCACACAATTATGAAACAAATGATATTTACTTTTCGCATGTTTTTCATCAACTCAATGCTTTTTGAATGGCCTCAATGACGCGATCTGCCTGAAATGGTTTTACAATAAAGTCTTTTGCACCTGCTTGAATTGCATCAATTACCATCGCTTGCTGTCCCATAGCCGAACACATCAGAACAACTGCGTCAGGATTGATTGCTTTAATTTCTTTAAGTGCTGCAATTCCATCTTTTTCAGGCATTGTAATATCCATTGTAACTAGATCTGGTGTAAGCTCTTTATACTTTTCAACAGCCTGTACACCATCTTGCGCCTCGCCTACTACTTCAAAACCATTCTTACTTAAGATATCTTTAATCATCATACGCATGAAAGCCGCATCGTCAACTATTAAAATTTTCTGAGCCATTATATTTCCCCCTAGTTAATTACTTTAATTTCCTTAATCGATCTGATTGGCTTACGATATCTGTTACTCGCACACCGAAATTCTCATCTATTACGACTACTTCACCTTGTGCAATTAATTTATTGTTGACATGAATATCTACCGGTTCTCCAGCTAATTTATCTAATTCAATAATAGATCCCGATGATAATTCTAAAATATCTTTTACTGTACGTTTCGTCCTACCTAATTCAACTGTAACTTGTAACGGAATATCCATCAACATGCCTAAGTTACGTTTTTCATTCTGTGGAAGATCTACATTATCAAAAGCGGAAAAAGAAGCATTTTGAATAGAGGCATTCTCCTGTGATAATTCCCCTAAATTTTTAGATTCTGCTGGTTGATTAGAAGTTGCCTGTTGGTTTGGTGCTTGTACAGGTACTTCTTCTTGTTTTACATGATTTGTTACAGTTTTTTCAGGTTGCTCTTCTGTTTTATCAGCTGGTCCATTCAATAAACCGTCAACCATTTCTTTAGCAAATGATAAAGGTAACAACTGCATAATGTTTGAGTCAATTAGCTCGCCAATTTTTAATTGAAATGACACTTTTACAAAAATATCATCTTCTGGCATATAATCAGCTTTGGTATCGTCATTCACATCTAACATCATGATCGCTGGTGGGGATATGTCGACTCTTTTACTAAATATGGTAGACATACTCGTCGCAGCAGTTCCCATCATTTGATTCATTGCTTCTTGTACAGCACTTAAAGAGATCTCATTTAATGCTTGAGAATCAGTTTTACCATCGCCACCCAACATCAAATCTGCAATAATTGCTGCATCATTTGAATCTAATACAAATAGGTTAGCGCCCTCGAAACCTTCTGTGTATTTTACTTCTACACCTACATTTGGATTAGGAAATTCCTCTTCTAATCGATTGCGAGTTATTGTAGAAATCGTTGGCGTCGTAATGTCAACCTTTTGATTTAACAATGTAGAGAGTGTAGTTGCAGAACTACCAAATGAAATGTTACCAATCTCTCCAAGTGCATCAATTTCAAGGTCTGATAATAGACTTTCTATATCTTGTTCTGCTTGTTCATCATTATTATCAGTTGTATCAGGCTGATCATCATCTGTACTGTTTAACAATGCATCAATTTCATCCTGTGATAACATACCGTCATTCATCATCTGAATCGCCCCCTTTTATTTCTTTCATAATTTGGACGGCCAATTTGTTCTTTTTCCTTCCGGGTTGTACATAATATAAATCTTCTTGATCAATTTGCATCACTAATTCATCGTCAATTGATTGATCCAAGTGGAGGACATCGCCCATTTGTAAATCCAATAATTCTTCAATCGTAATCGAGGTTTCTCCAAGCAAAACCCTCATATCTAATTCTGCTGTTTCAAGGTTCTTTGTTAAATTTTCATATTCTTCTGGTTTTCTTTCCTTTGGTTTCTCCGTTTGCATCCAATAATGAACAGATAATTTCGGTATAATAGGTTCTAAAACCACATGTGGAATACATATGTTGATCATGCCACTACTCTCACCAATTGTGGTATTTAATGAAACGACAACAACTGTTTCATTTGGAGAAACAAGCTGCACGAATTGCGGATTTACTTCGAATTCTTCTAACATTGGATCAATGTTAATCACTGATGACCACGCTTCTTGTAAATTATCTAATCCCTTTTCAAATAACTGTGACATAAGTGTTGTTTCAATTTCCGTTAAACTATCTACTTTATTTACACTATTTCCTTTACCACCTAACATTCGATCTAACATTGCATAAGCAATGTTTGGATTGAATTCAAAAATAATTCGACCATGTAAAGGTTGCATACTGTAAATATTTAATATTGTTATCGTAGGAATGGAGCGAATAAATTCTTCATAAGGAATTTGATCAACAGATGCAACAGATATATTCACATATGTGCGTAACTGCGCAGAAAAATAAGTTGTTAATAATCGTGCAAAGTTCTCGTGAATACGTGAAATACTTCTAATTTGGTCTTTTGAGAACCGTAATGCTCGTTTAAAGTCATATACACGCACTTTTTTTTCTTGTTCTTCTTGTTTTAATTGATTTGCATCCATCTCACCGGATGAAAGTGCGGATAATAATGCATCAATTTCATTTTGCGACATAACCTCATTGGCCACAACATTCACCTCCTAGGAAGGAGCTTTTATCACTGTATGACTTTACTAATGATATATACATCGATAATATTTCCCTCATCCATTAGCTCATTCATTTGATCTTTTAGTTTTGTTTCTAATTCAGTCAAGCCTGCTTGTATATCGGCTTCCGTAAGGTTTACAGATTCTTTAATAAAGAGGTTTTGAAATTGAAAAGACCTATTCTCAATTTCGGTACGTGCCTTTTTACTGTCTGTAATAATATCAAATTGCATTCGAACAAAACTGCCGTCTTTTAAATCAGTACTCATTTCCTCAGTTGTATAGGAGTATTCTACCATTTCCTCTAAACTTAACTCTTTATTTTCATCATCTGAACTGTTTAAAATATAAATCAATGCCCCTACGCCAACAATCAAAATGATAGCTATCGAACCTATCATAATTTTAAAAAGTTTAGAGTTCACTTTGTTCACCTGCTTCTTTTAGCCATCCTTGTAAGCCTATCATTTGGTAATAGCTGTTTACCAAAGTAGCTACTTCCTTCTCTGTCTCTTTAACCACAATAATTTTTCCATTTGATAAAGTAATAGTTGTATCAGGAAATGATTGAATTTGCTCAATTAAAAGTGCATTTAATGTAAAACTATCTCCATTGAATTTCGTGATTTCTATCATATTATGGTTGGGGCAAGTTCAAAAAAACTTGCCCCGCACCTCCTTACTATCGTTTCAAGTTAACTAATTCTTGTAAGATTTCATCTGATGTTGTGATAATTTTAGTGTTTGACTGAAACGCACGTTGTGCTGTGATCATTTCAGTAAATTCTTCTGCTAAATCAACGTTAGACATCTCTAGAGCACCAGATACTACTGAAGCATTACCTGCTTCTTCAGGTGTGACTAAATCATCTAAATTGTTAAAAACCCCGTCTGCATTTTCTGTGAATACACCAGCATTAGCCGTCATTTGATAAGTATTCGCACCGCCTTTTTCTAACCCACCTGGATTAGAAAAAGAAGCTAGTCTTATTTGGCCTGCTACCAGTGCTTCACCATTGCCATCAACATAGTTAACAGTACCATCATTTGATATACTAAAACTTGCGGCATCATCAGGGATGTTAATTCGACTTAAATTCCCAGTTAATAAACCTGCTTCCGTTGCACCTTCACCTAGTAGATAAAGACCATCTGGATTTACAATATAACCGTCATCATCTAAGTAAAAATTACCAGAACGTGTGAAACTTATATCTGAATTTTCCATATCTACATTTGCATCATCATTCAAGTTACTACCCAAAACAAACATACCATCTCCTTCAAGTGCCAAATCCAATGCTCTATTCGTAGTTTGTAAACTACCTTGTGTTTGGATGTTATCAATTGATCCTGTTTGTGAGCCAAGTCCTACTTGAGAAGCATTAATCCCGCCACGTATATCAGTTGCGGCTTGCGCACTAGCTACTGTTTGGCTCATCATATCTTGAAACGTAACGCGACCTTTCTTAAAACCAGTTGTGTTCACGTTAGCAATATTATTACCAATAACATCTAATTTTGTTTGGAAATTTTTCATTCCTGATATACCTGCATACATTGAACGTAACATTTTACCATTCCCCTTTTATTTTAATTAGCTGTATCAATCAGTCAACAGCTTGAATGGCTCCCCTTAATGGGACCAGCCTAATCTACAACAATCGTTCCATTAATATTTGTGAAAATACGACTTTGTGCTTCTGCTCGATCCATTGCTGTCACAACCGTGTTATTTTTCGTACTAACTAATAAGGTTGCTTCATCTGTAACAACTAAAGAATCTGTTATTCCTTTTTGTTTTGCCTCATTAACTTTATCTGAGATTTGCTGCCACTTGCTATCATCAATCTTGATGTTTCTTTCTGTTAATCTAGCTTGTGCATGCTTACTTATCTTTAGGGTGTTTACATTTGATAAGACATCTTGAAAAGAAGTACCGACCTGTTTTTTCTGAATATTACTTCTGCTCTTTGGAAGCAATGCCCCTTGATGTACTTGTTGGATGCGATGATCCATTTTTTTCACCTTCCTTAATCAGTTGAAGGTTGGCTTAACTTAAGAACTTCATCCGTATAGATCTTACTCTCATTCTCTAATTCCAAAACGGCATACCCTTCTTTTTCACTTACCGCTACAACGTTACTTTTAACAATTTCCTTTGGTTCAATCACTTCACCAGACTCTTCATCAATTTTATAGTACGATACTTCTTTACCGATTAAATGACTATTTTGGATTACTGGTGAAACTGTTTGGTTTTGAACTAAACTACTAATCGATGTATTCATTTCCATCATCTGCTCTAATGAAGTAAAAGTAGCCATTTGTGAAATGAACTCTTTATCTTCCATTGGATTCAAAGGGTCTTGGTTTTGTAATTGTGCCATTAATATCCGCATGAATTCATCCTTACCTAATTCAGAGCTAGTCGAGCCACGAGATTGGTTACTCAAATAATAAGAACTATCAATTGTCGTCAAATCAATTCACCTACACTCTCTCATTCATTAATACTTCTTCAAAACTTATACTACCTTGATTTTGCTCCCCATCATTCTGCTCTTTTCCTTCAGCATCTTCTTGTTCAGATGAATCTGACATCTGTTCATCAAATGAAGGACTGGATTCTTCTTGTGTTTGTTGGAACATTTGCGCATCTTGTTTTTCAATCACTACTTGATTTGGTGAAAACATATGGCGTAATTGCTGAATATTTGTTTCTAACGCATCTTTAGCTGCTTGTGTTGTGGCAGTGATTTTCACCATCATTTCCCCATTTATTTGGGTTAATTTAACTGAAATATCTCCTAGATGGTTGGGTTTTAATTTCAATAACAGCTCGTTAGATCCATTCGGACCTGACATAAATTTACTTGATTTAATAACTTTTTGAAGTTCTTCCATTAAATTATCAGAAGTAGATTTTTGGTTAGTTTGTGTTGACTGCTTTACATGTACAACAAATTGTTCTAACTTAGAAATTTGTTGACCTGTTGCTAACGTTTCGGCATTACTAGTCGATGCGGTTGTCTTTGCTTCAGTTGATGAACTATTAACAGCATTATTAACCCATTTTGATACATCTGTAGTTGTTACCATTGCATTAGACTTGTATTTGGTTTGCATCTGACCTTCTGTTCTTTTCTGGTATGTTCCCAACAAACGAGACCACAACTGTCCTTCAGTCGCACCTTTTTTATCTTGTAACAAATTAGTTGTTTCTTGTGGTGCGCTTTTCTCTAATGCTGTCCACTGTTCTAGTAATTTCAAGACTTTAACACTCAACTCTTGATCGAAATTACCAGAAGCTACTTGTGCAACCACTTGTTCTACTTGTCTCCACAAGTTTGCTATCTTCTCTATACTTTGCTCATTAACATCGACGTTTTGTAAAGTACTATTTTGAAATAATTGTTCTAATGACGCCATTTGTCCGCTTGCATGATTAGTTTTGGTATTCTCCTCTACTATAGCTTTGGAAGAGACTATATTTTCAAGCCATGTTGCTAGTTCAGTGTTATCTTGTTGTTTAAGGAAGTTGTTACTTTGCTCAGACGCTTCCTCTGAAACAGCCATCCATTGCTCTACTAATTCCAAAAGGTCTCCGTCAGAATTACTATCTGTTAGATCAGTAGATAGTTGCTCAACAGCCAGTTCAAGTTGATCCCATAAACTTTTCATCTGATCGGATATATCTGTATCGTTTTCTAATAACATCATTTGCTCCACTAATTCAGCTATACGAGTGGATTCCTCAGTTGAACCAATTGAGTCTAAAAGACTACCAAAAACAGATTGTCCTTCACTACTACTTTTAGTACGGCTATTTCCCAGTTGTGTTGTTTGCTGATTCAAAAGTGCAGTTACATTCAAACTTTTTCACCTCCCTTCAAATAACTAAAAATTAATTATTCTAGTAATAGTTGTGTAAGCTCAGCGGCAATTTCTGCATCCATCGCACTTAGTACTTCTCCTCTATCTTCATCCTTCATTTGTTGTAAGATCGCTGTGGCTAAATCACGTTCAACATTTGACAAGATTGGAGCTGCGCTTTCGGGATCCATTTCTTCATAGGACCTTGTCAATTTGTCTAAATTTTCATTTTCAGCTTCTTCAACATTTTCTTCAGCTCCAGCTTCTTCTACTTCTTCACCAGAAACATTTTCAGCTTGATTCGACAGCTTAACAATTTCTTGATTTAACTCATCAATAGTTTGTTCGTGAGTAGATACTTCTGTTTCTAACGTTTCAATTGCAACATCTTTTTCAGAAAGTTGTGTTTCAACCTTTTCTTCTTGGCGCTCAACTACTGCTTCTTCATCTGTGGTGACAACTGTAGAAAGAAAAGGAATCTGATTCGCTACCTCTTTTGTTTTATCAATAACATTAATTCCCATTGATGAAAAGATAATAAAAGCAACTATGATAGCAAAAACTAACGGTATACCAATTACTAATACCCACTGCATAAAACTAGGACTCTTTGCTTTATTTTCTTGTTTTATCTTTTCTGCCATTTTAATCACCTATCTTTATTAGCTAAAAACTGTCGCAATGATGTTTCATCCATTTGTTGATTCTCGGTATATATTTCACGTAACTTTTCTTTTTCGTTTTTTTTCTCAATTATTATTTCGAACTTTTTCACTTCAACATGTGATTGTGTTAACAACACTTGTTTTTTTTCCATTATTGCGCGTTTTTTACTTACTTCAAATTCTACTGTTTGTATTTTCTTCTTTATTTCATCGATATAAGCATAATGTGTAGCTAATGTAGTGACTGTACCACTAGATGTAAGATAGAAAGCATATTGTTTTTCGACTTCTTCTTTTTTCTGTAATAACTGATATAACTTTGTCGCAACAGTTTCAAATTCATTCATTGCTTCTTGGTAATTAAGTTGTGCCTCATTTTTCAAGCGCTCTTGATGTGACAATATTTTTTGAAAAGCTTTTATATTTGTCATGCTTTTTTACCTCCATATAAACTGGTTTCAAGTATATTCATTGCATCATCTCTTGAAAACGACTCTTCCATTCCCTGTTTCAGAAAGGAAATAATCTTTGGATGTAACTGAATTGCTTGATCTACTTCTCGGCTTGTCCCTCGTTTATATGCACCAATTTGTATTAATTCATAATTCTCCTCAAATGTTGATAAGATTTTACGAACTTCTTGTGCTATTTTTTGATCTTTTTCTGAAGTTATCTGTGGCATTACACGACTAATAGATTTCAATACATTTAAGGCTGGAAATTGTCCTTGTTCTGCTAGTTTTCTATCTAAGACAAAGTGACCATCTAGTATCCCTCTTGTTGTATCTGCTATTGGGTCGTTTAAATCATCTCCATCTACTAGTACTGTGTAAAACGCTGTAATCGTTCCTTTATCACTTGTTCCTGTTCGCTCCAACAATTTAGGTAAGATGGAAAATACAGAAGGTGGATAACCTTTAGTTGTTGGCGGTTCTCCAGTCGCTAGGCCAACTTCTCGCTGCGCCATTGCAACGCGTGTAACAGAGTCCATCATTAAATTGACATTTAAACCTTGATCACGAAAGTATTCGCTTATTGCCGTTGCTGTGTATGCACCCTTAATCCGCATTAGCGCAGGCTGATCAGATGTCGCAACAACTACAATCGATTTCTTTAGCCCTTCTTCACCAAGGTCTTTTTCAATAAACTCTCGAACTTCTCTACCACGTTCACCTATCATTGCAATAACGTTAATATCCGCATCGCTGTTACGGGCAATCATTCCGAGTAGGGTACTTTTACCAACACCACTCCCTGCAAAAATACCAACACGTTGGCCCTTTCCAACTGTTAACAATGCATCAATTGTTTTGACACCCAGTTGAATAGGTTCTAATATTCTTGGACGAGATAATGGATTTGGCGGTGTTCTCTCAGTTAAATATGACATTAAACCTTTAGGAAGCGCTGAATCATCTAACGGAAGTCCCATTGCATTTACAACTTTTCCAATTAAACCTCGTCCAACTTTTATCGTAAGTGGTTTATCTGTTGCTTCTACAAGACACCCTGGACTAATTTCATTGATGGATGCATAGGGCATTAAAAGGACATTTTCATCATGAAAACCAACCACTTCTGCATAAATTTTCGTTTTTGCAGAAGTGTGAATATAACAAACATTTCCAATACTAACCGCAGGACCTTTTGATTCAATCATAAGTCCCACTACACGTTGAATCTTGCCAAAGCGTTTGTACAAATCCGAACTTTCTATTGATTCTACATACGTATCAAGATTCACGATTAATCCCCTCCGCTATGTCCAACAATGCGTGACGTAAGGTTTCTAATTGACTATCTACACTTGCATCTATTTTTCCAAAAGGTGTTTCGACAATACAATCACCTTCTGATAATGATTCATCTGGGTAAAATATCAGATCTGCTTTCGTATCAATTATTAATCGTAGTTCACTTTCATACTTTTGCAGCGTTTGAAAATCTCTTGGATTTGAAAAAATACGAATGGATGGCTGGTCTAAGACTTCTTTTAGAACTTTTTTTGTGATTTCGACATAAGCATCACTTTCGACTAACTTATGCTGCACAATTTTTGAAGCTGCTGCTATACCTAACCGTAATATTGTTGGTTCCGAACGCGATAAGATTATTTGCGCTTCTTCTTCAGCTAGTTTAATAATCTCCTGCGCTTGATCTAGTAATGCTTGATATTCTTTTAGACTCTCTTCTTTCCCTACTTGAAACCCATCTTGATATCCGATTTGTTTTGCTTCTTCAATCCAACGCTGTTTTTCTTCTTGCCAGTTTTTCTCTTCATTTTTTATTTTCAATTGTGTATCAGTAAATAAATGATCCGTTTGTTCTATTGTTTGCTGCAATTGCTGTTTCGCTTGTTGTAATTGAATTTCTATATTAGCTTTTTTATCTAATAGATTTTCTTCTGTGAAATCTTGTCGTATTTCTAGTGGTTTAATACCAATCACTTTACTTGGTGTGATTTTTCGGCCTAATTGGTTAGACAATAATATCATCTCCTCCACCACGTGCAATAACAATTTCACCGACTTCTTCTAAGCGACGAATTGCTGAAACAATCCTCGATTGGGCCTCTTCTACATCACGTAAACGCACAGGACCCATAAATTCCATTTCTTCTTTGAATGTTTCTGCCATTCGATTCGACATATTACTAAAGACAACTTCTTTGACTTCATCACTTGCTACTTTCAGTGATAGGCGAAGATCATCATTTTCAACTTCACGTATGATACGTTGAATTGCACGATTATCTAATGTAACAATATCTTCAAACACGAACATTCGTTTCTTGATTTCTTCTGCTAACTCTGGATCTTGAATTTCTAATGCATCTAGTATTGTGCGTTCTGTACTTCTATCCACACCATTTAATACTTCAACCACTGCTTGAATTCCACCTGTTTGGGTGTAATCTTGTGTTACTGTGGCAGACAATTTTCGTTCCAATACTTGTTCTACTTCATAAATTATCTCAGGTGATGTTGAATCCATTATTGCGATTCGTTTTGCAATATCAGCCTGCATTTCTTGCGGTAATTCTGACAAAATTTGACCTGCTTGTTCTTTTTCTAAATAGGACAAGATTAAAGCAATTGTTTGCGGATGTTCAGTTTGGATAAAATTTAAGATTTGACCTGGATCTGCTTTTCTCGCAAAATCAAATGGTTTAACTTGTAAGGATGAAGTTAAACGACTAATAATATTACCCGCTTCATCTGCTCCTAACGCTTTTTCCAAAACGGTCTTTGCATAATTTATACCACCCTGTGCGATATAATCTTGTGCCAAAGCAATTTGATGGAATTGGTCTAACACATCTTCTTTTTGATCGGCTTCTACTTTTTTTACAGAAGAAATTTCTAACGTTAGTTTCTCTATTTCTTCTTCTGTTAAATGTTTGTATAGCTGTGCCGAAACATCTGGCCCTAGCGAGATTAATAGAATCGCAGCTTTTTGTTTACCTGATAATTTTTGTTTCCTTGCCATGAATTCTTCCCCCTAATCCTCAGATATCCAGCTGCGTAATAACTTAGCGAATTCTTCTGGTTTATCATTCGCCATTTTTTCAAGCTGTTTTCTTCTGATTGATGATTCGGTATCTGCTGCTGTTTCCATATCAGGAACTTCAAATGTCTCTTGTGACACTACTTCTTCACTATATTCAACTTCTTCTGGTTCTCTTCGTTTTCTTACTAGCATAATGATAAGGCCGACTACTAGAAGAAGTAATATCCCTCCTACTATATAAACCCATGTTGGGATTCCACCTACATTAGGTGTATCTGCCGTTTGGATGCCACTGAATTCTTGAAACACAATTGATGTTTTATCTTCTGGATTAATTTCCCCATATGTTCCATCAATAGACGTAGAAATGATTGAATCTAGTATCGATGCGATACTTTCTTCTACATTAGCTTGTTCTTGTGCTGTTAAAAGCTCTAATTCACCATTTGCATCAAGTGTTTCTTTTGTATTATCTACTGCAATTTGAATGCCTAAATCTCTAATTTTATAAGGACTCTCTGTAATTTCACGTTGGATTCGATTAAATTCATAATTAATTGACTCTTGAACATTTTCGTATTCACCATTGTCAGCGCCATCTTCAGCAACATAGTTAGCCACATCATCTTCGCCTACACCCACATCACCGGCTGCTGCTGCACCATTTCCAGTGTATGTCTCTGTAATCGTTTCAACACTAACCGGTAAACCTTCAACTTCTTCACCGTCTACTTCTACTGGTTCAACTAGTTCTTCTATTCGATTCTCTTGAGTGAAGTCAATATCAGCAGTAACAGATGCTACTACTTTATCTGCACCGACCATTGTCCCAAGCATTTGTTGCACACGACGCTGAATGTCTCGTTCTATATCTTTTTTGATTGTCTGTTGTGTGCTATATGCATTACCACTTGCTACATTTGTAGAACTATTTTGATCGTAATAATTAAAGTTTTGATCCATTATGACGATATTATCTGTAGTAAGGTTTGGTACTGTCTTAGAAACTAGCAGATAAAGTGAATCAATTTGACTTTCCTCAAATTGATAACCAGGTGTTGTTGTCAGAACAATTGATGCCGAAGCTTCCTGCACTGCATCACTTACAAAAACCTGATCCTCTGGTATATTAAGCATGACTGTAGCATTTTCAATACCTGAAATACCCGTCATTAAATTAGCTAATTCTGTCTGCAATGCATCTAGTTTCATTACATTAAATTCACCATCTGTCATTCCCCAAGAAGTATTTTCACTAAAGAAGGAATAATCAATGTTACCGCTGCTAGGTATTCCTTGTGCAGCAAGATCGACAAGCAATGTATCTGCCTCTTCTTTCGGTACGTTAATTACTGTCCCAGCACCTTCTACTTCATATTTCACGCCTCTGGTATCTAATTCTGCTTTTATCTGCCCTACTTCTTGGACAGATAAATTACTATACAATGGAACCATTGTAGTCCTTGTTGCAAAGAAGCTGCCACCAACTACAATTAGCAAAAATAAAAGAATTAATGATATCCCAAATCCTTTTTGTTTCGTTGATTTACTTTGCCAAAACTCTATGATTTTATTTTTATATGTTATTAAGCTCTGTTTCATTTTCTGCCTCCATACAACAAGTCAACCAATTGTTTCTTATATTTGCATTCGCATAATTTCATTGTAAGCATCGAGCGCCTTACTACGGACTTCTACAGCTGCGTTTAATGTGACACTGGCTTTTTGTGCTGTAATCATTACGTCATGTAAATCATCTATTTCACCATTTGCAAGTGCCTCTGTTTTTATATCAGATTCAATTTGAGATGCGTTTAATTGTTCAATCGCGGATTTGAGTTGATTTGAGAATTGATTTTGTGCTTTACCAACAGAAAGGTTAGAAGCTGTGGTTTCCTGATTTATTAAGGTAGGTGTTTGTAATGCTTGGATATTTATTGCCATTTAGTTAATCCCCTCTCCATAATTACTTTCCAATTTCCAACGCTTTCATTAACATACTTTTCGTTGCATTAATAGACGTTACATTTGCTTCATACGATCGTGTTGCGCTCATTAAGTCGACCATTTCTTCTAATGGATCCACATTTGGCATAGAAACATAACCATCTTCTCCAGCATCTGGATGGGTTGGATTGTAAACTTCAATAAACGGTTCATCATCTTCGGAAATTTCATCAACACGCACACCAGATCCGGTTCCTTGTTTTAAATTTGACGCACGATTTAAATAGGAAGAAAAACTAGCATCTTTTGCTTCAAACGAAACCGTTTTTCTTCTATATGCCTCATATTCTCCATCTTCATTGATTGTTGCTCTAGTCGTATCCGCATTCGCAATATTAGAGGAGATCGTATCCATTCTTAACCGTTGTGCAGTTAACGCACTGCCACTTGTATTAATTGAATTAAATATACTCATTATGCCCCTCCTCGAATTACAGTTTGTAAACTATTAAGTTTACCATTCATACGGTCAACTAAAGCTTGATAGTAAATTTGATTGTTTGCTAGTTCTGTCATTTCTTTATCGATATCGACATTGTTACCGTTGTGATTGTATTGGGTACTATTATTCGAAACAATACGAGATGAACTTTCACTGCTACCAAATGTCAGATGATCTTCGTGAGTTCTTTTCGCCTGAAACCCACTACTAATCTCTTGGTTAAGTACATCTTTGAATACAACGTCCTTAGCCTTGTAATTAGGCGTATCAACATTCGCGATATTGTTTGCAATTGTTTGATTTTTAGTTGTTGCATAATCTAAGCCATTTTGTAAACTTGAAATCGTACCACTGAAAAGTGACATACAAGTTAGACCTCCTAAAAAATAAATAAACCGTCGAAAAAAGTTCTTCACTATCGAATAGTGTAATTTAAATATGACTTACTGTCTACGTTGTTTTTGTAGATTCTGACTTTAGATGCTAACCTTCGTTACAGAATAGAGACTAAAGAACCATTTTTATATGTAACGTGTAAATTTTTTATCGTTTTATGTCGAAAACATGCAATTATGCTTTTATTATTGCACATTCAAAGGGAAATAGGAACAACAAATTTGGTCAAATTTCAACAAATATGCTCTAAACTGTACTAAATCATAATTTATTTTAATAAAAGATGCCTTTATTCCGGCACTTATTTTATTTAATAATTTTAAACTAGGTATTTAGTTTCATCTTTTGTTTATTTTATTAAATTAACCGTCATACCAAAAAAATACGTACTAATCGTTGACTGTTTTAAGTTTGGAGTATAGTTTATTGCTTAAAACAACCTACTTTTTAAAAGGTTTTTGTTTATCCAAAAACACAGACGTAACGTGCTTGATTACGTGAGCAAATGGTTTCGATCGAATGAGTAATTGCGATGCAGTCAAAAAGGGATTAGCTTTCCGTGTGCAAAACCATTTACATTCTTTACTCATATAGATCGTAATCATTTGTTTAAATATGACCAATAGGAAAGCGATCTTTACTTATCCGAGTTAGCTGAAGCCGTGCCTGCAGAAGTTGTCCTAATAATATAAAAAAAAAGCTAAAAAAGTAGCATTCTGAATTTATCAGAATGCTACTTTTATTTAGTTTGATCTAATTTTTTGTAGTTCTACTAAAAACTTGTTATTAAGAACTTTAATGTACGTTCCCTTCATTCCTAATGAACGAGATTCAATAACGCCAGCACTTTCTAGTTTGCGTAATGCGTTAACAATTACAGATCTAGTAATTCCTACTCGATCAGCAATCTTACTCGCTACTAGCAAACCTTCCGTACCATCTAATTCTTCAAAAATATGTTCAATCGCTTCTAATTCACTATATGATAATGAGCTAATTGCCATTTGCACAACAGCTTTACTACGTGCCTCTGTCTCAATTTCTTCTGTTTTTTCATGTAAAATTTCCATACCGACAACTGTAGCACCATATTCAGCAAGTAGTAAGTCATCGTCATTAAAACTATTGGTTAAACGACTTAATATTAATGTTCCAAGTCTATCTCCACCACCAATAATAGGAACAATTGTTGTTAGACCACTTTTAAATAATTCACGATTTTCAACTGGGAATGCTGTATATGAGCTGTCAATATCAATATTTGAAGTCGTTTCATTAATATTAAACAAACTATCAGTATATTCCTGAGGGAACTGTCTTTCCTCTAACATTGATTTCATTCGTTCATTTTCAATTTGTTGATTAATTGCAAAACCTAATAACTTTCCTCTTCTACTAACAACAAAAATATTTGCCGTGATAATGTCACGCAATGCCCCAGCCATGTCATTAAAGTTTACTGATTTACTTGTTGTTTTTTGCAAAATAGAATTGATTTTTCTTGCTCTTTCTAATAGTTCCATGATGTTCCTCCACTCTGATTTTAGGTATCCTGTTATATGAATTGTAAGATAAGTGAAAATCGCATCCATTTAGAAGAATGACTTATTTTCAACTTTATAAAATATATTGACTTAGATCTTTGTTTTTAGCAATGGAGCTTAGCTTATCGTTAACATAACTTTCGGTAATCTCAATTGTTGGCATTGTTACATCAGCTGCTTCATATGATAATTCTTCTAATAGCTTCTCTAGAATAGTATGCAGTCTTCTCGCACCAATGTTATCAGTTTCTTGATTTACTTGAAATGCTACTTCTGCCAAGCGAGTAATCGCATCATCTGTAAATAGTACCTCTATACCTTCTGTTTTCAATAAAGCTTGATATTGTTTTAACAGTGCATTAGAGGGTTCAACTAAAATTCGTTTGAAATCCTCTATCGACAGTTTTTCTAATTCAACGCGAATCGGAAAACGGCCTTGCAACTCAGGTATTAAATCAGACGGTTTAGCCATATGAAAAGCACCTGCAGCAATAAATAAAATATGATCGGTTTTGACTGCCCCATATTTTGTTACCACAGTTGAACCTTCGATAATTGGTAGGATATCACGTTGTACACCTTCACGAGATACATTTGCTTGGTTTTCATTTTTAGCAGCAACTTTATCAATCTCATCAATAAAAATAATACCTGATTGCTCTACTTTATCCGTTGCGATCTGTGTTACTTCATCCATATCAATTAATTTATTCGCTTCTTGTTGGGTTAAAATCTTTCGTGCATCTTTAACAGCCAATTTTCTTTTTTTCTTTTTCTTCGGCATTAGTTGACCGAAAGCATCTTGCATATTCATTCCCATTTGTTCCATACCCGAACCTTGCATCATATCAAACATAGAAGGTGTTTGTTCATCTACTTCAACTGAAACAATAACATCTTCTAGTTCTCCCAACTGCAACTGACGGGCAATTCGCTCGCGTTTCGTTTCAACTTCTTGGTCTTTCTCATTCACTTCATCTGTTTGTTCTTCTTGTGTGTCTTGGCCTTGGAAAAGCATTTCAAACGGATTCTTAAAATTATTTTGTTGTTTTTTTACAGCAGGGACAAGTAATTTAATTAAGCGTTGTGTAGCCAACTCTTTCGCCTTATCTTGTACTTGTTCCATTTTTTCTTCTTTGACCATTCGAATCGACATTTCAACAAGATCACGTACCATTGACTCGACATCACGTCCTACATAACCAACTTCAGTGAACTTTGTTGCCTCAACTTTCACAAAAGGAGCACCTACTAATTTAGCCAATCTTCTAGCAATTTCCGTTTTACCAACGCCAGTAGGACCAATCATTATAATGTTTTTCGGAACAATCTCATCACGAATTTTATCATCTAATTGCATCCTGCGATAACGATTTCTAAGTGCAATAGCAACAGACTTTTTCGCTTGCATTTGACCAATAATGAACTTATCCAGCTCCGCAACTATTTGTTTCGGGGACATATCCATTCCCATATATATAGCCTCCCTACTTTACTCAATAACTTCTAATGTAATTTGATCATTCGTATACACACAAATGTCACCCGCTATTTCTAAAGCTGCCTGTGCAATTTCTTTAGCAGATAATTCTGAACTATGGTATTTCAATGCTCTTCCTGCAGCAAGCGCATAGTTGCCACCGGAACCAATTGCTAAAACGCCATCATCAGGTTCAATCACTTCTCCAGTTCCTGAAACGAGTAATAACGTTTCTTTGTTCATTACAATTAGCATCGCTTCTAGCTTGCGTAAGACTTTATCACTTCGCCATTCTTTCGCTAATTCAACGGAAGACCGTTGAAGGTTACCATTAAACGCTTCCAGTTTTGCTTCAAACTTTTCAAAAAGAGTAAACGCATCTGCTACTGATCCGGCAAAGCCAGCTAAAACTTGCCCCTTAGCTAATTTACGTACTTTACGTGCCTTATGTTTCATTACTACTGCATTTCCCATGGTAACTTGGCCATCACCACTCATCGCACATTCTCCATTATGTTGAATCGCAAAAATAGTTGTCGCATGAAATTCTGAACTCATCTTTCCACCTCTTTCAATTATCTCTATTGATTGCACGAGGGTGACTATCCATATAAATATGGCGCAATCGATCCTTCGTTACGTGTGTATAGATTTGTGTAGACGAAAGATGTTCGTGTCCCAATAATTCTTGCACACTTCTTAGATCAGCACCGGCATTTAACATATGGGTAGCAAATGTGTGCCGAAGTGTGTGTGGATGAAGATTAATCGTTAAGGCAGTGTCCTTCACTATATTAGTGAAAATCAATCGAACACCACGGGTCGTAAGTGGCTTGCCTTTTGCATTCAAAAAAATCATATTCGTTGGAAAAGAATTTGGTTTTTTCAACAAAGATTCTCGTCCATCACTTATATATCGTTTTAAAGCTATTTCCGCAAATGAACCGAATGGTATATAACGTTCCTTGCGCCCTTTACCGATAACTAAAATTGTTTTCAAACTAAAGTCAATTGCATCTTCCGTTAGCGTTGTGCATTCACTTACTCGAATTCCAGTTGCATACATAAGCTCTAACAAGGCCTGATTTCTTTGACCTAATGGAGTCTCTAAATCACAAATAGTAAATAATTTTTCTAGCTCTTCTTGATATAAAAAATCTGGTACCATCTTATCTGCCTTTGGAAGTGATAGATGTAAAAATGGATTAGTTTGAACCTTTTCTTCTCGTTCTAAGAATCGAAAAAAACTGCGTAGACTTGATATTTTTCTGGATACACTGCGTCTGGATAACTGCAGATCATATTGTTTGGTCAAAAATATACGCACTGTTTGATAATCAACTTCAGACAAGAAATGAATCGATTCTTCTGAAAGGAATTTGTAAAATGATTCAATATCTTTTGTATAATATGTTAATGTGTATGGCGATGCATTCTTTTCAATTTGTAGGTATTCTCGAAATTGTTGCAGTAGTATAGTATTTTCATCCATTGCTTCCATAAATTCACCTCATTATAGGCGGTTAAAGCTTAACATATTAAAAGTAAGGTTGCAATTGAAAATTCTGAATTGTTTTATACATATGTACAATTACTTTATGACCTGTCAAGTATTATTACTTACCACCGAAAAATTATAGCTGTTTCCATTCAGGATGTCAATCCATATTTAATACTCTTTTCAATTGAGACGTTCATCCCAATATTATAATTTTCTATTAGTATCATTTATATCCTATTATTATGTAATATATCCTTGTCTAACAACAAAATTACATACATTATCTTAAAAAAAGCAATCTGTGTGATCTCACAGATTGCTTTAAATAATTTCTACTCTTGCGCTTCTTCTTGATAATCACAAGATGTACATTGTATTTGTGTTCCTTTTTTAGCTTTCTTTTCAACCAAAAGATTTTCACATTTTGGACAAGGGCGTGATACTGGTTTATCCCATGAGATAAAATCACATTCTGGATATGTATCACATCCAAAGAAAGTTCTTTTCTTCTTTGATTTTCTCTCTACTACATTACCCGTTTTACATTTAGGGCACGTCACACCAATTTCTTTTAAAATTGGTTTCGTATTACGGCACTCAGGGAAATTGGAGCAAGCTAAAAACTTCCCATATCTGCCCATTTTGTAAACCATTTCGTGTTCACAAAATTCACAGTCAATTCCCGCCGGTTCATCACGTATTTCAACTTTTTCCATTTCAAGTTCGGCTGTCTTTAAGCGTTTATCAAATCCTTGGTAGAAATCATCGATGATTTGCACCCAATTTGTTGTGCCCGCCTCGACTGCATCCAAATCGCCTTCCATTTTAACGGTAAATGCAACGTCAATGATTTCAGGGAAAAATTCTTCAACGAGATCCAGAACAATATAACCAAGTTCTGTTGGCACAAATCGCTTGTTGTCCAATGTAACATAACCACGTCTTTGTACGGTATCAAGCGTAGGTGCATAGGTTGATGGTCTTCCTATACCTTGTTCCTCCATCGTTTTAACTAAGCGCGCTTCCGTGTAGCGTGGAGGTGGCTGTGTAAAGTGTTGGTTTGGTTTAATTTCAGTTGCTTCTACGTGCATACCTTCTTCTAGAGCAGGTAAAAGTTTATCTGCATCAGATATATTATCATCGTTACCTTCTACATATACTTTCATAAACCCTTTAAATTTAACTTTAGAACCAGTAGCCCTAAATTCCACACCATTCTGCACTAAATGTACTGTCATCGTATCCATCACTGCTGGAGCCATTAGGCTAGAAATAAATCGATCCCAAATTAATTTATATAATCTATATTGGTCCCTCGATAGTACACTTTTTAATGAAGCTGGATCACGAGATGCAGCTGTTGGTCGAATTGCTTCGTGTGCATCTTGGGCACCTTCAGCGTTTTTCTTTTGTTTCACATCTCCGATAAACTCAGCTCCGTACTTCTCGATAATAAATTCCTTTCCTTCGTTCTTAGCCGTATCAGATAAACGAGTTGAATCTGTTCTCATGTAAGTGATCAAACCAGTAATTCCACCATCTTTTTTACCTAAATCAATTCCTTCATATAACTGTTGCGCAACCATCATTGTTTTTCGAGCTCTAAAATTCAATTTTCTAGCTGCTTCTTGTTGAATCGATGATGTTATAAATGGTGCTGATGGATTTCGTTTTCTTTCTCGCTTCTTCACTTTGTCTACTAGGAATGATTTATCTTTTAATTCGGTTAAGATTTTATCTACTTCTTCTTTGTTAGGTAATGCGGTCTTTTTACCTTTGATACCATAAAAAGCACCATCAAATATCTCACTATCTTTATCAAATAAACCATCAATTGACCAGTATTCTTCTGGTTCGAATTTTTCTATTTCACGTTCTCTATCAATAATCATTTTCACTGCTACTGATTGAACTCTACCAGCACTGAGTCCTTTCTTTACTTTCTTCCATAAAAGCGGGCTAATATTGTAACCTACTAATCGATCTAGAATTCGACGTGCTTGTTGTGCATCTACTAAATCCATGTTAATACTTCGTGGATGTTTGAATGATTCTTTAATTGCATCTTTCGTTATTTCATTAAATACGACACGACAATCTGATGTTTCATCAATACCTAAGCTATGAGCAAGGTGCCATGCAATTGCTTCCCCTTCTCTGTCAGGGTCAGCTGCTAGATAAACTTTTTTAACTTTTTTGGCTGCTGCTTTTAATTCTTTTAATACAGGACCCTTACCACGAATCGTGATATATCTTGGGGTAAAGTGATCGGTTACATCTACAGCCATTTGACTTTTTGGTAAGTCACGTATATGTCCCATTGATGCTTTCACTTTATATTTTTTACCTAAATATCGTTCAATTGTTTTTGCTTTTGCTGGTGATTCTACTATTACAAGATAATCTGCCATTTCTTTTCCTCCCAAGAGGTTTCATTTCGTCTACTCTTTTTTTCGATTATATTCACACTATACACTAAAATTAATAATTGGTTCATTTTATTAATAAATCTTCACTATTATTAAATACTTCTTATTGATTTGTCAAACATAAGCAAGTGAATTATCTTCTTAATTTGCATATATTTGACCAAATTCGATTAAAGTTTGACACCATTTCTGTTTAATTTGTTCCCATTCCTCAATCAAGTCAGAGGTATTTTGCACTAATTTTGCGCCATCTTGAATCATCTTATGACAACCGTTCGTTTGAACCAACCAAGGGGCACCTGGAACAGCATATACTTCTCTACTCTGTTCTAATGCTTGATCAACTGTAATTAATGAACCACTTTTTTCCTTTGCTTCTATTACAATAGTACCAAAACCTAAACCACTTATTATTCTATTTCGTTCAGGGAAATAATAGCGTTGAGGTGGAAAATCAGGAGGATACTCAGAAATAACCAACTGTTCTTGAACTAATTTTCTATATAATTCTCTATGTTGTTTTGGATAAATATGTTGGAGACCACTACCTAATACTGCAATTGTCTTACCTTCATAGTGACACGCCATTTTATGTGCATAGCCATCAATACCTAAAGCCATACCACTAACAAACAACCAGTCAGCTTTAACTAGTGGTGTAAGGATATAGTGCATTTTCCGTTTAGCTTCAGGTGAAGGATTTCTTGTACCAATCACGCTTAACGAAGGATTATGGTTAAGTAATTCGGGATTACCTAAGCCATATAATACAAGTGGTGGATCCGGGATTATCCTTAGAGCTAACGGGTAATTTGGATCTAAAATCGTCCATGTATGAAACTTTTCCAAGTCTTGATGGATGCTTTCTATTATATTCTGATTATGTAGATCTTGATATAATTTGTTTGCACGTTCACTTGATATCGATAACATCGACATTAATGCAGTTGGTTTTAAATCATATATAGTTGTTAGGGTGGGATCTATTCGTAGTATTTTATGAATAAGGGCTCTAGTTGTGGGATTACATCGATGAAGATGAATAAGTCGAAAACGCGTATTATACAATACACAGCACTCCTTTTTAATTTTAAAATTAACACTTTTGTATTATTTCAATAAAAGTATTAACTCTATAGTATAAAATTGGCAAGAAATTGTCTATATGTTTTTTACTATAAACGATCATATGCTATCTCAAAGACATCCTCTAAAACTGTTCAACTTACCAGTAGATGAAAATTGCGACGTAGATTCCTTACCCGCTGGCGTCAGTATATAAGGCTATGTTATATTGAGTTCTTCAATCATACTTGAAAGCTTTGAAAGAGTTTTCCAATTACGTACAGTAGCTGGAATCTCAAGCTTCTTTAAATTATTGTGAAGCTTAGAATTTCGGATGCTATCATGGAATAAAAGATAGACATCTCTTCCTTTTATGACACACTGTTCTTTATCATTTATATATGATAATAATTTATCACTATTGGACGTGGAGGGTGCTAATGGCAACATAGCAACATACAAACACTCTCCCTTTGCAGAAGCAGTCGCCCTTGATATATCGAACTCTTTAAAAGGTAATCCCTTAACAAGATCATGTAATTCTTTCGCAGTCCTGATAACAACAGTACTTGATACTCCAAAATCTTCTTCAATTTTATGGTGGATTTTCTCTTGTGTAACTTCTTCGGACTCCATCGACTTAAAAAGGATATTTCCACTTTGAATATATGTTTTTATATTCTGTAGACCTAATTGTTCAAGCGAACTTCTTAATTCTGCCATCTTTATTTTATTATGTCCTCCAACGTTAATCCCTCTAAGTAGCGCTATATATCTTTCCATACTAAGCTCCCACTTTCCTTTTCCAATATGAATTTGATGAAAAATCCTTTTTTTCAGTGTGCTGATTCTCTGTATTCTAAGTAAGATTGGTTTTTCGCGCTCTATTAAAGTAGGTGTAACACATCAACCGCAGGTAACGTTTAATGGATATTACTACCATTATTATAAAGTTTGAACTAAGCTGCGATAGAAACCAGACTTAATAAAATTATAATAATCGTAATCCATAATGATAAGGTTCTACCTAATTTTGCCCCGAAGTCATTTTTGAACTTATAACCCAGAATCAGTGCTGGTATATAGAAAATAAGCGAATAAAATATTGTATAGTGCACTCCTGTGTCACCGTTTGACCAGGGACTTAATTTAATAAATCTTAATAGTCTATCTCCATAGGCTTCTTGATTAGCAAATGAAACAGAAAATAATAGTCCAAATATGAATAGCAATAATGAGATCGAACCTAAACCAATTCTTTTATAATCTTTTTTCAAAAGTAAAGCCTCCTCCATCCGATTATCACTTTTTTACTGATACCTTAATTATACTAAAAATAGATTAAAACGGACATTATTCTAAAAGAATACGTTTTTACAGTATCCTTTTTACAGTAATTATTAAATAGTAGTGAAGCACGGAAGATAAGATTAAGATTTATAAAGTAATTCTTAAATACGCAGGCACCAGTGGGAACAACACAACCGAACAGGCACTATATGTCGGAGTTTATCCATATTTCAAAATCTTTATAAACAATAACAAAGCCTCCAATCTATTTAAAAAGATTGGAGGCTTATATTTATTTACCTTTTCGTTGGTTTAACTCTAGGTTTTTATCGATATGGTAGATATAAGAGAACACTTCTGCAACTACTTGATATAGATCCTCTGGTATTTTTTCATTAATATTTAGCTCACCTAGTAATTCAACTAAGTTATGATCTTCTTGAATTGGCACATTTGCTTCTCTTGCCCTTTCTATAATTTGCTCTGCAACATATCCTTTTCCAGTCGCAGAAACTTTTGGTGCTTGTTCACTTTTTTGATCATAGCGCAGGGCAATCGCTCGTTTAGATTTATATTCATCACTCATATTCGATAATCAACTCCTTGATGGATGGGTGATTGCGTTTCTTTTTTCGGTAACATAGAACTCTCGTTATCCACTTCAGCAGTTATTTGTTTGTATTTCACTGTAGAAAGTTGATAGCCATTTTTCTCTAACCCTTGTTGCAGCATGGGTTTTACACCATCCAACAACGTAGCTACCTCTTCATGTTTATTATGGATTGTTAACTGGACAACTCTTTTCTGAATCGACACATCTATCATTGTATCGCCCATTTTTTCTAATGATAAATAAAAGACCACGCGGCAATAGTCAGGATTTATTTGACCATCTTCTCCTTTTTTGCTTTCAAAATCAACTTTGACATCTTTCTCTAATCCAAAAAGACCTGGTAATTGCATACTTGCCTGTAGAAAACCCGCTTCTTCTTTTACACTTGCTAATTGCATGCCATTTAGTGTTTGTAAGAGAGACTCTAATTCAGATTTTCCTAACTGGCCTGATTGCATCGATTGTAATACTAATTGTTTTAAACTATTTTCTTGTTGGATGTTCTTACTATTTTCTTGAAGAAGTTGGTGTTCATAATCTAATCCAGAAAATGATAGGAACTGCTTAGCATGCAACAGGAACTGCTCTTTCATTGAAAAATTACCACTTTCTCTCGATAAAGGTGCTAATATATCTGTTAATTTAAGCTCGATATTTTTAGGCAGTTGTTGTTCTGCGACTTTTTTTAAATCAGTAAAAACTTCTTCCAAGTTTGCTAATGAACCTTGCTGCTGCCAATTCATGAAATTCTGCTTCGCTTCACCAGTTAAAACAGTAACTATTTTTGATGTAACACCTGGTTGTTCTAAAAATGTTTGCAATGCTTGCAATTGTTGTGATGATACTCTTGCTTCACTAGTATTCGTCTGAAATAATTTTTGGAGCTGGTATACTTGTGCATCTGTTAGTGGCACTTGCACCTGAAATAAAGCTTTTAAGTTTGCAAAAGCGGATTGATTATCAATAGATGAGCTTAAACCAGTAGTTTGTTGCTGATTTATTGGGTATAATTCTCCTGAACTAATACCCGCTTGCTTTACTAATTGTACCGTCGCTTGATCACCCGTTTGGATTTGTTTTGAAAGTAGCGTAGATAAATCATTTTGCATGTTCATTCTTGCATTG
This sequence comes from Paraliobacillus sediminis, assembly GCF_003426055.1. Lineage (NCBI taxonomy): Bacteria > Bacillati > Bacillota > Bacilli > Caryophanales > Bacillaceae > Paraliobacillus > Paraliobacillus sediminis. The sequence continues at coordinate 640,329 of NZ_QJSI01000002.1, forward strand.
TTACTACCTTTTGAAAAAGAAACGAATAGATCCGATAACTTACTCTCGACACTTTTAGTAACTTGTTGATCTGCAACCATTTTTAAAGCAGTGACAACTGGCACTAAGTTTGACAAGGTGGGTTGCTGTTGCCAATTCGTAAATTTTTGTTTCGCATTTCCAGTTAAAATGGTAGCCATTTTTGCTGCTGTCGATGGCTCATTCAGAAATGTTTGTAAAGCTTGTAATTGCTGTGGAGAAATTTTCCCTCCGCTTGTATCCGAATACTGAAATATTTTTTGAAATTGTTCTACTCGCTGATTGGTTAAACCTAATTGAGATTGAGCCAACGCATTTAATTTTGCTAAGATTGTTTCTTGGTTTGATGGCGTTGTTGCTGTTAACAAGTTAGTGATACCCGCTTGTCTTACTAGTTGTAAAACAGCTGGATCCCCTTTTCCAATTTGTTGCGAAAGAAGGGTAGATAAATCAGTTTGACTCGTTGTTTGTGGCAACAGCATATTAATCCGATTAAGTAAAGGTTCATTTTCCGCTGTTCCCGCTAAGATTGATTGTAAATTTTGCAATTGTGTATTTAAAGGTTGCTTTCCTTCACTGGACATTGCCCCATACATTGTTGATGTAATCGGCAACTGACGACGCATCATATCCATTAGTAACGCTGATCCTTTACTGTCTTTTCCTTGTTGCATTTGCAAAGCTTGCTTTAACTCAGATGGACGAAAGGGGATTTCAGATGTGATTAACTGTTTTACAAATTGGAGATTTTCTTTTGTTACTGGTAGCTGTAGCTGCTTTAATAGTGCTGACGCTTGGTTTTGTGATGTTTGGTTCGCAGGTACATCTGTTAAAACTTTTAGATGTACTAACTTATTACCTGTTTCCACCTGAAAAAAATACTCTCCGTCTAAGTTCAGTGCTGTCTGTAATTGAGCAACAAATTTCTGATTGCCCAATTGAACAGATGCTCGTTGATTCGGATATATTTCTAAAATTTTACCAGATATGATTTGACCTGGTCTTAAGACCATTTGATTTTGCTGTACTTTTGAGGATGAAGCTGATCGCTGCGTTGATGACACATCCATTGATTGAAAAGCCACCTAAATCCCCTCACTTTCGTTTTATCGGTGCAAATGATTGCCGATGAAATGGTGTAATTCCATACGCTTTTATTGCCTTAATGTGATCTTTCGTACCGTACCCTTGATTTTTATTAAAAAAGTAGTTTGGAAATTCATTATGTAAATCGAGCATCATCTTATCTCGTGTAACTTTAGCCAATATACTAGCCGCAGCTATCGAAATACTTTTTTCGTCCCCTTTTATAATAGAATCCATTGTATACGGCATATTTGGCAATGGCATGGCGTCAATTAATAAATGATCAGGAATTGTACTCAATTTACTAATTGCTTGCTTCATCGCTCTTATTGTTGCTTGATATATATTAATTCGATCTATTTCATTGTTATCGATAATACCTATACTATAACAAATTGCGTGTTCTTTAATTTGATCGCAAAGTGTCTCTCTCATTGATTTAGACATTTGCTTTGAATCGTTAATACCAGGGAGGTAGATATCCTCTGGTAAAATAACTGCTGCAGCTACAACTGGACCTGCTAATGGTCCTCGCCCTACTTCATCAATTCCAGCGATTCGTTTTTTTCCAAGTTGATAGTTTTTACGCTCATAAGCCATCATTTGGTCAAATTGTTTAGACAATGCAGCTTCTTTAGCCAACTTTTGATCATATTGCTTCACAACCGTTTGAACACCTTTTCTAGGGTCCGTTTTAAAACTATTTATTTCTTCTGCCGTAGCAGCACCTTCGTTTAACATTGCCTTAATTACAGCAATTGATTGTTTATTCCCCATCACAATCTTCCTCTCACATATATCTTATATCGTCTTCTATTTCAAAAAATAAAGACATCCACGAATGGAATGTCTTTATTTTTCTATTAATAGTATACTTTTAAATAAAAACTCAGCTGTTTTCTGGTCTTTCTAATGTAACTCTTCCGATCTTACCAATTCGCAGATCGTGAATGATAAGTTCTGCAGTTTTTTCCATGTTAATATAACCGCCACTCTCTAAAGAACCTCTGAGCCTACCAATATGTTCAAACAATTTTTCCATATCATCTATTCGTTCAGTCAATTGATAACGTGTTTCTAACAATGAAAAATAGTTAGCTTGGAGATATTCTAAAACAAACACAGCTACATCATCTATCGGTAACAGTTGATCTTTAATTGTTCCAATTGCCGCTAAGCGATAGCCAACTACTTGATCTTCAAATTTAGGCCATAATATACCTGGTGTATCTAGTAACTCAAAGTCTTTATTTATTTTAATCCACTGTTGACTTGTTGTAATACCTGGTCTATCACCGGTTTTTGCAATCTTTCGATTAACAAGTCGATTAATCAATGTTGATTTCCCGACATTTGGAATTCCAATGATCATGGCTCGTCCAGCTCGTGGTCGGACACCTTTACGTTTCAAGCGTGCCATCTTTTCTTCAGTCATTTTTTTAGCCATTTCAATTACTTGTTGAATATCCTGTTTATTCTGCACATCGACAGCTATAGTTGGTATATCATTAGATTCATTATACTTAATCCACTGTTTGGTTATAGTTGGATCCGCTAGATCTCGTTTCATTAGGACACGCATCTTCGGTTTCTGTTGGATAACTTGATGTAACATTGGATTTTCTGATGATAATGGCGCTCTAGCATCAACCAATTCAATTACAAAATCCACAAACTTAAGTTTTTCTTGTACTTCACGTCTTGCTTTTGCCATATGACCCGGAAACCATTGAATGGGCATAGATAAAACCTCCTATTCGTTTGCCAAGCCAAATCGATTAAATGGCCAATAGATAAAGACAGCATTTCCAACAAGTTGGTCAGACGAGATAAATCCAAGCATTCTACTGTCTGTTGAGTTACTTCTGTTATCCCCTAACACCAAAATCTGATCTTCTGGAATTACCATAGAGCCACCAGGGATATCATCCATCGAAAAATCCATCGTATATACCTGTCCATCTGTTAGCTGTGACTTTTCATCCGTCAAGAATGTCTCATCTACTGCTTCACCATCTATATAAAGTGTATCGTCCTCAAGCTCCACTGTCTCTCCAGGTAATCCAATTACACGCTTAATATAATCTTTTTCCTCTGTTGCATGAAAAACGACAATATCAAATCGTTCAGGTTCATTAATCTTGTAGTTGATCTTATTTACAATCATATGATCACCATCTTGTAGATTTGGTTGCATAGAAGGTCCATCAACTACTATAGGCGCGAATAGAAAAGTTTTCACAATGAAAGCTAACAAAATTGCAATCGCTAATGATTTAAGCCATTCAAACCACTCGCTTTTCTTTTTCTCTGCCATCACGTTTCTCCTCCGATACGAATCTCATTGCTATTTTTATGTATACTAGTATATAGGGAAATTTGTTTTTAGATGAGAAAAAGGAGCTTGACTGAGCAAGCTCCTTCTACATTTCAAATTAGCGATCTTCTTTAATACGCGCTGCTTTACCACGTAACTCACGTAGGTAATAAAGTTTCGCACGACGTACTTTACCGCGACGAGAAACTTCAATCTTATCTAGACGTGGAGAATGTACTGGAAAAGTACGCTCAACACCTACACCATAAGAAATTTTACGAACAGTAAATGTTTCACTAATTCCACCATTTTGGCGTTTAATAACAACACCTTCAAATAGCTGAATACGTTCACGCGTTCCTTCGACAACTTTAACGTGAACCTTCACTGTATCACCAGGACGAAAATCAGGGTGATCTGAACGAAGTTGTTCTTTAGTTAATTGATCAATTATCTGTTGCATTATGTCTCACTCCTTCCAAACTAATGCTCATATTCTATATTCATTAACAGCGGAACATCGTTTATATGGCCTAAGCATTCACTTAAGCACAACTAATAATATAACACATTCTTTTCTGCAGTTCAACCATTACTTCATTCTTCTTTATCCTTTTGAAAAGCCTCTATCCATTCTTTTTCTTGATCTGACAAAGGATACTTTTCTAGCAAATCTTTTCTTCTTTCAAAAGTTCGTTGAATGGATTGTTTTTTTCTCCAAGTTTCAATATTCTTATGGTGGCCAGATAATAAAACGGCTGGAACTTCCATACCTCGAAAATCAGCCGGTCGTGTATAATGTGGGTGCTCTAACAATCCATTAGAAAATGAATCTTCACTTGCTGAGGCTTCATTTCCTAATACACCTGGAAGAAGGCGAACAACGCTATCAATAATAACCATGGCACCCAGTTCTCCACCAGTTAAAACATAATCACCAATTGATATTTCATCCGTGACTAATTCTTGTCTTATTCGTTCGTCATAACCTTCATAATGCCCACAAATGAATACGAGGTGTTCTTCGTTTGCGAACTCTTCGGCTTTTTCTTGCGTGTATCTTTCGCCTTGCGGACACAATAAAACGATTCTGGGTTTTTTATCTGATTTTTTGGTAACATCCTCTACGGCATCAAAAATCGGTTGTGCCATCAGTACCATACCAGCGCCACCACCATAAGGCGTATCATCAACCTTATAGTGTTTATTGTCTGTATACTCTCTAAAATCAATTGTTTGATAGTCAAAAGCCTCTGCTTCTTGTGCTTTTCTTAATATTGATGATTGCATAACGCCATCAAACATTTCTGGAAACAACGTTAGTATATCAATACGCATTAATCTAGCAATCCTTCCATCGGTTCAATGATAATTTTCTTCTCTTCGATATTTACCTCTTTTACGACATCAGGAATATAAGGAATTAATAAATCTTTTTGATTTGGTCGGGTTACAACCCACACATCGTTTGCACCAGGCGCTAAAATCTCCTTGATCTCACCAAGTTCTTCATTTTCATTTGTATAAACCGTACACCCGATAATCTCGTGGTAATAAAAATCTCCTTCATCTAAAGTGCCTCTTTGTTCCTCTCTAATCATAAGCATACCTTCTTTTAGCTTTTCAGCAACCTCAATTGTGTTATAGGACTCAAATTGGACTAAATCAAATTGTTTATGCATACGGTGACTAGCGACAGTTAATTGAATTGGGTTTTTTTCATTCTTTCCCAAAAAGTAAAGTTTGTTACCAACGTCAAATCTATCATCAAAATCTGTAATCCTAATGATCTTAACTTCACCTTTAATTCCATGTGTATTGACGATTTTCCCAACATTATATAATTTATTTTCCACATTTACACCTTCTTATTCTACTCTAATAACAATATCATCTTGAATGATAATTGCTTGTTCTTTCATTACTTGATGCCACTTCATGCCTTCATGAACGTCAACTAGTGCCTCTACTTCATTCTCTACGATTTCTGATCCAATCGGTACTATTTCCAATTGTTCTAATTGAAAATGAATCTGTTTCTTACTTTCCTCACGTTTTTGTATCTCTTCTTGAAAACGTTTGGTCACCTTATATTTATCAACACCAGGTTTATGTTCTAATTTCTTACGTTCAAAAATCAATTGCTGACTTTCTTGTTCAAGTTGCTGTAACTTTTTATTAAATTTTGTTTGAATCGTCTTTTTACTGGATTCTGTTATAACTTGTTTTACTAGTATTCTTTGGATAATCTGCACAGATTCTCAACCTTTCTTATCTTGTACAAAGTTATGTCACCTATTCCTATACTAGTATATCTTATTTAGAGCCTATGTAGATATATTTTAATTTGTATTTTCCAAAAGATCTTCACTTAATTTTTGCATATGTAACTAGGCATTTAAGTCTTGTTAAACTTGAAAATTCTCACAATCCAAAGTTAAGTTGACTTCAAGCTCTTTTCGTAAGCATCTTTGCGATACATTTTACGACATGCACGTAGTGATACTTTCCTAACCGCTTCTCAAATGAAATGGGCTCCCTTTCCGCAGGCACGGCTTCAGCTAAATCGGAAGCAAAGAACGCTTCCGATTGGATCTTCAGCCCGTGCTGTTCCTGCTGGAGTGTCGCCAATTTCATTTGATACACTAATTTGAATCAAAAATACTGCATGATGATTGTCTATGAGAGTTACTTACTCTTAAGTAACAGACACGCATATCAATTGTATCTATCTTACATTACAATTTGATTCTCAAATCAGCGAAGGAAGCAAATGGTTGAGACTCCTGTGGGAACAGCACAAACCGAAGATCCTCTATAGAAGCGCTCTTTGCTTCTATAGATAGCTGAGGTTGTGCCCACGGAAAGCGAAACCATTTGCTGACGCAGCAGGTATCAAGTACGTTAAGTCAACGTTTGTAGTTGTTTCGTAAAAAAAAAGTCTTTTAGACAGCATGCTTATTTTCTGGGTGAGAAAGTTGATATATCTACTTGTATATAGAGAAACAGGGAAGGTTTGAAATATCCCTTCCCTGTTTTACATAATATCAAGATAAATACGGTTTTTTGTATCTGATCCTGCGGCATAAACCACTGTACGAATCGCTTTAGCAATTCGACCATTCTTGCCGATCACTTTTCCAACATCATCGGGATGCACAGTAAGATGATAAACCATCTTACTGGAATCTTCCTTAACATTAACCTGAATTTCTTCTGGATGATCAACTAATGGCTCTATGATTGTTTGAATTAAAGTTTCCAATTAATCACAAACCTTTACTTTTGGTTTTTAGACTCGTGGAATTTCTTCATGATGCCTTCATTTGAAAATAAGTTACGAACTGTGTCACTTGGTTTTGCACCTTTTGACATCCAGTCTAATGCTTTTGCTTCATCTAATTTCACTTCAACCGGATTAGCAACCGGATTGTATGTGCCAATTTGCTCGATTAAACGTCCATCACGAGGAGAACGAGAATCAGCTACTACTACTCGATAAAAAGGATTACGTTTTGATCCCATACGCTTTAAGCGGATTTTTACTGCCATGCTTTCGCACCTCCATTTATAAATGTTTTACTCAAGTCTAGATTCTATCAGAAATTTTATTGTCTGTAAAGTGTTTTTACATTACATGAACGGAAAATTAAGTCCTTTTCCCTTTTTACCATTCTTACCTGGCTGTGTATTGGTCATTTGTTTCATCATTTTTTTCATTTCTTCAAATTGCTTTAGTAACCGATTCACTTCAGAAACAGGACGTCCTGCCCCTTTGGCAATACGTTTTTTGCGACTAGCATTCATAATGCTAGGATCTTGACGTTCTTGTTTGGTCATAGACTGTATAATAGCCTCAACATGCACAAGTTGCTTCTCATCTAATTGTACGTTTTTGAGACCTTTCATTTTATTCGCACCTGGTATCATACCAAGTATATCTTCAAGCGGTCCCATATTTTTCACTTGTGCCATCTGATCGAGGAAGTCATCAAATGTAAAAGATGACGAACGCATTTTCTGCTCAAGTTCTTTCACTTTCTTTTCGTCTACATTATCTTGCGCCTTTTCTATTAAGGACAAGACATCTCCCATACCTAAAATACGAGAGGCCATTCTTTCTGGATGGAATGGTTCTAACTCATCTAATTTTTCACCCATACCAGCGAATTTAATTGGTTTATCCAAAACAGCCTTAATTGAAAGGGCTGCACCACCACGTGTATCGCCATCTAGCTTGGTCAATATTACCCCTGATATATCTAATTGTTCATCAAAACTCGCAGCAACATTAACTGCATCTTGACCAGTCATTGCATCCACAACTAAAAATATTTCATCAGGTGAAACATTTGATTTAATTTGTTTCAATTCATCCATTAGATTTTCATCAACATGTAAGCGACCAGCTGTATCGATAATCACATAATCATGATGTTCTTCTTTTGCTTTTGCAATAGCTTCATTAGCAATATCAACTGGATTTGCTTCTGTTCCCATTGAAAAAACAGGAATACTTAATTGTGTACCGATCGTTTTTAATTGGTTAATAGCCGCTGGGCGATAAACATCCGCTGCTGCTAACAATGGCTTCCGATTATGTTTCTTTCGGAGTAAATTCGCTAATTTACCGGATGTAGTTGTTTTACCGGCCCCCTGTAAACCAACCATCATTATAACTGTTGGCGGCCTTTCACTTACTGCAATCTTACTTTGTTCGCCACCCATTAAAGCTGTTAATTCTTCTTTTACTATTTTAACTACTTGTTGTCCTGGAGTTAAACTCTCCATTACTTCTTGGCCAACCGCACGTTCTTTAATTTGTTTGACAAAGTCTTTTACTACTTTAAAGTTTACATCAGCTTCCAATAAAGCAAGACGAACCTCACGGGTCATTTCTTTTACATCTTGCTCGCTAACTTTCCCTTTGCCAGTCATTTTTTTCATTGTCTGTTGCAGACGATCTGCTAAGCCTTCAAATGCCATAGAGGGTGTCCTCCTAATCTAATTCTTTTAAATTATTCACAATTTCTTTTGCTTTTGCATGTGTAGCTATTTCTGGTATTTCTTCTAATTCAGTCAATAACTTTTGTCGAGAAATAAATTTTCCATATAACTGAAGTTTTTCTTCATATGCCTCTAACATTGCTTCAGTTCGTTTAATATTGTCATAGACAGCTTGCCTTGAGATAGTATATGTTTCTGATATTTCACCTAATGAATAGTCCTCTAGATAATACATTTCCATGTAATTCCGTTGTTTTGGTGTCAATAATGCTTGATAAAAGTCGAACAAAAAATTAACCCTTGTTGTTTTTTCTAACAATATAAACACTCCTTGTTAAGTGAAAAACCTTTACATTTAAAATAGTAGACGATAGCTTACTCGTCTGTCAAGGATTCTATGATTATTCCTGTTCAATCATATCAGCAAATAAACCATAAACAAATGCATGGGCATCAAATTCCTCTAGATCGGTCACTTTTTCACCTAATCCAACATACTTAACCGGAATTTTCAATTCTTTTCGAATTGCTAACACGATACCACCTTTTGCGGTACCGTCCAATTTAGATAAGACTATCCCAGATACATCTGTTGACGCGGAGAATGTTTTTGCTTGGCTTAATGCATTTTGTCCTGTTGTTGCATCTAGCACAAGTAGCACTTCATGTGGTGCACCAGGAATCTCGCGTTCAATTACTCTTTTTACTTTCGATAATTCATTCATTAAATTCACTTTATTTTGTAATCTGCCGGCAGTGTCACAAAGTAAAACATCTGCACCACGTGATTTCGCTGCTTTAACACCGTCATATATAACAGCAGCAGGATCACTTCCAGCAGTCTGTTTAATAACATCAACACCAACACGTTCTCCCCATACTTCAAGCTGTTCAATAGCTCCTGCTCTAAATGTATCACCTGCTACTAGTACTACCTTTTTGCCTTGCGCTTTTAGTTGATACGCCAACTTACCAATTGTTGTTGTTTTACCAACGCCATTGACACCAACGAAAAGAATAACAGAAAGGTCATTCTCCTGTATGTTTAGTTTCGTGTTAACATCATCATCACCAGCGTATATCTCCACTAATTTTTCAGAGATAACTTCCTTCAAATTAGCTGTGTCTTTGATGTTTTTTCTTTTTACTTCTGTTTTTAATTCTTCGACTAAATCCATTACCGTCATGACACCGACATCTGCTTGGATGAGGATTTCTTCTAAATCCTCGAAGAAATCCTCATCCACTGTTCGATACCGAGCAACCAGGTTATTTATCTTACTAGAGAAGGAGTCTCTTGTTTTAGTTAAACCTTCTTTGTACTTATCTGATACATTGCTTTCCTCTTCTGTCGTGGTAAACTTCTCTTTCAACTTTTTAAAAAAACTCATATACTACTTCCTCTCTAGCAATTTCATTATATTGTTGTCTTCACTAAGCCGTTTGTCTCTTCTAATTTCACTGACACCAAACGGGAGACGCCAGATTCTTGCATCGTAACGCCATAAAGGACATCCGCTTCTTCCATCGTTCCTTTTCTATGTGTGATCACGATGAATTGTGTATTCTTACTGTAGTCCTTTAAATAACGGGCAAATCGATTCACGTTTGCATCATCTAAAGCAGCTTCCACTTCATCTAATACACAAAACGGTACTGGACGAACACGTAGAATTGCAAACAATAAAGCGATCGCTGTCAACGCTCTTTCTCCACCAGATAAAAGACCAAGTTGTTGTGCCTTTTTACCTGGAGGTTGGGCTTTAATATCTACTCCTGTTTCTAACATATCTGTTGGATCTGTTAAAATTAAAGCAGCATTTCCACCACCAAATAGTTGTTCGAACACTATAGAAAACTCTTCTTTTATTTGATAGAATGTTGTTTCGAATTTCCGTTTCATCTCTTCATCCATTTCGCCAATAACCGTATATAATGTTTCTTTGGCTTCTAATAAATCTGTTTGCTGCTCTACTAAAAATTCATAGCGTTCTGCAATCCGATCGTATTCATCAATTGCCCCTAAATTAACGGTTCCTAACTCTTCAATTGATCGCTTAATCAATTTTACGTCTTGACTTGATTGATTGATATCCGCAGCCGTTGGATAGGTTGCTTTTGCTTTTTCATAAGTAATTACATACTCGGTTTGCAAATGATTTAATCGATTTTCTAGTTCCACATCCAAACGGGTAGCTTTTACTTCCTTCTGTTGAATTATTTCTATTATTGCTTGCCTTTGATTCACAAGTGTTTTAATTTCTCTTTCAGCATCTTCACTAAATTGTGTTTGCTTTAACCTCTTTTGACGATTTGCTTGAATTGATTCCATTGTTTCTTGTTTCTCTTTTTGCTTTTGAACTACTTTCTCTTCAAACGCTAATTGTTTATCATCGGTTTGATGAAAAGCTATCAACTCATCTAATTGCTCTGTCGTGTTCTTTTCAGTCGCCTGAAATTCTCTCAACGTCCGTTTCAGAACTCCAGTTTTTTCTACTTGATGTTGTGCATGTCCTTCTTGTTCAGCAAGCGTTACTTGTAGACGGTGATAGTTTTCTTTTAAATCCGCATAATTTTCTTGGTGCGTATTTTTCTCACTCGTTAAGCGCGTAATCTCATCCTGTCTACTGCTTAATTGTTGTTCTAATGTTGTAAGAGTTTCCCCAATTTGAATTTTTTGGTCTGTTAGTTCTTTTTTATCTTTTTCAAATTGAGCCTTTTCTTGATCATATATACTTAGATTACTATTTATATGACGGACGTTTGCTTGATTCTCGGCCATTCGTTCCCGCAACTTATTTTCTTCCTGTTGCATCGCTTGAATGCTTGTCCTAGCTTGTTCTAAATCGGCTTCTTTTTCTGAAATTAATTGTTTTTGCTTGTTAACTTTTTGTTCAAAGTCACCTATATTTTGATTGAATTTAGTTAATTTATCTGTAACATCTTGTAAATCATTATCTCTTGTAAACAATGATTGATTTGTGTTTTTTCGCGCACCACCAGACATAGATCCACCTGGATTAACAACATCACCTTCAATTGTTACAACACGATAGCGACGCTCTAATATACCAGCAATTGCATTGGCATCTTTTAATGTGCTTGCGAATATTGTATTCCCAAGTAAGTAACGAATGACGCCATCATATTTTTCGTCATATTGAATTAAGTCACTAGCAACACCAATAAATCCAGATTGATTCTCCACTTTTTGTTTTAGGTTTGCTGGTAGCGATTTTGCACGCATTGTTTTTAGTGGTAAAAAAGTCGCTCTTCCATTGTTTGATTGTTTTAGCCATTCGATTGCTCGTCTTGCTATTCCTTCATCATCCACTACAATGTGCTGCGATTGCCCACCAAGAGCTGTTTCCATTGCAGTGACGTAATCCTTAGGAACATCAAGTAATTCGATTACAGCACCGTGTACGCCTGTTAAACGCTTATCTTCTCTTGCTTTCAATATAGCCTTAACACCTTGGAAGAATCCTTGGAAATCTTCCTTCATATCTTCAAGCATTTCTTTTTTTGATTTTAACTTTTCAATATACTGATAGCCTTGGCTTAGTTTAGTTTGTGATGCCTGATAAGCATCCTTTATCTGCTTAAGCTCTTCTATAGCAGCATGCAAGCCATCTTCTTTTTCTTTTCGATTTTCAAGTTGTACTTCTAATTGCTTTTGATACTCACTTAATACACGTGTTAAAGCGTCTCGTTGTGTCAATTGATCTTCAAATTTTGATTCTTGGCTTTTTTGTCTATGATCCATTTGATTTAACTGTTGCTCAATCGATTGTCTGGCGTTTCTTTTCGCTGCTTGTTTATTCAGTAGTTCAATATAGTCACTTTTTAGTTCTTCTATTTTTTCTTCACTATTTTCCGCGGATTCTTCTAGTTGTCTTTGTACTATTTTCGTTTGATTCTTCGTCTGATTACGTACAGACTCGAGTTCAGCAAGTTTTATATTTTCCGTTTTCAACTCATTTTCTACAGAAGCAATTCGGACTTGTAGTGTTTCTAGCTCTTGTTCTAATTTCGTTTTATTTTCTGTAAAGTGCTTGGAACGTTCTTCCATCAGCTTCTTATTGCCCTCTAAATTCTCTAATTCTTGCGTAAAAGCTAATAATTTTTCTTGTAAAGCTTCTATCGATTGATCCAACTGTTGCATATCTTGACGTTCTCTTTCCAAGACAGCTTCTTTTTGCTGAATAGATGTAGTAAATGCAATTTCTTCATCTTTATTTTGTTTAATTTCTTCCAGATAATCCGACCACTGCTTGTGAAGCGTTTCAATTTCAGCGTTTAATAACGCGATTTCTTTTGTTTTCAGACTTTCTTTTTTGGCGATATATTCTTTTGCTGTGGAAGCTTGTTGTTGTAAAGGTTCCAACTGCTTTTCAATTTCATGCGTAATATCTTCGACGCGATTTAAATTTTCCTGTGTTTCCGCAAGTTTATATTCCGCTTTCTTTTTACGATTTTTATATTTCAGAACACCGGCTGCTTCTTCAAATATTGTCCGTCTTTCTTCCGCTTTTGAACTTAATATTTCTTCGACTTTACCTTGACTAATAATAGAAAACGCATCTCGCCCTAAGCCAGAATCCATAAATAAATCAACAATGTCTTTTAATCGACAAGATTGTTTATTTAGCAAATATTCACTTTCTCCAGAACGATATACACGCCTCGTCACACTAACTTCTTCATAATCAATTGGTAATGCTTGATCATGGTTATCTAAAACAAGGGTAACTTCTGCAACATTCAAAGCTTTTCGTGTATCACTTCCTTGGAAAATAATATCCTCCATCTTTGTACCACGCAGTGATTTAGCAGACTGTTCTCCTAAAACCCAACGTATTGCGTCCGTTATATTACTTTTTCCGCTTCCGTTTGGTCCTACCACTGCGGTAACACCAGGAACAAAATCTACTGAAACACGTTCAGCAAAAGATTTAAAACCAACTGATTCTAATTTTTTTAGGAACATATATATTCTCCTATTAAGTCGCTACTATTTTTTATTCATCATTTATTTTACTACAATTTCAACTAAAAGCTTGCATTTCAACTAAACTATTTTATCATAAAGAGAGAAGAGATAGAAGGTCAGATTACCAAAGGAGTGTTCGTTTGAACTTAAATGAAGCAACAAATGAAAATCTTGCTTATATTTTGAAAGAAATTGCTAGTCAGTTACGCGTAGTAAATGAATCAATTATGGATCCAGATGATTATAACCTAGAGAAGTATGACGATTTAAAAGCATTGTATGATGTATTAATTCAAAAAGGTCAATTAAGTGTTTCTGAAACACAAGCATTTATTCAAGAACTTTCAAGTATCCGTAAATAAAATGGAGTGATTGTTGGCTTGTTTTTACGAAAAGATTTCATAAAGACGAGCCAACCATCAATCACTTTATCCTACATTTCATATCTCATCTTTGATCTAAAGCCTTTTTGGCTGCACGTTGTTCCGCTTCTTTTTTTGTTCTACCATGTCCGACTCCGGCAATTTCTTGATTCAAATGTACGTTTGCAATGAATTCACGGTCGTGAGCAGGACCTTTCTCCTCAACAATTTCATATTCAATTACTGCATCTCTATTCTGTTGCACTAATTCTTGCAGTTGGCTTTTATAGTCCATTGCATGAGAAAAGGCCCCTTTTTCAATTTTAGGATAGAGGTATTTTTCTAAGAAAGCTAATACGACGTCATAACCTTGATCCAAGTAAAGTGCACCTACAAAGGCTTCGAAAACATCTGCTAATAATGCTGGACGCTTTCTCCCACCTGTTCGTTCTTCTCCTTTTCCAAGTAACACATATTCATCAAAAGAGAGATCATTAGCAAAACCAACTAAAGCAGGTTCACAGACAATTGAAGCACGTAATTTCGTTAACTCCCCTTCTGCCATATTCGGGTATGTTCGATATAAATATTGTGAAACACCTAGCTCTAAAACCGCATCTCCTAAAAATTCAAGCCGTTCATTATCTTGAGATGTTTTGCCTCGATTTTCATTCACATAGGAAGAATGGGTAAAGGCCTGTTGCAATATTAATTCATCATTAAAATGAATTTGTAAATGATCTTGTAATGGTTGAAAATTCATCATCTTCCCCTCCTAATATTATTTTAAGCTATTTTCTAAAAGATTGTTGTTTAAAACTAAATTTCCATAGACTCTATCGTAACATTACTCGCGTTTAGAATTACCTGACCCGCTTCTCAAGTGAAATTGACTCCCTTTCCGCAGGCACGGCTTCAGCTAACTTGGAAGCAAAGAACACTTCCAAGTGGATCTTCAGTCCGTGCTGTTCCTGCAGGACAAGGAAGGCTACGGCAGCGATGCATCGCACGAAGAAATTTTTTTTTATTTTCGATGATGTCGCCAATTTCACTTGATACGCTAATATCCACCTTAGTGGGTAAGGATCTTCTGTTATGTTACAATTTTCATCAAGTCCGTATATTGAAAAGCAACAATGTTTTCGAAAAGAGCCATATGTTAAAAGTCTCGCTTTATGAGCGAGACTTTTAAATTAGTACCATGTATTATGATTGGCTGTCTATGTATGTTACAGCATCACCAACCGTTTGAAGTTTTTCAGCATCTTCATCAGCTATTTCCATATCAAACTCATCTTCTAATTCCATAACAAGTTCAACAACATCTAATGAATCTGCTTCTAAATCATCTTTAAAAGATGCCTCCAAAGTTACTTTATCTTCTTCAACATCTAGGCGATCGATCACAATTTTCTTTACGCGTTCAAATGTATCTGCCATCTTTCGTTCACCCCCTTTCAAAGTCACAAGAGAATAACAAATTCTACATTACCATACCACCATCAACTTGTATAGTTTGTCCAGTAATATAACTTGCATCATCGGAAGCTAAGAATCGGACAACTTTTGCGACGTCATCACCACTCCCTAATCTTGCAAGAGGTATTAAATCCGACATCGCTTTACGTTGCTCCATTGATAATTTAGCTGTCATATCTGTTTCAATAAATCCCGGTGCAACTGCATTTACTAATATATTGCGTGTAGCTAACTCTTTTGCAGCTGTTTTCGTCATACCAATAACACCAGCTTTTGCTGCAACATAATTTGCTTGGCCGGCGTTACCACTAATACCCACCACTGAGGCAACATTAATAATTCGACCAGCCCTTTGCTTCATCATTTGTCTTGTAACAGCTTTCGTGGTGAGAAAAACACCTTTTAAATTTGTTTGAATTACTTCATCAAATTCCTCTTCTTTCATGCGCATAATTAAATTATCACGTGTTATACCCGCATTATTAACCAAAATATCCAAACTACCAAACGTTTCCGTTACTTGCTTGACCATATCTTTTACTTCTGACTCTACTGTAACATTTGCTTGGATCTTAATTGCCTCTATGCCTAGCGCTTCTATCTCATCAACAACTTGTTGTGCTTTTATTTCGTTGCCAGCAAAGTTGATGGCAACTTTCACGCCATGCGATGCAAGCTCTAACGCAACCGCTCTGCCAATTCCTCGTGAAGCTCCTGTTACAAGTGCTACTTTACCTTTTAGCATCAAGATTCCTCCTTATACCATGAAATAAACGCCTGAAGTGATTCTGGATCTTGGATAGAGAAAGTGGTCATACGGCGATTAACTTTTTTCATTAATCCGGTTAAGACTTTTCCAGTACCAATTTCCACGATAGCATCTAATGAATCCTCATTCAAACGGTGTAAAATTTCTTCAAAACGGACTGGTGAATACAATTGTTCAATTAGTAATTGTTTAATCTCTGCTTGGTCCATCACTTCTTCAGCTGATACATTCGCATATACAGGGATTGAAGCGTTTGTAACATCCACTTGTTCTAATCGTTTAGATAATGCCTTAGCGGCAGGTTTCATTAAACTAGAATGAAATGGACCACTTACATTCAATGGCAATACTCGTTTCGCTCCAGCTTCTTTTAACTTCGTAACCGCAAGCTCAATCGCTCCTTTAGTTCCAGAAATAACAATTTGACCTGGACAATTCAAGTTAGCAATTTCAATCACTTCATTTGTTTCACTTTGAATTTGTTCTAATTCCTTTTGTAGTGCATCTTGCTCCATGCCTAGAACTGCAGCCATTAGGCCTTGACCTTTCGGGTATGCTTCTTCCATTAACCGACCTCTAGCTTGCACTAATGGTAAGGCATCCTGAAATTGGATAGCATCTGCTGCAACGAGTGCACTATATTCACCAAGACTATGCCCCGCTAAACGGACAGGTTTAATACCGTACTCAGAAAGTACCTTTGTAATAGCGACACTAGTAAGTAATAAGGCGGGTTGCGCGTTCTCTGTTTGCTTTAACTTATCATCTGGACCTGCAAACATAAGATTCATTAAATCTATATTTAGTAAGCCATTAGCTTGTTCAAAAAGTTCTTTTACCACCGGGTACGTTTGATATAATGCTTCTCCCATCCCTACTTGTTGCGATCCTTGTCCGGGATATATAAAGGCTACACGTTTCATATTATTCCTCCTCACTAGCGTCATATTCTGCTACAGTTGTTTCAATTGTTTTCGTAACATCATATTCCACCATATAACAGGCTTGTTTAATTGCACTGAAAATCGCACGGGCATTTGAAGAACCATGTGCTTTGATAACAGGTGCTTGCAAACCAAAAAGTCCTGCACCACCATATTCTGCATAGTCTAATTGATCTTTTAATTTTTTTAAGTCATTCTTCATTAATCCGGCTGCTACTTTTGTCTTCATATTAGCCATAAATGACTTTTTCAACATAGAAAACATAGTTGAAGCTGTACCTTCAATTGTTTTCAGCGTTATATTACCACTAAAACCATCTGTAACAACGACATCTGCAACACCTTCAAGTAAATCGCGTGCCTCTACATTACCAATAAAGTTAATCGGAGCTTGTTTTAATAAAGAAAAAGCAGCTTTTGTTAGCTCATTGCCTTTACCATCCTCTGTTCCAATATTCAGTAGGCCTACTCGCGGTGACTTAATTCCGCG
Source organism: Paraliobacillus sediminis (assembly GCF_003426055.1). NCBI lineage: Bacteria > Bacillati > Bacillota > Bacilli > Caryophanales > Bacillaceae > Paraliobacillus > Paraliobacillus sediminis. The sequence goes on from NZ_QJSI01000002.1 coordinate 657,794, forward strand.
GACTTTTTCACTATAAATCGTACCCATAATTGCAAATTGAACGAGGTGTTTCGCTTTTGCGTCTACATTAGCACCAACATCTAATAATAAAAATCCTTTTTGATCTTTAGTAGGTAAGGTTGGGCTTAATGCTGGCCTCTCTATCCCTTTTATTCGACCGACCTGAAACAGTCCCGCGCTCATCAATGCTCCAGTACTTCCTGCTGATACACAGGCGTCAGCTCGATTTTCCTTCACTTCATTTGCCATTAAAACAAGAGAAGAGTCCTTTTTTCTGCGAACAGCTCGAACAGGTTCCTCTTCACCAGTTATTACAGTTGTTGTATGTATAATCGATATCTTGCTATCAATCGTTAAATGTGGAGTAATTTTTTCTTGATCCCCCACTAGTATAATTTCAAGGTTTTTAATTTGTTTAACAGCTTCCATAGCCCCTTTTACTACTGCTTCTGGAGCATGGTCGCCACCCATTGCATCAATTGCTATCTTCATGTCGATCTTCTCCTTTTTGTTCTGTTGAACGATACATATCGAACACACCAGAAAAAACAATCTCATTATCAACATAACTATCTACTTCAACCGATGTACGTTGGTTTTCAACAGCCGTTACTACCTTAGCTTTTGCTATAACGCGTTCCCCTTGTTTCACTTGCCTCGTGAATTTTATCTCAGCCTTAGCTGTTAAAGCTAATTCGTCATTAATAACTGCTACAGCTAATGAATTCGCTTGCGCAAACAAATGATGACCACGAGCGATATCATTACGCGAGAATACATGCTCACTACTAATATCTAAAATAGAAATTGCACGATTGTCTAATTCTAAATCAATCACTTCACCAATTACTTCGTCAATTGGCAATGCTTTTACGGTTTCATTCCACTGATCTGTTGCGACAGATTTTATACGTTCACGTAACTCAGGAATCGCTAATTCCATTCGGTCCAATCGAATCGTTTGAATACTAACGCCAAACTGTTTTGCCAACGCTTCATCTGTAATAAAAGGCATTTCTTTAATTGTATCTTGTAATTTTTGTTGCCTATGTTTTTTAGGTAATTTCATTTATTTATACACCGTCCTAGTTTTCTCATCACTTCTAATGTAAAACTAAAGAGAATCTCGATATTATGAGTAGGTACTAATAGTAATATATAATACCAAAGAAAAAGATGCAAGTCCCTTTAGTCAAATGAACCTCCATTATTGTTTAATTCTTTTGTGATGTAGTTTTTAAGTGCATGATAATTTGGATCTTTCAATCGATCTTGATAAACAATTGATTGCGCATCATTTCTTGCCGTTTCTAATGCGCGATAATCTTGGACGATATCTGCTACTTTAAATTCCGGTAAACCACTTTGTTTTTTTCCGAAAAAGTCACCTGGGCCTCTTAATTGTAAATCTTGTTCCGCTAATTCAAACCCATTACTTGTTTCCGTCATAATTTTCATACGTTCTTTACCCACTTCACCTTTAGGGTCAGCGAGTAAAATACAATAACTTTGCGCTTTCCCTCGTCCTACTCTTCCTCTTAACTGGTGTAATTGTGATAAACCAAAGCGTTCTGCATCATAAACAAGCATAACTGTCGCATTTGGAACATTTACACCTACTTCTACAACTGTCGTAGAAACTAAAACATGAATCTCATTAGCCGCAAATTGCTGCATGACATTCTCTTTTTCATCACTATGTAACCTACCATGCAATAACCCAACTTTAGTGGATGAAGGAAATGTAACTTGCAGTTGATTATATAAATCTACAGCATTTTGAATATCTAGTTTATCTGATTCTTCAATTAATGGACAAATAACATACGTTTGATAACCACTATCCACTTCTTTTTGAATGAATTGTAATAGTCGTGGCAGCATGTTTTCCTTAACCCAATACGTTTCAACTGTTTTACGACCAACCGGCATTTCATCAATTTGTGAAACATCCATATCGCCATAACTTGTAATAGCAAGCGTTCTCGGAATTGGTGTGGCTGTCATAAATAGCACATCTGGGTCCATCCCTTTATCACGCAATGTCTTTCGCTGATTAACACCAAAGCGATGTTGCTCATCGACAATAACCGTTCCTAAATTAGCAAAGATGACCTCATCTTGAATTAATGCATGGGTACCAATAATAATATCCACTTGATGCGTCTTGATTTTTTCTAGAATCTCTTTTCGCTTTTTCCCCTTAACAGAACCAGTTAATAACGTAATCGTTCCGTATCCATCGAATAAAGATTGCAATGATTCATAATGCTGATCAGCCAATATTTCAGTTGGCACCATGATCGCGCCTTGCTTTTTGGAAGTAATAGAAGCAAACAAGGCAATTGCAGCTACAGCTGTTTTCCCTGAACCTACATCACCTTGTAATAATCGATTCATTCGATAAGGGGCACGTAAATCTACTAATATTTCATCAAGCGAACGTTTCTGTGCGTCTGTTAACTTAAATGGTAACGTTTCAATAAACTGATTAACTTTTGATTGATCATATAGTTGACTGTTTCCATTTGTACGCTCTCGATCTCTTTTACGAAATAGCTGCATTTTTAATTGAAATAGTAAAAGCTCTTCATAAATAAACCGACGCTTCGCATGCTTAAGGGCTTGAAAATTAGAAGGAAAATGCATTTCCCTTAGTGCTATGGCACGCCCTGGTAACTTATATGCTTCTGTATACTGATTTGGTAGAATTTCTTCAATCTCATCTGCAAATTGATCCATTGCTTGCATCATTATTTTTTTAAATTGAACTGACTTTAATATGTTCTTTAAATAATAGACAGGCTGAATCGGCTCATCTTGTTTCACTTTACCCTTTTTATATTGATTCACAGTAATTTGTAAACGATGCTGATCCCATTTTCCAGTTAGAGTTACTATGTCGCCTTGTTGCAATTGTTTTTTTGCGAAAGGTCGATTGAACATGATCCCTTTTATGATTACCTCTTCAACTTGAATGTGAAGTACTAAGCGTGATTTCTTTTTCCCAAAGAAAGTGAGCATAGGATCTCCTACAACTTCCCCTTCAATCGATACTTTCTCATCGTGTCTTAATTCACTTACAGGTTTAATTTCATAATGTTCATACCTATTCGGAAAATAAAAAAGTAGATCGTTAACTGTATGGATACCTAGCTCATCAAAATTCTTTTGTAGAGCTTCTCCTACTCCTTTAACTTGCTCAATCGGATGATCTCCCAATTATCTCACTCTTTCTTTGCCGTATTTCCGTAAATTTTTGCAGCAATCGCTCGTCCAGTTGGAGTAGCAGCCAGACCACCTTCTGCAGTTTCTTTTAAGGATGATGGCATTTGTCTTCCGATTCGATACATCGCCACAATAACTTCATCACAAGGAGCACTACATCAACTCCAGCTTGGATTGCGAGACTTCCCAAGTATACCAAGACTTATATGCCTGTTTCACTCTGCGAAGGGGTTATACTTAGTATAACGAGAATTCTAAAATAAGAAAAGCTCAGGATATGGTATAACTCCTGAGCCTTCTTACTTATTCTATAGCAAAAATATAAGAATAAATCGGTTGATTTCCTTTATGAACTTCTATTTCCAAGTCTTCAAATTCTACCTGAATATATGATTCAATAATCGCAATTTCTTCATCGGCAGCATCTTCACCTTGTAAAATTGTCACAATTTCATCTTCCTCTGTAACAAGATCCGCTAACAATTGTTTGATAACATCTAATTTGTCTGTACCAGTAGTAATAATCTTACCATCAGCAAGTCCCATAAAGTTCCCATTTTCGATAGTTAAACCATCAATTTGCGTATCGCGCACAGCATATGTTATTTGACCAGTTTTTACTTGCTTACTAGCCTCTAACATATTAGCTTTATTAGTCTCAAGTGTAGAATCAGGATGAAAGGCTAATAATGCACTCATTCCCTGTGGAATTGTTTTCGTTGGAACAACAACTACTTCATCCTTACTCAACTCTGCTGCTTGCTCAGCGGCCATAACAATATTTTTATTGTTTGGTAATATAATCACGCGTTTAGCATGCGCTTCTTCAATTGCATGTGTAATATCCTGCGTACTAGGATTCATTGTTTGTCCACCTTGAATGACAACAGAAGCACCAAGACTTTCTAACAATTCTTTTAGTCCATCACCCATTGCAACAGATACGATCGCATAATCTTGCTTTTTCTTTGGCTTTGCTTTCGTTTTAACTTGCTCACCAACAATTGATGTATGTTGTTCACGCATATTTTCTACTTTAATGCTAATAAAGCTTCCAAATCGTTGACCTAAATCTATTGCTTGGCCTGGATATTCAACGTGCACATGGACCTTAATAATTTCATCATCCGATACAACTAACAATGAATCACCAAGTTCACTTAACTCTTGACGAAATGCTTCTTCATCATATGGATGTTCCTTTAACTTTTCATCTTCAAATTTAACCATAAACTCAGTGCAATAACCAAATTCGATATCCTCTGTTCGCATATAATCCTGAACAAGTTTATGATGTTCAGCATTTACCAAATCATCCATTTCAACTGTTGCATTTGCGGATTCTGGTAATGCTTCCCCTTTTAATGATGCTAGAAAACCCTCATATATAACTACTAAACCTTGTCCGCCACTATCTACTACACCAACTTCTTTCAACACTGGTAATAGTTCTGGCGTGTACGCAAGTGACTTTTTAGAAGCTTTTAAGACACCTTCCATAAATAAAATGATATCATCAGTAGTTTCAGCCAATTCTACTGCTTTCTTTGCAGTGTCCTTTGCGACAGTTAAAATTGTACCTTCAACCGGTTTCATAACAGCTTTATAAGCCGTATTAACACCAGTTTGTAAAGCCTTAGCAAATGTCTTTGTGTCAAGTACTTGAGCACCATTCACACCTTTTGCAAATCCACGAAATAGTTGTGAGAGGATGACACCTGAATTTCCACGGGCACCCATTAATAAACCCTTTGCAAAAGCTTCTGATACGATTGTTACTGTTTCATTCTCTAATTTCTTTACTTCAGCCGCTCCTGAAGTCATTGATAAATTCATATTTGTCCCTGTATCTCCATCTGGAACAGGAAAAACGTTTAATGCATCAATCATTGTTGCATTATTAGTTAAATGGTTTGCACCAAGTAGCACCATTTGTGCAAACTTAGCACCTTCTATAGTTCTTACAACCACTAGAACTTCCTCCTTCATAAACGAAAAACGTAACAAGTTTCAATTTGTAACTAGCGTTTTATTTATAAAAATATTTTTTTATTCTGCTTGTACTCTTACACCTTGAATGAAAATATTAATTGCATGAATTGGTAATCCTAATGTTTTGTCCAATGTATATTTCACCTGAGATTGTACATTATGTGCTACTTCAGAAATTTTTGTGCCATAGCTTACAATGATATACATATCGATACTAATAAGGTCATCATCTTGACGAACGACAACACCTTTAGAAAAGTTTTCTTTACGCAAAATTTCCGCAATTCCATCTTTTAATTGGTTTTTTGAAGCCATACCAACAATACCATAACATTCAATAGCTGCTCCACCGGCAACTGTAGAAATCACTTCATTTGTAATTGTGACATGTCCGTCTTTTGTAGTTAATTCAATAGACATAACATTATCCTCCTTAATCATATCTTTCTATTCTTTTCTAATGATTTCAGTTTAACATATAAAACATTTGAGATATCTACATATTACAACAAACATATTAATTATGAAAGCCGTTTCACCTTGCACGTATAACAAATAATTCTTTCATTACTTATCATGTGCTTAGATTAATCAAAGTACTAGCTTTTCAAATCTCCCTTAACCCTAATAAACCCCTTTATACAATGGACGAAAACTCAATTCCTGTCAAGTGCTTCCTCTTTATATTCCAATTATTTAGGTTGAATTTTGTCTAAAAAATGAAGCTTATATGTATCAAGTGTGAGTTGATTCGAGATCATTACTATCGTCTATAATTATTAAACAATAGATTGCAATATCCGTATATTTATGATAAATTATATAAGTATGTAATGAGATAGCTGTAAGTAGGAGGGATTAATATGGGACGACAATGTGTTATAACTGGACGTAAAACTTCTGCTGGAAATAGCCGTTCGCACGCAATGAACTCTAATAAACGCACATGGAAAGCTAACGTGCAAAAAGTTCGCATTATGGTAGATGGTAAACCGAAACGTGTTTATGTTTCTGCTCGTGCATTAAAATCTGGTAAAGTAGAACGCGTATAATAATAAGTTACGCTTTATTGAACAGCTTTTGCTAGTCAGTAAAAATTATACTTATTCAACAAAAAAGCACCTATCATTAGGTGCTTTTTTGTTATGCTCCTTTCATCTGCGAAGCAAGTTAATTCTTTTTAAATGAACCCATGATTACACGAACAAAGCCACCAATGAACCTTGGGAGTTTAAAGGTATAAAATTTAATGAGAACCCCTCCTCTTTTCCTTATGACAAGTGAACACTTCATATTATTGTATGATTACCATGCCTAATAAGTACATCACGGCTCTTTATCATTATTAATATGCCTGTATCAAAAGAAAAAGTACCTTTTTTCCTAATAAGCTTATTGGAAAGACATAGCGTTGATCCCCACTCGATTACCTTATCTTCTAAAGGATAGTAGAAGTTTTCAAGTGATAAACCCTCTACAGTAGGTGTTAAGGGGATAAAAGAAATTATTGGTAAGTTATAATTTTCTTCTATATCATGGATTCCAGAACGAAATAAAGAAATTTCATTTTGAGAATCAATTATACTTGTTTGGATATCTGGATCCAAGCGGTAGAGTAATTGAATATTAGCCAGTGTGTGATCCATTCGACCACCTGTAGCTCCAAATATAACTAGATTATCAGGCTTTAAAGCTATCGCTTCTAAAATTGCTAAATCTAAATCGGTCTCATTTTTTTCAATTGGAAAAACTTTTATTTCCTTTGCATGTTCTTTCACTCTTATTAATTCAACTTCAGTAATGGAATCAAAATCACCAATTGCTAGATCTAGACTGATATTTGCTTCTATTAAACGGTAAGAACCTTTATCTGCACCAATCCAATAGTCAACTTGATTCTGATATAATGTTAAATTTGGAATGAATGAAGCAGGTCCCCCTGCTACAATGGCTACAGTATACATGATTCGTTACCCCTTTTTAAGCACAAAATTATTTTGTTGCATGTCGAATAACTTCAATTGCTTTATGTCGATCCTGTTGATTGAAAATTGCACTTCCCGCCACTAGTACATCGACACCAGCATCGGTACACAATTTAGCTGTCTCTGCATTGATACCACCATCTACTTCGAACTCTACATGTGGTGCGAATTCTTTTCTCCATACAGCTGCTTGTTTAACCTTGGACAATACATCTGCGATAAAAGATTGCCCACCAAATCCTGGATTTACAGTCATAAACAAAACTAGATCAACATCTTTTAAAATGGGATAGATCATTTCTACAGGTGTACCAGGATTAATAACGACTCCCGCTTTTACTCCTCTTGCTTTAATCGCGTGTATGGTACGGTGTAAATGTGTACATGCTTCAACATGAACAGAAATAATATCTGCTCCAGCATCAGCAAAAGCATCAATATAGTCATCTGGATTATCTATCATTAAATGCACATCTAAAGGTAACGTTGTAACTGGACGAATGGCATCAACAATAAGAGGTCCGATCGTAATGTTAGGAACAAAGTGGCCGTCCATTACATCCACATGAATATAATCGGCTCCCCCTTGTTCCACGTCTATAATTTCATCTTTCAATCGTGCGAAATCAGCTGATAGAATTGATGGAGCAATTTTTGTCATCTGTTAATACCTCGGCTTTCTAGTATGAATTTCATCATAAAATGAAACATAATGTTTGTATCTAAATGGTGCAATTTCTTCCTTTTCTACTGCAGCTTTAATAGCACATTTGGGCTCATTTATATGCATGCAACCACGGAACTTACAATCATTCTGTAACCTTCTCATTTCTGGAAAACAAACTGGTAATGTTTCTAAATCAATTTGATCAAATTCCAATGAACTAAATCCTGGTGTATCCGCAACTAAACCTGCAGCAATTTCTACGAGTTCAACATGCCTGGTTGTATGTTTACCACGATTAAGACTAGATGAAATTTCATTTGTCTCAATATCAAGTTGTGGATTCAATTTGTTTAATAATGATGATTTACCAACGCCTGATTGTCCAGCAATAACCGATATGTTATTCGAGAAATAAGGCATTAATTGTTGTAGGTCAGAACCATCTTTCGTTGAGGACACTTCAACCTGATAGCCAATAGACCGATAAATTTCTTGATACGAATTAATTTTCGCCAGTTCATCAGCAGAAAGCATATCTACCTTTGAAATGAAAATTACGGGTTCTATTTGATTTGCTTCGACTAATAGTAAAAAACGATCTAATAGTAGGGAGCTGAAATCAGGTTCTTTCGCTGATACAACAATAATGGCTTGATCAATATTCGCTATCGGTGGACGTCTTAATTCATTTTTACGTTCTTTCACTTCAAAAATATAGCCTTCATTTGGATTGCTAATATCAAATTGGACTTCATCACCAACTAATGGTGAGATTTTTTGTTTACGAAACAAACCCCGTCCTCTGCATTGATAGATATCTTGACCACTTTTTACGTAATAGAAGCCACTTAACGCTTTCATGATTTTACCTTCAGGCATTCATTCACTCACCCCTCTACATCTTCATATGCAATCGTTTTTTGTAAGATCACTTGATCTTCTCTTTCGACTTTGTACGTTGCTGTCTCACCTGGCGCAATTGTGAGTCTGACAGAAAATTCCGTATCTTCTGTGATCGACTCTGTCTCATACAAACTCGTAAGATCGTTATCCATGTCATTAATGTAAATACGTACTTCTTGTGCTTCACCGGAACTATTCTCGTTATTTTCGTTCCCGTTCGCATTTTCATTAGCATTACCGTTAGTTGAAGCGTCACCGGTATATGGAATTGTAAATGACACAGTATGCGTTATAGGCGGTTGTTCTTCCTCCCCTATTGAAACGACAAGATCAACAACTGAATCTTCTTCCACTTCACTATTGGCACTAGGTGATTGACTAATCACATCTCCTTCTGCCACTTCATCTGAATTACTTTCTTCTACATTAGCAGATAGATTGTTTGCCTCGAGATAATCTCGTGCATCATCTTCACTCATACCAGTTAAGTCATCTAACGTTATCGTTTTCTCCCCGGCACTAACGTCAAATATAACAGTCGTATCAGAAGGAACAACCGCACTATTTGCTGTAGGTTCAACCTGTGCTAAAATCTGCCCTTCAGGTTGATCAGAATAGGTATCATTTCTCTGAACGTCTTGATATCCTTTTTGCAAGAGAATTCGTTCTACTTGATCATAATTTTGACCTACGTAATCAGAGATATCCTCCGTTTCTTTCCCTTGACTAACATAAACCGTTATTGATGAACCTTCTTTAATATTTTTACCTGCCTCGGGGTTTGTTCGAGTGACATGATCTTCCGGAATTTCATCTGAAAAATCATCTTCACGTTCCACTTCCAAACCTAGTTCAACAAGTTCCTGTAATGCATCACTATATGCCTCTCCTTCTAACTCAGGAATCGTGATATCATCTGGTTGAAGCCAATTAGGCAGAACAAATAGTGCAAACAGACCAGAGCTTATCAAAACAAAAAACAATATAATGAGCCATATAAAAACTTTCTTCTTTTTCGATTTCTTTTTCTTATCTTTTTTATTTTTACCTGTTTTTTTATCTTTTTCGTTATCATCTGTTGGTTGCTCATTTACAACATAATTTTTAGTATGGACGAGTGTATCTTGTGCTGATTTATTTTTCTCAAATGATTGTTCTGTTATGATCGGAATTGCCTTTGTTGCCTCTCCCTCTTCTTCAGGAGGAAGAAAAGGTGCTTCATTTATACGAGATGGGTCTAATACTGTTATTAAATCTTGTTCAAAAGCGTCTACCGAATCATAACGATAGAACGGATCTTTTGTTGTTGCCTTTAAGACAACATTTTCAATACTTTGTGGTATTTCTTTATTCCATTGTCTAATGGATGGCGTATCTGATTGTAAGTGTTTCAAAGCAATCGATACCGCAGATTGTCCAGAAAAAGGTATTTGACCTGTCAATAATTCAAAGAGTACAATACCTAAAGAATATATATCAGATTTTTTATTTGCAGTACCGCCTCGTGCTTGTTCTGGTGAAAGGTAGTGAACAGAACCTAAAACAGAATTGGTTTGTGTTAAAGAGGTAGCACTTAGGGCTAATGCTATACCAAAATCAGTAACTTTAACTTGACCAAAAGGATCAATTAAAATATTTTGAGGTTTGATGTCACGATGAACAATATCATTTTCATGGGCATGATCAATTGCCGAAGTAACTTGTCTCATAATTGCAATTGCCTCTTCAACTTGGATTGGACCGTATAATTGAATGTATTTCTTCAAAGTCATTCCGTTCACATATTCCATTACCATGTAGTAGATATTATCTTCATCACCGACATCATATATATTAACTATATATGGATTAGATAGACTCGTTGCAGAATGTGCTTCTCGATGAAAACGTGTAATAAATTCTTCATCATTTGCATATTCTAATTTCAACACTTTAATAGCTACTTCACGATCTAAGATGGTGTCATGCCCTAAGTATACATTGGCCATCCCACCGCCGCCAATCGTCTTCATTACCTTATAACGCTCATTTAGCAATCGACCTTCTAGCACGACGGATCACCTTCTTTTACTGATTCATACTCAGATAAAGTAATGGTGATATTATCCTCTCCACCACGCTCATTAGCTAGATTAACTAATTGTTGTCCAATTAGTTCAACTGAATCACTCTTCTCCAAATAAGCACCAAATTCTTCATCACTAACTTTATTAGATAAACCGTCTGAACAAATTAATAAACGGTCATTTTCTTTCCATTCTTCAGATCGCACATCTGGAAACGCACTTTCATCTGTCCCCAAAGCTCGCATCAAGACATTTTTTCGCGGATGAAATGCAGCATCTTCTTTAGAGATTTGGCCAGATCGTACAAGTTCATTGACGAGTGAATGATCGTCTGTTACTTGACGAAGTATATGATCATGATAAAGATAACAGCGGCTATCACCAATATGCGCGATAGAAACAAAATCACCAGTAAAAATCGCAGCCACTATCGTAGTGCCCATACCAGTGCATTCTGTATTCTTCTGAGCATGATCATAGACTTTTTGATTAATCTCATTAATTGAATTTGTTAACCATTCTTCCGTTTCCTCTTTTGTTTTGAAGCTAGTAGTTTCTGGCCATCCTTTTTGAAAGTAATTAATGACCATTTTACTCGCCACATCACCTGCATTATGGCCACCCATTCCATCTGCTACAACACTTAAGACTTGGTTTTCTCGATTACGAAATATACCACCAGCATCTTCATTATGCTCTCTTACTTTACCTTGATCCGTTATAAAATATTGCTTCATTCATCTCACCCCGTATCATTCATTCTTCATCATTATATACTTAATCTATTTCTAATAACGTATGTCTTTTTATTTCTTTTGCAAGCGTGTAAGGAAAAAACCATCCGTTTGATAATCATCCGGGAATAATTGCAATCCTAGATTAGATAAACCAGGAGCATCTTGGATGAATTCTGGTAGCGTTTCGAAAAAAGTCTTATCTATTTCAAAGTCAGTATTCGCAAGTAAAAATGCTTCCACTACTTTTTCATTCTCTAAAGTATCAACTGTACATGTACTATATAAAAGTTTACCATCTTTTTTTAATAAATGTGCAACATTTTCTAATAATGCTAACTGAATGGTTGCTAAATTAGTAATATCCGCTTCATTTTTGTTGTATTTAATATCTGGTTTCCCTCTAATAACGCCTAAACCTGAGCATGGTGCATCCACTAATATCCGATCAAATGTGTTCGGGTTGTGATAGGCATCTAAGTTTCTAGCATCTGCTCCCTTTGTCTCAATATTGGTTAAGCCCAATACACCTGCTTTTTTAGCAACAAGATCTGCCTTCTTCTCTAATAAGTCATAAGCAAAAATCTGTCCTGTGTTCTTGAGCTTTTCAGCGATATGTGTTGTCTTTCCACCTGGCGCACTACATGCATCTAAGACGATCTGATTCTCTTCTAATTGTAACATTTCTGCTACTAGCATCGAACTCTGATCTTGAATAGATAAACTATTTCTACTAAATAAGTCACTTTTTAATACATTACCTTTTAATACGACAATTCCTTGTGCTGAGAAAAGAGAAGCTTCTACCTCATAGCCTTCATCTTCCAGTGCTTTGATTGCCTCATCCCGTGTTATTTTTAAGGGTTGGACACGAACAGACATTGGCTTTGTTTGTAAGTTAGCATGACAAATTAATTCTGTTTTAGCCATACCATACGCCATAACCCAACGTTTTACAAGCCACAATGGATGACTTGTTTCTAAACTAAGGCGTTCAACATCATCTGAAATTGTATCAAACGAAGGAAAACCACTTCGCTGTGCACTACGTAATACGCCATTAACTAAAGAAGAAATACCTTCATGTCCTCTTTTTTTAGCAATCGTAACTGCCTCATTAATAATTGCATGATCAGGAACCTTCTCTAAATAATGCATTTGATAGAAGGATAGATAAAGCAACCACTTTACCCAAGATGCTAATTTTTCTGGTTTTTTCACAAAATGCGATACGAAATAATCCAGTGTTAGTTTTCTTTGTAACGTACCGTAAACAATCTCTGTTAATAGTGATTGATCTAATGTTGATAGATCATTTGACTTAATTGTATGATCAATTAATAAGTGACTGAACGCACCATTATCACCTATTCGCAATAAAACATCTAATGAACTTGCTCGTACATTTTTTTTCTTCATCTTATTCTCCCAACTTTTCGCCTACTTTTAATGATTGACCGCTCCCACGTACAAAGTCTGCAACAGACATTTTCTTTTTACCGGACGGTTGTATTTCAGTAATCCTTAATCCTTCTTTATTTCCGCAACAGACAATGATTCCGCTAGAACTAACTTCTACTATTTCTCCGACCTTATTTTGATAAGTAGTATGCTCTATTTCTCCCCACCAAATTTTAATATTATTCCCATTTAGAGTCGTACTTGCGACAGGCCACGGATGAAGCCCTCTAATATGATTATATATTTCGTCGTTTGTTTCGTTCCAATCTATTTTTTCTTGTTCACGTTTAATATTTGGTGCATACGTAACAAGGGTTTCATCTTGCTCTATTGATTGAGCAGATTGGTTTATAATCGTTGGCAACGTTTCCTGTAAAAGTGTTGCCCCAACTTCAGCTAACTTCTCGTGTAAAGACCCTACATGATCATCATGCTTAATTGTAATTTCAGACTGCGAAATAATCGCTCCTGCATCTAACTTTTCAGCCATATACATAATTGTTACGCCAGTTTTTGTTTTACCTTGGAGTAGTGCATAATGAATTGGCGCACCACCTCGAAGTTCTGGTAAAAGAGACGCATGTACATTAATACAACCAAACTTCGGAACTTCTAATAACGCTTTTGGTAAAATCTGTCCAAAGGCCGCTGTCACGATAATATCAGGCTCATATTCCAAAATTTCTTGATAGGTGTCTTTAACTTTTTCTGGCTGATACACCGGAATACCTTGCTTAATAGCTTCATCTTTTACTGGTGGCGGTGTCAATTTTTTCTTTCTGCCCTTAGGACGATCTGGTTGTGTGACGACTAATACCACATTATAATTATCTTCTACTAATTGTTTTAAAATAGGAACAGCGAAATCTGGTGTTCCCATAAATACGACATTCTGCATCAAATACCTCATTTCTACATTAATTGATAGGGTTGTAAATCAATTTGAATTAATAACTCATTCTTTTGTATATCTTTTTCATAATAGGCTAAAACCCGTTGCAGTACACGTCGTTGTTCTGGTTCATTTTTGTATTTTATCATGCATTGATAGCGATATCTATCTTTTATCCTTGTTATTGGTGATGGTGTAGGACCTAACACACGGACTTGACTCGATAAGTGTTTAATCAATAGCTGTGTAATTGTCTTTGTAACTTCCATTGCTTTTAATTCATTCGGATGGGAGACCGTTACTAATGTTAGAAAATAGTATGGCGGATAATTATATGTCTTTCGTAATAACATCTCTTTTTTAAAGAAGGCCTCATAATCATATTGCGCGGCTAGTTCTACACTGTAATGGTCTGGCGTATAGGTCTGAATAACAACTTCTCCTGGTAGATGGTGTCTGCCAGCACGCCCACTTACTTGTGTCAAAAGTTGAAATGTTTTTTCAGAAGCACGAAAATCAGGTAAGTGTAACAAACTATCTGCAGCCAACACACCGACTAACGTAACATTACCAAAGTCAAGACCTTTTGCGATCATTTGTGTACCTAATAAAATATCCGCTTCATGGTTCCCAAACTGATCTAATAACTTTTCATGCGCACCTTTTCTTCTTGTTGTATCGACATCCATTCGAATCACGCGTGCCGCAGGTATCACTTCTTGAATTGCTTCCTCTACTTTTTGTGTTCCTGTACCAAAATAACGGATTGTTTCACTCAAGCAATCCGGACATTTATCAGGCATTTTTTCTTCATGACTACAATAATGACATTTTAATTTTTCCGTTTTCCGATGATAGGTTAGTGCAATATCACAATGTGGACAATTAATAACATACCCACAATCACGGCACATCACAAATGTTGAATAACCGCGTCGATTTAAAAATAAGACTACTTGTTCTTTACGTTCGATACGCTTTTCAATTTCTTCTTTTAATTGTCTAGAAAACATTGTTCTATTTCCAGCATGAAGTTCTTCTCGCATATCAACAATATGTACATCAGGCATTTTTGTTTCATTCATCCGATCAGGCATAGATAACAGCTGATAAATACCTTTACCAGCTCTTGCATAGGATTCTAACGTTGGTGTTGCACTTCCTAAAATAACAGGACAATGATGGTATTCTCCGCGATAAATCGCAACATCACGTGTGTGATAACGCGGATGTTCTTCCTGTTTATAACTCGTTTCATGTTCTTCATCAATAATAATAATACCAACATTTTCAAATGGTGCAAAGATAGCTGATCTTGCACCAACAACCACATTTACTTCCTTGCGTTGAATTTTACGCCATTCGTCAAATCGTTCACCTTTTGATAGAGCACTATGCATAACAGCCACTTGTGAACCAAACCTACCTTTAAATCGCGTAACCATTTGTGGTGTTAAGGAGATTTCGGGTACTAAAACGATAGCTTCTTTACCTTGTTCTAAGACATGCTGAATAGATTGTAAATAGACTTCCGTTTTTCCACTACCTGTTACACCATGTAAAAGAAAAACATCATGACTCGCTGTATCAAGTGACGCAACTATCGGTTCCATTACTTTTTCTTGTTGCTTCATTAATGGAAGTGCAGTGGTCCGCTCAATTTGATCATCTTTGAATGGATTACGATATATTTCTTCTTTTCTTTCTATTAATAAACCTTCATCTATTAATGGTTTAACTGTTGCTTGCGTTGTATGCAGTTTTTTCAAGAAATCACGTTTTAAAATCATCTCACTATTATCTTGAAAATAACGTAGTACTTCTATTTTTTTCTTTGCTTGCTTTGGTAAATCCGCAATTATTTCTTCTAATTCTAGTGGATCCTTTCCCGATCCAATCATTATTTGCTTTTTAAATGTTTCCTTCGAGTTTACCTGATAGATCATCTCTACTAGATCTGCTTTTATTGCCTGTTGCAACTGTTTATGCGATCCTGACATTTCAACAAATTCCTCGTATTCAAGGTAATCACGACTAGCAAACAATTCTTCTAGCTCATCAGATAACCTTTCATCCGTTAGACGGTGCATGGTCTTTTTATATGTTGCCTTTAAAGCTTGTGGTAGCATTGCTTGAAAGGTGGAAATATAAAAGCTTATTGTGTGTTCTGCCAACCATTTCCCCAAATCCAATAATTCATCTGTCAACACAGGTGTGACATCCATTAACGCCATAATCTTCTTTAGTGGCGAGAAATCCGATTGATCCGTAAGCTCCAGAATATACCCCATAATCTTCCTTGGTCCAAATGGAACAATGACGCGCATGCCTCGATGTATCGACCCCTGTAACGTTTCTGGTATCTCGTAATCAAATACACGATTGGTTTGAGAGGCAGGCACATCGACTACTACTTTAGCAATATTCACTTCTCATCAGCCTTTAGATCGTTGATTATTTGTTCTAAGATTTGTTTTGCTATTTCTTTTTTTTGCGCTAATCCAAAGTGCGTCGTAACACCAGAACGATGCATGTATGTGACATCGTTTGTATTTGATTTAAAACCAGCACCTTTAGCTTGAATATCATTAACAATAATCGCATCCAAATTTTTGCTAACTAATTTCTTTTGACCTTGTTCCATTAGATTATCAGTCTCAGCAGCGAAACCTACTAAAAATTGATCGGTTTTTTTGCTACCTAACTCTTTTAAAATGTCTGTCGTACGTTCAAATTCAAGCATTAAATCTCCATCTATCTTTTTCATTTTTCTGTCATACGTTGTTTTAGGTCGATAATCTGCAACTGCGGCTGCTTTAATTACGATATCACTTGTGGAAAAATAACGATTCATTTGCTCATGCATTTCACTTGCTGAAACAATGTCAACACGATTTACATTAGCTGGTGTATCTAATTCTACAGGACCTGAAACAAGTGTGACCTCTGCACCAAATTGTGCTGCTACTTCAGCTAAAGCAAAACCCATCTTCCCAGAAGAATGATTTGTAAAAAAACGAACAGGATCGATTTTTTCTTGTGTTGGTCCAGCTGAAATTAAAACCTTTTTATTTGCTAATACTTTACTCATTTTCTTGTTCTCTTCCAAAACTGCTACAATTGTTTCTGGCTCTTCTAATCTTCCTTTTCCAACATACCCACAAGCAAGATAACCATCACCAGGTTCAATAAATTTATAACCCCACGATTCTAATCTTTTCATATTATTAACCACAGCAGGATGTGCATACATATGTACGTTCATTGCAGGCGCTATATAAACATCCGCTCTTGTTGCAGTAATAGTAGTAGATAACATATCATCAGCTATCCCATTAGCGATTTTACCAATCATATTCGCTGTTGCTGGTGCAATTATAAATAAATCAGCCCAATCCGCTAAATCAATATGGGCTATTTTTTCTGAATCTTTTTCATCGAATGTATCTGTATAAACTGGATTACGAGATAACGCCTGAAAAGTTAACGGACTGACAAATTCCTGTGCGCTTTCTGTCATAATAACTTTTACTATTGCACCCTTTTGGACCAGTTTACTTGTTAGTGCACAAGCCTTATATGCAGCAATGCCTCCAGTTACGCCGAGTACAACATGTGAACCGTTTAGCATGTCATTTCTCCTTTCAAAAATTAACTGTTTTCGTAAAGTAGGAATATTTATAGAAGAAACCCCCGCCTGCAAAATGCAAACGAGGGAATACTAAGAAATAGTCAGTGTTTATCTTCTTTCTTTTACATCAGTTGCAATGTAAGTCAACTTACCCGCTTGAATTTCTTCCAAAGCAATTCCAACCTGTTTAAATGATTTAGGGTTTTCTAACTGATGCTTTTTCATTACTTGGATTTGTCTCGCACGTCGAGACGCTATCGTTACTAATGTGTATTTTGAATTAACGATTAATTGTAGCTTATCAATAGACGGTTCTAACATCATAATGAATCAACCTCCAACACTTTCTTATATTGTTTTGCGACACGTTCTCTCTTACAATGTTCACTTTTTACAATCGCTTGGACTTTATCCACAGCCACTTCGACTTGATCATTCACAACAACATAGTCATAGGCGTCCATCATTTCAATCTCTTCTTTGGCCGCATCCAATCTATTTGCTACTAATGCATCGCTTTCCGTACCACGGTTGACGATACGTGTCTTCAATTCCTCAAGACTAGGTGGTGATAAGAAAAGGAAAACACCCTCTGGGAAATTTTCTTTTACCTGAAGCGCACCTTGTACTTCAATCTCAAGGAATACATCTCTTCCAAGCTCTAAAGTCTCTTCTACATATTCACGTGGAGTGCCATAATAATTACCTACATATTCAGCATACTCTAATAATTGTTTGTCTTTAATCATTGATTCAAATTCATCTTTTGTTCGGTAAAAATAATCAACTGCTTCTTGTTCACCAACACGTTTTTGTCGCGTTGTCATTGAAATAGAATACTGTAAGGCGGTATCTCTTTCAAATAATGCTTTACGAACAGTTCCTTTTCCCACACCTGACGGACCAGATAATACAAATAAAATACCTTTCTCCTTGATCAACATACATCCTCCTGTTTGCACAAATTTCCATTCATGTCTACTATTTATTCATCTATCATTTCTTCATGACTAAGAACACGTTGACCTACAGTTTCAGGTTGAACAGCTGACAAGACAACATGGTCACTATCTGTAATAATTACGGCTCTTGTTCTACGGCCATAAGTTGCATCTACTAATTTATTATTTTCTCGAGCAACCGTAATAATTCTCTTTATTGGTGCAGATTCTGGTGATACGATAGAGATAATTCGATTAGCCGAGACGACATTTCCAAATCCTATGTTTATCAATCTTAAACTCAATCTTGCTCCCCCTCTATGTACATCATCTCCGTGTACGGTTAATCTTAATCTACTTATAATTTCTATTCCTATATATTATAGTACATTTTAGGACATGATGAAAATATTTATTCGACATTAAGAATTTGTTCTTTCAATTTTTCCATTTCTGTTTTTAGCGTAACAACCCACTCGCTAATTAATGCATCATTTGATTTGGAACCAATTGTATTTGTTTCACGGAGCATTTCTTGTAAAATAAACTCTAATTTCCTGCCCATCACCTGTTCTTGCTCAATCGCAGTACGAAACTGTTTGAGATGACTATGTAATCGTGTAACTTCCTCCGTTATATCTCCTTTTTCAGCAAGCAAGGCAATTTCATGATATATTTTACTATCATCAGGAAGCATTTCCGTTGTGTAGGACTTAATTCTATTCTGAATTCGCTGCCGATATTCTATTATAACAGTTTCTCGACGTTCACCCAACATATTTATAATTTTTTCTATTTTTTCTATTCGTGTTACCATATCTACTTTTAATGCTTGTCCTTCTATTATACGCATATCCCAAACTTGTTGACACGCATTTTCAACACTAACTAAAATTGCGTCCTTTAACTCATCCGTTTCTCGATCTATTTCTTGAACAGCCACAACTTCCTTCAGACTCGGAATCATTGCAATGGTCACTTCATCAGCTAAGTCATAGCGCGACTGAACCTTATGAAACATCGTAATATATTGATCAAAGAGATTCCAGTCCACTTGTAAATCACGTTTTACAAATCCCTGACCAGATATTGAAATAAAGACTTCTATTCTCCCACGAGAAAAATAACGTTGGACATTTTTTTTGATTTTATCTTCAAACATAGAAAATGCCTGTGGCAGTTTTAATGAGATATCAAGAAAACGTTGGTTCACACTTCTTATTTCCACCGTAATAACCGTATCACCCACAATTCTAACTTCTCTACCAAATCCAGTCATGCTGTTTGTCACATCATCACATCCAATTTTATATTTCATTCTTAAATATATAAAAGTAGTATAGCAAAAATAATCACGAAAATAAAAACGAGACTGGAACATAACGAAATTTACTAACTCTATATACGAATAATCATTCCATAAACATATATACATGACCCAACTTTTGCAGCGTGATGGAAAACGCGACGTAGATTCCTTACCTGCTACGTCAGCAAATGGATTCCCTTTCCGTGGGCACAGTCTCAGCTAACTTGGTAAAAAAACCTTTACCAAGTGGATCTTCTACTTGTGCTGTTCCCACAGGATCAGGAATGCTTCAAAGAACCCACATCGCACGAAGGAAATCGATTTGTATTTTCGAGGAGTGTCATCCATTTGCTTCCATAGCGAGTACGGTACGTCAGAATTTATAGATGTTTCTTAATAAACGTCAATCTTTTAGAAAGTAGCCTTTTTTAATGACTGTCAAGCAAATTAACAGACAGTTGATCACTATGTCTACTTTTTAACTAAATCAAAAAAACGAGCTATAGTTGTATTAACAGCTATTATAGCTCGGTTATTTGATTCTTTATTTAATTTTAGTCTAGCCTGTTATATTTTCTTATGATTTAGCTGTGCCTTTCGTGAATCCAAATAATACAGTTGGAATCGCACTCAGTGACAAGATAAAGATCCAGTCTCGTAAATGAAGATCCACTGTCTCAAAAATCACTTGCAATGGCGGGTAATAAATAACAACCATCAGTAGAGCAACTGAGGAAAATACCGCTCCTAACAAATAAATGTTTTGAAATGGATTACGTGAAAAAATCGAGCGTTCACTTCGACAATCAAAAACATGAATGAGTTGTGCCATTACAAGTGTTGTAAAGGCGATTGTTCTGGCATATGTTAGATGTGCTGGGTCATTTTGATAAGCAGTCATGAATGCTAGTAACGTAACAACACCGATCATTAAACCACGTGTTAGTATTTTAATACCAAGTCCTCTGGAGAAAATACCTTCTTTTACGGGACGAGGTTTTGTTTTCATCACATTGTTCTCCGCTTGATCGAGTCCTAATGCCATAGCTGGTAAACCATCTGTTACAAGATTAACCCATAATATTTGCACCGGAATTAGTGGTAATGGAAAACCTAATGCGATCGCAAATAACATGACCAGTATTTCCCCTACGTTTGAGGCTAGTAGATAGCGAACGAATTTTCGAATATTTTCGTATATATTTCTTCCTTCTTCAATCGCTGCTTCAATCGTAGCAAAGTTGTCGTCAAGTAATACTAATGCAGAAGCTTCTTTGGCAACATCTGTGCCTGATTTACCCATACTAATACCTATATCACTTGCCTTCATCGCTGGAGCGTCATTTACTCCATCGCCCGTCATGGCAACTATATGTCCTTTTGCTTGTAAAGCTTGGACAATTTTTAATTTGTGTGCAGGTGTTACACGTGCAAACACATAGACATTATCCACTCGATCTGCTAACTCTTTTTCAGACATATGATTTAGTTCATATCCATTTAATACTTGTCCGCCTAAAGGTAGTATATCTAACTGTTTAGCTATCGCCTCAGCAGTTTTGGCATGGTCACCAGTTATCATAACTGTTTTAATTCCTGCGTCTTTACAAGCCTTGATTGCTTTTTTCACTTCCTTACGTGGTGGGTCCATCATTCCTACTAAGCCTACAAAAGTTAGGTTATTTTCAATTGACGTGTGATCGAGCGACATATCCGCATTAAGTGGCTTTACACAAATAGCAATTGTTCGCAAAGCCTGCTCTGTCATGACATTTAATTTTTCTTCTATTTCCTTTTTATCCTTACTTGTAAAAGGCCTACGTTCCGCATCATCCGTCAGATAATTAATACGTGGCAGCAGCACGTCCGGTGCACCCTTTGTAATTGCAAAACGCTTTTTTTGATTATCTTCTACAATAACGGTCATCCGTTTACGTTCTGAGTCAAAAGGTATTTCTTTGATTATTTTAAAGTTATTTCGATCATCTTCGGAAAGATTTGCTTTACGTGCCGCGATTAGTAAAGCACCTTCCGTTGGATCACCATCCACCTGCCATAATTTCTTTTTCTGCGTCAGTGTCGCATGATTACAGACCATCCCATACATTAAAACAGCATGTATTAATCTATCTGGTACAATCTCTTGATCTTGATAGAAGTTACCAGTTATTGCTTGACCTTCCCCTGTCACTTGAATTAATCGTTGATTTGTGTAGATTTGCCTCACTGTCATTCTATTTTCAGTCATCGTTCCCGTTTTATCAGAACAAATAACGGTTGTACTTCCTAATGTTTCTACCGCAGATAACTTTCGAACGATTGCCTTTTTCTTAATCATTCGTTGGACACCTAAAGATAGGGCCACCGTAACAATTGCTGGTAATCCTTCTGGGATCGCTGCTACTGCAAGAGATATCCCAGCTAAGAACATATCGTATAATGGATGTCCTTGCCATACACCAATGAAGACGACAAAAGCTGTCAGTATTAAAGCAATTACAATTAGTATTTTACCCAAATCAGCTAATCTACGTTCTAAAGGTGTTACTTGAGCTTTTGTTTGTACTAATAGATCGGCGATTTGACCCATCACTGTTTTCATCCCAGTCGCAACAACTACACCTACACCAGTTCCTTTTGAGACAAGCGTTCCCATAAAAGCCATGTTTTGTTGATCAGCATAATCCAGATCTTCGGTTGCGATCGATGTTATCTTTTTATGAACAGGTGCAGATTCCCCGGTTAAAGCTGATTCTTCAATTTCTAATCCTTCACCTTTACAGATTCGAATATCCGCAACAATTCGATCCCCATTTGTCAGTTTAATAATGTCACCAATAACTACTTGTTGTGATGGAATAGTTATCCACTCTTTATCACGCAGTACGTGTGCTACTGGAGCAGATAACTCCTTTAACTTAGTTAATGATTTCTCAGCTTTCTGTTCTTGAAAAAAACCTAAAAAACTATTGATTAATACAATTACTATGATCGCAATTGCATCTACATATTCCCCTAGTAAGCCTGATAATAATGTAGCAGCTAGCAGAACCAGGACCATGAAATCCTGAAATTGCTTTATGAACAGAAAAAATAAAGATGCTTTTTGTTTCTCTTCTAGCTGATTGGGTCCCGTTTTCTTTAAGCGTTCTGTTGCAACCTCTTTTGTTAGGCCTACTTTTTGATTAACTGCGAGCTTGTCCAAGACTTCTTCTTCACTTAACTGATACCAATTCACATCGCATTCCTCCATCTACTTTCGCTCGTAATCATATCTATGCAGACATACCCAAAAAAATGCTATAATAGAAAAGTTCCAATAGAACAAAGAGGTGATTAACTATGACATTTGATGGCATTGTTACCCGAGCAATTACACACGAGCTTCAAGAAGATTTAAAATCGGGAAGAATTATGAAGATTTATCAACCAACAAACACAGAATTAGTCTTTACTATTCGGTCACAAGGAAAGAATAAAACATTGCTATTATCCGCGCACCCAAGTTATTCGCGCTTTCATTTAACTGATGATTCGTATCAAAATCCAAGTGAACCTTCTATGTTTTGTATGCTCCTACGTAAACACTTAACAGGGAGTTTTATTACTAACATAGAACAATATGAAAACGAGCGTATTGTGACGTTTCATATTAAAGGAAAAAACGAAATTGGCGATGAAACAGAAAAAACGTTAGTAATCGAAGTTATGGGCAAACACAGTAATATTTTATTAATTGATCATGAAAAAGGCCATATTCTAGACAGCATTAAGCACGTACCACCTGCACAAAATCGACACCGGACAATTTTACCTGGTCAAGCTTATGTATTACCACCTGATCAAGATAAATTAAATCCAGTTACGACTGATACTGACACATTCCGTAAGAAAATGGATTTAAATGCAGGAAAACTAGATCAACAGATTGTGCAAACTTTTATGGGTGTATCACCTTTATTAGCCAAAGAGATTGTGTATCGCGCTCACTTAGGTACACTTGAAACCTATCAAAAAGCTTTTACAGACATACAAACAACTGTTCAAGCTCATGCGTATCAACCAACTATCTTTAAAGAAGATAAAGAATATTTCTATGTCTTGCCTTTATCACAATTAAAAAATGATCATGAAGTTTTTCCAAGTGTTAGTGTCATGCTTGATGCATTCTATTCGGGTAAGGCAGAACGCGATCTTGTTAAACAACAAGCAGGAGATTTATTACGTTTTCTGAAAAATGAACGCGAAAAAAATATACGTAAAATAAAAAAACAAGAGCAAACATTGAAAAAAGCTGAAAAAGCGCCAATGTACCAACGAAATGGTGAATTGCTTACGGCTAACATGCATGCGGTTAAACTTGGGGATAAAAATACAACAGTTATTGACTATTACGATCCAGACCAAAAGGAAATAACGATTGAATTAAACCCAAATAAGACACCTAGTGAAAATGCACAAAGTTATTTTAAAACGTATCAAAAATTAAAAAAATCAAAACAAATGGTTATTTTAGAAATTGAAAAAGCCAAGTTAGAAATTATTTATCTTGATGAATTAATTCAACAAATTGGCGAAGCGCGTGTACAAGACATTGAGGAAATAAGAGAAGAATTACGCGAACAAGGCTATTTAAAAACGAAAACAAAGCATCGGAAAAAACCGAAGAAGGCGAAAAAGCCTGAGCCTGAAGCATTTGTTGCAAGCAACGGAACAACCATTTTAGTCGGTAAAAACAACAAACAAAATGAGTATGTAACGATGCGTTTAGCAGCACGTAATGAAATTTGGTTACACACCAAAGACATACCAGGATCCCATGTCGTCATTCGTGACCCAGATCCAGATCAAGAAACATTAGTAGAAGCAGCACAGTTAGCTGCCCTATTTAGTAAAGCAAAAGCTTCTTCATCTGTGCCCGTTGACTACACACAAATTAAGCACGTCAAAAAGCCTAACGGCGCAAAACCAGGCTATGTGACATATGATAATCAAAAAACATTATTCGTCACACCAAATAGCGCACTAATCAAGCAATTAAAACCGAAAAAATAAGTATAACCTCTCCAATGTTTGATTTGGAGAGGTTATTTTAAATATCTAATTACGCTATAAGCCAGGATTCGATTGTTCTAGAAAATCTGATGGAACGTTTCATTATTTTAATAAGTCTTATACATATAGGAGGGATCAACTAACATGATTGATGAGAACGATGTGAAATTAGCACAAACTGGTGATAAAGATGCATTTTCCCGCCTAATTATAACGTATCAAAATGCATTGTATCGTGTCTCAAAAGGGATATTAAAGCATGATGTTGACTGTGCTGACGCGATTCAAGAAATTATTATTAATAGTTATTATTCCGTACATAAGTTAAAGAATCAACAAAATTTCAAAAATTGGTTAACACGAATATTAATTGATCAATGCTACGATCTATTAGAAAAACAGGATAAAGTTATCCCCACTAAATCGGTTGATCCCGAAATTCAATTAATCGCTCATGAGGATTCAGTAACGTATGATCAACTGGCTGAGGCAGTGAATAAATTAAACACCAATAAAAAGGTAATCATAACTCTATTTTATAATGAACAATTGGCGATTCTAGAAATTGCTGCTATTCTAAATATTACGGAAGACACTGTAAAATCAAGACTTAATTATGCACGGGATAACATTACAAGCTACTTAATAGAAGAAGGAGCAAAGAAAAAAGATCATGAAGAAATAGATAAAATGTTAGAACAACTAGCTGACAAAGAGTACGACGAACCTTCTGACATTATCAAAAAGGGGATAAAACAAACACTTGATGATTTGCCAAAGTCAAACAGAAAGCGTCGACTTTTTTTATCGCCCGCTGCTATTAAATTTTGGTCAGTAGGAATTGTCTGTATGATTTTCTTTCTCTTTCTATATTTTCAATTCAATGATTCACCTTTGACACCAAGCGATTCCAATAATACAGCTATTAATATTGATGATACATTCTTATATGAAGAAGTATCTGTTGAGGCAGATCAATTATCAGAAGTAATAGAAGAGAAATTAGACGATCAAATGCTCGAGGAAGATATAGATAACATCACCATATTGACGTCGATTAAACAAAGGGACCGTTGGATTGTTCTTGTTCAATTTGACATGTTGTTTCCAGGTAATTATGCATTAATTGAAGTGAAGCAAGAAAATAACACCTATTCAAAACGATTGTTAACACTTAGTCATGAAACTAACGCTGACTACTTTCACTGGTATGATGAAACTGAGGAAGTTGGCTTTGGTTCTGGTAGGTCTTTTTCAGAAAATGCAATTATAGAAACAAAGAATAGGAAGATAAGTAGTTATCTCCATGACGATTATTATATCTACGCGAGCAATGAGAAACCTGTTAAGGTTAGCTTATTTAATGAAAACGGTGAGGTCAACAGAACATTGGAAACGTTTAATTTTGATGAAATCTATCCTTTAATTGCTGAAGACGAGGATGAATATGCGCTTTTTGTCGTCGATAATCTAGAATCTTTTGAATACGACATACTGGAACAAGAGGGCATTGAAAATGTCACTTCGGCACAAACTACTGATTCTTTGGAAAGTGCGAATCAACAATATCAATTTCTGAATTTAGAAAAATCTCCTGCATATGTAGTCTTTGATGACAAAGAAATGATTTATAAGACATATAAAATAGATGAACTATTAGAGTTTTTAAAACAAGGGGAATAATTCGAATTGTTTATGACTAAATTTTTATAGACCTCGACGTAACGTTCTTATCGCTTTGAAAATACACTCTGTTTTTTGTGCTAATAGAAAGATACAAAGAAAAAGAGAAGTGAAATTTATGTTAAAACAACAAACGTCCCTACCATCCCAGAAAATACATGTTTTTATTTGAAAAAGTACATAATTCATTTTTATAAATACCAAATCTGTAATAAAAAATTTATAACTGTTTATATACAAACTCACGATATTTTACAAAGTCATGTTTTTTGTAAAACTCTTTCGCAATTTTATTATCTAACCAATAATCTAATTCAATCATGTCTATTCCTTCATCATTTGCCATGTTATAGATATAGTTCATCAAACTTGTTCCATACCTCTTTTTTCTTTGTGTTTGAACAATGCTGATTTGGTGCAGATAAACTGATTTGTAACTTTTCTTAAACGCATTCTCTGGGTAATTTCTAAACTCTATCCAAGCGTAACCAACCGCTTCTTTATTTTCTTCTAATAGCAGAAAAACAAAATCTTCATTAACCATTAGTTTTTTAAATAGATACTTGATTTCTTCATAGTTATATTCGTTAAAATACCTCGGATATAGAGAAAAGTGTAAATCATGAACTGGCTTGTTTAATTTTGCAACTAACGCATAATCTATTGTCTTGCTTATTTCCATTAATATCACCGCATTTAAACTTTTAATTATTATAACTCTTCTTTAACTGATTTGGTTTGAAATTAACAGTTTTAAAATAATAACGTTGCAATAGTTACATATAAAGCTTTTTTGTGACCTTTGTTCTTTTAAAAATGAAGATCAGTTTAATATTTATAATTTCATTCAAAAATACAGGATTATGAATTAGATAAATTGATTTGAGAATGAAACTTTTATAATAAATAACCGTATATTTATTATAAGAAAGGTGTGATTATTCTATGATTTTCCGTTCAAAAGTAGATTCCTTTTTCATACTATTTATTTCCATAGTGATTTTAATAATAGGTGTTGTAACGTCGTTATCTCCGTTAATTGATAAAGAAGCATCAATATCTATCATAATCATTATGTTCGCTATCTTTATTACTTCGGTAGGTTTGATATTATGGTCTATCTTTTTTATTCAGTACATTTTCTATGAGGATTATCTATTAGTGAAAGGCGGACCCTTTAGGAGTAAAATCCCTTATCAAGCGATAACAAAAATATCTCTAACGAAGAATATATTTACTGGTTATCGAATTTCATCATCAAAGAAGGCACTTGAATTATTTTACAGTTCAGCAATCCTTGGTAGTATAAAAATCTCACCAAAGAATAAATCCGAGTTTATCACCGAATTAAAAAAACGATGTCCCAATGCAGAGATTCAAGAATAAACCTTCATTCACACGAATTCCGTCAAAAAGCATTTTAAGATAACTCATCATTTTTTAGTACCTTCTGCTAATTTCTGTCCTTTTTTTGTTTAACATTTAAAAATAGTTGCTTTAATCAGCGAAGAAAGCAAATGGTTGAGACTCCTGTGGGAACAGCACAAACCGAAGATCCTCTCTAGAAGCGTCCTTTGCTTCTAGAGATAGCTGAGGTTGTGCCCACGGAAAGCGAGACCATTTGCTGTCGTAGCGGAATGAGAAAGTTTAGGTCGAAATTTATGGTTGTTTCATACTATGCGACAATCTTTTACAAACAGGCTTTTTTATAGACTGTCAATTAAAATATGTAATGTACTTCAGACTTAAAGCAATCACCATTTCACACTTGTTTTTTTGTGAGAAAATTGAGTTACCTATTCACACCAAAAAAATCATAGCGATGATTCCGCTATGATTTCATAGTAAATATTTATCCAAGTGCTAGTGTGTCTCGCCATTCTAGTAAACTTTCTTGTTCTTTTTTGGTAATTGCTTCCTTTTCTAGCAATTGTTCAATTAAGATATCAAATGTTGTTATGGTTGATAAGTCTATTTGTTTAGCAGCAAATTCAGTTTTTGCTTTTTCTAGACCATATGAGAAAATCGCCATCACACCTAATACTTCTATACCCTCTTCTTGAAGGGCTAACGCTGTATTAAGTGAAGAACCACCTGTTGAAATTAAATCTTCGATAACAATTACTTTCTGACCCGCCTCTATTTTTCCTTCGATTTGATTCCCTTTCCCATGCGCCTTAGCCTTTGCCCGGACATAAATCATCGGTAAACCTAGCTTTTCTGCTAGCCATGCTGCATGTGGAATACCTGCTGTTGCACAGCCAGCAATCACATCTGGTTGAACAGGCAATGCTTTAATCTTTTCTACAAAAGCATCCGCTATGTTATTTCGAATCTCTGGATAGGACATGGTTAAACGGTTGTCACAATAGATTGGCGATTTGATTCCAGATGTCCAAGTGAATGAACGATCTGGTTTAATTTGAATCGCTTCTATTTTATATAAATCTTTGGCAATTTGTTTAGCTAGAGACATGATTCCACTCCTTTAATGCTTGCTGATAGGTTTCTTTCGGGTTCTCTGCTGCAGTAATACTCCGACCAATAACAAGTGCGTCTACCCCATGTTCTTTTGCAAAACGAGGTGTTGCAATTCTTTTTTGATCGTCATGTGCCGAATTTATTAATCTAATCCCTGGTGTTACTGCTAAAAAGTCGTCTCCGCAGGCAAGTTTGATTGCTCGCGTCTCATGAGCAGAACAAACAACACCATCCGCTCCATTATTTTTACCTAATAGGGCTAGATTTGTCACAATCGTTTCGATCGGCTGCTGTATCGCTAATTCTTGTTCTACTGTCTCTTGGTCCATTGAGGTTAACATCGTTACAACTAATAATTTTGGTATTTGGATTTGGTTACTTCCGTCAATCAATCCTTGTTTAGCAGCTGCAACCATCGCACTCCCTCCTAGTCCGTGAACATTGACCACATCGACTCCTAGGTTTGCTAGATTGCGCATTGCTTTATAAATCGTCGTTGGAATATCATGCAATTTAAGATCTAAAAAAATCGGATGATTTCTTTTTTTAAGATAAGCAATCACAGCTGGACCTTCTCGATAAAATAATTCCATTCCAACTTTTACTGGAACACCATCTAGTTCATTAACTTGTAAGAATTGAGTCGTTTCTTCCCATGTTGGAAAATCAAGGGCGAGATATATTGGTTGTTGCATGTTCATGCCCCTTTCCAATTGCATCTTGTACAGATGAAAAACCGTATTTTTCTAGTACAGCTGGCAATCCTTCTATTATTTCTGGACAAATGAACGGGTTTTGAAAATTAGCCGTTCCGATCGCGACAGCACTCGCTCCCGCTAGTAAAAACTCCAACACATCTTCTGCTGATGTGATACCACCCATACCAATAATCGGAATCGAAACATGTTGTTTTACTTGGTAAATCATTCGAATCGCTACAGGCTTGATAGCAGGTCCTGATAAACCGCCAACTTTATTCGCAAGTATTGGTTTACGTGCGTTTAAATCAATTTGCATGCCCGTTAATGTGTTAATCATCGATAAACCATCAGCACCTGCTGCTTCCACTGCTCTCGCTATTTCTACGATATCCGTTACATTCGGCGATAATTTTACGTAAACTGGAACCTTACTTTTGGCTTTAACACGTCTGGTTACTTCACTTGCTAATACTGGGTCAGTTCCAAACTGGACTCCACCCTCTTTCACATTAGGACAAGAGATATTTAATTCTAACGCAGCAATATCAGGCGAATTTGAAATAGCCTCTGCAACTGCTTCATATTCTTCAATCGTACTACCTGCAACATTAGCAATAACAGGCGTAGTATAATTTCGAAAGAACGGCAGTTGCTCTGAAATGATTTTCTCTACCCCAGGATTTTGAAGTCCAATTGCATTTAACATACCAGAAGCTGTTTCCGCTACGCGCGGTGTAGCATTACCAAATCGTGCTTCACCAGTTGCCGCTTTAATAATTACTGCACCAAGTTGACTTAAATCATAAAAGTTACTATATTCCCGACCGAAACCAAAACAACCAGATGCTGGCATGATTGGATTTTTCAAAGATAAACCAGGAAGTTCAACCGCAAGATTACTCATAGTGCCACCTCACTCGCTTCAAATACAGGACCATCGCTACAAATCTTTTTGTAATCAGTAGTTGAACCTGGCACTGGGATCACACAAGCAAAACAAGTACCAACTCCACAACCCATTCGTTCTTCCAAAGAAATATATCCCTTACTGTCCGCTAATTTAGCAGAAACAGCACGAAGCATTAGTGTTGGTCCACAAGAGAAAAAGTAATCAAATTCTGGAGATTCTGTATCAATCACATCTGTTACGAAACCTTTATGTCCATAACTACCATCATTTGTGACAATATGACAATTTCCAAGTGCTTTAAATTCTTCTTCATAAAAAACGTGCTCTTTCGCTTGGAAGCCTAGAATAGCAGTTACTTCTGTACCCTTCTCTACTAATTGTTTTGCTAGGTAATATAAAGGAGGAACACCTATTCCCCCGCCAATAAGTAATGCTTTTGGTACATCAAGTTTATCAATCGGATAGCCGGTTCCACATGGAAGAAGCACATCTAATTCTTCTCCCACCTTAGCTCGTGCTAATATTTCTGTACCAGAACCAACTATTTTAAATACGATTGTCATGATTTGATTCGCTTTATCGAGATCCGCAATTGAAATAGGTCTTCTTAATTGATGTGCATGATCACTGCCAATTCGAACATGAATAAACTGTCCTGGTTCTACTTCTTCCAATGAAATCGGCGTCTTTACTTTCATTTCAATTGTGTCCATTGCAATTTCGTTTATTTGTTCGATCTTAACAATAGACTTCGTGATCACCTGATGACCTCCTTATTCGCAACGACAGCTTGTGCGGTAAATGTCGTTGAATCAATCACATTTAAAATTGCTAGTGCAGTATCAAGACTTGTTAAACAAGCAATACCATGTTCTACAGCTTCACGACGAATTCTAAATCCATCTGATCTAGGACGTTTTCCAGAAGTGAGGGTATTTATAACAAATTGCGCTTCTCCGTTCTCAATAATAGAAAGCACATTTCTACCTTCTGCACCTATTTTCCCAACTTTTGTTACAGGTATGCCTTGCGTCTGAATGAATTCTGCTGTACCTTCTGTTGCGTATAATTGAAATCCTAGTTGATGAAATCTTTCAGCAATTTCAACAATTTCTTGTTTATCTTTGTCTGCTACAGTTAACAGTACTGCACCTTCCATGGGGATAGAAAGTCCAGAAGCGAGTAAACCTTTATACAAAGCTTTTTCTAGCGTTTTGTCACGACCAATTGCTTCGCCTGTTGATTTCATTTCAGGTCCAAGTATCGTATCCACACTCCGTAATTTCTCAAAAGAAAAGACAGGAACTTTAACGGAAACATGATTTGGCTCAGGTAGTAAACCGCTTGTATAACCCATTTCTTTTAGTGACTGGCCAACAATACATTTTGTTGCAAGGTTTGCCATCGTTACGCCAGTAATTTTACTTAAAAATGGAATTGTACGACTAGCACGTGGATTTACTTCAATGACATATACGTGATCTTTATGAACAACGAATTGAATATTAACTAAGCCGATAACTTGTAATTTAGTTGCGATTTTAATTGTCGTATCAATTAATTGTTGTTTTATTTCTGGTTTGATACGTTGCGTTGGATAAACTGCTATCGAATCACCAGAATGGACTCCAGCGCGTTCGATGTGTTCCATAATACCAGGAATAATGGTCGTCTCCCCATCACATATCGCATCTACTTCTACTTCTATGCCAGTCATATATTTGTCGATTAATACAGGATGTTTATGTTTGATATGGGTCGTTTTTCGTAAGTAATGCGCTAATTCATTCTCGTTATAAACAATCTCCATTTGGCTTCCACCAATTACATAAGATGGTCGCACTAAGACAGGATAACCAATTTCATTCGCTGTCTCTATCGCTTGATCTAAATGACGCACACTTTTCCCTTTAGGCTGTGGAACGTCAATGTTGGTTAACAATTGTTCGAATTTATCGCGATCCTCTGCTAGATCAATCGCTTCAAGTGATGTGCCCATAATTTTTACTCCACGTCTCTCTAAACCAGACGCTAAGTTTATTGCTGTTTGTCCACCAAATTGAACAATGACACCTAGTGGATTCTCTAATTCAACCACATGCATAACATCTTCTAATGTCAAAGGTTCAAAATATAATTTATCCGAGACACTGAAATCAGTAGATACTGTTTCCGGATTATTATTCATAATAATCGCTTCATATCCTGCTTCTTTTAAAGCTAAAACAGAATGTACTGTTGCATAATCAAATTCGATTCCCTGGCCGATCCGAATTGGTCCTGATCCTAATACAAGTACTTTTTGATTCGAACTTGCAACTGACTCTTGCTCTTCTTCATATGTGCTATAAAAATATGGTGTAGCTGATTCAAATTCAGCTGCACACGTATCTACCATTTTATAAACAGGCTTGATATAATGCTTTTGTCGAAGATGATAAATCGTATCCACATCAACATCCCATAGACGAGCAATTTGTGTGTCAGAGAATCCAGTCTGTTTTGCTTCTAGTAAACATTCTATTGAGTCTACTTCATCTTTTAACCTATTTTCAATTTTAATAAGTCGATTTATTTTATTTAGAAAGAAACGATCTATTTTTGTTAGCTCAAAGATTTCATCAATTGTCATGTTTCTACGCAATGCTTCAGCTAAGACAAATATTCTCTCATCATCTGCTTTTACAAGTCTTTCTTCTAATTCAGTTTTTTCAAGTTTTTCAAGTTGTGGAATCCAAAACTCTTCTTCACTAATATCTAATGATCGAATCCCTTTTAAGAACGATTCTTCAAACGTTCTGCCTATTGCCATTATTTCACCAGTAGCTTTCATCTGGGTACCAAGCGTACGATTTCCTGTCGTGAATTTATCAAAAGGAAAACGTGGGAATTTTGTAACTACATAATCAAGTGCAGGTTCAAATGCTGCATAAGTCGTCTGTGTAATCGGATTTTTTATTTCATCCAAAGTTAAACCAACTGCAATTTTAGCTGCAATTTTAGCAATCGGATAGCCAGTAGCTTTTGATGCTAATGCTGACGAACGACTAACCCTAGGATTTACCTCGATGATAAAATAATCGAAACTGTCTGGGTCTAATGCAAGTTGGACGTTACAGCCACCTTCGATTTTAAGTGCACGAATAATTTTTAACGATGCATTACGTAATAATTGATATTCACGGTCACTTAATGTTTGCGACGGTGCTACAACAATTGAGTCACCTGTATGGATCCCAACTGGATCAATATTCTCCATGTTACAAACAACAATAGCTTGATCCTTTTTATCACGCATTACTTCATATTCGACTTCTTTAAGTCCTGCAATATTCCGTTCTATTAAACACTGTGTTACTGGAGATAAAGCTAGTCCGCTTCTGGTAATCTCCCGTAATTGTGTTTCGTTATAACACATTCCCCCACCAGTACCACCTAGTGTGTACGCTGGACGGACTATTAATGGATAATCAATTTTATTGGCAAAATCAACTGCTTGCTCTACTGTTGTAACAATTTCACTTTCAGGTACAGGCTCGTTAAGCTGATACATCAGTGATCTAAATTTCTCGCGATCCTCTGCTAATTGGATTGCTTCTAACGATGTACCCAACATTTCAATATCATATGTCTCAAGAATGCCTGTTTTTTCAATTGCAACAGCTAAATTCAAACCTGTTTGACCACCCAATGTAGGTAAAATTGCATCTGGTTTTTCTTTACGAATGATTTTCGTTAAAAATTCAACCGTTAAAGGCTCCATGTAAACTGTGTCAGCTACCGTATGATCTGTCATAATTGTAGCGGGATTTGAGTTTGCTAGAATAACGCTATATCCTTCTTCTTTTAACGATTGACAGGCTTGCGTACCTGAGTAATCAAACTCTGCGGCTTGTCCGATGATAATTGGCCCTGAACCAATAACTAGTATTTTATTTAAATCTGTACGCTTTGGCATGCGAGAGCCTCCTTGACTGTATTCTGGTGTGTGTTTATTTCAGTTAAAAAAGCATCAAATAAATGACTCGTATCTTCTGGACCTGGTGAACTTTCTGGATGGTATTGGACAGAAAAGGCCGGAAACGTTTGATGACGAATGCCTTCAACAGAACCATCATTTAGTGCAATTTGCGTTAAGGCTAATTCAGTTTCTACCAATGAATCTGCTGTTACAGCATAGCCGTGATTTTGTGATGTAATATAAGTTCTATCTTCTTCTAGATCTTTTACTGGATGATTTGAGCCTCGATGACCAAACGTCATTTTCTCTGTATCGGCGCCACACGCTAAGGCTAACAATTGATGCCCTAAACATATTCCAAATATAGGAACCTTATTAATAATGGAAGCTATCATTTCAATTGCTTCTGGTACATCTTTGGGATCTCCTGGTCCGTTTGTAAGCATAATTCCATCCGGCTTTAAACGGAGAATTTCTTCCGCAGAATAATGGTACGGTACAACTGTAATATGACATCTTCTCTTCGTTAATTCACGTAAAATTCCGTGCTTCATTCCAAAGTCAACTAAAACTATTCGGTACCCTCTGCCCGGTACCACATAAGGCTTAACTGTTGAAACACGCTCAACTTGATCGCGCATGAATGTCGCATTCGTTAATGCTGCTAATTCATCTTTCTCGCTGACCTCCATTGATGCTTCCGTCAAAATGGCTTTCATCGTTCCATGTTTGCGAATGATTTTTGTTAATTTTCTTGTATCTATTCCTGAAATAGCAGGAATGTCTTTCGCTTTTAAATAGCTATCTAATGATTCTTCACTTCTAAAGTTAGATGGCATCTCACACATTTCTTTGACAACTAATCCATGGATAGACGGATTTATCGTCTCAAAATCATCTCGATTGACGCCATAATTACCGATTAACGGGTAGGTCATCGTTACGATTTGTCCACAGTAAGAAGGATCTGACAATATTTCTTGATAACCAGTCATTCCTGTATTAAAGACAACTTCCCCAACACTTTTATTTAAACTACCAAATGCTTTTCCAGTAAATATCGTTCCATCTTCAAGTACAAGTTTACGGTTTAACATATGATGCCTCCTCATAGACGATCTTCCCGTTTACCATTGTTAGAATTGGATTAGCTGTTACTTCCCAATTTTGGAATGGCGTGTTTTTCCCTTTTGAATAAAACTTCTCTTTATCTATTAGCCATTTTTGATCCAGGTTAATTAGTGTTAAATCAGCAGCACGTCCAACTTTTAACTCACCAGATGTTAAATCAAATACGTTTGCCGGCTTAATGGTTAACCAATCAATCAATTGCTTTAAAGTCACTTTCTCTGTTTGTACGAACTGGCTATATAAAAGCGCAAA
Source organism: Paraliobacillus sediminis (assembly GCF_003426055.1). Classification (NCBI taxonomy): domain Bacteria; kingdom Bacillati; phylum Bacillota; class Bacilli; order Caryophanales; family Bacillaceae; genus Paraliobacillus; species Paraliobacillus sediminis. The sequence continues at coordinate 693,777 of NZ_QJSI01000002.1, forward strand.
AGCTGTTTCTAAACCGACAATACCAAATGGTGATTTATTGATATCTGTTTGTTTTTCTGCTTCGGTGTGTGGCGCATGATCTGTTGCAATAAAATCAATCGTACCGTCTAATAATCCTTCAAATAATGCCTGTTGATCATCTTTCGCTCTTAATGGTGGATTCATCTTGAAATTCGTATCCAGATCTTTAATATCTGTTTCATTTAATATCAAATGATGTGGTGTTACTTCTGAAGTGACATTAATTCCTGCCCGTTTTGCATCACGAATTACTCGAACGGACTCTTTTGTACTTACATGGCAGACATGATAATGACAACCAGTCGCTTCTGCTAATAATACGTCTCGAGCAATTTGTACCGATTCACAAACTGCGGGAATACCATTGACTTTTAACCTTTTACTTACTTCACCATCATGGACAACACCTTGATGAATTAAGGAATTATCTTCACAATGTGCCACAATCGGCATGTTAAGACTTGCTGCAATTTGCATTGCTTGTAACATCTGATCTGCTGTCTGCACACCAACACCATCATCTGTAAAAGCAAAAGCACCAGCTTCTTTTAAACGAGCCATATCTGTTAACTTCTCACCTTGTAAACTTTGTGTTATCGCGGCGTATGGCAAGACGCGAACAGATGCTGTATCTGTTATCTTTTGATTCAATTGTTGTAAAATCTCAGGATTATCTACAACAGGTCTCGTATTTGGCATCGTGCAAACAGTCGTAAATCCACCTCTTGCAGCGGCCTTCGTACCTGTTTCAACTGTTTCTTTTGCGCCACCTCCAGGTTCTCGTAAATGAACATGGATATCAATAAAGCCTGGTGTAATAAGATTTCCTTGACCATCGATCAGCTTATCTGTTGGCAGTCTTTCAATATAATCAGCTATCTCTTCAATCATTCCATCTTTGACTTTTACTTCACACGATTCAAATTCATTAGTTGGTAACAGTTGCTTGACGTTCGTTATAATCAGTTGCATGTGTAATTCCCCCTGTTTGAAGTAAATGATGGATTACTGCCATTCGTACCGTTACACCATTTTTCATCTGTTTAAAAATCCGTGATCTTTTTGCTTCTACTAGCGTGTCATCTATTTCTACACCTCGATTGACTGGAGCTGGATGCATAATAATCGCATGAGCTAGCATTTTTTGTTCCCGTTCTATTGTTAAGCCATATTTTTCAAGATAAGACTTTTCTTGTGGATAGTCTTTTTCTTGATGTCTTTCCGTTTGGACGCGAAGCAGCATAACAACATCAGCTATTTTAACTGCATCATCAATATTGATATACGGAAAAGGTAACGTATCATCTTGCCATTCATTCTTAGCCGAAAGATAAACATTAGCCCCTAACGTTTGTAAAGCTAAGGCATTTGATCGAGCAACGCGACTATGTTTGATATCGCCAACAATCGCTACATTTAGTCCCTTGAATCTACCGAACTCTTGAAACATGGTATATAAATCTAGTAAAGATTGTGTTGGATGTTCACCGGCTCCGTCACCAGCATTTATAACCGGAATTGACAGCTGACTCGCTAATTGTTGCACTGCATCATCTTCCGGATGTCTTACTACAAGAAGTGAAGCACCAATTGATTCAAACGTTTTTGCAGTATCGTAAATTGTTTCTCCTTTTTTCACACTTGAAGTTTCAGCATGAAAATCAAGTGCTTCAATGCCTAGTCTTTTTTGTGCTACAATAAAGCTCATTTTCGTTCTCGTACTAGGTTCGAAAAATAAATTCCCAACAAAGAATTGCTCAGAAAATGGTGCTATCCCATTCTCCTCTATATCGCTAGCTAATTTCATTAACCGCATCAATTCATGCTCGGATAAACCCTTCATCGAAACAAAATGTTTCATTACTTACTCCTCCTTTTAGTCTGAAGGACTGTTTACTTAGACAGTCCTTATCATTCTATTTTGCGTTCTCTTCTTCTATTTGTTCTTCTGTTTTGAACATATTACCATTACCAAATCCAGACTCTTTTCCTGGTAATACTAAGTTAAGAACAACTCCCGTAATAGCCGCTAATGCCATGCCTTGAATCTCAATACTTTGTCCCAAAACAGTGAATCGTACTAATGCTCCCCCAATTCCAATTACTAAAATGACTGATGCTACGATTAAGTTTCGGTTATTTCCTAAATCAACTTGATTATCAACTAACATTCGTAAACCACTTGCTGCAATAATACCGAACAATAGAATCGAAACACCGCCCATTACAGCAGTTGGTATCGAGCTTATTAGATCTGAGACGATACCGACAAAACCGAATGTAACTGCTAGAACTGCTGCACCACCGATAACGAAGACACTAAACACACGCGTAATGGCTAAGACACCAATATTTTCACCATACGTTGTGTTTGGTGGTCCGCCTAAAACAGAAGCGATTAATGTTGCAACACCATCGCCTAGAATCGAACGATGTAAACCAGGCTCTTTAATGAAATTACGTCCGACAACTTTCGACAAAACCATTTGGTCACCAATATGTTCTGCAATCGTAACGACTGATACAGGCACCATGATCCAAAATATACTCCAGCTAAATACGTCTATCGGGTTGTAATCTTTAAATGGAATAACAAACTCCGGTAGAACGAAAACTGCTGTTAAGAATGCTCCGATAGAATCAGCACCAACAATAGCTGACCATGAGGCACTTAATGCAGATGTATCAACAATCCCTTGTGTTAAGGCAAAACCGTAACCAGATACGATACCAATCAGTATCGGTATAAGTCCAAAAAACCCTTTGAAAAATAATGAGCCAATAATTGTTATTGCTAATGTTACAACTGCAACAAGAAAGTGTTTTTCACTATAACTGCCATCAACATTCATTGCCATATCTACTGCTGTAGGTGCTAAACCTAAACCAATTACGATAATAACTGGACCTACGACAATTGGCGGTAATATTTTCATTAACCAGTCTAATCCAAAAGCACCAATCAAAAGTGCGAGTATACCGTAAACTAAACCTGCAAAGAAACTACCAACCATGGCACCTGGAACACCACTTTCACTTATCGCAGCCCCAATTGGAGCGATAAAAGCGAAACTGGAACCTAGATAGGCTGGAATTTTACCTCTTGTTATTAGTAAGTAGGCAAGTGTACCTGATCCACTTGATATAAGTGCAACCGCTGGTGGTAAGCCGGTTAAAAAAGGTACTAAAATTGTGGAACCAAACATTGCGAATAAGTGCTGTAAACTTAACATAAACCATTTTGATTTCTGTGGTACATCTCTTACATCCATTACCATTTCCGAATTTGCCATTTGCTGACTTCCCCCTCTAATCTATCTTTCTCCATAAAAAAAACCTCTTTGCAAAGTCGCAAAGAGGTAGACGTGCGTACACGTATCCCTTAACAACCTTGCAAGTCTCTCAGGACTTACTTAAAGGTTTCCATTATTCACTTTCGTATATACTAACCATTTCTTCTTGATCTGTTTCATCTAACGCAACGACAATCACTTCTTCTTGTGATGTTGGAATGTTTTTACCGATATAATCAGCTCTGATTGGCAATTCTCGGTGACCACGATCAATTAAAACTGCTAATTGAATCTGAGATGGTCGACCTTGATCCATTATCGCATCCATTGCCGCACGTACCGTTCTACCTGTATACAATACATCATCAACCACTATTAGCTTTTTATTTGTTATTTGTGTTTGAAAGTCAGCATCATGAATTATCGGTTCTTGATTAGCAGAAACATGACTTAAATCATCGCGATAGAGTGTAATGTCAATTTCACCAAGCGGTATCTCTATCCCCTCAATTTCAGCAATCTTTGCTCGCAATCGATCAGCTAGTGGACCACCTCTTGTTTTAACCCCGACAAGCATCAAATTTTCGACACCTTTGTTTCTTTCCAGAATTTCATGGGCAATTCTAGTAAGTGCGCGATTTATTGCTGGCTGATCTAAAACAACTGCTTTTTGTTTCATTGCACTCACCCCCAACTTTATTGATAAATGACCGAAAAAAATCCATTTTCTCCGCGTGGAAGAAAATGGATTTAGACAGACTTACACATCTATTTGCCGATTCCTTTTCAGCCTCACGGGACTGTGCTTAAAGGTCATTTTAATACTCTCTATTATTCCAAAAAAAGACGTCAATGTCAACGCATTTCTTTGATTTTTTTCAAACCTTCTTGAAAATCTTTTGGCGCTTTTGCTTCAAAGTGCATCCATTCTTTGGTTCGCGGATGTTCGAAACCTAATTCTTTTGCATGAAGCGCTTGTCCACCCATTGCAATAATTTTTCGCGGACCATATTTAGGGTCACCTACTAAAGGAAAACCAATGTATTTCATATGAACACGAATTTGATGTGTTCTACCTGTTTCTAATACACATTTTACATGTGTGAATTTATCACCAATACGCTCTATCACTTCAAAATGCGTAATCGCTGCTTTCCCACCTGATACGACAGCAATTTTTTGTCTATCTTTTGGATCACGTCCTAATGGTGCATCTATTGTACCGTATTCGTGAGGAACTGCTCCATGTACAATCGCTTCATAAGATCGTTTGACTGTTTTTGCTTCTAACTGCTCAGCTAATGCGCGATGGGCTTGATCATTCTTAGCAACCATCAATAGTCCACTTGTATCACGATCAATTCGGTGTACGATACCCGGACGAATGACATCGTTAATCCCTGATAAATCATCACAGTGATGTAATAATGCGTTAACTAGTGTACCGCTTCTATGACCTGCCGATGGATGTACAACCATCCCTCTTGGCTTATTAACAATGATTAAGTCTTTATCCTCATAAATAATATCTAGTGGGATATCCTCAGAAATAAGATCGATCGTTTCTGGCTCTGGTGCTTGCCACGCTATCGTATCTCCTTCTTCACACTTATAGTTACTCTTTACGGTCGATTCATTTACTAAAACATGACCTTCTTTAATCCATGTTTGAATTTGTGAACGTGATGCTTCTTCAATAACTTCGGTAAGTACTTTATCAATCCGAACCTCATTTTGTTCTGAGGATACGATAAATTCATTATCTGTCATGCCTTTTTTCTCCTTTGTTTTCTTTCATCGAGTATGGTCGCTATTAAGACCAGAATAACGCCGATAACTAAAGCGGAATCTGCTATATTAAAAATCGGATAATTGTAGCTACCTATATAGATATTAAAGAAATCTACAACCTCTTTACGTACAAGCCGATCAATAAAATTACCAACAGCTCCTCCTAAAATTAAGCCTAACGCTAGACCTGTTAATAAACTATCCTTAGCAAACTTTTGTATGTAATAACAAATAAAAACAATAACAACTGCAGTTACAATATAAAAGAATGTCATTTTACCAGCTAATATACCCCACGCAGCTCCTGTATTTCGGTGTGATGTGATATAAAAGAAATTTTCAATAACTGTTATACTTTCCCGAAGCTCCATATTCGTTATAACCCACAACTTTGTTAATTGATCAATAATAACAATGACAAATGCGAGCACATAATAACGCATTTATTCTCTCCCCCGTTCAAACTCTCTTCTTCGTTCTCTAGCATTTTACCATAAATTACGACAAAAGCGAAAAACTTATTCTACTATTTAAGTAGTGATATACATCCGCCTTAAGTCGGTGGTAAATTGATCATAAATACATTATGCTAAGATAGCTATTATTTTAATACGACATATAAAGCTTTTCAAGCATCAAAGGAGAGAAAGAGATGGGTCAATTCCGAAATTATCACCGCAATATTAAAATTCGTATTGGACAAATATTTTTATCAGATATGGTGGCCGGCGCTATATTTCCATTTATCGCGATTTATTTTGCAACATACTTTGGTTCAGCTATTACTGGCCTTTTACTGCTTATCAATGTGGTCATTGGTCTTATTGTTGGATTATACGGTGGCTATTATGCCGACATCATGGGCAGAAAAAAATTAATGGTGATAGCTGGTCTCATTCGAATGGTTGCTTTTATCGTAATGGCTGTTGCGAATTCACCGTTACTAACTTCACCCGGATTGACTTTCGTGATGGCAGTACTTATAACCGCTTCATTTGGTTTAGACGGACCTGCAGCTGATGCAATGATCATTGATATTACGAAGCCATCAGAAAGAAAAGGTGTTTATGCACTTATTTACTGGAGTTTCAATCTTGCATTCGCAGTCGGCGGTATTATCGGAGCCTTAACATTTAATCATTATCTATTCGAATTATTAGTCATTATGGTTATCACGAGTATAGCAGCTAATATTTTAGTTATCTTTTTCATTACAGAAACAATGGAGAAGAAGGCTAAACCAATTGAAACCAATGTGTTAAAAAGTATGTTCACCAGTTATAAGGATGTCGCGGGTGATAAATTATTTTTACTATTTGTTTTTGCAGGGCTACTCTTGCAATCTATGGAAAATCAAATGGAAAACTATATAGCAATTCGTTTAAATAATGAGATGCCACTTCAAACCATTTTAGGCTTTCCGTTTTCAGGTGTAGAGATGGTCGGTTTTCTAAAATCCGAAAATACGATACTCGTTGTTTTCTTAACTGTATTTGTCACAAGATGGGTAGCAAAACAAAAAGAAGGCCCTATTTTCCTTTGGTCAATTGGAATATTCACATTAGGCTATGTGGGTATCAGTTACTTCAACAATATTTGGCTATTATTTGCATTTATGGTCCTTGCAACAATTGGAGAGTTAATGCGCGTTCCGATTCAATCTGATTTCTTAGCTAGCATTCCTACAGATGATAAAAGGAGTTCTTACATGGCTGTCTACGGATTAGTCTTTAATGGCTCAATGATGATTAGTTCATTTTTTGTTACCTTAGGCGGGATATTCTCTAGTGAAATCATGTCTACACTTATTCTTTTTTGTGGATTTATAAGTTTTATAGTAATGAAACATATTATGGGCGACTTAAAAAACAGACGCGATGCACAGTTGAACGAGGATTAGATATGTATGTTTTACTTTTCGAAAACCACTACGATTTTAGGAAGCCACTGAAAGTCTTATCCCTACTCAGTGAACGTAAATTCCGTTATAAAAAGACGACTTTAATTTCAATTTTTGAAATTAAAGTCGTCTTTTTTTAGGGAAATTCCTTTCTTTCCTTGCTAAACCTTTCCAATAGGTCAATACCCCCCCCGCCTGCAAACTTACATTCCTGTTTCTTTATTAGATTTTCATCATCTTTCATGGAGTAGTTTATTTTAACTACTAATTTCATTTTCTCTATATTGGTGAATTCAATATTTTCTATTTCAGAAGAAGATTCATCACCCTATTACTAGAAATTCACACATTTTGGTTTAAAGTAGTTAAACACCACGTGCAAGAACAACAAAATTCTATATAGTACTAGTAGCCTTAGAGAGAAGGAGGTGAATTCCAATGACTAATAACGAAAAACTAGATTTGAGTCTTTTAAGTCCTGAAGCTTTGTCTAAAGCTTTGTCTGTACTTTTGCAAGCACAGAAACTGGAGCAGGATACTGAACAAGAGGTAGAAGTAGAAAATGAACAAGATGCTGAACAAGATGCTGAGTTAAAAGGGAAATTTGAGGTTTATAACGGAAACTCGTATGTTAAAAATAGTGGAAACAGTAAATCTTATAAGCAAGTAGACAATATAAACATTATTCTCATCATTATTCTCTTCCTTTTTGGAGGGGGCGTGGCAAATTCTTAAAATGAAATCTAGAAAAAGGGTGCTTATATAGGCATCCTTTTTCTTATGTTAGCCCGCGCAAATTTCATATTACTGCATAATTCTAATTATATGAGATAGTGTGCCCTAACTGTAACATTCGATCTTGCTTATTATCTAAGACACATAAGACTGCCGGTCGAAAGCTCATACGGAAAGTTGCAGGTATAACAGATGAATCAATCGGATGATATAAATATTTTAACAGGTTTTTAATAAAAACTGACAAATACAAATTAAAAACAGGAGGAATATTGATGGAATATGAAACAGAATTAAGAGCGTTAGTTAAAGAAGAACTAGAGGATTACATGCAAAATCAATTTAGAGACCTCGCGAAAAACGTCACAACAGATTTAACGAATGAAAATGGGAATTCTAGTATTAAGCAAAGTGGAAATGGATTTGTATATGTTGATAATACAGGAATTGCCTACGCATTATCATTATTTTTCTATCATTTTATGTCTGAAGAAGGGAAACAAAATATTCATATAGATCAAATTTTAGCAAAACTAGATGATCATATAGGTGATAATCGTAAAATGTTTGAAGCTACTATTCAATCACTTAGAGACAACGAAGAATAATCTGTAAACTCTGTTTCCAAACATCTAATCCTAATGAATAGGGGGGGAATTATGATACAACTTATGCAACTTCTTCAAAACCAAAAGCAGCCAGTTATCGCTCAATTCTATTTTAAAAATGGAGCATCGATCAGCATGCAAAACGTAAAAGTATTTTCAAATCACATTTTAGTAGGAAGCGATCAGTTTCACGGAAAAACTTTTATTTCAATTAAAAATATTAAAGGTTATTGCTTTTTACCAAAGCCTATTAAACAAATTGAGAAGAACATAAAAAGTGATACAGAACAAGCCTCTAATATGCAACAAACAAATGAAACTTCTAAATGGTTTAGTAAAAAAGCTTATTCCCAAACTAATAATGATTACTTTAACGCTAGAGAAGCAAAAAACGAACAATTAGTAGCTACAGTAGAAAAACAGCCTATTACTAGAAGTACATTAAACTTAGATTCTAATCAGGTAAGTTTAAATTCAGATCCTTCTAAAGCAGACAATACTCCCCTACTAAATCTATTGGAATCAAAGACTAGATCTAATAACATTACCATACAAAAAACATTGTCTGAATCACAGCAATCTATCGCTAAAAAAGCAGATAAATTAGCAGCAACTAACACAAGATTGTCCAGTACGAACGGCAATTCTATAATTAAAGACAGTGGTATATTTACAAATGTAGATAAATGTTGAAAGACTACTGTACTTTATCCATTTCCTCAAGAGTTTTGAATCACCAACCCTAAAATACCCCCTCGTATTTTAATCACGAAGGGGTATTTCTAGCGATCATTCAAATCAACTTTCTCAATTTATGTGATTTTAGTTCAAACCATTTTTTAGGTAGGCTTTAAAGTATTATGCTCTTACTAACTTCTTTTAACGCCAGCGGAGTGCGATTTTCAGGTGGCAACACTCCGTTGATTCCACTTGTGATTTGAATTCTATACGTAACCCATCTGGATTGAAATCAAGCGTTACATCAGATGCTAAACCTAATGAATTAATTAAGCGATTAACCTCATTGTTATTTGAAGACTGTGCAGCATGCATTAATTCTGTGTTGAATTCTTTTGAATCTTCCAGCTTATCTAAAACAATACTAGCATCTTTCATAAGTTTTTTCGTTTCATTCGCTGATTGACACAATTGGTTTGGATCAATGGGTGGAAACTGTTGTCTTGTAATTTGCTCATATGACATATCGAACGTATGATCAGGAATAGGGTAATAATAGTAACCAGGCTGATAAACATAATACATAAACCAGTACCTCCTTTTTTTAAGAACAGTGCTAAAATAATATATTCAGACAATAGGGGTTAGTGATTAATTAATAAATTGATACATGTCACAATAGGAATGATACACTGGTAAAATTCTTATATCTCGACTAGCGTACGAACGGCGTTTATTACTTTTGAGACTTCTAGTTCAAGAAGAAGTATTACCAGTTTACGCTTCAAAAATTTAATAGTTATAAAAAAACCATCAAATTAACGTACAATTTGATGGTTTTTCTATTTAAATCTGTTTTAAGCCTGATAATGTTCTGTGACGATTGCTGCACATCTCGTACATAGTGCTGGATGTGCCAGATCTTCTCCGACTGTTTCAGCAGCAACCCAACAACGTTCACATCGCTCTGCAGCATGTTTTTCAACTTTTACAGTAACTTGTTCAAACTCTTTCGCATCCGTAAGCTCTTCTACTACTTCAACTTCTGAGACAATGAACAATTGATGGATATCTTCCATACTTGTAAGCAATTCTTTTGTATCAGCATCTTTAGCAACAATTTGTAATTTCGCTTCTAAAGATTTACCGATTACTTTCTCAGCTCGCGCTTCTTCTAATGCTTTTAAAACATCGTCACGAATTGTCATGAAATGATCCCATTTTGCTTGTACTTGCTCTTGATTAGCAATTTCTCTTGCAACAGGCATATCTGTTAATTGAACACTTTTCTCTTGTACGTGTGGAATGTGTTCCCAAACTTCTTCTGCCGTGTGCGAAAGAATTGGTGCTAATAGTTTTACTAAGCTCGTTACAATCTCATAATAAACGGTTTGAATGCTTCGACGTCTTGAACTATCTTCAGATTCGATATATAAAACATCTTTACCGAAATCTAGATAAAAAGCACTTAATTCAATCGAACAGAAATTGTGAATGGCTTGATTAACACTTGAGAAATCATATTCCTCATAAGATTTTGTTACTTTTTTAATTAAGCTTTGTAAACGAACTTGCATATATTGATCTACTTCTTGTAAGTCCTCATCTTTGATCGTATGAATAGCCGGATCAAAATCAGCGATATTCCCAAGCATGAAGCGGAAGGTGTTACGGATTTTGCGATAACCTTCTGATGCTTGCTTAATAATTTCATCTGAAATACGAACATCTGCCTGATAATCTACTGATGCAACCCATAAACGTAAAATATCAGCACCATATTGGTTCATAATTTTTGAAGGAACAACTACATTCCCTACTGATTTACTCATTTTTCTACCTTTACCATCTAAAGCAAAACCATGACTAATAATTGTATTAAATGGCGCTTTTCCAGTAACGGCAACTGCTGTTGAAATAGATGAGTTAAACCAACCGCGGTATTGATCCGAACCTTCTAAATATACATCAGCTGGACGTTGTAATTCTGGTCGTTCACTTAGAACACCTTGATGAGATGATCCTGAATCAAACCAAACATCCATGATATCCATTTCTTGTGTAAACGTATTTCCTGGACTCTGTTCTGATGTAAATCCTTCTGGCAATAAATCTTTCGTGTCCCACTCAAACCAAATATTTGACCCATGTTCACGGAATAAGTTAGACACGTGTTCAATCGTTTCATCCGTAATAATTGGTAGACGATCTTCCCCATAGAATACTGGAATTGGAACTCCCCACGCACGTTGACGTGAAATACACCAATCTTCACGATCTCGCACCATATTATAAAGACGCGTTTCGCCCCATTTTGGAACCCAGTTAACTCGATTGATTTCAGCTAGGATATCTTCACGGAAATCTTTAATTGATGCAAACCACTGATTTGTTGCACGGAAAATTGTTGGTTTCTTCGTACGCCAATCATGTGGAAACGAATGTGTAATGAAAGTAAGTTTTAGTAAGGCGCCAACCTCTTCAAGTTTCTCGGTAATTTCTTTATTTGCAGCATCATAAAATAATCCTTCAAATCCTGGAGCCTCATCAGTAAATACACCCTTTTCATCAACAGGACAAAGAACATCTAAGCCATTCTTCTTACCAATGATAAAATCATCTTCACCATGTCCAGGAGCTGTGTGAACAAGTCCAGTACCACTTTCAGTCGTAACGTGATCACCTAAAATAACTAATGAATCACGGTCATAAAAAGGATGTTTGGCAACTAAATGATCTGCTTCTTGACCTTTAAACGTTTGGACAATCTCTGTTTTATCCCATTCTAACGTTTCTTTCACTTGCTCAATCATTTCTTCTGCAACAATATACTTTGCATCGTTTACTTTTACCACTGCATATGTTAAGTCAGGATGTAGTGCGATTGCTAAGTTTGCCGGAATTGTCCAAGGGGTTGTTGTCCAAATAATGAACTTCTCATCTCCTTGTAGCAATTCACCCGGATTTTTCACATCAAATGTCACGTAGATTGATGCAGAACGTTTATCTTGGTATTCAATTTCAGCTTCAGCTAGTGCTGATTCAGACGAAGGTGACCAGTAAACAGGTTTTAAACCTTTATAAATATAACCTTTTTTAGCCATTTCACCAAATACTTGAATTTGGGCAGCTTCATATTCTTTTTCTAATGTGATATACGGATTATCCCAATCACCACGTACACCTAGTTGTTTGAATTGAATGCGTTGATTGTCCACTTGTTTTAGCGCATATTCTGCACACTTTTGTCTGAATTCAGCAATTGACATCTTCTTGCGATTCACTTTCTTTTTAGCTAAAGCTTGCTCAATTGGTAGGCCGTGTGTGTCCCAACCTGGAACATATGGTGCATGGAAACCCGACATTGATTTATATTTAACAATAAAATCTTTCAGCACTTTATTTAGAGCATGCCCCATGTGTAAATCACCATTTGCATATGGAGGGCCATCATGTAAAATAAATAGTGGTCTACCCTCTGTCCGTGCTTGAACTTGTTGATACATGTTATCTTCGTCCCATTTTTCTTGCATCTTTGGTTCTTTGTTTGGTAAATTACCACGCATTGGAAACTCAGTTTTTGGCATTAATAACGTATCTTTATAATCCATCTTTTTTCCTCCTTGAATGATCTTCACATTACCATTACTTATTTTTTTCAACAAAAAAAGCCCTCAAGATCCCAAAAGGGACGAGAAGACTCGCGGTACCACCCTTACTAGATAAAAATGTTCTGAATATTTTTATCCGCTTAGCATCGTAACGTGATGGACACGTCCTACTTTACTCGAAATCTTTCAAATAGGAAGCTTAAGGGTGATTTTAAAATAGTATACTGTGTTAGGCTCACACCAACCCTAACTCGCTAATCAACAGTCTTATTCTATTCTACTTTCCCTTGCATTGCTTTTCTTAGTTATAGAAATTGCATTTTATAAATTATAATAGCTTTAAGTTAATCCATTATATGAATTAACCTTTAAAACGTCAAGTTTTAGTAACGATTTGTTTCTACTTCTTCCTCATTTTCATACTCTTCATCCACCCGTGTATGAAATAAACCATCCCAATCATCATTTTCCACTAGTTCAAGCTGCGCTTCGACTAACATCTTCAAGCGTGTACGGAATACTTTTGCTTGTTTCTTTAAATCTTCTACTTCAATTGCAATCGTTCTTGATTTTTGTAATGCTTCATTAATAATTCTATCTGCATTTTTCTCTGCTTCTTTGATAATCAGTTTTGATTCTTTATTCGCATTTCCTTTTACTTCTTCTGCAGTCTCTTGCGCGATTAATATTGATTTGTTTAATGTTTCTTCAATATTAGAGAAATGGCCAAGTCTATCTTTCATATCTTCTACTTGATTTTTTAATTCCTTTTTATCCCTTATTACTAACTCATAGTCTTTAATAATCTGGTCTAAAAATTCGTTAACGTCATCCTCATCATAGCCTCTAAATCCTCGCGAAAATTCTTTATTATGAATATCCAATGGTGATAATGGCACATCGGCCACCTCCTTGTGAAGTGATCTATCTACTTTATATATTTCGACAAAATTAGTACAATTCCTGCTAAAACTTTTATTATTTTAGTATATCATAGTTTATTTGTGCTTTATTTTTTTTTGAGGCCCCTACTATTTCCTTTAATCTACTTCTTCCTTTACCGCGCAAGGAAAATATATCCCCTTCTTCCACAACAAAAGCAATATCTTCGACAATTCTGAAATTCACTTTTACAAATTTCTTTTGGATTGCTTGTACCGCACTTTGTCTTGAGATACCGTAGATTTCTTTCATCATAATATCCAACCTTAAAGAACTCACAAACGTCATATGGGACTGCCATGTTTCACTTGATAAAATAGCTTCTTCTAAAGGCTTCTCTATCCATTCAATCGTGGCTTTCTTCACAGATGTTAAGTTAAATGTGATAAAAGATGCAATGTCTGATGAAACGAACAACTGAATAATGCCGTCGCCTACCACTATATCGCCAAGTTTTTTTCGTTGAACACCTAATGATAGAAAAGCACCAAGTACGTCACGATGTTCAATTGTGATAAACTTTGTTGGGTAAACAGCATGTAACATAACAATCGGAAAATCTGTCTGTTCGATTGACTCATAATAGGGTGCTAGAATTGCTTGTTTTCTTTCTGTTTCAGCAGTACCACCAAAAAAAGATAGTTTAAATTGCTCGTCATTGCCAATTAAACTTTGAAAAATCTTTTGTTCTCTTGGATCTAAAAAGTCACTACTCTTTTGTAGAAATTGTTTTTCCACTAATTCTTTCCAAGATAGAACTTGGTCGATAAATGGCTGTTCTTCTTTTCGAAAATGTTGATATATTTCCATTTTATCTCCTCTTCATTCCATTAAAACAATTAAATAAACCAACCGAACAATACAGTAATTCCACTCGGTATTAAATATCTAAGTACAAATATAGCTACTATTGGCGAAATATCAATCATTCCAAGTGGTGGGATAATTTTACGAAATGGTTCCAAAAACGGCTCACTTAATCTAGATATGATACTTCCAAACGATGATTCTCTTGCTCCTGGAAACCATGACATTAAAATATATATAATTAAAACATAACTATATATTTCAATAGCTTGCATAATTATTTGATAAAGCATATACATAACCACTTACCACCTCTGCTCAAATTCTTCCTCTTCTTCAATCATTTGTGTGATACTTCCTGAAACATCGACATTATCTGGTGTACATAAGAAGGTGTGTGGTCCAAGTTTTTGAATTTCACCTGACACAGCATAAACAGTACCACTAAGGAAATCAACAATCCGTTTTGCCTGTTGAAAGTCCACTTGTTGTAAATTGATTACAACAGAACGCCGATTAACAATATGGTCAGCTATCTCTTGTGTCTCATCATAAGAACGTGGTTCAGCTAGAACAACCTTTGCAGAAGCTTGGACTGATTTTAAACTGACAATATTTTGTCCTGTACGCTTTTCGCTTCTAGTAGAAGGTTCTTCCGTACTCTCTTCTTCTTCATCAACATATTCATAGTCATCTTCGACTGAAAATAACGTTTTGAATTTATTTTTCATGCTCATTTTGCTCACCCCGTTTCAGTAGTTCCAACTAAATTGGAACCAATTCGAATATGTGTTGCACCTTCTTCAATGGCAAGTTGATAATCATTACTCATTCCCATTGATAGGTATGTACACGGTGCATGTGCCCATTGCTTTTGTTTCATATCATCTCGTAACTCTCTTAATGATCGAAAAGTATTGCGAAGCTCTTGTTCATCTTCTACATGAGGAGCCATCGTCATCAGCCCAATTACTTTAATGGCAGGGTACGCTTCTAATGCAGTAATAAAATCCGGAACGTCTTTTCTATCTAAACCTTGCTTGGATTCTTCTCCACTAACATTAACCTGCACAAAACAGGGTAATACCTCATCCGTACGTTTATTAATTTCTTTTGCTAAAGACAAGCGATCAAGCGAATGTAAATAATCTATTGAGCCAATAACACTCTTGACCTTTCTTGACTGCAGTGTGCCGATAAAATGCCAATTTATTTGCTCTTGAGAAAGGTGTTCTTGCTTCTCAAGCAGACCTTCAAGCCTATTCTCTGCTAGATCGACAATACCAGCTTGAAACGCTTCTTCTGTACGTTCTATTGTAACATATTTCGTCACGCCAATGATTGTAATTTCTTCAGGGTTACGATTTACCCGAGTACATACTTCGGCTATATTGTTTTCAATTTTCTTTAAGTTTTGTTCTACATTCATATTTCTCTATCCTTTCATACTCCGAATCAACACAAGGTTCAAGTTTATCTAGCTGTTTTCAACCCAATGTAGCCAAGCATTCTTCCTGTTTTCCCATCTTCTTTACGGTGTGAATAAAAAGGATCATCTTGGTAGGTACAATAATGCGTTTTGAAAATGTTATTTGGCTTTATCCCACTATCAATTAATATTAATTGATGCAATTTGTGTAGGTCAAGCAAATAATGTGTCGCATCGATTTTCTGCGTAACTTCTTCTCTCCATTTACCCGGAATAAGTTGAAAAACTTTTTCATCTACTTGGTAATTTGATAAAGAAATGGACGGACCTATCGTTACTTGCAACGTAGAGATATTTGCACCGTGATCTGTTATTTTATCTACCATATGCCTCGCCATCTGGTTCACCGTGCCACGCCATCCTGCATGTGCAATCCCAATCCAGTCTGTAGCTGGATCATAGTAATATAGTGGAACACAATCTGCAAACATTGCTGTTAATAATACGTTCTCTTGTTTTGTAATTAAACCATCTATATCTTTCAATGCATCTCTATTTGTTAAAGCACCCGATCCAATTTTCGGATCATCCTTGTTAACAACATAAATGTTTGTTTGATGGGTTTGTTCACCCATAATCCAATTATGTAAAGGGAATTCTAGCAGTGTGGCAATTTTTTTTCGATTATTACGTACGCGATTTGGATCGTCAGGAACATGAAATCCCATATTTAAAGAATCAAACGGTGCAGTGCTTTCTCCACCAAAGCGCGTTGTTATTCCAGCAATACATTTTGAATTGTTACCTTGTCCATATGAGAGCTCCATAATGGATTCATTTTTTTGTTTAAAAGGTTCCAATTTGATCTCTCCTTGCATTTTTAACTATTTTATCATATAACCAGACTAAATTCTCGTCTCAATTGTATAAGCGTTAGATTTTGTCTAAAATACGTATAAATTCTTACTTATCTACTACAAATTTGCCTCTTTTATTAATATCACATCTGAACCGACAGTGACAATATGGTTCCACGGAATAATGACTTCTTCTTGTTTCCCAAATAGACCCATCATTTTGTTTTTCATTGCAATTACAACATGCGTTATAATTCCTTTATCAACATCGATTTCCAGATCAATTATGTTACCGATCTTTTCCCCACTCTCAACAAAAATAATTTCTTTAACTTGCATATTTGTTAATGTTACCATAATATGATCACCTTCCTTTTTACTACTATATGCACATAAACCTAATATTTTCGTATTATTCAACAAAACAAAAAACCCGACTACAGAAGTGTGTAGTCGAGTCCATATAAATACCAGTTTCTTTTTATTTATTCAAACATTTCTTTATTCATTTCTTGAATAGCCGCTTTCTCTAAACGGGAAACTTGTGCTTGAGATATACCAATTTCATCAGCAACTTCCATTTGCGTTTTCCCTTGGAAAAACCGTTTAGTTAAAATCATTTTTTCTCTTTCATTTAACCGATGCATACCTTCTTTTAATGATATTTGATCAAGCCAATTTGATTCTTTATCTTTATCGTCACTTATTTGATCCATAACAAATATTGGATCGCCTCCATCATTATAAATAGGTTCAAATAATGAAACAGGATCTTGAATCGCATCCATTGCGAAAACGATATCTCCATGAGAGACACCCATCTCCTCTGCAATTTCCATAGCTGTCGGATCTCTTAATGTTTTACTCATTAATTTTTCTCTCACTTGCAACGCCTTATAGGCTGTATCTCGCAGTGAACGCGAAACTCGAATCGGATTATTATCACGTAAATAACGGCGTATTTCTCCAATAATCATTGGTACAGCATAAGTTGAAAATTTTACATTCTGTCCTAAGTCGAAATTGTCAATTGACTTCATCAAACCAATACAACCAACCTGAAATAAATCATCACCATATTCACCACGGTTTTGAAAACGTTGTATGATACTTAAAACCAATCGCAGATTTCCATTCACCAGTGTTTCTCTGGCAAAAAGATCCTTATCTTCTTGTAGTTGTTTGAACAGTTTTCTCATTTCATCATTCTTAAGTACTGGTAACTTAGACGTATCTACACCACATATTTCTACTTTATGTCTTGCCATTTTCCACCCTCCCATTTGGAGATGTTACTCATGGAACAGTATCACCCGTGGGAGGATCTTTTATGCAGGAAAAATATACCGGAACGTCTCTCTATTTCCGAAAAAACAAGCCATTACTTGCTAAACCATCTTATTAAATTCTTTTTGTAAACGTCGAATAATTTTTTTCTCTAAACGTGAAATATAGGATTGTGAGATACCTAACATATCTGCAACATCCTTCTGTGTTTTTTCTTCATCACCAATTAAACCAAACCTTAATTCCATTATTTGTTTCTCTCTTTCATTTAATTGTTCCAATGCATTTCTTAATAATGATTTATCCACATCAGCTTCTACATCTTTAATTGTAATATTCTCATCTGTTCCTAAAATATCAGAAAGCAATAATTCATTTCCATCCCAATCAATGTTTAATGGCTCATCAAAAGAAACTTCTGATTTCAGCTTATTATTTTTACGTAAATACATTAATACTTCATTTTCTATACAACGTGAGGCATAAGTAGCTAATTTAATTTTTTTCTCAATATTGAATGTATTAATCGCTTTGATTAAGCCAATTGTACCAATACTGATCAGATCTTCAATGTTTATTCCTGTATTTTCAAATTTCCTTGCAATGTAGACAACAAGACGTAAGTTTCGCTCAATTAACACGGCTCTGGCGGATTTATCTCCGCTAGGTAATTTTTGTAACAGAACGTATTCTTCCTCTTTTGATAAAGGAGGTGGTAAGGGTTCGCTCCCTCCTATGTAATAAATTTCTTTTGGTTTTAACCCTAATTTTAAACGAATTTTATACCAACTTAACTTAAATTGAAACAACCATCTTCTCATAATATATCTCCCCTTCATCTTCATGCTGAGTTCGTAACAACTTCCTTAAACAATCCTGGTTGCAATAAACAATGATAACTTTCATCTGCTGTAAGATTACCAAATTGAATGCCTATCAGAACCTTAGCTATTTTAATTGATTTATTTTCATATTCGATCTTTATAAAATTCGGCTTCACCACTACAAGGAAGCGCTGATCGCCTGTAACACCTTGATACGGTACAAATTGAACTTGTGTCATTAATTGATCTGGAATACAGTCAAAATCACATGTTTCTTGTGCTTTTTTTAATTGTGCTACTTCCTCTGCCTGAAATAATTGATTAATAATTTTATAATCACATATAATAACAGGTTTTTGACTAATCGGGTCAACTAGATGGTTACCACTATCGACATAACCAATTGTCGAAACTTCCTTATCACGTAAGACAATTGTGACCTGCATATATTGATCCTGTTGAAATTTAAGTAATGCGTGCTTGTCCATCGTTTTTTTAGTAAAGATCCAGACAATTGGAAAACCTATAACAACAAACAACCAACTAATCGGATCACCATAACCACTACTCCAAGTTAAAAACCCATGTTCTGAATAATACATAGGACTTTGAATAAAAAAGTGTAAAGCTGTTAATCCACCTCCCAATGTAATAGAAATAAAGTAAAATGTGACGAGTAACTTTGCGAATCTTCGTATGTTGTGAAAACCAAATCCAGCGATTACAATCAGAATAGAATAAACTAATTTCCCAATGGGATGCAGTACAATTGAATTTGGATAAAAGATAGTCAAAGGAACTAATAACGCGGCAATTACAGCAGCAATTATGAGTGAGAATCTACCTGTCGCCATTTTTGACATCTGTTGGGTTAATAATAAAATCATCCAATCAATTAAAAAATTCAATAAAAATACTGCATCAACATAGATGGTCACTTTTTACTTCCTCTCTATTAGTTCCTTACTAATTGTTGCAAGTATATCGAAGCTATCTATAAAAGTCTGTCATATACTGTAAGGGAAATACCGCTAATTTTTAGAGTTTCGCCAATAAATTGTCGCATTAAAAATAGAGAAGAATATCCGATCATATTCTTCTCTATTTAAATTAAAACCTATTGTCTATAAAATTCTTGTTTTTAAAGAAAAAACTAAACGTGCTTGGTCCCCAATGCTTCAGAAAAAGCTTTCGGATTTCTTGGGCTGAAAATCTCTTGCAAGCGTTCTTATCTACCTAGCCTGCTAGTAATATTTCTCCAAAAAGAACCACAGCAAAAAGGACAAGTGAGCAATAGCCACTTGTCCTTTTAATCATTTTATTTATCTTCTACGGTTTCTGTTACGTAAAAATGTTGGTACATCTAACGTATCTTCTTCTTGACGTGCATTATGCGGTGTAGCTGGTTCTCGATTACCTTCTTCACGTCGTGGCTTTTCGTCCGGTTGTGCAGCTGCTTTTGGTGATTGTTTTGCAGCACTTGGTCGTTGTTGCTTTGTTTTTGCTGTATTCAACTGTGCTTCATCAAATCCTGTCGCAATAACTGTTACAACAATTTCATCTTTTAATTCCTCATTGATAACAGAACCAAATATAACATTTACCTCTTGGTCTGCCGCTGATGTAACAATATCTGCAGCTTCTTGCACTTCATACAAACTTAAATTATTGCCGCCTGTGATATTCATTAAGACACCATGAGCGCCATCAATTGAAGTTTCTAATAGTGGAGAAGAGATTGCCTTCTTAGCCGCTTCTACTGCTCTATTTTCTCCAGTAGCAATACCAATACCCATTAAAGCAGATCCTTTATCAGACATAATTGTTTTAACATCGGCAAAGTCGACGTTAATTAAGCCTGGTACAGCGATTAAATCTGATATACCTTGTACACCTTGACGTAAAACGTTATCAGCTTCACGGAACGCTTCTAACATAGGTGTATTTTTATCAACGATTTCTAATAAGCGATCATTTGGAATGACGATTAATGTGTCAACACTAGCTTTTAAACCATCTGTGCCACTTGCTGCTTGTGTAGAACGTTTCCGCCCTTCAAACGTAAATGGACGTGTTACAACACCTACAGTCAACGCTCCTAGTTCTTTGGCAACTTGTGCTATAACAGGTGCAGCACCAGTACCAGTTCCGCCTCCCATACCAGCTGTTACAAAGATCATATCTGCTCCAGCAAGTACTTCTTCTAACTGCTCTTTACTTTCTTCAGCAGCTTTTCGACCAACTTCTGGATTAGCACCTGCTCCCAATCCTCTAGTCAACTTTGTTCCAATTTGTATTTTCACTTCTGCTTTAGATAAGTTCAAAGCTTGCGCATCCGTGTTAACTGCAATGAATTCAACACCTTGCACGCCGTGTTCAATCATACGGTTTACAGCATTGCTTCCACCACCACCAACTCCGATTACTTTTATCGTTGCTAGCTGATCCATTTCTGTATCAAACTCTAACATGTTCGTTCCTCCTAATTTGCAAGTTTACAAGATTCAATGAAGTTAGCTTCCTACTTTGAAAATTCTTTCAGAAGCTATTCTAATCAAAAAAGTATTTGAATAAGTTAGCAATACCTGATTCTTTTTTCTTATTTGAACTTGATTTCTCATTTGTATTTGATGTACGTTTCTGTTTACTAGGCTTTTCAATAGCCTGATCTGTTAATGTTACAGCAGCTGATAATTCTTTACCTTGAATTTTCGCATTACGATATGCAAATTTCAAGATACCGACACCAGACGTGAATTGCGGCTCTCGGACTCCAATATAATCTGGAATGGCCATTCGAACATTTGCATGAAATAAATCTTGTGCAAGTTCAATTGCTCCAGGCATTTTAATACAACCACCTGTGAGTACGAAACCACCAGGTACTTCTGAATAGCCCATTTTCTTAATTTCACGTGCTGCAAAAGTGTAAATCTCTTCTAATCTAGCTTCAATCATATCAGAAATTTCTAATTGATTAAACGTTTGCTTTTGGTCACTTCCTATAATTGCTGCTTCAAAAGTCTCTTCTTCACGAGCATCTTCATAAAAAGCGTGACCATGACTAACTTTAATTTCTTCCGCATCTTCTGATGTAGTACGTAATCCAATAGAAATGTCTTTTGTGATATTATCTCCACCTAATGCAAATACGCTTGTGGAAACAAGGTGGTCATCTTCAAAAACGGAAACAGTAGTGCTACCACCACCTACATCAATTAAAGCGACACCTAAATTCATTTCATCTTTTGATAAAGCAATGGACCCCGTAGCTAGTGGTTGTAAACAGATATCAATAACATCTAAGTTTGCACGTTCTACACATTTTAAAATATTATGTAACATCGTTCTAGAACATGTAATAATTGTACCTTCCATTTCAAGACGAACACCAATCATTCCTCTTGGATCCGTAATCTCATCTAATCCATCAACAATAAATTGTTTCGGAATAACATCAATAATTTCGCGTTCAGGAGGTATGGATATAACTTGGGCAGCATCAATGACTCTTGTTACATCTTCATTACCTATTTCACGATTGTCACTTGCAACAGCAACAACGCCATGACATGGTTGCAATTGAACATGATTACCATTCACGCCAACAATCACGCGGTCGATTTTTAAATCTACCATTCTTTCTGCTTGTTCTACAGCAGCCCGAATAGATTGAACCGTTTGATCAATATCTACTATTGCACCTTTTTTCATCCCATTCGATTTTGCTGTCCCTACCCCAATAATGTTTAACGAATCACTTAATACTTCACCGATAATTACTTTTATTTTTGATGTACCTATATCCAGGCTGACTAAAATTTCATTGTTGTTCAAAAGTAAGGCACCTCCCAATCTAAGGCATCTGAATAGTACAAATATTAACGAATAATCAATAAAATTACAATCGATTTTTTAAAATACTTTCTCAAAATCCGATCTTTCATTCAGTATACCATTTTTATAGTCATTCTTTTAACAATATCTTTATATCTCTACTTTAGTACATTATGCAACATATTACGACTATTTTCTGTTTAAAATCGCTATTTTTTATAAATCCCCTTGTTTTTTTCTTGTTTTGAATAGATGTCGACGAATAATCGCTATATTTTGGAATAATCGAACACCAAAAGCAAATATTGCAGCTAAATAGAGATCAACACCTAATTGTACTCCTAAAAATGCTAATACAACTGCTAAACCAATATTAAAGAAAAAGCCTGAAACAAAAATCGTTTGATCGAATTTCTTGTCCAAATAAGCACGTATACCACCCAAGAGTGTATCAAGCGCTGCTAGAACGGCGATCGATAGATACAACGTATATTGTTCTGGAATCGTAATATCTGATAAAAACCCTAATGCGATACCGACGACTAAGAACAATGCTGGTAACCACATTATCCTTCACCCGCTTCGTTAGTTTCATCTATTTCCACTATTTCTAAATCGATGTTTCCATCATAAGAAGGTAAGGTAAGATTATCTTCAACGTTAATTTCAAACATCATATTTTCGATTATAAAATCATCCTTTGATTGACTAACTTCCATATAATCAAGCAACCGTTTCGGTTCATTTGATAGTACTTTAATATCAAACGGAATATCTGATAGCGCTCGATTATTAACATAAGTTTCTCCATTCACATATCGAATTGGTGTGATGCCAATATATCTTTCATTTCCAATTGCGATATCAGTTGCACCATAATTGTTCAACTCATTAATGAGACGATTTAACAATTCTGGTGTCACACTCGGATAAACTTGTGGTCCAGCTGACTCTTCATAAACCGGATTAATTGTTATGATAATTCCTCTACCTGTCTTATCCGTTAGTCCTGCTTCCATTTGCAGTGCCTCAACTGATTCCATTAAGGTATTAATCTGCTCTTGTTCTGCATTATCTTCATATAGTTGTAATGTCGTTTCTAATTCATCTAACTGTTGATAAAGCGCTTGTTGCTCCTCTTGTTCAGCTTGTAGTTGCATACGAATTTCCCACATATCCCTTGTATCCCGTTCCTTTGGTTCTTGTATAGATTGGAATTGGATCGCAATCATAAATCCAATACATGCAAATATTAGGGACAAAATGATTTTACTTTTAGTTAACAAACCGATCACCTTTCCTAATTAACTCTTGCACCCATAGCAATCTGGTCGGCAGTTCCAACCTCAACTTCTACATTATCACTTACTAGCATGTCAATTACACCGTTTTTTAGTTCTAAACTTACTTCTAACGTCTCCTGCTCACCTATCGCTTCAATCGAGAATGGTGCAGGATACTGGTTTCCATCAACAGATATTACAGGACCAACACATGTAACGTAACTATCCTTATAAATACGCTGGCCATTAATTGCAATTGCTTTTGCCCCAGCACTATATAATTCATTGATCACTAATTGAACATGACGGTCGTGAACAATATACTGATTTGTATTTTCTGTAGATGGTATATAATCCGCATCAGACAATGTTACGCTAACACCTGGTCCAGTAATAGGTAATTCTCCTGTTAGCATTTGAAGTTTACCCTTCATTTCAACGTATTCACCAATTGCTGTTTCTTGTTCACCTAATGATTTTTCAAACGTGTTTATTTCTTGACGGTAAGTGTCTACCTTTTGTTGTAATTCTCGACTTTGTTCTTCAAATTGTAGTAATTGCTGCCTGTAATAGAAATCTTTTTCCCACTCCTGCTGAGATAATTGAATAACCTCTGCTTGCTCTTTCGTATTTTGATAACTAAAGGCAACAAGAAAACCAAAAATGAATAATACAAAAGAGAGAACAACATGTTTACCCTTCAATTTCATTTTCTGCCTCCTCTTCAGTTTCATCCTTTTTCTTATAAGGATCGAACACTGCTCCACCTTCACCAATACGAATAATGCCCTCTTTCTCTTCTAGCTGACTAACGATAGATGGGTACGTTTGTAGGTATTTGGCGAAATTTCTAATGGAGGATTCTACTTGATAACCATCATCCATAAATAACAAAACTTTATATGGATTTGCATCTGTTGGCTTCCAATAGATCTCAGATATTAACGTAGAGACAGTAGTAGGTAATTCCTGCAGTTCCTCAGCAATCTCCTGAATATAAGTATCCTTTGCAAAATCAATTAAAAGAGGGGCATCACCTTTCCATTTAGAGACCTCAATAGAATCAATAACTTCCCCATTTTCTAGTAGTGGCATATAGCTATCTTCCAATTTTATGTAAGCAACTTTTTCTAACTCTTCCACATTAATTACAATTGAATTCGGTAATTTTCTTTGGACTTGTACATCTTTTAATTCTGGATGTTTTTTAATTTTCTCAACAGTGTCACTCAAGCTAACACTCCACAAGTTATTCTCATTTGATAATTCGCTTAATTCAACAATTACATCCTCTTCTACATATTCATTTCCATTCACTACAATATGTTGTATATAACTAAGAGGAGATTGTAAATATACAACTATTGAAATCAAGATAAAGAATAATGATAAATAGAAAACTAAACGTCTATTTGTTTTCTTTTTTCTTGCTTCTTTTAGCTTTGGAATTCGATCCTCTATGGATATAACTTTTTTCTCTGCCATCTCCTCATTCTTCCTTTATCGAAACAAAATAACAATCCTATATAAACAAATTGTTTGAACTACATTAAAATAGTTCGTCACACTAAAAGTATATCATATTTTTTCGTTAAAAGTTGTAAGATTTACTGATCCAAAAGATGGATTTTTTATCAAATTTCATCTTTTTTCGTCGAGTTTGTTGGATAATATGACAACAAATTATTTAATTCCGATTTATTCAATCAAAAAAGCTCATCTTTTTGTGAAAGATAAGCTTTTTAATTAGAATATATAAAGTATAAATAATTATACCACTCAACTTTCTCACCAAAAAAGTGAGTGCCACTCATTGCCTGTTTTAAGTTTGACATTTAGCTGTCATATTGCTTGACAATCTTTAAAAAAGGCTGCTTTCTAAAAGACTGTCATATTACAAACATTCATAGACTCTGACATAACGTTCCTTGCGTCGGAATAATCATCAACTGTGACGTAAAGTTCTAGTCTTACTCGCTACGTCAGCAAATGCTTTCCCTTTCCACGGGCACGGCCTCAGCTAACTTAATAAAGCAAAGAACGCTTTACTAAGTGGATCTTCGGCTCGCGCTGTTCCCGTAGGAGTGTCAAGCATTTGCTTCCTTCGCTAGTTAGTGGAAATATTTTTAAGTGTAAGACAGAATCAATCGAAACATTTTCAAGAGACTAATGATTAATGTGTTTATTTGTAGTTCATAAAATGTTTAAAGACAAAACTAGCGGAGCAATTGAAGTTGGTGAGACTCCAGTGGGAACAGCGCGAGCTGAAGCCGTGCCCACGGAAAGCGAGCCCATTTCAATTGTGGAGCGGGTATGGAATCTACGTTGCAGTTTCTCTCAAGTTAGTCAGTCAAAGCACCATGATGCTTACGAAAGGAGTACGAAGTCAACTTCACCTTTGGAAGTCTTCTTAGTTATATCAAGACTTATTTGCCAATTTCACTTTACGAAAATGAGTATATAATGTTTATTCGTTACTATATTTGCTAATATTTATAATAATACCCATTGCGGCTAATGTTAACGTAAGAGAAGATCCTCCGTAACTCAGGAAAGGCAATGTAATTCCTGTTACTGGAATTAATCCAATTACGACACTCATATTGATAATTACTTGCAAGGCAATCATAACTGTTATGCCTAATCCAAGTAGCATGCCAAATTTATCAGGTGCAGCTAAACCTATTTTAGTACCTCTCCAAAACAATATAAAGAATAGACTTATAAGTATTAATGCGCCGATAAACCCAAGTTCTTCAGCTAAGATAGCGAAGATAAAATCATTGTGTGGTTCCGGAAGATAAAAAAACTTTTGTAGGCTATTTCCAAATCCCATTCCTAATAGTCCACCTGGTCCAATTGCATAGAGCGATTGGATAATTTGAAACCCATTCCCTAATGGATCTTCCCATGGATTTAAAAATGCTGTAATCCGATTTATTCGGTAAGGGGCTGAAATAATTAAACCAGTAAAGCCGATCACACCTAAAATACCTAGACCTACAAAATGGCTAATCCTAGCTCCAGCTACAAATAATAAAACAAAACATGTTAAGATAACAATCACCCCTGTACCCAAATCCGGTTGTAGCATAATAAGTCCAAAACCGGTAAATATCAGTAACAGTAATGGCAAAAACCCCTCTTTAAAGGATGTAATATACCGCTGTTTTTCAGCTAGGTAAGTGGATAAGAAAATTACGAGACCTAATTTCATAAATTCCGCTGGTTGAATACTGAAGGCACCTACACCAATCCAGCTCCTTGCTCCACCACGAACTAAACCCACTCCAGGTATCAACACCGCAACCAATAAAATAAAACACGTAATTAAAATAACTTTTGAGTAGGTCCGCCATACTTGGTAAGGAACACGTGCTACACTGAACATCGCAACCAAACCGACAGTTGCAAATAGAAGTTGGCGCTTAGCAAAATAAAGGGAATCGTTAAATTTATAATCGGCCCAAATTGCTGATGCACTATATACCATAAAAACTCCGATTAATAAAAGCGCCAATATAGTGATAATCAAAAGGTAATCAGGACGTAATTGTGTTTTATGTTTACTTTCCACCTTGAAATGACCCCATTTCCACTCGCATATAAATAAGAATGTAAAAGCCTCACCTTCCCAATTAACAAGGAAGATGAGGCCTTTTGTACAAGCCCTTATTTTAATGTATGCACAGCTTCAATAAACATGTCTCCTCTTTCTTCAAAAGTTTGATACTGATCCCAACTTGCACAAGCTGGTGACAAAAGAATGATATCCTTTTCGTCTGAAAGTTGAAAGGCTTGATCAACAGCTTGTGCCATATTATCAGCAAACAGAATATCTTCTACACCTGCTTGTTGTCCTGTTTCATTTAATTTAGTAGCTGTCTCACCAAATAGGATCATTGCTTTCACATTTTTCAAGTAAGGAATTAGTGAATCAAAATTATTCCCGCGATCCAAACCACCAGCTAATAAAATAACAGGTTGTTCGAAAGAGTCTAGCGCTTTTGAAGTTGCTAAAATATTAGTCGCCTTTGAATCGTTATAAAATAATCGCCCTTGTACTTGATCGACATATTGGGTTCGATGTTTCACGCCCGGGAATGTCGTTAGCACTTCTACAATTCCATCCCTCGTTGCGCCAGATAGTATGCTTGCAGCTATTGCAGCTAAGATATTTTCTAAATTATGATCCCCAACCAAACGAATCTCTTCTCGTGCAATAATTCGTTCATTTCTAAAGTAAACATACGTTTCATCACACCACGCACCATTTGTAAGTTCTTTTTCACTAAGACTAAATGGTACCTTTGTTGCCATAGTATTTTCAATTAATTCAGCAATTTCACTATCCGATGCATTATAAACGAGATAATCCTCTTCTGTTTGATTGACAAAGATACGTGCTTTTGCATCTTTATAATTCTCAAAGGTTTTATGATAATCTAGATGTGCTTGAAATAAATTTAACATTACAGCTATATGTGGTTGGAATTTTTCAGTTCCCATTAATTGAAAGGAGGATAATTCTACTACCATTGTTTCCTCTTTTTTAAGATTTTCAGCTATTTCAACTGCTACCTTACCTATATTACCTGCTAATTTACTTCCTTTATTACTCTTTTGTAACATTTCATGTATTAATGTAGTCGTTGTTGTTTTGCCATTTGAACCCGTTATCCCTATGTATGGCTCAGTAATAAGGTAATGAATAAGTTCGATTTCTGTAATTATTGGTATACCTTTTATTTCCGCTTCTTTTATAAGTTCATTTTCATAAGGAATACCTGGATTTTTCACGACAACGTCCACTTCATCTAATAAAGTTAATGGGTGTGAGCCAGTTGTCACTTCTATCCCTAATGCATGTAATTCAGCAATGACTGAGTCACTCGCTACCTGTAAGTCATTCGCTCTGACTGTGCATCCATTTTTCACTAAAACTTTACACGCTGCTGTTCCACTCTTAGCTAAACCAAGTACTAAAACGTTTTGATATGGGAAATTTTTTAGCTTATTCATGTTAACCACACCTCAATGTAAATTCCTAACGCAGCACATAAAAGTCCAACAAGCCAAAAGGTAGTGACAACGCGCCATTCTGACCAACCTTTTAGTTCATAGTGATGATGTAGTGGACTCATTTTAAATACCCGTTTTCCAGTCGTTTTAAAAGAAATAACTTGAATGATAACAGATAATGTTTCAAGCACAAAAACACCACCGATAATAACAAGCAATAATTCCATTTTTGTTAAGATAGCTATTGCAGCTATCGCGCCACCTAAGGCTAAGGAACCAGTGTCACCCATAAATACTTTAGCTGGATGTGCATTAAATACTAAAAAGCCTAATAGCGCTCCGACTATCGCTAATGAGAAAATTGTCACTTCAAATTGAGGAATACCATACCACGCCAAAATGCCAAAAGCACCAAATGCAATTGTTGCAGTTCCAGCTAGTAGTCCATCTAAACCATCTGTTAAGTTAACCGCATTAGACGCTCCTACAATCATAACAATAACAAAAATCGCATATCCCCATCCTAAATCGAACTGTATACTCGTACCTGGAATTGAAATATAAGTCGAAAAATCCTGCATGACTAATACGACATAAAAAATACCGGCAATTAGCACTTGACCGAACAATTTCTGTTTAGATGTAAGACCCAGATTTCTTTTTAATACTACTTTGATAAAATCATCTAAAAAACCAAGGATACCATATCCGATTAATACTAGGATAAGTAGCATTGTTTCTGAATTTATTGAACTAGCATTAAATTTATTGGTAATGATTAGAGTCGTAATTGTGACACTTAAAATAATCATAACACCACCCATTGTTGGCGTTCCTGTTTTCTTCATGTGTGACTTTGGTCCTTCTTCACGTATGCTTTGACCAAACTTTAACCGACGTAAAAGTGGTATGAAAATTGGTGATAACAGGACGGTAATTAAAAATGCAATACTCATCGTAATTATTAATACATATTCATTCATGATCTATTTCCTCCTCTATTAGTCAAACCGCCCATTGTTTTTTTAAAAATTATAATAGTCGATCAATAATTGTTTCTAACTTTATTCCTCTTGATGCTTTCACTAAAATTAATGTCCGTTCATCTAAATACCCTTCTAAAAAAGTTATCGCTTCTTCTTTAGTCGTAAAGTGTTTTGTCTGAATCGATGGATTTTGTTGTTTTACTGCTTTACTTATTTCATTAGCATCTTCACCAATTGTACATACATACGCGATTGGCGGGGATATTACATCTGCAATCGAACGGTGAAAATCTTTAGACGAATCTCCAAGTTCATACATATCACCTAAGACAACAATCTTTCTTTCGTATCCTGTAATTTCTTTGACTACGTTAATTGCTGCTTTCATTGATGTCGGAGACGCGTTATATGCATCATTAATTAGTGTTACACCAGATCTTCCTTTAATCATTTCAAAACGCATTCCAGTCCGATCAACTTTTAAAAAGGATTGTTGCATCTCTTTCTGTTCCATACCAAGTTTTCGTGCTATTTCAATTGCAAAGGAAGCATTTTTGGCATGGTGCATTCCTAGTAATGGGATTTCATATGTATCATTGCCCATTAGCCGAAAGCTAGAATGTGAAGGAAGCATGCTAAATTGATCAATTACTACGTGATTAGAAAGGTCAAAACCTATTTTGATCGTTTCAACTTTATCACTATATGGTAATAATAATGATTCATCGCCATCAATTAACAAGGTGCCGCCAGACTTTAAACCACTTAAAATTTCAGCCTTTGCTTTAGCTATACCAGCTCTTGTGCCTAGATACTCAATATGAGATTCACCAATATTTGTAATTACCGCAATATCTGGTTCAGCTATTTTTGATAAACGTTCCATTTCACCAAAATGATTCATTCCCATTTCTAATATAAGCATTTCAGTATCTTTTGGCATTGATAGGATAGTTAAGGGTAAACCAATATGATTATTTAAATTCCCATCGGTATAATGTGTTCGATAGCGACTTGATAAAACAGTTGCTATTAAATCTTTGGTCGTCGTTTTTCCATTTGAGCCCGTTACGCCTATAACAATTGGATTTATCTTCAAACGATAAGCATGAGCTAATTGTTGCAATGCTACTAATGTGTCCGTAACAAAGAAAACAGGAAAATCCGTTGGCAAAAACTTCGGCAACGGTGTATCTTTTTCCCATATAGTAGCAACTGCACCTTGTTCAATTGCTTGATTCATATAGGTATGCCCATCAAATTTGTCCCCTTTTAATGGAACAAACAATGCATGTGACATTGGTTTTCTACTATCTGTGGTAACCTCATTAATTACAAATTGATCATGTATCGATCCCTTTGCATCAGGAAATAATTCCACTAGAAACGGTAAGGTAAATAACATAGTGATAACTCCTCAGTAAACAGTAATACATCCTCTTGCATAAACAAATTATTTATTCTTGCTTTAAACGTTGTTCTATTGCATGCTTCGCAACTTTACGATCATCAAAATCTACTGTTTTCGAACCAATAATTTGGTATGTTTCATGGCCTTTTCCAGCAATTAATATCATATCATTTCTTTTTGCCATTGCAATACTTTTTTCAATGGCATCTTTGCGATCTATAATAACCTCGTAATTAGACATTTCAACCCCAGCTATCATGTCTTCAATAATGACAGACGGCTCTTCAGATCGTGGATTATCAGATGTGAAAATAGCGTGAGCAGCATACTTAGTAGCAATGTTTGCCATTAGAGGGCGTTTCGTTTTATCACGATCACCACCACAACCTACCACTACATAAATATCACCTTTCGCAAAAGCGCGCATGGTCTGCAATACATTTTCAAGTGAATCAGGTGTATGTGCATAATCAACAACTACGCCATATGTTTGACCAAATTGAACAGGTTCAAATCTACCACTTACACCAGCTGTTTCTTCCAATGCAGCTTTAATTATTGTTAAAGGAATATCTGATAATAAACTAGTAGCTACAGCCGCCAACATATTATAGATACTAAACTTACCCATTAACTTACTTGAGATAGCTATATTTCCTTTATAAGTCACAAGTTCAAACGACGTACCATTTGCATTCAACTCTAAATTTGTCGCGCGAACATCTGCTTCATTGTCGATACCATACGTGATAACAGGCTGTGTTGTTGCATGAATAAACCTTTCGCTGTATGAATCATCTTGATTAATTACGGCATATTTCGGGTTTTTTGCATCATATCTGTTTCCTAATTGTTGAAATAATTGACTCTTTGCTTGAAAATAACTTTCCATATCAGCATGATAATCTAAATGGTCCTGTGACAAATTCGTATAGACTGCAATATTAAAGTCACATCCATTAACTCTCCCCATTTCTAAAGCATGAGAGGACACTTCCATAATAGCTGTTTCTATCCCACTATCGATCATCTCTTTAAAACCTTTTTGTAAAAAGGAAGCTTCAGGGGTTGTATTCGCTACTGGAACTTTCCTTTCTCCTATTTTCATCTGAATCGTTCCAATTACTCCTGTTTTTTGTTGATTTTTTTGAAATATTTCATCTAACAGATACGTAACACTTGTTTTTCCATTCGTACCAGTGATCCCAATCAGTTGTAAAGCTTGTGTCGGATTATCATAATAGCTATTAGCTAAAAGTCCAACGGCTTTAATCGTATCACGCACATATATAACGGGAACAGTACAATCATCTAATGGCTTTTCAGCTACTATTGCATGCGCACCATTTGCTTCAGCTTGTTTAGCAAAGTTATGTCCATCAACTGTGTAACCATCGATACAAATAAACAAGTTACCTTTTTGGACTTCTCTCGAATCAATTGTTACACCATTTATTTCTATATTAGCTATTGTCTGATCCACTTGGTATACAGGGATAATGTTTAGTACTTCTTTTAGTTTTTTCATGGCTTTCATCCTTACTATCTTTACTAATTATTTTTAATTAACTTTGATTTTCATCACAACTTCTTTAGTATAACAAATTTAACCTTAATCTTCATGATTAATCGTATCTATTTTTAATCAGAAAAGTAAAGACGTACTGTTTCTCCTTGTTCTACCTTTGTCCCTGCCGCAGGAGCTTGCTCGATTACCTTATCTCCTTCACCAGAAGCCTCTATTGAAAGATTAATTAAGTATTCTTGTAATTCATTACGAGACACGCCAATTAAATCTGGCACCTCAACTAATGGTTGATCGGGCCATTGATACTCTTTCCCTAATCCTTCAGTCGTTGTAGGTACGCCCATCGCGCGTAAACTATCTTCCATTATATTTCCTACAATTGGAGCAGCTACCACCCCACCAAATTGCACCGTGTTCTTCGGGTTATCAATGGCTAGGTAGACAACAATCTCTGGGTCATTAGCAGGAGCAAAACCAATAAAGGAAACGATATGATTATCCTTCATATACTGGCCATCTTCACCAACTTTTTGTGCTGTTCCCGTTTTACCACCTACACGATACCCTTCTACATAAGCACCTCTACCAGTTCCTTTAGCAACAACACTTTCTAGGGCCTCTCTTATTTGAGCAGAAGTATCATTTGAAATGACTTGTCTTTTCAAGCTCGGCTCAACTGTTTCCACACTCTCACCAGATACTGGATCTAACCATTCTGAAGCAACATACGGTTCATATAAGTAACCACCATTGACTGCTGCCGAAACAGCCATAACTTGCTGAATTGGCGTGACTGATACACCTTGCCCAAATGATGTGGTTGCTAGTTCAACTGGACCTACTTGATCTAAGTTGAATAATATACCATTCTCTTCACCGAATAAATCGACACCTGTCTTTTCACCAAAACCAAAATCATCAATATAAGAAAACAATTTTTCTTTACCAATTTTTTGACCTAAAGAGATAAAACCAGGGTTACATGAATTCTGAACAACTTCTAAGTAGGTTTGCTGGCCATGTCCACCAACTTTCCAACAGTGTAATGTTGCACCACCAACCTCCATACTTCCATCATCAAAAAATTCATCTTCGTATAAATCAACGACTTTTTCTTCTAGCGCTGCTGCTAATGTAATAATTTTAAATGTAGAACCAGGTTCATATGTACTCCAAATCGGTAAATTCCGATTATAAATATCTGCATCTACTGATTGATAGTCTTCAGGATCAAAATTAGGTCTTGAAGCCATTCCAAGAATTCCACCTGTATTGGGATCAACTGCAATTGCTAACGCGCCATCTGGATTATACGTCGCTTCCGCTTGATCTAACTCTCTTTCTATAATCGTTTGTACTTTCGCATCAATCGATAATTTCATATCTAAACCATCAGTTGGGGCTTGATACGTATCTGCCAAGCTTGGTAGCCGCTGACCTTTAGCATCAGAATAGAAAGATAGACTTCCTTTTTCCCCGCTTAGCTCTTCATCATAATATAGCTCTAATCCCATTAAACCTTGGTTATCTATCCCACTAAAACCTAAAACATGAGAAAGATAGTCACCATTAGGATAATAGCGTTTTGTATCTTTAGCAACGTAAACCCCATCTAAAGCTAACGTTTGGACCGCATCTGCTTGTTCTTCCGTAACCTTTCTGCCTTCATTGAATCTTACAATACTTGTGTTTTTAGTTAATTCTACTAACATATCTTCTTCCGATATTTCTAAGATATTACTCAGCAATCCTGCAACTCTTTCTGGTTGTTCAATTTGTCTAGGAACAATCATTACCGTTGGAGCTGTAACATTTTCTGCTAACACTAAGCCATTCTTGTCCAAGATTTGACCACGTTCCGCTTCAAAAGCAATATCTCTACTCCACGAAGCTTCAGCCTTATCCATTAGTTCGTCACCCATTATAAATTGGACATAACCTAAGCGAATCGTTATGACGAAGAACAAAAGAAAGGCAAAAAGAAATACAGTGACAATTCGTTTTCGCATCGTTACATTTGATACACGTTTCATGGCATAATAACTCCTCACATTATCCAAGTAAAGTTGTATCTAGTATATGTAAATGTTAAACGAATAGAACACTGTATCAATTTGAATGATTGACACAAATCAATCATTTTCTTCTATTGTTTCTTCTCACTATTCTCCCGTATTTTCAGGTGGGGCAAATTCAACCATAATATACGTGTTCTCACTTATATCAGAACCAGCTTTAACACTCTGTGATGTTGCATAGCCACTTCCTATATATTCTAAATCCAAATCAACTAATTCACCTAGCTCTATAACATTTCGCACAGACCACCCCGAAATGTTTGGCATCGTTGGTTTATCTGTTACTAACATGATATGTTCACCTGATACTACTTTTTCGCCAGCTTGAACCGATGAATCAGTTATCGACGTACCATTACCAATCAAGGTGACTTTTAAACCGTCCTCTTCTAAATTAGCTTTGACTTCATCTACAGATTTTCCACTAACCTCTGGAAATGTATATGTTGAAACAGTTTCCTGTACTTCTTTATCTGGTTGAATATTTAGGTAATGTAAACTATTCTCCATTACATTTTTAAAAATATATGAAACTGCTGCCGATCCAGATTCTCCTACTTCTAATTTTGGTTGTTGAACAGTAATGTACATAATCAGCTCTGGGTCTTCCTTAGGTGCCAT
This sequence comes from Paraliobacillus sediminis, assembly GCF_003426055.1. NCBI lineage: Bacteria > Bacillati > Bacillota > Bacilli > Caryophanales > Bacillaceae > Paraliobacillus > Paraliobacillus sediminis. The sequence goes on from NZ_QJSI01000002.1 coordinate 729,326, forward strand.
TCCTAAAAAGGAAAAGATATAATTATTCGCTCCAGTTAAATAACCACCCTGTGACAGTTGTGCTGTTCCTGTTTTACCAGCAACAGAGTAATCAGATAAATTATAAATATTATGCGCTGTTCCATCTTCTGCGGTAACAACTGTTTCTAATATATCAAGCACTTGGTCTGATGTTTCTTCAGATATTGGATTTCCTACTACTTCTGATTCCGTTTCTTCAATAGTTTCTCCAGTTTCACTATCAGTAATTTTTGATATCACATACGGTTTCATCATATTACCATCATTAGCAATTGCCGTTGCAGCTTGGATTAATTGAATTGGCGTAACTGTTGAGCCTTGTCCATAAGCAGTTGTTAGCTTCTCGATCGTATAATTATACAAGATTGTTCCTGCTTTTTCTCTAGGTAAATCAATACCTGTATCCTGATCAAAATGAAACGCCTTTAAGTATTCCAAGAATGTTTCGGTCCCCATTTTCTCCCAAACCAACTTAGAAACAGCAACGTTTGAAGATCGACGAATACCTTCATTATAATCAATCATGCCCCATGATTGATTATAATCTGTAATCGGTTTTTCAATCTCATCAATTTTATATCTTCCAGATTGATAGAGTTCATTCCCGTTGTAGACACCTTCTTCAATAGCTGCCGCTAAAGTAAAAGCCTTAATTGTCGAACCAGCTTCAATTGGTGTCGATACCACATCGTTATACCAATTTTCAACATTCTCAAGGTCATTCGGATTATAACTCGGTCGATTACTCATCGCTAATATTTCGCCAGTTTTCGGGTCAATTACTGTGGCGGTAATACGCTCAGGATCATAATCTTCTACTACTTGTGACATCGCATCCTCTAGGAACGTTTGAATTTTTTGATCAATCGTTAGATACACATTGTTTCCATCTTCTTCTTCTTGAATAACTTCATCAGGATCTAGTAATTTGGTATTGTATTTATCGCGTTGATACGAAATAGAACCATTTGTTCCTTGTAAATAGTCATCTAACTGCGCTTCAATTCCTGTTATTCCCGTAATAATAGAATCATCATTTTTTTGAGCAAGGCCTATTATCTGAGAGGCAAACGTACCATTTGGATAATAACGTTTTGCTTCTTCATCAAAATTCAATCCTGGTAGATCAAGTTCTTCTATTTCTAACTTCGTTTCTTGACTTAATTGGCTACCATTTGTTCCAAATTCCACTTGAAATTTGTCGCTTTCTATCCCCGATTGGAGAATTGATTTAATCTCCGCAACTTCCATTTCCAACAAAGGTGCCAAAGCAACAGCTGTCGCATCCACATTATCAACATGTTTTGGTTTATCAGGGTCTGATGAATAAGCCTGATCAACAATCGCATACAAACCATATGTGGCACGATCTTGCGCAAGATCCATGCCATTACGATCATAAATGGTGCCTCGATTAGCTTCTATCGCGTAATTATTAGTCCTGCGATCATCAGCCCAGTCTTGCAAATCAATCCCCTGAATTTCACCGGTTGCCTGAATGTATAAAAAACGGCCGGATAGTGTTAAAAATATCACGACAAATATAATTATGAATAGATTCGCCATAGTCGATGTCGTTTTATTTTTCTTCACGTTTATCTCCCCATTACTGTTTCTATTCAGAAATTGTTGCTGTTTGTTTCACTTCTGTGTTTTGAATTTTTAATCCGTTCTCTTTTGCAATACGAAGAATGCGATCAGGATTACTATATTCTTTTACTTGATACGTTAAGTTGGCGTTTACCGTCTCTTGTTGTTGCACGCTACTTTCCAAACTTTGAATATCACGATTTAACGCATCTAAATTCGTACTAAATGATACAACATAAAATAATGTTGCTGCTGTAGTTAAAGAAAAAATCACATAAAGAAACTTTTCTCCGGATGTTATCCAACGCTTCGTTACATCTACCTTAACTTGTCTTTTTGGTTTCGTTTCTGTATACAGTTGTTCTTTTCTTTCAGCAGCCTGTTGTTGCCAATTTCTAGCTTCGCTAGCACTCATGCCTGATCCCGCCCTTCTTTAAAGAAAAATTGATCATTCCAAGGCTTTACCTTTTCAACAATACGTAACTTTGCAGAACGTGCACGCCTATTATTATCTAGTTCTTCTTCATCAGCCACAATTGGCTTTTTCGTAATTTGCTTAAATGGTGGTTGACTTGTCTCTGGAATAATCGGAATATTTCTAGGAAGTGGTGGTAACGAACTCCACTTCTTAAAAGCTTGTTTACATATCCTGTCTTCTAAGGAATGAAATGTAATCACAGCAATTCTTCCACCAACGGATACAGACTCTGCAGCTTGATGCAAAACATCATAAAACGCATGTAATTCATCATTTACCGCTATCCGAATTGCCTGAAATACACGCTTTGCAGGATGACCACCCGTTCTTCTTGTAGCTGCTGGTATACCTTCTTTAATAATCTCTGCAAGTTCAACAGTTGTTTCAATTGGCTTCACTTGTCTGGCTGCTTCAATTTTACGAGCAATTTGTTTAGAGAATTTCTCTTCACCATATTTAAAAAAGATACGAACCAACGCTGCATATGACCACGTATTAACAACTTCATATGCTGATATTGCTTGCGTTTGATCCATTCTCATATCGAGTGGCGCCTCATGTTGATAGCTGAAACCACGTTCACTCTGATCTAATTGTGGAGAAGATACGCCAAGATCAAATAAAATACCATCTACTTCATCAATTTGGTGTTCTGCCAAAACATCTTGTAAATATCTAAAATTCGAATGCACAAACAACATTTTATTGTCATGTGCAGCTAACCTTTTTTTTGCTGCTTCTAAAGCAATCTGATCTTGATCAAACGCTACCAGTAATCCTTCATCATTTAGCTGTTCAACTATTTTTTCAGCATGGCCACCGGCACCTAATGTACCATCAACATATGTACCATTTGGGCGAATATTTAATCCTTCTACTGCTTGAAGCTGTAACACACTCTCGTGTTCAAACATTCTTCCACCTTCTTCTTTTAATAAAACATCAATTGTCTATGTTTTAGTTCACATTTATATTTTCAAAAATCTATATCCAGCATATTTTCTGCAATTTCAGAAAAAGATTCTTCAGACTCTTCAACATAGCCTGTCCAAGCTTGATCTGACCATATTTCAACTCGATTAGAAACACCGATAACAGCACATTCTTTATCTAGTACAGCATATTTGCGGAGTGATGCAGGAATATTTATTCTTCCCTGCTTATCTACTTCACATTCAACTGCCCCGGAAAAGAAAAACCGTGTAAATGCTCGGGCATCTTTTTTCGTTAATGGTAATTTTTTTAACTTTTCTTCTAAAAGGTGCCATTCATCTATGGGATAAGCAAATAAGCATTGGTCTAAACCTCTCGTAATGACGAAGGTTTCTCCAAGTCCATCTCTGAATTTGGAAGGAACAATGATGCGACCCTTGGTATCAATATTATGTTTGTATTCTCCCATAAACATATAGATCGCCCACCTTTTTTTCTATCTTACCACAACCCCCCACTATCCTCCACCTTTTTTTAAAATTGATACCAATACGCTCCAAATTAATGCCTACCAGCCATGCATCTCGCTTATTTGGTAAATAATGTAAGACTTTAATACAGTTAAAAAAGGCGCTAACCTTTTGGTTAGCGCCTTTTTTATACCTTTATTATCTTTAGTGGTAAGTTGTGGGGATTAAAGTGTGACAAGATAATGAAAGTGTTTAAATGTATAAGATTGATTGATTATATCTTTTATCCAATTTTCTCCATACTGATTAATAAAGGAAACTGCATTCCATGATCTTTCTTGTAAGCCATTATTAGGGTGTAACGACACATGCAGCATATCAAACATTTCAATCGTTTGATGGTGTTTTTCCTCAAGATTTTTCTCTAATGCTTCTTGTAAATAGTCAACACTTTGTAAGAGATATGTTAAATTTTTCTCAGCCAATTTTTCAAGATCTGGTCCCATTGATTTCGCCACACCTTGTAAAGGCTGGTGAACGTGCTCAATCGACTGTTTCACTTGTTCAACTAATGTGTCTAGCGGCGGATTTAATTGCGAACCTATCCAAGATAATTTGGCTTGTAATGCTCCTGTTCGAATTACTTCTCCGACATCCATACCTTGCTGTTTTACTTTTTTCTCACTCTTACGATCCAACAATGTAAATGATAATCGCGGTAATACAGGCGGCATTTTGTACCCTAACGCATGAAATGCTGGTTTTAAAATAGACCAATATCCTAATTCACCTGGTCCCGCCATAAACGCAAGCGTAGGAAATAAACACTCCTGCATCAACGGCCTTGTTACTACATTATTACTTAATAATTCGGGGCTTTTTTCAGCTATTTCTAGTAATTCAGCCGTTGTAAAATGACATTCTTGATTTTTACCAGACCACTTTTCTTTATCCGTTTTAACTAACAAAATACGTTCACCATTTAAATGATAAAATAAGTGACCGTCTTCTTTCGTAACATCAACAGATATAGAATAACCGTTTCTTCGCACTGTTTGCAAGCTTTGATATACATCCTTACTTATTTCTGGTTGCTGCGTAATCATGGCTTGAAAATATTCTTTCTCTAATTGACGCACCATCGGATTACCCGAGTCAATTAATACTAAACCCTCACCTTTAAACAGGACATTCGTAATTTCTGCAAAAAAATCCACATACGTATCTGCATGACTTAACGCCTGCTTTACTTGTTGATAGATTTTTTTTGTATGTATGGTTTCATCCAACTCTTTAAAAAGTAATTCTAACCAATCAGTAGTCATTTGATTGTCTATTGGTAAATGTGACATGGATTGCTTTTCTTTCACATAGTGTGCAATTTTATGTTTTCTCATTTTACCTTGTTGTTGCGGGACCATAATATGATTGATTTCGGCAAAGTCATGATCTTCTCCAGCAATCCAAAATACTGGAATAACAGGAATCCCTAGGGCATCTTCCTGCTTTTTCGCAAATGTAATAATAGAGATCATTTTATGAATTGTATAAAGCGGTCCTGTTAAAAGTCCCGCCTGTTGACCACCAATAACGGTAACACTTGTTGGATCTTTTAAACGTTCTATATTAGCAAAGACCGCTTCATCTCCATGCCATTTTTCATTTAATTGCTTTAATACAGAAACAAGTTGAACTCGATCATAGGATTGGTTATGTAAGTCTGATACGCGTTGTTTCATCGTTTCTTCCGAAAATGGATCATAATCGAAGTGTTGCATAATTTCTTGTTTTTGTTGATAATAATCTTCTAGTAACTTACTATGTGCTAATGTTATGGGATTAATGGTCACAAGTACCTGCTCCTTCTGTTATATGTTCTTCTATTTAAGCTAGATTATATAATTGCATAATTATGTTTAAAATATTTCTGTTATATACGAATAAGTCCAAGTATGATACCTGTAATGCCTAGCAAGACATAGGCAACAAAAAAGCAAAGAAACATAGAACGCCAAAACAATTTAAAAGCATGCTTAAAAATAATCTCATGCGTAAATTTCCACTGTAAAATAACAAAACTCATCAAAACTACTAATAAAAAAAGAATGATACTACCGATATAGGATGACTGAAATAAATGATCCAACATTATCATAACAGAAATAATATAAAATAGCGTAGAATATGCAATACTACGATGCAATGCCTTTTTGGGATGCTTGTATATTCTTTTTAAGATGTAATAAAGTCCAACTGTAACTACTATAGGGAATGTAATAAAAATCGCTACTATGTATGCAATAAGGTGTGACATTTACTTCGACCCTCTAACTTTAATTTCTACGGTTATAAAGCACTTTTAACTTTCTATTCTTTTCATAAAACGAACGCCTTACTAATACCAGTTAAATCGAGCCAATTATGACACCTTTCGTGAAGGTACGTCAAGATAATCGTTCTATTTGTTTTAAACTCAATTTGCGCATTGTTATTTCTATTTCCATACCTTAGCATATAATAATGTTATTTATACGTCTAGTCCAAATTAGTTTATGGAATCTATTTAAATATTCCTAACTCAACTATCTCACAAAAAAAGAAGTGCGACTCGTTAACTGTTTTAAATTTAAAGTATAACGGTTATATTGCTTGACAGTCTTAAAAAAGCCTGGTTTCAAAAGATTTTCTTTTATTACGAAATAGCTTATAGCAACATAACACACTCGCTACAGAAGCAAGTCGGCTCCCTTTATGGTGGGTACAGAGAAACATTAGATATGCTTGTCTTCATTCATAACTGTGATTTTAAACATATGAAAGAATGCAGACACTATGCTAGCAAAGTATATTTCCAGATCGGTACGTTCAATTACTATCAAGCTCGAAAGATGAAATGAGGAGCATGAAGTCAAATTCAACTTTGGATTGCAGGTTTTAGTATGTAATAAAGTTACTTATTTGTTTTTTTGTAAATAAAAAGCCTTGCAAACTTTCTACAAGGTCTATAATTTAATAGTTGGTTTATCAAAATTTCCCCATAATCGTTGCATTTCATTAATTACCTCTTCATATTTTGCAACTTGTTGCTTTAATGCATTATTCTCCTCTATTATGTCATTTACTTGTTGATAATCGATAGTCTGCTTTTGTTCGATCGCATCATAATTACCTTTTACTTTTTCTAGAATTGCAATTGCGGCTTCTAATGTTAGATGTTGATTGCTTTCAGTAGGAAGATAGGTTGACTCATGTGGTTGTTTTTTTCTTTCTATTTTAGCTACATCAATCGCTTGTTGATACTGTTTTCGTATGGAAGCATTCCACCTAAAACCGCAAGCAGCTGGCGTTCTAACTAACCTTTTACCAACTTCTTTAAAAGCCTCCAATTGGGTTTTGCCATTGCGTATATAACGCAAAACAGTCTCTGCTAATAGCGCATCTTCATCCGGTGACCACGCATCTTGTCTAGTCGTACTCATTTTATTCCCCCTCCTATTACTTTTGCTATTACTATATGCAAAAAATAGGAGTACTAGAATCAAAACCATCTATTTTAATTAGCAGAATTGGCGATTTACATTGTGTGTAAAAAAAGCAGAACATAAGAGACTACCGGTAAGTAAAAAGCAACATAGTTTACAAAACAAAAAGAGCCGACAGGAATTTCCTGTCGGCTCTTCAACGTTCTATTGTTCTACTACTTGTTTACCGTCATATTGTCCGCAAGCTTTGCAAACATGGTGAGGTTTAGTAAGTTCACTACAATTCGAACATACAATCATACCCGGTACATGTAATTTCTTATGTGTACGACGTTGATTTTTAACTTTTTTAGACGTTTTTCTTTTTGGTACAGCCATGTCTTACACCTCCTTCACTTACGAAACGAAAATCTTCCCTTACTATATCAAACATTAAGGCAAGGAAGTGGCATTAGTTTAAATCACTTTACCTTATTGATTTTCTTTGTTTTCTTTATCTAATAGAAATTGTAATTTTCTCATACGAGGATCAATCGTTTCCTCTTTTTTTTCTTCGAGAACAAGTTCCCATCCATTACCTGAAGTTAACGCGTGTTCTTCTAATTCTTTCTCACTAGCAAAAACACGTAAAGGAATTTTCAATATAACATTTTCCATGATATAAGGATCTAGGTCAAGTAATTCTCCATCAACTGGATGAATTTCTGAATCATCCTCTTCATTGTAATACGGACTAATAGAAAAAAGTTCTGTTGCTTCTATTTCAAATGGATACTCGACATCGATTAATGTTCTTGCACACGGGAGAACCATCATACCTTTTAGCGTCATTTGGCATGTTAATTGATCACCTTGTGCTGTAAGGCTTCCCTTAACTAAAACAGGATCGATTCTTCTTATATCATTGCTCCAAGATTCAATTTCCGAAATATCTACTTTTTCTTCAAATTGAAGAGCTTCAGAACGAATTATCTTTTGAATAGAAATTTTCATTTGTATCACCTCAAGGCACAACGTTTATTGTAAAAGGAAATTGGTTGTTTGTCAACATTTTTTCTTTACACTTCGTTGTGATTTTTTTATTACTAACGTGCTATGGTACAATACTATCCAGAAGGAGTGATATCTATGCAAGCATGCGGCATTATTGTAGAGTATAATCCCTTTCATTATGGACATCAATACCATGTTAAACAATCAAAAGAACAAGCTAACGCAACATGTGTCATCGCCTGTATGAGTGGAAACTTTTTACAAAGAGGCGAACCTGCGATTATTGATAAGTTCATGCGAGCCCGTATGGCAATTGATCAAGGTGTCGATATTGTTATTGAATTACCCTATGCTAGTGCAGTACAGCATAGTGATAATTTTGCTTCTGGCGCAATTGCACTTTTAAACGAACTAAAAGTATCTGCAATTTGTTTTGGCAGTGAACAAGGAAAGATAGATTCTTTTCATCAAGCATATCAAATTTTAGAGAAAAATAAAACAACATTTGATGCCGTTATTAAAAATCAATTATCCTTAGGGAAATCCTTTCCAGCAGCAAGTAATAGAGCCTATGAAGAAATTGGTCTAAGTGAGCAAATGAACGGACTCGATCTCAGCAAACCAAATAATATTCTTGGTTTTAGCTATGTAAAAAGTATTAATAAAATTAATCCTTCGATAAAAGCTATCACTATTAAGAGATTACAAAGCGATTATCATGATCTAGAAATCAAGCAACCTTACGCTAGCGCTACAAGTATTCGAAAAGGCTTATTAGATCAACTCGATATCAATGATGTTGTTTCCCAATCACTACCGGAGAACACCCAAAGCTATTTAACAGCTTATAAAGAACAAACAGGTATGTGGCATACGTGGGAAGCTTATTTTTCATTTTTACAATACCGTGTTGGCACGATGTCGATCGAAGAGTTACAAACGATCCACGGTGTAGATGAAGGTATGGAGTATCGTTTAAAAAAGACCGTACATCATGTAACAAGTTTCAAGCAATGGACCGCAGCATTACATACAAAACGATTTACTAATACGCGTATACAACGCATGTTTGTTCATATTTTAACCCATACCACGAAAAACGAGATCAATGAAATGCAAGCTGAACAGTCTATTCCTTATGTTCGTTTACTTGGTATGTCGGAACAAGGAAAAAAACATTTGAATAATACGAAGAAAGAACGCCATGTACCTATTGTGACTCAATTAAGTCGTAACATACCACAAATGTTGGCATTAGATGAAAGAGCAAGTGCTGCCTATTACGCGGCCTTACCTGCCGAAATCCGCAAAAGAATGCGCAAACAAGAATTTAATCCACCTTACATGAAATAATCTTTTAAATTAATGCTTTTTCGTAAACTTTATTACTTGTTAATCAACTTTCGCAGAGTGAAAGAGACTGACGAACTTGAGAGAAACTGCGACGTAGATTCTATACCCGCTCCACAATTGAAATAGGCTCGCTTTCCGTGGGCACGGCTTCAGCTAACTCGGATAAGCATAATTCGCTTTCCGAGTGGATCTTCAGCCGCGCTGTTCCCACTGGAGTCTCACCAATTTCAATTGCTCCGCTAGTTTTGTCAAAAATATAATATGTGCATCCTATAGCATACTGACTTGAAAACACCGCAACTTTGTTAGTGACTAATGCCTGCAACTAATTTCTCTCGTTATTGTTATTCAACATATAGATTTAGTTGCTCTAATCAGCGAAGGAAGCAAATGGGTGACACTCTAGTGGGAACAGCACAAGCCGAAGATCCACTTGGAAGTGTTCTTTGCTTCCAAGTTAGCTGAGGCTGTGCCCACAGAAAGGGAGCCCATTTGCTTCCGTAGCGGGTGTTAAGTCGCAGTTGATGAAAAATGCGATACAACATCTTAACAAAATGTAAATTACTTTATTTAGGCACGGCAAGCTTTAAATACTACAGAACCCCCATTAGTAATACTAATGGGGGTTCTTGTTCTATTCTAGATTTTCTAAATAAGTAATGGCGTCTTCGAATGTGTCGACTGGTACAATTTCCATTGATGTGTCTATTTCATTTGCTGTTTCTACAGCGACTTGATAATTTGAGCCTTCAGCTCCACCTTCGTTTGGTGCAAAAAAGATAGTACAACCTTCATTATCAGCAGCGATAACTTTCTTATCAATACCACCAATACGCCCAACTTCTCCCTCATAGCTAATCTCACCTGTACCAGCTATCTCATATCCTTTTGTGAAATCCTCTTCTGTTAACTGGTCATATATTTCTAAAGAAAACATTAATCCTGCACTAGGCCCACCAATTTCACCACTCGTGAAAGTAATTTCAGGATCAACCGTAACTTCTCTATTCGTAACAAGTTGAATACCAATACCTACTTGATCTGGATTATCTGGAAATGCAGCTAATGTAACAACTTCATTTATTTGTGTTTCTTCTCTATCAATTGTTAAAGAAATCTCTTCTCCTGCTTCCATGCCGCTTACCATCTCAATTAATTCTTCTGCATCTTTAATTACTTGATCGTTTATCGCTGTTATTTTATCGCCTGTTTCTAACTTATCATAAGCCGGCATGCCTTCCAGTACCGTAACAACATAGACCCCTTCATACGAAATGTCTATCTCCTGATTCGCTGCTTGATAAGCTACTACCGTCGATGCCTCTTGCGAACTTTCCATCATTTGCAGTTGAGCCTGAAAATATTCTTCTTGACTAATTCCTTCTGGAAATACATCTTCCAATCGCTCAATCTCTTGATGTGGTTGTGTTAAAGCCCATAGATATTGTAAAGGTGTTGCCTGTCCTCCTCTTACTGTCACTAAGTGCATATCACCCTCACTTTCATAACCATCTGCAACTTCAACAACTGGACTGAGCGCATCCGCTCCACCAGGTTTGTATATGTAATAAGGTAGTCGGTAAGCAACTAAAAAAGCCATAACAATAATGAATACACTATAAATTACAATTTTCTTCTTATTCCAATTCATTTTTTTCCCCACTGTCTGTTAGTTTACTGTTTACTTTATGCTTTTTCTATTTTAGATAGACTTTTTATCTATTCTTAAGCATAAAAAAAAGCGGTACTTGCGTATACATTGATATAGAGGCTTGGACAAAAGAAACTACACTTATTCTACTATTATTTAATTTAGAAGTACAGAATAGCGAAAGATGAATTAGGGGGCATAATACCATTGAAATCAAAAATGAAGTCAGGCTTCTTAGCAAGCGCTGCATTATTTGTTGCTGTAGCTCTGATTACTTTTCCAAAAGATGCACTAGAAGCGAGTATACGTGGAATTGATATGTGGTGGGGAACTGTATTCCCTTCCTTACTTCCTTTTTTTGTTACAGCAGAACTATTAATTGGCTTTGGTGTGGTTCGTTTTATTGGCATTTTATTCGAACCAATCATGCGTCCCGTGTTTAATGTCCCTGGAGTCGGAAGCTTCGTCTGGGCAATGGGAATGGCAAGCGGCTATCCATCTGGCGCTAAATTAACGGCACGACTGAGACAAGAAAACCAATTAACTAAAATAGAAGCAGAACGATTAGTATCTTTTACCAATGCGTCAAATCCATTGTTTATTATTGCCGCGGTATCGGTTGGCTTCTTTCACGATGCTCAACTAGGATTTCTGCTCGCTGTTGTACATTATTCTAGTAATGCGCTTGTTGGTTTCTGTATGCGATTTTACGGCAAAGAGAAAGATCCTAAACCTAGTTATAGAGCAAAAGGGCTAACCATTAGTAGAGCCTTTCATGAACTGCATGAAACGCGATTAAAGGACAGCAGACCTTTTGGTAAGGTTTTTGGTGATGCGATTATACAATCTATCCAAACATTATTAATGATTGGAGGATTTATTATCATGTTTTCTGTATTTACCGCTCTACTCCATGCCATTGGTCTAGCAACTCTTATTTCCAATGGGATAGGTGTGATTCTTGTAGCTTTTCATTTACCAACTGAACTGGCTTTACCTTTGTTTTCTGGTCTATTTGAAATTACTCTTGGTGCACAAATGATTGCCAATGCTAATGTCATAAACTTACTTCCTCAAGCCATTATATTAAGCTTTATCTTTGCTTTTAATGGTTTTTCTGTACAGGCACAAGTTGCTAGTATCTTAGCAGAAACAGATATTCGTTTTTTTCCATACTTTTTTGCAAGAATTATACACGGTGTATTTGCGAGTGGCTTAGTTATTCTACTATTTCCATATTTATATTCCAATCATGCATTGGAAACTAATAAATTTATTCCTGCCTTTTTATCAACTGAAACGCAAGGGTCATTCCAATTGTATACCGCCCTACAAGAATACGGACCTATTATTACACTAGCTTCCCTTTTTGTTGCAATTTTAATTCTATTAAATAGAATACGGTATGAAAAAAACAGCTAACTACTAGCTTAGCTGTTTTCTTGCTGTTCAGTAAATTTTTCCTTTAATGCTTTGTCGACCACTTGGGGAACCAAATCAGAAACATTGCCCTTATATTTAGCTACCTCTTTCACCATACTAGAACTTAAAAAGGAATATTGATTATTCGTCATAATAAAAAACGTTTCTACATCTTCATTTAATTTACGATTCATTGAAGTTATTTGCAGCTCATATTCAAAATCACTTACCGCCCGAAGACCACGTACAATTGCTTGCGCACCCTTTTCCCGAGCATAATCAACTAATAGTCCGCCATGCGAATCAATTGATACGTTTGGCATATCAGCTGTAACTAATTCAAGCATCGCCATTCTTTCTTCGACTGTAAATAAGGGTGATTTCGATTGATTATTAAATACCGCTACAATAACATGATCAAATACTTTTGCTGCTCGTTGAATAATATCCAAATGGCCAAAAGTTATCGGATCAAAACTACCAGGACAAATTGCTAACCTATCATTCATTCGTTTCTTCTCCCATCTGATATAATGTAATAGCAGTTGAATTACTGTATCGTTCCGTTTTATACTTTTGAAAACCTTCATAATAATCAGGTAATGTTTGTCTTCTTTCATGTTCACAAACAACAATTGTTTTATCCGTTACAAGCTCATAAGTTCGCAACGCCTCTAGTAGTTTTTCGTATGATATCTTTTCATAAGGCGGGTCAAGAAAGACAAGATCAAAGGTTAGGTTTCTTTTACCAGCAGCTTTTAATGCACGAAAAGCTTCCGTGCGAAATACTTCTGCATGATCTTCAATATCTAAAACATCTAGATTAGCATAGATAGTTTGAATTGCTTTTGACTGTTGATCAACAAAGATAGCTTTTTCCATACCTCTGCTTATTGCTTCTATTCCTAATGCTCCACTACCCGCAAATAAATCTAAACACATTCCACCTGAAAAATATGGACCAATCATTTGAAATAAAGCTTCCTTCACTTTATCTGTTGTTGGCCGGGTTAAATTATTCGGAACAGATTGTAACTTCCGACCCTTGTATGTACCCGCAATCACTCTCATCATGCACACCTCTTATTTATGTTATTCGACTTCCATCCTACCATAAAATGACGTATGACAGAAATTTTAATCAAAAAATGTCAAAATACAACCTGGATTTTTTTATATTGAAAAGTTCCTTAACAGAATGCGTATAGAAATATATTTCTCGTCTATACTATGCTAGTGAGGTAGCTAAACAATGCTTTGGTTACTTCTTGAAGACGGAGAAGGCTTACGTTTCCCCATAAGTTCTTCCTCCGGTTTCTCCTCTCCCTTTGCCTTTTTGATTTCTATTATAGAAGTTAAAAAGGGCCTGCAGATTAATTAATCTGCAGGCTTTTTTTTGATTTAAGTATTTAGTTTTCTAAATTCCCATCTTGTAATCGTACTCTTTTGCTTTATCCTTTTTAGCATTTTCGAATTCAGTTCTTACAAATGGCTTAAAGGACTTCTCTACACGTGTAATAAAGGGAAGCTTTTCTAATTTTATTAATTTGTCATCCACTTCATCTTTATCAACGTATACTACAGCATATTTCAAATTTCTTGAAACATAAATGAGATGACCGTACCGCTTGATTTGTTTCATATTTTTCATATGTTGAAACCAAATAATAAGTCCTTGTCGTTGTATTCGCATTTGTGTTTTCCTCGCTTACTTTTTTGTTTCGCATCTAACCAAGAGAAAATATAGATTACACTTTTTATGATGCGCAGCCGCAACCGCCACCAGATCCGCAACCACATCCACCTTCTGTTAATAATGCGCCATCTTTTGGAACCTTAACTTGGCTACTAACACTTTGTGCAATACGTTCACTAACCTCATCTAATAATGCTTGCACATTTCGTTCAGTAATTTTAAACTTTGCAACGTAATCATTCATATCCATATCTCGTTTCGTTGCACGAATTTCTTTCATAATCGTACTATAGTCAGGATGATAACGTCCGAATCTCTGAACTTCTTCATACTGTTCCTTTTTATCATGAAAAGCAGTAATAAGACGCTGTGCTTCTATGTCATTCGCTAATGTTTCTTTTGCTTCTATATAATCAATCATAAGATCTGATTGCATAATCATTTGACCAATACGTTCGGATTCATCTATTAAATCAACAATTTCAGTTGTAGCTAACAACAACTTCACCTCCATAAGGATTATCATACCAGTAAAGTGAGCAAAAAAAAAGAGGCATGTGCTAATCTTTCAAAGCACTTGCCATCTGGATGAACATCGCCATCATTTGCATTTGTTCAGATACTTTCTCAACACGCTGTGGAATCGTCTTACCAAGGTAACTTTTAGCTTCCTTTTCGAACTGCTCAAATTGGGCAGGATCTCTCGATAACGTTCGATACCAAATTGGTTGATGACGTAGAAAAAACAACAATTCTGGTTTAGCATTTATTTGATTATACACATTAGAATCGATAGGATTTCCTCCTAATCTCGATAAAATTGAAATGGTCGGCGTGTTGATGGATTGGATGGTTTAGTTGGCGTTTGTTGCTTCGTTTCATCTTTAAACTGAGCCAATAATGATTGGATATTTGTAATGGCGCCATTTAATTGCTCGATATTCCCTTCCATTTTATTCATATCTACTTTCTCCATCAATCCAGATACTTGTTTCATCCAATCTTGTTTACTTTTCTTTTTTTTGTTAGGTTCTTCTTTTTTTTTGCTCGTTGCATCTTGAAGGTATGTTTCCCAACTCGTATCACTCTCACCTAATAACACCCATTGCTCATAGAAATCTTGCCACCTGTAATTCCCATTTCGAACTTCTCTAATTAGGCCTGGATGATCTTGAACAAATTTTTTGAATTTTGCAATGCTCGGATCCACTTCAGGATTAGACACAAACGATCACCTCTCATCCCTATTTACTATCAAAATAGTTTATGTTACTTAGGCAAAAAGGTGATAGTTATCATCTTTAGATCATTTCCCTAAAAAATTTTGTGTGTAATACTCACGATAAACACCTACGCCTAAATCTGTATATTCCTCTTTTAGCAGCGCTTGTCGGTGCGCGTCGCTATTTAACCAACCCTCAACAGCAGCAGGGGCATCCACGTATTGTGCTGCGATATTTTCACCTGCTAATTTGTACACTGTCTTATTTACTTCTAATCGTTCTTTAAGGCCTGCTCCTGATTGTGAATAATGAGAGAAATAATTATTTCCCTCCATATCTTTACTATGATTATAGGCAACTTCTTGTACCGCTTGATTCCAAACCAATTGATTTCTATTAAACCTACTTCTTATAACATTTGTTATTGAAAAAATTTGTTGTTCAGCACCCGAAGCGATAGATTGCCAATCTTCTTCTGAAACAAATGGCGGTTCAGGAAGTTTACCACGATAACTAATTTCATAGGGTCGTTGCATTAGTAAGACGTCTTCTGTCATTAACCGAAATGACGACAATGTTTCTGTGTTAGAATCAAAATAAAATTGTATGAAGAGATTTTCATCAATCTGTTTTAATGGTCTGTTTTTTTTATCTTGTTCTGTAAGTTTAAATGTATATGTGGAAAAGACAATTTGATCTTCAAATTGATATGCATCCTCTAATTCTTTATAAGTCGTCCCAATTTTAATCGGATCAAAATTATCTGCAACTCCTGTAGCGTATAGTGTAACAATTTTTTTATCCTTTACACCAAATTGTACATACTGGTCATCACCATCCTGATAAACCCACCACATATAGCCATATTGACTTAAATCTTTACGGATTGGCTCCCCTTTTTCTTTACGTAATACATCAGTTGTTTCACCAATCCAACGGAATACACTTTTTTGCGTAGCAACTTTCTCCGTTATGTACACTGGCGATACCTTAGATTCTTTTACTATTTCCTTTTTACTCATCCAACCATCAACATTTGATACCACTTCCTTCGTCCCTACCACACCTTGTAACATATAAAAAACACCTGCACCAAATAAAAAAACAAAAATAACCCGCTTCACTCCACTTGGCATGCCTGTTAGCTCCTTTGTGAATCCTACTCCCTGTATTGCTATATATTATGTATTCTTAAACCCTTTTATTATCGAATGGATCAGAAAAATATAAAAAGGCTCCCTACTTAACAACAGTAAAGAGCCTCTAAATAAAAAATTATATTAGTGTATTTCTGGTCGTTCAGAGATTTCTTCTAACGCGTGTCCAGCAGCCATATTTGATTTATCATCTAATGATAGGTCACCTAATGCGACAATACCGACAATCTTTTTATTTTCTACAATTGGTAAGCGTCTGATTTGGTGTTCTGCCATCATGGAACTCGCATCTTTTACATTTGTATTTTGTTCAGCTGTAATAAGATGATCGGTCATAACTTCTTTAATTTTCGTTGTTCCTGGCTTATCTAATGCATAACCTCTAAGAACTAAATCACGATCAGTAACCATGCCAATTATTTCTTTATTATCTTGACAAACTGGAATAGCACCTACATGATGTTGCTTCATCATTTCTGCAGCTTTAATAAGCGAATCTTCAGGCAAACAATAAGTAACGTCCTTCGACATTATATCTTTTACGGTTTTCATAATTATCCTCCTCCGCGTTAATTGAATGAATACAACTATTCATCATTTGTTATTATGACCGACTAAGCAAAAAACTTGCATGCTCTAGACAAAAAAATTCATATCGAAATGAAAAAATGTTTACGAAAAGAGCCTATTATTAATTTTTACAAAATAATATGATTTACTTTTTCATTTACCTATTCAAATAATCAACTTCATGCTATATTTTGTATAAAGGATTTTTGAAAACAGTTTCCTACTTGAAAGGAGTCACAGCATAAATTGTTCCGTTACCTCAGTAAACGTCATTGGATATTAATTTTAGTAGCATTTTTACTTATTTTGATTGGTTATTTTATTTTACCAGTTTCTATTCCGTTAATTTTCGCTTTTTTTACAGCTTTGTTCTTAAATCCTGCCATTCGCTGGTTGCAAAATCGCTTTAAAATAAATCGGAAGTTTGCGGTTACAATAGTTTTTCTTATTTTTATATTAATTGGTGGAGTTATCGGTACATATACTGTTACAAGCGTCGTCAAACATGTGGTTACACTAGCTGAGAATACGCCCACATATGTAAACCAGATTAATGGAAAAGTATTAGAATGGGAAGCTGATTTAGAACGTGTCATGGAGGATTTACCTACAGAATTTGTCGATCAAGTAAAAGATGGTATAAAAGGAAATGTACTAGAAATTAATGAAACAATAAAAAATAACCTACAGCTTGAAAACATTGCAGGTTATGTAGCTACAGTACCACAATATATTGTAAGCTTTATTGTTTATTTAATTGCTTTATTCTTATTTATGATTGAATTACCACTTTTAAAATCGAAGTCTTATTACTATCTTACGGAAGATACAGCTGAGAAAGTTCGATTTATGAGTGCACGATTAACTTATGTTGTCTTAGGATTTTTGAAAGCACAGTTCCTGGTTAGCACCGTTATCTTTATTATATCGTTGCTAGGATTACTATTTATTTTTCCAGAATACGCTTTAATTATGTCACTAATTATTTGGATTATTGATTTCATTCCAATTATTGGGTCGATTGCTATTTTAGGACCATGGGCATTGTATATGTATATAACTGGTGATATTGTTCTAGGAACACAATTAGCTGTACTTGCGATTGTACTCTTAATTATACGTAGAACCGTAGAACCTAAAGTAATGGGAAGACATATCGGTTTATCCCCATTAGCGACACTAATCGCCATGTACATTGGTCTTCAATTAATTGGTTTACTTGGCTTCATTATCGGACCACTATTTGTTATTGCTTTTAATTCAGCTAAAGAAGCTGGTATTATAAAATTAAAATTCAAAGTTTAACATAAAAAAAGAGGCTGATTTAAAAATCAGCCTCTTTTTATTATTAGAATCCAAGTATCGCCTTAATTACGCTGGTTGTCTCACCACTCTCATAAAGTACGTATAAGAGTGCATACACCATCGTACCCGTTATTGCCACAAAGAACCATATAACACTCGTTATCGGCCCCCATTTTCGATGTTTTTTAATATTGCGTCGAAAAGCAAGAGTTAACGTTACAAGCCCAAAAACAGCTCCTGTTGTCGCCAAGATAATATGAAAAACCAAGAATATTGTATAATAAATCTTCAAATCATCTGGTCCACCAAAACTAGTGTTTCCAACAAATACTGTCCGGGAAGTATAGATAATAAAAAACAATATTGCACTAATGGCCGCACTGACCATTGTGTATTTATGTGCCTTATATTTCTTTTTAACAATTAAGATCCAACCGATTGCAACTAGTATTGCGCTTAAAATAATAAAAGCTGTGCTTAGTGTAGGTAAAAACGGCATTCAACTATTCCCTCTCTTCATGCATATCTTTTTTCTTATATAACTGATGGTAAAGTCAAAACCACCAAACTAATGCATAGAATCAGTAAATAAAATAAAGAATAAACAAATAATCTATTCGCCCATTTTAAATCATCCATTTTTTTAAAACCATTTAGTGCTAATGCAAGCCAAAAAATATTTAACCCACTAACTAAGACAATAAATGCGATCCCTATTTCACTTAGAAAGAATGGCAGTGGCAGCATACAAGTAATATACATCACAATTTGCCGTTTTGTAACCTTAAATCCATAAACAACGGGAAGCATCGGTACGTTAGCTGCTCGATATTCTTCCGTTTTTTTCATCGCTAATGCTAAGAAATGAGGTGTTTGCCAAACAAACATAATGCCAAATAATGCCCAGGCTGCTAAGGAAAGGTCGGGATCTACAGCTGCCCAACCTATTAAAGGAGGAACAGCGCCAGAAAGGCTCCCTATTGCTGTATTTAACGTATATCTTCTTTTAGACCACATTGTATATAAGACAACATAAGCGAACCAACCAAATGCTGCTACTAAAGCTGCTTGCCATGTAGTAAATAACAAAACAACTATCCCCATGATTGATAGCACTACACCTAAAGCTAATATAACAGATAACGGGATGGTTCCAGTTACTGTTGGACGTTTTTTCGTACGCGACATAACTGGGTCAATATCACGGTCATAATAATTATTTAGCACTCCGCTTCCACCGATAACCAAAGCGGTACCTATTAGCACAAATACTAATGATAACCAGTGTGTATTCACTTGCATATTGTTGTAGTATAATGCAACCCAAAATCCTGCAAAGGCTGTCATGACATTCGATTGAATAATTCCTGTTTTTAACAATGCCTTTAAATCGGATGCAATACTTTGTTTCCCATTTTCAGCAGTATTCGTTAATATCTTACTTGATGGTGTTTCTGCCTTATCCATCGTATTTCACATCCCTTTTAGTAGATCCATAATAAAAAAAAATCGTTATTTATTTTAATCTATATATGTTCTCTTTCTTTTACATACGTTATCATTTTTAGCAAAGAAAAGCTATATTTGCAAGGTTTTTATACATTTTGGCACAAAAAGTTCACAAATGTAAAAGCCCCATCTATTCACTAGTTGGGACTTTTACACATAATAATTAATTATGATTCATACGTACAGGACGTATTCTTCTATCTATTGTTTCTTCAGGTTTTTCTGTAGCGGACTCAGATATTGATTTCTTCACGTGACGTGCTATATTATTTAAAATACCCATTGATATCATTAAGACTAACAAGGATGATCCCCCATAACTAACAAATGGTAATGTAACACCTGTGATTGGCAACAGCCCACTTATTGCACCTAAATTGATAAGTGCTTGAATTCCGACCATGGAAGATATTCCAATAGCTAATAAGGAACCAAAACTATCTTCGCAAATTCTTGAAATAAATAACCCTCTTAATACGATAAGAGCTAACAAGCCGATTACAATGAAGACGCCAATAAAACCAAGTTCCTCTGCTATTACCGCCATAATAAAATCATTATACCCTTCTGTTAAATAACCGAGTTTCTGTACACTCTTTCCTAAGCCTAATCCATCCAAACCCCCGGTCCCAATTGCAATGTACGATTGTATCAGTTGATAGCCACTATCTTCTGGATTAGAAAATGGTTGGTATGCACCTGTAAATCTTGAAAGCCGTTCGGTTGTCAACATGTCGGATCCTACAAAGAATGCAAAAACCGCACCAACTATAAACAACAAAGACAAATGTCTTAATTTAATTCCTGCACTAAAAATAACAGAACAAGCTATCAAAAAGATAATTGCTGCTGTTCCTATATCTGGTTGAAAAAAAATCAGCCCTAACAAAACACCTGTCATAACAAGGGGAGGTAATACACCTGACGTGAAATTGTTTAAATAACTTTGTTTTTTAGCATAAACAGAAGATAAATACATAATTAAACCTAATTTCACAAATTCGGCAGGCTGAACCGAAAAGGGACCAATATATAACCATGATCGCGCTCCTTTAACTGGATCTTCAAAGAGAACTAAAACTAACATTAAAATCAAAGCCATTATAATTAACTTCATTACCTTTTGATAATGACGATAGTTAAAAAAGCTACAAAAAACAAAAAATGCGAAACCGATAATAAACCATTGCAATTGTTTCAGCATATAATATGTTGGCGCCTTTCCGTCCATTACTGCAATAACCATACTTGAACTATATATCATTATAATCCCAAATATAGCGAGTATTAATGGCGTAAAAGCTAGTGTAAAGTCAAACATTTTCCATTTCTGTTTCATACCCTTACTCCTTCACCAAAAAAATAAAAAAACCTTGCCATTGGCAAAGGCTTATCTAAGACAGAGATACACAACTACATTGATTGTTGTGCAGCTTCGTGTAACAAATTTAATTGTCTTTCTAAACTTTCCAAAAGTTGTTTACCTTCTTCTTCTGAGACTAAGTTTAAACGAACCGCAAAATCAATCTCCCTTGAAAGACCAAACATATGTGTATCTAACACTTCCTCATATAGCGGACATTGAGGCATCGTTAAATTATCCATTTGAACTCTTATAAGCTTCAGTATTTTATCTGCGTCTTCTTGTAAAAGGACATAGGCTTTTTCCGCTTTGCTTACGACTACTTCAGGTATCATCTTAATCCCCTCCGTTAAAGAACTTCTTTCATTCATATTAGCGGTAATAATCTTAAAAAGCAAGATGATTCCAACGATTTACACAGAATTTTTTGTATATAATACGTTACATTTTCTATAAATGCTAAATTTATAATCGTTCCTCCGTATAACTTTCTATTTTTAACGAAAAATAAGGACAAGAAAGTGTATTATCACATCATTAATTATAGGGAGGAAGACTATTTGATGAAATTCACAATGATCTTTTTATCCATATTTTTCATCCTTGCAGGTTGTCAAGGGAAAGAAGAGAATTTAGCTAATCAAGGAAACGAAGATCATGTTCTTCATGTAAAAGATTCTGAAGCATCACAAGATAATAATGGGTCAAATCAAGAAATCGCAAAACACCTCGCAAGTTTAGCAAATAATGTACCTGATGTTAATGATGCAACGGCAATTATTGCTGGACCTTATGCAGTGGTAGGTATAGACGTAAATAAAGAGATAGATCGAACAAGAGTTGGTTCTATAAAATATGCCGTCACAGAAGCACTACACGACGATCCTTATGGAAAAACGGCAATGGTTATTGCGGATGCGGATGCTACAGAACGTATTAAGGCAATGGCTCGTAGCGTTCAGACTGGTAATCCAGTAAGCGGTGTTATAGAAGAGTTATCTGCTATCGTAGGTCGCTATATGCCAGAATTGCCGCCTGAAAACGCAAATAAAGGTGAAGAAGATGCAAATAAAAAGTCTATTCCAGAAAATGAAGAAAAAGAATTAGAAAAAATTCAAGAAGAACAATCAAATAATCATCTTAATCAAAAAGAATAGACAAATTTGTCTATTCTTCTTTTAAATTATTATAATAATTTACACCAAATTGCGAACCCTCATCAACCATATTTGCATTTTCTGGATTATCTGTTTCTGGTACTCCCGCTTCTTCAATTGGGAAGTACTCTGATTCTCTTTCTGTATTTGATTCCCTTAATCTTCGCACTCTTTTATTTGTCATAAAATAAGTAGCTAAGAGACCAACAATACTATATATTATTGTTTTCTTCATAATTAACCAACCCTTCTTTTATACCGTATATAACAATTTTACCCTTTATTTCGTATCTCAAACTATGTAAAAACTTATTATATAAGTTCGATCTGTGGTAAACTATTATTTAAGGAATAAAACCCCTAAAAATTAAGTCAATTAGGAAATATGATCTAATAGAGGTGTGGTAAGATGCAAGTTAAATGTCCAATATGTGATTCAATTGATACGATCGATCCTGACTCTCCTCTAGCAAAACGATTAAGAAACCGCCGAAAGCATTTATATTTATGTCCAAGCTGTTCCGATCGAATTGGAGAAAAAACAAAACAAAGACTCGCAACAGGAAAGTTTAAGTTTTATCAAGAACGTAAAAAAGAAGATCCCTTTCTCCAATAAACTGGAGTTAACGGGATCTTCTTTCTTGTTTCCTATTCATTTCAACTCTATGTAGTTGTCTATAATCTCGCGAGCTACTTGGATGTTACCTGAGAATACAGTGTTTTCTATTAAGAAATTCAAAGGATCACCATTTGCTTGAGTAGTTGTACCCCCTACTTCTTCAATTAAAATAACGCCAGCAGCAAAATCCCATGGATATAACTTCATGGAAATATAGCCATCTAATATACCTTCAGCAATTCCAGCAAATTCTAATGCTGCGGATCCATATGAGCGTGTTCCTCTAACTTTTCTAACAAGATTTTGAATTTTTTGATGATTAATACGTTTATTTTCTCCACTCCATAAACTATTAATTAATAAGATACTTTGATCCAACGTTACCTTTTTATCAAGTTTTGGTAATTTTACATCATCCTTGTATGACCCATCGCCTTTTTTAGCATGATATAAAACATCCTCCATTACATTATAAATGAACGCAATTTCACCTACCCCATCTTGGTAGATTCCAACTGAAATAGCAAAGTTTCTTTTTTGATGAACAAAATTCATTGTGCCATCAATGGGATCAATGATCCACACTGTTCCATCTAAGTTATCAAGGTTATCTCCAAAACCTTCTTCTGAGAGTAATTTATGCTTGGGAAAAGTGCCCTTAATTTTTTTCGCAAAAAATTCTTCCGTATTTCGATCCATTTGTGTTACGAGGTCATTTGGATTCGATTTTGTATCAATAGTTAATGGCTCATCAATAACGTCTCGAATATGTTCACCAGCTTCTAATACCCATTCTTTCGCACGCTGGTATATTTCATCTCTTTTCATTTGATCCATGTTTTTAGCCTCCAATTCGACAGTTACTTTCGTTTATAGTAGCAGAAAAATTACCTTCCTGCATCTTTCCAGTGCAATTTAATGCAAGATTCTGTTGGTTTATGGTAAAATAGAAGTTATTAGAGAATGAGAAAGGTGAATAAATATGACATTTAATGGATTTGAACAAAAAGATTTCGACGCATTCCAGCTTGATGGCTTAGAAAATAGAATGGAGGCTATCCAACAACGGATACAACCAAAATTTGAAATTATAGGGACAGAATTAGCAACGCATTTATCTGCTACATTAGGTAACGAAATGTTCTTACATATTGCAAGACATGCTCGTCGCTCTGTTAACCCACCAAATGATACGTGGCTTGCTGTAGCACATAGTAAACGTGGTTACAAAATGGTCCCTCATTTTCAAGTTGGCTTATTTGATGACCATATTTTTATATGGCTTGCTTTCATTTATGAATTACCTCATAAAGAAAAGATTGCAAAACAGTTTCTAAATCAATTGGACGAATTACAGGAGCTACCAAAGGATTTTGTTGTCTCACTCGATCATATGAAAAAGGATGCTTTTTCTATCGAGGAGTTAACTGAAAACAATTTAGAACGTTTTCGTGATGTGAAAAAAGCTGAGTTTTTAATCGGTCGTCACATCACCTCTGCACAAGCCGTAGATATGGATGGCGATGCGCTAATCAAACACATAAAAGAAACGATTGATACCATGGTACCTTTTTATCGTTCAGGTCTAGATGCAATTTAAGGCATACATGTAATTACTGATTTTGTATAACCTAGGCTATACAAAATCAGTTCTTTTATTTATATTTTAATGCGATCACCTTTTTTTGCGGATTTAGCTTGCTTTATTGTGCGATAAATTGAGCAGCCTGTATCTTTTTCGAATTTTTTATCAATTTGTTTTTCTTCACTCATAGATGGCACTATTTGTTTAAACTTTGTATATGCTAGCATGATGTCCTCACGTTTGACTCCGTCTTCGTGTGCTTTTTCAACAATTGAGATAAAGTTTACAACATCGATAATATCGGTTGTACTCCATGATGGATCTATTGGATAACTATATGACATGTTATAACCGTCCTTTCTTCATTCCACATTATTAATTGCTAGTAAATTCAATTTTAATTTGCTATAATTCACTTGTTTTAATCACTATCATTTATATTTTACAAAGAGAGGTAGCCTTTATGCAAGCACAACATGAAACACCTTTATTTACAGGTTTAAAAAACCATGCCGAGAAGAACCCGATTCCATTTCATATACCCGGACATAAAAAAGGGGTAGGAATGGATCCGACATTTCGATCCTTTATTGGGGAAAATGCATTATCTATTGACCTAATTAATATTGAGCCACTAGATGACTTACACCATCCACAAGGTATGATTAAACAAGCACAAGATTTAGCGGCTCTCGCATTTGGTGCCGACTATACTTTCTTCTCCGTACAAGGAACAAGTGGTGCAATTATGGCTATGGTCTTAAGTGTATGTGGTCCTGGAGATAAAATCATTGTACCACGGAACATCCATAAGTCAGTAACTACTGCACTTATCTTCGCGGGTGCAATTCCAATCTTTGTTCATCCAGAACTAGATAATAAACTTGGTATTGCACATGGTATTACACCAGAATCTGTACAAAGAGCAATTGAAGCACATCCTGATGCTAAAGGGATTTTTGTGATTAATCCGACTTATTTTGGGATTGCAGCTGATTTAAAACGTATAGTTGACATCGCCCACGGTCATGAGATACCTGTTTTAGTTGATGAAGCTCATGGCGTACACATTCATTTTCACGATGAATTACCACTTTCAGCAATGCAGGCTGGTGCAGATTTAGCTGCAACGAGTGTTCATAAACTTGGCGGCTCTCTAACCCAAAGTTCTGTTTTGAATTTAAAAGAAGGACTCGTTTCTCATTCTCGTGTTCAAAGCGTTTTATCGATGCTAACAACAACATCAACATCCTATATATTACTTGCGTCACTTGATGTTGCGCGTAAACAGTTAGCTATAAAAGGTAAAGAATTATTAGATGAAACACTGTTGCTAGCCGATGCAACACGAAAAGCGATTAATACAATTCCACACCTTTTTTGTGCGGGTAAAGAAATGCTTGGTAGTGAAGCGACATTTGGTTATGATCCTACTAAGTTAATTATTTCTGTAAAACAACTTGGTATAACTGGTTACGATGTCGAGGTTTGGTTGAGAAAACAATATAATATTGAAGTTGAGCTCTCTGATATGTACAATATACTTTGCATCATTACACCTGGTGATTCGAGTAAAGAAACTAATTTATTAGTACAAGCATTACAACAACTAGAAAGATCGCATCAAAAGTCGTCTACAGACAATCGAATAGATGTTACCATTCCTGCTATTCCACTGTTGAGTATAACGCCTCGTGATGCGTTTTATGCTGAATCAGAGACTGTCCTATTAGCAGATGCTGCTGGTAGAATTAGCGCAGAATCGATAATGGTATATCCACCTGGCATTCCTATCTTTATTCCAGGTGAAATTATTACCGAAGAAAACTTAGCGTATATCAAACAAAACTTAGCAGCAGGTTTACCTGTTCAAGGTTTAGAAGACGATACGCTTGAAACAATTCATGTAATTAAAGAAATGAAACCAATAACATAAAAAAAGGAGCCACGATTAAAGAAGTCTTGCTACCGTTTATAACAAAAGCAGGTTTTCTAGAAGATTATTGTTTATGGCTTACATTACTGTATATTGCGACGTAAGGACTATATTTGACCCGCTGATCAAGTGAAATGGGCTCCCTTTCTGTGGGCACAACCTAAAGCTTTCATTGGTAAAGAAAGACACTTCCAAGTGGATCTTCGGTTTGTGCTGTTCCCACTAGAGTGTCACCCATTTCACTTGCTCCGCTAGTTTTTTATTAATAACCAACTGTTCAATGCAACAATGTTTACGAAAAACGACGAGCAAATGGATAGATGTCATTTGTTCGTCGTTTTTTTATCTAATCTTATAAATTTTAGCTCTCATTCACTTTTTGAATCGCTGCTGGATCTACCATTTCATATCCTTTATCACGAAGGCCTGTAACGATTTCTTCTAATGCTGCTGCAGTCCAATCACGATCGTGCATTAACAGGTTTGCACCTGGTTTAAGTAATGAATAAGGAACATCGACTTCTGGTCCTTCACCGGTAATCATTGCAGTTGCTAATTTATCAGCATCCTGATATGGTGTGAAATAATCATAACCATATGTCCAATTCATTACAACCATACCCTCATCTTTAGCAAGATCTGTCGAGTAATCAGTATTAGCTCCATGAGGTGCACGGAAAAATTTCGGTCTTTCTCCTATGATTTCTTCAACTAAATCATTTAAGCCAACAATTTCCTCGCGTTGTTCTTCCTCACTGATCTCTTTTAAATTTTTATGTGTATACGTATGATTCCCAATCGGAAACCCCATATCATATATTTCTTTTAACACTGCTTTTTCTTCATCCGTTTCTAAAAAGTGACCATTCACAAAAAATATTGCTTTAGCATCAAGACCCTTTAATGTCTTTGCCATCTCCAATGCATTATCTGCTGGTGCATCATCAATAGTTAATAAAACCACATCCTCACTAGCATCTGCTAGTGGTTCAACACTCCAAGTTTCTGAATTAATTTGGTATTCTACTTCAACAGACTCTGGTTCTTCCTCTACTAGTTCCTCTTCTACTTCAGGTTCTTCAACAACATCTTCTATTTCTTCCTCTTGATTTTCTTCATTCGTTTGCGTCTCATCACTATTTTCATTTTTTTCAGAATCTTCGTCTGCATTACCGTTATTACAACCGGCTAATAATAGAATTGCTCCAATAAGTAGTACGAATAATTTACGTTTCATATTGTTCCCTCCTGATGTCCTATGTATGTTCTCTATTATACTGGAAAATCTGACAAATATCTTCCTTTTCGAAAGAACTTTTGATGAAATTTATTCCTATCAACCTTATAATTAGATAGATCTTCAGGTCGCGCTGTTCCTGTAGGACGAGGAATGCTTTGACAGGCAATACATCGTCTTAGCCAATGACTATTTAAAAATAAATTTTTCATAGAAAAAGCCTATGTCTAGATATCCAGACATAGGCTTTAGAATTAATCTTTATTTTATAATATGGATTGGTGTACCCATAGCTACTTCTGCAGCTTCCATTGTAATTTCTCCAAGTGTTGGATGTGCGTGAATTGTCATAGCTAAATCTTCAGCAGTCATTCCTGCTTCAATCGCTAAACCAAGTTCAGAAATCATGTCACTTGCATTAGCACCCGCAATTTGGGCACCTAATACTAGGCCATCTTCTTTTCTTGTAACAAGCTTAACAAATCCTTCACCACTACCAAGAGATAATGCACGACCATTAGCTGCAAATGGGAATTTAGATCCGATAACATCAAATCCTGCATCCTTCGCACTTTGTTCGTCATATCCTACAGTAGCTAATTCAGGTTCAGAGAATACAACAGCTGGAATGCCATTATAATCGATTTCTGATTTTTCTCCTGCAATTGCTTCTGCTGCAACTTTACCTTCATAAGAAGCCTTGTGAGCTAATGGAGGTCCTGCTACAATATCACCAATTGCATAGATGTTATCAATGTTCGTACGACATTGTTTATCAATTTTGATTAAACCTCTGTCATCCGTTTCGATTCCAACTTGTTCTAAACCAATTTCGGCAGTATTTGGTTTACGTCCTACTGTTACTAATACGTAATCTGCTTCCACTGTTTCCTCTTTACCTTTTGCTTCATAGGTAACTTTAACACCACTATCAGTAACTTCAGCACCTTTAGCCATTGCCTTCGTAACAATCGTAACGTTTTTCTTTTTCAAATGACGCTTAACTAAAGACGACATTTGCTTTTCGAAACCACCAAGAATTTCGTCAGCACCTTCTAAAATAGTAACTTCAGTACCAAAATTAGCATAAGCAGTTCCTAATTCAGTTCCAACATAGCCGCCACCAACGACAACTAATTTTTTAGGGATTTCTTTTAAGTTTAATGCTCCTGTGGAATCGATAACACGCTCAGAAAATTTGAAAGTCGGAATTTCAATTGGTGTTGAACCAGTTGCAATAATACAATTTTTAAATGTGTAACTTTGAGAGTTCTTCTCGTCCATTACTTTTACTGAATTTTTATCAACAAAGTATACTTCACCTTTGATAATCTCAACTTTATTTCCTTTTAATAAACCTTCAACTCCACCAGTAAGTTTATCAACAACGCTTTGTTTCCACTCTTGTACTTTCGAAAAATCAACGGTAACATTTTCAGCTTTAATACCCATTTCAGCTGCTCCGTGTGCTTCCTCATAACGATGGCCAGCTTGGATTAATGCTTTAGATGGGATACACCCAACGTTTAAACAAACCCCTCCAAGTGTACCTTTATCAACGATGGCAACTTTTTGTCCAGTTTGTGCTGCACGAATTGCTGCAACATATCCACCAGGACCAGCGCCAACTACTAGTGTATCTAAATCAATCGGAAAATCTCCTACTACCATAATTTACGCCTCCATCATAATTAATTGTGGATCGTTTAGTAAACGTTTCACTTGATTCATTGCCATTTGAGCTGTCGCACCATCAACAATACGGTGATCAAAGCTTAATGATAATGCTATGACTGGTGCAATAACAATCTCACCGTCTTTAACAACTGGTTTTTCAGCAATACGACCAATACCTAAGATCCCCGCTTCTGGATAGTTAATAACTGGTGTAAACCATTGACCACCTGCAGAACCAATGTTAGAGATAGTAGATGATGCACCTTTCATTTCGCCTGGTGCTAATTTACCATCTTTAGCTTTTTTACCTAATTCATTGATTTCTTGTGAAATTGCAAAGATTGATTTATGATCAGCATTTTTAACTACTGGCACAAGTAAACCTTTTTCAGTGTCAGCCGCAATACCAATATTATAGTAATGTTTGTGAATAATTTCTTCTGTATCATCATCTATAGATGCATTCAACATTGGATACATTTTCAATGCAGATACTAATGCTTTTACAACATATGGTAGATACGTTAATTTAATATCTTTTTCAGCCGCAATAGCTTTGAATTTCTTTCTATGTGCAACAAGTTCTGTAACATCAATTTCGTCATGTAACGTAACATGAGGCGCTTTGTGTTTAGAATTAACCATTGCTTTTGCAATAGATTTACGGATTGCAGTCATTTTTTCACGCGTTTCAGGGAATTCACCTTCAGGAACAGCTTGTTTGCTAGCTGCAGGTGTTTTCGCTGTTTTCTCATCTTTGATAACAGTTGTACCTTGATCAGATGATTTCTCATCGGAAGTAGTTTCTGCTACTTGATCACCATTTAAGTAAGCGTCAATGTCTTCTTTAATAATACGATCGTTTTTACCTGATCCAGCAACACTCGAAATAGTCACGTTATTATCACGTGCATATTTACGAACAGAAGGCATAGCTATTATACGACGGTCTTTATCTACTTCTTTAGAATTTGAATTAGACTTAGGTGCTTCTTTTTCTGTTTTCTTCTCTTCTTTAGAAGGTTCTTGTGAAGTTGCTTCACCTTCGTACCCAATAGCATCAATAGTAATAATCGTTTGTCCTACTGTTGCTACCGTTCCCTCTTCAAAGTGTACTTCTTTTACAGTACCTTCTACTGGGGATGGTATTTCAACTACTGCTTTATCATTTTGCACTTCGCAAAGTACATCATCTTCTTTAAGTTCGTCTCCAACTTTTACAAACCATTTAACGATTTCACCTTCATGGATGCCCTCACCAATGTCTGGTAATTTAAATTCATATGCACCCTTATTCTCGCTTGTAGTAGATTCTGCTTGTGCTTCTTGAGGAGTTTCATCAGCCTCTTCATTTCCGCCTTGGTCTTCATAACCTTCCGCATCAATGGTAATAATTGTCTGACCTACTGTTGCTACCGTTCCCTCTTCAAAGTGTACTTCTTTTACAGTACCTTCTACTGGGGATGGTATTTCAACTACTGCTTTATCATTTTGTACTTCACAAAGTACATCATCTTCTTTAAGTTCGTCTCCAGCTTTTACAAACCATTTAACGATTTCACCTTCATGGATTCCTTCACCAATATCTGGTAATTTAAATTCATACGCCATTTTTATTACCTCCCATCAATCTTAATTAAAAGTTCATTACTTTATTTACTTTTTCAACAATATCTTCATAATTTGGCAACCATACTTCTTCTGCTTGTGTAAATGCATAGACTGTATCTGGAGCCGCTACACGTAAAATTGGTGCTTCTAAATGTAAAATAGCACGTTCTTGAATTTCAGTAACAATTTGTGATGCCATACCAGCTTGACGCTGTGCTTCTTGAACAACAACAACGCGATTAGTTTTCTTAACCGATTCAATGATGGTTTCCATATCTATTGGCATAACAGTACGTAGATCAATTACTTCTGCTTGGATGCCGTTTTTTTCTAACTCTTCAGCAGCTTTTATAGAAGCTTGAACCATTGCACCATATGCTATTAATGTTACGTCTGTACCTTCACGTTTAACATTTGCTTTACCAAGTTCAACTGTATATTCTTCTTCTGGAACTTCCTCACGGAATGAGCGATATAGTTTCATATGCTCCAAAAATACTACTGGATCATTATCACGAATTGCAGAAATCAACAATCCTTTTGCATCGTATGGATTTGAAGGGATTACCACTTTCATACCTGGTTGTTGTGCAATTAAACCTTCTAATGAATCTGCGTGCAATTCAGGTGTATGCACACCGCCACCAAATGGTGCACGAATAGTAATTGGTGCGTTCATTGTGTTACCCGTACGATAACGTAAACGAGCCATTTGACCATTAATTGCATCCATTGCTTCATATACAAAGCCAAAGAATTGAATCTCTGGAACAGGACGATATCCTTGTGTTGCTAAACCAATTGCAATACCTGCAATTGCAGATTCTGCTAAAGGAGTATCGAATACACGCTCTTCACCGAATTCATCTTGTAATCCTTCTGTAGCACGGAATACACCACCGTTTTGACCAACATCTTCTCCAAACACTAATACGTTTTCATCATTTTTTAATTCTGTGCGCAATGCATCAGTAATAGCTTGAATCATTGTCATTTGAGCCATGGTTTACTTCGACTCCTTTGCTTTATATTCTTCCATTTGTTCTTCTAAGTGTACAGGAAGTTTTTCGTACATATTTGAGATTAAGTCTGTAACTTTTTGTTTTGGTTGTTCGTCAGCTTTTTTAATAGCTTCTTTAATTTCTGCTTTTGCTTTTTCAGTTACTTCATTTTCTTGCTCTTCAGTCCATAAACCTTTACCTTCAAGATATTTACGGAAACGAACGATTGGGTCTTTTTTCTCCCATTCTGTATCAAGCTCATCCGTACGGTAACGAGTTGGATCATCTCCAGCCATCGTATGTGCACCGTAACGGTAAGTTAGAGTCTCAATTAATGTTGGACCTTCTCCATTAACAGCGCGCTCACGAGCATCTTTAGTCGCAGCATAAACAGCTAATACGTCCATTCCATCTACTTGAATACCTTCGATTCCAGCAGCAACAGCTTTTTGAGCTAACGTTTTAGCAGCTGTTTGCTTATCAACAGGTACGGAAATCGCAAAACGGTTATTTTGAACAACAAAGATTGCAGGAGCTTTAAATGCACCAGCAAAGTTCATTCCTTCATAGAAATCACCTTGTGACGTACCACCATCACCAGTATAAGTTATAGCAACATTCTTCTTACCACGTTTCTTCATACCCATAGCAACACCCGCCGCTTGTGTATATTGCGCTCCAATAATAATTTGTGGACTAAACGCGTGTACACCTTCAGGCATTTGGTTACCATGATAATGACCTCTTGAGAATAAAAATGCTTGATAAAGTGGAAGACCTTGCCAGATCAATTGCGGTACATCGCGATATGCTGGTAAGATAAAGTCTTCTTGTTCTAAAGCAAACTGCGTTCCTAACTGAGAAGCTTCTTGTCCTGCAGTAGGTGCATAAAATCCAAGACGTCCTTGACGATTCAAGGCGATTGAACGTTGATCCAAAATTCTCGTATAAACCATTCTAGTCATTAATTCTTTTAATTCATCATCTGAAAGTTCTGGCATATCTTTTTCATTAACTACTTCGCCTTCTTCATTCAGAATTTGAAACGTTTGAAATTCATTTTCAGCATTTTCAAGTGTACGTTTCAAAATAATCACCTCTTCCTTTCTATTCCTTCAAATTTTCTGCACTATTCGTAATATAGGGTGTATACAAACTGACATAATTGTACTTGTTTATACAATACCCTATAGTAACTTTTTTTAATCTAAATTATTTCTATGTAGATAACTGTTACATAGTTATTACTTATTATTATTAGTACAATTTAGATTTATTATAAGTTTAGCTCATTCTATTACCTTGGTCAAACACTTTGATTCGTTTTATTTAAATTATTTTAACTTAAAAGTATAAAAACAGAATGATTAAGAGACTGTAACAGCCTTACTATAAATTAACTGTTTCATTTTTTTTATTTATCTGTATTACTAATTTTTTTGATAAAATTTTTTTAATAAAAAAACTTCTCGATATCGAGAAGTTTTCAAAGGTTATTCATATGTCACATTTAAGTCAGAAGATTCATAAAAAGCTTTTTTACTTTCATTAAATGCCTTTGTTTTTTCGCTAAACACATTGTTTGCTTCAATCACTTTCTCATATTGCTGATTAACTTTATCAATTTGTTCTGTTACCGCTTCTTCCTCTACTTCTTCTTGTTTTATTAATTCATATAATGCTTGATCATTTTCTAATGATACGGTATATGTATCATATAAAGTTATGTATGCTTGATATCTTTCTTCCATTATGTCATACATTTCATTAGCGTTTGTTTGGACTGCCTCATCTTCTATGTCAGATAGCAAAGGTTCAATTTCATCAAATTCTTCTTTACTCGCATCAATACTCTCTTTCTCAATTACCAGTAATTCTTTTCTTTCTTCTATTGATTGTAGTGCTTCATCAGCAAGTGAAATGATTTCTTCCATATCATCACTACCCAATGCTGTGATTTCTTGATACAAAGCTTGTTCTTCTGCTTCTAATTCGTTTAATGGCTTTTGCTGTGCAACAAAGTCATTTTCTAGTTCAACTGCTTCTTCCATATGAACATACATTTGTTCTGTCGCTGATTCACCTGAACATGCTGCTAATAATGCGATACTAACTAATCCTACAATAAAAACCTTTAACTTCAAAATGCTGCCTCCTTAATCTTGATGCAATTTTATTATATTTTTTGACATTTATGAAAATATTATAACATATCACAATACATTTCTTATACTATTTAAGAAAAGTTATTGTTTCTTTTGCAAAAATAATAAAATACCATTATATTTAATAGTTATGTTACACTATGTAACAGTTAAAAACACTGATAAGGAGAGTGAACCAGTTGATTACCATGGATGATATTGTGCGTGAAGGTAATCCTATTTTGGAAGAAGTTGCAAAAGAAGTAGCATTACCGGCAACTGAGCAAGATAGCGCAACACTGCATGAAATGTTAGAATTCCTGAAAAATAGTCAAGATCAAGAGATCGCTGAAAAATATCAATTAAGACCTGGTGTCGGAATAGCCGCACCACAAATTGGTCTATCTAAAAGAATGATTGCCATTCATTTTGAGGATTTTGATGGTAATTTCTATAGTGATGGTTTATTTAACCCAAGGATTGTTAGTCATTCTGTTGAGAAAACATTTCTATCAAGCGGAGAAGGTTGTTTATCCGTCGATCGTGAAATACAAGGATACGTTCCTAGATATGCACGTATTACAGTAAAAGCTATTAACCTAGCCGGCGAACCAATAAAATTAAGATTACGTGGTTATGCTGCTGTTGTTCTTCAACATGAAATTGACCATTTAAACGGGCTTATGTTTTATGACTATATTAATGAAAACAATCCCTTCTTAAAACCAGATAATGCCAAACCCTGTGATGTAGATTAAATATTACACTTGTGCATGACTTAATTTTTTTTATATAGGCACACTCCTTTCGTATAAGATTAGCTCTATAAGCAAAAAATAAATCCTAATTACACTATTATTTCATTATTTTTGTAATAGTTTAGCACGTTTCTGTTTCCAAACGAGCAATTCCGTACTATACTAGTATATAGTGGGATTGGATCGGTAGGACGTATATGCTTTTCTTTAACTAATCGAAAGGAGCTGTGCAGTCAAATGTTAAAGCGACTGAGAGAAAAGCTTAGAAAACGATGGAAGAAATTATTAGGTCAAAATCGAGTTCCAAATGCTTTCAAAGAATAACTGTCGGTACGTAAAGCATTCCAATTTATCAGGTGAACACTTAATATCGCAGGAAAATTGCTATTTAAATATCAGCAATATAAAAATAAAAATGTAAAAGAATGAAGGAGAGATCGAATGATTTTCAAAGTATTATACCAAGAAATTCACAATGAAATTCCAGTAAGAGAAAGAACAACAAGTCTCTATTATGAAGCAGAATCTGAGAGACAAGTAAGAACAGAGTTAGCGACTCGCGAGATTAACATCGAATTTATCCAGCCATTAAATGGTGCTCATTTAGAATATGAAAAACTTTCTGAGCACTTCGAAGTGGAGAATGGATAAATTATGAAATTCGTAAAAAATGATCAATCAGCAGTTTTTTCACTAGGCGGACTTGGTGAAATCGGTAAAAACACATACGGCATTCAGTTTCAGGATGAAATAATATTAATCGACGCTGGAATTAAGTTTCCTGAAGATGAATTGCTAGGAATTGACTATGTCATTCCTGATTACACTTACCTTGTACAAAATCAAGATAAAATTAAGGGATTATTTGTCACGCATGGTCACGAAGATCACATCGGTGGAATTCCTTATTTATTAAGAGAAATTAACATACCAATATATGCTGGTAAACTTGCACTTGGATTAATTAAAAATAAATTAGACGAACATGGTCTATTAAAAAATGCAGAGCTACATGCATTTGAAGAAGAAGATATAATCAAGTTTAGAAAAACATCTGTAACGTTTTTCAGAACGACACATAGTATACCTGATTCTTATGGAATTGTAGTTAAAACACCACCTGGTAATATTGTACACACAGGTGACTTTAAATTTGATTTTACACCTGTAGGAGAACCTGCCAACATAGCTAAAATGGCTGAGGTAGGTAAGGAAGGCGTACTTTGCTTATTGTCTGACAGTACAAATAGTGAAGTTCCCGGATTTACAATGTCTGAACGTGTAGTTGGAGATAGTATTAATGATATCTTTACGCGTGTTGATGGTAGAATTATTTTTGCTACTTTCGCATCCAATATCTATAGATTACAGCAAATGATTGAAGGTGCTGTAAAGCATAATCGCAAAGTAGCTATTTTCGGTAGAAGTATGGAATCATCAATAGCAATTGGAAGAGAACTTGGTTATATTAATGCGCCTGATGATGCATTTATTGAATCACATCAAATTAATCGATTACCTGCTAATGAAGTGACGATCCTTTGTACAGGCTCACAAGGTGAACCAATGGCAGCTCTCTCACGAATTGCTAAAGGAACACACCGACAGATTCAAACGATCCCTGGCGATACAGTCGTATTCTCATCTTCACCAATCCCTGGTAATACGGTTAGTATTAATAGAATGATTAATATGCTTTCTCACGCTGGAGCAGATGTTATACACGGTCCATTAAACGATATCCATACATCCGGTCATGGTGGGCAAGAGGAACAAAAGCTAATGCTAAGATTATTACGTCCTAAGTTTTTCATGCCTATTCATGGTGAATACCGTATGTTAAAGGAACACGTAAAACATGCAGTTGCATGTGATGTTCAACCAAATAACTGTTTCATTATGGACATTGGTGATGTATTAGCACTAGGTAAAGATAAAGCTGCAGTTGCAGGTAAGATTCCTTCTGGATCTGTTTATGTTGATGGAAGCGGTATTGGTGATATTGGTAATATTGTATTACGTGATCGCCGTATTCTTTCAGAAGAAGGCCTTGTAATTGTTGTTGTTAGTATTAATATGAAAGAATTTAAAATTGCATCTGGACCAGATATTATTTCAAGAGGTTTTGTCTATATGAGAGAATCAGAAGACTTAATTAACGAAGCACAAAAAATTGTTTCTACTCACCTTGATAAAGTGATGGAAAGAAAAACAACACAATGGTCAGAAATCAAAAATGAAATAACAGATACAATTGCACCATTCTTATTTGAAAAAACTAAACGTCGTCCAATGATTCTACCGATTATTATGGAAGTATAATAATCGTAGCGTTAAGCGAAATATAAACAAAAAAAACACCGTAACTTGCGGTGTTTTTTTGTTTGTTTTTAATCGTCATCGACTACTAAATGTTTCTCAAAACGAGATATATCTTTATCTGCTCCTATAACGATTAAGATATCGCCGCCATCTATAACTTCTGACGCCATTGGCGAGACATTGATATCATTAGTTTCACCTTGCTTAATTGCGACAATGTTACACCCATAATTAGCTCGTACATCTAGCTCTACTAACGTTTTTCCGATCATCTTTTTACCAGCCTTTACTTCGACAATACTATGATCATCTGATAGTTCTAAATGGTCCAAGATATTATTAGATATTATGCTATGCGCAATTCTTTTTCCCATATCTCTTTCAGGATGAACAACTTGATCGGCACCAATTTTATTTAATACTTTTTCATGGTAATCATTTTGTGCTTTAACTGTTATTTTTTTTATGCCTAATTCCTTTAACATTAGCGTTGTTAAGATACTTGCTTGAATATTGTCTCCTATTGCCACAATGACATGATCAATATTACGAATTCCTAATTCTTTTAATACTTTTTCATCAGTTGCATCTGCGATTACTGCATGTGACGCAATATCTTTAAATTCATTTACTTTTTCTTCTTGTGTATCAATCGCTAATACATCCATGCCTTCTTCACTTAATTCGCGACATATACTTCCACCAAAACGCCCTAATCCTATAACTGCAAACTCTCTTTTCACGATTTTTCCTCCTCGTACACCTTACTGAAGATAGTTTATCATATTTATAAGAAATAAGGACCATCATTTTTAAAAAATAGCTGTTTTCTAAGAGATTTGATGCTATTAAAAACTTATGTACTGCTTGTAACGTACTTGCCTCGCTCTGTAACTAAACTACGCTAGTTGGTAATACTTAAACGTGGGATGTACTATATCAACGATAAGAATCCCACGAATATTTTTATATAGCTCCATGCTAACATTAAGAACCTTAAAACTTTATAAGCAAGCAGATGGCATATTACTCCGCTTTCGGCTGACGAAATTGATATGAATTACTACGTAACATACCGCTCTGGAAATATACTTCGCTTTCCGTGGGCACGGGAGTCTTCGTATATTTCCATTGCTAGTACAGATTTCTTCTTTCATGAATTGAGAAAGACTAGCTCTTTATCATTATTTTGTTTTACAAAGTTGGTTATTAGTATAAAAAGCTAACCCTTTGGTAAGGAAGTCAATTTTATTTAATACGTAACCTACATCAAAAACAATTCATAATACTTGTGTATGGAAGTTAATTACACTATAGCAACAGACAAAATTATTAATTACTTATATGCTACATTACAATTTTTCTTCAAACTTGCTTCCGTAGTGAGTAAGACCACAATGTTACGTCAGGGGTATTACTTTTATGTCTGTCAGCAATTTCACTTGATACGCTATACAAAAGAGGGAACAAATGCATGACATAACAGCTAAAGAAGCTATATCATATTTTCCATCAATAACAAAGTTAAAAATACTAAAGTTTAAGATAAAGCCCTCCATCACTAAGTAATGGAGGGCTTTATTTATAGATTTTATAACGCGTCTAACATTTCAAATTGTGATTTCACTAAACCGAAATATTCACCACGTTTTTGCATTAAATCGGAATGATTTCCTTGTTCCAAAATCTTTCCGTTTTCTAATACGATAATATTATCTGCTTCTCGAATTGTCGATAAACGATGGGCAATCATAATAGCCGTACGCCCATGTAATAACTTCTTAAGCGCAAGTTGGATACGCACCTCTGTTTCTGTATCAATGCTTGCTGTTGCTTCATCTAAAATCAATATTCGCGGATTAGCTAACAATGCTCTAGCAAAAGAAAGTAACTGCCTCTCGCCTGCAGAAAGAACGTTTCCTCTCTCTTCTACTTCTGTTTGATACCCTTCTGATAAACCTAAAATGAAACCATTCGCACCGACAACTTTTGCAGCATCGATCACTTCTTCATCTGTCGCAGTAGGCCTTCCAAAACGAATATTTTCCATAATAGTACCCGAAAAAATAAATGTATCTTGTAAAACAACACTAATATTATCTCGTAAATTACCAACTTTCATATCCTTTAAGTCATTTCCATCAATTTTAACTGTACCTTTAGTTGGATCATAGAAGCGACTAATTAGATTTGCAATTGTTGATTTACCAGATCCGGTATGCCCTACAAGTGCAACTGTTTGACCAACCTTCATTTCTAATGAAATTTCATGCAGTGCAATACGGTCATCGTCATAAGAAAATGCAACATGATCGAATTCAATATGCCCTTTCATGTCAGTAAATTCTTTTGCATCTGATTTTTCATGGACATTGGGCTGCTCATCTAAAAACTCAAAAATCCTTTCCGATGAAGCCATAGCGACTAATAATTGATTGTATATTTGACCGAGACGTGAAATCGGTTCCCAGAACATACCTAAGAAAAAGGCAAAGGATACAAAGGTACCAATTTCAATTGTTCCATTAATAATTAAATGTGCACCGTATGAAATCAAAATAACAGTACCTATCGCATTACTCATCTCAACAAAAGGTCCAAAATAGGCACTCTTTTTCATTGCGATCCGTTCTACTTCATAATTATCTTCATTCACACCATTAAAGTACTCGGTATTTTCCTTTTCTTGAGAAAAAGATTGCGTAATACGGATACCCTGCATACTTTCATTCAAATGTGAATTCAAACGTGATTTCTGGATACGTACATCTTGCCACGTCTTACGAATATTTCTTCTTAATTTAGTTGAGATATAGAACATAATTGGTAAGATGACTAATACCGCTAATGCAAGCTGTGGGCTTAACACAAACAAAATAACGATTATACCCACTAACATAAAGACATCCATCAATAAATTAATAATCCCGTTAGTAAACAATTCTTGTAACGAATTTACATCATTTAAGATACGAACCAAAATTGACCCAGCTGAACGTTTATCAAAAAAGTTATGCGATAAACGTTGTACGTGTGAGAACAATTGTTTACGTAGATCATGAATAATATTTTGCCCTAATATATTAACCCATTTAATTCTAAAATGATTTCCAATATAACTTATCACATATAAAAGTGAAATTAGGATAACTAAATAGGTTAAAAGTGTTGGATCTTGATTTGCTATCGCTACATCAATTACCACTTTACCAATCAAAATAGGTACCGCTAAACGGATCAATGTCGTAATAAACATTGCTATAATAGCACCTGGTAACAGTGATTTTGCATACGGTTTTATATAGAACAATAATCGCGTCATTTGTTTCCAATTAAAAGGTTTTTCCACTGCTTGATCGAGTGGATAATAAAACCGCTTTAAGTGTGGACTTTTTTGTTTTGCTGTATCTTGTTTTGCCAAAGTTATTCCCCCCTTTTTAATTTACTATATTCATAATAGCTTGTTTATCTTGATATTGAATATCATAAATTCGTTGATATGGTCCACCATTCTCTAATAATTTCTCGTGTGTACCTCGTTCGACAATTTCACCATCTTCTAAAACCAGAATCTCATCCGCATGTTTCAATGAAGATATACGGTGAGCAATAATGAATGTTGTCCGACCTTTCATAACCTCGTTTAGCGCTTTTTGAATTCTAAATTCTGTTTCCATATCAACAGCAGAAGTTGCATCATCCAAAATAAGAATACTTGGATCAATCAAGATCGCTCTTGCTATCGCGATACGCTGTTTCTGTCCACCAGATAAGCCCATCCCTCTTTCTCCAAGCATGGTTTCATAACCATTTGGCATTTCCATAATAAATGAATGCGCCTGTGCACGTTTAGCTGCAGCGATAATATCATCTATATTTGCTGTTGGATTACCGTAAGCAATATTGTCTCTAATTGATGTAGAGAATAAAAATGACTCTTGTAAGACAAATCCAATATGCTTGCGTAGTGACTTTATGTTATAGTCACTTGATGGTTTTTGATCAATTAAGACTTTACCCGATTGTGGTTCGTAAAAACGCGTCATTAGTTGCGTGATACTCGTTTTTCCAGATCCAGTTGCACCAATTAGACCAATCACTTTTCCTGGTGGAGCATCAAACGAGATGTTTTTAAGTGCCGCTTCATCACCTTCCACATATTTAAACGATACATTTTCAAAAGTCACATGACCTCTTATAACGTTTGGAATGAGCGCATTGTCTTTTTCTTGTATATCTTCTTCTGCTTCTAAGATTTCTAATAATCTTTCACCTGATGCTTTAGCTTGAGAAAATTGGTTGACGATAAAACCTAGGTGCATCAGTGGCCCTAAAATATAGCTTACCAAACTAAAGAAAGCGATTAACTTACCTAACGACAGACTCTCGTCAATAACCAGATAACCTCCAAAAACCAACAAAGCTACCATACAAATATTACCGATTAACTCCATAAATGGGAAATATTTAGCCCAAATATTTGATGTTTTAATATTCACTTCTCGGTACTCTTGATTATTAACAGTAAATCTGTCTATTTCAAAATCCTCTTTAGATAGAGATTTCACTGTATTAATACCACTTACGTTTTCCTGGATGCGTGTATTTAAACGACCTAATGATTTACGTATGGTACGAAAAGCTGGGTGAACCTTCTTATCAAATTTATAAACGACTATAGCCAGGAATGGCATGGCGGCCATTGTTACAAGTGCTAATGGTATCGAATAGTAGAACATGACAGATAAACTAATTACAATTAGCAATATAATCCGAATTAATTCCTTTAATCCAGCAGAAAGGAAGAATTTAAAACCTTCTACGTCCATTGTAAGACGTGACATTAAGTCGCCAGTTCGAGCATTATCATAATAAGTAAAAGATAGGCGTTGTAATTTTGTATACAAACCATCTCGCAATCTGTAGACAGATGACACACCAAACAGGTCACCTAAGTATTGTTGGATAAAATTCGCAATACCTTTAATAATCATCACAAGTATAAACCCACCTGCTAAATAAGGTATAAGACCGTATTGTTCATCAAGAACAACATTATCAATCGTTATCTGTAATATAATTGGATAGAGCACGGTGATTCCAGTTACTATAATTACAAATAATATAGACATGAGAAAATATTTTTTAAATGGCATATAATATTGTTGTAATTTTTTAAACGTTTCCAATGTATTATTCCCTCCCCTTTTTTCCTTTTTCGTAACTATAAATATATCGGTTTCCGAAATAAATTGCCACCCTTTTGCACTATTTCTTTTAAAAAACTAAAAAATCAGTCTTAAGACGGAAGCGCTTTTATGCAAACGAAAAGAAAAGATCCCTTGTATACTTTACGCACACAAAGGACCTTTTCAAATAGTGTTACATACAAATACCTATTTCTCTGTCGTTCCTAGCACACGATTGACACGTTTACGGAGCATTTTCATTCCTCCACCACCAGCTTGAAAATGGCGGAGATTACCTTCTTCATCAAAAACATAATATGCTGGAACATATTCATTTTCAAATGCATCTGTTAAAATATGCTTGT
This sequence comes from Paraliobacillus sediminis, assembly GCF_003426055.1. NCBI lineage: Bacteria > Bacillati > Bacillota > Bacilli > Caryophanales > Bacillaceae > Paraliobacillus > Paraliobacillus sediminis. Next base: position 772,143 of record NZ_QJSI01000002.1, read on the forward strand.
TGTCTACAAAAATGGGTTGTGTTATATCGTGCGCTGCGGCAACCTCTTTAATTTGATCTAAATCTAAATCCTTTTCAGAACGTGGTATATGGACAGCGACTACATTAAGCGCATCTTTATACTCATCACGAAATTCATTAACATTTGGCATTGCTTCTTTACATAAACCGCAACTAACTGACCAAAAGTGGATTAAAGTTGGTTTATTACCAATAAGATCGTCCTTTTTTAATTCTCCATTCAACCATTCAGTTGCACCATCTAATTCTGGCATCGGCGTTCTTAATCTCATTAATCATAATCCTTTCTATTCACTTATTATTAATTAAATAAGATTTTTATAGTGTTTCTTGACCTGGTTTCCAATTGGCTGGACATAGACCACCAGTTTGTAATGCTTGAAGTACACGTAATGTTTCATCGACATCACGACCAATATTATTATGATTTACGACTTGATATTGTAATTCACCTTCTGGATTAACAATAAATAATCCACGAAGCGCCACACCTTCACCTTCTATTAATACACCATATTCTGCTGATACTTTATGATTTGTATCTGCAGCTAAAGGATAAGCAAGATCACCTAGACCATTGTCTTCACGTGATGTATTAATCCAAGCTAAGTGTGTATGTACTGTATCTGTAGATACGCCAATTACTTCTGCATCTAAATCTTCAAATTCATCATAGCGATCAGATAGTGCAGTGATTTCAGTTGGACATACATGTGTGAAGTCCATTGGATAAAAGAATAACACTGTCCATTTGTCTTCTTTCATAATCTCATCTAATGATACCTTTTTGAATTCTTTATTCGCCATTACTGCTTCCATTTCAAAGCGTGGAGCCTGTTTTCCTACCATACGTTCTGCCATGCGAATCCCTCCAACTATCTATTTTTTGTGATAATATTTTCACATACTTTAATTAATTATAAAGATTGGAAAAAGTTTAGTCAACAATAATCAAACTTTAAATTACTAAATTGGACTAGTAACAGTTTTAACAAAAAAGCACGATGATATGCTTAAATTTTGTCGAAAAAGGGTATTATTTGATTATTAAAGTATATTTCTTTATTATGAAAGAGTTACTTTAGAAAGGAGCATAAAAAATGTACATGTTTGGCATTGATTTTAGTCAATTTACGACTACTTATCCACTAATTGCTAGTGCACTAAAAATTCTATTTCTATTTATCGCTTTTGCAATTGCTGCACCAATAGGTCGAAAGGTTATTGCTACCACACTAAAAAAAGCAGGTAAAAGAGAAAGTATCTCACCAGCTCGAACAAAAACATTAGAAAAGCTGATACAAAATGTTTATACATATATTTTACTATTTGTATTCATTGCAATGTTATTTGGTATCTTCGGTCTTGATCTAGCACCATTAATTGCTGGGGCCGGTGTTATAGGACTTGCAATTGGTTTTGGTGCACAAGGTCTTGTAAGTGATATTGTAACTGGTTTTTTTATACTATTAGAAAAGCAAATTGAGGTAGATGAATATGTCTCAACTGCTGGATACAGTGGTATTGTTGAGGAAGTCGGCTTACGCACAACAAAAATCAGAAGTTTTGATGGTACATTAAACTTTATCCCAAACAGACAATTGGAGGGAATTAGTAATCACTCTCGTGGTACAATGCGTGCTTTAGTTGATATTGGTATTAGTTACGATGAAAATATTGATCACGCAATGAATATTCTCCAAAAAATTTGTGATGAGTTTCAACAGGACGTTCGCTTTGTTGAAGGTCCAGACGTACTAGGCGTTCAAAGCTTCGGTTCATCTGATGTTGTTTTACGTCTCTTAGGTAGAACCGAAAATATGGAGCAATTCGCTGCAGAGAGAGATATCCGTAAACGAATTAAGGAAGAATTTGATAAAGCAGCTATCGAAATCCCTTTCCCACATCAAGTAAATATTACGAAAGAATCAAGTAAATAACAAAAAGCGGGTGCCATATAATGGCTTGCCCGCTTTTTTATTATGCCATCTTCTCATCAACTTGCTGACAAATTTCCTCCGCATTCATACCATGCGCATTAATTACTGAACCGGTGTAATTCGTTGTTGCCATTCCCATCACGTCTTTATCTTGGCCAGATATGACACAACAGCCACAATCCCCTAGGTCTTCCTCTTGTTTTAACTCAATAACCTCATAGCCTTTATCTTGCAAAGCCCCTTTTACATCTGATAACGTCCCTTCAACACCTACACGTTTCACACTATCTGCCTCCCATTCTATTTTCACAAGATAGTTTGTGCGTAGAACGAGCTATTTATACAAGAAAAAATGATGCTTATAGTTGACGCAACGTCGCTTCAACTACTTCTATTCCAGTTGCGATTGCATCTTCATTAGGATTGAGTTTACTATGATGTAATCCAAAAGGAGAACTAACACCTAACCAAAACATAAATCCAGGAATATCACGTAAGAAATAACCAAAATCTTCACCAGTCATAGCAGGATTTGCTTGCTTCCAAGTTGCGGAAGTGTCATTTACTATTTGCTTAAATTTATCAACATACTTTTTTGTATTATAAACTTGATAATAGTTTGAACCATAATCTATTGAAATCTCACAATGGTGACTTTGTTCATAACCTTTCGCCATTTCTTCAATCGCCTTTTTAATTTCGGCAATAATACTAGCATTGGCTGTTCGAATCGTACCTTCTAATCTAGCATTCTCTGCAATCACATTTTGTACCGTTCCACTTGTTATTTTTCCAACTGTCACAACAGCACTTTCTATTGGATCTAATTTCCTTGCTACTATTTGTTGTAATTGCGATACAAAGTTACTAGCAGCAACAACCATATCATTGGTTAAATGGGGGTATGCTGCGTGTCCACCTTTACCTTTAAAATCAATAAATAGTTCGCTCGTATTAGCAAATAGAAGTCCAGATCGAGTAGAAACAGTACCTACAGGTAATTCTGGTGCAATATGTAACGCAGTAATAATATCTGGATAAAAAGTTTGAAAAACATCTGATTCAAGCATAGGTAGTGCACCACCTGGACCCTCTTCTGCAGGCTGAAAAATCAGTACAATGTCATTTTGAGGCGGATTACGTGTTACATTCTCTAAAACGCCAAGTGCAATAGTCATATGTAAATCATGACCACACGCATGCATCTGTCCATCATGCTTAGATGAAAAAGGTAATGCGGTTTCTTCTTTAATTGGTAATCCGTCTATGTCTGTGCGATAAGCGATTGTTTTAACCGACTGGGTTCCTTTGACTTTAACTAATATACCTGTTTTCCATGTTTCAACTGTTAAGAAGTCTTGTGGCAATAATTTTATCTGCTCTAATAAATAGGACTGCGTTTTAAATTCTTGAAAACCTAATTCAGGAATTTGATGCAGCTCTCTTCTGATATTTAGTAATTTGTCACGATCCATCTCTCTCACTCCTCGTTCTGTTATAACTAAACTTTCGCGCTGTAAAACAGGCACTTAAGTCTTTATATAAAAAGAAATTCTAACAATCCAAAATAGATGTTGACTTCACGTTTCTTTGGTAATCATCCGCACGTTTGATCTGACGCACTTGAGAGAAACTCTGTGGTAAGTGACTTACAACTTTACACGCTACGGTAGCAAATGGTCTCGCTTTCCGTGGGCACAACCTCAGCTATCTATAGAAGCAAAGAACGCTTCTATAGAGGATCTTCGATTTGTGCTGTTCCCACAGGAGTCTCAACCATTTGCTACCTTCGCTGGATAGCGTATCTTTGTTTTAAACAGATGTTACTATACTATTTAATGACCCTAACGCGAGTTTGAGACCCTTTAGTTACAAATAATAGTGTAATTTACACAATTTTAAATTCACGGACTAAAACCAGCGGATCAAGCAAAATGGGTGACACTCCTGCAGGAACAGCACGGGCTGAAGATCCACTCGGAAAGCGTATTTTGCTTATCCGAGTTAGCTGAAGTCGTGCCTGCGGAAAGGGAGCCCATTTTGCTTGAGGAGCGGGGCGAAAGTTCTGTTAGATGCCCATTTATATAAAGATCCTTACCGCAGAGTCTATGTTTATTCAGTATTAAAAAACTTTTTTAATACTGTAAAGCTTTATAATGAACACACGTCAAACTCATAATAGCCAACGTGTAGCGTTTATTTTTCAAGTAAGAAAGTTCAGTTATTACAAAATTGATTTTAAAAAAAGCAGGAGAGTATACTCCCCTGCTTTTTACTATCCATTTATTCTTCGTCGTCTAAATTACGAAGTGCTTGCATAATTTCTGTTTTAGATTTCGTTTTATCATCAATCTTTTTAACCAATTTAGCAGGTGTTCCAGCTACTACTGTATTCGGTTCAACATCAGATATTACAATTGCACCTGCAGCAACAACTGCACCTTCTCCAACTGTTACACCTTCGAGAACAACTGCATTAGCTCCAATTAGCACGCCATCTTCAATTACTACAGGACTTGCTGATGGTGGCTCAATAACTCCTGCCAATACAGCTCCAGCACCGATATGACAGTTCTTACCTACAGTTGCACGTCCACCTAAGGTAGCATTCATATCAATCATCGTTCCTTCTCCGATAACAGAACCAATATTAATCATAGCACCCATCATAATAACGGCCCCGTCACCAATTTCAACTTGGTCACGAATAACAGCTCCTGGCTCAATACGTGCATTAATTCCTTTTAAGTCTAACAATGGAATTGCTGAATTTCTACGATCATTTTCTATTACATAATCAACAATTTGATCTTTATATGTATCCAAAGCTTGTTTAATTGCTTTCCATTCCCCAAACAATACGCCTGTTTCAGCTTGTACAAACGCTTGAATTTCATTTGTAAATTCTATCTTATTTAATTCCGTTCCTTTCACATAAACTTTCACTGGTGTTGCCTTTTTACTATTCGAAATAAATGAGATTATTTCATTTGCATCCATCTTCTTCATTTTCTTACCCCCAAGATAATTTTTCTTTACTTTATCAGATAGTATATGTAGCTGACAAGTATGATTCATTCAAAGTTTACATACAGGTCAACTACACGTTTTCTCTGCATACTTCTTTATTACTTATCATCTATTACTTTTGCAAATAAATCTTTGTTCACGTGAATGTACTTATTCAACTGCTTCAATATTGCTCTTCTAGTTAAGATACCGTCAAAAAAACCTTCTTCATCTACTACACAAACAAAAGGATGGTCAATCACAGCTTTTAAACAAGTTAAAAACGCATCTTGTTTTTTCACACATGGAATTTCTTGATTCATCACTTCTTGTACTTCTACTTCAGACAATCTTTCCATTTCAAAGCGTTCTAAACCAAGAATATGATTCAAAATAAGATTTTTTCCAATTGTTCCTTTGAATTTGTATGAGGTATCTAAAACTGGTACAGCGGAATACCCTGATTTAACTAATATCAATAACGCATGTTCTAACGGATTATTCAATTGTACGTGGGCTACTTTTTCTGAAGAGATCATTAAAGACTCAGCAGTTATATCTAATAACGGTAGTTGTTTAACAGTATTCATTTATCCACTCCCTTTAACGAGCAGTTGAAATAAAATGTTCACGTTAAAAATTAACATACAAGTATAGTTTACCATAAATAAAATAAGGAGACCAATTGATGTTAAATACTGTTTGTTTATCCATTAGCTAAATTAAATAACATTTTAACTAGTAGATATAGTTTTTTTATTAAGAAAATGTTAAAATAGTTGACAAATAGGAATCTACTATAAGAAAGTAGACATAGAAAGGAGGAACAGTAGTGAAGAAAGAGAAGTCTACAAATATTGAAGAAATTGCAAAAGCTCTATTTATTATCAATCGCCACGCAAAAACAGCTTTAAACCCTAGTGACTTGTATAACTTGAAAAAGAAAACAATTACAAAGTTATTGGAAAATAAGGATGCAGAAAAAATTGGTCTTCATTTTTCGGACCGCCCCAAATTAAGTCGGCAACATTCAACTCTACTCGTACAGGTAGGAAACTATTATTTCCACATTCCTCCAAATAAACAAGATTTCAAAGAAGTAGAACATTTGGGTAACATTGATCAAAATTATAGAAATCCAAAAACAAAGTTATCACTTACCCAAGCAAAAAAAGTATTATATACATTTTTAGATATCCCAATTCCTACCGAAGAAAAGGTTTACTCATCCTATTATACGCCTTCCTCATTAGGTCATTGGAATAAATCTTATTTTAAAAATAGAAGAGAAAGATAACTACATAAGCGGCATCTGTTAACTAGAATTTGACTTGTGCTGCTTAAAATAAAAAATAGCCCTATTTGTTAATACCACAATGCCTATAATAACGCCTAAGGTAATGATATCAAATAATACATAATGTACCATAGATAGATTGAATGCCATACTCCCCTTTTCTATTCCGCGATATAGATATGAAAACATCACTATATTTATAAATAAAAGGATCGTCACCAGATACGTTAACAGGAAATTCCATTTTAATTCTATTAAAAGTCTTACAGATGGGTGCAATATAACATACAATGCTACGATACAAAATAAACCTATTAGAAAATCCACTTGCCGTTCTTGCAAACCAAAAGATAACAATTGATTTTTTTTGAACCAACTAAATCCAAGACTATAAACTGTAAGTAATACTGTTTGCACTAGCATTTTCCCCTTTCAAGTAAAGGAAGTTGTTAAAAAAGGAGCCATCTAAAAGTATGACGCCCTTTAAAACTTTAACTATGACTATTGCAAACTAGTTTTTCCTACTCCGCATTGATTTATACGATGTATAAAGAATTTTTATTAATTATTCAAAAACATTTGTATTTTTCCACCTAATCGTTCCGCCTCTTCATACCCTTGATTGTATAAAGCATCTAACTTTTGCCTATTCCGTTCAATTCTATCAACTACTAACGGTAATTCTGGACGAACGATAAAAACTTCTTGCCTTTTCTCCATTTCGAGCAGTAAATCTAAAGTTTGGTTATATTTCTCGTGTCGTTTTAACAGTGCAGTTACTAAGCCGGGATACGCTTTATATTTTCTTTGAACAAAGCGTTTGAATTTCATTTCTTTTTTTACATAGCCTTCATTCCTTGTTAGTACGACAACATGTTTGTCATTACCAGCTTCAACGGAATGTGCAACTGGTATCGGATCACTAATCCCACCATCCATTAGTTCTAATCCATTATGCAAAATACTAGAAGCAATGAAAGGCAGTGAACTTGACGCCCGAACAATTTTTAATAACTCCTGCTTATTCTCGAAACTATCATAATAAACTGGCTCACCCGAATATATATCCGTTGCTCCTATAACAAGCTTACTCGTTCGCTTACTAAAAGTATCATAATCATATGGAACTAATTTATTAGGAATGGTATCAAAGATAAAATCCATTCCAAATAATTGCCTTTTTGTAATGAAACGTTTGTATGAAATATATTCAGGATGGCTTGCGTAATTAACGAATACTTCATAATTTCTATCTCTCTGGTTAGATAAATAGGAAGTCGCAACACAAGCGCCAGCTGATGTTCCAATTACATAAGGGAACTGATATGCTGCATCATGAAAAAAAGCAAGTACACCAGCCGTATAAGCTCCCCTCATTCCGCCTCCCTCTAAAATTAAACCTGTTTGACTCAATACTGCATCTCCTTTTTATTCATTTACTATAATGTTACTGTCTCTTAAGTATACCTCTATCATACAATAAATTGGTAATTCACGTAAGTCATTCGACTCCAACTAAAATTAAAAAACCAAAAAGCCTTTGCAATTAAAATGCAAAGACTTTTTGACATACTTAATTCAACTTTCTCACCAAAAAATAAAAGTGTAAGCGTTGGCTGTATTGCGTTTGAGTTATATGTGTTATCCTGCTTGACGATCTTTTAAGAAGTGGATTTTAAAAGATTGTGTTTATGATTAAATTAACATAGACTCTGTCGCAATGCCATGTTGATTTCTGCTTCTGATCTTGCTTTTCCCGCAGGAGTCGCCTGTTACGCTACAATCAATTAGCATAATGTGCGAAGCTGTTGTCATAAGCACAATAAAACTTTATGACCACCAGATAATATATTAATTTTAATCTCTATCCAGCGGAGGAAGTAAATGGGTGAGACTCCTGTGGGAACAGCACAAGTCGAAGATCCACTTGGTGAAGTGTTGTTCTTTACCAATGAAAGCTTTAGACTGTGCCCACGGAAAGCGAATCCATTTACTGACGTAGTGGGTAAAAAATTTACGTCACAATACAGCTAAATTGCAACAAGCCAACTAAAAAAGCTAGAAGTTTTGTTTACTTTACTGGAATTATGGTATGATCAATTTGATCACTTTCTTTTTGTTTCAAAGAAGAACTTGCTTGTTTTTTATCTAAACTTTCTTCAAGTTTTTTCATCGCTATTTCATCATTTAATAGATCTTGTTTATTCTGATTAACAAGCTCGTCAAAATTAAGTTTTCTTGCACGCAAGATTATCACTCCTTATAAGGCTAGTTTTATACAAGTGAACCGCTTACATAACAGTATAACCTATTATAAATATTTTTCAATTCAAATAAGTCTAAATTATATGACAATTTCCAAGGAGGAACTTTTATGGATCATTTATTAAACAAAAACGTCTTAGATATTGAAATTTCGGGTATTCGAAAGTTCTTTAATATGGTTGGTGAAAAAGAGGATATCCTTTCTTTGACAATAGGACAACCTGATTTTACAACACCTGAGCATATTAAAACAGCAGCCATTCAAGCGATTGAAAATAATCAAACGACCTATACGCATAATGCTGGTATCCTCCCACTCAGACAAGCCATTGCAAATCACGTTAAGCATAATGATCAATTACTATACGACCCACTGACTGAAATTATTGTTACTGTTGGGGCATCACAAGCAATTGATATAACGTTGCGAACCATTCTACAACCAGGTGACGAAGTGTTATTGCCTGCACCAGTTTATCCAGGTTATGAACCACTGATACGATTGGCTGGAGCTAAAGTCATACATGTGGATACACGTGCGGATAATTTTAAATTAACTGCTACAAATTTAGCTGCACACATAACAGACAAGACTAAATGCGTGATACTTCCATACCCTTCTAACCCAACAGGCGTTACATTAAGTCAAGAAGAGTTAACAGCTATTGCTAATGTCTTGGAAAAAAAGGATATCTTTATCATTGCGGACGAAATATATAGTTCTTTAACATACGAAAAAGCGCACTTCTCGATTGCACGACTGAACCAAGTAAAAAATAAAACGATTGTCATTAATGGCTTATCAAAGTCACATGCTATGACGGGTTGGCGTATCGGTTATTTACTTGCACCGAATTGGATTGCAAAGCACATTATAAAAGTACATCAATACAATGTTTCTTGCGCTACTTCTATTAGTCAACATGCAGCATTAGAAGCATTTAAAAATGGACAAGATGATCCAAAGAAAATGAAAGAAGCATATTTAGATAGAAGAAACTATGTCCATAATCGATTTTTGTCTATGGGGATTGACGTGATAAAACCTGATGGCGCATTCTATTTTTTTCCAAAAATCAATACAGAATTAACATCATTTGATTTTGCCTTAAAGATGGTTGATGAAGTTGGTTTAGCACTTGTTCCAGGTGATGCATTCAGTCAATATGGAGAAGGTTATTTACGTCTTTCGTACGCCTATAGTATGGAAACACTTGAAAATGGATTAGACCGATTTGAAACGTTTTTATCAAAATAAAAAAAGGTAAAGCAGAGATTTAATGTCTTCTGCTTTACCTTTTTAAATTGCTTTTTCTTTTAATTCTTCAAATTGGTTCAATAATCTGTCTAATTCACGGCTTAAATTTAGTGACTCCTCACTAGTAAAGCCCTCAAGTATAGCAATCTCGATCATTCTTTTACGAAGCATTTCTATTTGAGTGAGTAAATAATATGATTGTTCCTTATCCAAACGAGCTACCCCCTATACCAACTATCTCATTGAATTAGTTTAACATATTGCTATTAAATTACCACTACGTGTATTTTCAAAAATATGCATCCTAAACATAAAAATGCACAAGTCACCAAACGTACATTCTATTACTAAATATGGTACACTATAAATGATATTATGCATAGTTTTATGACTTCAAGATACATTTAAGATTTTCATAACTGCTTAGAGAGAGGACGTCCCTCATGCACTATAGCGCTAAAATGAACTGGAAAAATTGGATCAAATTTGTTTTACTAGCCCTTATTCTTGTCATTTTATTAACTTCCTTTATTTTTTCTACATCCGTTATTGAGGGAGATAGCATGCAACCTACATTACAAAATGGCGAACAGATTGTATATAATAAGATAGCTTATCTAGTAAATGAACCTCAACGTGGTGATATTGTTATTATTGATTATCCATTAAAAAATTATATAAAACGTATCATCGGTTTACCGAATGAAACCATTGAAATAAGAGAACAACAATTATATATCAATAACTTACTTTATCAGCAATCTTTTTTGACAGAAGCAAAAAGCTTCACTACAGATGATTTTGGTCCTATTACTATTCCAGATAAAAGCTACTTTGTTATGGGTGATAATCGCCAAATAAGTAAAGATAGCCGAAATGGTTTAGGTTTCATTAGAAGTGAAGAAATTATTGGCAATTTGGAGTTTGTCATCAACCCCAACTTTAAATGGAAACTGGTAGAATAATAGATATGTAATATTACAACTAGAAGTAGGTGTTTTAACATGGCTTATTGCCCATATTGTGGTAGCACAACGAAAACAGATGAATTATTTTGCATTCAATGTGGTGAAAAACTACCGACAGATATTGATTCTAGAAAGATACCACCAAAAAGGTTCTTTCGTTTCATTCATATTCCTATACTTATAGCTTTATTAAGTGTGATAGCTTGTACAAGCTATTATTTTTATTTGCAATCTCAAACAAAACAGGCTAACGCGTCTTATGAGAAAGCGGAAAACTACCTATTAGACGAAGATTATCAAGAGGCACGCATTGAAATAGAAGCAGCACTTGAACATAATAGTAACTTTCCAGCTGCACAAGAACTACAAGCATTCACCGAACTTGCACTAACAATAAAAAATGATATTGAAAATAAAGAAGCAATTAGCTATCAAGATGCTTTAGTTGAGATAAATGAGGGTAAGAAAGAATTAAGCAGCTATAACGGTGAAGCAGTTATTCAACTAACCGACAAATTAGAAACATCACGTATAGAGATCCAACTTAAAAAAGTAAAAGAAAAATTAGAAGGTGAACCAAGCATCCAAACATTACAAACTACTTTATGGGAAGCTGAAGGTATTCAAAATCCTGAAGCAATGGAGATAGCGACTTCTATCAGAGAGCAAATCATCGCCTATTCTTCTACTACTGCAAATCAGCTTTTACAAGAGAAACAATTTTCCGAAGCGCGTTCTATTGTTGCAAATGCTTTACAATATGCACCTGATTCAGAGAAGCTATCAAGTTTAAAAACAACAATTGAAAAAGAAAAGACTGCATTTGAAACAGCACAGGAAAAAAGAATTGAACAAGCTCTTACCGCAGTTGAAGCAGAACGTGACCTTAACAACAATGACGCCGTAGAGCTAACGAATGCTGCATTAGACGAAGATGATCAGGGCAACATTGTTATCTTTGGTGAACTTAAAAGTGTTGCGACTGTTCCAATTAACAGTATTGCTATCACCTATAATATTATAGATAAAGTTGATAATATTATTGAAACAAATGAAATCTATGTTTACCCCGAAACATTATATCCCGATGAAGTTGGGAAATTTGATCACACGCATTACGATTTAACAGATAAAAATAACGCATATGATGTAAAAATTGAAACCATAAAGTGGTTCATTGATTAATTACTTAAGGGGTAGCGAGATGAAAAAAAACACACTTTCCATTACAATTACACTTAGCCTTATCATTATAATTACAAGTATTACCATCTGTTTCAACCTTTATAATAATTGGTCATCTAAAACTGTTGAACATGATAATAACGTTGCAAGTTTAATTAATACAACTGGTCAAAAGGATTTACAATCCATTATTCATGAAGCACAAAAAAACGTCGTTCAAATTAGTGTTGAAACAGCGACAAGCGAAAAAACGGGTTCTGGTTTTTTATACAATACCAATGGAGACATTATTACGAATGCACATGTGATTAAAGATGCTGAATCCATTACGGTAACAATGTCAAACACTGAAACGTATAATGCAGCTATCGTTCAGATTGGAGAAACTAAAGATATTGCCGTTATTAGAGTCCCGCAACTAATTAACCAGACACCTGTTGAGATATCGTCTTCAGAACAATTAAGCATCGGTGATGAAATTATTGCTGTAGGAAGTCCTTTAGGTTTTCAAAACTCTGTTTCAATTGGTATTATTTCTGGGTTAAATCGCTCCTTTGAAATTGATGACTTCTCCTATGATAATGTGTATCAAATTTCTGCAAATATTACACATGGAAATAGTGGTGGTCCACTAATTAATCGATTAACTGGTGAAGTAATTGGTATTAATGCAGCCGGGATCGATGAAAGTGAAATTGCATTTAGTATACCTATCGAAAATGTCATTGAAGATGTTACAGAATGGTCTCGTTCTGTTAGCGATGAAGAATTAATCTATCCGATTGCTTCTTTTGACATGAAAAGCGATCCAACTCAGATGCAAGAAGATGCCGACTATCTAATTAGTTATTTTTTTGAGAGTATCAAGATACACGATTATATAAACGCATATACATTGTTAGGTAGTAGTCTACAAACCGAAACAGGCTATACTGATTTTAGGAAATCATATATCTATCATCTTTCAATAGAAGTAAGTGAAAGCAAAACCACCTATCTTGAGAACGAAAACCAAGTAAAAATCGTTTCAAATGTTGAAGTAGTTCATGTTGATTCTGAAAATGAACCAGAAAAACGAACGTTTACATTTACTATTGGGTATGAAAATGATCAATTAAAAATTATTGAATTAATTAAGGAAGAAGTATCTGATTAGGTACAAATGAATGTTTTTAAAGGAGAGCGATGCAATTGATTAAACATTATAGTGGTTGGATACTAATGATTTCCATTTTTCTCGTTGGTTGTTCTGATGACACACCTGCTATTGTGCAAAATGATATTAATGGAAATGAAGAAGAAAGTGCTATATTAGTTGAACAAACAGAAGATGAATCAAGTGAAAATGAAGCAAATACAATGATCGAGTTCAATCTAGAAAATGAACAGATCATGATTGAATTAAGCCAAGTACCTATCTTAGAGAACTATCTTGCTCAAATTCAAGATCGTCAACAAGCCTTAGATGATATGAAATTAGAAAAAATAGATAGCTCAACTAAGGATTCTTTATATTTACTTTCATTCTCTCTTTATGAAGATAGTGGTTCTTACTTATTATTAGATAGATCAGATCAAGGTAGTTCGCTTTTATTAGCTGATTTAGCAACTGTTTCTGACATTATCCCATCACCTGATGCATCAAAACTATTATTTATATTCAATCGTCAAAATCCTGAAAAGTCATGGCAAAGAAATAAAGTGGTAATTCTTGATGTAGAGAATTTCACACCACTTGGCGTGACAAATGAAAAAGACCTTTTATTCACTTCTTTTAAATGGCCGATAGAAAACATCGCGTGGCAAGATAATGAAACAATACTAGTTGATATACCAGCTATTGAAGAACCTACAATAGCAGCACTAGATTTATGGATAGAATCTGATAAAATGATAGATCAAATTACTTTAGCTATTGTAGGCGAATAAGAAAGGAAGTAAATAAAATGAATGAAACAATTAAGACCTTGTTAAATCATCGTTCAATTAGGAGTTTTAAAGATAAAGCCTTAAAACGAGAAGAAATTGATATAATCTTAGGAGCCGCAAGTCTTGCTTCAACATCAAGTTACTTAATGGCCTATTCTATTATTGGTGTGACTGATAATGATAAGAAGGCAAAATTAGCAAGTATATCAAATCAGCCCTATATCGAGAAAAATGGTCACTTTCTAATCTTCTGTGCTGATTTTCATCGTCACATTAGACAATCGTCAAATGAACAATACCAAGATATGCGCGTTAATTTAGAAAATACAGAACATTTCTTAGTAGCTACGATTGATGCAACTTTAGCAGCGCAAAATGCTGCCATTGCTGCAGAATCAATGGGATTAGGTATTTGTTATATCGGAAGTATTCGCAATGATATTGATAAGGTCGACACATTATTTAATCTTCCTGAACATGTAGTTCCTTTATTCGGTATGGCGATCGGTTATCCCGATGCTGAAACCGATCAAAAACCAAGATTACCTAAAGCCGCATATTATTTTGAAAATCAATATATTTCAATTGAGGATGAGGAACTTCACTTACAGAAATTCGATGAAAAAATTGCTGATTATTATCAAAATCGGACTACCAATCAACGAAACGAGCGTTGGACAGACCAAATGAAACATACTCTTTCAACTCCAAAACGCGCTAGAATGTCAAGCTATGTTAGAGAAAAAGGATTCAATAAACACTAAAATCACCAACAAAAAAAGCCTTTTAAGGCTTTTTTTGTTGAAATAAAACATCTTTTTCAATTTTAATATTTATAACTTCTTCCTTATAACGAAATTGACAATTCATGTATACCGTATGTGTTCCTGCTTCAAGCGGTTCCTCTATAAGTGCACCCTGATGTGGACGATATATATCACCAGATTCTAACGTTTTACTAACAGGACTACCTGTAAAGTCACTTGTATCCGTGTTAAACGATATAGATATTAGCGGAGTTCGATGTTCAATCGTAACTTGCTCTTCCCCGATATACTCTAATGAATGTAAAATCCGAAAACCTTCATCCGTATTTTCTATTCGCATATGTAAAATAAAGTCGTTCTCTTCTTGATCAGTTGAAACCGTTTCTGCCAGTGTTGTTGTCGTTGTATTATCCAGCCAATAAACCGTTGTAGCTCCAATAACCAAAAGAATAAAACCCATAATAACGAGACGCTTTATCATCAAACTCCCTCCTTTCAAATCTTTTCTATATATATAATGACGAAAACCAACGGTAAAAAGTTTCAAATTCGTGGAAATTATTTTTGATTATATTATTCGGTTTAAATAATTTTCATCGTATATCTAAAGTTTTTTTATACAAACTAATCACACAGAGTCATTAACATATTTTTATAATACGAGAATAAAGGTGATTATATGTCGAAAATAAAAGTTATTTGGATTATTACGTCTATTACTCTCTTCCCGTTTTTAACTGGATGTAATCAGGAAGATGCTAATCCGCCATTAATTAATAAGCAAAGTGATATGAATATGCAACAAATTAAAAATGAAGGAGGCTTAATAGAGCAAGCTAATTTGCAAGAGATAAATGATAAAATTCTTTCTACATTTAATTCTGTTGAAGATGTAGTAAGTCTTAAAAATCATGAAGACATGCTAATAGCTATAAAGACGACTGCTTTCCAACAGTTTAACGAGCAACAGATTGAACAAGACGTAAAAAAAGAAATGGAAAAGATAAAACCAAAATTAAATATCCTCGTTTCTTCTGATCAAAAAATCTTTATCGAAATAAACAAATTAGTAAAAGATTTACAAAATGGTCAATTTTCAATTGAAGATTTTGATAAACGATTTGATAAAATTAAAAAGCTAAAAAATGACACTGCTTAGAGAGGAACTTTTATAATGTCACCAACAAAACTAACAACAAGTCAAAAAAAATATCAAAAGTTAGCAGAAACAAAAGAAATAAAACGTCCCCTTCTTAAAAATTGCTTGATTGCCTTTTTAATTGGTGGCCTTATCTGTACGATAGGGCAAGCAATTTCCTTCTTTTATATGTATTATTTTGATTTTACTGAACAAACTGTCGGAAGCCCGATGGTAGCCACGTTAATTTTCATTACGATGTTACTAACGGGGTTTGGTGTTTATGATCATATTGCACAATATGCAGGTGCAGGTACAGCAGTTCCTGTCACTGGTTTCGGTAATGCTGTCATTTCTGCCGCTATTGAGCATCGTACGGAGGGGTTCGTATTGGGTGTTGGTGCAAATATGTTTAAACTTGCAGGTCCTGTTATCGTTTACGGGGTGTTCTCTGCTTTTGTTATTGCAATTATTAAAACACTCCTTATTCAATGGGGGCTTATCTAATGCTTAATGGGAAGCAAACATGGATTTTTGATCAGGCACCTGTGATTGTTTCTTCCGGAACAGTTGGCGGTCCATTTGAAGCGAAGGGAAAAATCGCAAATGATTTTGATCTCTTACATTCTGATTTATGGTTAGAGAAACAATCTTTCGAGCAAGCACATCAATTACTTATGGAAGAAGCGTGTCAACAAGCAATTAAAAAATCAAGCATTACAAAGGAAGATGTACAATTTATGTTAGGTGGAGACTTGATTAATCAAATGACACCTACTAATTTCGCTGCTAACACTTTGCAAATTCCTTATCTTGGTCTCTTTAGTGCTTGTGCAACGTCGATGGAAGCATTAGCTTTGGGTGCATACTTAGTAAATACAAATGGAGCAAACTATGTATTAGCAGGAGCAGGTAGCCATAATGCTGCTGTCGAAAAACAATTTAGATATCCAACAGAATATGGTGGACAAAAACCACCTACTGCACAATGGACTGTGACAGGTGCTGGTGTTGCTTTACTTGGTAGATCCGGGGACGGTCCTCGCGTTACAAGTGCTACAATCGGAAAAGTTTTTGATATGGGATTAACTGATCCATTCAATATGGGTGGAGCAATGGCACCTGCTGCAGTGGATACAATTGTTACCCACCTGCAGGAACGAGGCGTTGATCCAACTTACTATGACATGATCGTAACAGGTGATTTGGCTAAAATCGGAAGGGAAATCGCCATTGATCTAGCTAAAGAAAAGGGTATTACATTAGATGAAAAAACATTTAATGATTGCGGCTTGTTAATTTACAAGAATGATCAACAAGTTTTCGCTGGCGGTAGCGGTGCAGGCTGTTCAGCTGTTGTCACATTTGGGCATCTACTTAATCAACTAAGGGCTAAAAAAATAAACAAACTATTAGTTGTTGCAACCGGCGCATTACTCTCCCCCCTTTCCGTGCAACAAAAGCAATCGATACCTTGCATCGCGCATGCCGTATCAATTGAAAATGGAGGTGCATAAAATGGTGTTTTTATGGTCCTTTTTAGTAGGCGGTACCATTTGTGTAATTGGTCAGATTATGTTTGACGTTTTCAAACTCACCCCCGGACATACACTAAGTGCTTTAGTTGTAGCTGGAGCCGTTTTAGACGGGTTTGGATTATATGAACCTTTAATTGATTTTGCAGGGGCCGGAGCAACTGTACCGATTACTAGCTTTGGTAATTCATTAGTTCATGGCGCAATGGCAGAAGCAGAGAAACATGGCTTAATCGGTGTCGTTACCGGTATGTTTGAAATAACAAGTTCCGGTATATCTGCTGCGATTATATTCGGAGTGATTGGAGCAATCTTCTTTAAACCAAAAGGTTGAATAAAAAGCATAAGCTATCGTGTTTAGACCCAAAACGTTCGTTTTCACGCTACCTTTTGGTTGTAAAACACGATATACTTATGCTTGTTTTTTGTTTTAACTAATTAATTATTGATGCGCAGCCCAACTTTACCAAATTGCTTTCCATTTCTAAGATAAGTAAATGCTTCTGCCGCATCATCAAGATCAAATACACAATCAACTGCAGGACGAATAACTTGTTCTTCCATAAACACTAGCATAGCTCGCAACTCTTCTCTACTACCCATTGTTGATCCAAACAACTGATACTGACCATAGAAAAATTTCCGCATATCAATTGTTATTTGGTCATCTGTTGTAGCACCAAAGGTTACCATTCTTCCACCTTTTTTCAATACATCTAATGATCGGTTAAAAGTAGCTTCCCCAACACTTTCAATTACTAAATCAATCATCTCCCCTTTTAATGCATTCTTCCAGTCTTCATTCGTATCTATTACAACATCAGCACCTAATGCACGTGCTTTTTCTCTTTTTTCTTGTGAACGTGAAGAGACGATCACTCTTGCTCCAACGGCTTTTGCAAACTGAATAATATAAGTTGCTACACCACTACCAGCTCCTGGGAAAAAGATGGTATCACTAGACTTCGATTTCCCTTTAGTAAATAGCGCTCGATAACCCGTTAAAGCAGGTAACACTAATACGCCAGCTTCTTCCCATGTCAAGTAACTAGGCTTTCTTTCTACGAATGCTGCGTCTACTACATATTTCTCTGCAAATGTTCCATGGTAAGGCATTCCAACAATACTAAAGCCTTCTGGTGGTGCGTCACTATTTTCTATCCAACCTAACCCTGGATTAATAACCACTTCGTCACCAACAGAAAATGTTGTCACACCTTCTCCAACTGATTCAATTATTCCCGCACCGTCAGAACCTAAAATAAGTGGCTCTTTATTTTCCCCTCTTCTTTCGGGTATATGTAGGTCCCGATGATTTAACCCAGCCACCTTTATTTTCACCTTGACTTGTCCTTGCATAGGTTCCGGTTCTTCAATGGTACCAACGATAAGTTGATCCCCTTGATGCATATACGCCTTCATGTTATCCCCTCCAATTAATTATTATGACTCTTTTCCAATGCTATTAAAACCTCGCAGCAGATAGAAACTGCGACGTAGTTTCCATACCCGCTCCACAATTGAAATGGGCTCGCTTTCCGTGGGCACGGCTTCAGCTAACTCGGATAAGCAAAAGTCGCTTTCCGAGTGGATCTTCAGCCCGCGCTGTTCCCACTGGAGTCTCACCAATTTCAATTGTTCCGCTAGAATCTAACTGAGGGAGTTTTGTCAGTAATATTTTATGAACTATAAATAAACACAATAGCCATTCATATTTTGAAAATCCGCCTTATTGTTTCTGTTTTCTACTTAGAAATATTTCCACTAACTAGCGAAGGAAGCAAATGGGTGACACTCTAGTGGGAACAGCACAAGCCGAAGATCCACTTGGAAGTGTTCTTTGCTTCCAAGTTAGCTGAGGCTGTGCCCACAGAAAGGGAGCCCATTTGCTTCCGTAGTGGTGGTAATGTTACGTCGTAGTTGATGGAAATTCCGTCGTAAATCGCAGTTTATTGCAATTGTAAGCTATATAAGAGTTATGGTTCTTTTATTGTTGCTGTGTGGTCGTCAACACGGGAAAAAGACTTGAATCTTCTTTTTTATCATTCGTATTCTTTGATAAGTTCTCTCTGAGATGACATACTAAACAATACTAGTAGAAAGGAGTGCTCTGATGACAGAAGTAATTTCACACCCCTATTTCATGACAGAACGTAAAATTGTCAACAATCAACAATTCACACAAGAAACAGCCCATAAAGTTAACCTACACCAAAATTTTATTGAAAGTACTGAAAATTATATTGCATTAGAAAGTGTATTAGACATCTCTTATCGAGCCTTGTCCATACACTACTATTTTCTTTATTTACATACAGATAAAGGCGTGTTAGCTTTTCAATCAAAAATAAATCCTGCCCCATTTGTTGCTGTCTTTCGCGAGATAAAAGCCTCAGGCTATTCTTGAGTTAATTGTAAGAACTCCTCTACATCTTGCTTACAAAGGTTGATACCTTCTACCCAGAATGTTGGGTCTTGTAAATCAACTTGTAAATGTTTCTTGGCTAAATCTTCTACACTCATTCTTCCAGTATCATATAATAATTCATTATAAAACGTTTCAAATGTAGCGGTATCTTCTAATGCTCGTGCATAGATACCCATACTAAAGAGATAACCAAATGTATATGGGAAGTTATAGAATGGTACATCTGTGATATGAAAATGTAATTTCGAAGCCCAAAATGTTGGATCATATACTTCTAATTGATTTCCGAATGCTTCTTTTTGAGCGTCTTCCATCAAGTCATTTAAACGTTCTGTTGAAACGAAACCACGCTTTCTCTCCTCATAAAAGTTCTTTTCAAACAAGAAACGCGCATGAATATTCATGAAGAACGCTACACTTCGTTGAATTTTATCTTCTAATAATCCAATTTTTTCGTCTTTGTTTTTGGCATTCCGTACAGCAGCATCCGCTACAATCATTTCTGCAAATGTAGACGCAGTTTCCGCCACATTCATCGCATAACTTTGATTTAACACATCTAAATCATCCATTATATATTGATGATAGCCATGACCTAATTCATGTGCAAGCGTAGCAACATTCGTAGCATTACCGGCATATGTCATAAAGATTCTAGTTTCTTTACTGTCAGGGAAACTCGTACAAAATCCTCCAGGTCTCTTGCCAGAGCGATCTTCAGCTTCAATCCAACTCTTCTCAAAAGCATTTTGTGCAAATTGAGCCATCTTTGGGCTAAATTCAGAAAATTGTGCAACAATAGTCTCGGCAGCTTCATCAAAACTAACTTTTTTTGAATGCTTTGTAATGGGTGCTTCTAGGTCATACCAATTTAATTTCTCCACACCTAAAAGTTCTGCTTTTCGTTGTAAATAGGTGTAAAAGATCGATTTATTTTCACTAATTGCTTGCCACATTGTATGTAATGTTTTCTGACTCATTCGATTATAGCTTAATGGCTCTTTTAATACATCTGTCCAACCACGATGTGCATACGTTTGTAATCGAAATCCAGCCAAATGATTTAATGTTTCTGTAAAAAGATCAGCTTCCTTTGTAAAAGCCGCTTCTAACTTATCGAATGCCGATTTACGTACGTCGCGGTCACTATCATTTAACTTATTTTCTACCTGTCCTACGGATAATTGTTTCACTACATTTGCATCTTGCCAATCAATCGTTATCTTGCCAACAATTGCATCGTACATTTCTTCCCAAGCTTGATAACCATCTACTGCTAAATCAGCAAGTAATGCTTCTTGTTCAGCAGGTAATTTCTCTTTTGTTAATTTTCTCCGTTCTTCTAATACAAACGCAATAGGTTTAATAGTAGGAGTTTCAAGGAAAGACTCCCATCTATTGGTTGGGATTTCAGTAAGCTTATTATCAAAATTCGTCATTATCTTATCAAACATTGCTTGATAACTGTTGCTTTTTCCTACAAATAATTTGGCCTGTTTATCTTGTATATTTTCTGCTGTTAAACAACCAATAAACGAAGATATTTCTTCTAACTGCATCGTGCATACCCGAACCAGACTCACTATTTTTTCTAATGTATCTTCATCTAGTTTTTGGGCTTGTGATTGCCCAACTTCTATCTTCAACATTTCCAAACGTTTCTCTAATTCCTCCATATAACCGGCGAATTCTTTAGAACTACTACCACCAGCAAACAATGTATCTAAATTCCAAACCTGCTTATACTTCAATTCCATTCCATCACTCCTATAGACAATTATTCTTCTATCTTACTACTTTTTAGTAAAAAAATAAAAAAAAGGATGCTGTGGCATCCTTTATTCAACATGGACATACTTTTCATGCGCTGTAATGTAATAAATTTCACCTTTAGAATTTAGTACTTTATATTGCGCACCTGTTCCAACAGTTATTTTCGCTGCAATTTCCGGAAAACCAATTCCTTTATTGATTGTATTCACACAGGCGTTATCTTCCCAGGATGGTTCACGATAATATCGTAAATTATCTACCTTGCTAACAAGTCGTTTGCCAATATACCATGGTTTATCTTGTTCTAAATTCCCTTGACGCGTCGGAACACAATAAGAATAACCTGCAAAAGCACAAAACCCTTCAACAACAGCCTCTGCATACATCTCCCAGTTTTTTTCAAGTTGGGTGCGGTCATCCTTTACTGAATCAGCGAATCCGTATTCAATAATGATTGTTTCTACCTCTCCCGTTTCTCTATTCATAAAATAGTAGTCTTTGTTCTTGTTATTCGGTAGCGTTCTAGTGAAAATACGTCGTACATTTTGGCCTGATTTTTTTAATCTCGTTGCTAAACTTTTAGCCATTTTCCCATCACTATAAATAGAATGAATAAGCTCAGCACCGTCTCCGCCACCTGCATTAATATGATTAGAATGGCAATAACGCGCACCACTTACTCGTATCGTTCTTACCCTTCTATTTGGAGTTACTGTTTGATCTGTATTTCTAGTTAGTGCTACCGGAATTCCTAATTCTCTATATCTCTTTAATTGATATAATGAAATTTGTAATACGAGATCTTTTTCAACCCATTTATCATTTGAACCACCTCCTGGATCAGCTCCGCCATGGCCTGGATCAATAATTAGAACTGGTTTCAAGCAATTTTCCTCCCTCTTCACTTCGATAGTCCATGTTGTTTCAAACATTCTTTTTGATCTTTTCCTTTTTTTGTTACATAATTGTTTCCAAACCAAGCGATCAATGATGAGATAATGGTAAAGAAAGTAGAAAGGAATTGTTCCAAGACTACATCAGATATTGGCAATGGCGATTTTCCAAACAAAACAAGTACTTGATTTGTTAAAGCAACAAGCAAGGTGACTGTTCGTATAATCGTACCTTTGTCCACTTTTAATCACCTCCTTGCGTTACAGTAATAGATTGTAACGCTACTATAGTATTTGCTTGAAGGCGCTTTTTTGGAACGGCATCCTCTTATCGCCCTATTTCTATAATCCATGTAAAGACTACTAAAAGTGTCTATCATTTTTTTGAAAAAGTGGTAGAATACATCTATAGAAAAGCAAATTATATATTTTTGATTTTGAATTGATGATGAGGGATAACATGAAAAGTATAAAATCAAAGCTTTTAACATTTTCTCCACCACAAGTATTGGCCTTGAGTTTCTTGGCAGTAATTATAATAGGTACATTAGTATTAAAACTTCCTATTGCTACCACCACTCCTATCAACTGGTTGGATGCTTTATTCACAGCAACATCTGCTACAACAGTAACTGGTTTAATTGTTGTTGATACAGCAACTGCTTTCACACGATTTGGTCAAACGGCCATTATGATTATGATTCAATTTGGCGGGATTGGATTAATGACATTTGCGATATTCACTCTATTAGTAATCGGTCGAAAGATTACATTCAAACAACGTCTATTCTTGTCATCTAGTTTTAATCAAGATACGCCTGGTGGAATCGTTCGTTTAGTTAAATTACTAATGAGTTTTGTTGTTATAGTAGAATTCTGTGGTTTTTTAATTCTTGCGCTAGATTGGGTACCTAAATATGGTTGGTCAGATGGTTTATTTCACAGTATATTTCATAGTATTTCAGCATTTAATAATGCTGGCTTTTCCACATGGTCTGATAGCTTAATGGGACATGCAACTGATCCAGTAGTGAATATTGTCATCACCATTTTATTTATCATTGGCGGGATTGGATTCACAGTTATTGCAGACCTAAAAGCCAATAAGCATTGGCATCCGCTAACCTTGCATACGAAATTAATGCTAATCGGAACATTTGCGCTTAACTTTATTTCCTTACTCGTGATTCTAGCTATCGAATATAATAATCCTTTAACAATTGGTTCATTCAGTCATTTTGATAAAGTAATTACCTCTTACTTTCAAGCTGTAGCACCTCGTACTGCAGGATTCAATACCATTGACATCGGTTCAATGGAAGATGGTTCCCTGTTATATACAATTATGCTGATGTTTATTGGGGGAGGTAGTGGCTCAACGGCTAGTGGTGTAAAGCTGACAACGATTATCGTCGTATTCTTATCCACTTATGCTTTTTTAACTACTAAAGAATCACCTGTCATATTTAAACGTGCTATACCTAGAGCAATAATTATCAGATCATTAGCCATTATGAGTATTGGCTTTGCTGTGATTTTCATTTTTACACTTGCATTAACAATTACAGAAAAGGCAGACTTTTTAATGATACTATTTGAAGTCGTTTCAGCTTTCGGAACGGTTGGTTTATCAATGGGATTGACAGGTTCTTTAACAGATATCGGGAGGGAACTACTTATATTACTGATGTTCATTGGTCGTCTAGGACCATTAACATTTGCTTTTCTTTTAGCAAGACCCCACAATACACACATTCGTTATCCAAAAGGTGACGTTTATACTGGGTGATTTGAAAGATATCCTAGATTCCATAAAAAAGTCGAATCTGGGACAAAAATAAATAAATATTAAAGTAACCGAACTATGCTAGTTGTTAAAACTAGTATAGTTCGGTTACTTGATTTGGTGAAAACAAGTACTTATTTTTTTGGTGAGTAAGTTGCGTTATTAATATTTAGAATAAGAAATTTTGTTATGTTCCAGCGCCGACTTTTTTTCAAACAAATCGGTTACCTAACACTGCTTAAACAAGTATTATTGAAATCAACGCAAGTTTTTATAAAAATATGTATGACTCAAAATAGTGGCACACTTCATTTTCAAATTAATATAGTACATTAGTCCATCTAAATCTGAGGTGATGTTCAATGCCTAAAACTACTTTTACTGCCATTGTTTTGATCTATTGTTCTATTTTTATCGCTAGTAGTATTTATATCATGATCCCTATTCAACCATTATTGACTGAAAAATTTCATATATCACTACATTTTGCCAGTCTGCCTAGTACATTGTTTGTTATTCCTTATGCACTGGGGTTGGTGTTCTTTGGTATTTTGGCTGATCGTATTTCATTACGTAAACTTTTATTAATTGGCATGGCCGTGTTGGCTGTTGTTACCTTATTACTTAGCTTTAGTAATTCCTTTCAAAGTTTACTTGTTTTACGAATGTTCCAAGGATTTCTAGCAGCAAGTTTTGCACCATTAACATTTGCTTATTGCTTTAAATATTTTAAAGATTCTTCCCAAACTTTTGTAATTGCTATGATTAATACCGGGTTTTTATTCGCAGGCGTATTCGGACAAATGACCGCTGTTTTCTTTACCGAATTAAGTTCCTATCACTTTATTTTCACAGCCTTCTTTTATTTTTATTTAAGTTGTTTAATTGGTCTATTTCTTACATTAGAACCATCTAGTCCATCAAGAAGAGATGATACAAAAAAAATCTTACCTATAATTTTAGTGTGTTTTCGTGATCATACATTGCAAAAGGTTTACACGATTACTTTTTTCTTGCTATTCACGATTATGTTATTCTATGGCTCATTTGAAATTTATTTATACAATGGCTTGCGTGATTTCCCATATTCTTCACAACTACTACGCTTGATAAGCTTAATTGGCATCTTACCTGCATTTTTCTCTGGGTTTTTCGTTAAAAAGTGGAGCGTAAAGTCGGTATTGCGGTTTCAATTAGGAATTATGGTAGTTGGGTTTATTCCAGCCGCTATTTCGATAAATGTTTTTACTATATTAATAGCTTCCCTGTTTATGATTGCCTCTACTTCACTTACCATTCCGATGGTGGTCTTGCTCGTAGGAAAACATGCACATTTATTCAAATCGACTGCGATAGCTCTATACTCTTTCGTATTATTAATCGGAGCAAGTATTGGTTCTGTGCTAGCACCATTTATCCCTTTTAGTACTGTTCTTTTCATTATCCCAATTCTATTTATAGTGCTTTTAACATTTTCCTGTTTGCTTCCAAAAAACGAAAAGGATGCTTTCTCTGATTAATTTAATCGAGATAGCATCCTTTTATAGCTAGAGCCATTACTTATAAAAATTCAAAGTAGTGCTTTTTTGTTTTTAATGGCAGATTTTAATCGTTGTTGCATCTCCCCTATTCCTTTTGTACCTAATAATGGATAACGAATATCCTTATTAGGTCCAAATGTTTCTTCAATAATTGGTTGATACTTTTTTCCTGTTAAGGAAATAATTTGATCAAATGCACCTAATTTTTTATCTAACAGTTGACTTTGTAATTCTTCAATTGAAATAACTTCTCCATTATTTTTCACTCCAAATGTCACGTTATAATTTTCTAGTATCGTCTCATTAGGTAACATTAATCCGTGTTTTCCTGATAAAACAACCCATTGATCACAAAACATTTCCGCATATTGTTCACACATTCGATGCAACACACCGACATATGCATCCTTTACCACTGCAGGTCCTTGAGAGGAGTTTCTATCCCAAATCTTTTTTTTGCCACAAGGTATTATTGCTAATTGTTTCATTAATAATCACCTTCCTCTTCTCAAAATATCATACCATAGATAATTTACCATTATTTGTTTAAAAACGCACCAATTAACAACTAATTCCTGTAAGATTTTCTTACCATCAACATCTGACCTATTGCAAATAAAAAAGCACCTTAACACTAGTAACGGCAGTCTTTTAACCTCTTTAACAAATATTTATTCTACATGAAACACACACATTTTTTATAAATATCAGAAAATTTTCACTAAACCTGTTGACCTTATCTCAAAATGGTTGTATGATTGTCGTCAACCAAATAAATTATTTATTCTAATTTTAAAATGAGTTTTTTGAAAATTTAAAACACATATGCAACTTTTCACTAAATGAAAGCATGTTACTTGAACTAACTACACAAAAAGTTGTCACAACTATCAATACTGATGGTATAATAGATTAATACAGATAAGCTATACTATTAACTAAATCGATGAAGAGAACAAAGGAATAAGCATTTGTATTTACAGAGAGCCGGGGTTGCTGGAAGCCCGGAAATACATTTTATTCTGACATCGTCTCTGAGTGTTAAATTGAACAGGTGTAACCTAAGTAGATTTGGCCGGGTGGATCACAGTTCACTCGTTAAAAAAAGAAGTACTCTATTTATAGCGTACTTCATGAGACAATACTTGTAAAAGTGTTGTGAATCAGGGTGGTACCGTGAAAAGCAAAGACCTTTTCTCCCTTGTAATACTGCAATTGAATTAGATGCAGTTTATTTGGAGAAAACAGGTCTTTTTTCTTTTATATTAAAACACTTTAAAAATATGCAGGAGGGATTATAAAATGGCGAAAATGACAATGAAACAGGAAGAACAAGTAAATGCAGCTAACAAAACACCAAAAACAGGGGCAGATCTTTTAGTTGAATCTTTAGTTGATGCTGGTGTAGACACATTATTTGGTTATCCTGGTGGTGCTGTCCTACCAATTTTCGATGCATTATATAGAGCTAAAGGGTCGTTTAATCAAATACTTGCAAGACACGAACAAGGGTCGATTCACGCCGCAGAAGGTTATGCACGTGTTTCAGGGAAACCTGGTGTCGTGATTGCAACTTCTGGTCCAGGTGCGACAAACTTAGTTACAGGAATTGCAGATGCAATGATGGATTCACTGCCACTTGTAGTTTTCACAGGGCAAGTTAACCAAAGTGTCATTGGCACCGATGCTTTCCAAGAAGCAGATATCATGGGGATAACTACTCCAATCACAAAGTATAATTATCAAGTACGTTCTATCAAGGACTTACCTCGTATCGTTAAAGAAGCATTTCATATTGCTTCAACCGGTCGTCCTGGTCCTGTTGTAGTTGATATTCCAAAAGATTTAGCCGCTAATCCATGTGAAGATCATTACGACACTGATTTTTACTTGCCAGGCTATCAACCAACAATTAAACCGAATCCAATGCAAATTAAAAAACTGGGTGAAGCATTAAAAGCAGCTAAAAAACCAGTTATCCTTACTGGTGCAGGCATATCTATTGCGAAAGCATCAGAAGAAATGAAAACATTCGCAGAAGAACATCAAATTCCAGTTACCTCTACACTACTTGGATTGGGTGCATTTCCTGGAGAACACCCTCTATTCTTAGGAATGGCTGGGATGCACGGAACATATGCAGCAAATAAGGCAATTTATGAATGTGACTTGTTAATTAATATTGGAGCACGCTTTGACGATCGACTAACAGGTAACTTAGACCATTTTGCTCCAGCAGCGATCATCACTCATATTGACATAGATCCTGCTGAAATCGGTAAAAATATTACAACACATATTCCGATTGTTGCTGATGCTAAACTTGCACTAACACAAATGCTTACACAGATTAAAACATCATCAGATTTTGGTGACTGGCTTGACCACGTTCAAGAAAACAAACAAGATTATCCGCTTTGGTATAACAAACCTGAATCTGAGATGATTGGTCAATGGGTAATTGAACAAGTTTACAAAGCTACTGAAGGTAAGGCGATTGTTACAACTGACGTTGGGCAGCACCAAATGTGGTCAGCACAATATTACAAATTCAGTCAACCAAATCGTTGGGTAACCTCCGGTGGACTTGGAACAATGGGCTTTGGCTTTCCAGCTGCTATTGGAGCTCAACTCGCCGCTCCCAATGATACAGTTGTAGCAATAGTTGGAGACGGTGGTTTTCAAATGACATTACAAGAACTATCTATCTTACAAGAACGAGGTTTGCCAGTAAAAATCATCATTGTTAATAATTCTGCCTTAGGTATGGTTAGACAATGGCAAGAATCATTTTATGACAAACGTTATTCTGAATCAGTCTTTTCCATCCAACCTGATTTCGTTAAGCTAGCTGAAGCTTATGAAATCAAAGGAGCAAGAATAGATACGCAAAAAGAACTAGCAGAAAAATTACCAGCACTTATCGCTTATGACGGGCCAGTTCTAATTGATTGTCGTGTACTACAACAAGAAAATGTATATCCGATGATTGCACCTGGCAAAGGTATTCATGAAATGATAGGAGTGAAACCATGAAACGAATTATAACAGCTACTGTTCAGAATAGAAGTGGTGTCTTAAACCGAATTACTGGGTTATTACAAAAACGACAATTTAATATTGAAAGCATATCTGTCGGTCGTACTGAGATTGAGGGCATATCTAAAATAACATTTGTTGTCGAAGTGGAAGATAACCAAAAACTAGAACAAGTAACCAAACAGTTAAACAAACAAATTGATGTTCTAAAGGTTTCTGACATAACAGATAAAGCCATTGTTGCTCGTGAGCTTGCGCTAATTAAAATCGTAAGTAACAGCCAGCTACGCGCTGAAATACAAGGTATTATTGAACCATTCCGTGCAAGTGTTATTGATGTAAGTAAAGATACATTATCCATTCAGGTAACAGGTAAACCCGAAAAGGTTGAAGCATTAATTGAACTTTTACGACCATACGGCATTAAAGAATTAGCTCGTACTGGCGTAACGGCATTCCAACGTGGCCAACAGCCACAGGTTGCACAAGAAAACACACCATTTTCATTGCTACACTAAAAGAGAAGTAACATGTATCTTACATTTACTATATAAAACAAAACAAATTTGAGAGGATGTATTCATTATGGCAAAAGTACTATATCACAACGATATTCAAGAAGAGGTTCTAAAATCAAAAAAAATCGCAGTTATTGGATATGGCTCTCAGGGTCATGCACATGCATTGAATTTAAAAGAAAGTGGTTTTGATGTTGTTGTTGGTCTTCGTAAAGGGAAATCTTGGGACAAAGCAGTTGAAGACGGTGTAGAAGTTAAAACAGTTGCTGAAGCTACTAAAGCAGCTGACGTAGTAATGATTCTATTACCTGATGAAAATCAACCTACTATTTACAAAGAAAGTATTGAATCAAACTTAGAAGCTGGTAATGCGTTAGTATTCGCGCATGGTTTCAACGTTCATTTCAATCAAATCGTACCTCCAGCAGATGTAGATGTATTCCTTGTAGCACCAAAAGGTCCAGGACATCTTGTTCGTCGTACATTTGAAGAAGGTGCTGGTGTACCTGCACTTTATGGTATTTATCAAGATTATACTGGTAAAGCAACGGAAACAGCTCTTGCATATGCTAAAGGCATTGGAGCAGGACGTGCAGGAATTCTTAAGACTTCATTCCAAGAAGAGACAGAAACTGACCTATTCGGTGAGCAAGCTGTTCTATGTGGTGGTGTTAGTAGCCTAGTTAAAGCTGGTTTTGAAACTCTTACAGAGGCTGGTTACCAACCAGAAGTTGCTTATTTTGAGTGTATGCATGAACTTAAATTAATCGTTGACTTAATGTATGAGGGTGGACTTGAAGGCATGCGTTACTCTATCTCTGATACAGCACAATGGGGAGATTATGTTTCTGGACCACGCGTTGTGAATGCAGAAACAAAAGCTCGCATGAAAGACGTATTAACTGATATTCAAACAGGTGTATTTGCTAAAGGTTGGATTTTAGAGAACCAAGCAAATCGTCCACAGTTTAACGCTATTACTGCTTCAGAAAATAAACACCAAATTGAAAAAGTTGGGAAAGAACTTCGTGAGTTAATGCCCTTTGTAAATCAAAGAGCAAAAGCTAAGAAAGAAGTGGTCACGAATGACTCGAATTAAGATATTTGATACCACACTTCGGGACGGCGAACAGTCCCCTGGTGTGAATTTGAACCAACTTGAAAAACTTGAAATTGCTAAACAATTAGAACGCTTGGGCGTTGATGTTATGGAGGCAGGTTTTCCTGCTTCCTCCCAAGGTGATTTTGATGCAGTTCAAAAAATTGCGGATACAATCGAAAATGTGACGGTTACAGCATTAGCACGAGCGTTTAAATCAGATATTGATCGCGCATGGGAAGCTATTAAAAATGCTAAAAAACCAAGAATACATGTTTTTATTGCAACCTCCCCTATTCACATGGAATATAAATTAAAAAAAACCGCTGAAGAAGTAACGGATATTGCAGTTAACATGGTACGTTACGCGAAAGAAAAATGTGATGATATCGAATGGTCAGCAGAAGATGCATCTCGAACTGATTTACCTTTTTTGGCCTCTATTATTGAGAAAGTAATTGATGCTGGAGCAACAGTAATTAACTTACCAGATACGGTAGGGTTTACGACACCAAAGGAATATGGCGAAATGTTTCATTACATCAAAGAAACTGTACCGAATATCGACAAAGTTGATTTATCTTGTCACTGTCATGATGACCTTGGAATGGCAGCAGCAAACTCTATTGCAGCGATTCAGAATGGTGCAACACAAATTGAAGGTACAATTAATGGTATTGGAGAACGTGCAGGTAATGTCGCTTTAGAGGAAATAGCAGTTGCATTTAAAATACGAGAAGATTTTTATCCTTATACTACTAATTTAACATTAAAAGAAATAAAGCGAACAAGCGATCTGATTAGTAAACTTACTGGAATGGTTGTTCCCGGTAATAAAGCAGTTGTTGGTCGTAATGCATTTGCTCATGAGTCAGGTATTCACCAAGATGGTGTACTAAAAAACGCGCAAACGTATGAAATAATTACACCTGAACTAGTCGGTATTCAATCTAATAACTTAGTACTAGGAAAGCATTCAGGACGACATGCCTTTAAAGATAAAATTGAGCAACTAGAATTCACTTTAACAGAAGAACAAATCACAGAAGCCTTTAAATCTTTTAAACTTTTAACGGATAGAAAAAAAGAAGTAACCGAAGATGACTTATTTGTTATTTTAACTGATATTCAGACTGATTTAAGTACGCGTAAAAAGTATGAGCTCCTTTCTTTTCAAGTGCAATATGGTACACATAACTTACCCACAGCAACAGTTGCATTAACTACACCAGAGGGTAAAAAGGTAGAAACTGCTCGCACTGGGCAAGGAAGCGTAGAAGCTTTATATAATACGATTGAAGCATTAATTGAAGAAAAAATTCAACTTACTGATTTCACATTAAATTCAATTGGTAAGGGTACGGATGCCTTAGCAGAGGTACATGTAAGTATGACTGTAGAAGAATACAAGACTTCTATGAGCGGTCGTGGGACAGCTCAAGATGTTTTAGAAGCTGCTGCTCATGCCTTTATAAATGCAATAAACAGAATTTTCTTAACTAAAAATAATACTAAAAAAATAGATGCGTCTGAAAATATCTAACCAATTGGAGGATAAATGATGGAAAAAAATATAGTACTTCTTCCTGGTGATGGAATTGGACCTGAAATTATCGATGCTGCAACAGAAGTTCTATCCGTTATTGGAACTAAATTTGGCCATACCTTTACATTTGATTCGCAAGCAATTGGAGGAAGTGCTATCGATCTATACGACACTCCCCTTCCCGATCAAACGGTTTCAGCCTGTAAACAAGCAGATGCTATTTTATTAGGTGCAGTTGGTGGACCAAAATGGGATAACAACCCTTCTCACTTACGACCCGAACGAGGCCTACTAGGCATTCGCAAGGCATTAGATTTATATGCGAATTTACGTCCTGTTAAAGGGTTCAAAAAACTATTAAGTGCTTCTCCATTAAAAGAGGAAGTTATTAAAGGCAGTGACTTGTTAATCGTCAGAGAATTAACTGGTGGTTTATATTTTGGAACACCTAGTGAGCGACGCGATAATGGTAATGCTGTTGTCGATACATTAAGTTATAGTCGTTATGAAATGGAACGTATTATCGATAAAGGGTTTCAAAGTGCACAATTACGTAGCAAGAAACTCACCTCAGTTGATAAAGCAAATGTTTTAGAATCTAGTAAACTATGGCGAGAAATTGTCGAAGAAAAAAAGGCTACCTATCCAGACGTCGAAGTTGAACATTTACTAGTAGATGCTGCCGCAATGAAATTAATTACCAATCCGAGTCAATTTGATGTAATTGTGACAGAGAATATGTTTGGCGACATTTTAAGTGATGAAGCTTCTGTCTTAACTGGTTCATTAGGAATGCTACCATCTGCAAGCTTAGCTGAAAATGGCGTTGGTTTATATGAACCAGCACATGGTTCAGCACCAGATATTGCCGGTTTAGGGATAGCGAACCCTATTGCAACATTATTATCAGCTGCCCTGATGTTACGCTACTCTTTTTCATTCGAAGAAGAAGCAGCTTTAATCGAAGAAGCAATTGAAGCGTGTATAGATAAAGGATACTATACTGCTGATTTACAAGTTCAAAGTGGAAAGAAAATAAACACAGAGGAAATGACTGAAGCTATTATTGCTTATATCGAGCAAAAATAATAACCTTCATTTTCACAAAAGTAAAGGAGTGATTTCTAACATGGGAAAAGCCAAAACAGTTATCGAAAAAATCTGGGATAAACATGTTGTCCATGAAGAAGAAGGTAAACCAGATCTTCTCTATATTGACCTTCACCTTGTTCATGAAGTTACCTCCCCTCAAGCTTTTGAGGGATTGCGTTTGCAAGGTCGGACGGTTCGTCAACCAAATCGAACATTTGCAACGATGGATCACAACGTACCTACTGTGCACCGAAATGTTATTAAAGATGAAGTATCAAAAAAACAAATGGATCAACTAAAAATAAACTGTAAAGAATTCGGTGTACCTTTGGCAGGTATTAATCACCGTCATCAAGGTATTGTACACGTCATTGGTCCTGAACTTGGTTTAACACAACCTGGAAAGACAATTGTATGTGGAGACAGTCATACATCTACACACGGTGCCTTTGGTGCTTTAGCATTTGGTATTGGTACGAGTGAAGTAGAGCATGTTCTTGCTACGCAAACAATCTGGCAAGCAAAACCTAAAACCTTGAATGTAAAAATCGACGGAAAATTAGGTGTCGGTATAACGGCTAAAGATTTAATACTTGCTATAATCGGTAAATTTGGTGTTAAATTCGGAACTGGTTATGTCATTGAATATACCGGTGAAGCGATTCGAAGTCTATCTATGGAAGGTCGTATGACCATCTGTAACATGTCGATCGAAGCTGGAGCTCGTGCTGGCTTAGTAAGTCCAGATGACACAACAGTTGACTATCTTCGTGGAAAACAATATATACCAAAAGATGAAGATACATTTAACCAGTTGGCTTCAGACTGGAAAGCACTTGCTAGTGATGAAGGTGCCAGTTATGACGCTATGGTAGAAATGAATGCAGCAGAAATTGAACCACAAGTTACATGGGGAACGAACCCAAGTATGTGTATTCCAATTAGTGCTAATATTCCTAGTCCTGATGATGCAACATCTGAGAATGATAGAAATGAAATAATTAGTGCATTAGAATATATGGGATTAGAAGCCGGTAAACCAATATCATCGGTAGAAATAAAGCATGTTTTTATCGGATCTTGTACAAATTCACGACTAGCTGATTTACAACGTGCTGCCGAGATCATTAATGGTAGAAAAGTACACCCGAATGTACGCGCTTTGGTAGTTCCTGGCTCACAGTCTGTTAAAACAGCAGCTGAAGAACTTGGATTAGATCGTGTCTTTATTGATGCTGGTTTTGAATGGCGTGGAGCCGGTTGTAGTATGTGTCTTGCAATGAATGATGATGTTGTCCCTTCTGGTGAACGTTGTGCCTCTACTTCAAACCGTAACTTTGAAGGACGTCAAGGTACTGGTGCACAAACACACCTAGTTAGTCCAGAAATGGCTGCTGCTGCTGCAATTGAAGGACGATTCGTTGATGTCCGCAACTTGCCTGTAGGTGTGTAAGCTTAATGGATGTGAGGTAACAAATTAATAGATTTCCACTATTAATTTGTTACCTCACTCCCCTTTTACCATTAAATTAATTAGGAGGTACTTCAAATGGAACCAATTCGCAAACATAATGGACTTGTTTATCCACTGAATCGAGCTAATGTTGATACAGATCAAATCATTCCAAAACAATTCTTAAAAAGAATTTCTCGTTTAGGGTTTGGCGAGTTCTTATTCTATAATTGGCGTTATGATGAAAAGGGTCAACCTAGACCTGATTTTTCTTTAAATCAACCCAAATATACAAATGCTTCTATTTTAGTTGCAGGTGATAACTTTGGTTGTGGTTCCTCTCGTGAGCATGCTCCTTGGGCTCTACAAGATTTTGGTTTTAGAGTTATAATAGCATCTAGTTTTGCAGACATTTTCTATAATAACTGCACAAAAAATGGTATTTTACCTGTTCGTTTAACCGATCAAGAAGCACAACAATTAATTGAAAATGCACAAGCAAAGGACTATAACATCACAGTAGATTTAGAATCAAAGAAAGTTTACGATAGTGAAGGTTTTGAAGCTAGCTTTGACGTTGCGGCGTATCAAAGAGAAATGCTTTTAAATGGTTGGGATGAAATAGCAGTAACTTTAACCCAAGCAGATAAAATCGATAAATTCGAATCAAACCATATCATTCACCCAGCTGTTATCACAAACTAAAAAAACCTCCTTATAGGAGGTTTTTTTAGTTTTTTTATAAGACCTTCTTGCTAGTTAAACGACGCAATAGATAGAAACTGCGACGTAACTTCCTTACCCGCTACGTCAGCAAATGGGCTCCCTTTCTGTGGGCACAGCCTCAGCTAACTTGGTAAAGAAAAACACTTTACCAAGTGGATCTTCGGCTTGTGCTGTTCCCACTAGAGTGTCACCCATTTGCTTCCTTCGCTGGATAGCGTATCATTGTGACAAATATCATTATTATTATATAACGAAGCAATTTATCTCTATTATTATCACGGTATAAGAAACTAGCGTATCAAGTGAAATTGACGACACTCCTGCAGGAACAGCACGGGCTGAAGATCCACTTTGGAAAGCGCTTTTTGCTTTCCAAAGTTAGCTGAAGCCGTGCCTGCGGAAAGGGAGTCAATTTCACTTGTGAAGCGGGTCAAGAAATCCTGTTACGTCGCAGTTGATAAATATAATGAATCAATATTATAAATATCCCGCTTAATTTAATGATCATGGCTGTGTATGACTTCCTCTGAGGTTACGTTTGTTTCCATATGATCGTGTACTTTGCAGTATCTTACTTCTGTTCTAACTTTATTTATCACGTTGCACGTTTTTTCCTTTTGAATAAAATGGTGCCACACATTAAAATCATGAGAATAAATTGGAACATGATGATAGGAAACCCTTTGGATCTCCCATATATGATTCTCAGATTGTCGCTCATCTTCATGTGCAGCTTGCACAATAGTTGGCTGCATAAAACACATTACGATAAAACCACATGCTAACCCTATTTTCATTGCAGTAACTCCCTTTCACCAAACACTTTCTTTTTTTGTTAGTTTACCTCACATTTAATAAACTATACCTAACAAAAAGTTGAAATAATTATCAGAATTTTCAAAATATATCGTCAGGCAATCTTACAAACTAGTGTTTTTTTGTGTGAACTCTCTATACACTTAGTCTGTAGGATGTTCCAACAACACTTTTCACCAAAGTTCTATACCTTTTACATAGAACTTTTAAAAAAACAAGGGGGATTTAATTTGAGAAATCGAAAAAATTATTTATCTGCATTATTGGCTAGCTTTTTCTTGATTCTCGCACTATTTTTAACTGGATGTTCATCCGATGAGGATGCTAGCACAGATGAAAGTGATACACCTACAGAAGAAGAAACGGATACGGAAGAAACTTCTTCTGACAGCGACGCTGGCTCTACTCTCGCTGCTGTTGAAGAAAGAGGAGAAGTTGTTGTTGGTGGTAATAGTCAATTACCTGGTTTTGGTTATGTAAATGAAGACGGTGATTATGAAGGTTTTGATATTGATTTTGGTAAAGCACTTGCTGCCGCTATCTTTGATGATCCAGAAGCGATTGAAGTAAGACCCCTTTCTGCTCAAGAACGTTTTACCGCTTTACAAACCGGTGAAATTGACGTTCTGATTCGAAATACAACATGGACAACTACTCGCGATACTGAACTAGGAACAAATTTTGGCCCAACTACTTTTTATGATGGTCAAGGAATGATGGTAACAAAAGAGAGTGGTATAACTACTCTAGCTGATTTAGCTGGAGCACGTATCGGTGTTGAAACAGGTACGACAACAGAAATGAACTTAGCTGACCAATTCCGGAAATTAGGTATTGAATATGAACAAGTAGTATTTGATGATAGCGATTCATTAGTTGAGGCATATGAAGCAGGTACAGTTGATGCGTGGACTACTGATAAATCAGGTCTAGTTTCACGTCAAGCAACATTAGCTGAACCTGATGCACATCTAATCCTTACTGAGGCTTTATCGAAAGAACCACTTGGACCAACAGTAAGACAAGGTGATGATCAATGGTTCAACATTGTTAAATGGGTAACATTTGCAATTATTGAGGCTGAAGAACTAGAAATCACCTCTGAAAATATTGATGATTTTATGGACAGTGAAGATCCTGTAGTTCGTAGATTCTTAGGAATCGAAGGTGAACTTGGTAGTTTAATGGGTTTACCAAATGACTTCGCTTATCGTGTAATCAAACATGTTGGTAACTATGAAGAGATATACAATCGTAATTTAGGCACAGATTCAGTCTTTAATTTAGAACGTGGTTATAATACAAACTGGAAAGATGGTGGATTACTCTACTCTCCACCATTCAATTAAGATTATCTAATAAATGATCAAGATCTGCTCTCTTCAGTTAAGGGAGCAGGTCAATTTATTTCTATACGGAAGGGTGAATAACATGAATAAAGAACAAACTGTCCGTACACCGTTCTGGCGTGATAATCGAATTCTACCTATCCTATTTCAAGTAACATTCGTCATTTTCATTTTTCTTGTTGGTGCTTATTTAATTAATAATGCACGTGCTGGATTGGATCGGATTGGAATGGATTTAGGCGTTGGATTTTTAAACAATACTGCCTCATTTAACATTTCTGAATCAATGATTGATTATCAACCCACTGATACATATCTACGAGCAATTTTAGTTGGAATTCTAAACACAATCAAGGTAGCAATAATTGGAATTTTTTTCGCCACTTTAATTGGGGTTTTTGTTGGTATCTCACGCCTTTCTACGAATTGGCTCGTTCAAAAATTAGCAGGATTGTATATTGATGTATTTCGTAATACACCTTTACTTGTTCAAATATTCATCTGGTATTTTGCAGTTTTATTACCCTTGCCAGCTGTTGAAGAAAGTGTAAAGATCGGACCTGCATTCTTGAGTAATCGTGGCATTGCGATACCATGGTTAAATATGAACGCCCACACGTTTACATGGCTACTTCTATTTTTTATTGGTCTAGTAGGTGCACTCATTCTATGGAAAATAAAACGAACAAAACAAATTGAAACAGGTAATAAAAAGTATCCTGTTGTTTGGGGTATAGGAACCTTAATACTCTCTCTTCTCCTTGCATTTGTGATTACCGTGTCTGGGCCAGTAAATATAGATACGCCAGTTCTAGGTACTTTTAATTTCGAAGGTGGGTATATTATATCACCAGAATTCTTAGCTGTTTTACTAGGTTTAACCATTTATACAGCAACTTATATTGCTGAAATTGTTCGTGGCGGTATCCTTTCCGTTGCTAAAGGGCAAAAAGAAGCAGCCAAAGCATTGGGGTTAAAAAGTTCTACCACAATGCGTCTCGTTGTTTTTCCACAAGCTGTAAGGATTATCATACCACCATTAACAAGTCAGTATCTTAATCTCACTAAAAACTCAAGTTTAGCGATTGCAGCAGGATACGCAGACTTAGTATTTGTTGCAAATACAACAATGAATCAAGCAGGACATTTTATAGAAATGATTGTCATTATGATTTTGGTTTACTTAACTTTAAGTTTAATAACGTCTGTCTTTATGAATTTCTATAATGCCAAATCTCGTTTAGTGGAGAGGTGAGTAGAATGAATTTGAATACAAATACAAACCAAGTAACAAGCTCCATTAAGCCACCGAAAAATTCACCAGGTATATTAACGTGGCTAAAAAGGAATATGTTTAATAGTTGGTGGAATGTTTTATTATCCTTTATTTCAATTTTTTTGCTCTATCAAATAGTCTCTGGTACAGCAAATTGGGTATTCATCACTGCCGAATGGGATGTAATTAGTAATAACTACCGCTTGTTTATGGTTGGTCAGTATGAACGATCGGAGCTGTGGCGCGTTTGGGCTGGATTAGGATTTATCTCTCTTTTATTCGGGATGTCAGCTGGTATTTGGAAAGGCACACCCCGTATCCTTTCTGGTGTATTAATCTTTCTATATCTCGTTCATATTGTCGTACCGTTTACATCAGGAACTAGCAAACTATGGTTACTATCCACTATCGCGTTAATTATTGCAGGATATATTATTACGCCATATTTACCAAAGAAAAAAATGATTGTGATAATCGGCTTTTGTTTAGCCTTTCCACTAATTATCTTTTTGCTAAATGGATTTGGTATCTTACCTGCAGTGAAATCAAATGTATGGGGTGGTTTACTCTTTACTGTATTATTATCAGCTGTAGCGATTATCTTTTCTTTCCCAATCGGAATTTTACTTGCATTAGGACGTACAAGTAAGCTGCCAGTAATAAAATACTTTTGTATCGGTTATATAGAAGTTATTCGCGGCATTCCTCTAATTACTGTATTGTTCATGGCTCAAATATTAATACCTATATTCTTACCGGAAGGTTTTGAAATCACCAATATTATTCGCGTTATGATAGGTTGTACGTTATTTACAGCCGCCTATATGGCTGAGAACGTGCGTGGGGGGCTTCAGTCTATCCCGAATGGTCAATACGAAGCTTCAAAAGCAATTGGCTTAAATTCCATACATTCGATGACATTCATCATTATGCCACAAGCATTACGCGCTGTAATTCCCGCCATTGTGGGACAGAGTATTTCCATGTTTAAAGATACTTCTCTCGTTGCAATTGTTGGATTATTCGATATTTTAGGTATTGCGCAAACAGTCAAGTCTAACCCTGATTACCTAGGACGACATATGGAAGTGTATCTATTCATTGCGCTCGTTTATTGGGTAATTGCTTATGCAATGGCCTACTCTAGTCGCCGTTTAGAACGATCTTTAGGTGTCGGTGAACGCTAATAACTAATAAGGAGGAATTGATATGATCGAAAGTACCGCGAAACAAACAGAACAAGGTCCGATAATAGAATGTAAGAAAGTAAACAAATGGTTTGGTGATCTGCATGTGTTAAAAGATGTTACATTAACAGCAAATAAAGGCGAAGTTATCGTTATACTCGGTCCCTCGGGATCTGGAAAATCAACCTTTATCCGAACTATTAACGGACTAGAGGAAATACAAAAAGGAAAAATTCATATTGATGGTATTAATCTTTCACATGATATTAAAGATATTGAGGCAATTCGAAAAGAAACAGGGATGGTTTTTCAACAATTCAATCTTTTCCCTCATATGACTATTTTAAAGAATATCACATTAGCACCAATATGGGTTCGAAAAAAACCAAAAGCAGCAGCAGAAAAACTTGCACAAGAATTATTAGAACGCGTAGGAATTCCTGAACAAGCCGATAAATATCCAGGTCAACTTTCAGGTGGTCAACAACAACGCGTTGCGATCGCAAGGGCATTAGCAATGCAACCAGAAATTATGTTGTTTGACGAACCAACTTCTGCACTAGATCCAGAAATGATTAAAGAGGTTTTAGATGTTATGAAAGAATTAGCACGTTCAGGTATGACCATGTTAGTTGTCACACATGAAATGGGTTTTGCCAGAGAAGTTGCTGACCGCATCGTTCTTTTTGACCAGGGCGAGATTATTGAATCTGGTTCTCCTGAAGAATTATTTGATAATCCTAAAGAAGATCGTACAAAGCTATTTTTATCCCAAATACTATAACAATAATACAAAGGATCTGTCATTTTTGAACAGATCCTTTGCATGTATCACAATCTTTTTTCTAAAAAGTGAAGCGAACAACCTTCTGGCATACGGAACTTGACACTCCATCACCTTTCGAGGTACCTGATAACTAAAGCAGTTTCGAACAATCCCGTCAACGCAATATTGATTCATAGCTTATTTTTTTAAATGAACCATTCATCAAAAGCCATGCGATCATTGCCAACAAGACACCTAGCCCTAGCAAAACCCAAATATTAATAAAAATAAGACCGGTAAATTGTCCGACTACAAGAAATATTATCGGCAAAACTAAAAGAGAGCTGCGTTGCTGAGATTCCTCCATGGTCTGCGCTTTGGCTGACCCCCGCACAATCAACGTAATTGCAATTAAAGAGACTGCTGGTGAGAGTAACAAAAGTACCACTAGCCAGCTAATGTCCGGTAACAGCAGGCCACCTGTTGTCAGCAGTATTTCAAGTTGAGTTACAACTGTCATAAGGATAAAAGACAGGATGGCTACCAGTTCGCTCATGATAAACGAAGATAGTATCTTGGCCCGGAATATTTGTTTTAGAGAAAGAGGACAATATAAGAGCGTTTCCAGTGTTCGCTTTTCCTTCTCCCCAACAAAAGAACTCGCCGCCATAATTGATGCGGTCATAATAGGAATTATGATAAAGAAAACAGGCATAATGTTGTTTATTATCAAAGATATAACAGCGTTCTTCATGTTATCTAGTTGTAATCCCATAGGTAACTTACGGAGCATAGCTTCAAAGTCGTTCAAATCATTCGGCATAAAATGAACTAACATAATAAAAATTGAGGGCACAACGACTGTCAGCGCTATTGGAACGCATATCATGCCTATAAGCAACCGCTTGTTAGCGGTGATACCTCGCAAATCCTTTCTTATTAAAGATGATTGCATTGTATTCATAACTTTTTAGCCTCCTTCTGCTCTTTTCGCTTCTCAATCAGAGAGAAGTAAATTTCCTCCAACGACAATTTCTTTGCCGATATGGAATAAACGTTGCCACCAGCATCCACAATGCGTTTCACAATCGGTGGAATATCATCCTCCGTCTGCACATTAATTTCAACCCACTGTCCTTCAGTTCTATTGAAAGACACGTCTACAGGAAAACGATCTGCCTTTATGCGCACATTTAACCCGGAGAAAAGGTTACTTCGCAAAACATCAATACTACCTACTGCCAACAATGTCCCATCATCAATCAACCCATAGGAGGAACAGACCTCTTGAGCGTATCGTAACTGATGCGTACATAGGAAAACCGTAGTTCCTTTATCGTGTGCCAATTCTTTAATCATATTATTTACACTTTGTGCGCTCATAGGATCCAAGCCGGAGGTAGGTTCATCCAGGAATAGTATTTTTGGTGCATGGATCATGGCCCTAGCCAATGAAAGACGTTGGCGCATACCGGTAGAGTAAGTGGCCAGCTTTTTGTCTTTGGTAGCAGTAAGATCCAATCTCTCTAGCAACGCAAGTGCTCGTTTACGGCTTTCTTCTTTTGGTATTCCAAATAACGTACCATAAAAAATAATGTTTTCCAGTCCGGTTAGGTTGTCGTACATTTGTGCATGTTCCGTAACCACACCAGATATAGCGTGAACCTCCTCTGTTCTAACCGAGGAATTCATACCAAAAACATGGCAAGAACCTTCTGATGGAGAGATCATGCCATTTAAAAGTTTTACCGCAGTAGTCTTTCCAGCCCCATTAGGGCCCAAAAAACCAAATACTTCCCCTTCGTTGAGTTCAAAACTGACGTTATCCAATGCTTTTTTTCCT
Organism: Paraliobacillus sediminis; assembly: GCF_003426055.1. NCBI lineage: Bacteria > Bacillati > Bacillota > Bacilli > Caryophanales > Bacillaceae > Paraliobacillus > Paraliobacillus sediminis. The sequence continues at coordinate 814,585 of NZ_QJSI01000002.1, forward strand.
CCAGCGTATATTTTTGTCAGCTTTTCAGCGATAATTGCTTTCATGTGTTTTCCTCCCTGTTCAATAATTGTATTTATAACCTCTCAAAATAATATAATCATTATCTTTTTGATTATATTATCATTATGATAATATAATGTCAATAGATAAGCCCCCTTGTCTATGGGCGACAAGAAAGCTTTGAAAGACTATTTATTGTGATTTTCCGGCGGTGAAATAATCAAGCCAACATTTCGTAATTTTCTATCCGACTTAGGCCTATTCTTATATAGCGGTTGAATAATTTTCGCGTATTCCTCTATCGCCAAGGCCAATTCTTCCTCGGTTGCATATATTGGCGCAAGAGAAAAGCCCGACTGATCTTTTTGAATATCTATATCCGGATTTTTATAATACTCTTGAAATCGTTTGATAAAACTAAAAACATATTGCGTAAACATTTGTATATAAGCATCACCCGCATTTGGACCGGTTAACTCTTCTCCACTGATATCTAATTTAATGGCAACCGCATAAGTTTTTTCTATAGTCCCTCTCACTTGATTTTCTTCAACCACTTTCAAAATACCGTCATTTGTCATACGTTTCAGATAACGGTAAAGGGTTGCTTGTGGAATATCGTTATATATTTCCGCAAGTTGCTTAGCGGTTGCTTTTTCAGCAGTATGTAGCTCTAATAACAGTTTGCATTTTACTGGGTGTGTAAAGCAATCCATAACTTTTTGGTCCATAACATCCCCTCCCTTTTTGTGATAATATTATCACTTTGATAATACATAGTCAAATCATCTTGTAAACTGAAAATTACCTCAAATGTTAATTAAAAGTCCACTACCTAATTTTCACATATATGGTAAAAAGTTTATACAATAAAGAAAACCAAATTGAGAAACCTCTTATAGATGAGCAAAGGGTAAAGTCAACGCTAATAAATAAATATTTATTTGATTGGGTTAGCGCTAAAAAGATGGACCTTCTATAGTCGAAGGTCCATCTTTTTTAGGCTTCTAAAAATTTAACACAAACTGCTTCTGGTGCTGTAACATCTTTTTGTAACAATGTTAGTTTTCCTGTTTCTTCATTCCTACTAAAGAGTGCTAATGTGTTTGAATTTTGGTTAGCTGCAACTAAGAATTTTTCAGTAGGATCTAAAGCGAAATCTCTTGGCCAATCACCTGCAGTTGCTGTCCATTCAACAAAAGTGAGTTTATTTGTTGCTTGATCTATTGCAAACACTGCAATACTGTTGTGACCACGATTTGCTACGTAAATAAATTTACCGTCTTTTGTTATATGAATAGCACTACCATCATTTACATCAGTGTGATCCGATGGAATAGCTTTAATAGCTTGTATTTCCGTAAAGTGACCATCTTTTGCATCATATTCTAATGCAATAACTTCAGATGTTAATTCAGTCATAATATATGCATGTTTACCATCTGGATGGAAAACAATGTGACGCGGACCACTTCCAGGTTTTGGTTCAAAAGTTTGAACTTTCGTTAATTTACCCTTGTCTACAGCATAAGTAATTACATGATCACTACCCAAATCAATTGCGATTAAATGTTTCTCATCTGGTGTGAAGCCCGCGTAGTGGATATGTGGTTTTTCTTGACGGTCATGTGGTCCAGATCCTTCATGTTCTGCAACATCTACAAGTGATTGCAGCGAACCATTTGCAGAAGTTAGATAAGATTCTACCTTCTTTGTGTGGTAATTTGCTGTAACCACATTCGCATTATCTTTTGAAACACTAACATGGCAAGGTGGTGAACCAGCAGAAGCCAAACTATTTAATTGTGTTAAGTCTCCTGTCTGTTCATTTATAGAAAATGCCGTTACACCACCTTCTTCGCCTTCTTTTGATACCGCATACAGAAACTTGTTGTCTTTCGTTGTCGTAAGGTATGTTGGGTTATCTAGCTTTGCTACAGGAGTTACATTGGTAATCATTTCTTTTTCCAAATCTAATGTAAATTTATATACCCCTTCACTTGCTTTCTTTGTATACGAACCAATATAGCCTATTAAATTTTTCCCCATCACGTAAAACTCCTTTATGTATTGTATAGTTTCATTAATTATAACAAAAGAAGATCGTTATCGCCATGTATACACTTAATGAATTTTAAATTGAACGAGCAGACGAATTGATTTATTCGCCTACTCGTTAGTTTGTTACATATTTTTATTTTGTGTCATAGCAGAAGTCATTTTATTCATCGCATTTTTTCCGCCACCATTACGTCTCATGCTGTAATAAGTTGCAGCACCTACACCAATAGATGCAAGCATCGGAAGCATCATACCTCTATTTTTTTGCATTAGTTGTTCACCCCCTGCTTATACTTTTTACTAATTCCCCTAGAATACAACCTGTAATTTTTGACAAGCAGTGTCTGCAGTTTTATCTATTTTGACTTTAAATAACAACTCTTATTAAGAAAAGGTACTTCAGAACTAATAAAAAAGCTGCAGGATTATAGTATCCTACAGCTTTTTTCTAACTATATTATTTTCGAATTAATTGTCTGTTTTACTTGTTCGGCAATTTCAGTTGGGACCTTTGCTATTTGTATGACTATCCCAATACTTGTATTTACTATCAATTTACTAATTGGCACGTCTTGTGAACGAGAACCGATTGCAAAACGCTTTTCAGTACCTTGATCCTCTATTTGACAATTTAAAACATCTTTAAAATTAACACGCTTATCAACTGATAAATCCTCTGTATTCATCTTAAAATAAAAAACACGTTTATCTGTAACAAATAATAAATCGGTCGGCTTATCAAAAGTAGTTGCCATTTCTATTAATACTTCGTCCGTGTCTAACTTGTTTTTCTTAAAAACATCGGTATATTTCTTAATGATTTTTTTGCGTCCAAATCCAGCTTCATTAATTGTCTCTTCAATGGTATTCATCGCAGTACACTACCTCCTGAGTCAAACTTAACTATAAGCTAATTCTAGCATAACCAAACATTTTATGTTAAAAATATTTAATATTTTTTTTCATACCATACTTTAGCAGCATCTACTTCCGAACGAGTCAATTGATGGCCTTGGTTTTCCCAATGTAGGGTAACATCTGCACCGTTATCTTCTAAAACTTTATATAATTCCTTGGACTCAGCTTCCTTGCATAATGGATCATTGTGTCCTGCTCCAATAAAGACATCAACACTCTTAAGGTCAGGTAATGTGATATTCCTTCTAGGGACCATTGGGTGGTGTAAGATAGCGCCTTTTAATGCTTGCTCATGGTGAAATAATAAACTCCCCGCGATATTAGCACCATTTGAGTAGCCAATAGCAACAATATTAGCACGATCAAATTTATACTTATCTGCTGCTTCTGATAGGAATTCATTTAACTCTGTTGTTTGCTTTATTAAATCTTCTTCATCAAAAACGCCTTCCTCTAATCTCCTGAAGAAACGTGCCATACCATTTTCAGAAACATTTCCTTTGACACTTAGAACATTAGCAGTTGGATCAATTATTTCAGCTAGCGGTAGAAGATCTTGCTCTGTTCCACCTGTCCCATGTAATAATAATAATGTCCGATCTGAAGTACCTTCGTTAAATATATGTTTCATTTTATATTTCCCTTCCTTTCATTCGTTCGTATCTTGAATTCAAGATAATTATATGAATAATTAGAATGAGAGTCAAATAATACAATTATCTTTCATGCATCTTCTCTATTATTTATTGAATAATTGTTGGAAATCATCTTTATTAACCTTTTTAAGCTGTTCTTGTTCTTGACTATACCGTGCTTGGTTATATAGTTGGTCTAATTTTAATCGTGTTTCTTTTTCCAATAATTGATCTTGATCAATTCGAGTTAAAAGTTCATGTGCCGTTTCATTCTTCATTACTTCGTATCCTTCAGCTTGCGCTTTTTTAACAAATTGGCGATATAGAAAACGAATTTTTTCGGTTTCTGATAGTACTTCCCATTTTTTTTGTTTTAACAAGCGCAATTTCACAAACTTACTTGTCTGTCCTTTTATTTTATTTTGAAATTTATTCCAATCAAATAATGTTTCTTTTTCATCAGGGTGTGTTTGTGTGTTTTTATCAAGTAAAGATTTCCCACCTATTATTTCTATCATACGGTGAATGATGGAAATTACCCATACAATAAATTTTTTGAAGTTGTTTGATATTTTATACACGATAAATATTACAGCTACTATAAACACGACAATAGCAGTAATAGTGGCGACCATTTCCAGAATTCGAGCAAATTGAGATGGTTCATTTATTTCTTCCACTTGAAAAGGCATTTCACTTGGTGCTTCTTGTACTGGTTCTTCTATAGGGGCATCACTTTCAAAGAGACCAAAAAAACTAGAAATTGTTAAAAACATCATCCGTAACGTAGTTATTATAATTGTTTTGACTAAACCGAACTGTGTAAATATTGTTATAACAGCTAGCATGATCGTAATATAGACATAGTTTTGTTTTCGAATACCCGCGTTAACCGACTTTTTATCATTATTATCTAAAGTTGCCTCTTCCAAATGACTTGTATTTGATCTAAAAAGTAAAAGTACTAAAAACACTATGCCGCTTGCAGTTATGACTGGTAAATACGTTTCGAATGCTGTTGTATAACGATAAATGAAATAACTGATAAAGTATAACGGTACTCCAAATGACCACATAATATGAACAGGGAGTAGTACGTTCCAATTCGTTCTACTGTATTGAATTCCACGAAAGAGAATGCCACTGCTTAATAGTAAGACTCCAATCTTTTGAATGAGTGTACCATCATATAAAAGCATGTGGATAAGCGCAATAGAAAATATACTTAAAGTAATTAATACTTTTTTTTGAAAGAACTTGCCAATGCAAATGCCTAGCATGTATAAGAGTAGTATCCCTATTAAAAAGTACACATATAAAGAGACAGGGACGAACCAAATTGTTACACCAAGTAATATAGGAAAGAACCCTATATATTCAATAAAAGTCTGTGGAAAGGTTTGAAATACGTCATTACGCTGTATCACAATTCTCCTCCTTTGGGTTGATCAACATCTTCTGAAGTCATCCAAATTATTTCAACGGCATGGCCTTTATTTCGAAGTTGGTCAATTTGGTGTTGTGTCTCATTTGAAATGCGAGGGGTGATCAATACATAATCAATATTTCTGCTGTCATTACTAACTGCATCTTTAAGCAAATAATGAAAATTCCTACTACGATCGTATGTAAGTTGTGCCATAGAATCCAATAAATAAAATAAATGTCCATCACCGCTTGCAGGAAATATATTAACAAACGGTTTTATCTGCTCAAATTTATCTTTTTCCAATACGGCATTTGTTGCAAAACCTGTTTCAATCCCTTTGCTAATTGTATAATGTGCAATTGATGCCGCGTACCGAATAGAACTTTCAACTAATTGTTTATCTTCAATTGGTAGTTTAATATCGTCAGATTGATCGACATTCAAATAAATCATGACGTAATGATCTGCAGTATTGTCATACATGTTTACTTGTAATTGACTTGTCCGTGCAAATGCTTTCCAATTTATCGTATTAATTGGATCAGATTCTTGATAAGTTCGTGTACCAATCTTCATAAAAGGGTCATTCATAATCCAACTTTTTACTGTTTGTTCACCTATAAAGCTATGCACCGGTAAGGATAACTCCTCTAACTCTAATAATTTCGGATAGACAGTCAACACTGCATTCGTATCAAATTGCTGAAACCTTTCTTTAAAACCAAATAGGTCACCTGTTGCAAGTGACACCGTCTGCAGTTTATATACACCCCGCTTTAAACATGTTACTTCGTGCCTTCTCGTTATTTTTTGATATGGTAGAAAACTAAATAATGTACGATGAAATTGTTTATCTTCTGACAAGTGATCGGCTGTCTGTTTTATTTCTAAATTTAGATTGATTTTAGATTCTAAGCGTACCCACGGTAATGGCAATATCTTCTCATTAGCTATTTGATCAATAAGCTCTACATGTTGTCCTTCAAAAACAGCTTCTTTGTTAAATTTCCGATTATACGTTATTTTAGCTAAGCCCCATCTTTGAAAAAGAATACCTTGCATATAAATGAGTAAAATAGTTACGAACATGATCCAAGCGATATTCATAATTTATGAACCTTCTGTTGAAAATGATTCGGTTGGAACTGCGATACGCTCAAATATATTTTCAATAACAAGATCGGCTCCATTTAAGCTTCTACTAGCCATTGTTTTTAGGACTAATCGATGACTTAGAACAGATTTTGCCATCATTTTAATATCATCAGGGATGACGTGTTCTCTCCCTTTAATTGTTGCGTATGCTTGTACCGCTCGCAATAACGCTTGTGAACCACGAGGACTGATTCCAATTAATACCTCTTGATGGTGCCTTGTTTCCTCCACAATCGCCATTATATATTCTAATACTTCATCACTTACATATGTACCTGTAAATAGACTTTGTGCTTCTACAAGTGTTTCTTTATTCACAACTGCTTGAAGTGACTTTAATGGATCATTATCTTTAAAGCGCTTTAGTATTTCCATTCCTTCTTCTTTATCTGGATAGCCCATTTTTATTTTTAAGAAAAAACGATCTAACTGTGCTTCTGGTAATGGAAATGTTCCTTGATTCTCGATCGGATTTTGTGTAGCTATTACCATAAACGGCCGGTCCAGTATATAAGTTTTTCCATCTATCGTTACTTGTCGTTCTTCCATACTCTCTAATAAACTGGATTGTGTTCGAGGTGTTGCGCGATTAATTTCATCCGCTAATAGCAGATTCGTAAATAATGGGCCCGGTTGAAATTCAAATTCACCCTTATTCGTTCGATAGATCGTCAGTCCCGTTACATCCGTGGGCAAGAGATCTGGTGTAAATTGTATCCTGTTAAACCTACAGTCTAGTGAAGTCGCCAAAGATTTTGCTAACAATGTTTTCCCTGTGCCAGGAACATCTTCTAACAACACATGACGTGATGCAAGTAACGCTACTAAGAGTTGTTCAACAACATCGGATTTTCCAACAATGACTTTTTGTATATTCTCTTTTATTTTATTCGTCATCGCTTGAATATCTTTTGATTTCATAATTAACACGTCTCCCTTTCGTGGTTGCGCTTTCAATTATATTACTATAAGTAACATAAAAAAAGTATAAAGTATGTTTATATTTCAAAATATCGGGAAAAATAGAAAGGAGAATAGACTTATTAAGTAAACATGGTGCGGAATTGTCATACTACAATAAGATACCACCAAAAAAATAGTGAACTAAATACAGCTATACCTACAATAAAGCTTTTTAACGTCCTACTCAAGGAATTAGGTATAAAATGTAATAGCAGGCTCATTATTAAGCCAGTAATAAGAATAAATAGGGCAGCATATAAAAATAAACCTAATAAATTATCGACAGGAGTTTCCATTGATTCAATTAATGTAGTCATCTCTCCACCTCTTAATACACTCTTGTTCATTTCATTTATTTAACAATATAAATCTAGTACAAATAATATTATAACATTTTCTCCGATATAACAACTAAAATTTAGTTTATTGTACAATATAACCCATTTAAGGAATCCGTATTCCTAGAGCATTACATTACACCACAAAGAAAGTGGGAGATGAGATGAATCAATTAACAGATAAACAGCTCATTGAAGCCTATAAAACTGCAATGCGATTAAAATTAGATAACCAATTTATATTTTTATTAAAAGAAGAGATACTCGTGCGAAATATAAGTAGCAAAGAAAATTAAGCGTTACATCCCACATAAAAAGTTATCCATATATATATCATGTAAAGCAACATTGAGGCAAAAATCCTTGTGATTATAAGTGCACCTAATTATACCAATACCTTCAAGAAAAACATATGAACATTTTTCAACAAATTAAAAAAACTAGTAACCACTTAACGTGGTTACTAGTTTTTTTTCGTGCTACGTTAAAACGTATTTTGCTTTTCTTTGTTCTCTTCATTTAAAAATTTAAAAAAGATTTGCAGACTCATTTTAGAGTGTTCTTTTACCATATTTATATATGCTTTTTTCTTATCATCCGTAACAATATGGCTAGTCTGGATACGCTCAATTATATGTTTTTTACCAATTTGATGTATCTTTTTATTAACATGTTTTGATTCTTTATACAATGCCATGCCTATTGAGGTAATAAAAGCATAAATACCTGCAATCGGTAACGCTTCAGAGTTCCAACTACTTTGAAAAGCAATGATTATCAAATTTATTCCGCCTACTAACATGAGCGGAAAAGCAAATAATACATACCGCGAATTCCTTTTCATTAATGGGTGAACCTGTTCTGCTATCTTTTCCATTTCTCTTTTTATAAAAAATGGCATATTCTCAAATAATAAAGGATTCATAAAAAACACCCTTTCATTTTATTTACATGTTATACCTTAATAGTACTACTATACATTCAAGGCTTCATAACCTTTTATAACTATTATATAGTGACTGTGATTTACGGTCAATTTAAATGATTTATTACAAAAAAAAAGAGCTAACTAATCAAAGTTAACTCTTAAGTGAAGATTTCTTATAATATTTTCTCTAAAAATGCTGCAGCACGCTCTGTTTTAGGTTTATCAAAGAACTGATTTGGTTCGCCTTCTTCAACTAATTTACCGTGATCTAAAAAGATCACCCGATCAGCAACTTCTCGAGCAAAGCCCATCTCATGTGTTACGACAGCCATTGTCATACCAGAGTGCGCTAAATCTTTCATTACATCCAGTACTTCTTTAACCATTTCAGGATCTAAAGCTGATGTCGGTTCATCAAATAACATTAAATCAGGTTCCATCGCTAATGCACGAGCAATTGCGACACGTTGTTTTTGACCACCTGAAAGACTGCTTGGATAAGCTTCCTCTTTATCTGTTAAACCGACTTTAGCTAAAAGCTCTTTCGCTTTTTCTTGTGCCTCAGCTTTTGATTCACGTTTTACTTTTATCGGTGCATACGTTAAATTATCCAACACAGATAAGTGAGGGAATAAGTGAAAGTGTTGAAATACCATGCCAATCTTTTCTCTTACTTTCATAATATTTGTCGCAGGATCTGTTAAGCTCTGACCGTTAATATATATTTTACCCTCTGTCGGTTTTTCTAATAAATTGATACATCGTAAAAAAGTTGATTTACCTGAACCAGAAGGCCCAATAATCGAGACAACTTCCCCTTTTTTAATTTCCGCAGAGATGTCTGTTAATACTTCATTGTTTCCAAACTTTTTAGATAAATGTTCTACTTTAATCACTAATCCTCAACCTCCGTTCCACTAGCTTACCTGCTATCGTAAGTGCCATAACTAATAGATAGTATATCACACCAACAAATAACAACGGTTCAAAATTGCGATACAAATCAGCACCAACGACCTGTGCACGACGCATTAGATCTAGATAACCAATTGTTGAGACTAATGCTGATTCTTTTGTTAAAGTAATAAATTCATTCATTAACGCCGGCAAAATATTTTTCATTGCTTGTGGTAGTATAATATCAGTCATCATCTGACGATACGGTATCCCTAATGCTTGTGCAACTTCAGTTTGACCCTTATCAACTGCTTGAATACCAGCACGAATGATCTCTGATACATACGCAGATGAATTTAACCCAAATGCTAAGACCGCTGATAAGAAGGGTTGAATATCATATCCTGTAAGTTGTGGAACTGCAAAATAAATGATCATCAATTGTAAAATTAACGGTGTTCCACGAAAAATCGAAGTATATGCATCAGCAAACCATCTCAGTGGACGAATGCTGCCAATTTTAAATAATGCTAAGATGGTTCCTAAAATAAAACCAAATATAATAGCGACAAATACAAACTTTAATGTTACCCATATTCCTTCTATCATAAAAGGAATATAAGGCACGATTTGGCTAAAATCCAAATTCATGCCTTACACCTCATTTCTTCCTATAATATTTTATTTCAACACTTTACTTTACTCTTCCGTTAACCATTTATCTTTTAATTCTTGTAAAAAGCCACTTTCTTCTGCTTGAGCTAACACTTCATTCACTTCATCAACCATTTCGCTTCCTTTTGGAAATGCAATTGCCATTCCTGGTGAACTTGTTGTTGGATCATCAAATCCAGCTAGATCTTGCTCTTCTATATAACCAGTAGCTACAGCTTTATCCATGTATGCTACATCAATTCGATTAGACATTAATTCTTGAATCAGTATCGATCCAGTATCAACAGGTTTTATTTCAAAGTCTGTATCTTCTTGAATCTTCTCTGCACCATCTTGTTGAATCGTACCTAATTGAACACCAACAGTTTTTCCTTCTATATCTTCTAATGAAGTGATTTCTGAATCCTTAAGTGTGACAAACATTTCACCAGAATGATTATATGCTGTAGAAAAATCTACGTTTTCAGCACGTTCGTCTGTCGCTGACATACCTGATAGTACTACATCTACACGATTATTTTGTAGCGCTCCAATCAAACCATCAAAGTTCATATCTGTAATTTCTAGTTCATATCCAAGTTCATCCGCAACATAATTCGCTAAATCAATATCAAAACCAACAAAATCACCATCCGTGTTACGTGATTCAAATGGTGGGAAATCAGCAGATGTCGCCATTTCTAATACTTCTTTTTCTTCCGACTCTGATGAATCTGTCGTTCCTTCAGTTGCATCCTCTGTTGTTTCTCCTTCATCAGATGTACCACACGCTACTAACAATAGTGAAAATACCCCAATAAGTGCTACCAATAAGAAAAATTGTTTCTTCATCTTAATCTTCCCTTCTTTTGTCTCTTTTTGTTTGCGTATATTTATACACGATACTGCATTTTAACAAATTTTTATGCATTTGGGAAGAGTAAATCAAAAATTACCTTGCTTTTTAGTTATTGCGCGTTAAATTCCTTGTTTATTTTTTCAAGTAACATTTCATCTGCTACTATATCATATCCTGTCATCGCCAACGCTAATGCACCACGAACAATTACGGTATGTCCTTTTTCGGTAATTGTTTTATCTGCGAATTCGGTTGTGTGTGCGATTAAACCAGGATGATCGAAGCCAATATACGGGTGAATTGCTGGCACAACTTGACTCACATTTCCCATATCAATCGAACCGTATGATGCATTGGCTGGATTAACTTTTGTTTCACCAGCTGCATATAAATTCTCCGTAAATAAAGCAGACAACGTTTCATTCGTATGCATATCATCATAACTTAATTCATAGTTACTTATTTCAACTGTTGCACCAGTCATAGAAGCAGCACCTTCTGCAATATTCTTTACCTTTTCCACTACCTCATTCAAATAAGCACGATCTTTTGCACGTACATAGAATTGTGCTGTTGCCTTGTCAGGAACAACATTTGCTGCAACCCCACCTTCTGTTATTACACCGTGAATACGGACATCAGATCGAACGTGTTGTCTTAATGCATTTATACCATTAAACAATTGGATCACACTGTCTAATGCATTAATACCTTTTTCAGGAGCAGCTGCTGCATGACTTGTTTTACCATAATAGGAAAATTGAATTGCATCCATTGCTAATGAATGACCACTCTTTGATGAGACATCTCCTGGATGTACCATCATTGCGATATCAACGTCATCAAAAATCCCTTCGTTAGTCATCGGCACTTTGGCACCGTTCGTTTCCTCTGCTGGAGTTCCTAAAACAACAACTTTACCACCTGTTTCGTTTATGACCTTACTCAAGGTCACACCAGCGCCAACCCCCATTGTGGCGATCATATTATGACCACAACCGTGTCCTACACCAGGTAGAGCATCATATTCGGACATAAATGCTATTGTTGGTCCGGGTTTATTACTATCATAAACAGCTTTAAATGACGTTTCACGATCAACTAAACCTGTTTCCACTTCGAAATTATGTGATTGCAAAAATTCAACCAGCAGTTTCATCGATTGGTATTCTTGACTACCTAATTCAGGATGGTGATATAAGTAGTCACTCATCTCTATTAACTTGTCTTTAAATGCGTCTAAATTTGTTTCTAGTTTATTCTTCATATTATATTATTATTCCCTCCATATCTTGTTGTATGTATTTATATAGTAGTGATTAAAGATAAGGCTTAATGAAACTTTATGCAAGCCATTAAGTCATGTAATTGCGAGCCATTTTGAACCAGTTGGATCAGGGCACTTTTTATAAGCCAATTTTGCTCTAAATGCAACAAAACACCCACAATATCCACAAGTCGTTTCGTATTGTAGATTCGGACATTGTTCACAAATTTGCATTCTAGATTGATAGATAGCTTCTGTTACTAGATCAGGTTCTAACGCTAATTGTTCACTAACAAGTGCTTCTACTTCTTCTTTTGTATGCCTTACGGATGCTGAACAACCTTTGCAAGCCATTTATATCCTCCTAAAATTTCAATTCGTCTTTACTTTAGACTTCGCTTACGACGTTTAGGTGTTTGATAGCTTCTCTCAAAAACCTTTCCACACGTCACGGCATGTTGCTTTAGTAAATGATCAATATTTGATACCTGATTATCTTGCATCGCTTGAACCAAGAGTTCAATAACCGCACGAGAATCTGCAAGTGCATGGTGATGATCTAACATAATACCCTTTAAATCAGCCAGTGTATTCAATTTATAGTTAGGCATTCCTGGCCATACTAATTTTGACAACATAACAGAACAGAGGTAATCAAATGTTGGGTATGGTAATCGCGATTTATCTAATGATGCACGTAAAACACTCATATCAAAACTAGCGTTGTGTGCTATTACAATCTGATTATCAAGGTAATCTTTCATTGTATCCCAAACTTCATCAAAAGTAGGGGCACTCTTTACATCTCTTTCTGTAATTCCGTGAACATATATATTATGGCTTTCAAAACTTGTTTGTGGATTTATTAAACTATAAAACTCATCAATAATGCCATTTTCATTTCCAACAACAATCCCCACTGCACAAGCGCTATCACGAAAACGATTTGCCGTCTCAAAATCAATTGCAACAAAATCCATACAAACTTCCTCCTAGCTTTTCTATACTCTCATTCTATCAAATGATTCGTATGTTTCACAGTAAAGATTACTGTTCGCCCGATTCAGCATATAAAATCAAAAAAACTTGACCTCCACGTTTGAGGTCAAGCTCTTCAACACATTCATTTTATGCTTGTTTCTTAAAAATCCCATCTATTCGTTCAATATCATGCTCTGTTAATGTTACATCTAATGTTTTTAAATTATTAATAACTTGATCTGGATTTTTCGCTCCTGGAATAAGCGCGTTAATTGCTGGTTGAGTTAGATACCATGCTAACACGATGTGTGGAACATCTACACCTTTATCATCGGCAATTTCTCTAATTTGTTCAACCTTATCCAAGTTATGCTCAAATTGTCTGCCTTGAAAATGTGGCATATCTTTACGTAAATCATCGAATGTCATGTCTTTTGTATATTTACCTGCTAATAAGCCTGAAGCTAATGGGAAATATGGAATGAATGAAATATTATTCTCTTTGCAGTATGGTAATATTTCATTCTCTGCCTCGCGGTTAAGTAAATTATATTCACCTTGATATACATCTATCAGGCCATTTTTGTTTGCCTCTTTTAATTGATCAATAGAGAAATTTGAGACACCTATTGCTCTAATTTTCCCTACATCTTTTAATTCTTGTAAAGCACCAACAGCTTCATCCTTTGGCGTATCTTCGTCAGGAAAATGAATGTAATATAAATCAATATAATCTGTCTGCAACCTTGTAAGGCTGGCTTCTACAGCTTTTGTTAAAAAGGCTGGTGAGTTGTCGATAACAACATCATCACCATTAAATTTATGTGCACCCTTTGTAGCGATAACGACATCTTCACGATTTCCTAATTCTTTAACTACTTGGCCGACCAATTCCTCTGAACGTTCAGGACCATATATAAATGCCGTATCTAAAAAGTTAATATCATTTTTAATTGCTGTCCGAACTAAATCTTTTCCTACTTCCTCATCTAAATTAGGATAAAGATTATGTCCTCCAACTGCATTTGTTCCTAAACCAATTGGATTAATATATAAATCTGAATTTCCAAGTTGTGTTCTTACTGTCATAAATGAAACATCTCCCTTTGATTTGTCTAGCTAATCACTCTCCTAAATTTTACCCTTTAGATCATTTGATTAAACATATTCAAAAAAAATAACTGAGCCGAAGATCAGTTATTCTGGTAAATCAACATTATGATAAACTTGACGCACATCTTCTAACTCATCTAGTGCTTCGATTAACTTCTCTACATGCATATTGTCTTCTTCTGAAAGAGCTACATCATTCTGGGCTAGCATCGTTAATTCTGCAACCTTAAATTCCGTAATCCCCTCTTCTTTTAATCGATCTTGCACTGCACGAAACTGATCTGGTTCTGCATAAATAATAACTGCATTATCTTCTTCTAAAACATCACGAATATCAATATCGGCATCCATTAATAATTCTAGTACATCATCAGCGCTTTTACCTTCAAAACCTATAACGGCAGTCGCATCAAACATATATGCCACAGAACCATTGACGCCCATGTTACCGCTATTTTTATTAAAAGCTGCACGAACGTCTGCTGCAGTTCTATTTACGTTATTTGTTAATGTATCAACAATAAGCATGGAACCACTAGGTCCAAACCCTTCATAACGTAGCTCTGTATAACTTTCTTCTTCTCCCCCTTTAGCCTTTTCAATTGCTCGGTCAATAATTTGTTTTGGTACACTATATGTCTTCGCACGTTCTAAGACAATTTTCAACGCTTGATTTGTCTCTGGATCTGGGTCACCAAGACGTGCGGCAACATAAATCTCACGACCAAACTTTGCATAAACTCTACTTGTATTAGCATCTTTTGAAGCTTTCTTTTCTTTAATATTATTCCATTTTCTTCCCATACAGTTCCTCTCACTTTCCGGTTACACTTCTATGTTTCTTACATCACAATAATTATACCTTATTTTTGCCATATGTTAAGTCTTTACAGCTAATAATATGTAAACTTTCTAAAATCATACATAAAAAAACCAGCCTAGATTAGACTGGTTTTTACTTAACTTAATGAAATTCTCTTTCACTTTCTTTCTGTCGTGAAAATACGACATACACCACAGTTGTTAGTAATGTAAATAATGTGACAAGCAACGTGTTCTTCATGAACGGATTCCCTCCTTCAATTGATGAAAAAAATCGACATACTTAACTTAACGTTGATCTGTTTTATGTTTTAAAATGGTTTAAATTTACCTTTTTTCAATACAAGTCCTGCTCCACCAAGCATAAACAAGTAGCGGTCATCAATGACATGTTTCATCATTTTAGCTGATAAACCATACAATTTTTTACCTTCAAAAATTGTTCCCATTGCATGACGTCCACCTAATGATGCAACTGTTCCTTTATTGTCAAATGTAAACTCTTTTAATGTATTTCCTTTTATTAGTGCACTAATATTTGCTGCACAAACATCTGCCTCTTGAATAGCAATTTGTGCTGTTGGCGGGTATGGACGACCTGATTCTTTGTTCATAACCCATGCACAATCACCTAGGATGAAGACATCTTCATAACCTGGTGCACGTAAATCAGAATCAACATTTACTTTACCTTTTGTTAATTCAAAACCTGATTCACCTAAGATAGCGTTAGCTTGAACGCCACCTGTCCAAACAATCGTGCTTGCTTTAATTTCTTCTTTTTCGTCACCAACAATAACACCGTCAGCTTTACACTCTTTAATCATTGTTCCTAATTTAAACTCCACACCGCGATCTTCTAAAGAACGACGTGCATATTTCACTAGGTCTTCATCAAAACCTGGTAAAATTGTTGGCGCAGCCTCAATATTAACGATGCGAACTTTATTACGATCGACATCATATTTCTTACATAATTCAGGTATTTTCTCTGCTAATTCACCAACAAATTCAATACCAGTAAAGCCACTTCCACCTACGATAAATGTTAATAATTCATCTTTAGGATTCTCGGCATTATGGTAACTTGAGAATTGATATTCAATATGGTCACGAATGTAGCGACTCTTATCAATACTTTGGATCGATAAAGCATGCTCTGCCATACCTGGAATACCAAATGTTGCTTTTTCAAAACCTAAGCCAACTACAAGATAATCATAGTCTAACTCACTGTTTTTTAATGCGACTTTCTTTTGATCCGGCAAAATTTTCTCTACCGTATCCTCTACGATTGTAACGCGATTCGGATTAATCACGTCAGAAATCATAACACGCGCACGATTTGGATCAATTGTTCCAGCTGCAACTTCGTGTAACCAAGTTGTTTGATAGTGATAGTTATGTTTATTGACTAATACGATCTCTGCATCATCTATTGATAAATTTTGCATGAGACGTTTTGTTGTCATCATACCGGCATAACCTGCGCCAAGTAGGACGATTTTTGGTTTACTCATTTCCATTCAACCCCTTATTTGTAATGAAATGATGCACAGTAATATTTAATTATTTGTCTATAAGTCGCTATGTATACATTATTAGCAGCTTAAACATTCTGTCCACCAAATGCTTCCATCCCCTGTCGTTCGAAAAAGCACCTTCTATGTTATTCTAACAAATAGCTGCATAAACGTCTAACCAAATGTGTCATAAGTAACAAACTTATTACTTGTTTATGTTTTCAGAATATACTGTTTAATCATTAGTTTCAATTTTACACTTACTATTACAGCTGTTTTTTAATTATAACCTGCACACTTTCCTTTCTTACTTCTTGTAACTAAGCGTACGATTGTCCATATTGCGTAACCAAAAGTTACAGTTCCAATAAACAAATCATTGCCAATTGCGTTCAACCATGCATGCACGGAGCGCCAAAAGGTAGTATTCTTAAAAGAGATATAACAATGGAAAAGGAGTGTATTTATATGAAAAAGAACTATTCGGTAGCTTTTATTATGCTTTTTGTTTCATCAATTGCAGGCGGATTAGCACTAAATAATGTTTTTGACTATTCAATGATAGTTGGCGTTGGTTTAGGATTAGTATTCCTTTTAAGCGCCGCATTTTTTGCAGGAAAGAGCCAAAAGAATTCATAGGCATCATAAATTTAAATCTAAGTAGTTTACAGCTAGAACATGACGTTAAAATAGATACTATTTCACATATGCTTGCCTGGCATATTAGTAAATAAAGCAATAAAAATAACCGAACCGTAATAGATGTTAATTCTATTACGGTTCGGTTATTTAATATAAGGTGATTTCGTTATGTTACAGCCTCAATCTTTTGTTTCATCTTTTTCTACTTGTACTTGCTCTTCTTCTATCTGTTGGATAATGTCTTCTTTTAGATCATCATAAACTTTATCTTTCATCTCGTCATATATTTCCTCTTTAAAACCATCGTACATTTTATCTTTTACTTCATCATATAATTCTTCCTTCATTTCAACATATAGTTCACTTTTTACGTCTTCAAGAAATTCTTCACGAAATTCATCTTTCACACTTTCGGTAAGTTTTTCCCTACGACGATCTTTCTGTATTTTTAAATCCTTGGTAAACATAATTAATATTGAAATAATCATAAAAACCATTATAATTGCAAATGGTAATGCTGTTATAATCGAAGCAGTTTGAAGTGCAGCTAATCCTCCATCACCACTAAGTAATAAAACACTCGCAGTTCCTGCAATTAATAAACCCCACACTAATTTGATTGACATCTTAGGATTTAAACTACCTCGAGAAGTCATTGCACCCAAAACAAATGATGCTGAATCTGCTGATGTAATGAAAAATATCAAGATAAGTAGCAAAGCTAATACACTCGTGATTGCACTTAATGGTAGTTCTGCAAGTGTTGCAAATAAAGCAAGTTCTACTTCACCTGTGACAAGTGCTGCAATACCACCATTTCCATTCATTTCAATATTTAACGCAGTCCCTCCAAATGTACTAAACCAGACAATAGCTAAAAAGGCAGGTATAATTAAGACTCCAGTCATAAATTCTCTTATTGTTCGTCCGCGTGAAATCCTAGCAATAAACAAGCCCATAAAAGGTGCCCATGAAATATGCCATGCCCAAAAGAAAATCGTATTCGTTCCAAGCCATTCACTTTCTGAAAATGGTGTCAAAGTTAAACTCATAGGGATGATATTTGTAATGTAGCCACCCAAAGTCGTTACAAAACTTTCAGCAATAAAAACAGTAGGGCCAACAATGATAACAAATAATAATAATAATCCAGCAACAACTATATTGATATTACTTAAGATTTTTATTCCCTTATTTACTCCCTTTGCTGCAGAAATTAAAAATAATACGGTAACAATCGCAATAATGGTTAATTGAACATACGCATTATTCGGTAAATCTGTTAAATGAGATAAACCGCCACTTATCTGCAGTGCACTCAAACCAAATGTTGTTGCAACACCTGTTGAAGTTGCAATAACCGCTAAGATATCGATTGTTTTCCCTGACCAACCATGAATCTTATCCCCAAGTAATGGATAAAAAGCTGAACTGATTAATGCTGGCTGATCTTTCCGATACTGTACATAAGCTAGTGTTAATCCGACAATCGAGAAGATTGCCCATGGATGCAAGGCCCAGTGATAGCTACCATAACGTAGTCCTGCTAAAGCTGATTCACGTGATGCTGATTCATAACCTAGTGGGGGATCTAAATAATATAATACCGGTTCTGCTACACCCCAAAATACAAATCCAACACCAATACCTGCAGCAAATAACATGCCAATCCATGAAAACCAAGTAAACTCTGGTCGATCATCCGGCTTTCCTAAACGCAATTTACCATAAGGACTTATTGCAAGTACAATTACAAATAAAACAAAAAATGCCGTGACTAACATGTAAAACCAACCAAATGTATTAATCATCCATCCTAGTGCATGACCTGCCGCATTGTTTAATGAACTTGGAGATATTGCTCCCCATAAAACAAAGGCAAGGACTAACACTGCAGATATTATAAATACTTCTGATATTTTCTCTGTCTGTGAATTCTCATATTTCTTATTCATATTTTTTCACTGTGTAACTTTCCACAGTTCCCCCTCTTTTTCTGTATTTTTTTACATTTAAGTAGTTTTCCCTAATTTCAAAGTATGCAAACATGTGATACATTAACAAAAAAAAGACTTTCTAATAGAATAACCAATTCTAAAAGAAGCCTCTATCTTTTAAATTATTTTTCTAACAATCCTACTAACTGTAAGCCATAAACAATTCCATCTTGATCGACATCTTTCGTTACATACTTAGAAACAGCTTTCACTTCCTCTTTCGCATTTCCCATTGCAACGCTATTTGTTATTGTCGAGAGCATCTCTAAATCATTGAGTCCGTCTCCAAACGCATATTGATTCTCTTTTGCAATACCTATCGCTTTCATTGCCTGTTTTATACCGTTTGCTTTTGAACCACCTTTTGGCAAAACATCAACTGAAACTGGATGCCACCTTACAAAATCAAATGCCGGAAATTTTTCTCGATATTGTTCCTCTTCTCCCTCTGCACAAAAAAACAAGGATTGATAGATGTTACGATCTTTATAATAATTTGGATCATGTGTCGGAAAATGATCAATTTTCAAGGTATCTATACTTTCTATTATATGTTTATGTGTTGGCACATTGGCTTTCATATCCAGCTCATCCATAAATACGATTGGATGCGCATTGGTTAAACCCACTGCTGTTAGTTCAACCAATGAAGGTATGTCTAATGGATTACCGTAAACAACCTCACCATTGACAACAACATATTGTCCATTAAAACTAACGTATGTATCAATTTCTAATTCCGCGCGTAAATCAGCATACATAAATGGTGCACGTCCTGTTGCAATAGCTACAATATGCCCCTGTTTTTTCAATTCAAATACAGCTTTCTTTGCTGAGTCTGGTAACTTTTTATCATGATCTAACAAAGTCCCATCTATATCAAAAAATATTACACTTTTCTCGGTCATATTAGTTCTCCTTTTATCTATTTAAAATTTTGTCTGATTTATCTACTTTTACTTATTACACTGTACTTCTTTCGATTAAATAGACTGCAACTTTTTGCTGTGATATTGCATTCATATCAATTGCTTGCAAAAATAGATTCCTCCCCATATCAAGTAATGGAATTTCCATTGTTGTTATTCCAAGGTATTTTGCTATTGGTTGATTATCAAACCCAATAATAGCTAGATCCTCTGGTACCATTATCCCCTCGTTTTGACAGCATATCACAATTCCAGCCGCAACTTGATCATTTGTTACAACCAAGGCAGAAGGTGGGTTTTTCATTGTTTTGATTTGTTGGACAACTTTCTCACCGTCTTCAAAGTTCAAACAACCCTCAAAAATATATGCGCTGTTATACAGTAGCGCATTTCGGTCTAAAAATGTTTGATAGGCTCTCTCACGCTGTTCACTGCTAACTCCTGTTTTTCGATTAATGCAATAACCTATTTGACGATGTCCATTGACAAAGAGATAGTCAATCGCTTGATAAAAAGACTGATAATGATCAATATATGTAGCAGAAATTTGTTTTTCACTAGGCTTTTCCGCTAAAACGATTGGTCCGTGAACAAGATACGCTTTAATTGTGTCCCATTCACTAATTCTTGAACAAATAATTAATCCATCAATTTGCTTTTGTTCTAACATGATAAGTGCTTCTTTTTCCATACTTTTTTGATAACTTGTTTGAATTAGTACTAATTTATAATTATTCTCTAAAGCTTGATTTGCAATCCCTTTTAATAACATACCAAAATAAGGGTGGTCTGAATAAGGCAATACAACACCAATCAAAAAGGTCTTGCCCATACTTAAATGGACCGCATTAATATTTTTATGATAATTACTGATTTTTACAGCGTTCAATACAGCTTCACGTTTTTCCTTGCTTACATAAGGATGCTGATTTAAAACCCGCGAAACAGTTGTAACAGAAACCTTCGCCATTTTAGCAATATCTCTAATATTCGTCATTTAAATCACCTTTTTCACACTACTCTAATACGAATATTTTAACACAGTTTAGCATACTTTATGAAACGCGTTTCAGGTCAATAAGATTTCGCATTAATTATTTCTGTTTAAGGGTAGCCTATTAAAAAGGAGGTGTTTTCACATGGGACAAAACCACCAATTTAATCCTGGTCAAAAAGCACCAAACAATGGCATTTATGTTGAAATCGGTGAAACTGGCAGTATGGTAGCAGACCCTAAATCAGTTAGATTAGAAGCTGGACAATCTTTCCCCGAAACTTCTAACAAAGATAGGAAATGGATGCCAAAACGCAAACCATAATCAGAAATGAAGCAAGCCTATAGTGGCTTGCTTTTGTTTTTATAAACAGCTACTCTCTTAAACTTTCCTTTATGATTTCCCCTAATAAAAACAGCCTTCAAAAATGCTTTATGAAATAAATCCAAGCTTACACACTTTTGTCATCATTATCTCGATTATATGGATGACAGGAGGTGATACAGATGGCTGCATCAGAAAAAATTGATTCTAGGTTACAGTTATTGTTTGAAGATGGTTTTGATGAAGATGGTAATATCGCGATTAAAACAAAAACATTTAATAACATCAAAACAGTCGCAACAGCAGATCAATTACTCAGCATTGCGCAAGCGCTCGTAGCATTACAAACATTAACGTTACACATGGTGAAACGTAATGACACAGAACTTATTACCGCTGAGTAACAGTGAATGACTAAAGGAAAGGAGGTCAACTCATGAAGACACTTGAATTAAAATTTGGAAATGAAGAAGATAAAACAGTAACAGTTACACTAGATAATCCAATTGAACCTGCAGATCCTGTTGCAATCAACACTGCAATGGATAGTATAATCGCCCAACAAGCTTTTTACTCAGCTGGTGGAGAACTTACTAGTAAAAAAAGTGCACGTATTGTTGAACGTAATGTAGAAGAAATCACATTATAAAGTAGACTAATGCATTTGGGGGAGCAGATTATTGCTCCCTTTTTTGATGAAAGGAGTTAACTTATATGCAGGAAACATGGGTATCCATTCTAACAGAAGTTGGTTTTCCTATTGCGGTTACGTTTTACTTATTACATCGCATTGAAGGGAAATTAAACACACTAATCGAATCCATCCTATCCTTACCAGCAAATTTAAAATAACGATAATGAATCAGCTATCTGTCATAAGAAAGGCAGATAGCTTTCTAAATTTTTAGTTTTTTTATCGATACCAGTTGCTCATCTATGTTAACCTCGCTATAATAATGGAAGTACCATGCAGGGGGGTAAAAGAGATATGCCAATTAATGTACCTAAACAGTTACCAGCAAGACAGATATTAGAAAAAGAGAATATCTTTTTGATGGATTCTGAGCGAGCAACGACACAAGATATAAGACCGATGAACATACTCATATTAAATCTAATGCCCGAAAAAGAAAAAACAGAGACGCAATTATTACGTTTATTGAGTAATTCACCACTACAAGTACGTGTTGATTTTATTCATACAGCTAGCTATGAGTCAAAAAATGTGCACAAATCACATTTAAAACAGTTTTACAAAACATTTAATGATGTAAAAAATAACCGATATGACGGTCTGATCATTACTGGTGCTCCAATAGAGCACTTAGAATTTGAACAGGTTCGCTATTGGGGTGAATTAACCGACATTATGGAATGGTCTAAAAAGAACGTTACTTCTGTTTTGCATATCTGTTGGGGTGCACAAGCAGCACTTTATCATCATTATGGAATTAAGAAAGAAAAACGTCCAAATAAACTAAGTGGGATCTTCTCACATGAATTGGTTGTTCCTACTTCTAAATTAGTTCGAGGTATTAATGACGAATTTTTAGCTCCACACTCGCGAAACACAGATATTGATTTAGCTAAAATTGATAGTCATCCGGAGTTAGTCGCATTGGATACATCAAATGATGCAGGACCTTTCTTAATTGTTTCAAAAGATGAGAAACATATTATGATCACTGGACATATTGAATATGATGCTATTACGCTTGCTGACGAATATCTTCGTGATACGAACAAGGGATTAGACGTTCATATGCCTACTGGATATTACCCAGAAAACAATCCAGATAAAGCTCCTTTAAACCGTTGGCGTTCAGAAGCTTATCTAATTTTTTCGAACTGGCTTAATTACTACGTTTATCAAGAAACACCTTATACATGGAAATGAAATGACTACCGTGACTAATCAGCACGGTAGTTTTGTTTTCTAGATTATCCCTATAGTAAGATTGTCAAGATGAGGATCAAACCAAATGTCAGATGTAGTTTATTTGTTTCGGGTACTAACGACTTCTGATTAAGAGCAATTAGTTGGTAACTATTTAAAGCTAGTGGTACCGTAGCAAATACAAACAATGAATAAATCGGCAAATAGCTTAATACTACAAATATGATAACTAAGATATAACATGACAATAATAAGCCTACATAAAGATTTCTTCCAAATAAGAAACCTAAACGTACTGTCATTGTCTTTATACCCAGTTGTTTGTCGCGGTCAAAATCGCGTAATTCATTACTTAACATCAATGCCGGAATCAATAAACTGACCGGTAAACTTAAAATAATTGGAGACCAAGAAAAAGATTCCGAAAAAACTACATACGCGCCATAAACCATTAATGGCCCCATTAAAACAAATGATAACAGCGTTCCTAATCCTCTTTTTTTGTAAACGATTGGCTCTCCTGTATAGGCATAACTACCAATTATTCCAAGTATACCTACAACAAATAACTCTTTTGATGTTAGTACTAGTAATATTAAGCCAATTAATCCTGTTGCACCAAAACATGCCATACCAATTAAGAAAATAATAATATCAAAGACCGTTCTTTTTTTTCCTAAAAAACGATACTTTTTCATGCTTTGTGGACGATATTTATATTCACACTCAAAATAATCATTAATTAAATTCGCTCCTGTTTGAACAAATAAACCCGCTACCGTAACTAGTAATATCTTCAGTAAATCCAACCACAGGTATGAGGCCCCAAACAAATAGCCATCATGATATGCGATAACCATTCCAATAGTCGTAGAATAAAGGGCTAAGGTTAAAGATAAAGGTCTAGTCGCTTTAAAGAGATCATAAACTGTTTGTTTTGATAGTTTAGGAAGATCCTGTAACACCATTTTGTACTGCAAATTGTTCATCTCCATTTTCAGCTAACTTTAACTTTGTTAATCTTTTCACTTAGTTTACTAGTTGTCAAGATCATATAGATAATTTTATGCACTATATTAAACACTTTTGTACATAAAATGTTCACACTATCTTCTTTTAATGTTCAAATTTTCACATTGTTTTACTGTTTTTTTCCTATTACAATTAAACTACTAACTGTTTTTACATATAGACAACTTAAATTAGGGGGACTAATAATGCAATTCTTTAAACGTTTTAGCTTGTTTTTATTCTACTTACTTATTTTAACTTCTTGTTCTACTGCTGGAAGTACAACATCGGATGCAACTTCAAATGGAGAACCAGAGATGGTAGAATTATCGATTGGTTTAATGCCCGCAGTTGATTCTGCACCAATTTTATTGGCAGAACAAGAAGGTTATTTTAAAGACCTTGGATTAAACTTAGAATCCACCATTTATACAAACGCAAACAATCGACAGAGTGCTTTGCAAAGTAATGCATTAGATGGCACTATGACAGATTTAATTGCTTTCGTGAATAACCAGCACAATGGATTCGAGACTAAAATTGTTACAAGCACCGATGGGAGCTTTTCATTTTTAACTGGAGATAATTTTGAGTCTGCAGAAACAAAAAAGCTTGGGCTTATGGAGGTAAGTGTATCTAATTATCTAGCCGATCATTATGTAACAACTGAATATAATGTAGAAAAAGTTTATATTGCTGAGATTCCTGCTCGATTAGAAATGCTCAAATCAGGCCAATTAGATATCGGCTTTTTTCCTGAACCAATTGCCTCGATGGGTGAATTAAACGGTTTAACAAAACATATTTCTATTACCGACGATGATGGATTCACACCTGAAGCGATGGTATTTACAACAAAAGCATTAGAAGAAAAAAGTGTAGCAATCGAACGATTTATCAAGGGCTATAATAAAGCTGTTGAAGCAATTGAAAAAGATGAATCATTAGCACGAGATGTTTTAATCAAAGTAATTGAATTGGACCCAGCAAGTAAGGATTTGATTACAATACCAACTTACCATAAAGCACGAGTACCAAGTGAAGATTATCTGAATAAAATTATTAATTGGGTTGAACAAGTGCAGGAAATTGAAGTTGAATTAGACTACACAAATATGGTTACAAAAGCGTATCTCGAATCATGATTAAAATTAAGAATCTTGTTATGAAATATGGTGATAACACGATTTTAAACAAAATCAATTTGCAGATTGATGCACATCAAACTTGTGCTATCATTGGGCCGTCTGGTTGTGGAAAAAGCACCTTATTGTATGGAATAGCAGCTATTTTAAAGCCTGCAAGTGGTTCTATCTTAATCAATAACAATCTCGTGGAAAATCATAGAAATCAAACAGGTGTTATTTTACAAACATATGGTTTAATGCCTTGGAAGACTGTTTGGCAAAATACGGCCCTAGGATTAAAAATTCGCGGAGAAAATAAGATAATAATTGAAAAGAAAACAAATGCTATTTTAAAAGATCTTCATATTTATGATCAACGTGATAAGTACCCCGTTCAATTAAGCGGTGGTCAGCGTCAACGGGTTGCGATTGCTCGTGCGTTAGCAATTAATCCTGATTTATTATTAATGGATGAACCCTTCTCTTCTCTCGATGCAATTGCACGCGAGGAATTACAAGATGTTGTAGTGGATCTTAATAGTCAAAAGAAAATGACTATAATTATCGTGACGCATAGTATTGAAGAAGCAGTCTTTTTAGGTAATAAAATCGTCATAATGGACGCAAAAACTGGTAACATAAAGAAAATCATTGATAATAATTATGTTGGAGATCACGCATTTCGAAATACGAGTGATTTTCATCAAACTTGTGTAGAAGTAAGAAATCAAATGGATGTGTTTTAAAAAATGATAAGATCAATTGCACTAAGATATAAAACAATTTACGCAAGTGTTTTCATAATAATTTGTTGGTATTTTTTTCACTTATTAATTGAATCAACTATCATTCCAAATCCATTTGAAACTATTTTTACATTCTTTCAACTATTGCGTGAGGATCTATTATTACATGTGGGGATGAGCTTATTACGTATCTCTGTTTCCATTATTATTGCTGTTTTAGTTGGTGGATCACTCGGACTTTATTTAGGATTACATGAAAAGTTCGACCTTTTTTTTGCTCCGATTATATATTTACTATATCCGTTACCAAAGATAGCATTTTTACCAGTTTTCATGATTTTATTTGGTCTTGGTAATACGTCAAAGATTGTTTTGATTTCGATTATTATTCTATTTCAAATACTTTTGACAACTCGTGATAGTATTAAAGGATTAAGTAAAGAGTTATTTTATTCCATCATATCTTTAGGTGCAAATAAACAGCAAGTATATCTGCATCTCGTTTTACCAGCAGTTTTACCCAAGTTATTTACAGCACTACGCATAAGTGTTGGAACAAGTATTTCAGTCTTATTCTTTGCTGAGAATTATGCAACCACATATGGCATTGGTTATTTTATAATGGATAGCTGGATACGGGTGGATTATGTTGAAATGTTTGCTGGCATAATAGCAATCAGTTTTCTTGGATTATTAGTTTTTAGAGGAATTGATTTAATTGAAGCAAAGCTATGCAAGTGGGTTTTACTAGAAAAATTCGAGAATAAACCATATTAAATTAGATTTATTATCAAGTTCTATAAAATAAAAATGGTGCTTGGTAATAAATAATATCATTTCACTTTCGCTATCCCTAACGCATAATGATTCCAAAGTATCGATTCTACTAAGTCTTCATCCTTTTCTTCGCAATCAACTATAATAATAACTTCTCCATGTTTTCCTTTTAACAGTCTTCTCTTCTTTTTTAGAAATACTTCTGTAAAGACACGTATCAAAAGCCCTAAGATAAAGCCCGAAAATGCACCTATTAATCCCCAAAATATAGGACCCCAAGCCAATTTGAATCCAATGCTAGCGCCAATTACTGCAAATGCTGTTGCAAGTGCAAACCCTATATCTATCATTGAGGTCCCATCTGAGCGATGAATCGTATCAAATACCTTCCGTTTCTCTTTGCGATTATCTAATGGAACTGCAAATATTCTCTCTTGGATAATTCCCTCCTTCTCAAGGATAGAGAGTGCCATTTCTAAATAGACAGTATTTTCAAAAGTTGAAAAAAATTGCATGCTATTCACTCACTTTTCCTTTTAGTATATGGAACGTAGTCGATTGATACCGTTCACTTAAAAAATTACGCTGTTCCTTATCAAAAAGCTTATTATTTTCTACTGTGTTGATATAGGAATCGAAAACGGAAAATCCATAGGCTGAGGGTAAAAATAATAACCATTCAGGTTTTAATACAGCTGTTGATCCTTCTATTTCTCCTAAAAACAAGAGAGATATCGCCTCAAGTGCATGTGAATAATAGGTGAAAATAACAACCCAAACAATAACAAAAAATGCACCAACGATTCTATGTATATAAAGTTGCCCTAATCCTGGGACAAATAGTGACCACATCACAGCCATCAATGGATTTCTTTTATCAAGATAATTAATTTCAAGCGCACCCATACTAAATGAATTAAAGCGATGTTGTTCTCGCTCTGCTAAAAGATAGATTTTATTCAAATCGATCGTAGTTCGATAGCTATCCCAAATCGCAAAAAGATAAACAGGGATATAAATTAATAACCATCTTGTATCTAAAACTTCTTTAGCCAAAGCTATCTCACCTTGAAACGAATAGACCATCGCTACATTTAAATTAGCATTTATGTTCACCACAACTTCCCAAGTAAATAAAACAAAACCACGTAGGTATTTGGATAGAAGTAAATGTCCAAAACCAGGAAAAGCTGCACTCCACCATCCAATAATATAGGGATTCCTTAAATGAACCTGTGTTGTACCTAGAATACTAACATGTGCTGTATAACGTCTAGCTGAGTTATCGTTCGAATAGTTATTCATAATAGAGACCCCTTATATATATTTCCAGATATTTTACTATTAGCTTCCCTAATTAGATTCTTTTCATTCTAATTATTAGAATTACTTATTTTTTGCGCTAAAACGCTTAAAAACCCGTCAAATAAAATCTATTTGACGAGTTTTCTATTTAGAGTCCTTAATGTGTTTTTCTTAGTTACCTTTTAAGGTAAAAGAATATCTATAAAATTGATTAGCGAACAAGGTTACATCTTTGTGTGTTTTTTGACCCCAACTATCATCACCACCAACTCCCATTTGGCGGAGGTTAATACGTACAACAGTCTGGTCCGACTTTGGTAATTCAAATCCATAGTTACTTTCTTCTAATTGTTTTGCTGTATACGGTAGTACGCTTAACTCAACTGTTGGTTGTCCACTAACTTCTAGACCAATGCCATCAGCCCGATAAACCTTTCCAGATCTCACGCCTACCTTATTCCCACACTCTTGTGGTTTCAAATATGGCACATACTGATCGGCTACTTTCCCTTGGTAACGACCAATTTTAGCACCCTTTTGTTTATCCCAATAAGATTCTTGCGGGCCTTTACCATACCAACTTAATTGATCAAATTCGACTGGCATCGTTAACTTCATACCTATTTCCGGGATTTCCGGTAACCCTTCACCTGGTTCAAAAATATAATCAATTTTGACCTCACCTAAACCGCTTACTGTATAGACAAGTTCTAATTTTGAATTATTAGCTGTAGGCAACTGATACACTGTCTTAACAATAATACGATCTTTATTTGCCTGATAAGTAAAAGCTGTTAATTCTCGTGTCTCACCAACACTACGCCAGATTGCACTACGCTGATCCAACTGATTTCCACGATCATTATCAGTCATCGCACGCCAGAAGTTTGGTACTAATCCTTCTTTAAGTAGCTCTTTGTCATTAACCTGATAGGAAGTAAGTATACCTGTTACCTGATCAAATCCTACCGAGAAATCATCCCCTGAAACAACAAGCAAATCACTTTTAACCTGGATTTCAACTGCTCCTATCACCGCTTTTACTTCTTGTAATTCAGCTTGTTTTATCGGTAAAATAAATTGACCAAAGGCGATTTCATGTCCAGGTTCACACCATAAACGTTCAACACGCTCTTTCAGACTAAGTGTTACTATATATTCAACTTGGTCATCAAACACATGGGGTAATGCATAATCAAGGGTAAAATCTGTTGACTCCCCTGGCTCACAATCAATTGTTATTTCACCCGTTTGCTCTACTTCACCATTCTTCGTAACTAACCATTCTACTAAATAATCACTAACATTAGTAAATAGAAATTTATTACTTAGGTTAAACTGTCTTTTTTCAAGGTTAATCGAACTGAAGTCTACTTGTTGATAACAACGCTTTACTTCATGGATTTTCGGGCTGATTGTACCATCGCCAAAAATCAAACCATTTCCTGCGAAGTTACCATCGTGTGGCGATTCACCAAAAGCTCCTCCATACGCAAGATAAGGAGTCCCGTCTGCTGTTTCTGTTAATAAGGATTGATCCTTCCAATCCCAAATAAATCCACCTTGTAAAATTGGGTACGTATCAAATAGTTCTGTATACTTATGAAAATCACCTAAGGAGTTACCCATCGCATGACTGTACTCACATAAAATATATGGCTTTGTGCCATCTTCCGCTACTTTAGCATATTGCTCAATACCTTCTGGTGAAACATACATGGTACTTTCTATGTCTGAAGCCGCTTCTGATTCACGATAATGGAATACACCTTCATAATGGACAAGACGCGATGGGTCATTCTTCTTAAAATAATCATGCATTTTCAAGAAGTTATCACCGCCAAACGATTCATTACCTAATGACCAGATAACAATTGATGGATGGTTTTTATCACGTTCGAACATTGACTTACAGCGATCTAACACATTTTCGGTCCATTCAGGACGACTACCAGGTACGGTTTCAGCTAATCCTTCTTGACCGTAAACCCATGTGCCATGCGTCTCTAAATTCGTTTCATCAATAACATAAAGTCCATATTGATCACATAACTCATACCATAATGGATTATTCGGATAGTGTGATGTACGTACCGCGTTAATATTAAATTTTTTCATCAACTTAATATCAGCAACCATATCATCATACGTAACAGCGCGACCCTTATCAGATGCAAATTCATGGCGATTTGTTCCTTTAAAAACAATCCGCTTGCCATTTATTTTCATCAAATTATCCTTCAATTCAAATTTCCTAAAACCGACTTTACTGCTTTTCGCTTCAAGTAATTGCCCACTTTGATCATATAAGCTCAGTACTAATGTGTACAAATAAGGACTTTCTGCACTCCATTTGTTCGGATTTTTAATCATCGTTTTAAGTGTAGGTCGAACTACATCATCGTTCTGAAAATGCACATCTGTCAACAAGGGGTCATCTAATACGGGCTTACCCATCTGATCATAAAGCATCGCCTCAAAATCAACCGACTGCATTGATTTAAAATAGTCGATTACTTTCGCATCTATAACCAAATCAGCATCTTGATATTTATCATCCAAATGCGTATTCACAAAGAAATCATCGATATGCATAGTCGGCATTTTATAGATGTAAACATCACGAAAAATCCCGCTTAACCGCCAAAAATCTTGATCCTCCAACCAACTTGCATCACTCCACCGATACACTTCAACCGCTAACTTGTTTTCACCATCAATCAGATAGGGTGTTAAATCAAATTCAGCTGGTGTAAACGTATCCTCACTATATCCAACAAAGTCACCATTTACCCAAAGATAAAACGCAGACTCAACGCCTTGGAAATTCAAATAAATCGGCTGGTCTTTCCAATCCACTGGTACAGTAAAAGTCCGTACATATTGACCTACTGGATTATAATTTGTCGGTGCAAATGGCGCTTTAATATCTTCCTTTTCTACCCAAGGATACGTTGTATTTGTATATTGTGGATAATCGTACCCTTGCAGTTGCCAATGACTCGGCACTTTTATTTGATCCCATTTACTATGGTCAAAATCCTGGCGGTAAAAGTCTGTTATACGACTGGTTGGTTCATCGCAATATGCAAATTGCCACATGCCATTTAATGATTGATAATTTTTTGAAGTAGTACAATCACCTACTAAAGCTTCCTCTTTTGTAGGATAGGACATCAATGTTGCATGCGCTTCTCGACGATTAAGCTGAAAAATATCAGGATTATTATTCCATTCAGGATAACCATTTTCTGGTGGACTATATATGAATTTCTCTAATCTTTTTGTCATCATTAATCATCCTAACTTTAAAAATTTTATTACTATACGCGTGTTAATTTAAATAGTTCAGAAGTAAAATCACCATGTTCACCAGTCGTACGATAGCGGTCAATTTCAATTCCTGCTTGTAACAATTGATCACCATAGAAATAGCCGTCGATTCCATCAATCTGATACCGTTGTTCTGGGTCTAGTCCTGTCAATCGAATGCGTCTTCCTACTGGATTTGGACGTGATAAAATTTGATAATAGCCGACAAGTGCTTCTTGTTTATCTTCTGAGACAACCATCCAACTCGCATTATTCTGATCGCCTTCAAATGGACTTAGTAACCTATAAAAACGGCCTGTCTGGATTAACTTACGGTTTTCCTGATAAAAGCGGACCTGTTCTGAAACCTTTTCCTTATCGGCGTCAGACATGGTTGTTACATCTAACTCATAACCAAACATGCCAAAATAAGCAACAGCAGCACGCATATCCATACTAGTTATTCGATTCACTTGATGATTCGGTACCGCAGATACATGAGCACCCATCGATGAAATCGGATAAACCATTGAGGTACCATACTGAATCATCAAGCGCTCGACGGCATCTGTATTATCACTCGTCCAAGCTTGTGGCGCATAATAAAGCATGCCAGGATCAAATCGACATCCACCACTTGAACACGATTCAAATAATATAGTAGGAAATGCTGTGATTAAACGTTCGTATAATTGATATACCCCTAGAATATAGCGATGTGGTAACTCTTGTTGACGTTCAGGTGGTAAAGTTACCGAACCTATTTCTGTCATGTATCGGTTCATATCCCATTTCACATATGAAATCGGTGCATCTTTTAAGACCGCAGCCATCACTTCGAAAATATGATCTACAACCTCTTCTCTTGAGAAATCTAGCACATATTGATTACGCCCTTGCGAACGATCGCGGTCAGCTACATGGATGATCCAATCTGGATGTTCTATATAGAGTTGACTAATTGGTGAAACCATCTCGGGTTCGAACCACAAACCGAAGTCAAGACCCAAATCACGAATTTCGTTTGCTAAATGCGCGATACCATTTGGTAATTTATCACGATCAACAAACCAATCACCTAATGATGTCGTATCATCATTGCGTTTTCCAAACCAACCATCATCAAGCACAAATAACTCAACACCTAGTTGCTTTGCTTCTTTTGCCATTTCTAAAATTTTGGTTTCGTTAAAATCGAAATACGTTCCTTCCCAGTTATTTATCAAAACTGGACGCTCTTGATCTCGCCACTTCCCTCGTGCAAGGCGATTTTGATAGAGTTGATGATAAATTTGACTCATACCATTCAACCCTTTATCAGAATAAACCATCACGACTTCTGGTGTTTGAAATGAACCGCCAGCTTCTAATAACCAATTAAAATCAAATGGATTAATCCCCATCATGACACGTGTGACATCATAATGATCAACTTCAACCTGGGCCAGAAAATTACCACTATAAACTAAACTCATGCCATAGACTTCACCTACATTCTCTGTCGTTTCTGGACGTTTTAATGCAATAAACGGATTTTGTTGGGCACTACTTGTTCCCCTCGTACTTGCAATACTTTGTAATCCAGCTTGAAGGGGACGTTTTTTCACGTGACGTTCACGTGCCCATGAACCAGATAAATGGACCATTTCATATTCACTATCATTTAAATCAAAACTTGCACTAAGCGCACGTAAAAGATTCGCATCGGCTGAACCGCGATTAACAAAACGTGCTGATCTCGTAAGCGCATGATACGTTTCAAAAATGGTATACGATAAAATCAGCTCTGTTTCAATCACACGATCATATAACGTAATTTCTAACGTCGTTGCTTCATCTTCTGATTCCACATATGTAGCAGGTAACCCCTCCAATCCGCGTTTCCCTTTATAAATCTTATTATTGACGTATTCAAAGTTGGTAATCCGACTACCATCTTCCTGTAAAATTTGATGTGCAGGTTCACGAAAATCTGTCGTTCCATAAGCCGGATATTCTTGCTTGATCAAATCAAGTGACAAAGGCTCACTTGTATCATTGATGTAAGACGTATTATTTCTTTGAATGGCATGAAATAAATGCGTAAAGTCGTCCTGATGGTTAAGGTGTTTACCGAAATACACATGGCTTAATTGATTATTTTCAAGCACTTTTAGAATATAACTAACTTTACTTGACTGAAGATGGAATTCTTTTGTTTTTTCATTAAATAAAATAGGCATAATAAACCTCCAACTCTATTAATTTTACGCAAAAAGCAAGCCTGAATTTGCTTTTTGCGTGCTAACTATCCTTTAACAGATCCCATCATACCGGCTACAAAGTGCTTTTGCATAAAGAAGAACACAATAGCTGTAGGTAGCGTTGCAATCGTAATTGCCGACATGATCATACCGTAATCAGGTGAATAACTTGAACCAAGATTAGAAATTAACAATGGGATCGTTTGATTCCCTGGTGATTGTAAGACTACTAATGGCCATAGGAAGTTATTCCAACTATTCATAAAGGCAATAATAGCAGCCGCTGCATAAGTCGTTTTCATAGTTGGTACGTATATTCGGAAAAAGATTCCAAGTTCACTTAATCCATCAATTCTTCCTGCCTCAATTAAATCTTTTGGAAACATTTTTGTATTTTGTCTAAAGAAGAAGATGAAGAACGCGGTCGTAATTGTTGGTAAAAAGGCTGCCGCTAGTGTATCAATTCCAATTATTGGTGCTGTTTGTGAAATCCGTCCAAATAGACGATACAATGGCACCATTATTGCTGCAAACGGGATCATCATCGAGATCAATAATATATTGAAGACAATATCTTTTCCTTTACTCTTATACATTTCAAAGCCATAGCCTGCTAATGATGCAAGAAGCAATGTCAAAAATGTCGAAGCAACTGCAATAATTGCTGAATTAGTTAGGGCTGTGACAATATCTACTTGTTCAAATAGATTTTTTAAATTTTCAATCAAATGTGTACCTGGAAGCTGTCTACCTTGTGTGACATCAACCGATTTATTTGTCATACTAACAATCATCCAAAAGAATGGATAAATGGAAATGATCGTAGCAATCGACAAAAATGTATAGACCGAAATTCTTTTTATTTTTTTCATTTTTTGTCACCTGCCAATCTAAATTGAAGCGTAGATAAAATTACTACTAGAATAACAATGACATACGCTACAGTCGCAGCATATCCAAAATCAGGTGTGTATTTAAACGATAAATCAAAAATGTATTGCGAAATAGATATAGTAGAATTACCCGGTCCACCACCGGTAATATTAACAACTTCATCAAAGATCTGAAGCGTTCCAATTGTTGATGTAATTGTTGTAAATAAAATGATCGGTTTTAACATCGGTATCGTTATCTTTAAAAATTGTTGTAAAGACGACGCACCATCAATTTTTGCTGCTTCATAAATTGATCTATCAATATTTTGTAAAGCAGATAGGTAGAATATCATATTGTAACCCGTCCAACGCCATGTGATCGCTAATATAATAGTGATCTTTGCCCAAAAGGGGTCAGATAGGAAATTTATCGGATCTGAAACAATCGATAGATTCATTAAAAATTGATTCGCAATTCCATCACCGCTGAACATATATTTAAAAATAACAGAATAGGCAACTAGTGATGTTACTGCTGGTAAAAATATTGCTGTTCTAAAAAAACCTCTAAATTTTAATGTCTGATCATTTAACAAAGAGGAAAACAACAGTGCTAATAGAATCATGACTGGTACTTGAACAATTAAATAGGTAACCGTATTTATTAATGCCGCAATAAAAGTCGGGTCATTAAATAGTCGTTTCCAGTTATCTAATCCTGTAAAGGTTAAGGTTGCCCCCATACCTGATTGAAACGATAAAAATAATGCGTCGATCATTGGGTAAAAATAAAACAGTGCAATGGCAATAACAGATATTATGATAAAGATCCAACCAATATTATTCTTTTTAAAGAGTTGTTTCATACCACTATACTCCCTTCGATTAAAATAAGAACATGAGATACGATCGTCTTGATTACCGAGCGCATCTCACGATCAATTTCTCTATTTTTATCTTAATTGCGTTTCAGCTTGTGATTGTGCATTGTTCAACACTTCTGATAACTCTGCACCATTTAAATAGTTTTGCATTTCGTTGATTAAAATATCATCAATTGCATAGGTGTGCATACCGTAATTGACAGCTGGAATTTCTTCTGTCCACTCCGTAAAATCAGATATAATTGGTTGACCATTAAAGAACTCATCTTCAGATTTAAATGCTTCTCCTTGAAGACCAGGAATATACGTACCAATAGCACCAATTTCTGTTACTAATTCTTCATAAAATGCTTCGTTTGAACCAAATGTATTTGCCATAAATTCAGCCGCTGCTTCTTTACCATCCGTATTCAATACATACCATGAACTACCACCTAAGTTTGAAGCGTTCACACTTCCTTCTACTTCTAAACGTGGTACTGGAACAACTGCCCAATTACCGGCTTGTGATTCTTCTGCTTTTACGCTTGGTGTGATCCAATTTCCTGTAGGTACACTTGCAACATCTCCACTATTAAATGCTCCAACAAACTGACTCCAGTCTGAGTTCATTTTCACAATATTTGCTTCCATCATTTCTTTGTAAATTTCAAATGATTCTGCTAATGCCGCATTATCTGCTAAATTAGGTGTCGAACCATCCTCTTCAAAATACCACGTACCTGCTGTTTGAATCATTGTCCGTATTAAACCAAAATCGTTTGGATCTAATGTAATCATGTCTTTCCCTGTTGCTTCTTTCACTTCTTTACCAATTTCTACATATTCGGACCATGTAATATTTGTTACATCTTCAACAGTGTATCCTGCTTCTTCAAGGTAATCTGTACGTACATAAAAACCAGCTACACCTGAATCAAACGGCAAACCATATTGTTCACCATCAAAGCTTGTTGTTTCTGTTTTATAAGCCGCAAAATCATCTGTATTAATGTAATCCGTTAATGGATAAAAAGCTTCTGGATATGATTGTAAAAAACTTTGTGCGCGATAATCTTCAATTAAAACAATGTTAGGCATTCCTTGCGTCGTTCCTGAGCTTAGCCCTGTGTTTAAACGTTGAATTAAATCATCTTGCGCGTTTTCAATGATCTCTAACTCTATTTCTGTCTCCCCATCATATGCCGCATCTGCAAGTTCTAATGCAGCAATATTGAAGTTAGGATCCCAAGCCCAAACTGATATTTCTTGTGTTCCACCATCCGTCTCTTCAGTTGCTGTATCATCTGTTCCTTCTGTTGACTCATCTGAAGTATCATCTCCACCACAAGCCGCTAAAATCAATACACTAACCAGTGCAAATAAATATAAAAATACCTTTTTCATAAGTAACCCTCCCCTTATTTGTAAGCGTTATCTTACGCTACATTCTTAGTATAACTCGAAAAAAAAAAGATCGTTAGAACGATCTTTAGACATCTGCTTGTAATAATTTACGTAATTAGATTACGCAGCATATTACCAGTTGTACTTTCTTTAGAAATTGGTATTTTTTTTAGTTATTATTCATCAGTGGACTTTGTAATTAAAGGTAATCGTACAACTACTTTGGTTCCGTGTCCGATCGTACTAGAGACTTGTACACCATAACGATCTCCATAAAGCAACAAGATGCGTTCATGTACATTACTCATACCAATACCACTAAACATTTGGCGTTTACCTTTATACACATAAGGGAATTGATCTTTTTTCATGTGCATACCATCCCCATCGTCAACAACTTCACATACTAATGTATCTGCTTCTTTATGAATCATAATTTGGATATAGCCTTCTTTCTTTTTATTAAAGCCATGGAAGAAGGCGTTCTCGATAAACGGTTGTAATACAAGTTTAGGTATGTGATATTGCAACACATCTGGCACGATAAAATAATTCACCTTAATACGCTCACCATAGCGCGCTTGATTAATAAATACATAATACTTCATATTTTCAATCTCTTGCTCAACCGAAACAGTCTGACTCACTTCACCTAATGCACTTTGCAATAAGGAGATGAGCGCATGAATTGTTTCCATCGCTTGTTCAGTTTTTTCTTGCATGACCATGAATTTCACTGTTGTTAATGTATTATAGAGAAAATGCGGATTAATCTGATGTTGCAATGCCCTTAGTTCTGCGTCACGTTGATTTTTCTGTGACTCAACTACAATCTTCACATACTCTTGTAATTCGTCTAAGGTGTAATTAAATGCTCGTGCAATTTTTTTAGCTTCATAGCCACCAGTTTCTTCAATTCGCTTGCTAAAATCATGTTTGGTTTGCTTTGCAATTTGCGTGACTAATCGACTCAGCGACTTAGTAATCCGACGCGATACGATAAATACACCAATTACAGCAAAGAAAACAGTACTAATACTAATCATAATTATTTCACGCGTATTAATTAAACTATTCGTTACCTTTTGTTTATCAATCAGATTGACTAAATACATATCAAAACCTGGTATGTATTCGGATAATACGAGATAATCTCTGCTCTCAAGTGTGATATCCTGACTCTCAATATCTTTATCATCACCCTTTTTTGCATACTCTAATAATTCAAAGTTATCTCGACCAATAATTTCTTCATTATTACTTGAAATCACCTTTCCACTTCGATCAAGTAGTAAAACATCATTACCTTCACTCGTATATCCCTCATAAAAACTTCTAAGTTGTTTTTCACGAATGGAAATGTAGAGTATTCCGTATATACGATCAGATGATAATTCAGATAAAGCTTTGGTTGAAACTAACATCGCCTCTCCATTAAGCAATTCAGGTTCGATAAAATGATAATTAATTCTATCTGGTGTTGCTAATGTATATTTCGTAATCGGATGGTCTTGTAAGAGCGACAATGAAGTTGGCCAATAAGAGTAATTCATATTATACAATTGTTTCTCTGTACCTGTCACAATCATATTAGCGCCCAATGGCTGTAAATTTGAGTAGACCGTATCAAGCTGATTGATAATATCATAATAAGAACCCGCTAACTTGAGTGAATCAAACTCTTCTTCACTTAAAACACGCTTGATCGTCCCATTGTTTTCAATTTGATTGGACGTTGTCACCACTGCATTACTATATGACTCAAACTGTGAACGTATTTGTGTGTTGATTTTTGAATTCGTAATACTAAACGTGTCTAAAAAAAGCTCTGTTGATACACGTATAGAACTAACGGTGATCAACAAGGATACTAATGTAATACTAATGACGGTAACAAAGAATATTTTAATAAATAAGTTATTCTTTTCAATTAACTTGATCCATTTAAGCTTTTTCATTTCAACATATCTTTTCTATAACTACCTGGAGATTTATTGGTCTTTTTCTTAAATACTTTGCAAAAATAACTATGATCGGTGTAACCTATCATTCCACTTATATCAGAAATGGAAATTTGGCTATTTTCCAAAAGTTCTTTTGCCTTTTGAATACGAACTTGTGTCAAATACTCACTAAACCCTAAATTGTGATGTGTACTAAAATAAGCAGACAAATATGACGGATTAAAGTGAAAATGTTTAGCCAATTCTGTTAAACTAATCGATTCAGAATAATGCTCATCAATATATGCGAGTAGAAGACTCATGTTTGTTGTTTGCAATTTACTATCTGCTTTTTTTATAATTGCTTTAATTTCTAACATAAACTGATCAAGTGCAGTTCGGGCCTCTGAAGCGGAATACGCGTTATTTATTTGGTTAAAATAATCGTACTTATCTTTTTCAAAGTCGTTTGTATCATATTTCAAAAGATCCATCACGACCATTACATTAAAAATAATATTTCCTAAAAATGATTTAAATGCCACACTATCTCCTCTGTAGTCGTGCCCTAAATAGTCAATATGTTTATTCAAATAATAAATCGATTCATCAACCTTTTTGTATTTAAATAATTCAATAAAGTAATTCAGATCGAATGGTACTTCAGACTTTACTTCGTCAGGGAGCTCACCATATCGAAGGACACGGTGATCCGTTAAATAAAATAAATACTTGCGCATCATGACCAACTGTTCTTGATAAATAGTTGGTAATTGGTCAACGTGATTAAACTGTTCTGTTATTAGCCAGGTAAACTTACTTGTTAAATGATTACGATCAGTAATCGTTTTGATGAGCAAGTCATACGCATCAATGGATAAATTTATAATAAAAGTACTCGCTCGCTCCGTGCGCTCAAGCAAATGGCAAACTGACTCTTCTAATGATTGCACAATGAATTCAATTTGTTCTAACGGTTTGATTGCTGTTTGCTCGTCTAGATTCGTCACATTTAGTTCAACTAAACAACACATTTCATTTGGTAAAGTTTTTTTCAACAACTCTAACTCACTTGTTGAGGCATATCCTGCTAAAATCTTTTTAAATAAGTCACTTATTGATTTTTGCTGATCGACTGTTTCATCGACATTTACTAGTTGTTTTTCATGTGAACGGTTCGTAACAACGCGCTTTAGTGTCTCAAGCAATATAATTCCGTCAAGCTTCGGTTTTAAAATATAATCAGCTACCCCACTTTGAAACGTACTACGCACATAATCAAAATTATTAAAACTACTTAAAACAATCACATCAATTTGTGGATGTTCCTTTTTTAATTGTTTTATGAACTCTGTTCCGTCCATAACCGGCATGACGATATCGGTAATAATGATATCCGGTTTTGTCTTTTCAATGAGTGCTAATGCTTCAACACCATTGGATGCTTCTCCAACAATGTCAAATCCTTCTTTTTCCCAATTAACATAGTGTAAAATACCCTGTCTAATTAGCATCTCATCATCTACAATAAGTACCTTTATTAATGATCCCATTTTTTTCTCACCATCCCTAATTAGAGTAATGGGTAAACAATTACTTGTTTTTATCTGTTTTTTAAAGAAAGACTCTTTTGGTAACCTTTTATTACTTTTAAAAGCTCGCAATTGATAGAAACTGCGACGTAGATTCCATACCTGCTCCACAATTGAAATGGGCTCGCTAGTTTTGTCTATAAATATGTGAAACGTGTCCTATTGCATACTGAATTGAAACGTCATCAACTATATTAGTAATAGACAGACACATCAGTTTTTAGCGACTAATACCAATTTATGTAATTAATGTTACAACATTTTTGAAATTAGTTTCTCTAATCAGCGAAGGAAGCAAATGGGTGACACTCTAGTGGGAACAGCACAAGCCGAAGATCCACTTGGAAGTGTTCTTTGCTTCCAAGTTAGCTGAGGCTGTGCCCACAGAAAGGGAGCCCATTTGCTTCCTTAGCGGGTAATTTACGTCGTAGTTGATGAAAATTCCGACGTAGCTTCCTTTCTTTCCCTGTCAGCAAATGGTTTCAAAGGGAAGCATAAGCGTTGTCCGACGTGGGTTCTTAATAGCTATGTCACAGAATTTAGTCCATTTAACAATTTTTAAAGAAATATTTGTTATTCATGATATGTTAACTTCAATTCTTTTATCATATTTTCTTATATTGTATACGTTGTCATTATTATTGGCAATAAACAAACTTTTTTTCTTTACACTTATTCTGAACTTATAACAAAAATTAAAGAAGTAGCCGCGGTACGGTTACTTCTTTAATCAAAAACGTGACATCACTTAATCTTTAATGGCAGAAGCTGCGCTTTAATGTTAGCGATACTTGTATCACCTTGAGCAAGTGCCGCCGCTACGTAAGAACCCTCAACCAAAGCAACATCCATTAAATGGACCGTTTTATCCGTCATCTCTATTGCCATTTCAAGCGTCATTTTCGCACTACCTAAGTCATAAAAGGCAAATATCTCATCGGCTTTATTGTTGTTTAATGCTTCAGTGATTTTCTCAAAACTCGAACCAATCTCATTATCATCTGTCCCACCAGCAAACGTAATAGAAATGTTAGGTGCGCTTTCTTGAAGCAAGGTTGCAACACCTGATGCAAGTGACGGTACATGAGAGGCAATCACAATACCATAGTTACAACCCATTTATGATATCCCCTTTCAACAAGCATAAAAAGAAATAACCACTTGATACAGCACCAGGATCAAGATTACCAATTGAACGATCACCAAGATAAGATGCTCTTCCTTTTGTTGCCTTTATTGCTTTCGTCTTATCAACAATTTCTTCAACCGATTCACGCGTTAAAGATTTGGTAGCTAACTGCTCGGCAACAGGGCTCCAAACATCAACCATTGTTTTCTCGCCGACTTCGGCCTTACCACGCTTTTGAATTCCGGTAAGGCCCGCTGATACAACTAATCCAATATCTGTTGTATCTTGACCGGAGGCTTTCGCCATATCAAGTAAAGCTGAACCATATAACGGACCCGACGCACCACCAATTTTACCTAATAACGCCATAGCAGCAACCTTAAAGACCTCTTCAACTGATGAAAAATTTCCTTGATCTAATTTTTCAACCATAGCTGTTACCCCACGCGCCATGTTCGAACCATGATCACCGTCTCCGATCACACTATCCAACTCACTTAAATACCCTTTTTCAGTTTCAATCTTTTCTGCAAAATCTCGTAGCCAGACGATTGTATTTTCGACTGTTAACATATGCGATCCCTCCTCTTCTTACCAATCTGTTGTTTGAACAGGACTATGCCAATAATCAATCCATTTGTCATCAACTATTTTGACTAATGTTAGCGATACACCAGCCATATCAATAGAAGTCATTAGTGAACCAACCTTCTTAAAGGCTACGTCAATCCCTTCTAATTCAAGCAATGTTTTGACATCATTGATAAACACATATTGCTCCATTAACGGCGTCGCGCCTAATCCATTAACTAAGACACCAAATCGTGTACCCTTTTCCCATACAAAAGCTTTTTTTAATTGCGCAATTAATTCTTCTGCAATTGCCTTACTCGCCTTCAACTTTTCTCGTCGATAACCCGGTTCACTGTGAATTCCAACACCGTATTCCATTTCATCAGGTGCCAATGTAAATCCTGGTTTACCTACTTCAGGAACAGTTGCAGCAGAGATGGCAACACCAATCGTTTTTATTTGTTCCACAAGTTGTTCGCCTAGTGCTTTTACTTCATGCAGGGCTAAACCTTTTTCCGCAGCAGCTCCAAGTATCTTATGGACAATTACAGTCCCTGCTACACCGCGTTTTCCTGCAGTATAGGTACTATCCTCTACTGCAATATCATCATCGACAATAAGTTTTTCAACTGTAATACCTTCGATTTCAGCCAATTCGGCTGCCATTTCAAAGTTCATTACATCTCCCGTGTAATTTTTAATAATTAACAAAACACCAGCACCCTGATCAGCAACCTTTATTCCTTCGAACACTTGATCTGGCGTAGGTGAGGTGAAAATTTCACCACAAACTGCTGCCGCTAGCATACCTTTTCCGACAAAGCCCGCATGACTCGGTTCATGACCACTGCCACCACCACTTACGAGGGCTACTTTGCCCCTTTCTTTCACCTTTTTGTATAGTACACTTGTACCGGACAAACGATTGACAACGTCACTATTTGCATACGCAAAACCTTCTAACATCTCCTCTAAGACATTTGATGGTTCATTGATAATTTTTTTCATGCCTATTCCTCCTCTTCTTTTGCAATTGATTCGTTAAATAAAAGATCAATTGCTGTTATTCCTAGTATGAATTGTAAACGCTTTAATTAAAACGGACAATCGAGATAATCTGTCAAAAACCAGAAAAATATTTGGAATCACTACTCGCAAATTTTAGTTATTCAAGCTAAAATAGCAATAGAGGATGATGACATGATGAACAGTTCAATCATTACAAAAAAAATAATTGCAAACGCATTCAAAAGTTTTATGAAAAGTCAGCCTTTTGTGAAAATCTCTGTCAGTGATATTATGAAAGCATGTCAAATGCGCAGACAAACCTTTTACTATCATTTTCAAGATAAATTCGAATTACTTGAATGGATTTATCAACATGAAACAAAAGAAAACATTTCCGACTTTATTAATTATGAAAGATGGGAAAATATTTTTAATCAGTTATTTGATTATTTTTACCAAAATCAGCTTTTTTACAAAAATGCATTAGATGTCACTGAACAAAATTCATTTATTGACTATTTATCTCAACATACACGTACACTTTATTTAAAAACAATTAATGACATTTTGGTACATTCAAACAACACACTAGACACAGATAAAAAAGAAATAATCGCTTCCTTTTACAGTCACGGGTTTGTCGGGCTTATTAAAGAATGGATTGAAAATTCATGTTCTCCAGAACCAGAATATATGGCTAATACCGTCAAAACATCCATTCATGATCAATTAACAAAAGCGATTCAACAATCACAAGTACCTATAGGTGGAGATCAGTCATGAAAAACATAAAAAATCAAACAGAAGATCTTATTAATGAAATGTTGCAAGGCTATTATTATGAACACAATCAAGATATTAGTTATGATAGTAAAAATAAAATTATTTACCAAAAATCAATAGCAAGTCAAGACCAAGTAGCTATCATAAGCGGTGGTGGCAGTGGTCATGAACCGGCACACTTTGGCTATGTTGGTGACGGAATGCTTACCGCAGCGGTTAGTGGCGAACTATTCATTCCACCGACAGTTGATCAAATTGTAGCTGCTATTCGACTGGCCAATAAGCAAATGGGCACATTGCTTATTATCAAGAATTTTAAAGAAGATGTTGATAATTTCTTACAAGCAAAAGAGATCGCACAGGCTGAAG
Source organism: Paraliobacillus sediminis (assembly GCF_003426055.1). Classification (NCBI taxonomy): domain Bacteria; kingdom Bacillati; phylum Bacillota; class Bacilli; order Caryophanales; family Bacillaceae; genus Paraliobacillus; species Paraliobacillus sediminis. The sequence continues at coordinate 858,975 of NZ_QJSI01000002.1, forward strand.
GACACACGCTAGAGCATATTATTGTTGATGATGACGTTTCAATTGAAGATAATCAATCCTATGATAAACGTAAAAGAGGAGTTGCAGGCACTATTTTTGTCCACAAAATAGTTGGTCAAGGAGCTAAAGCGGGATTCACTTTAACTGAATTAAAAGCATTGGGTGAAACGGTCATTCATTCATTACACACATTGGGTGTCGCGCTTACACCAGCTACGTCACCTAATCAATCAACGCCATCGTTTACACTGGCAGATGATGAAGTATACTTCGGAATTGGCATTCATGGTGAACATGGCTATCGTAAAGAACCTTTTACCTCTTCAGAACGTCTAGCAATTGAATTAGTTAATAAACTAAAAAGCATCTATAAATGGCAGCCTGGAGAAACGTTCGCCATACTTGTTAATGGGCTAGGATCGACTCCTCTTTTAGAACAATATGTCTTTACAAACGATATTCGTCGACTGATGCAATTAGAAGAACTTACTATTACATTTGTTAAAGTCGGCTCACACTTAACTTCTTACGACATGAAAGGCATCTCCCTTTCACTATTACGTATTCAAGATCCCAACTGGATTGAGTTGTTAAAAGCGAACACAACCGCACCAAAGTGGTAACTTAATAAAATGTCTGCACAAAAAAAGTCAAAACATAAGCTGTTTTGACTTTTTTGTGTTAGACCCACCACATGTCTGCTGGTGCTTCTTCGATATTGACGCTATTTAAGTTTTTAATCGCTTTTTTGAATCCTTCTTCAATCGACATAATTGGGTCTTCATGTTCAATACTTATCACATGATCATAACCATAAGTTCTTAATGCACTAACGATGTTTGACCACTCGTTCATGCTATGTCCATATCCAACCGAACGAAAGCTCCATGCTCTGGTTTGCACGTCGCTATACCGCTGCATGTCGGTTAAACCATACATATTAACGTTATCTTGATCAATGTACGTATCTTTCGCATGAAAATGGTGAATTGCATTATCTTTACCGAGAATTTTGATTGCTGCGACTGGGTCAATACCTTGCCACCAAAGATGACTTGGATCTAAATTAGCACCAATAGCATCATTTGTCGCTGCTCGTAATTTCAACATCGTATGTGGCGTGTGAACTAAGAACCCTGCATGAAGCTCTAAACCAATTTTCACACCATGTTTTTCAGCAAACGCTCCTTGCTCTTTCCAATATGGTATTAATTTTTCTTCCCATTGCCATGTTAGAACCTCGCTATACTCGTTTGGCCATGGTGTTACAGGCCAGTTTGGATGTTTAGCTCCTTCATGATCTCCTGGTGTACCAGAGAATGTATTAACTACTGGAACACCCATTAAACTTGCTAACTGTACCGTTTTTATAAAAGTTTGATGGGAATCATTTGCAAAACTTGCGTCTGGAGAAAGTGGATTTCCATGACAACTAAAAGCACTTATTGTTAAGCCGTATGCCTCAACTTTATCCAGGTAGGCTTGACGTTTCGCTTCGCTTTCTAGCAACCCATCCAAATCACAATGTGCGTTACCTGGATAACCACCTGTCCCAATCTCTACTGCCTTTACTCCCGCTTCTTTTACGTAACATAACATCTCTTCAAACGATTTATCGGCCAATAATACAGTAAACACACCTAATTTCAAAAGAAATTCCTCCTATCTGAGTCAATTTCATAATTACATTAACAAGTCATATTACATCAACATATAGTCGGAAAGGTTTAATCCGACTATATGTTATATCTTAATGACGATAAATCGGTATTATGAAATTGATTAATCTATATCTTAATTACACGCTTCGTTTCACTAGATTCAAGTGCTGCTAGAATGACATTTAGTGATTTCAAACCTTCTTCTCCATTTATAAGTGGCTCTTTGTTCTCTACAATAGATGTTATAAAATGATCGATTACATGAGTTGTTTTCTGTCCACCGGCATCGTTTGATTGAATTTTACCAAGTTGATAGTTAACCGTATTGCCGTTTGTATATTGCACAATAAGTCCGTAATCCGGGTCATCTTCTAAACGCAGCACAGCCTTTTCCCCATAAATAATCGTCGAATTATCTTCTTTAGCATTATAAGCCCAACTCGCTGTTAACGTACCGATCAGACCACTTTCTGCTCGCAAAATACAAACGGCATTATCATCAACCGTTATCTTTTCTTTTGCATTTGTCTCAACAATAGCAGACACTTCGGTAAACTCTTCGCCTAACAGATAGCGCATTAAATCAGCCTTATGCACACCTAAATCTCCCATTGCCCCAATAAATGCTTCTTCTTTTTTAAAAAACCAACTGTCCGCTCCATCTGCACTCCACTTTTCTGGTCCGCCATGTCCAAAGGTTGTGCGAAAACTATAAATTTTCCCTAGTTCATTCTTTTCAATCAATTCTTTAGCTTTTACGTGTGACGCAACAAAACGTTGATTATGTCCTATCATTAATTTTTTATTAGTATCTTGAGCAGCACCAATCATATCTTCTGCTTCTTTTTGTGACGTTGCCATTGGTTTCTCACATAAGACATGACACCCTGCTTTTAATGCGTCAATCGAAACGGGTGCATGTAAATAGTTTGGTAGACAAACACTTACGGCATCTATTTTTTCCTCTTTTAATAGTGTTTTATAATCTGTATAATACACAGCACCATATTTTTCTCCTGTTTCCTTTGCTCTCGCTTCAACAATGTCGCATACTGCAACAATAGCAACACCTGTATGACTATGATATTCTCCGAGATGGCGGTTTTGGGCGATACTTCCACAACCAATGACTGCAATACGTAACTTTTCCAAGATATCTACTCCTTTACAATCTTTATTTTTCCGAAATATCTTCAATAGGTTTAGCGTTTCCATAAATCGGTGTAGGAGTTTCAGTTGGACTAACCCATTTCACACCATTTTTAATGACCGTTTGAATTTCTTTGTTATGATACGTTGGATACGTTTCATGACCAGGACGGAAATAAAAGATTTTTCCCTTTCCACGCTGATACGTCGCACCACTACGAAACACTTCGCCACCTTCAAACCAACTAATAAAAACAAGTTGATCCGGTGTCGGGATATCAAAATGTTCGCCGTACATTTCTTCTTTCTCTAGTTCAATATATTCACCAATACCCGTGGTAATCGGATGACTCGGGTCAACTACCCATAATCGTTCTTTTTCATCGGCTTCACGCCATTTAAGATCACAGGTCGTTCCCATAAGTTTCTTGAAAATTTTTGAAAAGTGTCCAGAATGTAAGACGACTAATCCCATACCTTCTAAAACACGTTTGTGTACTTTTTCAACAATAGCATCTTGTACTTCATCATGTGCTTTGTGTCCCCACCAAACGAGTACATCTGTATCCTTTAATACTTCATCTGTCAGGCCATGCTCAGCTTCATCTAATGTCGCAGTTTTCACCTCAACTGTATCTTCCTTTTCCAAAAAGTCCGCTATTGCCCCATGGATTCCTTTTGGATAAATATCTGAAACGACTGGATTTGTTTTTTCATGACGATTTTCATTCCATACAACTACTTGCATGTTACTCCCTCCTTCTATAAAGTTATCTTATTAAAAATTTATTCGCTCTTTTTTCTTCCCGGATTCATATACTGCTGCGATCATCTGTTGTGTTTTTAGAGCCTCAGCTCCAGAAATTGTAGGTGTTTTATTATCACGTAGCGAATCATAGAAATTATTTATCTGTTTCACATGACTTACGCCCCAGTATCCTTTCGCACCAGAATCATAATCGAATGTTTCTAATGGATTATTATCGGCAATGAATTCCCTACCGTCATTTAGCGTGACAACTGCTCTATCTGCAACCATCTTTGCAATGCCTTTTTCACAATGAAGTTCAATCTCCACTGGTGCATCGTACGTATAATAATTAATCGCATGAAAAGCAGTAATAACACCATTTTTATATGCGATAACACCCTCAGCAGCATCTTCAACCTCGATAATCTCGTGCGCTCGATTACTTATCGATGCATCAACATACTTCAACTCACTATCTACAAACCAACGCATCAAATCCATGGTGTGGATTGCTTGATCAATGATCACACCCCCACCTTCCATATCCCAGGTTCCCTTCCAATCACTATTTTGATAGTAAGCATCCGAACGGTCCCAAGTAACAGATAATTTACCTGCTTTTATTTCGCCAAGTTCGCCATTAACTAACATGCTTTTGATCAATTTAGAACCTGGGTTGTAACGATTTTGAAAAATAACACCCAGTGTCACATTTTCTGCTCTTGCTGTTTCTACCATTTCTACAGCATCTTCGTATTTAATTGCCATTGGTTTTTCTGTTAAAATAGCAATCTTCTGTTTTGCAGCTTCAATTGCTACTGGTGCATGTAAATGGTGTGGCAAACAAATATGAATTACATCCAACTTTTCCACTTTAAACATTTGATTAAAGTCAGTGTAAAATGCACAATTATGTTGGTCTGCTTTTTCCTTTGCCCTATCTTCTTTACTGTCACAAACAGCTACTATCTCCGCATCCTCTCTATCCTTAATTGATTGGGCATGCATTGGGAAGATGTTACCGCAGCCTATTATTCCTACACGTAATTGCTTCATTTTAACTCCTCCTTTTACCTTAATTAAATACAGCGCTTTCAAACTAACTAATATACCTTTTCTTATTACAAAATAAAATAGCATTCATACTTACTTAACTATATCTATCATATCTTATCTGTTTTAGCATGCATATAAATGATATAATCAAAACATGCATTATCTTGCTATCAAATGAAAAGAGGAATCTGAAATGGAAATTAGTTATTGTGGGTATGCCTATCATACAAATGGTTATTTTGCGACACATAAAAATGGATTGGATTCTTATTTGTTTCGTTTACAAACAGAGGGAGTGAGCAAAGCCATTGTTAAGAAGGATGAACTGGCTGTTGAAAAAGGGGATCTCTTACTTGTTGCACCTGGTGAATTCTATCAATTATCAATTCCAGAAGGCCAAGCAAGCGGTGACTTCCATCTCATTTTTGATGGCGATTGGATGAATGAATGGTGGGATCGTTCCATAAAACCATCGATGGTGCGAATTGAGCTAGATGATAAAATCATGTCACTCTGGCGTTATTTAGCTGCAGAAAAGCGCAGACCAATCTCAGATAAAAATGAAGAATTAATGAGCAATTTAACAAGAAGCCTCTGCCTCTTAATTGAAAGAGCAATTGAAGATCGCTCTTCTTATGCAAGACCTTTTGTTGTCACTAAAATGATGCGCTATATTGAAGAAAATGCCACAAACGGTTTTTCTATTCAAGCTATTTCCGATCATATTGAATTAAGTGTTTCACGTTCTGCTCATTTATTTAAACAATATGTTAACAAAACGATAATGGGATATGCACAGGAAATCCGTTTATCGGCTGCGATTGATCAAATGAAATACACATCGATGACGTTAGAGCATATTGCACAGAACTGTGGCTTTGGCACTTACCCCTACTTTCATCGTGTTTTCAAGAAGGCATATGGGGTTTCTCCCGGTGTTTATCGTCGAGGAGATTAACGCTTGACATATGCTTTCTTTTATAAGCTATCGGTGTACAACCCTTATGCTTTTTAAATAGACGAATAAAATAACTTTGATTAGTAAAACCAACGTCCATTGCGATATCTATCATTTTTCTATCTGTCTTTTGTAACAATTTACAAGCATTACTTATTCTTATTTTATTTATATATTCCATCGGTGTCATTCGAACTAAAGACTTAAAAAACCTACTAAAGTGACCTTCACTCATTTGAACTTCTGTAGCTAAATCCATTACAGTCAGTTTATGACTATGATTTTTATTTATATATATTAGAACAGACTTTAGTAAAGCAATTTTATTCGAATCTTTTAAACTTATTTGATCATTATGCTTCCAGACTTGTTTTTCAAACATTTCAGCAAATAATAAAAATAAATAGCCCTTTATTACAAGTTCCAAACTAGGATTTTCATTTATGTAGGCGTCTATTAACTTGTTTAATATGCACAACATCTCCCCACCATTTTCATCTGGTTCCAGCCTAACAGAAGTTGAAATAGTTGGATTTTCTAATTGCTCTAAATAATTAGATTCCATCCGATCGTAACTAAAACTTCTTAATAAATCAAAATGAAAAACGATTGCACGGAGTTTAAATGGCATGTTGTCTATCGGGAAGGCGCCATGTAACTGACCAGTTGGTATATAGCACGCATGTCCTTTTCTTAAGGTATGATTTTCCGTTCCAATCTGTAAATTAATTATGCCTTCTTCAACATAAATGAACTCCAATTCATGATGCCAATGCACATTAAAAATGGCATCTCCATCTAGATAATCAACTGTGTATACCCGAAATGGAAACATCTTGTCTCCATGTACCCTATCCTCTAACAACATAAATTTATCCATATACATCTCTCCTTTTGATCATTATATCAGAATTGTGTTATTAAATATTAGAATAGTGCAATAAATAGCAATGAAATATCAATATAATTATAATTAGAAAGTAAACAAAATGGTTTAGCAAAGAATCAGACAATTAATGAATGAATGGAGTGTCAAGAATGAAATTCACTGATGGATACTGGCTTACAAAAGAAGGCTTTACAATTAATCATCCGCATACTATTCGTGATACATCTTCAACGAAGGACACATTAACGTTGTATGCACCTTGTAAACCTATCAATGATAGAGGTGATACATTAAACACCGCTTCCCTTACGATTGAATTATCTTCACCGTTAGAAGATGTCATAAAAGTTAAAGCGTGGCACCATAAAGGAACAAGAAACAAAACGCCTAACTTTGCACTACGTAATGATTCGATTCCATTGCAATTTACTGATAACGGAGAAGAAACCGTTTTTGCGAGTGGTAATATGAAAGTTACTGTTATTCGAGACCCTTTTACAATTCAATTTTACAATAATGAAAAAAAACTCACACAGTTAGATGCAAAAGGAATTGCATGGATTCAAGGACCAGAGAAGGAAAGTTATATCCGTAGTCAATTGAACATCAATGTCGGTGAATATATTTATGGATTAGGTGAACGCTTTACCCCTTTTGTGAAAAACGGGCAAGTAGTTGATATATGGAATGAAGATGGTGGAACAAGTTCAGAGCAAGCCTATAAAAATATCCCTTTCTACCTAAGCAATCGGGGTTATGGTGTATTGGTTAATCACCCGGAAAATGTTAGCTTTGAAGTTGGTGCTGAGGCAGTTTCCAAAACACAGTTTAGCGTGGAAGGTGAAATGTTAGAGTATTATATTGTAAGCGGTACCAATCCTAAAGATGTATTAACCAATTATACACAACTAGCTGGTAAACCAGCACTACCACCTGCATGGTCTTTTGGTTTATGGCTCTCTACTTCATTTACAACAGATTATAATGAAGAAACAGTCAACCACTTTATTGATGGAATGGCAGAACGTGATATTCCATTAAGCGTTTTTCACTTTGATTGTTTTTGGATGAAAGAATTTGAATGGAGTAATTTTAAATGGGATGAGGATGCTTTTCCAGATCCTGAATCAATGTTACAGCGTTTAAAAGCAAAAGGGTTAAAGATTTGCGTATGGATTAATCCGTACATTGCAGAAAAATCGATACTGTTTGATGAAGCAGCAGACCAAGGTTACCTAATCAAAAGGGAAAATGACGATGTATGGCAATGGGATTTATGGCAGGCTGGAATGGGAATTGTTGATTTCACAAACCCTGCTGCTTGTAGATGGTATCAGTCAAAACTAAAAGAGCTGTTAGATATGGGAGTAGATTGCTTCAAAACTGATTTTGGTGAAAGAATACCGACGGACGTTGCTTATTTTGATGGTTCTGATCCAGATCGGATGCACAATTATTATTCCTATAAATATAACGAAGTAGTATTTGATTTATTAAAGAAAGAAAAAGGCGAACAAGAAGCAGTTGTTTTTGCAAGATCTGCTACTGTCGGAAGCCAAAAATTCCCTGTACACTGGGGTGGTGATTGTGATGCAACATATGAATCAATGGCAGAAAGTCTACGTGGAGGTTTATCCCTAGCACTATCTGGTTTCGGTTATTGGAGTCACGACATTGGTGGATTTGAAAATACCGCAAGTCCAGATTTATTTAAACGGTGGACAGCATTTGGCCTTTTATCCAGTCACAGTCGTTTACATGGTAGCTCCTCTTATCGTGTCCCGTGGCTTTATGATGAAGAAGCTGTTGCGGTAACCAAACACTTTGCTAAATTAAAAAATAGACTTATGCCTTACATTTATCGTACATCCGTTGACAATCACCTAACAGGTGTACCAGTAATGCGGCCTATGTTGTTAGATTTTCCAGAAGATCCAAATACACATGTACTTGATCGACAATATATGTTTGGTAATGCACTATTAGTCGCACCTATCTTTAATGAAGAAGGTGTCGGTACGTATTATTTACCTAATGGAAACTGGACACATTTATTAACTGGGAACGTAGTAAAAGGTGGATCATGGAAAAGCGAAAAGTGTACCTACCTTGATATGCCTATATTCGTTAAAGAAAATACGATCTTAGCATTAGGAGAGAATCATGATCGACCAGATTATGAATTTGCTGAAAATGTTACTTTTGCAATTTATCAACTACAAGATAACGTACTAGCAGAAACTTCTGTAACTACGCTCGATGGTAAGAATGTTGGGCATATCACAGCTATTAAAAATGGTAACCATATCGGTATTGAGACGTATATGACAGCATCTCCTTATTCCATTCTGCTTAAAGGGTATAACACCGTTAGCACCATTTCAAGTGGACAGTTAGAAACAGACTCAGGTGAAGTGAAGATTAACCTTCAAGGTTCACATAAATTAGACATTGTATTGTAAATCTTTTTTAGCTTACGTATGAAAGGTTATTTCTTTTAATATATTGAGGTGGTGATGAATTTCCTTACATGTGCAGAATTGATTTAAATTGTAGGTCAAGTTTTCATTCTTATTCATGTAGAAACAGTTTTATACAGCCATTTAACATTTAAAAAGCAATTACTTTTAGGAGGGTTTTACTATGAGAAGAAGATTAATAGGATTATTTTTCATATTAACAGTTTTTTTACTAATAGGTGCTGCTTGTTCATCAGGCGGTGAGGGCACTAATGGTGATCAGGTAGAATTATCTATTTTTAATATTAAAGTAGAAACAAAAGATCAACTAGAGGGTATGATTGCAAAATATGAAGAAGAGAATCCTGATGTAAAAATTAACTTAACGACCGTTGGCGGTGGACAAGATGCAACATCAGCATTACAAGCAAAATTCTCTTCAAATGATGAACCTAATATCTTTTTACTAGGTGGATTGTCTGATGCCGCAAAGTATCAAGATTACTTAATCGATGTATCTGAAATGGAATCCGCTAAGACTGCAATCGACGGTACATTAGAGGGTGCAACGCTAGATGGTACGCCTTATGGAATACCGTTAAATATAGAAGGTTATAGTTGGATGATTAATAAAGACATATTTAATCAAGCTGGTATAGATCCAGAGAGCATAGGTTCATATCAAGACTTTGTCGAGGCTGTGGAGACAATCGATAGTCAAAAAGAAGAACTTGGTTTAGAGTCCGTATTCGCTTTTAGTGGAAAAGAAGATTGGGTTGTAAGTCAATTTTCAAGTCATTTTACCTCACCTGAATTCAATAATAGTGTAATAGACGCTTATGCATCTGAAGAATTAGAATTAGAGTATGGCAGTAGAATGCAGGAATATACTGACTTATTCAATCAATACAACGCACAGCCAATATTATCGCTCGATTATAGTACGTCCGTGGAAGAAATGTTTGCTGGTGGCCAAGTTGCAATTATACACCAAGGTAACTGGATCATCCCTTCCCTAGACAGTCTAGATGAGAGCTTCGCAAGTGAAAAGCTTGGTATCTTACCAATGTATGTAGAGGATGATTCTGAAGGTAAAATTATTGCTGGTCCTTCTTGGTTCTGGGGAATAAACGGCGACAAAGAAGAAGCATCTGTTGAAGAATCCAAAAAATTTATGGATTGGATGTACACATCTGATTATGGTAAAGAAAAAATTATAAGTGATTTTAAATATATACCTGCACATGAAGGCTATGATACTGACGCAATAGCAGACGATGTCTCTAAAACGATTTATGAAATGTTAATGAACGGGGAAACTGGAATTTGGGCAAATAACCAATATCCAGATGGATTCTTCTCGACAGCTCTATTCCCAGATTTCCAAAGATATCTAAATGGTGATATCACATGGGAGGACTTTGAAGAAGTAACAAAAGAAAACTATTCTAAGATGAGATAAACAAAACTGTAGAGTCGAACGAATATTTTCGACTCTACAGTTTAAATAGAAAGGTAGGATATACGTGACTTTCAAAAAAAGTTCTTATTGGATGTTTTTAATTCCTTGTTTAGTAGCAATTACAATTGTAATTATCATCCCGTTTATTCAAGGTATCTACTACTCTTTTACAGAATATAACGGTTTTCAAGTTGCTGCCTTCATTGGATTAGACAACTATACAAGATTAATAAATGATAACCAATTTTGGGATAGTATGCTCTTTACAGCAGGTTTTTCTATAGCATCAGTAATCGGAATTAATGCACTTGGACTTGGTTTTGCATTATTAGTCACGCAAAAGTTTGGAAAACTAACCAGTACCTTATTTCGGACCATTTACTTTATGCCAAATTTAATTGGTGGTATCATTTTAGGTTTTATCTGGCAGTTTATCTTTTTAAAGGCTTTTGAAAGTATAGCAGATATTACAGGGATTGATGTATTTAATGGCTGGTTATCTGATACAAATACTGGTTTTTGGGGTTTAGTTATCTTATTTACATGGCAAATGAGTGGCTATATAATGGTCATTTATATCTCATTTTTGAATAACGTACCAGAAGAATTATTAGAAGCTTCGACGATCGATGGTGCAAATGCTTGGCAAAAATTTTGGAAGATTAAATTTCCTTTAGTTGCGCCGGCTTTCACGATTAGTATGTTCTTGACACTTTCAAATGCCTTTAAAGTGTACGATCAAAATATGGCATTAACTGCTGGTGGTCCCTTTAGCTCGACTGAAATGGCGACAATGAACATTTATAATACAGCTTTTAAAATTCAGGAAATGGGTTATGCCCAAGCTAAAGCTGTTATCTTTTTGATCATTATTACAATAATATCTGTTTTACAAATTTATATTACACGTAAAAGAGAGGTCGATTTGTAATGAAACAGCAGAAGCTATCAGTATATATCTACTTATTTCTAGGCTTTATAACTTCCGTAATTTGGATTTACCCATTTTATTTAGTAATCGTAAACTCTTTTAAATCAAAAGGAGAAATCTTCACGAATACGTTAGGATTACCTAAAGACGGAACAGTAGCAAATTATCCAGAAGCTTTTATGCAACTTGATTTTGTAAGAAGCTTTTTAAACTCTGTGTTTATCACTGGTTTTAGTATATTGTTAATCGTTGTTTTTGCTTCAATGGCAGCATATGCACTATCAAGAAGGAAAACGAAAACGAGTACCGTTATATACTTTTTCTTTGCTATACTGATGTTAGTGCCTTTCCAAGCAATTATGATCCCTTTAGTATCCATTTTCGGTTCATTTGATATGTTAAATCGTTTTGGAATCTCTATTATGTATTTGGGATTGGGGTCAAGTTTAGCCGTTTTCCTCTTCTTCGGGGCACTGAGAGGTATACCTACATCGCTTGATGAAGCAGCTATTATTGATGGATGTAATCGATTTCAAGTATATCGCTATATAATACTACCAATGTTACGTCCTACAACTGTTACGGTCATCGTATTAAATGCAATCTGGTTTTGGAATGATTATCTCTTGCCTTCATTAGTAATAAACAAAGAAGGTATGTACACGATTCCTTTAAAAACTTTTTATTTCTTTGGTGAATATTCGACACAATGGCATTTAGCATTAGCTGCATTAGTGTTAGCGATTATTCCGATAATTATCTTATATATGTTTTTACAAAAATATATTATTAAAGGGATTGCAGATGGTGCTGTTAAATAAAGCAATTAGATTAGCTAAATCAGTAAAAGGATCTATCCTACTCTGGATAGATCCTTTTACTGTTTAATTTAAGTGATATACTCTTGCTTCATAAGGTCGTAACGATAAAATATTAGCATTACTTTCCTTTACCTTATAGTTGTGAAGCAGTAATGATCGTTGTTTATTTTTAAATTCATCTGGTAATGTGATTGTTGTTTCTATTTCAAATAAATTTACAACAATCAGTACCGTATCATTATCTTGTTTTCTAGTATATGCATAAACGTGATCGTGCTCTTTTGCTACTAAATCATAGCTACCATACACTAACGTCTCACTAGATCGGCGTAGTGAAATCAATTTCTTATAATAATGATAGATTGAGTTTGGATCTGCTAGATTTTGTTCGACATTTATGTCTGGATAATTCGGATTAACATTAAGCCATGGCTTCCTTGTTGTGAAACCAGCATTATCCTCACTAGACCATTGCATCGGTGTACGTGAATTATCACGACCACTCTTCCAAATGACTTCCATTACTTCTTGATGCGATTTTCCTTCTTTTCGTTCCTTTTTATAGAGATTCTTTATTGCTACATCGTTATAATCATCAATCGAATCAAACTGAACATTTGTCATGCCTATTTCTTGTCCTTGATAGATAAACGGCGTGCCTTGCATGAGGAAATATAGAGTTGCCAAAGCCTTTGCTGAAGTTTGACGCAAATTCGTATCATTTCCCCATGTGGAGACTGATCTTGGCTGATCATGGTTTTCTAAAAATAGCGCATTCCAGCCAACGCCATCAAGACCTTTTTGCCATTTGGTTAGCGTTTCTTTTAAAGCATGAATATCCAAGCCATTTGATGCACCTTTACCCCATAAATCTAAATGTTCAAATTGAAAAATCATGTTGAAGTAGCCTTTATCTTCACCAACCCATTGATCAGCATCTTCTACTTTCACGCCATTGGCTTCCCCGACTGTCATGACGTCATAACGATGCAGGGTTTTTTCTGCGAATTCACTAAGAAATGTATCAATACCTGGACGGTTCATATGACCTTTAAATGACGGAACATATTTCGTTTTATCTGGGTTAGGCATATCTGGATACCCTTCAACTTTTTTGATATGAGAAATAGCATCGACTCTGAAACCATCTATCCCTTTATCAAGCCACCAGTTAACCATCTTGTATAATTCCTGTCTTACCGTTGGATTTTCCCAATTTAAATCTGGCTGTTTTCGAGAGAATACATGCAGGAAGTATTCGTTTGTTTTTTCATCGTATTCCCAGGCAGATCCATTAAAAATCGATTCCCAATTATTTGGTTCATTTCCCTTCTCACCTTTTTTCCAGATATAATAATCACGATAAGCATTATTTTTAGAAGAACGTGATTCAATAAACCACGGATGTTCATCAGACGTATGATTTATGACTAAGTCCATAATTATTTTCATCCCACGTTTATGTGCCTCTTCTAATAATTGATCAAAGTCCTCCATTGTTCCGAACTCATCCATAATATCCTGATAATCACTTATATCGTAACCGTTATCATCATTTGGCGATTGATAAATTGGACTCATCCAAATTACATCAATCCCTAGATTTTTTAAATAATCAAGCTTTTGAATGGCACCTTGAATATCTCCAATACCATCACCATTTGAATCCTTGAAGCTCCTCGGATAAACCTGATAGGCTACTGCTTCTTTCCACCACTTTTTAATCATGATCGGTCCCCCTCATATCTTTTATCTCTCGTTATATACTTTCTTTAACTGTAAAGCTATTGATTGAATCATTTCTGTTTTTTGGTGATAGAGTTACGTTAGTTAGTTAATTTGATATATAGACGGTAAAATGCTGCGAATGAAATAAAAGCAATTAAACTACCAGTAAAGAATACTAGTAAAAACAGCATGCCATTTATACTCACATATAAAATAATTAAACTAGTAACTAGTACCGCTATAAAAAGAATTGGACTGCCTAATGTTAGTGAAAGTGAATTTTTAAACACCGCTCTTAATTTAATGTCATAGTGTACAAGTACAGAGAAAAATACAAGTGTGTAAACATATAACACAATTCCAAATAGGATAAATGTGAAAAATAAAATAACATTTTCTTGCTGGAAGAAGTAAAAATCAACTACTAATACTGTCCAAACCAACGTTAATACTAAACCACTAATTAAGCTATTTTTATAGTTCGCTCGGTAATATTTCCAATAACTAAAAATTAGAAACTTCTGCTCCTTTTCCATAATCCAATCCCTTACCATTGCAAACATCGCTGTTGTTGCGGGAAAGAACAGAAATGGTGCAAGAATTATGATTGGAATAAAAGCAAAAACTGGCGAAACTCCTTCTGCATAGATTGCACTTACTAGTAACAAAACAATTGGTAAATTAAAGGCTAGCCACAATAGATTTACAACGGAAAATCGCATTATCCATTCTGTCATTCTGAAAAGTCCGCTCATCATTGTATTCATTACATCTCTACTCCTTTAATTATCTAAAATTGTTCTTCGTTACATAGCAATTTTTATGCAAATAATAGGCAAACGTTTGCTTAATCCATTAAAAAAAATCGCTTCATTTTATATAGTAGTCGTGGAATCTCTTATCTCTATCTTAGTTGGTATAATGATACTTTTAGCATATGTTGATGGTTCCTTTATCTCCTCTATCAGACAACGTGCAGCTTCATAACCAAGCTGAAAAACATTCGTATCAACCGAAGTTAAGCTAGGATTTGCTAAATGTGCAATCATGGTATTATTAAAACTGATCAAACTAATGTCTTCTGGAACTCGGACATTCATTTTTCGTAATACAGACATAATGTGCAAGGAAGCTAAATCATCTGTTCCTATAATAGCAGTTGGTCTATCCGGTAACGCTAATAATTCAGACATAATTATTTCTATCGAATCCAAACTTGGTGCCTCTTTAATATAAGCTTCATTCAACAAATCTATATGTGATTTCATTGCTTCTCGATAACCACTTAATCTTGAAATTGCCACTTCAAATTCATTATCTCCACCAATAAATGCAATCTTCTCATGTCCTAATTTGATTAGGTATTCTGTTGCATCTTTTGCTGCTTGCACATTATCATTATTGACGTACATGATTTCGTTTGTGTGTACAACCGGCTTACCTACTACTACAAAGGGAATACCACGTTTTAATAAATAGGGAACAACCTTGTCATTCGCTTTAGAATATGTGACTACCATACCATCAACACGTTTACCCTGTACCATCTTCTCTACATCGTGAAAAATCGCTTCTTCAGTATCGCCAGTAGTAATACTAATATTAAAGTCTTGCTTGTTTGCATAAGAACTAATTCCTTGTAATACTACTGGAAAAAACGGATCATGTAGGGACTCAATCGTTGAGTTTTTCATTACAATTCCAATAGTTTGTGTCGACTGTTGTACTAAGACTCGAGCATTCAAGTTAATATAATAACCCATTTCTTCCATTACTTTACGTACTTTTCGTTTTGTTTTATCACTAATATTGGGACTATCTGAAATAACACGTGAAACCGTTGATGTTGCTACATTTGCCTCTTTAGCTACATCTTTTATTGTAACTGCCATCTCTCCACCTACTTTATGCTACTAAATTCAATTAGTTAATACTATTATTTTACAGCACCTTCAGCTACTCCTGCAATAATTTGTTTCTGAGCAAAGAAATAACCAATGACTACTGGGATAATTGCTATCGTTAAACCAGCTAATGCTAAATGCCATTGTTTCGTATACTGCCCAAAGAAATAAAACATTTTTAGTGGTATCGTCGCATTACTATCACTTAATACAAGAGATGGTAATAGATAGTCATTCCAGATCCATATTACATTTAAAATCCCAACTGTCATCGAGATTGGTTTTAATAATGGAAAGATAATGTAACGGAATGTTTGAAATTTATTTGCACCATCGATAATCGCTGCCTCATCAAGTGAGCGTGAAATTCCAGTCATCGCTCCATGGTATAAGAAAATGGATAAACTTGATCCAAAACCTAAATACATGAAAATAAGACCATAACGATTTAGTAATTCAACTTTACCGAATAATGCCACTAATGGTATCATAACAGACTGGAATGGGATTAACATTGCACCAACGAACAGCATTAAAATAAGTGCACTTAACTTACTTTTATTTCGCGCTAGCGCGTAGCCCGCCATAGAAGAGAAAAATACAATAATGGTAATACTTACACCTGTAACAATTAGTGAATTCAGCAAAGAGTTGATAAAGTCTAAATCAATAAATGCCTCAACAAAGTTCGTTGTTTCTAGACCTTCTGGTAAACCTAAAACATCAGTAAAAATTTCTCTTTTTGATTTAAATGCATTAACTAGCATTAAATAGAACGGGGAAATCCAGATTAAACCAAGTAATACGGCTAATATTTCTCCAAGATATTTTTTTCTCTTATCCTTCATTACATGTCAACCTCCCGTTTCTTGTTGTAGTATACTTGCGTTAATGATATTACTGCTACGATAATGAAAAATATCACTGCTTTAGCCTGTCCATAAGCCATTTCATTAGCACCAAATGCCGTTCTAACAATATTCATTGCCACCATTTGCGTTGATTCAAAAGGGCCACCACCCGTTAATGATAAGTTTTGATCATACATTTTAAACGATGTTGATAACGTTAAAAACATACTAACTGTAAAAGCTGGCGCGACTAACGGAAATATAATACTTCGAAAACGTTGGAAACTATTAGCACCATCAATTTTGGATGATTCTATTAATTCGTTTGGAATGTTTTGTAAATACGCAATATAAATGATCATGATATAACCGGACATTTGCCATACTGTTAAGATAACTAAGCCCCAAAAACCAGTACCAGTTGTTGATAACCAACCTTGTAAACTTTCAATTCCTAGTAATTGACCTGCATCATCAAATACACTAACGAAAATAAACTGCCAGATAAACCCTAAAATTAAACCACCAATTAAGTTAGGCATGAAAAAGATGGTCCGTAAAAAGTTAGCTGATTTTAATTTTCTTGTCACAAGTAACGCTAAGCCCATACCAAAGAAATTAAGCAAAAATATCGTTACTACCGAAAATTTTATCGTGAACCAAATCGAGTTTAAAAAACCCTTATCTTGAAACAAATTAATATAATGTTCAAATCCGATAAACTTATTTGCTGTTAAGCCATTCCAATCTGTAAAGGAATATATCGTACCGTATAGTAATGGGACAATTACAACTAATCCTAAACCTAATAAAACAGGCGTTAAAAATAACCAAAAAGCTAGATCACGATTCCGCACCTTGATCCCCTCCATTTATGAAAATATCAAGCGATGCGTAAACATCGCTTGATTCTATATGTTAGTTACTTATCTCTTTTCTTCCCATTTCGCAATTGAATCTTCAATTACTTCTTCCCATGTCATGTCATCAGCTAAATAGCGTTGCATGTTTGACCCCATTACGTCTGTTCCCCATGGGTTACTTGGGTATCCACCGAAGATCCATCCAATTGTATTACCTGCTTCAGAATACGTATAGACATCTTTTGATAGTGGATCAGTGATTAGGTCAGTATCATAACCTTCATAAGCAGGAATGAACTTAAAGTCTTCTATTACGGATCTCTTACCTTCTTCAGATGTATACATCCAATCTAAGAAATCTTTTGATGCTTGAATTTCTGCATCTGTTCCTTCATTATTTACTGCCCAGTTATTTGGTACACCAACTGGAAGACGTCCTTCTAATCCCTCAACTGGAATTGGTAACATACCAATATTCTGAGCTAACTCTTCATCCATTTGTTGAACAGAAGGATAAACCCAGTTACCTTGTTGAATGATTGCTACACGCTCAAGTGAAAAGTTCTCTTCGACTTGTTGTGAATAATCAAGACTAAGCACAGGTCCAACTGAATATTCTGCTTGCAAATCAAGAAAACGTTTCATCTCGTCTCCTCTTTCAAATGTTACTGTTTCTGCATTAAACGCTTCCATAATATCGTGATTGAATTCAGGTGCTAAGAATGCATTTGCTAAATGGTCACCCATAACCCATGCTTCTTTACCAGGTAATGCAAATACACCTTCTAAATCTAATTCTTCTTTCATACTATCTATTGTTTTCACTGCTTCTTCTAAATCTTCAAAAGTTAATATTTCTTCTGCATTAATACCAGCTTCTTCAAAAATACGTTTATTATAAACTAAACCATAACCTTCCTGATTAAATGGCAGACCAAGAATTTGATCACCATCTGTAACTGCTGTCAATGTACCTTCTAGAGCTGCTTGAGCTGCTGCTGTGTCAGAAAGATCTGTTAAGTATTCCTTGTAATCGATTACATCTTGTGGCCCAGTTACATTAAAAATATCTGGCGCATCACCAGAAGAAAATGCTGATTTTAGTACTGGAGCATAATCAGTTCCTCCACCTACAGTTTCAACTGTAATTGAAACATTTGGGTTTTCTTCTTCATACGTAGCAACTAATTCTTCAAATTGATCTTTAAACTCTACTTTCCCTTGGAATATCTCAATACTTACTTTATCTCCTTCTGCTGTGTCACTATCTTCTGAACTACTGTCGTCAGATCCGCAAGCTGCTAGCAATAAGCTTAAAACTAAAGCAAAAGATAAAAATAGAAATTTTTTGTTCTTCATTGTAAATCTCCCCTTTTCTATATAATAAAGAAAATGTTTTACAAATTAATGTAGTGGTTTGCTAATTACTTCATTTTCGAATTTAAGCAATCGTTTGCATTAACTTGTATAAACAAACAATACCATATGCTTTTTTATAAAGCAACCACTTTTTTAAAACAAATTAACCGCTTACATTATTTTAATGCAGGTTTTTATTACCATATGCTTTCATCTATTGATATGATTGAATCTACTCATTTATCACAATATCCCATCATTTAATGCTTTATATATATTAAAATAAAGCAAACGTGTGCACGAAACATTCAAACTTAAAGTAATGAGCAAGTTGCGTTATTATAATTCATTTAGATTGAGAGTATTACCTTTTGGGTATACAACACTATACTTATGAATGAAAGAAGGTTTTCCAGATGAAAACAACTACCTATGATTTTATTGGCATTGGTATCGGTCCCTATAATTTAGGCTTAGCAGCATTAATAGATGAACAAACAGAATTAAATGCGGTGTTTTTTGATCAAACCCAAGTATTTCATTGGCACCCTGGTATGCTCATCGATGGCACAGACTTACAAGTTTCGTTTCTTGCTGATCTGGTAACATTCGCTAATCCTAGAAGCCAGTATACATATATAAATTACTTGCACACACAAAATCGACTCTATCCCTTTTACTTTTTTCGAAAACTCGATATACCTAGGAAAGAGTATGATGCATATGGGCGATGGGTAGCTGAGCAATTACCGAATTGTTTTTTTCATTCTGAAGTGGTTGATGTAATCGATCATCACACACATTATGTTGTTAAAGTGAAGCATTGGGATGAGGAGCAAGTGAAGTGCTATCAAGCGAAACATGTTGTGTTAGGTACTGGAAGTAAACCACTTGAACTTGACGGCATGGAAAACTTGCCTTCAGAAGATGTATTTCATACGAATCATTATTTAAACCATAAAACAGAAACCCAAAAAGCAAAATCAATTACGATTATCGGTTCAGGTCAAAGCGCTGCAGAAGTTTTTTATGATTTGCTTCATGAACAAAAATTTCATCACTATCATCTCTCGTGGCTCACTCGCTCTACTGGTTTGTTTCAATTAGACGAATCTAAAATAGGACAGGAAGTATTCACCCCTGACTATGTTGATTATTTTCACGCCCTATCTTATAAAGAAAGATTGAAAGTATTAGAAGAACTTAGTCAGCTCCGTAAGGGTATTGACCAAACTACCTTACATAAAATTTATGAGCTACTCTATCACCAATCGGTCGGAGGAGAAAATCCAAACGTTACAATTCAGCCGTCTACGGAAGTAAAAGGTATCAAACCAAAAGAGAAAAACTATCAATTGCAGTGTCACCAATGGCAAGAGGATAAACAATTTCCACATACAAGTGATAAAATTATACTTGCTACAGGTTACAAACCCGATATACCAGACTGGTTCTTCAAACAATACAAAGATAAAATCATTTGGGAAGATGACTTAAATTACCAAGTAACAAGGGATTATCAACTCGTATTTAATGAAGATGAGCACCCTGCTCGCTTCTTTGTCTTAACAAATTTAGAGCATTCACATGGTACCGGCGCGACTAATTTAGGTTTAGCTGTCGATCGAAATATTAGCATTATTAATACGATAGCAGGCTGGGAAGTTTATCCGCTTATACGTAGAAATACATTTATCCAATTTAAAACCGACCAATAAAAATTGTACTGCTTTGGGAAAAACATGTGAAAGAAGAGATCAAATCACTTTTGATTTGGTCTCTTCTGATTAAACTTGGATATTGTTCAATGTTGTGTCAATTATGCAGACTGTTTTTTTGTACGGTTATATTTCCACATCATATAGCGGTAGCGAATCGTACAACCAATGCAGTAACCCATTAAAGCAATCCCTGCGGCTAATACAACCATAACACTAAAGATATAGCCTAAAACATTTAAATTAAGAGCAAAAAATAATAGCGATAACCCTAAACAAATTGTTGCGATCCATTGATTAAACAGTTGTTGATCCTTATCTTCTTTTTGATAACTGTTTATTGGTTTTTTTAAAAACCTTTTACCTAATAGAATGATTGGATTTTTCTTAGTTGATAACGTATATACACCTATTATAAATGGTATAAATAGAATTGGCTTTGCAAAGAGTAATGCGATTACTACGGTAATAACAATGAAAGATTGGTTTAATTGGACTAATGGTTTTGGAATAGTCATCTCTTCATCCCCTTTAAACTTATTATACACACTTGTTTAATCGGAATAAAGCATTATGATTTAAAAACCACACGTCTTATAATAAGACGTGTGGTTTTGAGTTAATTAGCCTTTTTCATTTGCTTACTACGTAATTGTCCACATGCTGCATCAATATCGGAACCTTGTTCAACACGTACACCACAATTGATTCCAGCATTTAATAGTGTTTCATAAAAGGAGACAATCGCATCCTTTTCACTACGGTCATATTGGTTATCCTCAACAGGGTTATACGGAATCAAATTCACATAGGATAGATGACGTTTATTTTTCAAGAGTTTTGCTAATTGGACAGCTTCTTCTTGATGATCATTTACATCTTTCAGTAAAATATATTCAAACGTAATCCGTCGATTCGTTTTCTCCAAATAATAATCAACTGCATCCATTAACTTAGCAAGTGGGAATGCTTTGTTAATTTTCATAATACGTGTACGCAATTCATCATTAGGAGCGTGTAAGGAAACAGCTAAGTTGACTTGGAAATTCTCATTCGCAAAGTCACGAATCTTATGTGCTAAACCACTTGTAGATAAAGTAATGTGTCTCGCACCAATTGATAGACCCTGTTGGTCATTCACAACACGTAAGAAATCCATTGTGTTAGCGTAATTATCAAACGGTTCGCCAATTCCCATAATAACAATATGGCTAACACGATCACCATTATTTAATTCATCTAAATGATGTTGCACTTTCATAATTTGTTCAACTATCTCCCCACCTGAGAGATCACGGTTTTTCGTTAGTAAACCACTTGCGCAAAATGTACAGCCAATATTACAGCCTACTTGTGTTGTTACACAAACAGATAAACCATAGGAAAAGCGCATTAATACCGTTTCAATTAAATTACCATCTCCCAGTTTAAATAAAAATTTGATTGTTCCATCTTTTGATTCAAGTTTTAAATCTTCTGTCAAAGATTCTATATAAAAATTAGCTTTTAATAAAGCAATACATTCTTCATTTAGATTTGTCATAGCTTCAAACGTTGTTACACGCTTTTTATACAACCAATCCCAAACTTGTGTTGCACGAAACTTTTTTTGACCATGGTCCATTAACCAGTCTGTAAGCTTATCTTGTGTCAATCCATAAATGGAATATTTGTCGCTCATAGTTACCCCTCTTTTAATCCTTATTAATAAAAAACTCCTTTATCTATACTACATACAATCATCCCATCTATCAAGTATTATAGCCAATTTAAGATTAATTTCTTTGTATTTTGAAAATTCCCTTTTAATTTTTTTTGGCAAAACGTTGCTTTTTGGAAAATCACTTGTTATAATGAACTTAGCTATTTTGTTCGACAAAACACTTCAAGTAACTAGCAACGTGAAAGTTTTCGTTTTGATGCATGAGCAAGAATAGTAATACATTGTGTGGACGATCCACACTAGGAGGAAAAGTAATATGGCACAAGGAACAGTAAAATGGTTTAACGCAGACAAAGGTTTTGGATTTATTGAAGTAGAAGGACAAGACGATGTATTCGTTCACTTCTCTGCAATTCAAGGCGAAGGCTTTAAGACACTTGAAGAGGGTCAAACTGTAACATTCGACATCGAAGAAGGCAACCGTGGACCACAAGCTGCTAACGTTGAAAAAAACTAATAACAGCTATTAAATAAAAAACGAACCAGATTAATCTGGTTCGTTTTTTTGTGTCTTACTTTAGTCATCGAGAGCCTCCATCGAAATTACAAGTACTTCACCTGTATATGCATCAATTTCGATATCAATCTCTTGGGTGGCGCTGTGCATTTCGATCTCATATACTGTGTAACCATCATCTTCATCTAGTTCTAAATCGACAATTGTACCTTCCGCTTCACTAGTTGCAATTTCTCGAGCTTCTGTTGTAGAAATAATCACATTCGATGTTTGGTTATTTTCTGTTTCTTCATCATCAGCTTCAGCATCATTACTTCTAGTTTCTGTTTGATCTTCGGATGATGATTGGTTGACTTTATCTCCTTCGTTACCAGTTGTTGCATTTGAAACAGTTTTTTCCTTTAACTCTAATACTTCTCCAGTATCAGCATCCAACTCTAAATCATAATATTTTCCTGTTCCTTTAATTTCAATTTCATACTTCTTACTGATTCCATCATCATCTAACTCAATGGAGACTACTTCTCCAGGATACTGTGTAGTTGCTTTATTTTCAGCTTGTTCCATTGATAGCTTCGCATCCGCACTTGTGACATTAACTTGGTAAACAACTAACCCGATTATCACAATTAAGCCAATACTTAAAATGGATAACCACTGTTTTTTTGTTCCCTTAACTTTTTTCATAATTACTTCCTCCTCTTAACTGAATATCTTAAGTATACAAAATTAAGATTAGAGAATCTTTAAAGAAAGATTAGAATTTGATGAGAAAGTTCTATTTAAATGGCAACGTAAAAATAATAGTTGTCCCTTTATCTTGCTCACTTTCTGCATAAATTTCACCATCATGTGCTTGAATAATCATTTTTGCTATAGATAACCCTAGTCCTGTTCCGCCAGTTTCACTGTTTCGCGCTTTATCCAAGCGGTAAAAGCGATCAAATATTTTAATTAGTGATTCTTGTGGAATTGCTTGGCCTTTATTTTTCACAGAAATAACAATTTTATTTTTCTCCTTTTTAAGGATGACAGCTATCGGTCCATTACTATACTTTTGAGCATTATCAAGCAGTATATATAGTACTTGATTGATTTTTTCTTTATCACAGTATACAAGTACGTTCTGTTCATCCATCGTTAGCTTTATCTCCCGATTAAATGAAACACGAAACGTCTTTATTGTTTCTTTACAAAGAGAAATGATATTAGTTGGTTGTAGCGTAAGCTTAATAGCTTGATCTATTGAGGCTAATGACAGCATTTGATTCGTTAATGCTGTCATTCTTTTTATCTCAAATTGTATTGCTTCTATTGCTTCTTCAACTAATTCAGGTCTCTTTTTCCTTTGTCTTTCTAATAGCTGTGTATAGCTCGAAATTACTGCTAGTGGTGTTTTTAATTCATGTGAAGCATTTGATATAAATTGTTCTTGTTGTTCAAAATTTGCTTGTAGTCGATTAATCATTGCATTATATGCTTCCTCTAATTGATACAATTCATCTTTTGATTTCTTTTGATGCGTTATTTTTTCCCACGTACCATCCTGTTGATTCTTTTTCATTGATTCAATCAAAACGCGAATTGGTTTAACGACCAATTTACTAACCCATAAACCACCTAGCCATGCTGGTAAGATCATCAGTAGTGAAGCCACAAGTAAAACAATCCGTAATGTTTGCATTGTTTGCTCAACATATTCAATCGTTTCAATTACTTCTATCGTTACGACTTCACCCGTTTGCCAAATAAATGGTATAGATATAACTGCGTATGTATAATCATTATCGATTTCAATTATTTTTTTCTCTTCATTAGACTTAAAAGATGTTGCTATGTCTGTTAAATTTGTATCTTTCGTTACTGTTTGGATGACATCACCTTCCTGACTTATCACACGGATCATTCCACTTGCTGGAACGTATGCCTTTAATAATTCGGAAGCCTCTACTTGTTCATTCCCCTCTGCTAGAGCTTCTAAGATAACTGCAGCTTCACTATCAATTCGGTCTAGTTCTGCACTTACAACTGTATGTTGGAATAATAAATAAACTGCTGCATGAATGAATAACATGAAAATTAACAGGAGTACCGTCGCAACGAAGGTTATTTTTTTCTGCAAGGTCATGACTGTGGTTCCTTCAACATATATCCGATTCCACGAACAGTATGAATAAAGGATTGATTAAATGCTTTATCAATTTTTATACGTAAATATCTTATGTAAACATCGACAACATTTGTTTCTCCAATATACGCATAACCCCACACATGGTTTAGCAATTGTTCTCTACTTAGTGCTTGGTTATGATTTGTTGCTAAATAATCAAGCAAGTCAAATTCTCTTTTTGTCAATTCTATAGCGTTTGAGTCATAAAATACCTCTCGAGTAGTACGATCTATTACAAGCTTGTCAATTATAAGTTTATTGTCACGGTTTACTTCTATTTTTTTTCGCAACTGCACCCGCATTCTAGCTAACAATTCTTCAATCTGAAATGGTTTTGTAATGTAATCATTTGCCCCTAGATCAAGACCACTAACTTTATCATGGACCGCATCTCTTGCTGTTAACAATATAACTGGTGTGGTTGGATCCTTTTTTCGTAAGTGTCTTACAACCTCTAGACCGCTTAATTCTGGAAGCATAATATCTAATAAGATCAAATCAAACGTTTCGTTCTGTAATTTATCCAATGCAGCTCTTCCATCATATACAATCGTTGGTTGATAGTTTTCATATTCTAATTCTAATTGCAAAACACGTGCTAGCTTTTTTTCATCTTCTACAACCAAAATCTTAGTCAACGTCATCACCAGCTTTTCTGCTTTTTATTTATTTTAGCATACTTATTCTTTCATTTTTTATGTTGCCAATGCGCTCCCTCATCCATATGAGCAAATGGGATATCCGTATCGACCACTCCCTTGATACGATTAGTAGCTAATGCCTCTCCTTTTATCCACTGACCAAAATCAATTTCTGTTGGAGCTTGATCAGCACCAAGTGCGATCCAACCTATTAAATTGTCTGGAAAATATGCAGTTGTATGTATCGTTCCTGCCCAATTACGATACTCATCTGAGAAAATGCCACGCGCACGACCATTTAATAACTGAAATGCTTGCTTTCCACTTAATCCCGAACCAGCTTCTTTTGCCAATATCGTTTCTCTACGTTTTGAGTCAACCAAGTAATGACGATTTTCCTCTTCCATTGTCTTAAAATGATTGGTACATATTGTTGATTCTCTAACAACTACATTACGAGGTGTTGCTTCTACAACATATGTTTTTCGGGTTTTGTCATAGAGAATATAGCTGAATGAATGACGATGTGGCATTTCTTTTAATAATGCGACTGCTTCTAAGGCGGTCGCACACGTTTCTAAAATAAAGCGTCCAATCATACCACAAATAAATCCTTCACCAGGCTTTTTCCGATGCATGAAATTATAACCCATTACTAAACCTTTTTCATTAATACCATCAGAACGACCAGTGATTCGTTGGCTTGCCCCCATCGTCGCATAACCCTCATCTGACGGCTGAAACAAAACAAAACGCCCATCATAAGTTTTCGGGTGATAGTCATAATTACGTACAAGGTAATGGTCGCCTGTCATAATAGAACAACCAGAACGGTCATAATCAAGACGATAACCGCCAAATTCATGCAAAACTTTTTGCATTGGCCAATCTAAGCCATCAGCTATCCCATCTAGTTCTTGCCAAATAGCAGGTGCAAACGATTTAATCGCATCTTCTGCTTCTTTTTCATCAATCGTAAAACGCGGTTTCCTAGTTTTCCACTGTTTTAAACGATTTTTAATATATAAAGAATCTTTTAATTCTTTCGCTTGTTCTAGACCAAATTCATAATGAGAACCTCGAAATTCAATTAAATCGCTATAAATTTGTTTCAAATAGTATCCCATCTTTCTCCAGTTTAATTATCTAAGGAAGCAATTACTTCGTTTATTATATCCAAAAAAGCATCTAACCAAAAAGTTAGACACTCCCATATAAACACTATTTGGACATGCTGATAAAACGTTTATATGTATTGAGTTATGTTAGTGGGAGCCATTTAAGAACGCGTTGAATATGATAATCCCAATAATTCCACTCATGCGAACCACTATCAAAAGTTGAAACGACGTCTAAATCCGTTTGATCGCAAACTTCTTTAAATAGTACATTTTCTTTATATAGAAAATCCTCCGTGCCACAAGCATGATAAATTTTAGGTTTCTCACCACCTGAGGCATCAACCTTTTTGATTAAATCTAAAACATCATGCATCGTTCCCTTTAAATCTTGGTCTCCATAAGCGTTATAAAATGTTGCATCCAGCTGATTAGGCTCTTGTTGATTGACTACTGTATGACTAGCAATATCTAACACACCAGATAGTGTTGCGACAGCAGCAAATTGATCTGGTTTATTTAAAGCCCATTTCATTGCTCCATAACCACCCATGGACAAACCAGCAATAAAATTATCTTCCCGTTTATCAGATAGCGAGAAAAAGGAGCGTGCTATCCGAGGCAATTCTTCAGATATAAATGTCCAATATTTTTTTCCATACTTCATGTCCGTATAAAAACTATGATCAACATTTGGCATCACTACCGCTATTCCTAATTCCACTACATATCGTTCAATAGAAGTACGACGTGTCCAAATTGTATGATCATCACTGAAACCATGTAATAAATAGAGTGTTGAATGCTTTTGTTCCTGTCTTTTATTGTTCTGCATGCCTATTTGATTAGCCGTTTGCTCTGGTAGAATTACTGTCATTGATGTATTTAACATAAGTGTTTCCGAGAAAAAATCGCATGTGATACGCGCCATTGACATCAGTCCTTTGCCTCAAATTTTAAGCTAATTCTAGTATAGAACATTTTGGTAGAGTTGGCACATAATCACCATGTTTATTTCCCAACAACTTCACTAGTCATTTTATTCTTACTATTTAATAATAACCGCAAGGCTTTTTTGCTTTTACGAGAGGTTAACATATATAGAAAATCACCTGCAGCAATCGTTGTGTCACCTGTTGGTGTAACCAATTGCTCCTCTCTAATAATTGCATTAACCAGTGTATCTGTTGGAAACGGAATATCATTTAATGTTTTACCAACAATAGCAGCGTCTTCTTCTATTTCATATTCAATCATTTCAGCATTGGCTTTTCCTAACGATATTAACTCTAGTGTATGAATCGGCGTTGTTTTCTTTGGTCCAAATAGTCCTAACTTTTGAGCCAACGGAGCGATTGTCGTACCTTGAATGAGACAACTCGTTAATACGATAAAAAATACAACATTGAAAATTTGCTGGCTACCTTCAACACCTGCAAGTAACGGAAAAGTTGCTAAAACAATTGGTACTGCACCTTTTAAACCTGCCCAGGATAAGAAGATCAGTTCTTTTCTTGTGAAATGCATATAAATGGTTGAGATTGCTACTGCGATAGGACGTGCAACAAGCATTAAGATAATCGATATCGTTATACCTTGGAGTATAATCTCCCATTCGAATAATTCAGACGGAAAGACAAGTAAGCCTAAAATTACAAACATTACAATCTGCATCATCCATGCGAATCCTTCAGAAAAACGGAATACGGAAAAGCGATACGCAATTTCAGCGTTGCCCATAACAATCGCTAACACATATACAGCGAGTAAGCCGCTTCCATTTACAGCAGATGTTATACCATATGCTAATAGCGCAAAAGAAATTGCAAAGATCGGATATAAGCCACTTGAATCAAGGTTAATTTTATTTATCGCAATAACTGCTACTTTTCCAAATAAAATGCCAAGTAATAGACCAAGTCCAATTTGCAAAAAGAATGTCATAATCAACCAGAATATATTTGTATTCGGATTCGTAATTAGTTCAATTATCGCAACAGTTAAGAAAACAGCCATTGGATCATTGGAACCCGATTCTGCTTCAAGCGTTGTGCCGATTCTTTTCTTTATCGGCTGTTCTTTTAAAACCGCAAAAACCGCTGCTGCATCAGTTGATCCGACGATTGCACCAAATAACATAGCAAGAAGCCAATCAATATCTAATATGTACTTTGCTGCCACAGCGATAATTGCTGAAGTAAGCAATACACCAAAAGTTGCTAGTGATAATGCTGGTTTCATTACTGGCTTTAAGTCACTCCAATTTGTTTGTAAACCACCCTCAAATAAGATAATAATTAAGGCGAATATACCAATTACTTGCGCAGTTTGCGCGTCATCAAAGTAGATGATTCCTAATATATCACTACCTATTATCATCCCAATCATAATAAATAAAACTAAAGCTGGCACCCCAAATCGGGAAGATAATTTAGTTGTAAATACACCTAGGATAAATAAGGTTGCAAATAACAAAATAAGCGAGTCTGTTTGAAAAATCCCATTAACCATGCGTGTTTTCTCCTCTCTATAAATTAATATTCAGTTTTATTATAGCGCTATTTACTGTTGAAATTCCGATATAATGCCTTGTTTCAGTTGTTGTTTGATGTTGTAGACGTTTTTGAATTAGGGAGATTGCAATGCCATTAATATAAGCATGATAACCAAACGTTTTTCGAAGTGTGTGCATACCAATTGGTTCATCTATTCCAGCTTCTTTTGCGGCAAAATGGATGATACGGTATGCTTGTTGACGTGTTATTGGAGCTGACGACTTACGTGATTTGAACAGAAAATCATCTCGATTAAGGTCTGATTCTTCTATTACTTGATTGATTATCGTTCGGAGTGATTCGGTGCAATAAATAGGTGGATCAAAATAACTTGATGTTTGTAAGTAAGAATAAAATTCGCCATATTGATTTCGCAACTGATCGACACGAATATGAATCAAATCATGGATTCGCATACCTGTATTAATACCTAGTAAAAACAGGCAATAGTCACGAGTTGAACGTTTATGTAGTATTCGTTTCATTTCTTCTAACTGATCTATTTGTTTTATAGGTTCTACAGTCCTCATGTTATCACACCCCCTTATGTTACATAATATGATTATAACTTATATTTATGTAACATTAAAATCATACGCATTGATCAAATAAAAAAGTATGGAGAAATGCACTCCATACTTTAAATATAGGTATTTTTATCCTTTTGGTTCTTCTTCAAGTTCATTCTCCAACTCATCTTGTCCTTTATCAGGTTCAGGTTCTGGTTCTGGTTCTGGTTCCTGTTCCTGTTCTTGATCATTATCTTGTTCTTTTTTGTCTACAGTTTCTTTTTCCACTTTTTCCACAACTTCTTTTTCTTCTTCGTTTTTAGCGACTTTTTTCTTTTCATTTTCATCTTCATCATCTATCGTGCTAGTAGTTTCTTTAGGTATCACTGAACTTTTCGATTTTTTTACAGAACTACTGCTATTACCACTACTATAATTACTCTGATCTTGTGATGAAACTGTTGATTCCGCTGCAATTTCTGTAGAATCATCATCGATCGTATCATCTAATTCTAATTCTTCAGATTCCTCTTCCTCTATCTCTTCAATCTCGATTGTATCTTTAAGAACAATTCCTCTATTTATATCTTGTACCAATTTTATTGTCTTTTCACTTTCACTTAATTGCTTGTCTTCTTCAGCGTCATTTTTAGCTTCTTGCTGCCCTGGCTGACCACTTAATACTAATGGCACCATTAAACCAATCATTAAAATTAATAATAGTCCAATAAAAATAATCCGAAACTTATTCATAACCAACCCCCTAAACTGTCTCCGCTCATCACAACTATAATTACTTTAGCATATTTTGTCGCTTGAAAGGGAGCTAACGGTGAAATTTGTCAAAAAATTTATTTTTAGTTACAGCTTTATGTTCATTCTATAAAACAAGTCAATTGTTTAACACTGCCAACTCACTAAGACTATGAATAACAATGACATCCGGATGTGATGTTTTATCTTTTCGATTTATCCATATTCCTTTCATCCCTGCATGCTTGCTACCAATAGCATCCGTTTTCAATCTGTCGCCTATGTAATAACTTTCATGAATCGGTACATCTGCTTTATCACACGCTTTTAAAAAAATAGTAGCATTAGGTTTAGCTACTCCAATTTCACTTGAGGTAACAACACAGTCAAAGTATTTGCTTATATTTATACTTTCTAATTTTTCAATTTGCTGTTTATAATCACCATTGCTTATTACTCCAAGTCGGTTTCCCTGCTTCTTTAAAATTTCTAAACAAGGTATGACATCATCAAACGCTCTCCAATTCGATTTATAAAACTTTAAATACGTATTGAATTTATTATCCGCTTGATCGTTGTTTAAGTGACTGCCAAACAACGCTTTCATTCTCATTCTACGTTGTTCCTGAAAGGACAGTTCTTTTGATAAAAATTTTGTGTAGTATTTATCAGATAGCTCGTACCATCTTTTCACAAATTCAGTTGTGCTAAGTTTTAATTCTTCCTTATTCTCTTTTAAGAACTCAATTGAACCTTTTTCCTCTGCTCTTTCATGGTCCAGTAAGGTGGCATCAATATCAAAAAATAACATCTTTCCATCTCCCAAATTTAAGCAATCAAAAAGTATGCTATAGAAATCGATCACATTTTTAATTCATTTTAACATAAAATAACAACTACTTTTTTTATCCAAATTAGAACAGAAAATAATATTATACGTATTATTCCAAAAATCCAAATCATATAGACTTCCCTACTTTTTAGAAAGACTAAAAAGTGATCTAGCTTTTCTACTAGATCACTTTTCTTTTGCCTATTCTATTGATTGACTACCCCAAATTGTTACACCTTCATCCGACATTGCGGAAAATGCCATCTCTTGCTCAGATGAATTTGAATCCCATTGCGATAGGAACACGCCTTTGTAACTCGTGCCATCGATATCAATTGTTATCTGATTTCCTTCTAATTCCCATTCACCTGTAATAGCTCCACTAATCTTACCATTTGATTCTAACTCTATGGGTTCTGCTAATTTAGCAAACTCCGATATATCTTTTCCATGATTAATAAATTCATAACTGCCCGTTACTTGATCGTCGCTATATGACTCTATTTCTTCGCCACCGTAGCGGTGAGGGGCAATAACCGGCCAACCGTCTTCATTAAAGAACATTTGGTGTACGCGTAGTTCATGTTCTTCGCCGCGATTTGGAAAACGCGTATGGAAGTAAAGAAAGTACGCATCTGTTTCTTCTTCATAATAAGTAGAGTTATGGCCAGGTGATACATAACCATCTCCATCAGAAAATGTAAAATTCCCCATTATCTTAGCGCCATATGGTGCAACTGCTTCATCATCAAAAAAACTACCATCTGCTCCTTTTGCTTCAATCATATCTTTTCCTTCTGCATCCAAAAATGGACCATCTGGATTTTCAGATCGAGCTACACGCATATTATATCCACCAATCGCATCTAAACCACCATACGATAAAAATAAGTAGTAATAACCGGTATAAGCATTATATTGCATAAATGGTGCTTCGATTCTACTATGATTTCCACCTAATAATTTTTTACCGTAACCTTGATCAGGTAAAGGTTCTCCAGTAGTTGTATCCAATTCCATAATAAAGATCCCGCCTGAATACGAACCATAAACCATCCATAGCTTTCCATCCTTATCATAAAAAACATCTGGATCAACAACATTTGGATCTTGTGTTCCGTCATAATTATCGCCGTCTTCACTTGGCTCATCAGTCATACCAGATTTTAGAATAACGCCTTGATCCTCATATGGCCCCTCTATATCATCAGATGTGGCAATACCCATTGCCGATAAGGGTGAATCACCTCTACAAGCATTGTAGTACATATAATATTTACCATCTTCTAATTGAATGACATCTGCGGCCCAAAATGTGTCCGTTTCTGCCCAAGTCAATGCTTCTTCCATTTCCTCAGCAGCGTTAGGAATTAGTACATTATCTTCATGAACACCATTAGAAACTTGCTCCCAGTCTATTAAATCATCTGATTTAGCAGACATTAAGTGTGATCCAAATACATAGAAAGTTTCATCATCTTTAACAACTGATGGGTCATGTACCGTCACATTTTGAAAATCTGGTTCCTCCAGATCTTTTACTTCATTCGTATTGGAATCGCTTTCATTACAACCCGTTAATAAAAGACTACCTGCTATAGCTATTCCTATTATTTCTACTTTCCATTTCTTTCGTTTCACAAATTTTCCTCCCCATAGTTGCACATCTAAATTCTTTTTTAATCATACCTTATTTAGTAATAGATTTCTAGAAATAGATACGTACTATTTGTTAAAAAGGAGGTGATATTAGGACACATATCCTTATAAGATAAAAAGCGCTAGTAGTTAAACTAGCGCTTTTTATACTAAATACCTAAAGCGGCCAATACCGCAACCAATAAAATAATTGGTGTGAAAATAAAGAACCAAAAGAACAATAATACCAAAGCAGCTATAATAGCCATTCTATTCCCTCCTATCTATCATTTATATAACTTGTGGAGGCCTCACAATGTTAATCTATGTTCGATAGAGAAAAATGAATGGACAATTATACATCAATTACTACTTTTTTTTAAAATGGTTGTTTTACTAGGGTTATTTTCCTATATTTTAAAAGTGATTATAGGTATTCACTCTATTTAACCTTTTTACGTGACAATAACACGGTCGAATTATTTCTGTTTGCGTATCTATACACTATAAAAAATAAAGGTAGGTGTAAAATTTGAGAGATAACATACTATATTTCGAACGCACTGCTTCAGGGCGTTTTCGAGAAATAAAAGCCAACAGAACAAAAGAAACAATGACAAATCAACCATCAGAAGGTTTAACTTTTTTAGATCAAATTCGGATAGATTGGAAGCAAAAAAACCTTCAAACAGAAACGATTGATAAATTAGAAAGTCTTCTAACTATCTGTAGACAACCAGAAAATAGAGCACGGTTCAATCAACTTTTCCAGAAAATAAAGGCATTTTTCATGCATGATACAACGAAAGGAGTGGTGAAAAAAATGACTGATACTAACCTAAGTAATTTAATGAAAAAACTATTGGAAAGTGGTGATACACCTGAATTAATGAACAATGTGTTAAAAGATCCTGCTTTATCTAAACAAGCGATGTCTATGATGAAAGATATGCTTCAGGATGAAGATAAATTAAAATCAATGACTGATATGATGTCTTCCTTTTTAGATAAGGAGGTGAAGTCGGATGAAGAATAAAAGAGAAATGGTCGTACAAATACAAAATAAAGTTAAAGCACGTCAAACGTATCTAAGTGAATTTAGAGAAAAAAAAGATCGTTGGGTTAAAAATATACTTGATGTAAAAGAATAGTAAAGAATTGTAGAAGTAGGGCTGCATTCGTTGCATGTGACCTACTTCTTGTGTATTCTTATAATAGAGAGATCGTGGTGTTTACTGACATCCTACATAAAAAAGGGAGTAATTACATGAAACTTATTGCTACAGATTTAGATGGAACTTTATTAAATGAAAACGGAGAAATAAGTAACGAAAACGTAGCAGCATTAAAGAAAGCGATCCAAGCAGGAATAAAAGTTGTTGTTGCAACTGGACGTTCTTATTCAGCTGCAAACAAGCCATTACAAGCAGCGGGGATAACTTGTCCTATTATTTGTTTGAATGGCGCAAATGTTTTTTCAGAAAAAGGAGAAAGATTACGTAATATCCCACTTTCTAAATTGATCAGTAAAAAAATTGTACAACACTGTCAGGAAAAAGAAGCCTATTTTGAATTATATACAAATCAAGGTATTTATTCTCCTGACCGCGCAAAATTTATGGAAGTTCTTCTTAACATCATGCTTTCATCTCATCCTGAAGTTTCACGTGAAGAAGTTGAAGAGCGCGCAGCATTACGCTTCCAAGAGGAAGAATTTAAAACAACGGATGACTTCAACGGGCTTATTGCAGATAAAAACATTGAAGTTTATAAAGCACTTGCCTTTTCTCTAGAAGTAGATACACTTAAAAAAGTAAAAAAACAATTCTCAGACAAAGATAACGTCATTATTACATCATCTGGTTTTGACAATGCAGAATTTAATCATCCAGAAGCACAAAAGGGAATTGCATTGTCGTTATTTGCAGCTGAAAATGGTATAGCTTTAAAAGATACCATGGCAATTGGCGATAATTATAACGATTTGTCTATGTTAAAGATTGTTGGACATAGTGTCGCAATGGGAAATGCTGAAAAAGCTGTTAAAGAAGCATGTGGTTTCACAACATTAAGTAACAATGAACACGGTGTAGCAAAAGCAATTGAAGCACTTTTAAATAAATAAAACAAAATCCACTGTTCCTGATTAGGAATAGTGGATTTTGTTGTTTTCCTTCTGTATTACCTATAAATTTATGATTATCCAGATCAAAAAGAAGCTAAGTAACATCGTAATATTTGATACCGTTCCAACAAACTTTTTATCGTAACCAAATTCAACAGCATAAGGTAATAAAGACATGGAAGTTGGTAATATTAAAGCAATCAAGAGTGTATAACGAAACATCAAATCAACTGGCAACCAGAGAAAGAGCGGAATTCCAATAAGTAATCCAACCCCAAATCGAGCGAAAATAAACTTCCCAACTAAGCGCAAATATTCTTTATGAAAAGTAAAATTTAAATAAATACCTAATAATAAAAGGGATAACGGCATATTCGCACCAGAAATAATAGAAGCTGTATCAATTAATACATTCGGTAATGGCACGTGTACAATATTTAACAGAAACACAATCATATATGTCATTAACGGAATCGATTTTACTAATTTAAGCGTAATTTCTTTTGATGTAATCTTGGTTTCCTCACTAGCATAGAAGCTACCCATCAAATAACTTAACCCAAACACGATAAATGCATTACCTACATCAAACATACCAAAATATTTGATCCCTTCTGCGCCCCAAATACCTTCTACCAGTGGATAAGCAAATAAGCCTACATTATAACCAGGTATCATCATCAGCAACATACCTCTTGTGCTTTTTTGCTCGTTTCTAAAAACAAATAAACCGATGTATACAAACAAGAAACCTGCAAGAATAGCTGCTATCACTAATAAAAATAAAGAAGGTTCAATCACAATATCGTGAAATGTTACAATAATTAAACTTGGTAACGTAAGATTAAATATCACACGTCCCAATCCTTCTCCATCACTTTCCTTTATTATTTTTGTTTCTTTTAATAAATAACCTAAACCAATAATTAGAATGGAATAGATAAATTGCTGATTAAATCCATCCATATCAAAAGCTCCCTCAACTAAAAGTACTCTATCTATTTTTTATAAAATAACTGTAATCAGTCTTTCACCTACCATTATGTTATCTTCTTCAATAGGTAAAACATCTGTATATTCTCCTGTATTTGTTACAAGAATTGGTGTAATGATATCATAACCACATGCCGTAATATTCTCAATTTCTATTGTTGCAATATGTTGCCCTTGCTCAACTAAGTCTCCTTGTTTCACGAACACTTCCATATATTCACCGCCCAATTGAACCGTATGAATCCCTACATGAATTAAAACTTCTACACCCTCTTCCGATGTAAAACCTATCGCATGACTTGTTGGAAAGACACTTGAAACCACACCAGTTACTGGTGCATATAATTTCTTATCAATCGGTACAACCGCTATACCTTTGCCAACCACACCTGAGGCAAAGACTTCATCTGGCACCTCTTCTAACGGCAGAAGTGCACCATTAAATGGACTAGCAATCGTTATGTTTTTTATAGCTCTTTCTGTTTGGTGATTCGTTGCAACTTGCTCGTTCGTTTCATCTTGATACCCGAAAAAATAAGTCAATACAGTAGCACTAATGAAGCTTATCGCTACCGCTAATAAAAACAATGTGAAACCCTGTCCAAAGAATACAGGCAAGGAGGCAAGACCTGGTACAGCAAGTGATGACGAACTTGCACCAGATATACCTGCAATTGCGCCACCAAGTGCTCCAGCAAAACAGCCAATGATAAACGGTTTTTTATATCGTAACGTAATGCCATATATAGCTGGCTCCGTAACCCCAAAGAGGCCCGCTATAGCAGCAGGACCCGCTATTGATTTGACCTGTTTTTTCCTCGATTTAAGAAATACACCAAGTGCCGCCCCTGCTTGGGCGAAAATAGCAGGGGTTAACATCGCAGTAAGTGTGTCCGAACCAAATTGACTTAAATTATTTACTGCAATAGGAACTATACCCCAATGAAGACCGAACATGACAAGTATTTGCCATGAAGAGCCCATTACTATACCCGCTACTACTGTACTATTGCTATAAATCCAGCTATACCCTTCAGCAAGCCAACCACTAACAAAGTTACCAAACGGACCAAACGCTAATAAAGTTAAAGGAACCATTGTCGCAATTAGCACGAGTGGTGTAAAAAATGTCTTTATCGCACTAGGAAAAATTTTGTTCAGTATAGGTTCTATTTTAGACATCACAAAAACAGTCAGAATTATCGGGATGACAGAAGTTGCATAGTTTGTTAAATAAATTGGTAAGCTCAAGAAAGTTAACGCCACACCCGATTCATATGTAGTAATTAAATCTGGATATACTAATGCTCCCGCAACAACAAAAGCGACGTAAGGATCCGCACCAAATTTCCTTGCTGCTGTTATACCCAAAATAAGCGGTAAAAAATAAAATAAACTATCACTAGCCGCATATAACACTTGATAGGTACCGCTATCTTCTTTTAACCCGTTAAATGCGAGTAATAAAATTAAGATACCCTTTAAAATACCGACACCAGCCATTGCACCCAATAACGGAGTGAAAATACCTGAAATAATATCAATCAGATAATTTAGAATAGATGTTTTTTCATACGTTTCAGTTCGAATTCTATCCCCTAACGTACTATTTTTTTCTATTTTTCGATAGACTTCATTGACATCATTCCCAATTACGATTTGTAGTTGTCCTGCACTTTCCATTACCTGAATAACACCTAATAATTTTTGGAGTGCCTGCTGATCAGCTTTTGATTTATCGATTAATTTAAATCGTAACCTAGTGGTACAGTGATGTAGAAGCGAAACATTTTCTTCACCACCGACATAAAGCATAATTTTCTCAGCTAACTGACTATAATTCATAAGAAAAA
This sequence comes from Paraliobacillus sediminis, assembly GCF_003426055.1. Lineage (NCBI taxonomy): Bacteria > Bacillati > Bacillota > Bacilli > Caryophanales > Bacillaceae > Paraliobacillus > Paraliobacillus sediminis. The sequence continues at coordinate 896,902 of NZ_QJSI01000002.1, forward strand.
CACCACTTTCTTTCCCTTGATTAAAAAAACCTAAGCTATCAGTTCAATACAAACCAACTACGGATGAGCAGTTTCTGTACGAAATGTAGTCTTAGGTTTCATTAACGAACAAACTATATATCTGATTGACGCTTTTGCGCTTCCCTACTGGTTACACGATGAATGTGAATACTTAGGTAGACTTTTTCATCATCGGTTATATCCCAATTGTATGATTTAGCAACAAATGCTGCAATTTTTTCACTGCAATCATATGCTTTTTTATATTTCGTTTTTATTTGTTCAAATAAAAAGGCATCTATACTTTCATGTTCCTTACCTTCATTTCGTATAAATCGCAAGGCAAAGAATTTTAAATGTGTTAAAAATCGTTCATAGTTAAGCGACGTCTCATCTATTTCAATATTATAATGATATTTCACAATTGTTAAGATACTGTTTACCATTTTAGTTACTTTTACAGTTGCTTCCACATTCTCACCAGAGAGTTGACTATTCACTAAGTGTAGGGCAATAGATCCTGCTTCGTCGTCTGGCAGTTTGATGCCTAATTCTTCGTTAATAATAGTTAGCGCTTCTTTTGCAACTTCATATTCATTTTTATAGAATTTCTTTATTTCCCATAATAAGGCATTCGATAAATTAATCCCTTGTTTATATCGGCTAATTGCAAAACTCAAATGATCTGTTAGGGCAACATAAATATAATCATCTAATTTATAAGATAACCGACTTGTTGCAAAATTTATTATTTTAGCAGCGATTTCAAAATACTGTTCCGGGATTTCACTTAAAAGCTCTGCTAATTTATCGGTAAAGCCTTCACCTTCTAAAACAAATGTTTTCTCAACCTTTTCTAATTCAATTTCTTCACCGATTTTTTTTTGAAAAGCTAGGCCTCTTCCCATCATAACTAATTCTTTTTGCTGTTCATTTTCCGTTACAACAACATTGTTATTTAAGACTTTTTTTATTTGCATCTACATTCGCCCTTTAAATAAGTTTTAAACTACTGTATCCGAACTATGAAAATAAGTTTATTCCATACGTATCAAACTTAAACCTTCCATTACTATAGCATTTTCTTCTTATATGGTAAACTACAGTATTTACATTCTCTATTGTAGAAATTTATGATAAACTTTTCATTAGATCGTTTTTTTAAAAAGGAGCCTACCATGACAAATTATAAAATATTATTTTTAGACATTGACGGAACAATTTTAAAAGCAGATCATACGATTGATCATTCGACAAAAAATGCAATAAAGCAAGTAAAAGAACAAGGAATAGAAATATTCTTAGCGACAGGACGGCCACTACACGAAGTTACTGACATAGCTGATGAACTAGATGTCCATTCTTTCATTGGCTACAACGGGGCCTATGCTATATATCAAGACAAAGAAATATTGAATAAACCAATGAAACGGGATACAGTCAAACATTTCCTTCATGTTTGCCAAGCAAATCCTCATGAAATGGTTTTATATACACATAACAAAAGCCTGATGACATCATTAGATTCGGGAGTCATCAAAGACTTCACTAGCTACTTTGATTTAAAAGACACTTCTCTATTTACATCGGCAGAAATGGACAACGTTTTAGGGATTACACTGATGAATCTAGAAGAAGATGATCCTAAATTATATGAAACAGATGAGCCGATCTTTTTCTCTCAGGTTAATGTGGAAGGTCTCATGCATAGTTACGATATCATTCGAGAAAGTGTAAATAAAGGTCGTGCCATCAAACATGTTATCGAACTTCTTGGTTTTGAAAAAGATAGCACAATTGCATTTGGTGACGGGATGAATGATAAACAAATGCTTGAATTCGTAGGAGAAGGTTTTGCAATGGGAAATGCGCATCCTGATTTGTTCGCTTTTGCAAAACATCGTACAACTAGTGTCGATGACAATGGTATTTTCAACGGACTAAAACAATTAGGGTTGGTTAAGTAAAAGGCTTTGTTAAAGCTTAATGCTGCTATTTGATATATTAAAATGGAACTTCTATAGATGAGGGAGTTCCATAATATCGGTTTATTATACTAACGCGGCATTTGCTTTAAACAGAATGTCTCACAAGTTATCATAATTACTTTTCATATTTTTTCCACTTAAAATAGTTATAAAAAAACTGCATTAAAAAAATTACTAATAAAAAAATGGAGACAATTATAATTTCATTAAAATTCTCATCTATATATAAGCATATTGTAGTTAGTGACATAACTATCATCGGAAGCATCCATAGGGTTCGAATCATTTTTCTTCTATAACTCAATTTATAATATGAAATGACAAAACCAGTATCTTTCTTTTCTTTCTTCTTAAAAATTAGCGGTAAAATTAGAGACATAATGAGAACTATCAAATAATCCCTTGATAAGTTCATATGGCATTGATCAAACCCCCAACAACAAATTTAACAGCGCCAAATAAAAAAGAACATAAAAAAACCAAAACACAGGGGGTATTTTGGCTTTTTTATTGCTAGTTTTACATAGCAGACACTTTAAAATAAACGGAGAGCAATGAATTTGAATATTGCAAGTATTGTTGGGATACTTACAATTTCTATGTATTAAATGTAACACAGGATTCTAGATGTTTCGCTTCTTTTGTAAGGTTTTCTTACGCAGTATTTTCACAAAAATGTTTTTGTTAAAGTTAGATGTTATTAGTTGATCAAATAGACTAGACAGTCACATCAAAAGTTAGAAGGATTTATCGAAAAAGATTGGGAATTTGTTAAAATGGGTAACAAGAAAAAATATTAATCAAATGAAGGAGCAACCTATTCAAATGACTATAAAAATAACGAAGTGTAACCTCGAACATTCAAGCGAACTTCAAGAAATCAGTGTTGAAACATTTAACGAGACATTTAAGGATAACAATTCCCACGAACAGATAAATGCCTATTTAGAAAAGGCATTTAATTTGAAGCAATTGGAAGAGGAATTAACCAATCGCTCTTCACAATTCTTTTTTGTTTATTTTAATCATGAAGTTGCTGGATACCTTAAGATCAATACCGCCGATGCCCAGTCTGAAGCAATGGGAGATGACTCACTTGAAATAGAGAGGATTTATATAAAAAAGAAATTTCAAAAACATGGGCTTGGGAAGCTCCTGCTGAATAAGGCGATAGATATTACAATGAAACAAAAGAAAAAGAAAATCTGGCTAGGCGTCTGGGAAGAAAATGAAAATGCCATTGCATTTTATCATAGAAAAGGGTTTATCCAAACTAACGCCCACTCCTTTTATATGGGCGATGAAGAACAAGTCGACTTAATCATGACAAAAACACTCCACTAACTTGATTTAATGATTAAAAAGCCCAATTCATATTAATTTGGTCATTTGCCCTCAACACTTTTTGATTATGACATAGTCTATAAGTAGTCAAGACAGTAAGGTGGTGATAGAACATGGGTTATCATGGAGGATATGGTGCTGGTTGTGCTACTCCTGCAACAGGTGCTGGTAGCGGATTTGCGCTTATAGTTGTATTGTTTATTCTTTTAATTATTGTAGGTGCGTCTTTTTATTAAACAAATGTAAAAATATCTAACCGGCAAAGTAAGCAAAGTACTTGCTTTGCCTACTTACATATATACTAATTACTAATTACTACTTCCTAAGACCTAAAGGCATCCGCTTTTAGACTGATTTTTAAAAGCCTACTTCCCTTACTTATCAGAGTCTGTTACAATTTTAATGTAGGTGAGAGTTGTTACAATTGATGACTTCCCCAAGTTTCTATATTGCACAATTTTCTCACCTACTCTTTGGAACTCCTACGTTATCTATTAACGTATTTTATATATTATCTTTCTACTTAAAACACTACATATAACGACCGCTGTACTGGCTGCCTTTTGCTTCATGCCAAATAAAAAAGCAGTACTTCCATATTTTCAGGAAGTACTGCTTTTTAGTATACCTAAACTTATTTACTCACGTACGCAGATAACATCCACAATGTTTGATCTACACTTGTTTTGTAACCAATTAGCATATCTTCTGTGATATCGTCCCCTGCTTCTCCAGCAAGTTCAATACCCTTTGCTAAATCGTTTTGGATAATCTTATAATCACTGATTACTGAATTAACCATAGCTTCAGCAGGAACATGTTCACTATACGGCTTTTCCTCAATAGTTGCATTCGCTAAAAATTCACTTAACGTAGAATATGGTTTCCCCCCAATTGTTAGGAGACGCTCCGCAAATTCATCAAACTTCATATTCACTTCATTATATAGTTCCTCGAATTTTTCATGTAGGACAAAAAAGTTATGGCCCTTAACGTACCAATGATGTTGATGAAGTTTCGTGAAAAATACACCATGTGTTGCTACTAATTGGTTCAATTGATCTTGTAATGTTTGATTTTTTGTAGTCATTTAAATTCCTCCGTTTATTGTAATTGTTATCACTTTATAATAATTATAATCTAATGAGTGATTTATGTCTAGTCTTATAACAAATTCTTCGATAATAGATACTATAAACTATTTGGCATTGAAATATGCGATCTCTTTTCTTGGTTTGCATTAAGCCTGTTAATTATATCAAATAGTGTAGAACAAGAAAAATATTTGGTTCTTTTTTTACTTTTTATGTAGTATCACTACATTATTCTATCGCGTCTAGGGTTTGCACCATTTGTTGATAACTTAAGGCCCCGAGTGATTTATGTTGAATAATTCCATTAGAATCAATCATATACGTTATTGGAATCGGTCTAACTTCATATTTTGTCGCCACTTCAAGCTGTTCATCCAAAAGAATAGGAAAAGTTAATTTATTCGCTGTAACGAAATCCGTCACATCCTCTATTTTCGCCTCTGATTGTGTCAAGTTAACCGCTAGAACCTGAACATTCTTCTCCGAATATAATTTTTCCATATCAGGCATTTCAACTCGGCAAGGAGGACACCATGTTGCCCAAAAATTCAAGACTACTCGTTGTCCGCGATATGCTGTTAGTTCTATATTCCCCCCAGTTGAGGTTTTTAAACGAAAGTTTGGTGCCGCATCTCCAATTTCTAGTCCTTCACTTGTTTGTTGAACCTGGTCTTCCTGTTTTTCTGTTAGTTGTATGATTTCAACCTCTGCTTCATTATTGTCTATAAAATCATAAACTGCCCAACCAAACATACCCACTAAGATAAGGCTCATCATTCTCATTTTCAATATAAACACCTCCCAGTCTAAATTAGACAACCATCCGTTCTTATATTTGGTATCTTATTATCTGGTCAATTAGTTACACTTTAGTTTTTTCTGATTGTCTATTTTAAATTATGTTTGTCCACAATTTTTCATTCCTATTAAGCATGCACAAAACATTTCGCATACAAAAAAGCCAGACAATTTGAATGTCTGACTTTTTCACAAAAGTTTTATTTGTTTAAAATACATAGTTGATAGAAACTGCGACGTAACTTCCTTACCCGCTATGTCAGCAAATGGGCTCCCTTTCTGTGCAGCTAACTTGGTAAAGAAAAACACTTTACCAAGTGGATCTTCGGCTTGTGCTGTTCCCACTAGAGTGTCACCCATTTGCTTCCTTCGCTGGATAGCGTATCTTTGTGACAAATATCATTATTATTATATAACGAAGTAATTTATCTCTATTATTATCACGGTATAAGAAACTAGCGTGTCAAGTGAAATTGACGACACTCCTGCAGGAACAGCACCGGCTGAAGATCCACTCGGAAAGCGTCCTTTGCTTATCCGAGTTAGCTGAAGCCGTGCCTGCGGAAAGGGAGTCAATTTCACTTGATAAGCGGGGCGGAAAATTCAGTTACATCGTAGTTGATGAAAATTCCGATGTAAGGGATTTTATGATGCAGTTTATAATTCAATAATCTTTTAAAAGACAGTCTTTATTTTTCACAGACAACAATTCCTAGTGGATGTTTATCTAACGTTGCATGATCTCTTGGTTCAATTAATGCACCTTTTTGAACATAATGGGTTACCGTTGAATAATTTGCAAATAATTGTTCAAACTCTTCAGGTGTCAATTGATGAACATGAAACGGTGAACCACAGGGTTTATCTCTTCCCTCACCAAATGGGGTCGATAGGATTAATTTACCACCAGGCTTAAGTAACTTATACACATTAGATAAAAAATTTTCTTCTGCTTCTATATGTTCAAGTGTTTCAAAACTAACAATCGTATCAAATTCACCATAACGCTCAATTAAACTTGAATCGGTCACATCTGCCTGAAAAAAAGATGATTTCGGGTGATAATAATGATGTTTTGCATACTCCAAAGCATCTGTACTAATATCAAGACCAATTACTTCGGTTATTTCATTTTTAAGTTTTTTCGCAATAATATGGGTTCCAAAACCCGTTCCACAAGCAAAGTCTAAAACGCGTCCTTTAATAAAAAAGAGTGCAAAGTGATACCGTGCGACGTGTTCAATTAATAAATCATTTGTTATTTTCATCTTTTCAAGAATAACACGCTCTCCTGTATCTTCTAGCATTCTAGTCACCGCTTTAATAAAATTTGTTTAGCAACATCAAAATGCATGTCTATTATAGTATAATAGACCAATTAGAGAAAGCAACCAAGTTAATGGAATTTAATTAAAGAAAAAGATGCTGCATATATTCTATGCAACATCTTTTTTAAGACTCTTTCGTTTACTTATGCTGTTTTTTTAATATTAAAATCCTTATAACAGTATTGAACTATATGAAATATCTCAGAAAAAGTCTAGTATCGTTTGTCCAAAAATAAAATTAATTATATACTCTTGTCAATCGCACGAATTAACTTATCTTCAATTTCTTTTGCTAATGAAACTAATGCTTCCTCTTCGACTAAATCAATTAATGCCGTTGGTTTTGGCATACCAATTTTTGTCTTACCAGCGTCTTCATATAATACGATTTTACATGGTAAGAAGTAACCAACCAGTTGATTTTTCGTTAAAAGAGTAGCGGCTTCTTTTGGATTACATACCTCTAAAACAAGATAGGGTTGTTCAAAATCAATTCCTTTATTGTTTAACGTTTCTTTAATATCAAATTGCCAAAGGATACCGAACTTCTCTTCTTTTAAATTTACCTCTAAGGCTTGTACCGTTTCTTGAATTGATTTATTTGATTCTACCGTATAATGAAACAATCTAATCTAGCCCCTTTCTCTTGCGTAACGTTACTCGCCTTTTTTAATCCAAAATTTAAGAACGTCGCCTTCATCTGTATCTTTTACTAACTCATGTCCACCTGATTTAGCCCATGCAGTTAAATCACTTTTTGAACCTTGATCTGTTGCATGTACTTCTAAAATCTCTCCAGTTTGCAAATCTGCCATTGCCTTCTTCGTTTTTACTATTGGCATTGGACAAGCCAATCCTTTTGCGTCTAATACTTTTGTACTTTCCATTTCTAATTCCTCCTAATTTTTTACACTATTTTAGTTTTTACTTTACTTCTCCAGGCCATGCAAGCATGCCGCCAGTCATATTCGTTACATCGTATCCCTTTTCAGCTAAAAATTGTGCTGCATTACCACTTCTCGCACCTGAACGACATATCATGTAGTAATGCTTATTTTTATCTAATTCCTCGATACGCTCTTCTACTTCACCTAGCGCGATATGTTTTGCTTGTGGGATTTTTCCTTCTTCCACTTCAAAATCCTCACGAACGTCAATCAAGTTTAGTTCCTCATTGTCTGCTATTTTATTTGCTAGTTCTTCTGCAGTAATTTCTTTCATTATTAACATCCTCCATTATTTAAATTATATGAATAAGTTGACATTACCATCTTCAGCATCACCAATATATGCACTAACCCCACCATATTCTAAGTCCACTAATAACTCTTCTTTCTGTAAGCCTAATAAATCCATCGTCATCGTGCAAGCAATTAGCTTGACGTCTTGCTCTTTCGCCATATCAATTAGGTCTGGTAATGGCATCGAATTATGCTTTTTCATTACTTTCTTGATCATTTTCGGTCCCATTCCCATGTAGTTCATTTTTGATATACCCATTTTATCGGCACCTTTAGGCATCATTTTACCAAACATTTTTTCTAGTATACCTTTTTTAACAGGAACGTGATTCTCTTTCCTTAGTGCATTTAGACCCCAAAACGTGTGGAAAATTGTTACTTCATGATCGTAAGCCGCTGCACCATTTGCAATAATGTAAGCTGCCATTGTTTTATCATAATCTCCACTAAATAAGACAATCGTTGTTTTTTTTGTTGCTCCCATATAGTTATCCTCCTATTTTTATTTATTATCAATACATATACATGTACAGGTATTTAATTTATTTTTTAAAAAATAGCTTAATTAGCTAAAATATCGAGCCAAATTTTTATTGCGGTTCCTGCAATTAATACTGCTAAAATAATTTGTAACAGTTTTGCATTTATTTTTTTACCAGCGTGAGCACCAAGTGGTGATGCTATTAAACTGGCGACAATCATAATAGCCGCTGGCATATATTCCACTTGCCCTGTTGTGACTTTCCCTATTGTCGAACCAATGGATGAGATAAATGTAATTGCTAATGATGAAGCAATTGTCATCCGTGTTGGTATTTTTAGAACACCAAGCATAATTGGTACAAGTAAAAATGCGCCTGCTGCACCAACAATACCAGCTCCAATCCCGACAATCAGTGCCAGAATTGCTGCTAACGGTTTGTTAAATGTAACTTGATCAAAAGGAATGTCATCTGTTCCCTTTTTCGGTATCAACATCATGACTGCAGCAATTAAAGCTAGAATACCGTAAACAAAATTTATTGCTTCGCCCGGCATTAGTTTGGAGCCATATCCACCAAGCAAGCTACCTATTAAGATACTTACGCCCATATAGATAATTAAATCCTTATTAAGAAAGCCACCTTTGCGATATGCCCATACGCCACCAATCGTTGCAAAAAGAACTTGTACTGCACTTATACCAGATACTTCATGAGCAGAAAAAGCTGCTACTCCAAACAGTGAAGGTATATACAGTAACATTGGATATTTTATAATTGATCCACCAATTCCTAGCATGCCAGAAAGATAAGATCCAATAAACCCAATAAGAAAAATGACAAGCACAAATTCTATATTAATATCACTAAAATCCATTTTCACATCCCCCTAGTCCCGTTTATCGAATAGCACAGCGATTAGGACCAATTTCCATTTCACGTTGTTTTTCACTATCTGGTGTGACTTTCCCCATATTAGTTTCTCGAATTTCATGATATGCATTTGGCTGTGGTGGTAGATTTTCAGTTACCATTTTTCTAAACGTATCTTCATTGTCAATGTTTAGTCCGTGATTTGAAGCAAAAAGATTACCCAGTCTAGCAGCTATTGTACCATCATCGTTTAATTCATCAATAATCATAAAGTGTGCCGGCAATACAATTAAGTCATCAGACAAAGATGTATAGCGCTCATAGAGACTTACACGCAAGTCCTGAACCCAATCTTCAGCTTTACCCGCTAAGTCAGGACGGCCTATTGAATCGATAAAGAGGATATCCCCTGTTAACAAATAATGCGAATCAATAATAAACGAAGTAGAACCAATCGTATGGCCTGGCGTATAGAGTGCCTGAATATCAATTTTTGTTGCACCAATAGTAATAGCTGCACCATCTACTAAACCTTGATAATCAAACATTACGTCTGTTGCATCTTTTGGAGGTAACCAATACGTTGCACCTGTTTGTTCAGCGATCGTGCGTCCTCCTGAAATATGATCTGCGTGTAAGTGTGTATCTAGTACATGCTTAATTTCAACATCTTTTTCGATTGCAAAGTTTGTGAATACATCTGTCATCCGCACGGGATCAATTACTGCTGCTTCTCCACTTGATAGGACCATATAGGATAAACAACCTTTTCCAATCCGAACGAATTGATACAATTCTCCACCGTCTTTTAAATCTGAAACTTTAATGGGTTCAAGATGTTCGCTCCAGGCTTTCATACCGCCTTTAAGGTACGAAACATGTATTCCAGCCTCCGCAAGCATCTCTGCAACCATTACAGACGAACCTTCTTTTGCACAAACAACTAGAATATCTTTATCTTTTGGAAGCTGGTCTATCATACCCTCTACCCCATCAATTAAATCAAAATATGGGATATTTAAATACGTGAAATTTTCTCCTTCGATCTTCCAATCCTCAAATGCATCCTCTGTTCGTACATCTAAGATGAATAATTCTTCTTTGTTTATCACTTTATGGGTTATTTCTTTTGCTGTTGTTTCAGTTAATTTCATTTATAAAACCTCCTATTGCCAAGCATTCATGCCACCTTTGACATTTGTCACTTGGTTATATCCTAATTTTTTTAATTGTTTACATGCTTGCTGACTTCTCATGCCACTTTGACATATAACAACTAATTCTTTATCTTTACTAAGTTCAGTCACAGCTTTTTGTTTCAATTCATGTAGCGGGATGTTTTTAAATCCCTTAATCTTATTACCATTAAATTCGTTAACCGTACGAACATCTATGAATTGTTTCTTTTTGTCCTTTAATTCACTTTTCAAATCTTTAGTCGTAATCATTCGAATCCCTTTCGTAGGAAACATTCGTTTTATTACTAGATAAGCAAGTAAGATAACGACACTAACAAAGACAATTTCCACATTTTTCACTCCTTTCAAAATTAGCTTCTTATACCTACAAGGGTATAAAATCAGTGAAATAAAAAAGTTCGTCAACATGACAACGACTTACTTTTCATATCATATACCCTGCAAGGTATAATTTCAAGTGTTAAATTCATTTTTTTCTTTCCAACATGAGAAAGATGCTGGAAACATGCCTTTTATAGCTTTTTTTATTTTATCTGTGATCAATTCTATTGCTTTTATCTTTATTTTCCCTTTATTCCGAACATTAACACATTTAAACAATAAACAAAGACCTGCTATAGAATTGATCTTCCTTTTAGCAGGTCTTTCATTTATTTATTTTTTTGTTTCAGGGCATCCTTTAAATCGTCTCTCGTATTATGTTTCCAAATCGGTACATCCATATGATAAGCGGAACGGGCCATCATAAAACCAGAAATTGGTGCTGTTAGAAACACAAAGATAATTGTTAATAAGATCTTTCCACTTACAATATTATCTTCAAATACAAAGAATAAGAATAAACCTATCATAATACCAACAACACCTAGTGTTGAGGCTTTAGTTGCTGCATTAATACGCGTGTATACATCAGGTAACCGAACAATCGCAATCGCACCTAACAACATAAACAACGCACCAAGTAGCACAAAAAAACTAATGATTATCTCTGTCAATGACAACGCCCCCTTCCATATACTTCGATAAGGCAATTGTTCCTACAAAAGATAAGATACCCAAAACTAATATAACATCCACGTATACCAACGTGTGCTGAATAATCATTAACATACCAACAAATCCTATCATTGTTATACCTAATAAATCTAAAGCAACAATACGATCAAAAATGGACGGTCCAATAATCATTCGAATAAAACACAATACGATGGCAACAGATAACATCATTAATACGATCCAAGCAACCGTTTCTAGCATTAATCTGTCACCTCCAATATCCCTTTTTCAAATGTATCTTTTATACCAGCAATTACAGCTTCTTTACTGTCAATATTTAATGTATGGATATAAAGCGTCTTCTGATCATCCGAGAAAGCCATCACAAGTGTCCCAGGTGTCAACGTGATCAGACTTGCTAATAGCGTTACTTCTAATCCTGATTTTAGTTCTGTTGGATAAGCAATGATCCCAGGATTTGTTTTTAATTTTGGCGTTATAATAATTCTTGCAACATCTATATTTGCTATTACCATTTCTTTTAGAAAAAGAAGTGCTAATTTAGCAAAAGCAATAATTTTAGAGAAATATATATCAAATTGAAGAAAGCGTCGGAATAAGTATAATAATAATACCCCTATCACATACCCAATAAGAAAGGATGAAAAAGTAAATTGACTTGTTAATAACATCCATATTAACGCTATGCTAAGGTTTAATAAGATTTGTAAAGCCATTGCACTACCCCTTTAATTAGTGATCTATTTTGAACCTAGGACCGCTTGTATATAATTGGCTGGATCTAGGATTTGATCAGCAACTCCTAGTGAATATTGAAATACTGGTTCCGCGAAAAATCCTAAGCAAATCGTCAAAGCTACTAATGGAATAATAGGACGTAATAACGAGAACATTTCTTTCCTATTTATTTTATCAGCTGGAATTGTTGCTTCTCCCCAAAATGCATACATGAAGATTTTCATCATGGAGAACAAGGTTAAAATTCCAACAACTAATGCTACTGTCACAATAATATAGCTTTGTTCTTGTATTGCTGACAATATCAATGCAAATTTACTAAAGAATCCACTAAGTGGCGGAATACCAGCAAGTGACATTGCAGAGATAAAGAAAAGCCAGCCTACCCATGGATGTGTTTTTAATAAACCACCCATTTTCTTTAGATCGGTCGTTCCAGTAATTTTTTCGGTCGCACCGGCAAATAAAAACAGTGCAGATTTCACAATAATATGGTGTGCAATATAATAAATAGCGCCTGCTAATGCTAACTGCGTATAGATACCTAATCCCATTACCATGTAACCTACTTGACTAATAATATGGTAAGACAAGATTCGTTTGAAATCGAATTGTGATACGGCACCAAGCACACCGAAAAACATTGTAGCGCCAGCAAGTGCCAAAATAATAGTATGTGTAAACCCTGTATTATGGATAAATATTAATGTGAATATTCGAATGATCGCGTAAATACCGACCTTCGTTAGTAAACCACCAAATAACGCTGAGATTGCTGCTGGAGGTCCGTAATAAGATTTAGGTAACCAAAAGTAAAGTGGAAACAAGGCACCTTTTGCCCCAAAAACAAACAAAAAGATTATCGCAATAACATTTAGAATGCCTTCTTGACCCATTACTTGAACGCGTTCAGCTAAGTCAGCCATATTTAATGTTCCAGTTGTTGCATATAACAATGCAAGTCCCACAAGGAAGAACGCAGAAGCAACCATATTCATTACAACATATTTAAAAGATTCACGTAATTGATAACCAGTTCCACCGTGAACAATTAATACATACGAAGCAATTAGCATTACTTCAAAGAAAACAAATAAGTTGAATAAATCACCTGTTAGAAAAGCACCATTTACACCTGTAAGTAAGAAAAAGTAAAATGGATAGAAATAAAATTTCTCGCGATCGCTATGGATTGTTTTAAATGCAAAGAATAAACAAACGGCACCAACAATACTTGATAAGAGTACCATCATCGTTGCTAACATATCTGCTACTAGCACAATACCAAATGGTGCATCCCAATCCCCAACATTTAACGTGATGATTTGGGTCGCATCGACATATACCATATAACCTAAGTATACCGCTACACCTAATTGTGCTATAACTGCAATTCCAGCGATCACACGTTGTAATTTATGTTTTTTTGCAAAAAAGATTAATAGCGTACCAATAAACATTGGCAGCAATATTGGCAGCATTAAAAAATTACTCATCTGATCTTCCCCTTAATTTATCTAAATCATCGGTTTGATGTACTTTATAGGTACGATACGTCATTACTAGTAATAATGCTGTCATACCAAAGCTAATAACAATTGCTGTTAGAATTAATGCTTGTGGTAATGGATCCGTGTAACTTGAAGCATCTTCACCTAATAGTGGAGCTGATTCGCCACCTAGGCCACCCATCGTTAAAATTAGAAGATGTGCACCATGTGAAATCAATACCGTTCCTAGAACAACACGGAATAAACTTTTTGTTAAAATTAAATAAGTTGCTACTGAAAAAAGTACGCCAATTAAAACTACAATTAAAATTTCCATTAGGCCTCATCCTCCGCAATCGTTGTAATTATTAATAGTGCTACACCAATCACGACGAGATATACACCAATATCAAACACTAATGCGGTCGTTAACTCTGTTTCACCAAGAATAGGTAGTTTTACGTAATCAAAGAATTGTGTTAGGAAGGGATAACCAAACAACGTACTACTTACCCCAGTCCCCATTGCAATAAGTAATCCTGTACCGATAAAGTACGGATAATAAAATGGTAAAACTTTTTTGATTGTTTTTAAATCAAAACTAATGTACAACAGAACAATTGCGGATGCAGCCATCAATGCACCAATAAAACCACCGCCAGGATTACTGTGTCCTGCAAATAATAAGTAAAATGAAAAGGAGAGTACAATGAAAACTGCAATTTGCGTAATCGTATGCAAGGATAAATTATTTTTCATCTTAAACATCTTCCTTTCCACTCATACGTAATTTAATTAACGTAACAACACCTAATGCCGCAATACCCAATACTAGAATTTCAAGCATCGTATCAAGCCCACGAAAATCAACTAAAATTACGTTAACAATATTATCTCCGCCACCAAGATCATGTGCATTATCTATATAATATTGGGAGATAGATTCAAATGGTTTTTTGTTCCCAAATGATAAGGCACTTAAAGCCATTACTGTAACCAATGCACCAACACCAACTGAGATAATAACATTCACCCATTTAAACGATGGCTTAAAGTTCTCTTTTCTTAACTCAGGTAAATGATAGAAACAAAGCAAGAACAATGCAGTCGTTACTGTCTCGACCAACAATTGTGTTAACGCTAAGTCAGGAGCACGGAATAAAACATAAAATAGAGATACTAAAAACCCAACAAAACCAACAGATATAATTGCGACCACCCGGTTATTTATGAATGGCACAGCAATGACAGCCGCTGCGACAACAGCAACAACGAACCATACATAAAGCGGGATCGGCGCAACATTTGTCGTATCAATTGCAAAAGCATCAAAGCGATACATCGTATAAAAGGTTAAACCAAGTAAGAATACATACATGTATACAAAATAATCACGTAGCAAACCTGTTATTTGGATATTCGTTATTTTTGCTGCAACAACTACTAATTTCTCTAATAAAAAGTCATAAACATAGTTGACTGGATCTTTTTGATGCAATCGTAAATACTGATACACCTTTTGCCATTTTGACAGTGTCAGATACATAAGCGTACCAATAATAATAATACCAATTGTCATATGCAATGGTGAATAATCAATACCATGCCAAGCTGAGATATGGATATCAAAATTTTCCACTCCAGTTAACGAAGCTGGATAAATTGCTTGAACTGCTGGTTCAATAATACTGTCTGACAAAATGTTTGGAAAGAAACCAAACAAGACAACAAGACTAGCCAAGATAATTGGTGGGATTAACATACCAATTGGTGCTTCGTGTGGCTTTTTATCTAATTTTTCAGGCTGATATTTGCCTGTGAATGGTTTAAATACAAGAATCATACAGTAGATAAAAGTGAATACACTTGCTACCCATGCAACTACTGGGAACAATATGCCAAATGTTTGCATATTAAAATCAGCAATTTCGGTAGCGTTTAACATAGTATCTAAAAACATCTCTTTACTTAAGAAACCGTTAAACGGATAAATACCAGCCATCGAAAAGGCACCAATGATCGAAATGGTAAAGGTAATCGGCATGAAGGTCATCAAACCACCCAATTTTCGAATATCCCTTGTGCCTGTTTCGTGATCAATAATACCCGCAACCATAAACAAACTACCTTTAAAGGTTGAATGGTTAATTAAGTGGAAAATCGCAGCAACAGTTGCAGCGGTATAGCCAGCTTCATAACCATAGTAAGCTGCAGCAGATCCTACGCCTAACATACTCATAAGCATACCTAACTGACTGATTGTTGAGTAAGCAAGAATCGACTTTAAATCTGTTTGTCGAACTGCGTTAAATGAACCCCACAGTAAGGTGAATAAACCGACACCTGAAACGATCCAGAACCATTCTGGAGCACCAGAGAAGACGGGACTTAATCGAGCTACTAAATAAATCCCCATTTTAACCATTGTTGCAGAGTGCAAATAAGCACTAACTGGTGTTGGTGCTTCCATCGCGTCAGGTAACCAAATATGAAATGGAAACTGTGCCGACTTGGTAAATGCACCCATAAGGATAAGTAACATAGCAGGGATAAACAAATTACTAGCTGCTACAACATCTGCTTGTGTAATAATTTCGGTTATTGTAAATGTACCTGTCATAACGTACAGCAAGGCGAAACCAGCGAGCATTGCAAAACCACCGGTTACGGTTATTAGCATCGACTTCTGTGCACCATAACGTGATTTCTCGCGGTGGTGCCAATAGCCAATTAATAAGGATGATGACAAGCTTGTTAATTCCCAAAATACATACATAACCATTAGATTTCCTGATAATACAACTCCGAGCATTGCACCCATAAACATTAGTAAATAGAAATAAAAGTTATGAAGTGCCTCCCCTTTTTTGGTTAAATAGAATATCGAGTATAAAACAACAAGTGCCCCTATTCCCGTAATCAGTAAACCAAATAATAAGGAAAGACCATCTAAATGGATATCAAAATTAATACCAAGTGAAGGGACCCAAGCTAATTTCCTAACAACAACTTCACCTGCTGAAAGTGTTGGAATAAAGCTTATCAAATAAGCAAACAAAATAGTTGGTAATATTAATACAAACCAACCCGTGTGAACTTTTGGTATTTTGTTGTATAACAACGGAACAATTAATGCCAATAAAAATGGTACTATAATTGCAATATGTAATGCAGACAAGAGCCTAGACCTCCTCAAATTAAAAAACTAATATTTTTCATAAAGTAGTAATCGATTATTTTATGACTCCTCTTTATATCAGACAATATAAAAAAGTATACATGATTTATTTTTTACTCGCAATTAACGAAACTGCTTAAGCATTGTATTTTTGACGTTATTATTAAATATGAAGAAACACAGCATAAAAAAATATTATTTTTTTTATTTTTCCACAATGTAAGCGCCATACATTACATAAATAAATCCGATCAGCAAGCTGATCGGATTTTAAAAACCTACAATTTAAAACGAGCAGTAACTTTATTTAAACTATCCGCTAGTTTTGCTAATTTACCTGAACTAGTTGCAACTTCTTCCATCGATGTACTTGTTTGTTCGATCGATGCTGCTGTTTCTTGAATTCCTGCAGCAGATTCTTCCGAAACGGAAGCAATCTCTTCAATTGCATTGTTCATTGTATCACTATTTTGGTTGATTAATTCTAAATTATTCGAGATATCACGAATACTTGTAGCCATATCATCTAATTCTACTTTCATTTTTTCAAATGTTTCTCCAGTTGACATAACTTGATTCATACCTTTCTCAACTTCTTTATGCCCACCTTCAAGCGAAGTAGTTACCAGTTTGGTTTCTTTTTGAATATTACCGACAATGCCTGTAATGTCCGTTACTGAAACACCCACTTGCTCTGCTAGCTTACGAACTTCATCCGCTACAACTGCAAACCCTTTACCATGTTCACCTGCACGCGCTGCTTCAATCGCTGCATTCAACGCCAATAAATTTGTTTGCTCTGCAATATCTTTTATAACACTTACTAGTTTTGAAATTTCTTTTGATTGTGCATCTAAACCTTTAACTTGGCTAACTGCATCTGTTACGACTTGGAATATTTGTCCCATTTGCATAATAGAGCTGTCCATCGATTGACTACCCTCTTTAGTTAAATCAATCACTTCCTGAGAAGATTGGTAAACTCGCTCTCCTTTTGAATTAGCCTCTGTTATTTTTTGTGAAAAATCTGCCATTGAACTCGCAAGATCAGTTGTTGTATCAGCTTGTGACTCAGCACCAGATGACAATTCTTCCATTGTCGTCGCAACTTGATCACTTGCTTCTCTCACCTCATTAGAAGATTGTGTCAACTCTTCACTTTGACTTGCAACAGATCCAGATACTTCTTGAATTTCCGCAACAATTTCTGTTAAATTCACCTGCATGCTGTTCATAGACTCAATTAACTGTCCAACTTCATCTCGTGATTTAACTTCTAGTGGTTCTATCGATAGATTACCATTAGAGATTTCATTCATTTGCTCACTTACAAGCTTAATCGGTTTCGTAATAATACTCGCTATAAGTAACGCAATCACCACTGCGATTACTAAAATCACTAAACCAACAACAAATCCTACTGTACTGTTTACTTCATTTTGAGCCAAAAGTTCATTACCAGCTTCTGTAATAATATTTTCTCTTGTTTCTACTAAGGAAGTGAAACCCTTTCTTATTTCTTGTGCGAATGGTTCTGCTGTATTTTGTAAGTACGTCTCTGCTTCAGCAACGTTTCCTTGATCATATGCATCAAAAATATTCTTTTCAACTGATTTCTGCCATTCCTGACTGTCCGTAATGAGTTGTTTTAGTTCCTCTGAATCGGAATAACTTAATACCTCTTCTTCTAATGCTATGCTAGTTTCTGTATATCCATTAAATAATTCTTTATATCTCTCATCACCAAACAATATATATGCACGCGCCAATCCTATACGCTCTACAATACTATATTTTAATTCTTCATCTGCAATTAATAGAGGCAATTGATAATCAGTAATATCCTCTGTATCTGTCTGAATAATAGTCGAAGAAACAATATTATACGTACTATAACCAAGAATCAATATTATAATTACTGAAAAACCAAGTAAAATTTTTGTCCGAATGGACTTGAACTGCGTTAATCTCTTCATGTTGACAATCCCCCATATTTTTATAATTATATCTTTTTTATTATCGGTTTTAATTCGGAAAGATGTATAGCTTTCCGAATATTTTCCGTTTTATTTCGACAAATTATTGACAAATAACTATTTACTTGCATTATTATAGAAAACGATGATAAACTACACCAATCTATTTTGGAGCGAAATATTTTATAAGGAAGGAATGGATCATGTCTATATTTCAGATGATTAAAACTACCGATAAACTAGACCAATTTATAACTCAAAATGAAATTGCCTTTCTCTATATTTCAAGACCAAATTGCAGTGTTTGTCATAGTTTATTACCTCAAGTAGAAAGAATTATGAGAGGATATCCAGAAATCACACTTGGACATATAGAAGTCGATCAATTACCTGAAGTAGCTGGTAGATTTTCAATTTTCACTGTACCTGTTCTACTATTATTTGTAGAAGGAAAGGAATATTTACGAGAAGCAAGAATCGTCCATCTTGAAGTGTTTGAAGAACGTTTAAATAAAATCTATCAAGGGGTAATCAACAAGAGTTAATATATTAAACGCATATATTTCCCTATTTTTATATTAACTAGATATCTATACCTATCCTTTCCATTTCTATTACGTATAGTAAAGTATATTCAATAGAAGGGAGGAATTATCTTGAATAGTATTATGAATACGGAACTTGATCAATGTGTATGTGACATTGTACAACAAATTGTTGATGCGCAAGATGAAGTAGCAAATAATAATAACCACTGTGTCACGAGTTGTGAAAAATCGATCCAACAATTACTTTCACCACAAACGGTAAATGGTACTAATACAACGATACCTTTCATTCTTTATTGTCAGGATTGTAAACCTTTTATTGGTAATGGCGTCTTTCAAGATGAGTTAGGGATGTCTGGAAACACCTACTTTGGTTGTGTAGAAACTCCTATTTTCCGCGCGAAGAAATTCATTGAAGGTAGTGATTGCTGTGTCAAACTAGAACTATTACTTCCAGTAACAGCTGGAGGATCTACTCCAGGTCCAGGCGGTCGCGATGTATGTGATTATTTCCCTGGCAATAGTATTAGGAATTTCCAATCAACTGGAATCTGTATAACTGTAGATTTAGATTGTTTCTGTAGTATCACTTGTCTTGCTCCAATTACACCTCTCCCCGTTTCTTCATTTACAATGAACGAAGAAGACTAAGTTTATCTTTAATAGGGTGCTCTACTTGAGCACCCTATTTTTTGTTTTGTATATTTTTTAAGGTATTTCAATTAAATCTTTCGTTGTAATCATGCCTAACAACTTTTCTTCGGGCTTACCATTTTTTGTGATTAACAATGCGTCAAGTCGCTTCGTTTGTTTAATTTGCTTTAGGAAAAAATGTTCAGCTTGATACATACTCATTGATTGATTAATAAATTTATAATTGTGTGCTCTATCATCATCTCTGATAATATCACTTACAGCTGTATGAAATAATTGATCAGCATTTTTTGTTACATGTTTAGACAACCAATGTGTAATCCCCTTATCCGTTAAGAGCCCTATTAATTCTTTGTTCAGATAAACTGGAAACTGTGAATAGTCGGTTTCATGAATAACGCGAAGAACATCACTTAAAGTATCGTTTGCTTGAATTTGACGCATTCTCTTAGAAAATCGTGGTATTACTAATTCTGGTGCAGTCAATTTCTTTTCAATGTTCTCCATTCTTACCACCACATCGTCATGCGGCTCAGCAATCGCATATTTCGTATTCGTCCGTTCATGAATAATAGCATTACGTAATTCTGCATATTCTATTAAATCATCTTGATAACGATCCACAATCGCATTCGATCGTTTTAACAATTGGACTGAGCGATAAAATGAAAGATGTCTTTTTTCATTAATTTCTTTATCAAAAAATGCTTCGATTTTATTAAAAGCAATGATAAACCGTTCTGAATTTTTCATTAGCATGTACTCCTCCCGCTTGAACTCTATTTGCTTATACTTTACACGTCATATTCATAGAAAACAAATAATGAATAGGTAAAATTATACTTTTAAGTTGTACATCGTTATGAATAATTGTATGATAATATTTATTGGCCTTATCAAGAGACTAAAACAGAAATAAAAATTCTATAGATTTTCAGGTGATAAAATGGAAATGGACGCATTAAAACAAGTTGAACAATTAGCATTAAAAAAACAAGAAACGTTTAAGAACAGTCGTCTTATCTATCTCACTCGCGCTATTCTCGCGAGCATGTTTATCGGATTTGGTGTTATTGTTGCCTTTAAAACAGGAAATTATTTTTATTTAGAAGGCTCACCTTTTGCATATCCAATGGCCGCAATTACCTTTGGTGCTGCGATTATCTTGATCGTCTATGGTGGTGGAGATCTTTTCACAGGTAACACCTTTTATTTTACAATAGCAGCATTGAATAAAAAAATGCGTTGGATAAATGTTTTTCGTATGTGGGGAATGACCTATTTAGGTAATATTATTGGTGCAATTGGCTTTGCCATCTTTATCTATTTAACTGGCCTTTTTGCAGATGGCAATGTAAGTACATTTTTAATGAGTGCAGCAGCCAAGAAAATGGACATTTCTTTTTGGGAACTGTTTTTCCGGGCAATATTGTGTAATTGGCTTATTTGTCTTGCCTTTTTCATTCCAATGAAGATGAAAGGTGATGGCGCAAAATTATTTGTGATGATGCTATTCGTATTTGGATTTTTCATTTCTGGGTATGAACATAGCATAGCAAATATGGTAACATTTTCTATCGCTTTAATATTAGAGCATCCAGATACCATTTCAATTAGCGGCGCAATTTATAACTTAATACCTGTCACAATTGGGAATATTATTGGCGGACACTTGTTAATGGGTTGGGTATATAATTATATTAACAAGCCCTATATGGACGTGAAATAGCAGTAAAAAATCTCGTTAAGTTCATTATCAAAATTGTATGCAACTGATAAATAGTAAAGAGATCACACAAATTGTGTGACCTCTTTTTTTAGCTCCTTTTTATCATATTGCTTAGATTTAATTTAATTAACTCAACTTTCTCACTTAAAAAAAAGCGCTAATCGTTTGATGTTATGAGTTTGGATTGTGTTCATTATAAAGCATGACACTATTTAAAAAAGTTGTTGATTACTGAATAACCATAGACTCTGTCGTAACTGTCTTGTTGATTTCCACTTCAGGCAGTCGCTTTCCGCGGGCAAGTCTTCAGCTAACTCCGAAAAGCAAAATGCACTTTCCGAAGTGGATCTTCAGATCTTGCTTTTCCCGCAGGAGTCGACTGTCTTACGCTACAATCAAATAGCATAATGCGGGAATCTGTTGTCAAAAGCACAATAAAACTTTATCAATAGCAGATAATATTTTAAATTTAATCTCTATCCAGCGTAGGAAGTAAATGGGTGAGACTCCTGTGGGAACAGCACAAGTCGAAGATCCACTTGGTGAAGCGTTTTTCTTTACCAAGTTAGCTGAGACTGTGCCCACGGAAAGCGAATCCATTTACTGACGTAGCGGGTAAGAGTCCACTCTTACGACTGAGTTTCTCTCAAGTGCGTCAGATAAAATGCAGATTTTGAAAGACCGTAAAGTTATGCCAAAGAAAAGTATAGTATATTTCCGGAACTGTATGTTAAATCATATTTTACTTTTTTAACGATACTTTCCAAAATTAAAAACATAAACAATCACTACTATGCATTGCATGTTAGTAAGAAGCATGCTAGGCTATTATGTATAACAAGATACTAATAAAGGTAGATGATTTGTTTGGCAATTCGAAGTCAGTTATATAAAGGGATTTTAGAAGGATGTATTTTAGCAATTATTTCACGACAAACAGTCTATGGTTACGAACTATCGATTAAATTGGCAGAACAAGGATTAGAGGTGAGTGAAGGATCAATCTATCCAATTTTATTACGTTTACAAAAAGAGAAATTAATTACCGGTGAAATGCGCAAATCAGTTAGTGGTCCGAATCGGAAATATTATACCTTAACAGAATCCGGTAAAGATGCACTTCAACTATTTAAACAAAATTGGGAGATGATTAAATCACCAGTTGATCAACTATTAAAGAAAGACGGTGAATAATGATGAAAGCAACAGAATTAATTGAAGAAAACAATCAAAAACGCAAACAATTAAATGAAGAGAATTTGTTTTATTATGAGGAAATGCTCGTATATCTTCGTCTCTCCTATCAAAAATCGGAACAAGCAACTGAAGAAATATTAACCGAGCTATTAGATCACTTACTAACAGCACAGGATCAGGGGCGGACAGCTGAGGATGTCTTCGGTGGTAATCCGAAACAATATGCAGATGAGATCGTTGGCGAATTACCAAAAATGCTTACGAAAGAACGGTTTACTTTTATTAACATTGGAATTTTATCGTTCTTATCTGCTGGTATTTTTGCCACTAGTACTATTAATCTTGTTTTATTTTATTTTTTTGAAATTGGTGAGTTATACAGAGTTACCCATCTTCCATCCATTCTTATAGAAGGTATTCTTTCCATCTTGTTTGCTTTTCTTTTTGTCTGGGTAATTGTTCATTATCTTCGTTGGACTACTTTTAAAAAGATTCATAAGGTAAAAGAATTTTTTATTCTTTGGCTACTTAGCATAATTACATTAGGTATGGTAGTTGTTATTTATTTATTTTTTCCTGATTTCGGTATTGCAATCGACATACCTTATTGGGTTCTTCTTTTCGCAAGTCTAGGTTTATTTCTAATTAATTGGCGTTTACTAAAAAAATAAAAGTTACCAATTAATGAAACGATTTACCTTTTTCTATCGTATGTATAGTAGACTACTTTTCTAGAGAGGAAGATATTTTTGAGACAATCACCAAAGGAACGGATTGCAGCAGATGCAATCAAGGCTTGGCAATTAAATGCCACACTAATGGCACTCATTCCACTTATCGTTACGATTGCCCTATTTATTTTGGCAAACATTTTTACGTTTTCTTATTGGTATGCGATTGGCTTATTAGCACTAACATTAGTAGAGAGTATTGTTACTATTTTAATTATTCCAAAGATTCGTTGGAACCGATGGCGTTATCAAATCTATGATCAAGAGATTTATATTCAAAACGGCATTCTGATTGTCACGCGTACACTTGTACCGATGATTCGTGTCCAACATGTCGATACCAAGCAAGGGCCGATTCTAAAAAGATATGGCTTAGCAAGCTTAACAATTTCAACAGCAGCTACAACACATGAAATACCAGCACTACTGGAAGATGAAGCATATGCCTTACGTGATCAAATAGCTGAGTTAGCGAGGGTGGAGCAAGATGATGTCTGAAGCAAAAAGACTGCATCCAGCGGCAATAATTTTTCGTGCAATAAACGCGATAAGACAATCTATCTTTGGCTTACTTCCGATTATTTTATTAGCATCTAATGATGGACTCTTTAAATATGTCATTCTAGGTGTTGTCGTTCTAACCGTTGTTTTCATCATTTTTAGTGTTATAGGTTGGATGAAATTCACGTATCAACTTGACGAAGATCAATTACGGATTGAACAAGGTATTTTTATACGTAAAAAACGGACGATTTCTAAAAATAGAATTCAATCGATAGACTTATCTCAAAATGTTATCCATCGTATTTTCGGATTAACAAAGGTACAAATTGAAACAGCCGGTAGTGATCAAGATGTTGATGCAGCACTTACTGCGGTAACATTTACGGAGGGGCAATGGTTACATGATCAATTAAAAGCAAAGCGACCTACCGTAACTAACAGTGACGAGCACCTCGTTGCAGACGAAAGTAAGCCTGAGATCGATTATCCATCTCGCACGATTTCGTTTCAAAAATTATTTATTGCAGGATCAACATCTGGTAGTTTTGGGATCATTCTAGCTTTACTAGCCTTCCTTTCATCTCAGGTTGAAACGCTTATTCCAGATAAAATCTATCAAGATACAACCACTTGGCTCGTATCACAAGCGATTGAAACAATTGTGATACTATCGATCCTTTTCTTTATTGGTATTTGGCTTGTTGGTATTGTAGGTACGATAATTAAATACGGCAATTTCACAATTACGAGATATGAAGAGGAGTTATATATTACACGTGGTTTGTTAGAAAAGAAACAGACAACAATTCCGTTGAAACGAATCCAAGCTGTAGGTATTACACAATCCATTATTCGCCAACCGTTAGGGTTAGCAACAATTTTTGTTGAGATTGCTGGTGGGGAAACAGATAAACAAGAAGGCACAAACACGATTCTGTTTCCTTTATTACGCAAAAATAAGATACACGACTTTTTAAATGAAATAATTCCAGAGTATAGTGACCTACCGGAGAACTATACGGCCTTACCAAAACGGGCGTTACCTTATTATCTTATTCGTTCGATTTGGATTCCCTTACTTGCAACAATTGCTGTAGGTATCTTCTTTATCGATTGGATATGGATTCCTATTATCGTACTAGCATTATCTATTTTGTTAGGTGTCCTGACTCACCGGACAAATAGTTTCAATCTGACAGAATCAATGTTAACGTTGCAGATGCGTCAGCTCTCAAAAGAAATTATTATGCTGAAACAAAAGCGTATTCAAGCTTTTGAAAAGAAACAACATATCCTTCATCGTAAACAAAATCTTGCCTCGTTGAAAGGTTCTATTCTTAATAATTTTTTCGGAAGGGACTATAGACTATCTGAGCTTGAAGAAGAAGATGTCGATCGAATCGCAGATTGGTATTCTTATACAGAAAAACAGGGTTCCGACTAACTTGTCGTTGCCCTGTTTTTTATTTGGTTTGGCCATTTTGTGTTAAAAAGATTGCTACACACTGTGCGTCCCACTGGGTACCTGCCCCACTTCTAATAATGTCATATGCGCGCTCTTTTGGCATCGCATTTCGGTACGGCCTTGTTTGATGTCATCGCATCAAATGCGTCAGCAACTGCAATAATTCGACCAAATAAAGGTATATGTTCCCCTTCTAATTGATCGGGATACCCTTTACCATCAAACCGTTCATAGTGTGATCGAACACCAGGCAGCATTTTCTCCATTGCGTCTTTCTCTTTTAGAGAGAGTACCATATGATTAAACCCATCTATTAGTTTTGAAAAATCATTTGAATAATTATCTTCTGCACCCACAGCAAAATTTCCTGCTTGTACTTTTTTCATCGAGACTTGCAATTCTGTAATTGGATCTTGAATTGATTTAGCAAATAACCATGCACTCAAAGAGGCGAACAATATACTCATGACAATAATTGCTCCAGCCCAGTTCCAATAATCAGCAGCTATATCAGGTGCCACCTCTTCTAAACGAATTTGAGCAGATACCGTAAATAATAATATTGGCGAAACACCAATCACTAAAGCGCTAGCTATTAACGTTTTTCTAATCGTAACAAATATATAACCATGAGTGGATAATTCAATTTGGTGAATCGTCCTTGCTTTTTTTCTTATTTCAGCTAAAACTGGTTTAATTGCTTCAATCGTCAAATAATATTCAACAAGTCCATGCATAAGGGCAACTAAGGCAGAACCAATATACGCATATACGACATATTGATAGGAAACATGTAAGATTCCCATTTGAATAAATAGAATAGAGATAGCTCCAGCTGGTATCGAAAATCCAAGGAAATGTGGTAACAAAATTCTGCGCACAGTTAAAAATGGAAAGCGGTGTGTTTGTTTATAGGCTGCAGTAATTTCATCCATTGAAAGTTCCTGATCGGACGTCGCAAACTTGATCATATGTAGGTCTTTGTGGAGAACATATAATTCTGCTCCCATCATGACAACAAGCGAAACGAGAATAGTCGCGATCATAACAGATAGCTCAATTTCTGGAATCTCTAATGTTGTAAAAATAAACGTTCCCCCGACTAGTAGGACAGCAATGAAGGAACCAATTAAATAATTTATAATAATACGCCGAACAAACTGGTGATAAACGTGCATTGATACACCTACTTCTCATGTTTGTAAATAGAGAAAGTTCCGCATATCTTAGCGGAACCCTCTTTATGTTGTTTGTGATCATTTGATTGCGTTTGTGATCAATCTATTGGATTTGTGAGCATTTAATCGTGTTTGTGATCAACTAGATCAAATACCTATCAAATTAATAAACATTCATTCTCATAAATAAATGTATATTGTATATCTATAAATAAATAGTATGAGCTGGATAATGGATAGCTAAATGTTCGGATTAATTCTCTTGTCTCAATATCTGAGTAAATGTCAGACAATATGCCTTTTTTCCATATTTTCATTTGCATCATATTTTCTAGGAAATAGGGACGGAATGCCCAGTTTGAACCTTTTCGATCAGTCTCAATTTGCCAACTTGTTGTTTGTTTTCTAAAGTTAGCGGACACTTGTTGACCATTACTATCACAAACATACATCCGAAAGCTTTCTTGATTAAAATTACTTGTTACCACCTCGATAAATCCATCAACATTTTCCGGGTCTTTCCACTGTGGTAGTAACTGTTTAAGTTTTTCTTCCCAAGATAAAATATAACCTAAACGCTCTTCAATCAACGATTTCTCCCGTTGGATATATTCCGATACTTTTTCACTAATATTCACGTTTACTGTCTCGGTCGAACCAAGTTCAAAAGCAGGTTTGGCAAGATAGAAACCCTGATAATAACGGCCGCCATTCTTCCAAGCAAAGTATTCTAAGAAATCATCTTCAATGTTCTCAAACAATAAGGCAGCACCGATTCGATGTGCTAACATTGCAAGTGAATACATGATGTCTTGAAATCCTTCCTCCTTATAGCTGCCAATTATCCGTGTATCAATTTTTAACATATGTGGTTCTAGTTGACGAATCCGATCTATATTAGCACTTTTGGCACCAACATGATCAATCGCAATTTGAATCCCATATGTTTTATAATAAAGTAATAAATGATTTATATTCTCAAAATCTTCGTCTATGTCTTCTTCTGTCACTTCAATCACAATTCGATTCATAGCAAAGCCTTCTTTTTCAAACAATAGCAATGCTTGTAATAAATCTTCGCCGTCATTGACAAGTAATTGTTTGGCATTACGATTTATACATAAAAAAGACGTTTGATCAGTTGCCAACATTTCTCTGATTGCAATATGTAAGAGATGTTGATCAACTTCAACTTTAAATTCAGCTGGCACTTCTAGGTCATGAAAAAAATCACCTAAACTTATCCATTCCTCACCATTATAAAAACGACCTAATACTTCATAACCCGCAATCGTATGGGTTATGGCGCTAAAAATAGGCTGATACGCTGGTTTTACACGATCTAAATCTCCGACAATATCTAACGGATCCATGTACTTTCCCTCCTTCACAACACTACTATTGTATCATAAAAAGCAGTGATAATTTGCTGAAAAAACTGTCATTTTAATAATTATCAGAAAATTTAAATAATAAACAAACAAGTAAAAGGAGCAATGACTGCTACCATCATCGCTCCTTTCATAGTTACTTACTCAACTTTCTCACCAAGACTGTTTTAAGTTTGGCTTATATCTGTTATATTACATGACAATGTTTATGACTAAATTTCCATAAACTGCGACATTACGTAACAGCTTAATTCGCTCTGGAAATACACTTCGCTTTCCGCAGGCACGTCTTCAGCTAACTTCGTAAAGCAAAAAGCGCTTTACGAAGTGGATCTTCAGATCGCGCTGTTCCTGCAGGAGTCGTAGTGTATTTCCGTCGCTTACTATTTCAACCATAACAGGCCTTTTGAATATTTTCATATAGTTCACTGATTGCCAAAATCACAATATAACTTTTGATAAAATAGATAAGGCATTTCCTTGTTGTATTAGTAATGCTAACCAGCGGAGGAAAAATGCGAGACTCCTATGGGAAAGGAACAGTCTGAAGACCCCGCAGTGAGCGCTTTTTGCTCGCGAGGAGGCTGAAGCGTTCCCCATGGAAAGCGAGTGTTTTTACGCAGCGGCATATTAACACGGAACTTATAAAGAATAGAACGAAATCTCGATGAAGTGACGTCGCATTTCCTCTTAAGTTCGTAAGTTGAAACGTAATGATGCTTACGTAAGGAGTACGAAGTCAACTTCAACTTTGGAATAGACTTCCTTGTTAGACCTAGACTTAAATGCCTATTTCACTCTGTTAAAATTAAGTTACTTATCTATATTGGTATATATTTTTTTAAAATAGCGGTAAAACACATAATTTAATAGGATACCAATAACCAATAGAACCTCTATAACAATTAAAAGTAAATTATCTTGGAACCTTGAAACTAATAAATAACCAAATCCGATACATACGAGTAACTGAAATCCACCCATCACTAAAAAAACCTTATATTTGAAAAAATCTTTCAATTTTAAAAGCCCCCAACTAAAATAGTATCTTCCTTCTGCTATTTTAGCATAATTATTTCTACTGGCTACACTTTTATAACGAGGTTCGTGTTACTCTCTCTTTTTTTTGAAAACAGCTAACTCATACGCATCAATAGTTACACAAGAATCTAGTAAACAGCTTATCTCTGTCACTGTTTCCCTTTTGTTGCTTAGTGATTTTTCCCATCTTCCAAGCGCTGGCATCTCTACTTTGATCGTTTCATTCGTTGGATTTATAAAAACAACCAAATCTTCATCCGCTCCTGCTAATAGAAAGCCTAATGCCGGATTTTGAGCACGAATAATATGCAAGCGATGTTCAATTTCTTTTGCATTTCCAAGTCGTAGTAAACGGTGTGCTTTTCTGAATTGGATTAATTGCCTGACCCACTGCACATTTTGGTCTTCTATCTCGCGCTGTGACCAATCCAATTGATTAATCTGATCACCTGATAGATAACTATTTTCATCGCCCTTCTTTGTCCGAAAAAATTCCTGTCCTGCATGGATAAATGGGATACCTTGGGATAGTAATGTTAATCCTGTTGCTAATTGATGCATCTGTTTTTTATTTTCATTTGAAGTTGTCGGATTTGAAAGGTCTAATCGATCCCACAAGGTGTGATTATCGTGACACTCGACATAATTTACAGATTGTAACGGGTCAGAAAACAGTGAATTTCCAAATCGTTGATCAGAGGAACCTGCAACGAGTTGTGGCATTTTTTCATTATACATACCATTGCCATTGACGTACCCTGTGTCTAATTGATCAAATAATTTTCCTTTGACAACATCTCGAAAGGAATCATTAAAAAAGCTAATACCCATTAAATGATCACTTTGATTCGTGGAGGATTTTTGTTTAGGTAAAAGCGGTGTGTCTAATTCCCATCCTTCACCTAGCAACAGAATCGGACGATCTTCTTGGTTACATCGCTCACGAATTGCCTGCATCGTTTCCACATCGATTATCCCCATTAAATCAAAGCGGAAACCATCGACAAGATATTCGCTTAACCAATAGTCGACACAGTCCAGAATAAATTTACGAACCATTACTCTTTCTGTCGCAAGGTCGTTGCCTGTACCTGTTGCATCGCTAACTTTACCATCCGGTTGATATCGAAAAAAGTAGCCAGGTAGTACTTTTTCAAAATCAGAATTTTCATGATCATAAACATGGTTAAATACGACATCTAAAATGACGGACAATCCTTCTTTATGAAAGGCATGAATCATTTCTTTACATTCCTTGACACGCAAAACTGGGTCGCATGCATCTGTCGCAAAACTTCCTTCTGGCACAAAATAATGCAGTGGATCGTACCCCCAATTATAGCCTTCACTAGGATTCAATTCGTCTACTCGTGCAAAATCCTGAAGCGGTAGGAGTTGAACGTGGGTACAACCTAATTCCCTTATATAAGACAAACCTGTCGAATAACCAGCAGGATTCGTCGTGTTTAATTCAGTTAGTCCAAGAAATTTGCCGCGATTGCGTTCAGTGACACCACTTTCTTCCGCACTTGTCGCATCCCGGACATGAAGTTCATAAATAATCGCATCCGCTTTTGACACAGGCGCATACGTTTCATTTCTAAAATCTACCGGGTCTGTCCGGCGACTATCTAAAACGACACTCTCTATACCATTTGGTGTCAGCCCTTTTGCATAGGGATCGTTGATTTTGTTTTTTTCTCCATTAACTGTAATTAAAAAATAATAACGTGCTAAATGATAGTCTCCACGTACGGCAACTGTCCAAACGCCATTTGGCTTTTTTTGCATGAGATATTCTTTCTGATTTAAGCTAAGTACCATATTTGTCGCTGTTGGTGCCCAAATCGAGAAGGACGTTTTTCTACGTGAATAGTTCACGCCAAGTAAGGCCTCACGTGCATCGTATTTTTCCTCAAAAATGTCCGTACGAACAATTCCTCTTGGATAGATCGGCAATTCCATGTCTATCCAATATAGAGTCATTTCCTCATCACTATTTGCACTTTGCTCGAGTATAATGATCACTTCTTTTTCGTTCCAATCCATTGATTCGATAGCATAGATCTGCTGCTTAT
Source organism: Paraliobacillus sediminis (assembly GCF_003426055.1). Taxonomy (NCBI): domain Bacteria; kingdom Bacillati; phylum Bacillota; class Bacilli; order Caryophanales; family Bacillaceae; genus Paraliobacillus; species Paraliobacillus sediminis. The sequence continues at coordinate 928,164 of NZ_QJSI01000002.1, forward strand.
CTTTTATAACTGGCTTTATTGTTGTATGTTGTAGTACCTCTGTGAATACAACACGTATTTTATTTGGTTCGTCCAACCATGCGCAGTTTTTTTTCATTTGTTTGTCCTCATTTCTACATACTAGATAATCTTAAATTAGGTTATAAAGTATCGATCAAACACGTATATCTAACTATAAGAGAACTGTTCCACTGCAAATGATTATGCCAGCATAAACTAAAATATTTCTCTTTTTACAGTTTGTTTAAAATTTAAATACATCTTTTCCCAGGGGGGTTCCATGTCAACTTTCATATCTGATCCAGATGTGTTTTTATTTCATCAAGGCACTAACTATTATAGTCATCAGTTACTCGGTTGCCACCAAGAAATACAAAATAATAAAAAAGGGCTACGTTTCATTGTCTGGGCACCCCATGCGGTTTCACTTGCGGTTGTTGGTGATTTTAATAACTGGACTGGTAACGATTATCCGTTAGAGCGCTTGAATCAATCTGGACTTTGGGTTGGGTTCTTCACAACGATCATGCCTAATGTTTGCTACAAATACCAGATCACAACATCAGATGGTGCCGTTTTATTAAAAGCAGATCCGTATGCACAACAAGCCGAAGTTCGACCACGGACCGCTTCAATAACGCCTACTCCTGATCTGTATAGGTGGCAAGATGCACAGTGGGAACGGAAAAAACAAACGTATCACTCTTATCGTGAACCGATTCTCATTTATGAAATGCATCTCGGCTCTTGGCGAACAAAGGAAGATGGTAGTCTTTATTCATATAAAGAACTAGCCGAACAATTAATTCCGTATGTAAAAGAACTTGGTTATACACATATTGAATTACTACCACTTGCAGAGCACCCATTTGACTTATCATGGGGCTATCAAATTACTGGCTACTATGCCGTGACAAGTCGTTTCGGTAGTCCGAATGATTTCAAATATTTCGTTGATCAATGCCATCAACATGATATTGGTGTGATCATGGACTGGGTACCTGGTCATTTTTGTAAAGATGCCCATGGTCTACGGCAATTTGATGGGGAAGCTTTATACGAATACGCAGATCCAAGAAAGGCTGAAAAAAAGTCATGGGGTACCCTTACCTTTGATTTTGGTCGACCAGAAGTACAAAGCTTTCTTATCTCAAATGCAATCTTTTGGTTAGATAATTATCACATCGACGGGCTCAGAATTGACGCAGTCGCCAGTATGGTGTTCCTCAATTTCGACCGGCAAGATGAGACAGAACAACTGACAAATAGTTTTGGTGGTAATGAGAATTTAGAGGCACTTGCTTTTCTGAAAAAATTAAATGAAGTTGTCTTTAAATTCTTCCCAAATGTATTAATGATGGCGGAAGATAGCTCAGATCTTCCTGGCATCAGTAAACCAACCTATCTCGGTGGCCTTGGTTTTAATTTCAAATGGGATATGGGCTGGATGAACGATATGTTGCAGTATATGGAATATGATCCTGTTTATCGGAAATGGCACCATAATCTACTAACCTTTTCATTTATGTATATGTACAGTGAAAACTTTGTCCTACCGCTTTCTCATGACGAAGTTGTACATGGAAAGCGTTCCTTGTTAAACAAAATGCCTGGTGATCAGTGGCAACAATTTGCTAATCTACGGCTACTTTTTGGCTTTATGATGGTACACCCTGGCAAAAAGTTAATCTTTATGGGGGGCGAATTTGGTCAGTATATCGAATGGCGAGACCAACATGAACTCGACTGGTTGCTATTAGAATACCCGCTTCATACCCAATTACTTGACTATGTTAAAGCACTTAATCATTTCTATCGTAATACACCATCTCTTTTCACACTAGACCACGATCCAAATGGGTTTGAATGGATTGATGCAGATAACGTCGATCAAAGTATTATCGCTTTCAAGCGTAAAAGTAACGAGGCTTCCGAAGCTGTTTATATCGTATGCAATTTCACACCAAACGTGCATTACGATTACAAAATCGGTGTAACAGAACCAGGTAAATACTACGAAATATTTAATTCTGATTCTTCAATTTACGGTGGATCAAATCAATGCAATACAGACTTACATGACAGTTTCCCAACAGAATGGCATGGTAAATCAGACCATATTAAAGTGAAAGTACCACCTTTAGCCATCTGTGTTTTTAAACACGATAAGGTCTTATCTTTGGAGGTGGATTGACCATGAAAAAAGAATGCGTGACGATGCTATTAGCAGGTGGGGTCGGAAAACGATTAGGATTATTAACGAAGAATCTAGCTAAACCTGCCGTCCCTTTTGGTGGAAGATATCGGATTATTGACTTTGCATTAAGTAATTGCTTAAACTCTCATATGCATACAGTTGGTGTACTCACCCAATATTCTCCACTGGAGCTCCATAAACATATTGGTGTTGGAAAACCGTGGGACCTAGACCGGATGCATGATGGATTAACGACCCTTTCCCCTTTTATTGAGAACAACGGCGGGAACTGGTATCTTGGCACAGCCGATGCGATCACCAAGAACATTAACTATATTGAAGGCTACGATCCAGAGTATTTACTCGTCATTTCTGGTGACCATATTTACCATATGGACTATGATAAATTGTTGCAACATCATAAAGAGAACGAGGCAGACGTAACCATTTCCGTTCTTGAAGTACCATGGAATGAAACATATCGGTTTGGCATACTCAATACAACCGATGATCTCCGAATCTATCAATTTGACGAAAAACCAGTTGATGCAACTAGTAACCTAGCATCAATGGGTATCTATATTTTCAACTGGAAAGTCTTAAAACAGTATCTTCTGCAGGATGCACAACTAGCCGATTCTGAACACGATTTTGGCAAGAATATCTTACCGACAATGCTCGCTGATAATCGCTATCTCTGCGCCTACCAGTTTGAAGGGTACTGGAAGGATGTTGGCACGATTCAAAGTTATTGGGAAGCACATATGGATTTGTTTGATAAGGATTTAGCACAGTTATTAAGTAATAAAGACTGGTCGATCTATTCACACGATTCGCAATTCCCACCACAACTGATTGACGAGAACGCACTAGTCCGTCGTTCCCTCGTAAATAATGGGTGCATGGTTTCTGGAACCGTTGAAGAATCTGTTTTGTTTGAAAATGTTGTGATTGATGCGGGTGCAGTTATTCGGCAGGCAATCCTTCTTCCAGGTGTCCGGATTGGAGAAAATGTGCAACTAGAACGTGTGATTGTCCAAGAGAATGTCTCGATCCCTCCTGGCACGAAAATTATCGCAAGTCCAGATGAAGAGCCAATTGTTTTATCAAATGAAAAAGTAAAAGCCATGTGAGGAGGTGCATATAATGGACACAATGATGGGTTTAATTAATTTAGAGCATGAACAAGATTTCTTAGATGAATTAACCTATTTTCGTAGCGGTGCTTCTGTACCATTCGCTGGGCGCTATCGCTTAATTGATTTCACTTTATCTAATATGGTTCGCTCGAACATTCAAGAAGTAGCCATTTTTGCTCGAAGTAAATATCGCTCCCTTATGGATCATCTTGGGTCTGGTGCAGATTGGGACTTAGATCGACGACATGGTGGGCTATTTATTCTCCCACCAGATTGGAATGATCCGACTGATATTTCTAAAGGCGATTTAAAACATTTCCACAACAATATTGATTATTTTAAACGTGGCAAGTCAGATTATGTCTTAATAAGTGGCAGCCAATTCATTTCAAATACGGTTTACGATGATCTGTTCCAGTTTCACCTTGAAAGAAAAGCAGATGTGACACTTTTAACAACATCATACGAAAAGTCACTGCCAGAACATAGCGCTTGTATGAAGGTAGATCAAGATAATAAGCAATGGGTGACGGGTCTTTCAAATGATATCAAGAACCCTTGTATTTTTACCGGGGTTTATGTGCTACACAAAGATCTTTTACTCCAACTCATTGATGATTGTATTGCCCATTACAAAGGCCATTTCTTTTTGGATGGCATCAAGGCGAATCTTGAACGGTTACACATACAGGCCTATCAGTATGATGGATACAGTGCGATTGTTAACTCTGTCTCGAGTTATTATCGTAATAATATGGCCTTACTCGAAAAAGAAGCTTATAAAGATTTGTTTTTCACAGGGGAACATGTATTGACCAAGGTTGGTAATCAGGCACCAACCACCTATCATGATCAGGCAGACGTCACAAACTCCTTAATTGCAAGCGGTTGTGAGATTACTGGAGAAGTGACGAATAGTATCTTATTTCGGGGTGTCAAAGTTAATGAGGGAGCGATTATTAAAGATTCGATCATTATGCAGCGTTGCATCATTGAAGGTGGTGCCCATCTAGAAAATGTCATCCTAGATAAGGATGTAACGATAACAAGGAATCAAGAACTTCACGGTGCAAAAGAGCAACCTTTCGTAATTGCAAAACGACGAAAAGTATAACGAAAGAAAGGAGCACGAACAATTGGTTGATAACATCTTATTTATCGCATCGGAGTGTACACCTTTTGTAAAAACTGGTGGATTAGCGGATGTGGTTGGCTCCTTACCACAGGCGCTCAATCAAAATGAAAATATAAAAGTATCTGTCATCCTACCACTTTATCAAGAAGTTATCGAACAGTGGCAGGACGAATTAGAACAGGTTGGTTCTATTTTCGTACCTGTTGGCTGGCGTGACCAGGAGGCAAGTCTCTATAAATTAACCCAACAGAACATCGTCTATTATTTTATTGGAAACGACTACTACTTTACCCGTAAAGGTGTCTATGGGTATTATGACGATGGCGAGCGCTTTGTTTTTTTCTGTCAGGCCGTAATCGATGCAATTCCCAAACTGGATTTCCAACCGAACATTCTACATGCACATGACTGGCAAGCGGGTTTAGCACTAGCATTCGCAAAAATTCACCAACCAATTAAGCCATTAAAAACAGTATTCACGATCCACAACATCAAGTACCAAGGCATTATGCAAATCGATGCTTACCAGGATTTATTCAACTTACCATCTAGTCACATTAGTGGCATAGAATGGAATGGTCTAATAAATTGCATGAAAGCTGGTCTATTTCATGCCGATAAAATTACTACCGTAAGTCCGAGCTACGCCGACGAAATTAAAACACCTTACTACGGGGAAGGTCTGTATCCTCTATTGAATGAACGCCAAAACGATTTAGTGGGCATTATTAATGGGATTGACTTAGATGAATATGACCCAATGACAGATCCGCATCTCCCCTACAATTATGCGTATTCACGATTAAAGAAAAAAAAGAATAAAAAATATATCCAGGAAAAACTGGGCCTTCCGATCGATGATCAGGTCCCAATGTACGTCATGGTCACCAGACTAGTCGAACAAAAAGGGCTTCATTTACTCGAGGCAATTATTGATACATTTTTACAAGAGGATGTGCAATTTGTCTTATTAGGCACTGGCGATTACGCGTTTGAAAACTATTTCTACCATGCAGCAGAAAGAAATAAAGATAAATTAGTAACCTATCTAGGTTTTGATGAAGGATTAGCACGACAACTTTATGCCGCAAGTGATTTCTTTGTGATGCCTTCCTTGTTCGAACCATGCGGCTTGTCGCAACTGATCGCCCTTCAATATAAATCTGTACCAATTGTCAGAGAAACAGGCGGCTTAAAAGACACTGTAACACCCTACAATGAAATAACACAAACTGGAAATGGATTTAGCTTTTCGAATTATAATGCCCACGAATTGTTAGACATAATGCGTTATTCCTTACAGATCTATCATGATCCGGATCAATGGGCTTCCTTGCTAAAAAACACGAACAAAAGTCAGTTTGGCTGGGCAGATTCCAGTCATGCATATGCCGAACTATATCAAACGCTGATTGATGATTTGTAACTTTAGGAGGTGTTTAACCATTGGGGAAACCTACCGTCGATCAATTTATCTTATTGATCAAAAATAAACTGAAACAGCTTTACGAGAAAAAAATCAATGAGGCATCACCAGCTGAAATATATGAGACGATTTGTGCGATTGTTAACGAAGAAGTAAAGAAAGATTGGCTTCATACCGAAGCTGCTTATTCACATAGAAAACCGAAACAAGTCTATTATTTATCAATGGAATTTCTAATTGGACGCTTGCTAAAAAGCAATTTATTAAATACAGGTATGTTACATATTTGTAACGACGCCTTAACTGCTCTTGATTTGTCACCTGAAACCATTTATAAAGAAGAACAAGACCCTGGATTAGGAAATGGTGGATTAGGACGCTTAGCTGCTTGCTTTTTGGATTCCTTAGCAACCCTCCACTATCCAGGTCACGGATTTGGTATTCGCTATCGATATGGCATGTTTGAGCAACGATTTATCAATGGCTACCAAACTGAACTTCCAGATTATTGGTTAAAAGATCCCTATCCATGGGAAACACGAAAAGCCGATGAAGCGTTTGAAATACAGTTTGGTGGGACGGTCCATATGCTTGAACAAGCTGATGGAACGCTTGAATTCAAGTATGAAAACACCGATAAAGTGTTAGCTGTTCCTTATGATGTCCCAGTAGTTGGTTATCAAAATAAGGTCGTCAACACACTACGTTTATGGAATGCCGAGCTACCCGCTTCAGCGAACCAATCGCTTATCGATAAGGATCAGTCTAGCTATTACAAAGAATTAAAACATAATCATGCAATTGAGCAATTATCCGGGATGTTATATCCAGATGATTCGAACGACTATGGCAAAAGACTGCGAATTAAGCAACAATATTTTTTAGTAGCCTCAAGTCTACGAAAAATCATAACCGACTATAAAACACACAACCGACTACCACTCATCCACCTACCAAAGAAAGTAGTCATACAAATAAATGATACCCACCCTAGTCTAGCGATACCAGAATTAATGCGGATATTGATGGATGAAGAAGGATTAAGTTGGGAAAAGGCTTGGGATATTACCACACACGTTTTTGCCTATACGAACCACACGATCATGCATGAAGCATTAGAAAAATGGCCAATCCAGATGATGGAAAGCTTGCTCCCTCGCCTTTACATGATTATTGACGAAATCAATGAACGCTTCTGCCAAGGCATTTGGTTTGACCATCCAGCATTACGCGACGAGATACCTGGTATGGCTGTGATCGCAAATGATCAGATCCATATGGCACATCTCGCCATAATCGGCAGCTTTAGTGTGAATGGTGTTGCCAAATTGCATACCGATATATTAAAAACAAAAGAAATGAAAAACTTTTATAGCCTTTTTCCAGAACGTTTTAATAACAAAACAAATGGTATTACGCATCGTCGCTGGTTACTAATGTCAAATCCACGATTAACTGATCTGATTACCGAAACAATTGGACATCGCTGGTTACGCCGGCCTCGTGAATTGACCCAACTACTTCGTTATATAAAAGACAAAGCCTTACTCGAAAAACTAGAACAAGTAAAGAAGAAGAATAAACAAGATTTAGCATCCTATATCCACCAAACAACTGGCATCTTAGTGGATGATCAATCGATTTTTGATGTCCAAATTAAACGACTACATGAATACAAACGGCAGTTACTCAACATTTTTCATGTCATGTATTTGTATAATGAACTAAAAGCAAATCCTAGCCTAGACATCACACCACGCACATTTATTTTCGGTGCCAAAGCAGCACCAAGTTATTATTTTGCAAAAGAGGTAATTAAACTAATCAACACTGTTGCCTCCGTTGTTAACAATGACCCTGTAATAAAAGATAGGATTAAAGTCGTTTTCCTTGAAAATTACAACACTAGTTTAGCAGAAAAAATCATTCCCGCAGCTGACTTAAGTGAACAAATTTCAACTGCTGGAAAAGAAGCATCAGGAACTGGCAACATGAAAATGATGATGAATGGTGCCCTCACAATCGGGACATTAGATGGAGCAAACATTGAGATTAAGAACCACGTCGGTAATTCAAATATTTTTATTTTCGGCTTACAGGCTGAGGAAGTTTTCAACTATTATCAAGACGGCACGTACAATCCCAATGAAATTTATCAAAATGACGAACGCATTACGCAAATAATGGATCAGCTAAGAAGTGGCGCATTCGGCCGTGACGTCGAATTCACTGATATCTATTACCACCTCCTCTCCACTAATGATCCATACTTTATTTTAAAGGATTTTGACAGTTATGTAGAAACCCAGCAAATGGTTGACCGCAATTATCGCGATCCAGATAAATGGTTCTCAAAAACACTGATCAACATCGCGCATTCCGGCAAATTTTCAAGCGACCGGACAATCCAAGAATATGCGACAGGTATTTGGAAACTTCAAAAACAATAGGAAGCAAGGGGCGCTGTGAATTTACGATGGCGCCTCTTTTTATTGTGTTGTGCGGATGATTTTTGTGATTAAATTGTGTTTGTGATTAAATTTCGGGTGTTTGTGATCATTTGATCGGCGATGTGATCAACTGTTTGCGCTTGTGATCATTTCGTGACGTTTGTGATCAAACAATCGCCATTTGTGATCAAATCATTAAATTTTTAAATCTTTCCTTTTGACACTGCATTGAAAATAAGGTATATTACCAAATGGGCGAACAATTATTGTTAACCTTATATTTAATATTCGTATTTAGAGGTGTTTATAATGGAAAATGTATTCGATTACGAAGATATTCAATTAGTTCCAGCAAAATGTGTGGTAAATAGCAGATCTGAATGTGATACATCTGTTACATTAGGTGGCTATAGCTTTAAATTACCAGTAGTTCCTGCAAACATGCAAACAATTATTGATGAAAAGATTGCTTTATATTTAGCCGAAAATGGTTATTTCTATATTATGCATCGTTTTGAAACAGACAAGCGCATCGCTTTTATAAAAGATATGCAAGCACGTAAATTAATCGCTTCGATTAGTGTCGGCGTAAAAGAAGAAGAGTATCACTTTGTCGAGCAATTAGCGAAAGCGGAACTTGTCCCTGAATTTATTACAATTGATATTGCACACGGTCATTCTAATGCAGTAATTGAAATGATTCAGCACATTAAGAAACACTTACCAACAACTTTTCTTATTGCCGGCAATGTCGGAACTCCTGAAGCGGTAAGAGAATTAGAGCACGCAGGTGCTGATGCAACAAAAGTTGGTATCGGACCAGGAAAAGTTTGTATTACAAAAATTAAAACAGGCTTCGGTACTGGTGGTTGGCAGTTAGCCGCACTACGTTGGTGTTCGAAAGCCGCAAGTAAACCAATTATTGCAGACGGTGGAATCAGAACCCATGGTGACATAGCAAAATCCGTTCGATTCGGCGCATCTATGGTCATGATTGGCTCTTTATTCGCTGGCCATGAAGAATCACCAGGAGAAACAATCGAACAAGATGGCAAACTGTTTAAAGAATACTTTGGCTCCGCTTCAGAATTTCAAAAAGGCGAAAAGAAAAATGTTGAAGGCAAAAAAATGCACGTCGAATATAAAGGGCCTCTCCAAGACACATTAGATGAAATGGAGCAAGACCTACAATCATCTATCTCCTACTCAGGTGGTAGTAAACTAGAAGCTATTCGCAATGTCGACTACGTTGTTGTGAAGAACTCCATCTTTAATGGAGATAAAGTATATTAAATCGAAACGGGAAAGAACTAGTTTGTTAGTTCTTCCCGTTTTTTAGCTATCAATAAACCTTCTTATCGCTGGATTACCTCTCAGATGCAACGTTTAGAATCGTGCTTTTCTTTACTGCGACAGGAAAATTTTTATCAAAAGAGTGCCATAAAAATCAAATTAAGTTATACTTTTTTAATCGATTATTGTAGAGAAATGATATATAATAAAGGGGAAATGAGGAGGTGAAAAAGAAATGGAAGAACGGTTTGATCCTATGGAGAACATGCTTGGTCAGCTAATTGGCATGGTTGGAGCGATGAGTAAAGAACAAAAGGAAATGAAAGCGGATATTACTGCTATCAAAACAGAACAAACTTCTATGAAAACAGATATTACCGCTATTAAAGAAGAACAAACTTCTAGGAAAGCGTAAAACGAAAATAGACACCTAGAAATTTTAAAAAGGTTTTCAACGATGGAAGCTGATCACAATTTAATCTGGGGAAAAGCTGTCAACAACGAGTGCGATATTGCCAAAATGAAAACCCACGTTTTCCCTCACAACAAATTTTAGTTTTAACTCCCAAAACAAAACGTACCAGATTAGGTACGCCTAATCTGGTAAATATCATGCTACTTATTTATTTCATATTCTAGACAAAAGCTTATTTAGGCCTTTCAATAGTAAAAATCTCTCCGATTTTCGCGTAATCATTTCCTGCTAAACGACTAACAGCCGCCAAACCGTGCGGGTCAATTCTACCATCTTGATAAATCGCTTCATCTATGTGAAATTGGACTACTCTTCCAATCACTAAATCACATGTGGATTCTTTATCGCCCAATTCAATTACTTGTTCAAGCACACATTCCATCCGGATTTTTGCTTCCTTTACACCTGGCACTGAAATCTTCATACTTTCGACCTTAGTTAAATTCGCTAGCTCAATCTCACTTTGATCAGGCGGCAGACTTGCAGCTGTTTGATTGATTTGATCGACATTTTCCTGATCAACGATATGTACAACAAACTCACCTAACTCGTTGATATTTCGTGCAGTATCCTTCCGCAACCCTTTTGCTCGTTGAAGCGATATAGATATTAATGGTGGATTAGCTGTCACCACATTAAAATAGCTAAATGGCGCGCCATTTAACGTACCATCCTCTGCTTTCGTCGTTACAAAAGCAATTGGTCGTGGAATAACACTCCCAATTAAAAACTTGTAATTATCTCTTTCACTATTTTCTGATGGATCAATGGAAAGCATAAAAACACCCCTTTTTAAACTTAATTTAACTCGTGACTTGTTTCGTAATATATGTTGATAATACTTGCTTCTACATATTTCTCTATGATCTCACTATACCGTCATTTTCGCCAACTATATGGCTTAATCTCTCATTTTTCTAGATGATTTTATTATCGCCACAACGATGCTAATGATTCATTAAAATTTCAGCCACTTATGTGATGCCAATAGAAATTATAGTGAGACTGTTGAACAAAGCCTATAGATTTATAAAAAGGCGACTCAGAAATAACATACGCTTTTTTTGCACCCTTTTCATAACATTTTTTTAAAGATTCCAATACCACCGCTTTACCAATCTCCATACCACGGTATTGCGGTATGGTACAAACTGGTTCAAAATAAGCATAATCAGTAGTAGGATTATACCAGCATCCACAATAGGCAATATATTCGCCTTTTTCATTTTCAGCAATTGTGTGTAAATCGGGATTTAAATGAGGTGCCGACAGCATTCTTTTTTGTTGATTAATTGTTTTTTCATCATAAGGTACACTTCCATCGTTTTCAAATCCCTCCCATAATACTTTGTGATGCTTATATAAATCCTCCTTTATATGAAGACTTTTCATTCTGATACCTTTTGACAAAAAATAACTAAAGGTAATGTTCGCCATATTTATCTCAAGTATGTTTTCAGAATTGTTATCCTCTCTGAACCCATTATGTAGTAAAAAATTTATCCTTTGCGTATCAGATTCACAAACTGCAATACCAAGACCATCTTCATTACTAAAATTAGCAATAGCATATTCTAATATTTCTTTTTCAAGTTCCTCATATCCTATCTTAACTGCATAAAATGCCTCACCAAAATAATGATCATAAGTCGTTATACCCACCAACACATTATTACTACTACAAAACCATAAACCTATCTTATCCGTTAAACTATTATTAAACTCAGGATGAAATACCATCCATTCCCACCGCGCCCAATTCCAATTAATATGTCTACGTTCATCCTTTGATACTTCAATCAAAAAATCACAAACTGTCTCATAATAGGAGCTATTAAATGTTTTAAATAATGTTTTCATTAAATATCCTTCCTTAAGCAGCATTTTTTTCATCATAGTTACTATTGTTTCGGTAATTTTAATTACATTATTTCACAATTTATATTTTTATTTTAACATAAAAAGCTCATCTATTTACTTATTTAAAATATAATCTCAACTCAATTTTAGATCACAAAAAAAGACTAAGTTCTGAATGTCTCAGCGCTTAGTCTCATCTTCTATTTCATATTTCCCTTTGCCATTTTGACCATTTCTTTAACCATATTCCCACCGATGGAACCGCCAACTTTGCCAGCATCCTTTGCTTTCATTTCACCATTATAACCTCTCGTTAATTCAATCCCTTGTTCTTTGGCAATTTCGTATTTTGCATCTTGTTCCTTGTTGACATTAGATAGTTTTGCTTTTAACTCGTCTAAACCTACTCGTGCTTCTGGGACAAGTATCTTATTTCTTCTGGACACGTGCCTTCATCTCCTCTAATCTTTATGAACATAGTATCCCTAAAGATCAGCTAATTATAAATGCGAGTTTTATAAAGTCTAATTCGCCATAAAATCAAAGCGCTTTTTTTACTCATTATACAAATCAAATGACTCTTCAAAACCGTCCCATTTAACTGTTACTTGTATCACTTCATCTTCTTGATTTTTTGCTACACCCCTCGAACTGCCTGTATTAGTTGCTACCTTTTTAGGACTGCCTATTTCATTACTATTCATAGTTCCCCCTCCACCACCACTGGAAGCTTCATATGAATAATTCAGCTGTTTGATGGATGCATATATACTTTTATCTCCAATAAAACTTAAGACTCTCACGATCTTCTTTAATCAAATGATTAGCTGTATAAACACCGATACCAACAAAAGCAATAAGTAAGATACACACTTTTAATAGCTTCATTTCTACCTCCCGAGAATATCCTTATCTCATTCTAATCTAGACGCGATGGTGAAAATGTCATATGTCCTTTTTCTTGTTGGTAATAGGCTAACCTATCTTTTAGCGTACCGGTATGAAACTCAAATTTATGACCATCTGGGTCAGTAAAATAGAGTGACTTTTTATCTCTCTTATCCCTCGGTCGTCCAGGTAAAATGTTTACATTATACGCTTTTAGTTTTTCATACATTTAATCATATTCCTCTTCTTCAATTGTGAAAGCTATATGTGTATAGGAGTCATTTATTTCATTACGTGGAATATCCTCTTCGACATTGAGAGCAAGCCAAATACCCGCCAATTCAAAATAAGCTGTGCTCCTACCCTTCACTAACAATTTAGCATCAAATATTTTTTCATAGAACTGAATAGATTTATCTAAATCGGAAACTGAAAACAAAAAATGATTAAGACCTTTAATGGCCAACTAAATCACCACTTTCAGGAAAGTATTATCTTCATTATAATGAATAAATATGAAATATGAAATATGATTAAAGATTAATACAAAACAGCTCATATTAATTTGAAATTATATTCTTATTGATTCAATTTTAACTTAATGCTACTTACCTATGTATATACTAACGTACTATTTACAGAAACGCTCCAAATCTGAGCATCTTATAAAGGATTATTTCTTAACGGCGCATATATTTTCCTGAAGGACCATATTTTTTCTGGAAGGGTGCATATAAATTCGTAACAGCTCATATATCTAGCGGAAGGGCGCATATATTTCCGTAACGGCTCATATTTACTCAAATCCCTCCTATATGAGCCGTTATTTAACTCCATTCCGACTCTTTTATACCTAACAATCTATCGTTACGTCAATAACAGAGGCACTTATTAAACCACCTACTAATCCAAACAAAAAAAGCTTCTCCATTAACTGATGAAGCCTCTATCATTTTAATTATCGGTCAATTGCATCGTTGTAATACATGTATCATCATTTTTATATGTAGCTATCTCTGATTCTACATTCTTACCATCTTGTTCAATCGTAACGTGATACGTTTTATCGCGTGGAAGCCAAAAATCGATAAATCCATTAGCTTGGGACGTCATGACTTCATCTAGATAAACATTACCATCTGTATCTTCGATGTAAATATTAAAATCTTGATCCGCCAATTCGCCACGGCAACCTGTTAAACTATGCGTTGCACAAGGGTGTGTTTCGTCAATATATGGAGCAATAGAAACAAAGAAATCATCTTCTGGTAACGCATAAGTTGAATCTCCATCACTGTCCGTTACAACAAGTTGCTCTGAAGTAATTGAGGCAGCTTCAGCCTTTTTGGCACCAATACTGTATTCATTTACTAACTTTCTTATATTCAGTGTTTCCTTTTCTTCGGAATTATTAAAAATCACTATAAATAAAACTGCTACAAACGCGATCGCAACAAGTCCAATCATAGTAAAAGTATTTTTCTTCATCTTAATCACCTCCTAATTCTTTATTCCGCATTTTAAGTTCATTTATTCACAATAGTTATTTTAACACAAGAAAACAACTCGTGTGCGACTATCCTGTTAATTTTATTCGAGATATTTATGTTCCGTACTTAACAATATACGCAGCTTAATAGACAAATCAAACAGGAAGACAATCAAATTCGACTGTCTTCCCTTTTCCATTTATTCAAAGAGCGCCATTTGTTCATTCTCGCCGAGTCGATCTATCGTTGTTGGATCATGATCTTGGAAGTAAGCATGATGGAGCCACTTTTCCTTGGTCATTACTTTCTTACTTGAATCGGTTGATTGTCTTAACCGATAGCTATAGATAACTGGGAAGTAATCTTGAAGGAATTTCCCTTCTGCATGAGAAACTTACATTCTACTAGATTTCGCTAAAAAAAGCAGTTACTTAGTTATTCCCGTGCACTGTAATCATACTCATTTGGCTTTGATTGAGAAAACGGATCGGCAGGATACTTGTTCCTAATCCACTATCAATATAAAGATATTTTCCATCTCCTCGCTCAAATATCCCTTTATCAAATGCTGGAAAGAAACCTTGATCTGGTGCGACTACACCACCAATGAATGGTAAGCGTACTTGTCCACCGTGCGTGTGTCCACTCAGTGTCAAATCTACTGGACTTTCGATGAAACTGTTTGATGTGTCGGGTGTGTGTGACAGTAACACCGTGTAGTTGTCTGGGTTAAGTCCATCTAATGCTGCTGCAAGGTTGTCATGTTCTGTTGAGCTATCACCAATGCCAACAAGATTGATCGTCGCATTATCTAGGGTAATTGTCGTGTGCGCATTATCTAACATACTGACATTTAGCTCTTCCAATCCCGCAAAAAATACTTCTGTATCTGGATTATCCCATTCATGATTTCCCGATATAAAATAAACGTTTTCATTTAATATCATAAGTTCCTCAACTAATGCAAACATGTCCGTAAAATCACTCGTTTTTCGATCGATAAGGTCACCCGTAATGACAATGATATCTGCATTTAAATCCTCGACTTTTTTTATTAACTTTTTGTTTTGATCACCAAAAACTTTATTATGTAGATCACTTAATTGTAGAATAGTAATAGATGAACGATTTGGCATCTTTTCCGTTTCAAACGCAACCTGATTTACTTTAAAAAGGTTAGTATCGTAATATGCTTTAATTCCCACCAGTAAAACAAATAATAGACTCATATAAATAATAATCTGTTTCTTTTTCATCGAACAACCCCACCTCAATAGCAATATTTTACCATGTTGTCACCTTATTGTCTCTAATTTAAAGAAAAACTAAAAAGTAGCTACCGCCAGAGAAGCAGAGTAGCTACACCATTTTACTTATAAAACGGAATGGATAAATGCTTTAATCCATTACTGTATATTGGATGATCAAATTCTTAATTCGTATGTTGTGGTATCCCGACTTCTACATCTTCAATTAACCACGTTACACTATAGTTATCGGTTTGATAGGTTATCCGATATGGACCATTTCCAGATGCAGTGAAATATAGCGGTCCATGTATTGTATTACCTGGCTCAACTTTTCTTTCATGTACAAGATCGTCCAATCCATATATATCTAGTTCTTGTCTTGAAAAATCCTCAACGATAAACGCTCTAGCAGAAGCATATTTACTTAAAGTTGAAACATTCTCAAAGGAAAGTCCCATTCGCACGACATATTTTGGCGAATAGATTTCATCCTCTAATCTTCTGGCAACGGTCGTCCCACCAGTAAAAGTGATATTAGCTCCACCAATCTCCACCTCTTCACGCATGGCGAATGTCCCTAAATCCTCACGACTTGCTACAATTTCTTCTTTTTTTTCCTTTTCACGTTGTTCAAACGACTTATTAAATGCAACAATCTCTTCTCCTTCAGAATCAACAAAACGAATCGTTGGTTCGGTTTGATTTTGGTAATAGGTAGAAGCCTTATATGCTTGGCGAAGGTTTTGATCCAAGAAATCTGTTTGAGCTTCACTAATATCCTCTTCTGAACCAATTTCTTGTAAAACTTTGGCTTCGATTGTTTCATTATCTAGTAGTTCAAGCGTTAAAACACCAGCATTTTCTTTCGTTTGAAACATTTCTAAATAGTCTAAATACTGCTTAAATTCATCTTTACTTAGACGGATTTCCTCTTCGCTCCAGTCTTCTAAACCAATCTGTGACCAGTCCCGTTCTGATTCAACTGTCTGCTTTGTGTCATTCGAACATGCTGTCATAAAACCAATTAATAAACATATAATAACTACCTTTTTCAAGATGAATTCTCCTTACTAATAATATTTCAAGTCAATTAACTAGAATCTTATCATCTAATCACATTGATGTCTTGACCAAAAGGGAATACCTCACTTTTAATAGTACTTTTTTATATTACAAACTTCTATTAATTAAGTCTTCCACACACTTCAAAAATATAGTTAAATGCTTGTTAATTAACTTCAAAATCATGCTATACTTGACTTAACACATGAATTTATTAAGTGATCGATTGTTATATCGAGGAAGGTGATAGATTTTGTTTGATGGTTCAAGCGTGTTGACTTTCATACTGTTCATTGGTGTCAGTTTTATGTAGAGTTAAAAAAAGAGAATGATAAACTAAAAGAAGCGCTAGAATATTTTCAAAATAAATATAATAATTAGAAAAAGACCTCAAGATAATTTGGCCCTTTTCTTATTTAGACCCTATATTTTAAACTGTTAAGTGAATGAATTTTTAGACAACCTAAAAAACTATAAAGAAGAAGCTATACGTTTAGATATTTACATTTTACTCAAAAAATGAATTAAACAGGTATTAACCCAAACTTAATTCATAATGATAAAATTGGGTATCCTTTATGTAACCACTTTTTTCATATAACCTTTGAGCGGAATCATTATCTGGTGCTGTACTTAGGCTTATACTTTTGGCATTTGTTTCAATAGCAAATTCTTTCGCTTTTTGTAAAAGTATTTCTCCTATTCCTTGTTTTCTAGCTTCTTTAACTACGTATAAGTCATTTAAAATCCATGCTCTATTCATCGCTATAGAAGAAAAATTCGGATATAGTTGTGTAAACCCTACATATTTTTGTTTGTCTTTAACAACAAATATAACAGCATCCTTGTTTTCTAAACGTTTTTTAATGTAAGCTTTAGCACCATCTATATCTGATGTTTGTTGATAAAATACACGATACTGATTAAATAAATTTGAAATGCCTTCTAAATCTTCAATCGTAGCTTGATAAGACTCCATTGAAATTTCCTCCCCATTGATTAAGTACTTCACACACATTATATTAACATATATATCCAAAAAAATAACGCAAAAATAATGCGTCATTGATTTTCCAATGCAGCATTCATGTTACTATATAGAAAAAGAATATAGGGGGAGATTTTATGATATTAGAGACAGTTGCTATTCAGGTTAAGCAAGAAAAAATGTCCGAATATGAAGTAGCTTTTCGTGATGCCTCAAAGATTATTTCTTCGATGAAAGGATACATATCACATGAATTACAGTCTTGTTTGGAGGTAAAGGGTAAATATTTATTATTGGTTAGATGGGAAACGCTAGACGATCATACGATTGGATTTAGACAATCAAGCGCATATCAAGACTGGAAAAAACAATTACACCATTTCTACGATCCATTTCCAGTAGTGGAACATTTTGAAAATGTTGATCTTAGTTAAGTAATGTAAAAAAACATGAAGGTCGTGGCTATATTGCAAAATGAAAAAGATATCATCAATCTAATTCAAAATGACAGAGAAATGATGACTATTTTACGGACAGCAAAGACATTAAATTTGCCTGATTGGTGGATATGTGCTGGCTTTGTACGATCTAAAATTTGGGATACCCTTCACGCATTTACTGCTAAGACTAATCCAACTGATATCGATGTGATCTATTTTGATAAAGATAATACAGATGAAGTAACTGAAAAAAATTACGAGGCTGTGTTAAAAGAACTTCTTCCTAATGTACCTTGGTCCGTTAAGAATGAAGCAAGAATGCACCTTGTAAACGACATTCCACCGTATATGTCATCTGAAGATGCGATCTCAAAATTCCCTGAAACAGCAACTGCACTTGGCGTGAAATTAGATACAAAGGATAATGTAATTCTGACTGCGCCATGTGGCATTGTTGATGTGCTCAATTTAGAAGTAAAACCGACAGCTTATTTTAAAGAAACAGCAAAACGTGCGCAATTTTATGAAAAGAGAATAAAACAGAAAAATTGGCAATCTATTTGGCCAAAACTAAAAATTCACCACATTTAACTTGGAATATAACTTACTCTTATGTGCCTTACTACTCACCAACTATTTTTATCAAGCTCATTTGGCTTTGATTAAGGAAACGTATTGGAAACCATGTTGTCCCAACGCCACTATCAACATATACATATTTGCCATTTTTCATAGGATAGAGCCCCTTATCCAATGATGGAAAATACCCCTGTCCGGGCGCAACAATTGCACCAATAAAGGGTAATCGTATTTGTCCACCATGTGTGTGGCCACTAAGCGTTACGTCTATTGGTGTTTTTGCTAGCATCCATGAAATATCTGGAGCATGTGATAATAATATGGTGTAATCCGTTTGTTCCATATTTTGCATCGCTACGTCTAGGTCTGCATGCTGTGTAGTAAAATCCGCCACACCTAGTATCGTAAGTCTTGTATTTGCAACGGTAATTGTTTGACTTTTATTATCAAGTAGTTTGACGCCTCGAGCATGCAATCCATCAAATAATTTCTCTCGTATTGAATTATCCCATTCATGATTTCCAGATACAAAATAGACACGTGGATTGATTTCAACTAACTTTTCAATCAAATGAAACACATGAGATAGTTCTCTTGTTTTCCTATCAATAAGATCACCTGTAAGCACAATCACATCTGCATCTAGTTGATTTACCTTATTAAGTAGCATTTCATTATTATTTAAAAAAACTTTATTATGTATATCACTTAACTGTAAAATTGAAAAGGAAGATCCTTTTGATAATTTTTTTGTTTGGATCTTAAAAGGTTGCACTTTAAAGAAATTTGTATCGTGATATATTTTAACTAACACAGAAATTGCCGCTAAAATGCTTGATATAACAATGAATTTTGTTCCCTTTTTCATCTCTACATCTCCATCTCTATCTTTGATCAACTCACGCAGTGTCATTATTTTACCATTTGCATGCTTAATTGTCTTTAATCACTAGCAATTTTTTCTAAATAATCAACTAGTCAACTACTTTTATGCAACTAGTTGCGTGTCATACTCTTTTGAATTATCGTGCTCGTTTCCGCCGGATTACTGCCTTGCTCCCCCCAATTACTGCATCGTTCCGCCCAATTACTGCCTCGCTCCGCCCAATTACTATCTATCATTCCAACAGAAATACTAGAAAATCTAGTATTCATTCATAGTAGGATTCCCTACACATATACATGTACAAACGACATTTTGTATGGAGAGGGTTTTGTGAGTGAGTTATTTATGGGGAGTAGATTCTGCAACGAATGTGACAAAGGATTTATATAATTGTGTTTTAAAAAACTATGGAAAACCAGAATACTGGGGGAGAAATATTACACAGATGGATGGTGTTGCTGAAGGATTAACCCAAAATGAGATAGAACTTTTACACAATAGTGGGACAAAGATTATCCCTATTTATAGTAAATTAACAGCTGCGATTGGTAGTAGAGAAGGACGCACAACTGCGCAAAATGCAGTTTACCATGCTAGACGACTAGGTATTCCAGAGGGAACGATTATATTTGCGAATGTAGAGAACTCTTTTGAAGTGGATACGGATTGGATTTTAGGTTATGTAGAAGCAATGTATCCTACTGGTTTTAAACCCGGATTTTATAATGATTTAATTGAGGGTAATTTCACGTCTGCATACTGCCAAGCCGTCTCACAAAACGATCAAGTAGCAGTACAAGCTGTGCTTTGGAGTGCAGAACCAAAAACAGGTATTTCAAAACAAAGAAATGCACCAAAGTTTGATCCATCGAAACCAAATTGCAAAGCCAACGTTTGGGCATGGCAATATGGGCGCGATGCATCCACATGCCCAATTAATACGAACTTGATCAATCAGCGGTTATATAATCTTTTATGGTAAATAATTAAACAAAAAAAGTCGATACCATTGCTGGCATCGACTTTTTTTATACACGCGATTAAAATCACGTGTCATGTACGTTTTGAGGCGAAAAACCGTTGACCACATTCAACGTTTAGCCCTAGGGCAAATCCTTCGACTTACACAAAATAGCTCATCGCTACAATACTATATCACGCTTGATAAAAAAGAACAATGTAAATTAATTCATATTAATTTCAAAACCCAAACTTTTTCTCAAGCATTTCTGCTAGATCATCGTCACTTAGTGGCTCGCGATGGGTATTCTCTAAATAGATATTCTTTTCTGACTCTGGCATCAAATATGCTTTATACCACAAGAAAAAGTCAGGCGAATCACCGTACATTCGAATATATTTTCTTAGTGTATCGAGATTGTAGATTGTTATATCCATGTTTGTTAACCAATCAGCCGAAAAGAAGTTCTTCCATTTTCCATGTTCTGACCTTTTACAGACATCTATCCCTGCTTGATAATGCCGCATTGCAATCGACGCCTGAACAAACGCCTGTGGATATTTAGCCGATTGATACGAATAGTATGATTCACATAGGGATACAAGTCCTTTACATCCCGATTCATGTAACTCTATTTGCATGATTAGTAGATCTTGAAACCTTGTCTGCTCAATAGGATTCAATTTCCTCTTGATCACGTAACACCTGACTTTTAGATCTTGCCACTTATTTATCCGTTCCCTACATTTCGTATCAAACCATTCTATTTGTTTTTCAAAAGGTAAATCTCCCGTTGCCCAATGTAATTTTTCCAATGATTGATCTGTTTTACCAGTTAACCAGTGTCCGATCAATTTTCTCGCAGTATGGTGATAGAATTCATCACCAGCTCGATCGTCCTTATTTTCTCCATATTGAATGGTGATTTTTACGTAGTCTTTATAGACTGCAAAAATTTCATCATGATAAGTAGAGAAAAGTCGACTGATAAACTCACTCAAATGGACATTTATATTAACGTTTCCTTTTTTCCATAAATTACTTACAAGGTCTAGCTGATACAAATGGGGACGGACGTTACCTGAATTCAGTAACAGATAGCTATTAGCTTGAGCTGAAAATGCGCTAACAAGTTCATCACGGATAAGTTCTGATGAGGAAGGAAACATTGTCAAATGATTGGATGCTTGTAAATCATGAAAGGTAATATGATAATAAATACCATGACTTTCACCATCACTTGGACTAGGTAACGTCGAAACTCTCTGATTCGTATTTCCATTCCTTCTTGATACCATTTTTCCGTAACCATTATCTGCCCATATTTTTATCACACCATCAGGTACAGTTACTTCTCCCTGTCGGTATAATTCTGCTATTTCCCCGTAAAGAGCCATACAACAAACTGGATTTTGCACATGTGCTTTCACCATCTCAAATTGACGATTAATAACACTGCTAATTAGTCCGCCTCGTTTTTTTGCTGTATTATAATCAGGATCATGATCCCAGAAAGGTCT
The DNA here is from genome assembly GCF_003426055.1 of Paraliobacillus sediminis. Classification (NCBI taxonomy): domain Bacteria; kingdom Bacillati; phylum Bacillota; class Bacilli; order Caryophanales; family Bacillaceae; genus Paraliobacillus; species Paraliobacillus sediminis. The sequence goes on from NZ_QJSI01000002.1 coordinate 950,203, forward strand.
ATCACCTTGCCCTCGAAAAGAAAGTACCCATAATACTTTTTTGTGCTTTTGTTTGATAATCGCCTCTTCCCACAACTGTTCAAATAAAGCTGGATGTTGTTTATAACTCGGTTTTTTGTTTGGATACGCGCGTGAGAACATTTCTGCTCCAAGCGGCTCAGCATGATGATGGGTTATCCACAAACCCATCTCTGAAGCTAGTTCAAAATGGATGCCATCTCTAGGTAAGTCTGTCCCTGGGATGACCATATTACCGCCACATCTTAACAGTGCTTCAAAAACAGGTAACCAAACTTCTTCCGTTGGCGGATACCCTTCTTTCCAACCAATCAAACAGTCTTCATCATTAACAAACCAACCCCTATAACGGACAGCTGGCATTTCTGAATCATATGTCTGAATTGGAATTATTACACTGCTTTTTTTCGGTATTTCGATATCGCTCCAAAACCAAAATGGATCAACCCCAAAATACTTTTTACTTATGTATAACAATCCAAAAACGATCCCCAAATCATCGCTTCCAATGAGATGCATAACAGACGTGTTATGCATCTTTGTGAAACGAATTAAAAAGGATTCCTCCTGATTCACTATATCTTCATCCATTTCTGGATAACGAATTATTAAATTTGCTAAAGTTTTATTACTAACTATAGCAGGCTGGTGTCCGATAACTTTTTTAAAATCTCGGATAAAGATATCTAATCCATGTTGAAATGCTGATTCAGTAACTTTTGGAATGTTTATAACGGTATCCTTATCGATAATAAATGAATCGTTAGTCATATCTGACACCCTCCTAACACTATTATTTTATCAAAAACTTCGCTTGTTTCTCGGTTATTTTATCGAACGCCCGAATTGAAGGCATCATAAGTGTCAAACTTAACAAACTTACACTTAGTACTGGTACTAAGGCTTGGAAGGTAAGGGATACAAAAATGATTCCTATTGTTCCAAGTAACATAATTATTGTCGGAAATGGATTTAAAATCATTACTAGAAAAGCGTTTTTAATTACTTGCACTAGCTTCATTTCATAATGAACAAAGGTTGGGAATATATAAAATAATGTCAATAAATAGACCATCGTAACAATAACAAGAGGAATGCTTAACAAATTAATAAGCGTATTGGATGATGCATTAAATATCAAAATATCAACATACAAAATCACTCCAAAAATCGTAAGTACGTAACCTAGGATATTGCTGCGAATAAATTCTTTTTTATATGTCTGCCAAAATGTTTTAAAAACAGGAATATCTACCTCGCCAACCAACCATTTACGTACAATCGTAAATGTCGCAACAAGAGCGGGAAAGAAGCCAATAACAACAAGCCCAAGTGCTGAAAAAATAAGCCATAACATATTTAGAAATGCCATCCTTACAAACCATTCTAATGCGTTATTTAAAGCATTCATAATTGGATCGCCTCCTAAATAACTTTATTTTTAGGTAAGCTAGAGGCAATCACTTACGTTTTTTCATTTGTAAATTACTTGCCTCGTTGCAATCCTATTAGCCAAACGTTTAACCTTTTATCCCACTTGTGCTTATCCCCTCTACCACATAACGTTGGAAAATAAAGAAGATAATAAATACTGGAACTAATGTGAGAATAGACATCGCAAACATCGCTCCCCAGCTAGATACTGTTTCATTACTCAAAAACATATTGAGGGCCATTGAAACCGTATATTTACTAGGACTATTTAAATAAAGAACTGGTCCAAGCAAGTTATCCCAAGTCCAATAGAAGGTGAAAATAGCTGTAGTAGCTAAAGCTGGTGTTATCAATGGTAAAATAATTCTGTAATATATACTAAAGGTATTACATCCATCAATTCGTGCGGCTTCATCTAAGTCTCTTGGAATGGTTCGAATAAATTGAACCAGTAGGAAGATGAAAAATGGATGACCAAAAAATGCTGGAACTACTAATGGTTTTAACGAGTTTAACCAACCTAATTGAGAGAAAATGATATACTGTGGAATCATTACAACCTCATAAGGTAACATTAAAGTGAACATCATAACAGCAAACCAAATTCCTTTTCCAGCAAACTTCAAGCGAGCAAATCCGAATGCAATTAAGGAACAAGAAACCAAGTGGCCTACTAGCATAAAGGCAACAAACACTAATGTATTTTTAATAAATACACCAAAAGAGAAACCTGCAAACCCTTCCCAGCCTTGCGCATAGTTTGATATGATAAACGGATCAGGGAGCAATGCATCTGCTGTGATAAAAATTTGTTCACTTACTTTAAAAGAACTCATTAAAAGCCAAATAACTGGATAGAGTAACAAAATGGCAAATCCGCCAACTAGAATGTGATACAACCAATACTTTGGTCTAGAAACACGCATCTTTATCTACCCCCTTCTGACTCGTAGTGAACCCAAAATCTTGATGTTGCAAAGATAATAGATGTCAATACAGCGATTATTATTAGCATTACCCAAGCCATTGCTGACGCATAGCCCATGTTAAAGTACTCAAACCCTTGTTTAAATAGATAGAGAGAATAAAGGAGCGTTCCATCTAATGGTCCACCAGTACCTTTTGAAATAATGAATGCAGGAACAAAAGTCATAAATGCCGCGATTGTTTGCATGATCATATTAAACAAAATAACTGGACTTAACATCGGGATCGTTATAGAAAAGAACTTTTGCATGAAATTTGCACCATCCACACTTGCTGCTTCATAGTAGCTTTGCGGAATCGATTTTAGACCTGCTAAGAAAATTAACATCGATGAACCAAACTGCCAAACCGATAAAGCAATAAGCATCCAAAGTGCTGCTGTCGGATCACCAAACCAACGAATAGCATCTAATCCTAAGCCTTGTAAAGCCAAATTGACAATACCATCATCACCGAAAATATTACGCCACATAATTGCGACTGCAACACTACCACCAATTAGAGATGGCATATAGTACATGGTTCGGTAAATCCCGACTGCTCTTGAAGCTGTATTTAACAACATTGCAACTATTAGTGCGAAGACTAATCGTGCTGGTACACCACCAAAAACATAGATAATCGTTATTTTTAATGATTGGAAATATCTCGGATCCTCGGTAAACATTTTTTTAAAGTTGTCCAAGCCTATCCAGGTTGGAGAAGAAAATAAATCATATGAAGTAAACGAAAAATATAGCGACGATAATATCGGAATAAATGTAAAAGCTAGGAAACCAATAATAAATGGTCCAATAAAAAAGTATCCCCATAAATTATCTTTCATACGCGTGTTCATTTACTCATCTCCTTTCTATAGGAACTTCTATGGCTTTTAAAGTAGATAGCTGATCTATAAGAGCAAAGATCAGCTATCTATCGTTGCTATACACGCTTAATTAATTTCCAAGCATACTTTCAGCTTGACTTCTAAAGCTAGTTGCAGCTTCTTCAGGCGTAATTTGACCGTAACTAATTTGCTCTGTGATCATATCTAATAATTCAATTACTTCACCAGCACCAGATGGATCTGCTGCGCCCATTGGTGAACTATTTTGTTCCGCCCACTCGACATACTCAAACACTTGCTGTTGTGATTCTGATATTTCTGCTTTTAGTGCCTCTTTCACTTCAGAAGATCCAGGTACACCACGGTCACCTAAGATTAATTTGTTTGCTTCGACATCATTAACAAAGAAACTGATAAATGATGCTGCAGCCTCTTTATGCGCTGAATTTTCAGAAACCGAGAAGAACATACTTGGTTTTAAAAATAAACCTTCAACAGCATTTGGACCTGGCATTGGAGCAATTTCCATTGGTCTATCAGCAACCTGTTGTACACCAACGAATTGATTTGACCATTGCCAAATACCGACACCTTCTTGTTTAACCACTGGATCATCCTCAATACCAGTTAGTTGAGCTAAATAGTCTGGTGTTGGTGTTGCTTTATTTTCAACTTGATCTGCAATCTTAGAGAAGAAGTCAACAAATAATTGATCATCATCATAGCCTAAGCCACTACCATCTTCTGCATAAAGTCGTTTCCCTTGTGTACGTAAATAATAATTAAAAAATACGTCACCTTTATAACCAGTATCGAAGAACAATCCAGCATCTACTGCCTTAGCAGACATATCTTGAAAGTCATCAAATGTCCAATCTTCTGGAATTGCATCTACACCAATTTCAGCTAAAACTGCAGGATCATAATGGAAACCAAGAGCATTTACACCTAAGTTGAACCCGTATATCCCATCATTAACCGAACCACCTGAGACGACGGTATCCGCTATGTTTGAAACATCAATTTGGTTATCTAGAAATGGTGTTAAATCGGCCAATTGATTATTTTGAGCATACTGTGTTAAATAAGAAAGATCCATTTGAATGATGTCTGGTAATTCATTTGCTGCTGCTTGCGGTGCTAATCTCTGCCAATAATCATCCCAACTTGCGAATTCAACTTCAATTTTCACATTAGGATTTTGATCCATATACATTTGAGCAACTTCACTTGTATAATCATGTCTTGGTTGGTCACCCCACCAAGCTAACCTTAATGTAACTTCCTCACCTTCGTCTTTAGCATCATCACTTGCACCGTCATCCTCTGTTTCTGTAGCAGCTTCATCTCCAGTTTCATTTGTGTCCCCTGAAGAATCATCACTGCATGCGGATAACCATAAAACCATCATAAGACCGAGCAATAAAAATAGCGTTTTTTTCATTTTTACCCTCCTTCATATTGTAAGCGATTACATTACAATCTAATCTTAACAGCTTTTCATAAAATCAATGATAGAAAAAACAGTTATAGTTGTTCAAAAACAAGTGAAGTGTTTACATCGCTAACCTGACTTGATAATGTCAGAAGGTGTTACACCTGTTATCCTTTTGAAAATTTGGCTAAAATATTGCGGATTGTTGCCAAAACCCAGTTTATCAGCCAACTCAAAGACTTTGATATCTTTCTCCCGCTCGATGATCTCAACAGCCCTTTCAATTCTTTTATTCGTCACATAGGTAGAAAACTTATAACCAACTTCTTTCTTAAATAATTTACCTAAATAATCTACATTCATAAATAGTTGTTCTTTAGCAATCCAATGTAATGATAAATAAGAATTCTCTAAATTATTTTGAATAATATCAATCATTTTTATCACAATTGATGAATAACTGTCCGTCTTTGAAGTATTGTGCATCATACGCCAACAAATATCTTCTAGAGTAGCAAAGCATTGTTCAAGCGTCTCTAAATCTTCTATTCCTGCTATTTGTTCCATATAATCTGTACGATCTCCTTTAACGTTTCCTAAACTTTTGTTCATAATATATAAGAACATCTGGATTAGATAGGATTTTGTCAGACTTGATTTTAATTTCAGATCATATATCATGGTAAAAATTTTGCTTAGCTCCAATTTCACTTCCTCATAACTACCTGATTTGAGTAAATGAAGTAATCGTTCACTATCATAACGATATAGTTCCGCATTATTATTTTGCTGTTTTACGTCATCGGACAGCGTTAGGATGCTTCCAGTTCCCCGATAAAATTGTTGATCCAAATACCGATGTGACTCATGATAAGTCTGATAAACACGTGATAACGCACAGGCATGACTAACCACAATTGTCATCTCAACATTTACAGCTTTTGCATAGCTTGTTTGAATTTTTTTAATCATATATAGAAGATGTTGCTGCTCTTCATGCTCCTTAATCAACACAATTAAGTCATTCCCTACTATTGTATATGTCTCGTAATTTGCATTTCCTAATATATCATCGATGATTTTTTTTAGTACGCGGTATTGATCCGTATCGAAATATTCTTTACAGTAGAATACTAATACCTGAACATTTTCGTTAATCGATAATGTATCTTTCAGGTAATCTTCTTTTTTGATTTTTTTAATTGTTAGTAATTCCTTCAAACATTGTTCTTTTTCGTTGTAATCAATTCCTTCCAACTTGCCTTCGATATTTTCTACATATAAAACTTTTTCCTTATCGTAATTGAGATCTTTTACAAGATCCCTCAGCGCATGTGCTATCGTCTTTTCATTACATGGTTTTAGCAAATAATGTTTCACACCAGACTGCATCGCATTTTGGGCATAATCAAATTCACTAAATCCCGATAATAAGATCCATTTTATGTTCGGAAAATGTTTCTTACTTTTCTCTATCAGTTGGATTCCATCTAATCCAGGCATCATGATATCGCTAATCACAATATCTGGTTGACGAATTGAAATGAATTCTAGTGCCTCCACACCATTACAAGCTGTACCGATTAATTCAGTACCTTCCGATTCCCAATCTATAATGGAAGATATACCCTCTAAAATAGTTCTTTCATCATCCACTAATAATACCTTGTACATTGCGCACCACTCCTTCAAAAGGTAAGATTACCTGTACCGTTGTACCTTTATTCTCATCACTTTCGACTTCAATACCATAGTCTTCACCAAACAGAATTTTAATTCGTTCATTAATATTTTTTAAGCCTATTCCAGTTCCCTTTGGCACATAATCACCATTTTTTAACTGATTTAAAAACTGTCGATCAATTCCTGGACCGTCATCCTTAACACTGATGATCAAGTACGCATTTTCAACTTTTGCACTGAGCTCGATCGAACACGTTCCGATCATCTTCTGTAAGCCATACCGAATAGCGTTTTCAACCAATGGTTGCAAAACAAATCTAGGAACGATGCAATGCAGATATGCATCTGGTATTGACGAATGAAACTTTAACCTTTCTTCAAATCGATAAGACTGAATGGTTATATAGTGTGTTACAACTATCAGTTCTTTTTCAAGTGTAATAACGGATTCCTTCGTGTTAATTGATGCACGTAAAATATAGCCTAGAGATTCTGCCATATTAGATATTTTATGCTCTCCGCCCATTTTTGCTGCCCAATTAATTGATTCTAATGTATTATATAAAAAGTGTGGATTTATCTGTGCTTGTAATGTTCTAAATTCAGAGTCCTTAATCACTAATTGTTTCTTATAATTTTCCTCTATCAGAAAATTTATTTGGCTCATCATCTTTTGGAAATTATCATGCATTTGTCCTGATTCATCTCGTGATAGTTTGCTATCAGCTTCTTCGTCAAAATAAGTAAAGTTACCAGTTTGTACGCGCTTCATTTTTCTGTTTAGACTTTCAATTGGCCCAGTAATACCTCCTATAAAACGCCCACCAAAATATGTCATAATAACAAATAAAACGAAATAGGTAATAAAGACAGCCTTTCTTACCGAAGATATTGCTTTAAAAAGATTACTGTACGGTGTAATAATCATATACGTCCATTTTGTATATGCTGTTGGCGTATACGTAATAAAAAAACGTTCTTTCGTATCACTATCTTTAATTATCTTATATCCTTCAGAATCTTCATTCTTATTAAGAATATATTCTTTTGCTAAGATAGATGGATAAAGTTGGTTATCTTCACCGTCATGTATAACCAACTGAGCTCCCTTTTCATTTAAGGCTTTTGAAAAATCCGTGATAATTTCTTCTAGATCAACTCGAACAGTCACGATTCCGATTCTTTCCAATGAAAATGAGTTTAGATAATACTTAACTTCTCGACCAACAATTATCGCTTCATCAGTTTGATCTGGAAAAATCCATTGTGCTCCTCCCTTTTCAGGATATGTTTTGTTTTTTATATTACGCAGTCGACTTTCAGCTAATGTCAACATATAATTACCCGTTGCATATTCCTTATCATCAAGATCGTATACTTGTAATGATTCGACGTATTTATTAAGACCTCCTAAGTCTAATAATCGTTTTCTAAGTTCTACACCGATAATAAACTGCTCATATTGATTGTCAGCTTCTTTTAACTTCAATAAATAAGATTGTACATATGGATCTGTAGCTAATTGAAAAGATAGTCGCTCCATTTTTTTTAATTCATTTTCAATCGAGCTAGAAGATACACTTAAAGACTGAGCAGACTGACGATAAATTTCTTTGTTATAGATATTAAATGCGTATTGTAAAATAAAAAGACTACCTAAACTAAATGTAAACAGTACGACTAAAGTTAAAATAAACATTTTATTTTTAATTTTGAGGTCCGAATAAAAAGTTTTGATCCTGTTAAACATCAGACCACTCCTTTATTTTGTGGTGATGTTACAATTGCTGCGTTCATTTTCTTTGTGATTTGTTGCCTATAGAAGTTTTGTTTTGAGTGGAATCTAAGGTAGTTAGTCAATAGGAGATTTTAAATTCAATAATGTTAGAACATAGTAAAAGATTGGAACTATAAACTCCGATATAATGAGAGTTTATGCCTCGTGGAGTAAGTGAATTGGGCTCCCTTTCCACAGGCACGGCTTCAGCTAACTCGGAAGCAAAGAACACTTCCGAGTGGATCTTCAGCCCGTGCTGTTCCTGCTGGAGTGTCACCCATTTAACTTGATCCACTAGTTTTTTGTACTAATAAATTCACCGTGCAAAAAATAGAGATAGAGAGCTTGTTTTCTCTCTTACTTGTTATTTTTAACTCATGAAATATACCACTATGCTAGTGATGGAAATATACGGAGACTCCTCGATAATATAAATCCATTTTCTTCGTGCGATGTGATTCACTTTATTTCCATGTTATAAGTTCGTCAACATGGACTGGTTGACCTGTTTTTAGAGATATATTTCCTGCTATTCCTGTTAGAATAGACATCGCGCCATCAACATGTGTTGCCGCACGGTGAAACGTATCATCTATTGGCGTGCCAAAAATATCCTGCAACAATAAGGGATCACCACCGCCATGGCCACCTAAACCTTCATCTAACTCCACATCATACGGCTCATCGAACATCGGTAATACTCGAATTGACTTTTCCTCTACACTTCCTTCATCCGCCTTATCACCACCAGAATTGATATAAGACTGCTCACATATTTTAACTTCAATCCTGCCTTTACTTCCATTAAATGAAACCATATATCCTTCCCATGGTAAATAAGCATTTAAAGAATACGTGAGGATCGCTTTGTTTTTATAAGTAACGAGCACACCTAATGTGTCTTCAATACTAATGCCATCACCAAAAACACTTTGATCACGTTGATAGCCATCCTCTTGTTCTGCATCTAAGTACATCGCTTTTAAGTGCTCATTTTCTTCCAAGTGAACGGCAAATGGATCGTCTTTTGCTACTTCACTTCCGTGTGCACGTTGATAAAAATGAGTTACTCCTCTTTTTTCCGCATTTTCTCTTCCATAAAAACGTAAGCCACCTGTTGCATAAACAACTTCTGGTGTTGTCCCTAACCAAAAGTTAACGAGATCGAAATGATGGGTCGATTTATGGACTAGTAATCCGCCACTATTACGCTTATCCCGATGCCATCTGCGGAAATAATCGGCACCATGTTGCGTATTTAACGCCCACTCAAAATTGACAGAAAATACTTCACCTATAACATCATTTTTAATTAATTCTCTTATTTTTGTATTATGCGGTGCATAGCGATAATTAAAAGATACACGAACCTCTTTTCCTGTTCTATTAACGGTGTCGATGATCTCTTGACACTTGTCTGCATCAACTGTCATTGGTTTTTCTGTAATCACGTCACAGCCTAATTCTAATGCTCGAATGATAAAGCTATGATGTGTTCGATCAATTGAGGTTACAATGACCGTGTCTGGTTTTTGTTCTCTGATCATTTGGTCAAATGCATTGGAGCGATAAGATGCAATTTGTTTATGTTTATATTTTTCCTCCAATAATCGATTCGCATAATCCATTCGCGTTTGATTGATATCACAAAATGCTACTAGTTCACTTGTATCTTCAAAATCACGCACAACTGCTCCATAAAAGAATTCGGCTCTTCCACCTACACCCACTAAGACATATTTTTTTTTCACCTAAAACAACTCCTTGTTTTAATTTAAATTATATTTTATGTGATAGCGCTTTCTTTAAATTGTAGACAATACATCCTTTCTATAAAATTTTCCTATCCTCTTTCCATAATACAACAATAACAAATATAATAACAACGTTGTTTTCTATTTGTTTTCCTGTCACCTACAAAAACCTTTTTAAGGTGAAAATTCGACATAGAACTAACTAATAAACAGTGATTACCACAATTTATAAAGATATTGACGAATGATCAACTGTTTTCTTAACAGAAGCAACTGTTTTTTCATCTAAATTTAAGGACAAGTTATGCTAGTCTTTTATTGTAAGCGCTCTAAAGACTTATGTGGAGGTGATTAGTTAACTGTACGGTATCAGGTAATAAAAAAAGGAGGATGGAATATGTTACGGATAATGAGGTCAAAAACGCGTTGGTTTGCACTATTTCTATCTGTGTTATTAGTAGCTACGAGTATGCCACTAACTACTATTGTTGTACAAGCTGAAGATGAGATATTTGTAAAACAATTTGATTTTGGAACAGATGATAGCGAACTTGCTGATGGGTTTGAAAAAATATCTGATCAAACCGCATATAGCGAAGAAAATGGCTACGGATTTGTTGATCCAAGCAAAGTCACTGCAATAAATCGGGCTGGTGCAGATACGTTACAAACCGATTTTGTTACGTACACTGAAACATCATTTCAAGTTGATCTTCCGAATGGAGATTATGCGGTCACTGTCCTATTAGGTGATGAAGATGACGCAACTGAGGTTGGGGTTGTAGCTGATTCCATTCAAAAAGTACAGGACGCTTCATTAAATGCTGGAGAAATAACGGAGCGTACATTTGATATCGCTCTGATTGATGGTCAATTAACAATTGAGTTGACCGGATCAAATCCCAAAATAAGTGCACTCATGATTTCAGAATTACAAACACGTACAAAAGCAGAAAATCCAACCATTTATGTGGCAAGTGATTCAACGGCACAAACGTACGATCCATACTGGAAACCGCAGGCAGGTTGGGGACAAATGTTAGATCGTTTTCTAAGTACCGATGTAACAGTTGATAACCAAGCAATTGGTGGTCGTAGTTCAAAAACGTTTGTTACAGAAGGTAGATTAGATACTATTTTAAGAGATATACAGCCTGAAGATTATCTATTGATTCAATTTGGACATAACGATTCTACAAGTAGTCGACCGGAACGCTATGTAACAGTTGAGCAATACAAAGACTATTTAGAGACATATGTTACAGGTGTTCGTCAACGCGGTGGTATTCCTGTATTAGTTACACCAGTTGGACGCAGAGACTTCAACGCATCTAATGGCCAATTCAATGTTAGTTTTCCCGAATATATTAAGGGCATGGAAGAAGTAGCGGAAGACTTAGACGTTTTATTAGTTGATTTAAGTGCATTAAGCCGGGCATATTACAATGAAATTGGTCCAGAAGGCACGCGCTCCGTGTTTTTACACGCTGATGCTGGTGTGTATAGCGCTTTTCCAGACGGTGTGCAAGATGATACGCACTTCCAGGAATACGGTGCGATACAAATCGCAAAATTATTATCAAGCGGCATAAAGGAACTAGATACAAAACTGGCTTCTTTAGTGGCTGATGTAACTTTACCTGAAGCGGTACCAGCACAACCTACGAATCTACAAGTTTCTGGGGTAAGTAACGCTGGTGCCATATTAAGCTGGGACGACGTTGATGAAACGGATATCTACCGTGTTTATCAAAAAAAGCTGGAAGATACTGATTTTGAACTTGTATCTACCTCAACCGTTTCAAAAGTTAATTTAAATGGGATGGAAGAAGGAAACCTATACCAGGTTTTTGTTACTGCAGTTAATGCCAAAGGTGAATCAGAACACTCTGAAACACGTGATATCCTAACAAAAGAAGCTACATTCAAATTTGATTTTGGTCCTGAAGGGCAAACCGTAGCGGAAGGATACACAGGTGTAGATCCTACGACGGTATACAACAAAGATAGTGGTTATGGATTAGTAAGCAATGATGGTGTCATCGTTCGTGACCGTGGAGGAGATGATTTATTACGAGATTGGATCGGTTACTTTAGTGTTGGTTGGGATTTTAACGTTGACGTTCCCAATGGCTTATATGCCGTTAAGGTTCATGTTGGTGATTTTTTAGGCAGCGCACGCACAGAGTTAACAATTGAAAACCAAGGCTACGGTGGAATATCTGCTCCTAGACAAGGATCTACGGAAAAAGTTATTCCAGAAGTCGCGATTACAGATGGCCAAATGAATCTAAATTTTGCAGGCTCAACTGGGATTGCTAATGGCTTAGAATTAACACCAATATTGGTAGCACCAAGCGGTTTAGCATTGGATGATCAATCGTTTGAATCAGATAACGCTTATGCTACGATCTCTTGGGATGCAGCAGGTGGTGCAACATCTTATAATGTTTATCGTAAAGTTGCCGGAACTAGCACAACTGAATTACTTGATGCGACAACGGAACCAACTTTTACAGACAATAGTGTAGTACTTGGGATTGAATATGAGTATACAGTAACAACAATTGATAACGTTGGGACAGAAACCGTTCCTTCACTACCTTTAACTGTATCTATGATTGACTCCAATCAAGAAGTACCAGTTGCACCAGAGAATTTAAAACTAGATTCTGTAAATAAAAATGACCTAACGATTAGTTGGGATACTGTTGAAAATGTTAGTTCATACAACATTTATCGTGCAGATGCAGAAGATGGCGAGGATGTTTTAGTTGGACAAGCAACCACTAACAGTTTTACCGATGAAACAGTATTAACAACTATTCCGTATTACTATCGCGTAGCTGCTGTTAATGCCGGTGGTGTTTCCGAAAAATCAGATCGATTAAAAACACCTGCAGACACAGTTCTCTTAAAACAAATGGAAGATATCGACCGGGCACCAATAGCTCTTAAAACAGATGAAGGTGTCCTTCTTAGCTGGAGATTACTAGGAACTGATCCTGAAGCTATTGGTTTTAACATTTACCGAGACGGCGAATTGTTAACCGAAGATCCAATTCAATCAACTACCAATTTTGTTGATGAAAATGGGACAGCTGACTCTAGTTATCAAATCCATCCGATCGTTAATGGTGAAATATTCGGAGAACGCGTCGAAACAACTGTATTAGAAAATAATCACTTTGATATACCATTAAACAAACCAGATGATGGCGTGACACCACTTGGAGATCCTTACACATATCGTGCCAATGATACAAGTGTCGGTGATTTGGACGGTGATGGAGAATATGAATTGATCGTAAAATGGGATCCAAGTAATGCACAAGATAACTCCAAAGCTGGTTACACAGGTAATGTTTATATCGATGCATATGAATTCGATGGCACGCAATTATGGCGTGTTGACCTAGGTGTAAACATCCGTGCAGGGGCCCATTATACCCAATTCATGGTATATGACTTCGATGGGAACGGAAAAGCTGAGGTAGCATTTAAAACGTCAGATGGGACAATTGATGGTGAAGGAAATGTCATCGGAAAAGCTGACGCTGATTACCGATATACCAATGGTTATATACTACAAGGAGCAGAATATTTATCAATTTTTAATGGTGAAACAGGTGCTGCAATGGATACGATTGACTACGAACCAGCACGTGGAGATGTTTCCGCATGGGGCGATAGTTATGGTAATCGAGTCGACCGGTTCTTAGCTGGAATTGCATATTTAGATGGCGAAACACCAAGTCTCGTTATGGCACGTGGCTACTATACAAGATCTGTTTTGGTTGCTTATAATTTTTCTGATGGAAAGTTAGAAAAGCAATGGACATTTGATACGAAAGATGAAGGTTATAGTGATTATGCTGGACAAGGATACCATTCCTTAAGTGTAGCGGATGTCGATAATGATCAAAAAGATGAGATCATCTATGGCCAAGTAACGATCGACGATGATGGAACTGGCTTATATAATTCAGATCTTGGACATGGTGATGCACTACATGTAGGCGAATTTGATCCAAGTAACGATGGTCTAGAGATCTTCTCAACACAAGAAGATACTAGCAAACCATATGGCTATGATATGCGTGATGCGGAAACTGGCGAAATTTTATGGGGAATAGAAACTGGTCAAGACACAGGACGTGGACTGACAGCTGATATTGATCCCCGATATGAAGGTTCAGAAGCATGGGCCGTTGATGGTGCGTGGAATAGCACAGTAGGTGGCTTGCATAAAGCAAATGGCGAGAAAATTTCCGATTCGATCCCTGCATCCAATTTTGCGATTTGGTGGGATGGCGATGTACTTCGTGAAATACTAGACCATAAGTGGAATGAAGACGCTGGCGTTGGTGTCGGTACAATCGATAAGTGGGATTATCAGAATAGCGAATCAGTTAATTTACTCACTGCAGATGGAACATTTTCAAATAATCATACAAAAGGTACACCGGCATTACAAGCAGACTTATTTGGTGACTGGCGGGAAGAAGTCATTTGGAGAACCGAAGATAGTAGTGTTTTACGTGTCTACTTTACACCAGAAGAAACAGATACAAGAATCCATACACTGATGCATGATGCACAATATCGTGTTGCAGTCGCATGGCAAAATGTTGGCTACAATCAGCCGCCACACCCTAGCTTTTTTATTGGCGAAGGAATGGCAGAACCGACTAGACCTAATATTGCCGTAGTTGACGTTGCGCACTCTGATACGGTTGCACCAGTAACAAGCTATCAAATTGATCAAGAACAAACGAACGATTGGTACAATAAACCAGTAACGATTGATTTTAATGCTGAAGATCAAGAATCTGGAACTAACAAAACATTTTATACGGTGAATACTGGAGAACCACAAGAAGGCACATCAGTAACATTAGAAGAAGATGGTGCACATACAATCGCTTACTGGAGTGAAGATAACGCTGGGAATGTCGAAGAACAAAAATCGTTTAGCATTGCGATTGATAGAACTGCACCGACAATTGAATTCTCTGAATCTACTGATACTATCTTTACAGTAGACCAGGAAATAACAATCGCAGTAGTTGTTGAGGATGCATTGTCTGGTGGAGCAACATCCGATTTCGAAAAAATAATCATACCAGCATATCAATTAGGTTTAGGCACCCATGATTTTGAGGCAACTGCGCACGACTTGGCTGAGAATAGTGCTACTCAATCTCTTAGCATCAAAGTCGAAGTTGACTTTGATAGTCTAGCCAATTTAACCAAGCAATTTGTTGATGAAAATGGTGGCGAACAACAACTAGTGGAGTACTTACAAACAACATTAGCCAATGCAAAAAATGCGAATGAAAGCGATGACCAGGATGAGCTTGACCTACAACTCACTGCTTATATTAACGCAGTAAAAGCTACTAGTACGGATGCTTTAACTGACGAGCAAGCAAATGTGCTTATTTCATTAGCCAAAACCTTAACTGACAGTGACATCACGCTTGATAGTGGTAGTGGTGGATCAGATGATGAGGATAATGAGGATGAGCAAGATTCTGTTGTTGAAAAAGAAGAAGAAGAAAAAGATTCAGCTAAAGAGGACGATAAAGGAACAGATACTAACTCTAAGGATTCAGACAATCTAGCGGATTCAAAAGATACTAGTTCTAAGGGTCAAGGTAATCTACCAGATACAGCGACGACTATGTTTAACTTCTTACTTATAGGTCTGGTCCTACTATTGGCTGCTAGTGGTGTTTGGCTATACACGCGCAAAAGAGCAGTGAAAAAGTAAGTTTCATTTAATCAATACAAAAAGGTAGCCAATTGGCTACCTTTTTGTATTGATTAATTCTAGCTCCGCTCAATTATGGCATCCTTCCGCCTAATTAAGACGTGCTCCGCCCAATTATGGCGTCCTTCCGCCTAATTAAGACACCTTCCGCCCAATTATGGCGTCCTTCCGCCTAATTAAGACGCGCTCCGCCGAATTATGGCGTCCTTCCGCCTAATTAAGACGCGCTCCGCCGAATTAGCACCCTCTTCCGTCGGATTAAAACGCTCATCAAATAAAAAAAGAGTCAGGAGCTGCATTACGGTAATTTACCGCTTTACAGGTTCTGTCTCTTTTTTTAATAATTTATCTAACGCCTATTGTGAGCTTGCATTATAACTACTGATTTAACTCAGAAGTATGATTCATTCCACTTAATTATACGTTTTCCAAAAATCAAAAATAGTAGCTGTTAATACTTTTGCACCATTCTCTAATGCTTTTTCATCGATATCAAATTTAGGATGATGATACGGATAAATAAATCCTTTCTCCTCATTCGCTGATCCTGTAAAGAAATAGGTACCTTGCTTTTGTTCAAGGAAGTAAGAGAAATCCTCTGCACCCATTGTTGGTGGATCTGCTTTGATATTTTCTGCAGGTAATACATCTTTTGCTGCATTAACAAGCAGTTGATTCATCGTCTTGTCGTTCTTCGTTGCTGGGTAACCAAATTGATAATCAATATGGTAATCCGCACCGAATGCTTTACATGTATGTTCGGTAATCTGCTTTATCCAGTCATACATTTCTTGACGAACGTCTTTATCAAATGTCCTTACTGTTCCTTCCATTATACAAGCACCAGAAATAACATTTGCTTTACTTCCAGCTTGAAACGAACCAATCGTCAAGACAGCTGACTTTAATGGGTCTACTTTCCGACTCACTACTTGTTGTAAGTTACTTACAAGTTGACTCCCAATCGAAATAACATCCGTTGTATCATGTGGAAAGGCTGCATGTCCACCAACACCCTTTATTTCGATCACAAAGTCATCTGATGAACCGAGTATATAGTTATCATTATGTGAAATATGATTTACCGGAATATAGTTTTCCATATGTGTGGCAAAAACAGCATCGACACCTTCTAATGCACCCGCTTCGATCATCGATTTTGCCCCACCTGGATCTTCTTCTTCCGCATGTTGATGAATAAAGACTACTGTACCTTCTAATTCATCCCTCACACTTACTAACGCTTTCGCTATTCCAAGCGCAATCGCTGTATGAGCGTCATGACCACAAGCATGCATCACACCAGAATTTTGAGATTTATATGGCACATCATTTTCTTCTTCTATTGGTAAAGCATCAAAATCCGCCCGAATCGCTACAGTTTTACCAGGTTTCCCACCTTTTAATGTGGCAACAACACCTAATCCACCAACATTAGTCTGTACATCTAATCCTAACTTTGTTTGATAATCGGCAATAAATTTGGCTGTCTCATGTTCTTGAAAAGACAACTCTGGATTCATGTGTAAGTGTCGTCGTATATCAACCATTTCGTCATATAATTCGTCTAGTTTCAAAAACATTTGCTCTTTCAAGTGAATATTCACTCCTATCTTACGTTGTTCGTTCTTTAGTCTTATTCTCTACCTTACCCAAAATGAAGTCTGCAATAACTGCTAATAATACAGCAGGAATAGCACCAGCATAGATTTTTAGATCTGATTGAAGACTAATACCAGAGATGATTTCTTTCCCTAGTCCACCTGCTCCGATATATGGCCCAATACAAGCTACGGAAACAGCTATAACTGAAGCTACACGCAATCCTGCCATTAAAAATGGAATAGATAATGGAAGCTGTATTTTTGCTAATAATTGTAAGGACGTCATACCAACACCAATACCTGCTTCGGTGATACCTTCTTCTACTTCCCTAATCCCTACATACGTATTTCTTACGATTGGAAGTAAAGAATAGAAAAACAAACCAATAACCATTGTTTCAAATCCTAATCCAAAATAAATCATTAAGATTGCTAACATAGCTAAACTAGGTACTAATTGCAAAATATTTGTTAGAGAAAGAATAAATGGTGCTGCTTTTTCAAATTTCGCAGCTAGAATACCTAATGGCACACCTACGACAAGTGCAAGCACAATCCCGTAGACAACCATTAATATATGTTCCACTGTTAACGCTAATAATTCCGCATAATTTTCTAGCATATATTGACCAAGTTCAGTGATAAAGTTCATGTCAAATCACCTTTTTAAAAAGATTTTATTATAAAACATTGTTTCGCTTATTCAAGCATACCTTTTTCTTCTAAGAATTCAGCTGCAACTTCTTCAGGAGTACGTTGATTAATATCTACTTCATGAATTAATTGTGTCATTTCTTCTGTACTAATCAAACCTACGATTGAATCAAGAATGTCGCTAACTTCTGGATATTCTTCAATTATTTCATTTCTTGCTACTAATGATGCATCATATGGAGGGAAGAAACTTGCATCGTCCTCTAATAATTTTAAATCATACTCTAAGATTTGTGGATCAACAGTATAAGCTGTTACAACGTCTAACTCATCACTATTAATACCCTCATACATGAGTGAAACTTCCATACCACGAACATCATCAAAGCTGTATCCATATGCTTCTTGATAACCTGCATAACCGTCATTTTCTCTTTCAATCCATGAACTATCTGTACCAACGATTAGTTGATCAGCGAATTCACCAAGATCAGACATAGTTGTTATGTTATTTTCTTCAGCAAAATCACCTTGAATTGCAATACCATATTGGTTACTAAATCCAATTGAGTCATACCATTTCATATCATACTCTGCACCAAATAATTCTTGTGCTTGTTCAATTGTTTGTTGCGGATCTGTTGAATATTCTACTTCATCTTCATCAAAGTGGTTATTATATACTTCACCAGAATAAAGTGTTGCAATATCAAACTCTTCGCGATCTAAAGCAGCCATGATTTGTGGGCTTGCTTGAATATCTTCTGTAATATTTACTGCATGATCTGTTTGGTCTTCCACTAATAATTTAACAATTTGGCTCATGACTTTCGGATCAGTATACGATTGTGCACCGTATTCAAGTGTTGTTCCACCATCAGCTGATTCATTATCGCCACATCCTGCTAGTGCTAACATTAATACTGCGAATAAACTTGCAAATAAAAACTTTCTCATAATGTAATGTCCCCTTTTTTCTTTTTATATTTAGGCTTTTGAAAGGCCTTTTTCAATTTTTGCAAAAACAAAATCTAATAACAACGCGATACCAATAGCTAATATCGTTCCGGTGAAAATCATTTCTTTATCATTAAACCCAATACCAGCAAGTACTAGTCCACCTAAGCCGCCAGCACCAATAACAGCTGCTAAAGTCGTCCAACTAATTACATAAACGGTTGTGACTCGAATTCCTGACATAATATAAGGCAATGCAACAGGTAACTCGACCTTAAATAAACGTTGAAACGTATTAAAACCCATCCCCCTAGCTGCTTCAACAATACCGGGATCGATCGATTGCACACCAGCATATGTGTTCCGTAATAATGGAAGAAGCGCATATAAGAAGAGCGCTACCACAGCTGGTTTAAAACCAATCCCTAAAATAGGTATCATGATTGCTAGTAAAGCAATTGTAGGTATTGTTTGAAAAATATTAGCTATGTTAAATATAAGATTTTTCAGTTTTTCGTTTTTCATTTTCGTCATATAAATTGCTAATGGAACAGATATAACAATAGCAAGTAGTATAGCCGTAAAGGAAATTAGAATATGTTCATAGGTATAACCTAGTATAGAATCATATTTTCTTTGCCAAAAATCAATGTAATCTAAAATCATTTCCATTTAAGCCACACCACTCTTACTCTCATATATTTGATGAAGAGCTACAAACAATGTACTATTCTCGATTATCCCAACTAGTTTCTTATCTTCTGACAGAACTGGTATAATCGATTTCGTTTTACTTAAGTCACCCATCGCTAAATTAAGATCCGTTGTTTCATTAACAGTAATGACTGAATAATCAACTATTTCAGAAAGCCGTGCCGCTTTATTTGCTAAAGCCTTATACAGGCTTAGCACACCTAAATACTTTCCTGTTTCATCGACAACTGGCAGTTCTGCAACATTATTTGTAACCATATCCTCTATTGCCAAATCCACTGTTGTTTCAGTTGAAAGCACCATATAGTCTTTTACAGAAAGCTCTTGTACGGATGGTAATTTTTTGGCTTGATCAAGTCTATCTGATCCAATGAATTCTTTCACGAAATCATTTGCTGGATTAGCTAGAATCTCCTCTGGGGATCCTTTTTGAACAATTTCGCCACCCTTCATCAGAATGATTTGATCAGCAATCTTGATTGCTTCATCCATATCATGGGTAACAAATACAATTGTTTTTTTGATTTCTTTTTGAAGTCGAACGAGTTCATCCTGTAGTTGTTCTCTACTGATTGGATCTAGTGCACTAAAGGGCTCGTCCATAAGAATTGTAGAAGGTTCTGCAGCAAGCGCACGAATAACACCTATTCGTTGTTGCTGTCCTCCACTTAATTCGGAAGGATAACGTTTCATGTATGTTTCTGGTGCCAAATTCACCATATTTAGTAACTCTTCTACACGTTTTCTAGTTCGTGCTTTTTCCCACTTTAGTAGCTTTGGAACCGTCGCTACATTATCATAGATCGTCATATGTGGAAATAAACCAATACTTTGAATCACGTAACCCATTTGACGACGAAGCTGAATCGGATTAATATCCTTAATATCTTTATCATCAATCAAAATTTGGCCATCCGTGTGTTCTGTTAATCTGTTAAGTAATTTCATTGTTGTTGTTTTACCACAACCACTCGGACCGATTAACACATTAATTTTTCCTTCTTCAAATGTAAGATCAATATTTTTTAATGCTTGAAAACCATCATCGTAAACTTTATTTATCTGTTTTAATTGAATCAAGAGTTCTCCCCCTCATCTTTCAAAAAGTAATTTTTCACGTGCTTTCACTCATACAATTATATAGTTGATCTGTAAAAGAATAAAACGCCGTATAAACTTATAATTGCACAAACTTTATAAAATATTAAGTTTACAAAGTGCACGCCATTTAGATTTATACATTTACTCCATAATTCTCTGTTTTTCGTCACGATTAGCCACTTTCTATTTTGTACCAACTATGCTAATCTGTTACTAAATAAATTTAAAAGAGTTGGTATTCATGGAAAATAATCACTATATAGAAACAGTACATAATCGCACGATAGAACAGATAGCTGAAAACATGAAATCTTATGGTTTTCCAGCTACAATCGGTCGGGTTTATGCCTTCATTTATTATGCAGGCGAGCCACTTGACTTAGGTACACTTGCTGATAAAACAGGCATGAGTAAAACAAGAATGAGTCAAGTTCTAAGAGAAATGGTCGAACTAAATCTTGCCGAAAAAGTTTTCATCAAAGGTTCTCGCAAAGACTTTTATACAATCGACGCAGACTATTATCAAAATTTCGTTTCCCTTTTTACATCTAACTGGAAAAAGGTTGTTCAACGCAATAAACATTTGGAACAAAAAAATCAATTAGACTTAAAGAAAGCACTTCAAGATCAAACGCTAGATGATGAAGCAAAACAACAAGCAAAAATGATGTTCGAAGAATCCGAAAAGTCGAAAGAATACTTTGAGTGGATTGAACGTTTAGTTGATTTCTTTGAATCAAATGAAATCTTTAATCATGTCCCTAGAAAAATTGAAAAGTAAGATTGGTTAGTAAGCATCGCTCGGGATGCTTACTATTTTTTTATTTCCTCGGAAATCTTTTAAACAAAATCCCTTGGGTATTTTACTAAACAAAATCCCTTGGTATTTCTGTTTTCCATTCTTTGTGGAATACTTCTTCATCATTTTCATAAGCTGTCAAAATATTAGTTAGGAAGAAAGTCGTTTCGTCACTGGTCATTTCACTACTACTTACTAGTTTCGTTTGCCAGTCTTCTCTACCTAATTTTAATTCCCAATCACATTGGACACGTGCTGATAGTGGATTGTTTTCTTCTATAGTAAAAGTATTTGCATTCGTACTACCATACTCCATGCCATTGTGTGGAAGTCTTCTTTCCCCTTCATCAGAGAAATCTTCTAATTTCCAGATCCCATTAATTAGATCGTGTCTAACTTCACGTGTCCGCTTTTCTGCGCGCAGTATTTCTTTTTCCATTATTTCTGCCGTTTCTGGTGCTTCAAAGTTACCTGCGTGAACATCTTCAGGCTGTGGCGTTCGTACTGGTATCGTCAACCTCGTCTCTTTTCCACTATAAAGCGTGAGCGTAACGGGTTTAGCTGACGGCCAAGCTTGTGGCCAAGATGTTGGTGAAATGGCTAGTTCTAGTTGATGTCCTTTAGGTAATTGCTGCCCTAGTGCATCTAATTTAATTTCCACCTTATATTTCTTACCTGGTTTCAGTTTTTCTGGATGTTCATGCGATGCAAGATGTGTCAGATTTAACATACCCCAGCTAATTAACGTCGATTCCCCGGTTGGCGCTTTATCACATAGTCGGACATTTAGCAGTGCATTTTCTTGATCTGATGCAATTTCCGCATGAAATATAGGATGGCCTAAAAGTTCTGTTGTTTCTTCAAATGGATCCGAAGTATAGACAACTGATTTTCCGTTTTCAAGACGTTGATCACCAGGTAAATCACCAGGTTGGCCGAATGGACAGAATACACCTGTATAAAAACCATGTTCCTGTACACTTGGTATCAGAACTTGCTCGCCTTCCTTACTTTGATTCGTAAGTTTTCCATTTGCTAACAACAACGATTTGTCTGTTACATTAGCAGACGGCCATGACGTATCACCAACCCATTTACCTGGGCGTTCTGTATACGTTACTTGTGGTAATGCGCTATCTTGAATCCAAGAAGTTAATTTGGGTTCATCCATTATTCCTGTATCAATTCCTTTTAACCATTGATCCCACCAACGTAAACACTCTTGTAAAAAACCAATTGCTGGATCAGGTGTCGCCACTTCAGGGTATTCATGTGCCCATGGTCCAATCAGCCCTTTACTTTCTTTTGGTAGATTTTCAAGCAGACGGAAAACCGTATTCGTATACGCATCTTGCCATCCACTAACCGTAAATACAGGGATTTGAATAGCTGAATAATCTTCACATATCGATCCATGCTTCCAATAAGCATCTCTGCGTTGGTGTCTCATCCATTCTTCAACTAATGGTGGAGTGTTTTCTAGACGATCTAACCAATTCTCTTTCCAACTTTTACCCACTACTTGCGGATCTTGTGGTCTTGCATTATAAACAAACATAGTCGATGACCACCAAAGCATGTCAGAAGCTAACACGTTTCCACCGCGATAATGTACATCATCTGCATACCTGTCATCTGTCGAATCTAGTGTGATGATTGTTTTTAATGCAGGGTGTTGTCTTGCAGCAACTTGCAAACCATTAAATCCTCCCCACGATTTACCGATCATTCCAATTGAACCTGTTGACCAATTCTGTTTGACAATCCAATCGAAGATCTCCAAGGCATCATCTTGTTCTTGCTTGATATACTCATCTAGTAAAATACCATCAGAATCTCCTGAACCACGAATATCAACACGGATACTTGCATAACCGTGACCTGCAAAATATGGATGTCGCGCCGAATCTCGAATAGCAGTAAAATCATTTTTGCGATATGGAATATATTCCAAAATAGCTGGTACCGGATTTTCCACTGCATCTGTCGGAAGCCAGATTGTCGCAGCTAACTTAGCACCATCAGACATTGGAATCCATACATGCTCTATCTGTTTAATTTCTCTTGGGTAATCAGTTTTTACTGTACGTTTATCTGAATCTTTAATATTAAAAACCACTACACTCAACCTCTCGTCTTATCTTATGGTGAAATTAATTTCTTTTTGCTTGTCTGTCACAACAACACGTCGGACAAATTCATAAACGAAAGAAAGGGTCTGTCTGACAGCTTCTTCCTTGGTATAACTTCTACGTCGATTTAATACGGTATTCATCATACCCTTCCAAATCATCAATGTTGTATCAGCTAATAAATCGACATCTTCCTGCCTGATAAATCCTTCATCCACAGCATCTTTTAGATAGAGTACACTTCTTTTCGAAAAATTCAATTCCAATACAATTGGTTTGATTTCATCAGGTAATCCGATTAAATCTTCTTTATAGATCTTGTAATAATCATCTAATAAATCATCCACAGAACCACCTAGGTCTTCCATAAAAATGAGTTCATAGATCTCTGGTCTTTCAAAAGAATGCATACAAAAACATTCCCATGAATATAGCCAGCTCTCTATCGTATTTCCACCTTTATTTAGATAATTTGGTAAATCATTAATATAGTCTGTTGTAAAACGCATTGATGCAAAAAACTTTAAATGCGAAAGATCCTTAAAATAATTGTAAGCAGTGGAACTTGTATAACCAGCACGATCTGCAATTTTTCGAATCGTAACGTGATCGATCCCATCCTCCTCAATCATTTCCGTGGCAGCATCCAGAAAATAGCGCCACATCCTTGTTCGTTGTATTTCCTTCCTTTCATTTTTCATCAACTTTTCCCTTTCTACTAGCTCTTATCTTGTCTATTTATAACGCATTTTTTTATGAACGTGTTTTTTTCGTGAACACGTTCATTATAACAAACTCAGTTTTTTTGTCAAAGGCAGTTTGGTAAAAAAACTAATCAAGCTCCTCACGATTAATGTATCCTTCCATTGGTATTACTGCTCAATTCCGCCGGATTATCGCTCGCTTATCAAACAAAAAAAGAGCCAGAAACTGCATTACGACAATTTGTCGCTTAACAGATCCTGACTCTTTTTTACAAATAAAAAAGGACTCTACAGAATAGAGTCCTTTCATTATAAAGCTATTACGCTTTGTTTACATTAGTAGCTTGAAGTCCGCGTTGGCCTTCTTCAGTTTCAAATGTAACTTTTTGACCTTCGTCAAGTGATTTAAATCCTTCGCCTTGGATAGCTGAGAAATGAACGAATACGTCTTCTCCTCCGTCAATTTCGATGAAACCAAAACCTTTGTCTGCGTTAAACCATTTTACTGTACCTTCTTGCATGTTTGTTTCCTCCTAGGTGGATAAATTCCACATTTTATTACTATTAATGCTCAATTAGATATCAAAGGCGAAAAGTTTAAATACTTACTCCTTGCATACCAAACACGAATAACTTCTTTACTATAGCATGTGTTTTTAAATAATGCAAGTTATTAAATATTTTTTTCACCACATATCAATTGATAATATAAAATATCTCAGAAAAATTGACCGCCTTTTCATCAAAATCACGCACGTTAAGGCAGTCTCAATAGTTTTATATGTCACCTATCGCTAGCTCATTTTGGTATCACTGGCAACAAAACATGGGATGGATATTCTGTTTGATGGTACACCGTTTGCTTTGCTTTTACCACTTTTACTGTATCTAATGTTGTATCTCCTGTATTGGGATTCACATCGTATCTTGGGAAATCACTCGAAGCTATATCGATTCTTATTGCGTGACCTGGTAAGAATACATTACTAGTAGCCCATAAATCAATCTCCAGCTGAATAATTTCACCATTCATGCTCGCTTTTTTCTCCTTACCGTGTCGATACTTCGCTCTAACAATCCCATCCGTCAGATTATACGCTCTACCATCAGGAAAAACGTCTACTAACTTAGCAGAGAAATCCGTGTCAGGAGCATCCGTGGATACCCATAAAATAACTTTAACCCAGCCTGTTACCTCTAGAGCCTCATGTAATGGTGCTGATGTATACACCAATACATCCTCTCGCTCCTCCGTAACCCTCTGATTTCGTGGGCCCGCTCCTTTACCGTTATAAAATAAGATGCCCCCACCGTTTGTTCTTACAGGAATTTCAGGATCATGGGTATAGTGATCGCACTTCTCTTTAACAGGAGGATGGATCGTTAGACTTCCAGAACTCATTGTTGTATTCGCTTGCCCATCACTATGAAAATAGTAGGGTGTGTATTGCGTCCGTTTAAGTGGCCATTCTTTTTCTGTGCGCCATTCATTTGTACCCATCACAAATATTTTAATTGGATCTTGATCATCCAGTGGAAAATCTTTATTTTTTAACCATTGATCAAACCATCTGTTGTGAAGGGAAGTAATATCATTTTTACCATCAATGGAAGCCCCAGAAGCATTTACTCCAAACGATTGTTCACCGAGTTCTGAGTAAAACATTCCATGCCCCCATGGACCAATCATTAATTTTTGATTGTCGTTCGATTCACTCATTTCTTGATAATTTGTTAATGTTTGCCCTAAAAAGTTATCATACCAACCTGCAAGATGGTAAGCTGGGATATCAATTTGCTTTGGATCTATATGACTAACATTTGCGATAGCCTTTTTACTATATACTTGACTCATATAGTTACTATAAATTTCATGTAATTCTGTATGTTTCATGACTGGTGGCCAATCTTTAATTGGTGTAAATCCATGCCATTCTTCAATCTGGTTTAAATCGTTGGTGATTTCTTTTATCGTTTCATTATATTGATTTCTTTCTTGTTTTCTTTTTAAATAATCCGATGCTATTGAGTCCAACATCCATGTTTCTGCAGACGCTAATTCTAATACACCACCTTTACCAAAGGCTTCTTTAAAGATATTACCTACCATTGCTGGAAATATAGCTTTTAGTGCGGGTGGACGCTCAACCATAGCGTACAGCTGCGTATATGCATAGTAAGATAAACCAAACATTCCGACCTTCCCATTAGAATATGGTAAGGTAGCGGCCCATTCTACAGCATCATAGCCATCTTTTCCCTCTTGAGCAAAAGGTTCAAACTCTCCTTCAGAAGCAAATCTACCCCTGACATCTTGAATAATAACCACATATCCGTCCATCGCTAAACGAATCGGATCAATATATCTATGAGAAAAATCGGGAAGGTTTTTGTTATAAGGTAATCTTGTTAACAATGTAGGGTATGCACCAGCCTCTTGTGGACGATAAATATTCGCATACAGCCTAATCCCATCCCTTAACGTACAAGAAACTTCTCTATCAACTATTACGTGCTCTTTTTTAGTCACCATGGATCATCCTTTCTGTTTAAAAAGCCTGTGCTGACTCATGTCAACACAGACTTTTAAAAACTATTATTTACCCAACATTTCGTCTACTTTATCTTGATTATTATCAATCCACTCTTGGGCCACTACTTTTGGTTCGATTTCGTCCTCTTCAATCTTAACTATCATTTCTTCAACATCATCAATCGGAATACTCCAATTGCTTAAAAATTCATACGCGTCTGGAGCTGTTTCTTGTAATTCGTTGTTTGTAATGACATGAACTGATGCTGATTCAAAGAATCCTTTTTCCTCTTCAAGTACTTTCAGATCAAATTTGTTAAACATCGAGTGTGGGCGCCATCCATAAAAAATAACCGGCTCTTCATTTTCCATTTTACGCATTGCTTGTGCAATCATGCCACCTTCAGAAGAATTAACTTGCTCTATATCTAAATCGTAACCTTCAATTAACTCATCAATAACACCTGTTACACTCGCACCATCTTCAATTCCATACATCTCATTATCAAACTCATCTTCTATTCCTTTAATATCAGCTATAGAATTAATATCTTCCATATACGTTGGAACTACCCAACCTGAAGCTGCATTATCATAACTCATAGCGGTTTCCTCAATCGAATCCGAATATTTCTCTAAATATACATCATGAACCGGAAGCCAAGAATCCATAAACACGTCAATATCGCCACCTGATAACCCAACGTAAACACTACCTGCATCAGCTTGTGTTTGCTCTATTTCATATCCCATGTCCTGTAAAATCAGACTAGCAATTTCTGTTGGCGGAACAGTACTCGTCCATGGTGTTACACCTAATGTAATCGTTTGACTATTACTTGTTTCTTCTTGCGTTTCTCCGTCTGTTGCATCCTCATCTTGTCCACAAGCTACAATTAATCCTACTAATAATACACCTATTATACCTAATACTACTTTTTTCATTTTAACTCTCCTCTTTTATTTTTATAATTTACTACCTAAACCTTGCGTTATCCGGTCAAGAATAATTGCAATTACAACAATTGCTAATCCTGCAGTCAAACCGAGACCTACATTAACTGTTGAAATACCTTTTAATACGGCTGATCCTAAACCTGGTGCACCAATCATCGATGCAACTACAGCCATAGATAGTGCTAACATAATCGTTTGATTCACACCTGCCATAATCGTAGGTAAAGCTAAAGGTAGTTGTGCTTTAAGCAACAATTGCCATGGTGTTGTTCCAAAAGCTAATGATGCTTCAACTACTTCTTCAGGAACTTGAATGATTCCTAATCTTGTCATCCTTACAGCTGGTGGGGTCGCAAATACAAATGTTGCAATAACTGCTGGCACGCCACCAAGACCAAATAATAAGATCGCTGGTATTAGATAAACAAAGATA
The DNA here is from genome assembly GCF_003426055.1 of Paraliobacillus sediminis. NCBI lineage: Bacteria > Bacillati > Bacillota > Bacilli > Caryophanales > Bacillaceae > Paraliobacillus > Paraliobacillus sediminis. Next base: position 978,484 of record NZ_QJSI01000002.1, read on the forward strand.
GGTAACGTCTGCATAAAGTCTAAGATTGGTCGGACAATTCGGTCGACAACTTGGTTTTTAGCACTTAGAATCCCAATTGGAACACCCAATATTACCGAAATGATTGTAGAAACAATAACAATCGAAAGTGTTTGCATGGTTTCGGTCCAAAGGTCAACAGAACCAATATAGATACAACCAACTAAGCTAAAAACCGCAATACTTCTACCAGCAAACTTCCACGATAGAAGTATGAGTACAATAGCAATGATTTCTGGAGGTATAACAATTAATAAATTCGTTACGCCTTCAACAAATGAACTAAGGACATTACTGATTTTATCAAAAAAACCACTCATTTCAGGAAGCAACCAGTCATTAACAAACATATTTGTCCATTTTTCTAAAGGTAATTGAAAATAATTCATGACGGTATCACCTCCGTTTTTTCCTTACCAAGTACTAGCCCAGCCAAGATTGAAACACGAGATATTATCCCTAATAACTTTCCATCCTCTATGACAACAATGGGGTATTTTGTATCTACCGCAATCCCAATTAACTCATTTAATGCTGTATCTTTACTAGTTGAATGAATACCTTCAACAATTAGTACTTCTTCCATCGATATCGTTTCTTCATAAGCTCTTATCGCATCATCAATTGTTAGTAAACCTTTAAAGTTCTTTTCTTTATCTACAACAAAGATGCTTGACGCTCCTGCTTCTTCCATTTTTCGAACCGCTACGCGTGGGCCATCTTTATAGGTCATTAACACTTCTGGTTTTTTCATGACATGCGATGCTTCTAACACTTTTGAACGATCTACATCCTTAACAAAATTAGAAACATAATCATTTGCAGGATTTTCTAAAATTTGTTCCGATGTACCAACTTGAACAATTCTTCCGTCCTTCATGATGGCAATACGATCTCCCAGTTTTAATGCCTCGTCTAGGTCATGCGTAATAAATAAGACTGTTTTTCCTAATTTGTCCTGTAGCTTTAACAACTCATCCTGCATCTCTTTACGAATGATCGGATCTAAGGCACTGAAAGCCTCATCCATTAGTAAAATATCAGTATCATTAGTTAGAGCGCGCGCAAGCCCTACACGCTGTTGCATACCGCCACTTAACTGACTCGGATAGCTTGTTTCATATCCCTTTAATCCAACATCAACGATTGTTTGCAATGCCTTCTTTTCACGTTCTTCTTTTTTTACACCTTGAATTTCTAATCCATAAGCAACATTATCTACTATATTTTTATGGGGCAACAAGCCAAACTTTTGAAAGACCATACCTAATTTTTTACGTCTCGTTTCAATTAATGTTGCCTTATTCATCTTTGTTATGTCTTCTCCATCAATTAAAACTTCCCCATCCGTTGGCTCGATTAATCGATTCACTAACCGAATTAATGTCGATTTCCCGCTTCCAGATAAACCCATTATGACAAAGATCTCACCCGTTTTAATAGAAAACGATGCTTGACTTACTCCGACAGTCATTCCTGTCTTCTCAAGAATTTCATCTTTTTGTTCGCCATTTTTCAACCGCTTAAGCCCCTGTTGGGGATGAGCTCCAAATATTTTCGTTAAATTATTCACTTCAATCTTATTCATCAACATCCCTCTCTCCTAATCAATTTTGAAAATTAGTCCGCCAAATCCAGTTGACTTGAGACTAATGAATTCTAACGTTTGATGCCAATTTGTCTTCCTACTTGCTTCGGATTTTCTAATTGTTTATCTTCGTTCCAAATTTTTTCAATAATCGTTGTTACAAGTGTCGGGAATGCTGCAGGTTTTCCCTGTTCTACATCGATGCCCATTAACATTTGCTCACTTGTTGCGATGACTTCACTGCTCCCATTTCTCATTGTAAAAAACACGTGCAGCCGTTTTGAGTCAATATTAATTAACTGTGCCATAACTTGCAGCGCTTCCTTCTCACTAGCTTCTTGTAAATAGCATAGATGCGTTTCCAATGTAAAAATAGTATACGAATATTCTGTACGAGCATCCGAATCTAGTCCAATATAATCAATAAATGCATCTACTGCCAGACTAAATAACATTGCATAAGCTGCGTCGTTCATATGACCGTTATAGTCAACCCACTCCTTATGAACAACTTCTTGATATAGAAATGCCTGATCCATCATAAACTTATTCTCCTTGTGAATTATTGATTTTTCACTACGTGCTTAGATTCTGGCCAGTAGTCTTCTACTAAATCCAATAACTTCACTAAGAACTCATTACGTTTACTTTCTAACTCCGCAATACTTGTATCGCCAGCATGATTTTCACAGCCTTCAATCACTTTTTCTTTCAACTCATCTGTTAATTCCGGCGCTTCTAATTTCGTCCATGGAAGCTTCAAAGTTGGACCGAACTGTTCTAACATGTGACGCATGCCTTGATCCCCACCCGCTAAGTGGAACGTTAAAAATGGTCCCATTTGCGCCCAACGAAGCCCAGCACCATAAATGATAGCAGCATCAATTTCCTCTGTAGTCGCTACCCCATCATTAACAAGATGTAACGCTTCACGCCATAATGCTTCCATTAATCGGTCGGCTACGTGTCCTTCTATTTCTTTCTTAATAACTAAAGGTTTCATTTGAATCGATTGATAAAATTCTTTTGCTTTTTCAAGCACCGTAGCATCAGTTGCTTCTCCACCGACAAGCTCAACTAACGGTAATATATAAACAGGATTAAATGGGTGTGCTACAATCACACGTCCTGGATATTTCAATCCCTGTTGTAATGTAGTAGCCATAATGCCTGATGTACTAGAACCAATAATTGCATCAGGTTTTGCATACTGGTCAATACTAGTCAAAACACTTTTCTTCACATCTTCACGTTCAGGCACATTTTCTTGAATAAAAAAGGCATCTCGTACCGCTTCCTCTATTGTAGGAACAAAAGTTAAACGATCTTGTGAAGCACTTTTTGCAAGACCAAGTTTTTCTAAAGAAGACCAGACTTGTTTAACAACTTGGCGTGTTCTTTCCTCTGCTCCTTTAGCAGGATCAAAAGCAATAACATCATATCCTTGTCCCAAAAATCGAGCAATCCAACCATTTCCTATGACACCTGTACCAATTACTGCTACTTTTTTCATTTCAGCCATTATTTATCTCCTCCTTTGAAATTACCTAATCCATACTGTTCTCTAGCTTCTTGAGGCGACATTATTTCTACACCATTTCCATTCAACATCTTAATAGCTTTATCTACCAATTGATCATTACGAGCAAGAACGCCTTTAGATAAATAAAGGTTATCTTCTAAACCTACTCGAACGTTACCACCTAATAGTGCAGCTTGGGTAACAATAGGCATTTGCATTCGACCGATACCAAAAGCGGACCAGTGTGCGTGCTCAGGAATGCGATCTTTCAGGTAGATCATTGTTTCTACATCTGCTTCTGCTCCCCAAGGGATTCCAAGGCAGAATTGAAACATTGGATCACCAGTGATCAATCCCTCTTTAACTAGCTGTTTCGCAAAACGAAGATGTCCTGTATCGAAGCATTCTAATTCAGGCTTTACACCACTTTGTTGAATAAGTTTTGCTTGTTCTCTTAACCAATTAGTGGGACTCATATAAATCATGTCTCCAAAATTAACTGATCCACAATCAAGTGTACACATTTCTGGAAGCAAGTCCCCAATAGGCTTGTGTCGTTCTTTTGGTGTTTGAATAGCCGTTCCATCTCCGCCAGCTGCTGGTGTATCTAAACTTGGAATGAAATCACCACCACCTCCAGCTGTAATATTTATAATCACATCGGTTTCTGAGTCACGAATGCGATCTACTATCTCACGGTAATGGTTGATGTCTTGACTCACGCCTCCTGTTTTAGGGTCACGTGCATGAACATGAGCTACTGTTGCGCCAGCTTTTGCTGATTCAATTGCAGCCTCTGCAATTTCTTTTGGTGTTACTGGAACATGAGAACTTTTCGATGTAGTATCTCCTGCACCTGTTACAGCTGCTGTTAATAAAATTTTACTCATCTTTTCTGTCTCCTCTCCACATATGTACTCATTCTTATCTCGTTATTCAATTTCACTGTACCGTCTGGACGGTTTTAACTTGTTTAAAACTATATCATTCAGTCCGTTTTAATACAAGGAAACGCAAAATAGGTAAGCGGTTTCTTCGGTGGAATCCCATTTAAAATAAATAGCTGTAAGCCACTATTAACGACATTTTCAACATTTTATTAAAAAAACTCAAAAAATAAAAATACTATCTGATTTTCAGATAGTATTTTTCACAATTTTGTCATTATTCATTTGCCCATTCTTTTAACTTCTTATATACCGCGTCTTTTTTTTCATCACCAATATGATAAATATCGAATAGCTCTGTAAGCCAAATTCCATCTGTTGCTAAGCGAATAATGGTTGACTTTATTGGATCAAGTCCTTCATTTTCAATATCGTATTGCCACTGTGTGTATAATTCACGAATAGGATCCAATAATTTTTCGTTAACCGCTTTTGCAGCTAATAAACCCGAGTGCATATCTGTATTCTTATACATCTGATTAAACGTTACTTCCACATAAGCCCGAATCCATTTTCCTTTCTCCACCGGATCTGCCTTAGCGTTTGTTTCTATTTTCTCTTGATAATTATGAGCTAAATGTTCTACCATTCCTTCAACAAGTGCTTCTTTTGATGGGAAGTGATAGAGTAAACCACCTTTACTTATCCCTGCTTCTTTTGCTACAGCCTCTAATGTTAAATTAAAAATTCCTCTTTCGCTAACGATCTTCGATGCAGCATGAAGAATATCAACCTTTCTAGAATTTTTACCCATCCATTCTAATCTCCTCATTATTAAAGTAATGCATTTACTATACTATCTGGACGGTTTTTTTTCAATTTTTTTAAAATAATCTTATTAGGAGGTTTGTCGAATCATCTATCCTCTACAATAATATACGTAGCTTTAATCGGTCCATGCACACCAACAACGAGATTCATCTCAATATCCGCACTATTACTTGGACCACTAATAAAATTTATACAGGATGGTACTTGCTTGCCATCTTCAACAAGCTGGTGAATTTCTCGCGTCGCTTGGGACATTCGTGGAACAAGTGTGCTTTTAGGTACAATCGCAATGTATGTGGCAGGAAGTAAGCTGACCGACCGTCCCTTTCCTTTATCACTAAACAAGACAACAGTACCTGACTCCGCAAGCGTAATATCGCTAAATGTAATGCCTACATCGGCTTTTTCTGCTAGGCGAAGGCTCTCATCACCATCTGCGGCATCCCACTGTTTTACATGTACATTTGCAGAAGCCCATGATGAAAATTGATCCTGTAAACCAAAACTGCTGAACCGCGGATCATCCCACGTCATTATTGATTCTCCACCATATCCCTTAATAACTTCTAACATTGCGTCACCTAAATTACTTTCAGTTGTTTTGACCAAGTCGGTGTGAATAAAATCGCATTGTCTTTCCAATATAGTTACTAATTGCTCCTGGGTCTGTTCAGCAAGCACACGCCATTGTACTTGCTGCTTCCATCTAGGACGTTTAACTTCATGCGTTATCCTTTCCCTATCTAAATTTTTAGCAATCTTGTCTAAAAATGCTTCTCGATTTTTAATCTCTCCTTTGGCCATCGTTACTTCCTCCCTTCGCTCTATTCTTAAACCAATCTCTAAATCGCTCCTTTTCCGGTACAGGAAATTCGCGCGCATCTGTCCACGCTTTAACTGGACCAGGACCTTTTGAGATTGTGCCATCTTTAACAAACGGTGTCACTAAAAACGGCGCCATTTTTGTTGCGACACTAAAAAGTTTGGCTGACCCTGCGACTGTTTCGAATCCTTTCATTGCGAACCTTTCTCCTCTGGAAGATTTCTTTTCTTTCTCGACAATATTGCGCCGATGCATGATCAACTGTTCATGCAATGGAATTTTGACCGGACAAACATCGGTACATGCCCCACACAAAGTGGATGCATATGGAAGCTCTTTATAATCGTCATAACCACCCAACAACGGAGTAAGTACAGCGCCAATTGGCCCTGGATAAATTGATCCGTAAGCATGACCACCGACATGACGGTAGACTGGGCATACGTTAATACATGCCGCACAGCGAATACAGTGAAGTGCTTCTTGAAATTCTGTTCCAAGTATTTTTGAACGTCCATTATCGACGATTACTAAATGAAATTCTTCTGGACCATCTACCTCGTCTTCCAATTTTGGGCCAGTTAATGCCGTTACGTAACTCGTCAACTTTTGACCGACAGCAGCTCGCGTTAACAGACTCACTAATACATCAAGTTCCTCCCATGTTGGCACAATACGTTCCATGCCCATGACCGTAATCTGTGTTTTCGGAAGGCTCGTTACCATACGCGCATTTCCCTCATTCGTAACGAGTGCAAATGAACCAGACTCCGCCACTGCAAAGTTACAGCCAGTAATTCCAACATCAGCTTCAAGAAACGCTTTGCGCAGTTGCTCTCGAGCAAACAAAGTTAATTCCTCTGGTTTTTCCGTGTTCAGATAGCCTAATTTTTCCTTGAAGACATCGCGAATCTGTTCTTTATTTTTGTGCAATGCTGGTGCTACTATATGTGATGGTGGATCATGGTCATCCACTTGAAGAATGTATTCCCCTAAGTCTGTCTCGACCACCTCACAACCGTTTTCTTCTAAAATATCGTTTAATGCAATTTCTTCCGTTACCATCGACTTTGATTTCACAATTTTATTTGCGTTTTTATCTGCAATGACTTGACTAATATAGTTATTTGCATCATCTGCTGTCTCAGCAAAAAAAACATGACCACCAAGCGCGGCAACCTTTTCGCTTAATTGGTTTAAATAGTAATCTAGATTTTCCATTGTGTGGGTGCGAATCTCTTGACCTAACTCGCGCCAGTCTTCCCAGTCACCTAGCTCATCTGCGGCAGTAGCCCGGTTCGTCTGTAACCTTCCTTGGGCAGATCGTACAGCTCCACGCATGAAGGTATCATCTAATCCCTTATCAACACGTTTCGTAAAGTCCTTTTCTCCAACATGCATCGGCATCACATTTCACCTCGACTGTTCAAAATTTCTGCGATATGCATTACTTTTATCGGTTTACTTTTGCGACTTATTCGACCACCAATGTTCATTAAACAACCGCCATCAGCGCCAATTAGAACTTCTGCTTCGGTTTCTTCGACATGCATGACTTTCTCATCGACCATCTGCTCAGAAATCTTTGGCATCTTTATCGAAAATGTTCCGCCAAACCCGCAACAGTCATGGCGATTCGGTAGATCAATCATTTCTAAACCTTTGACATTACCTAATAATTTTAATGGTGCTTCTCTTACCTTTAATAATCGCGTCATATGACAAGACGTATGATACGTTGCCTTCGCATGAAACTCTGATCCTGTATCTTCTATTAATAAAACTTCTGTTAGAAACTGTGTTAATTCATATGTTTTATCCTTTAATCGTTTTGCTTTCTCTTGCCATTCTGGTTCATCATTAAATAGCGCTACATATTCATGTAACATGAAAGCACAAGATCCTGATGGACAAACCACATAAGTAGATTGTTCAAAAGCGTTGATCATATTTTTCGCTGCTGCTTTGGTGTTTTCATGATAGCCACTATTGTAAGCAGGCTGTCCACAACAGGTTTGCGTTTTCGGAAAATCAACTTCACAACCAAACCGCTCTAATAATTCTACTGATGCCTTACCAGCGTTTACATAAAACATATCCCCCAAGCACGTAATAAATAAGGATACTTGCATTATTTTCCCTCCTACCAAGTTAGACAGAAAAGGGAAAGTGAGTTAGCACTTTCCCAATAGAACTATTTATATTGAATATAAACGGCATGCGTTTGCAAAAATTCCTCCAATCCATGTTTTCCATCAGCGCCACCTATGCCAGATTTTTTCCAACCAGCATGGAAGCCTTGGACAGCTTCAAAACTCTCACGATTCACATATGTTTCGCCGAATTCTAATTCATTACTTGCTTGCATCATGTTATTGACGTCTTGTGTGAAAATTGCAGATGTTAAGCCATATTGACAATCGTTAGATAATGCAATTGCTTCATCTAATGTAGAGAAAGATGCAATAGGCAATACCGGCCCAAAAACTTCTTCGCGCATGATTTCCATCGTATTATCCACATCTACTAGAACAGTAGGTTGATAGAAATAACCTTTTTCACTATCCGCTCGTTTTCCACCGGTCAAAACCGTGGCACCATTTTCAACTGCACGATTTACCATGTCCTCGACATTCTGTAGCCCACTTTCACTTGAGAGTGGCCCCATACCAATACCTTTATCCACTAATGGATTACCATACGTTACTTCAGACATTGCTTTGGTGATTTTTTCGATAAACAGATCAGCTACAGCATCATGCACATAGACGCGTTCCGTACAGTTACATACTTGACCAGTGTTAATCACGCGTGAATCCAAGATAGATTGGACAGCTATATCAATATCCGCATCATCCATCACAATTGCTGGTGCTTTTCCACCTAATTCTAGTGATACTTTTGTGATATTTTCGGCAGCATTTTTCATTACTTTCTGTCCAGCATTCGTACTACCTGTTAGCGTGATCATGCCAATTTTCGGATTTTTAGAAAGTTCATCTCCAACAACACTTCCCGCACCCGTAATAATGTTGATAACCCCTTTAGGCAAACCAACTTTTTCGAGAATTTTTGCGAATGCTAGAGCATTGTTAGGTGACGTGCTGCTAGGCTTTAAGACAATCGTATTACCTGTTATTAGTGCTGGTGCAGCTTTTCTAGCAATTAAGAAAAACGGGAAATTCCATGGCAAGATCCCTGCAACAACACCGATTGGCTGCTTATAAATTAAGATACTCTCTTTTGGTCGATCACTCGGAACAATTTCACCTTCATACTTGCGTGCCCACCCAGCAATGTATTCAAAATAATCTGCAGTTACACTCACCTCAACGATTGCTTGATCTAGAGGCTTACCCATTTCTTCAGCGATTATTTCAGCAAGGTGATGAACATTGTTACGAATTTCATGACAGATCGCAAATAAGTACTTGGCTCTTTCCGATGAAGGAAGTTTGGCCCACTCTTTTTGTGCAACTTCTGCTGAATCAATCGCTTTTCGCGTATCTTCTAGGGAAGCCTTTGGTACGGTAGAAATGATCTCTTCTGTAGCAGGATTGATTACATCCAATGTTTCATTTGTACTCGCCTTTACAAACTGTCCATCAATAAACATCTCAAAGTTTTTTGTAACCGTTTTCAAATTACCCATTTTTTTCATCCTCTCCTTATTTATCTATATTTTCATATATCTAGACGACTTTGTCAACATAAACAAACTATTTATATGTTTTGTTTATTAAGTTTTATTATTGTTTTCGTTATTTTATTCTGTTTTTTTGTTGGAATGGTCTAATAATGACCAATTCGAATAGCTAAATATCTGACAAATGTAATAACAACATTTGACAGACGTAACTTCTTTCATTTATTCGTTTCCTATATGATTAAATTACAACCTAAACACATACTAACAATAGTTTGATGTTTTCTTATCCCGCACACGAGTTTTCTAAAAAAGACTTTTAAAAAATTATGAAATGAGGCAATATGTCATGGATCACACACTACAAATTGGACAGATAAAACCACAATTCCCTATCTTACAAGGTGGAATGGGTGTAGGTATCTCGTTAAGTAAACTTGCTGCAGCAGTTGCAAATGCTGGTGGTATTGGTACTATTTCTGGAACCGGCATTTCAGTTGATGAATTGAGAAGCCACATTAAAAAAGCAAGAGAATTAACGAACAATGTAGGATATATTGGTGTTAATGTTTTATTTGCGATGACTGATTTTGCTGAGAAAATGAAAGCTGCAATGGAAGAGAAAGTTGATTTTATAATTTCAGGTGCAGGTGTATCTAGAGATATGTATGCATGGGGTCGCGAATATGGCATACCAGTTATTTCAATAGTTTCAACAGCCAGATTAGCAAAAATTTCAGAGCGATTAGGTGCCGCTGCTATTGTTGTTGAGGGCCATGAAGCAGGTGGTCACCTAGGAACAGAACGCCCTTTATTCGATATTCTACCTGAGGTTGTCGAAGCCGTTAACATTCCAGTAATAGCCGCTGGTGGTATTCTGACTGGTGAAGATATTGCGAAAGCATTAAGATTTGGTGCCGTTGGTGTTCAAATGGGTTCTCGTTTTGTTGCAAGCGAAGAGTGTGACGCCCCACTGGCGTTTAAACAGAAGTACATAGACGCAAAGGAAAATGATACTGTATTGGTAAAAACAACGGTTGGCTTAGAAGGCAGAGCGATAAGGAATCGTTTTACAGATCGAATCAGTGATGGCGGCAAAGTAAAAATTGATAGATGCTACCGCTGCTTAAAAAAATGTTCTTTTCAGTTTTGCACGCTAGATTCACTATTTAGATCGATGAATGGTGACGTTGAGGACGGTTTGGTTTTTTCTGGAGCAAGGGTACATGAAATCACGAAGATAGAATCCGTACAACATATTATGGATCATCTTATGGAAGAGGTTTGATTGCATGCAGTAAAAATAGACTCTAAAATAAGAGTCTATTTTTTATTTAAAACTATTTTCAGAGGAATGAACTAAGTGTTATCGTTATTTCTTAAGCACCTGGCAATGTAATCTTGAATTCTGTACCCGATCCTATTGTACTGTCCACTTTAATCGTGCCATTCATTGCGTGAATTGCATTATAACTAACCGTCATGCCTAAGCCTGTACCAGTTTTTTTTGTTGTAAAGTAAGCGGTACCAAGTTTTGCTAGTTGCTGTTTTGTCATTCCATAACCGCTATCTTTGATACAAATAATAGCATTATTTTTATTAGCTATTGTCTCAATTGATAATATGCCACCGTCGGGCATTGCTTCTATGCAATTTTTTGCTATGTTAATAAAACTTTGTTGCAGTTTGTTTTGTTTATATTTTACTAGCAATTGATTATTACATTTTGTAATGATATCAACATTATGTATCGCTGCATATGGCGATAATACGCTAACTACATATTCAATATCTGACTCCATCGTAGAAATAATACAACTATTAGGCCTTGCTTTAGTTATTGATAAATAATCGTTTATTATATTTTCTGCTCGTTCCAATTCTTTTAATGACAATGCAGCATAACTTTGCCTACTATGATCAGAGATCTCTGGTGTCATTAATAATTGTAAGAAGCCTTTCGTTACGGTTATCGGATTACGAACTTCATGGGAAACACTAGCAGCCAATTCACTAATTACTTTTAATTTTTCCGTTTCCAATAATTCTTCTCTGATTCTTATATTTTCTATTGAGTTTTTTATGATATAGGTAATTACGAGCATACTTAAACCTTGTATTATGACAAAATTTAATGATGTAAGATTCTGTTCTGTGGATGAGGTTTGAATCGTTGCATGAGATAGTAGAACAATGGCTAAAGATGCAAAAAAAGCGGTTAATGTGAGAGATATCATTTTGCCTTTGAGACCTAAGTTATCAAATTTAGTTTTACATAGTGATATAAAAATCAGCATGAAAGTAGTAACGATTAAACTTATAAATACGCCTTCCCCACCAATTAAAAATTGATTTACAACGATTGTAAGGTACAATACTAGCCCTACACGCCAACCAAAATAAACTAATCCTAAAATGAATGGGATTTGTCTTAAATCAAATATAATCCCACCTGAGAACCTTATCGGATAAGCCATACAAGAAGTAATCGACAAAATGATTAAAACAACAATTATAACGTTCGTATTTTTATGATTTGCTTTTCCTTTATCAAGCCACAATGTTTGAAATAGAAAATAAGGTATAAATATAAACAAAAAATTTATTAATAACTCCTCATAATGCAGAATCATCCAGTCACCCCTCTTTATATACGTATTTTGCCACATTGTGGTTTTTTTTACAATAAGAATACCAAAATATTGCACTTAAAATTAAATTTTCACATGAATGTAACACTACTTTTACAATAAATGAAAAAGTGAAGCTAGTTGCGTAATAATTCATCCGAATTTACCTCTTTCTATTTGTTTAGCTTTTTCTCCTGATCTTTAATCCAGTTATCAATTGATTTCTTTGAAAATAAAATCTTACTGCGCATTTTAAAATGTGGTATCTCTTTCTGGCTTGTCATATCGTAAATCGTATCTGGATGCACACCGAGATACAGTGAGACTTCTTTAACGGTTATAATTTCTCGTTCCATGTCATGACCTCCTCTATACGTTTGATTACTCATATAATCGTTATCTTCCAGTAAAAGGTGTCTGCTTTGGATAAAAAAGGGTACTATTCATAAAATACAATATATCCATGACAAATGTCATCTTAAATATGGGCGTTTGTGACTTATTATATGTCGTTTTTTCTTTTATGATAGAAATAGAATTACTAACAAGAGAAGGAGTTTAATACTATGCCTATGCGAACACTAGTATTTCAAGGTTATATGTGGGGGTATATTTTAAGTAAAGCAAATAAATCATTTGCTATTAATAGATTAAATAAAGCTGGTAAAAACAGAGAAAAACTAGCACTAATGGATAAAATAATTTTAAAATGTACAAATAAATTAATTAAAATTTCAGGTGCAGACTTATCTGTAACAGGTACCGAGAACATTCCATTAAATGAACCTGTCTTATATGTTGCAAACCATCAAGGACATATGGATATTCCAATTTTGTATTCAACTGCACCACAAACAATGGCCTTTGTCGCAAAAAAAGAAATGGAGAAAATTCCGTTATTAGGTTTTTGGATGAAAGAACGTGGTTGCGTATTTATCGACAGAGGGAATGCACGTAACTCTTTAAAGGCGATCAATCAAGCGATCTCAAGTTTAAAAGCAGGTCATCCAATCGCAATTTTTCCAGAAGGAACGAGAAGTAAAGGACCAGAGATTGGTGATTTTAAATCCGGCAGCTTACGAATTGCACTAAAAGCCGGTGTGAAGGTAATTCCTGTTTCATTTAAAGACTCGTATAAATTGATCGGTAAAAAAGGTTGGAACAAGCCAGCAAAAGTTTCTGTTCACTACTCTGACCCAATTGATTCAAGCGATTTCAAAGATACAGGCGAACTAGCGGAAGAAGTACTAACACAAATAAAAAAACATCTATAAGTATTCAAACAAAAAAAACGCAGTCACTGACCAAATGACATTATGTCCATTTGCAATGACTGCGTTTTTTATTATACTCTATTCATCTATTTTAACATGTACTGCTAAATACTGATATATTCTACCGCGTAAAAATATAGGAACAAAATGCCCAGTAATTCCATATATATATCGTATTATTCTATATCGGAAGGAGATGTACGAAATGAACAGTAAAACCTCAATTAGTACTGCTGCCAACTTTGATAAGTCACGTCTATTTTTTAACAAATGGGAAATGTATAAATTATTAGCCCCGTATGACTTACCTTTAAAAATACCTTATACTTCTGTCTTCTCCATCCAGTCGTTTGAGCAATTCACCTCAAGCTCTATGCCATTTTATGTAAAGCCCGTTCATACATGGGCTGGATTGCATATAGCACGCATCACACCCGTTTATAACGGCTATCACGTAAAGTTTCAAAGTGGTACAGAAGAAACCCTTCCTAACCAGCAAGTTTTGTGGAGAAAATTAGAACACTATTATCAACATACACTTGTAATCTTGCAACAACAAACACCTACTATCCCATTTAATTCGCGAGCGTTTGACATTCGTGTCCATCTGCAACGAGATGAGCGAGGCCGGTGGCTTTACGCAGGAGATTTAACGCGAATTGGCGGTGACAAATCCATTGTTTCAAATCTTTTTACAAATGGTGGTGGCGTAGTGGAAACGGAATTTGTACTACACCATTCATTTCCTTATGCAAAAGGAAAAAAAGTGATAGATAATCTAGCAAAAGCTGCATTCGCAATTTCCGAAGTACTAGATAGCCAGTATCCATTTATCGATATCGGCGCCGACTTTGGTGTTGACCAAAATGGGGATCTCTGGTTATTTGAAGTCAATACAAATGACGCTAAAGGACGCCCAGCATATGATCTCTTTAAAAAACTACCCGATAAAAATGTCTATAAACAAATGATTGCAATGGATAAGAGGCGACATAAAGTTTGGAAGAAAAACAACATGCATTTTTAATAAACTCTATCCTTATCAAGACGTGGGTAAGAGTATCTACCAGGAATTAATATAAAGAAGATAATTATAAAGAGGATTAGTATCACACGACACCCTTTTTAATTTCAGCGATCAGCCGGTTGCTTACATTTGATAGTGATCCTAGAGCTTTTTCTCAGTTAGTAGAACAAATGGGCAACACATTTTTCAAAAACAAGCACTTTTACAAGCGTTTCACCCTCTCGTATTCATTACTTCTCTCATAGAATAAAGAAGTAAGATGAAAGGGGGTTGAAATAAATTGAATGAACAAAATAGGTACTCAAAATTATTGCGTAAAAATTACAGCTACCTAAACAAAGGATGTAAAGCTTGCGGGCATAGAATTTGCAGATGTAAAAGAAAAGAATGTCCAGAATTTGTGCATAAAGCGTATAGATGCAAAGTGAAGCATACTGTAATTAATATTATAAGCGGACCTCAAGGACCTACTGGACCCACTGGGCCAACCGGACCTCTAGGAGGACCTACTGGACCTACTGGCGACACTGGCGCTACCGGACCGATCGGACCTACTGGTGACACTGGCGCTACTGGACCGATTGGACCTACTGGCGACACTGGCGCTACTGGACCGATTGGACCTACTGGCGACACTGGCGTTACTGGACCAATCGGACCTACTGGCGACACTGGCGCTACTGGACCGATTGGACCTACTGGCGACACTGGCGCTACTGGACCAATCGGACCTACTGGCGACACTGGCGCTACCGGACCGATCGGACCTACTGGTGACACTGGCGCTACTGGACCGATTGGACCTACTGGCGACACTGGCGCTACTGGACCAATCGGACCTACTGGCGACACTGGCGCTACCGGACCAATCGGACCTACTGGCGACACTGGCGCTACTGGACCAATCGGACCTACTGGCGACACTGGCGCTACCGGACCGATTGGACCTACTGGCGACACTGGCGCTACTGGACCGATTGGACCTACTGGTGACACTGGCGCTACTGGACCGATCGGACCTACTGGCGACACTGGCGCTACCGGACCGATCGGACCTACTGGTGACACTGGCGCTACTGGACCGATTGGACCTACTGGTGACACTGGCGCTACTGGACCGATTGGACCTACTGGCGACACGGGTGCTACCGGAGCTACCGGACCAACAGGTGGGGGATTATCTGAATACGGGTATATTTACAACCTCGGTGCTCAAGTTGTCCCAATAGAAGCTGATGTCATCTTTGATTCAAATGGATTAATTACAGCTGGAATCACACATGCTCCTGGAACCGCTGAAATCTTAGTAACCACTCCAGGAGACTACGAAGTTACTTTCTCCATTTCTGGTGTTGAACCCAGCCAATTTGCATTATTTTTAAATGGCGCGAATGTAGGTGGAACTGTTTACGGATCTGGGGCTGGCACACAGCAAAATGATGGTCAGGCTATATTCACCATAGCATCTGGTGATGTCCTCACCCTTCGAAATCATAGTTCTGCTGCAGCAGTTACCCTTCAAACTTTAGCAGGGGGCACACAAACAAACGTAAATGCTTCGATTGTTATTAAGAAGTTGGATTAGTTTTGATCCAAGTTCTCCATTTCGAAAAGTATTTACCAGTCACGTGGATATTAAAAAGCGCTCAGACATTTTTACTCTGAGCGCTTTTTTATATTTATTATTCCTCGTCTTCTTCTAAAATCTCATCAAATGCTTCGGAAACTGTATCAAATTCCGCATCGTCTACAATAGCTGTTAAGTCGCCATCTTCATCTGTCTTAAGGAAAAAGATATCAATCTCGCCTTCCTCATCCTCTTCTAGGTCAGCTAGGAAACTTACAGCAAGATAATCTGTTTCCTCTAACGTAACTTTTGCCAAAACTTCAACTGTTTGCTCCAGCTCTTGTTCATCAATAATGGTAAAGACTTCACCAACTTCAATTTTATCCATCATAAACCCTCCCATGTACTTTATTTCTATAGCATAACTTAATTTTTTCAAAAAATGCAAACTTAAGTGTGAAAAAAAATAAAAAATAAAGGATACTGCTACGAATTCCACATAAGATAGATAATGACTAATCACTTGGAAAAATGGGTATAAAAATACTATTAATATACCATACTAATAAAAACAAGGAGGAACTTACCCATGATTTTAGCATATAGTATATATATTATAAGTTTAGGAGCTGCTTTTTATGCAAGTTATAAATATGTAACCTATACGATGAAAGTAACTAATATCAGTCTTCATACAAATTTATTTGTTGCTAGCGTACTGAATCTAACAATCTATTCTTTAGCAATCTTTAACTGGTTTTTGTACACATTCCTACGAAGCGAAGCTCAATTTATAACCGGCCTTCAATTAGGGATTTGGCTATATATCACAAGCGAAGTTTCATTAGTAGCAACAATGTTGTACAAGTATAGAAATATTGAAGTAATGGATTGGCTACATTCCATCTGGTACTTCATAAAAACAAAAAGTTCAAAAGCATATAGAGGAATTAAAAAATTGCAGAAAACCTAAATTAGGGATTCAGCGTTTCCTGCTGATCCTTCTTCACCTTTCTTCACAGTTAATAATCTAATCTTATTTAAACAACTTCTTAATTAGTTTAAAAATATCAAAGGATGTTTCTTGATACACTTTATTGTATGCATATTTTTTTGGACTCCTTGCCCAACCAGTTCCTTTTGGCATTTTTAAACCTGCCCGATGAACTAATTGTCTTTTTACACTCGTCCTAGCTGAAATCCTCTTTTTTAGACTCGGTTTTCGTATACCAAACTTCATAAGATATCTCTCCTTTATTGCGCGATTCATGACGTGCTGCTGTTCGCCCGATTATTCTAGTTTTCGATCGATCTATTTTTCGTACCACTAAGTAACGCGTATATTTCACTAGATTATATCAGAAAATACACGCTGACATAACGTCTTTGTAATTGTATATAAACATTAAATTTGCTGATACTCTATCGCATCATACGAAAGGAAAATAACCTCCCTAGAAATTAGGAAGGGTATGTTTGTGTTAGTCTTGTTTATATGGAATGTTAACTAACTCTGGAACTGTAACAAAGTCCAAGCCTTCATCTTTCAGTGTCGGGATTATTTGCCGAAGCGCTTCAATTGTATTGGTTCTGTCACCTTCCCACTCAGCGCCATCATGCATCAGGATAATAGCACCTGGATGAATATTACTCAACACATTATAAGCGATCACTTCTGGATCAGCCTCCTGCCAATCTAGCGAATCAACGGTCCAACCAACAACAGAATAATTCATTTCCTGTAATTTCTCAACTAATTCATTGTTTAAGAAACCATATGGAGCACGGAATAATTTCGTTCGATAACCGATTTGATCAACTAAATTATCTTCTGTTCGGTTTACTTCATTTTCCAGTGTAGGTATGTCACCTACTTCTACCAAGTTGGGATGCCAATACGTGTGATTCCCAATTATATGTCCCTCATCAATTATCCGTTGCACAAGCTCGGGATACGCTTTCGCCCTAGCACCCATAAGAAAAAAAGTCGCTTTAACATTATACCCTTGCAATACATCTAAAATCTGCGGCGTAAAACGAGGATCTGGTCCATCATCAAACGTTAATGCAATTCTATTCTCTGATCGATCACCACTTAAGACAATTGTTTCAGGATATCTTTCTTGTAAAATAAAATTAGAAACTGGATACCTAACCCGCTCCGATAGTTCTGACCCGCCTTCTGGGTCTGGTAAGTCTTCTTGAGTCGGCTGTGCAAAGCTTGTCACAGCAGGTGTAGCCCAAATCACGAAAAAACTTATTATAAATAGTCGCAAGCTAAAGCTCTTCCAATACATTCGTTCACCTCCACATATAGTTATTATATTCTTATCATTCTTTTAAAAATTTTCTTTATTCATCCATATATGTCGGAGTATAAAAAATGCACTATATCTTTGTAACATAAAGAGAGACATGCATCCATTAAAATCGGAACGCACGCCTAACACTACTTTATTTATAACAAAAGCATGAGGTAACATGGTCATTAACCATTCCGCTTGCTTGCATAAAAGCATAACAGATCGTTGGCCCAACAAATTTGAAGCCTTTCTTTTTTAATGCTTTACTCATTTTGTCACTTATCTCTGTTGTTGCAGGCACATCCTTAATGTTTTCCCAACTGTTTTTAATTGGTTTACCATCAACGAAT
Organism: Paraliobacillus sediminis; assembly: GCF_003426055.1. Lineage (NCBI taxonomy): Bacteria > Bacillati > Bacillota > Bacilli > Caryophanales > Bacillaceae > Paraliobacillus > Paraliobacillus sediminis. The sequence continues at coordinate 996,950 of NZ_QJSI01000002.1, forward strand.
GACCATATGTAGTCGGAGAAACTTCCTTCTTCTTCAATTATATCCAAATAGAACTTAGCATTTGTTATAGCAGCTTGTACCTTCAACTTGTTTCGAATAATTCCTGGGTCTTGTAACAATTCTTCTTTCTTTTTATTATCATACTTCGCAACTTTTTCTGGATCAAAATGATCAAACACAACACGATAATGTTCTCTCTTTTTCAGTACTGTATACCAGCTCAATCCCGCTTGCGCACCTTCTAGTATAATTAACTCAAATAACTTCTGGTCATTGTATTCCGGAACGCCCCATTCGTTATCATGATAATCGATATATAATGGATCCTCATTAACCCAATCACATCGTTTCATTAACATCACCCCATCTATATCTCTTATCTTAACAGAAAAATAAGCTTATCAATTTAATCAGCTTATTCGGTATTTATTGAAAATTAATAAAAAAACTTTATATCTGGCTAAACATTTGAATTCTAAAGATTCTTATAAAAATAAAAACGCTTATTTGTTTTGAGCCTTTTGACGTTGATGACGCGTCACTTTACTCCTATTACCACATATCTTCATAGAACACCATTTGCGACGTCCATGTGTATCAATAAATAATAAGACACAATCTGGATTAGCACATCGGTGGATATTGTTTAATTGACCAGAAGAAATAAGTGTTAATGCATCTAATGCAATCAGTGATATGAGCGCATTTTCTGGTTTTCCCATTGGGGTAGGAATTAACTGATCGTTTTTTAATTGATACGTAAAGGGAGCATTTTCTATTAGTAATTCCAAATGTTTAATCCAATCAGAGGAAAGTTCTTTCCCATCGGCCAGCATTTCAAAACCTTCTCGAAGTACCTGACGCAATTCACGTAAAATGGATAATGAATCATTCCCCCAATGTTCTATATCTGCACTAAATTGTTCCTTAAATATTATTTTTTCCATGATTAAAGTGTCAAACCATGCTCTGACATGATCTGCGTTTGTTAATAAATCATGACGGGTTCCATGTCGAACAACTTCAGTGTTAACCAGGTCCATAGAAATATTGCCTGATATGAGCGGGAACGTTATTTCGTTTGTCATGAAAATCATCTCCTTTAACTTATAACCTATTATAACACGATTGACAGGTTAATAATAACGAGGTATATTATTAACCATTAAATAATTTAATTACCGGTTAATTAAAGGAGGCGTATTTTATGTCAAAAAGTTTTTTAGGTCCAAAAATAGTAATGGTAACTTTTTTTACGTTGATGGGCGCATTTGGATTGAACCTAACTGCAGGACAGTTTTTTGTTCCTCTAAATGATACTTTCGGATGGGATTTAACCATACTGAGCTTAGCTGTATCGTTGAATATGATTACTTGGGGAATTTTCCAACCAGTAATGGGGAAACTGATTGATCTGTTCGGTCCAAAATCTGTAATTGCAGGTAGTGCCGCTTTAATGGGGAGCGCATTTATCCTTTCAGCAACGATAACGCAATTATGGCAATTCTTTCTTTACTATGGCATGCTAACTGCTATTGGCTTTGCTGGTTGTGGTTCCATGGCAAATTCTGTGCTCGTATCTAGGTGGTATGTGACGACCCGTGCTAAAATGCTTTCTCGAAGTTCCATGGGGATGAACATTGGTCAACTCATCCTACTTCCATTAACTGGAGCTTTAATTGCTAGCTCCAGTTTTCGAACTGCATTTGTTGTTCTAGGATTAATCATGCTCGTTATAGTGGTTCCATTCGTGTTAATTGTAGTAAAGAATAATCCGTCAGAGGTCAATCAAATGCCTGATGGGGATCCTTCATCTTCATTTACAGTAGTAAAAAGTGTTTCATTGTCAGAAGCACTAAAAAGTCGCGAGTTTTGGATTGCTACTCTAGGATTTGCTACATGCGGTTTTACCTTATATTTGGTAGCCATGCATCTCCCAAACTTTGCAGTTGATTTAGGTGGTGGTAAATCACTTGGTGGTAAATTATTAGGTATTGCTGCTTTTGGAAGTGCAATTTCAATGTTAGTTACAGGTCAATTAACACCTGTATTCGGTAAAAGGAAATTACTAATTATGTTGTACATGGTGAGGTTGCTTGCTTTTATCTGGCTTGCTGTATCACCAGGTATTTGGCAACTATATGTGTTTGCCATTGTCTATGGAATTTCTTCTATGCCGATTATTCCCCTTGTAACAGGAATCATTGGTGATAAGTTCGGAAAAAATGCAATGGGAAGTATTCTAGGATTTAGTTGGTTCATCCATCAAGTATTTGCTGCATTAGGCGTTTTTCTTGGTGGCTACCTTCGAACATTGACTGGTAACTACGAACTAGCATTTTGGTTAGGAGCAGTTTTATTGACGTTTGGAGTCGTACTTACCACGTTAATTAAGGAGCAACCTATACCTGCTATTAGCAAAACAGCAGTGCAATAATATTGTCTTAGTATTTTAAACTTAAATAAATAGAAGGAGTGAGTTAGCAAATGAGTCATTATCTAATTCAACAGTCAAAATTTGTTCGAAAGGCTACGATTGAATACGTAAAAGAGGTGAATGAAAACCGATTGGAAATTATACCTGCAGGATTGAATAATAATATTAAGTGGCATTTAGGACATATCTACACAGTAACTGAAAAATTCGCTTTTCAACTCACCGGTAAAAAAGCAACTGTGCCTGCTGATTTTCCTAAACTTTTTAATCCAGGAACATCTCCAAAAGATTGGTCTGTAAAATCCCCAGCGAAAGAAGAATTAATTTTTTTACTAAATGAACAAATCGTGAAAATGGAAACATTATCAAAGGAAATAGAGTTGCCCATTAAGAAAGTGTATAACACTTCGACTGGACTGCGAATAAGCAGTGTTGCTGCATGTCTAAGCTTTTGTCTATATCATGAAGGCATGCATTTTGGTGTAATAAAAACTATCAATCAATTTTCACAAAATAAAGATTGATAAGGAAAAACTCCCCTTTATCTTAAAAGGGGAGTTTTCTACATAGGCTGTTTTGATTCTAAAGATTGTTGTTTTTAACAAAAGACAAAATGGTAATATAGGTTAGAAAAATGATGTAATATATCATTAATAGGGGGAATGAATATGAGAAAGTCTGGTATCATATCCGTTGCAGCTTTTTTAATTTCTTTGATAATATATGCAGCATGGTTCTTGAACGCAGATTTATTTTCAAAATCAGCAATGATACTCGTGGTTGCACTCCCGATTATTGGAATAATTACTGCCTTCTTTACTAACAGTAAAACGCTCAAAACAGTTGGATTACTTGGTAATTCTCTTCTGTTTTTATGGGCTGTTGTAATTCCATTAGCTTCTACTTTATTTTGGAATACACCATAAACTGAGAATGTTGCTTTAGAACTGAAACAACTTTTCATTTTAAAGGGGAAGAATAATCATGAAAAAACTGTGGTTCGTATGTATCTTTATTCTATTTTTAGTAGGGTGTAGTTCTGAATCAGAATTATCTTATTCTGATGTGGAGATGGACAGTTTGGATCCAGATATACGTGCCTTTTTCGAAAGTGTTGCGGATACAAATGGGAACTATCTGTATTATTCCGGAGAAGATAATCTAGTTGTACGTTGAACGGTAAGAATGTCATACAAGGCGAGAAAGCAATTCATTTTACTGCCTTTAGTATTGAAGGAGATGGAGAAGTTCTGAAAATTAACTATATGGAAGCAAACACCGATAATTATTCTGACGAAGTTCTAAATCATCTTGCACTATATGAGATAAACTTGGATAGAGACTATGAGGCAATTCAAATCTTTAAGAATGGTGATGAAGCTACATTCACTGCTATATCAGGAAATGATTAACCACTAGTAGACCATACAGGTCCAAAATAATGTGACACAAAAAAACTTCATTAAGGACAATGTCTATGTCTGACACTGTCCTAATGAAGATTATTTGTTCAAATATAGTCTTGGAAATAAATATATCTATTTAGTAAAAAGTTAGATAATGCGCGTTGTAACAATACCCTCTATCTCTTTTATTTTTTCTTCTAAACACGGAATAACATCGCCATTTACAGTGTTTTCAATATCAACCATTGTATACGCGTGATCGCCTCGGCTTCTATTCACCATATCAGCAATATTCAAATTAAGGCTTGATAGAGCAGTTGTAATCTGTCCAACCATGTTAGGAACATTTTTATGAAATACTGTCAGACGTCGTTTACCTGAGTATGGTAAAGCAATTCTTGGAAAATTAACTGAGTTTTTAATGTTACCAGTTTCTAAAAACTCCTTTATTTGACGCGCTGCCATAACGGCACAGTTTTCCTCTGATTCTTGTGTAGAAGCACCAAGATGTGGAATTGGAATAACATTTTCCATTTTCAAAATATTTTCATTTGGGAAATCCGTAATATATTTACCTACCTTGCCTTCTTTAAGCGCAACTTCTATATCCTTCTCATTGACAAGCTCTCCACGAGAAAAGTTAAGAATATGTACACCAGGCTTAATGATATTAAATATATCTTCATTAAACATGCCACCCGTTTCTTTAGTAAAAGGAACATGGACCGTAATAAAATCACACTTTGCATATAGTTCCTCTAGCGTCATTGCCCGTTGCACATTTCGAGATAAATCCCACGCTGTATCAACAGACATGAAGGGATCAAAGCCAATTACATTCATGTCCAAATTAAGTGCATCATTCGCAACAAGCGCACCAACCGCACCTAAACCAATGACACCTAGTGTTTTCCCTTTAATCTCATTACCAACAAATTGCTTCTTTCCTGATTCTACAAGTTTTGGCACTTGATCCCCTTCATTCACTAACGTCTTTGCCCATTCTACGCCAGCAAACAGGTTACGAGATGACGCCATTAATGTCGTTAGTACAAGTTCCTTTACAGCGTTAGCGTTCGCACCAGGTGTGTTAAAAACAACGACTCCCTGCTCTGTATACTTTTCAACTGGAATATTATTAACACCCGCTCCAGCACGAGCAATCGCTTTTAGTTTTCCTCCAAAATCACCGTCATGCATGTTAAAACTACGAAGCATAATCGCATCAGGTGCTTCACTATTAGTATTAATCTGATAGTTTTCCCCAAATACACTTAGTCCTTTTTCTGAAATATCATTTAATGTTTTTATTGTGTTGACTTTCTCTACACCAGTCTTGCTCATCTCATTTCCTCCTCTTTAATCATTAATAAATTTATTTTCTTCAGACGTTACAAATCTTAAGCAACTATTCCCCTAAATAGACAGAAAGAGGTAAGGGATTAGTCTCAATTCCCTTACCTCCGCCCAGGCGAACAGCTTTAACACTAAGGTCCTCCCTAACGGTTATCTGCACTCGCCAGTCATACTTAGACTTGTGTTTTATTTAATATAATCCATGCATAATATAACAAATCCAGACGAATTAAGCAATGAAATATCTGAATATTTTAAATAAAGTATGAACTTTTTATGAATTGATCACATACAGTTGTTTTAATTGTATTTATACTGTCATTATTTAGAAATAACCGCAAATGAAATGGTCAATGTTTATCCTCTAACTATTACCCGGGAAATACTGCTTTAAATTTATATAATACGCAATATGACAATGCCAGGGATTTGATTTACTTTTTCTTCTAAACTCGGAATAACATCGCCATTAACATTATCTTCAATATCCACCATTGTATAAGCGTATTCCCCACGACTTCTATTTACCATATCAGCGATATTCAAATTAAATTCTGATAATACCAATGTGATCTGTCCAACCATGTTGGGAACGTTTTTATGGAATACTGTCAGTCGTCGTTTTCCTGAGTATGGTAAGGCGATTCTCGGGAAATTCACTGAGTTCTTAATGTTACCTGTTTCCAAAAAGTCCTTTATCTGACGTGCAGCCATGATGGCACAGTTCTCCTCTGATTCTTTCGTAGAAGCACCAAGATGTGGAATTGGAATAACATTTTCCATATTTAAGATATTTTCATTTGGGAAATCGGTAATATATTTACCAACCTTGCCTTCTTTAAGTGCAACTTCAATATCTTTCTCATTAACTAGTTCACCACGAGAAAAATTAAGAATATGAACACCTGGTTTCATGATCTTAAATATATCTTCGTTAAACATACCTCCTGTTTCATCCGTAAATGGAACGTGTACCGTAATAAAATCACAATTAGCATATAGTTCTTCTAACGTAATTGCTCGTTGTACATTACTCGATAAATTCCAGGCTGTATCAACAGACATAAATGGGTCAAATCCAATCACATTCATGTCTAAATTAAGCGCATCATTCGCTACAAGCGCACCAACCGCTCCCAATCCAATCACACCTAACGTTTTCCCCTTAATCTCTTTACCTACAAATTGTTTCTTCCCTGCTTCAACAAGCTTTGGAACCTTTTCACCGTCAGCCGTTAACGTCTTTGTCCACTCTATACCAGCAAATAGATTCCGAGATGATGCCATTAATGTTGTTAGTACAAGTTCTTTTACCGCATTCGCATTAGCACCTGGCGTGTTAAAAACAACAACACCCTTCTCAGTGAATTTATCGACTGGGATATTATTAACACCCGCTCCAGCTCGAGCTATTGCTTTTAAAGCATCTCCGAAATCACCGTCATGCATGTTAAAACTACGTAGAAGGATAGCATCTGGATTATCAATTTCATTATCAAACTTATAATTGTCACTAAATACATTGAACCCACTTTTTGATAGATCATTTAACGTTTTTATTGTATATACTTTTTCTAATATAGCACTAGTCATCTTGTTTCCTCCTCTTAATTTTCAGTAAGTCTATTATCCTGATAATATGAAATGAGCAGTTAGCGACTATCCCCCTTTAAAAACAGAAAGAGGCAAGGGAATAAATTCCCTTACCTCTGCCCAGGCGAACGGCTAAACACTATGTGCTCCCTCGCGGTAATCCGCGTTCGCCAGTCACACATAGACTTGTCTATTATTTTGAAAAACATCTGTTTGTTTTGATTAGTAATTACATATTCTAGCTTTTAAGTTGATAAGTATATAGAAATATAAACTTCTATAAGATACCTACACCGACAATATATCAAATATCAAATAAATACGCAATAGAAAAGTGTACGATTTCATTAAAAAACAAATAATCGTTCGTCTTTTTTGTAGTTGTGTTGTATTTTCAATACGTTTCTTAATAAGTGGAAATAAACAACTGTCTACTAGCTTAAGCTTCTCAATTAATTCTGTTCTTATTTGTCTTTTCAATAATATTATAAGAAATTAGCAATACACCTGAATAATAAATGTTTAAACGTATTTAAAATTACTCTTTCCACCTATCTCAAAGCCCCAACTTTCTCACAAAAAAACAAGTGCTAAACGTTGACTGTTTTAAGTTTAAAGTACATTGTTTATATTACTTGACAGTCTTTAAAAATGCCTGTTTTCTAATAAATTCTAGGATATTATAAAACAACAATAAATTCCGATGTAAACTTTCTCATCCCGATACGTCAGCAAAGGGTCTCCCTTTCCGTGGGCTCAACCATTTGCTTCCTTCGCTGATTAAAGCAAAATATATAAATGTAAAACAACATTAACAACAGAAATTAGTAGTCGGAATTGAAAATTAATGTGTTAGCCTGCTACTATCTTCTTTCCCACTACAACAAGTGAAATATTCTAAAATAGCTGTCGTTTGAAGCGCATCTTCTAAATATAAATATAAGATATTCAAACATTTTTCTTCTTCCCTTGTTCACTTTAAATCAAGTTTCAAAGGGATATAGCTAGCGTCAGCTGACACTTGTTGACCAAATGTAAAGTGTCGACTATAAGAAAATTTTTGTTTTAATCTACTATCATAATTATTTTGAAAAGATAAATTCGTTAAATCTAATTCATCTTTAAAGACATTAGCTTGTTCAGGTGACAAGTGGGTTGATCCAAACGAACCGTTTAACAATTTCATTGGTGAAGCAATATAAATGTATTGCTTCATGAATATTCCCACTTTCAATACTTCTTTATTTAACTCAGCCGCTTAATTATTTTAACATAATACTTTTTCAATTTTTTTGACTAGTAATATCATTCAATAATTTTTAAATAAGACTGAAATATTTTATTGACCGTTTGCATCTACTGAGCTAAAGTTAAAGTAAAACAAAATATGGAATTTTTGTACTAAAATTACTGGAGAGTGGTGAAAAGTTGAGAAAATTAGAATGTGACAAACAAACAATTGAAGCACAGATTGACACAATCGTAAACCGATCATTTGAAATGAATCACAATTGGGATTGGCCAGCCGGCGTTGCTTTTTATGGCGTCTGTTTAGCGAATAAAGCAACAGGAAATGACACGTATATTACCTTGCTTAAAGATTGGATTGATGCATTTATTGATTTCGGGATTCCACCAATGTCTGTTAATAGTTGTTCTATGGGCCATTCTCTACTCACGCTTTATCACATCACGAAGGATGAAAAATATCTAAACATAGCAGTAGAAAAAGCGGATTATCTCGTTGGAGAAGCGCCAAAATTTGCCGAAGGTGTCTTGCAGCATACGGTTGCTGGAAAAGGATCAGTTTTTCCTGAACAAGCTTGGGTCGACACGCTTTTCATGGCAGGATACTTCTTAATTAGAATCGGTCATGACTTAAATAATGAAACATACACAAAGGTCGGTCTAGAACAATTTGAAGGCCACGAAAAATATTTACAGGATGCTTCAACTAATCTTTACTATCACGGTTGGGATAACATAAACCAAAACAATATGTCTGGTGTATTTTGGGCTAGAGGAAATGCTTGGGCAGCTTATACAATGGCAGCTGCATTACGAAATATTGATGTCCAAGATGCAAGTTTCATGACAATAAATGGCTCTTTGCGTGATTTAGTAAGCGCTTTATTACAGTTACAAAGTGACGATGGACTGTGGCATACGATTTTAACAGATCCTACATCTTATCAAGAAACATCCGCATCTGCTGGTATTGCAGCTTCCCTTACACTAACCGGTTTACATACACCACGAACATTTCAAGCTGCACAAAAGGCGTTAGATGGTTTACTCAAAAAAATAGATCAACAAGGTACCGTTTTAGACGTATCAACTGGAACAGCCGTCATGAACAATATCGAAGGATATAAAATGACTTCAAAAAAACGAATTGAAGGTTGGGGACAAGGTTTAATGTTGGTCTTTCTATCACATGTTTTACTAACAAACAAATAAACCTAAAGAGGAGGATGTTATATGTATTGGATTTTTGATTAAATACTCACGTTTTATCTGAATAAACCATTGCGGTTACGCTGGCGTTTTTAAGAATTCCCTACTTCAAAACAGCTTGAAATAGTGTTAGGTGGGGAAGTTTAATACAAATCTCTCTCCCCCACCTATTGAAACTATTTTTAAATCGTAACCTTAATTGTTGAATCTTCACTACTAACTGCTTGTTTAATATTTTCTTTTCGTGTGAAAAGTCGGTAAACCGCTGGTATTAGCAACAAGGTAATAAACGTTGCAAACAGTAAGCCTGAAATGATTGCAGTAGCCATTGGTGTTTGGTAATTACCAGTTGATCCTGATGCTAATGCAAGTGGTAGCATTCCACCAGCAGTAGTTAAAGTTGTCATAAATATCGGCCGTATCCGGTCTGTTCCGGCTGTCACAATTGCGTTAGGTACAGTACTTCCCTCTTGTCGTAATTGCTTGATTCGATCGATCAACAGGATAGCGTTATTCAAGACAATTCCGATTAGCATAATAACTCCCATCCCCGACATCATATTTAATGGTTGTTGCGTCAGGAATAGTCCTACTATTACGCCAACAATCGTCATCGGAATAACGGACATTACAACGAATGGACTTAATAGATGATTAAACTGTACAGCCATCACCAAGTAGACAAGGAAAATAGCAATTACTAACACCATCAGCATTTCTTCCATAAGCTCTTGTTGCTGCTCTAGATCACCAGTAGTTGAAATGCTATATCCGACTGGTGTATCAATATCAGCAAGCAGTTTTTCTATTTGGCGATTTATTGTACCAAGATCTGTTCCTTCAATGTCTGCGTCTATTGATACAAAACGGTTTCCATTAACATGTGAAATTTCATTTGGTGATTCTACTGCCTTCAATTTAATAAAGGTTGCTAGTTTTTCCTCTCCATCAATCGTAGGTATCGTTAAATCCAATATATCTTCTTTTGTTATAACTTCTTGATCCCATTTGACTGAGAGTGGCACGACTTCATTATCTATTTCTAGCTCAGCAACAGGCATATTCAAAAATGCTTGTTCCATGTATTGTTTCATCTGTTGTTGCGACAAGCCAGCTTCATCCATTTTCTCTTCATTCAATACGATTTCTTGTTCTACGGATGTTCGCTCCATCGAATTGGTAATCCCTACAACTCCATCCATGTCAGATAGCTTATTTGTAAAGTTATCAGCTAGTTTCTGTAGAGTAGTATAGTCTTCTCCCTCAATATTTACTTGAACTGAATTGACTCCACCTTCATTCATCGATGTTTGCATTTGAATACCGACGACAGGATAATCATCTTGAAGGTTACGAAGAGACCGGGTAATATCTGCATTAATCTCGTCTTGCTCTCTTGTAATATTAGCCCCTTTAGTCATATTGATCATACTATACATGACACCATTACTATCCATCACGTAATTCGTTTCTACATCCTGGATCTTAGATAACTCTTCATTTATTTTCTGAACTAATTCCTCTTTTTCTTCTATTGATAGTCCACTTTCTACGTCAATAACTAATTCATTATACCGATTGAAAATATCAGGCATGATAGACATCGGTATTTTAGTGACTAAAAACATGGAACACGCAAGCACCACGCTAAATGCACCAATCACTGCAAGACTGTGACGCTTCTTTTTTACTATCCACGTAACAATTCGAGCGTATCCTTTTACTATTTTTCCCTGTTTATAATACTTTTTATTTGTGATTTTCAAAAACGTATCCGACAAAGTTGGGATTAGCGAAAATGATACGACAACCGAACTAATTAACGTTACCGCAACAACTAAAGCTAGGATAATCATAAATTGACCGATCTCACCGCCGACCATACCAATTGGTAAAAAGACAACAATGGTCGTTAACATCGACGCAATTACTGCTGTGGCTACTTCTTTCGTTCCTTTTATAACCGCATCAATATTCCTATAACCTTGTTCTTTTTTTCGATAGATCGATTCTAGTATTACAATCGATGAATCAACCATCATCCCCACACCTAAACCAAGTCCAATTAACGTTAAGATATTAAAGCTATAATCTAGAACCCACATTGAAATAAACGTTAAAAGAATAGAGACTGGAATAGATAATCCAACAATAACTGTTGCCCGTACATTTCTAAAGAAAAGAAGTAGGATTACAATCGCTATTGCGCCACCAATTAAAATATTACGCGTTACACTATCTATCGATTCACTGACATAGTCTGCTTGCGCAACCATTTCATTCAGCTCAACATTAGTAACTAATCCTTCGTCTCGAATCTTGCTTATTTCAGCACGAATTGCTTCAGCCATTTCAATCTGTGTAGCATCAGCTGCTCTCCCGACCTGAACAAAAATGATATCCTTCGTGCCATCTTTCCATACATAGGAAGAACTGTCTAACGCTTGTAAGGTTACTTTTGCAATATCTTTTAGCACAACATCCCCTGTAGCAGTAACAATTTTTATCGCCTTGACATCTTCTTCACTTGTCAATTTTGTATTCCAACGAATCGAAGTTGACGCTTCATTTTCAGTGATTTCTCCCACTGTAGATTCGCTATTAGACTGTTGAATCGTATTAATGACCGCAGAAGCCTCTAACCCTAATTCTTGCAGCTTATCACGGTCAACCTCGATAACCATTTCATGTTCTAATAATCCCATCAGTGAAACATCTCTTACTTCAGGTAATTCTTCTAAACGAGGCTCCAATACATCCGTAGAAAAAGCAGTAAGTTCTTCCATACTTCCCTCTGACACATCCAAAAAGAATTCATAATTTGAACTTGTTCCACTTTGTGCTATTTCTACCTCTGTAATATCACGCATGTTTTTGGTAGTGGCATTCACAACAGATTCCACTTCTTTAAATACATCATCATTGCTTCCACGTTCCAACATAATACTGATCGCACTGCTTCCAATCATAGAGGTTGAATGAATTTCCTCAACGCCTTTGATCGCTTCGATGTTCCTTTCGAGCGGTGTCGTTATATTCCGTTCTACATCAATTGCAGCTGCATCTCCTGCATAAATCGTTACATAGGCGCCATCAAAAGTTAGTGATGGAAAAAGCTCCTTATCTAACTTAAAAGCGGCAAAACTACCAACAAGCAGAATTAACACAACTGTTAAAGCAACCAAGACCTTTTTTTGGACAATAAACTTTACCACATGCATAAGATTCCTCCATTTCTTCTCTTAAGCTATTCTTCCTTTATTACATATATTAGTATTAAACCCACTAATTTCATTTATTATATAGTTTTAACAGAAAAAAAATAAGAAGCCACAGCCGTAATTCCGAATACGCCTTAGGTCTTATCTATGATTGATAATTTCGATTTTTGTAATCGAATTAACCTTCCAAATAGTGCTTCTAACAAAAAAAGTAGATCTCATATTATAATGAGATCTACTTTTTATGAATCTTGATTATTAGCAAACGCTTCTGGAATCATTGTGAATCCTTCAATGATCGTGTCTTCTTCAACCTCAATCATAATGCATAACTTACCGTTAAAGTTAATCTGTTTCACGTATTTCAGATCCTGTGGGCTAAGTGAAATATTAGCAACCTTCGTACTTATTTTGATAGACTTTGAATTATATTTTGGTAAGATACTACTAGCTTTTAGCTCATACGTGTTATCATCAATGACCTTATTAAAAGCCGCTTCTACCTTTTCTGTATTTACCTCTTCTATCCCGCTCATTTTTAAAACACGTTCGACATCTTGACGGTCTAACTTTGGTGGCTCATCCTCTTCATTATCTTGGATTACGCGATTAATTTCTTCATAAACATTCGATAGTGTTGCTGTATTTAGTTGATTTCCTGTTATATCTTTTACGATTTCCTCAAAAACGATTTTATCTTCTTGTGCAGTCATCGTCTCCTCAGCGTTTAAAACTTCTTCTATAAATTCAGGATCTGGTTCATGTGCTTTGCCTGATAAATATAAAATGTGATTCACATCAGCCGTATTATCTGTGAAACATGGGAATAAAAATCCCGCTACTGGCGTGTTCAGATTGATAACTGGGTCAACCTTCACGTTATATCTAAATTCCTTCTCTACATAATCAAATTGCAATTCCTTTTTAGGCTCTTGTGTATTATTAATACTGCACAAGATAAACGCATGCGAATAGACAGTATCACGATCGCTTTGCTCCGACTCTTCACTTCGTCGTTTCATTGGCTTTAAGTATTCAGCACGAATGAATGTCACCACAACATCAATTTCATATTGTTTGTCGTGAAGCATTTTTTCGACTAGGCGAAGCATCTGTGCTTTCCAGTCCTCTACATCACTGCTCAGCAATCCTTGGTGGAGAATAAGTTGACTACTATCTGCCGCTTCCCGTTGGAATTTCAATTCAAATAACTTTTCATCTAATTGGCCCGTCAGCACTTTTTTGAAATTATTTAAAAATAACTCCTGTTGATCTTCATCTAACAATTCAAAGGGTTGACTTTGCTCATGATAAATTTCGCTTGATTCCTTCATGATGTAAACATTATAAATATCCGTTATTTTAAGCAAATCATTCCCAACTTTAAATTGCTTGCGAATGTTTGCGATGTCCTTTTTATTCATCGTTTGTCCTACTCCTTTTAACGTGTCCGTCACCATTCATTTTTGTCTTTTCAATGCATTTATCTTACTAGATTATAGCACAAGCAAAACCCTTATAGGAACGAATGTTTTGTCTTTTTTTATTTGAAAATTACAGTGATGACACGTTAATTAAATAAAAAGCATTGTTTATAGAGTTAAACCACATGAAATAGAGATAGACTTGCTAAACATACTGATAAACTTTTTTATACATAATGATAAAGATTCCACAGACAATTAGCGAGAGAAACTCGGCTATTGGGACAGCGAGCCAAATCCCATTCACTCCTATCATTAAAGGGAATACCACTAATCCTATTAAGACAAAAACCAATGTTCGCACGAAGGAAATTACCGCTGAGACTTTTCCATTTGATAAAGCAGTAAACAGCATCGATGTAAATATATTGAATCCCATGAATAAGAAACTAATACTAAATATCTTAAATCCATCTGTGGCAATATTATATACATTGCTTCCCTCTGCCGCCAAAAATTGTATAACATAAGGTCCAAGTAAAACTGAAATTCCATAGATTACAAGTGAACCTATAACGATGATACCTATACTATTTTTAAAAATGCGCTTTAATTGCGTCCGATCATTGCTTCCAAAATTATAGCTTATGATCGGTGCAATACCCACTGCATACCCCATAAATATCGACTCTAACATAAACATCGAGTAGAGTATGATCGTAACAGCTGCCACCCCATCTACACCTAGATATTTAATCATAAGTATATTATAAGCAAAGGTTACAATAGCAAATGAGCCATTAGAAACCATCTCGGATGAACCATTTAGACAACTATTTAGAAGGATTTTTCTATCCGTTTTTGGTTTAACGAAATATAAACCTCTCTCTTTTTTAGATAAAAAGTAAATAGCACCAAATAGAGCAGGAATAAATATCCCTATCCCAGTTGCAATTGCTGCCCCAGCTATACCCATTTGCAATGGCACAATAAAGACATAATCTAAAACAATATTTGTAACGCCACCTAGTATAGTTATAATCAATCCGATAGTTGGTTTTCCTGCGGTTACAAAGAAATTTTGAAAAAGCATTTGCAGTATAATTAACGGACTAAAAAGCAACATAATCACACCATATGTGTACGTTAAATCCAACAGTTCTTTATTTGCATTTGCGCCAAGTAATTCTAATAGTGGATTAATAAAAATTAATCCTAGAATCATGATAAAAAAACCTACAATTATGCCACAAATTACGATAAACGTGAAATTCTCTCTTGCTTCTTGATATTTATTTTCACCCATTTTTTTTGCAATAATTGCGCTAGCACCAGTACCAAGCATTAATGCAATCGCAAAGATCAAACCATAGATCGGAAGAAAAATATTAACTGCCGACAATGCGGTTGCATTTACAAAGCGCGCAAGAAAAATACCGTCAATCATCGTATAGACAGCCGTAAACACCATCATAACGATTGTCGGTATAGCGTAAACCAGCAGTGATAGCAGATTAAAATCCTTCCCGAGCCCTTTGGACATTTCCATCATACTTCATCTCCTTGTAGATTCAAATCACTATTGATATACTAAAGTGTGGACTAACACTATAGTCAAGAGGAGAATTATATTTCTATGGAAATCAACCCAAAGATCCACCTATCGACAGGTCAATTTGCTAACCTAATGGATGTCAGTAAAGATACGCTATTCCATTATGATAAAGTAGGCATTTTCTCTCCAGAAATTAAAGTCGGTAATGGATACAGATATTATTCCATTTATCAATCAGATGTTTTTTATGTTATTACTACACTTAAAGAATTGGATATGCCACTAAAGGAAATTAAGGCGTACCTTCATAAAAGGTCTCCTGAAGAACTTATTCTTTTACTCGAGAAAGAAGCAGTTAATTTAACCGCTAAAATTAATCATCTTCAAAAATTGAGTGATTTTATTTTAGAAAAGTCTCGAATAACCAAAGAAGCAATCGGAATAAACACGTCAGATATTATCTTTGAAGAACGAGATGAGGAACGATTACTCGTAACGGAAGCAAATGATTCAATAGAGGACAAAAATATTTATGACTCTATTTTTTATCATGATAATTGTTTAAAAAACTATAATATCGATACTACTCACTCACCAGGATGGATGATAGATAAAAAGAAGGTTTCAACACATGAAAACATGAAGTATGACTATTTATTTACAAGAGTAAATAAATCAAATTATTTTAACTTTACAATTAAAAAGGGAACTTTCTTAGTAGCGTATCATGCACAAGGGTATGCCGATATAGATCAAACATACAGTAAAATTTTAGATTACGCTAAAACTAATGCGTTAGATATTCAAGGCTTTTTTTATGAAGACGTATTATTAGACGAACTATCTGTTAAAGGATTTGAAAAGTATTTGACTAAAATTTCTGTCCAGATTATTACATAGTCGATGAATTATGCAACTATTTCTAAATGATTAATAACATTAATTATTCTTTAGTGAGAAAGGTAAATAAAATAACTCCACCGAATTACTAGCGGAGTTAGCATACCTATTTAACTATTCTTAAATTTCTAATCCTGCTATCCCAAAGCCTCCGGGTCCAGCATGCGTTGAAATCATAGCGCCAGCTTGCACCCAAATCACAGATTCAAAACCAGCTTCTTTTGCAATTTCATTCATTCGCTCTTTAATCGTCTCATCAAGTCCGATCGAGTATTGGAAATAAAGCTGTTTTCTGTCAATGTTATAATCATTGAAAAAATCTTGGACAAGTTTTTCTGCAACTATATTAATTTTTCCGCGATATTTTTTAGTTGAAACTAGCTTACCATCAACTAATTCAATACGTGGTTTTATCTTTAGCAATGCACCGCCAATATAAGCGACATTACTTACACGTCCACCTGCTCTTAAAAAATCTAACCTACCAGGTACAAATGCCAGTCTTGTTTTAGGAACAATTAACTCAATTTTTTCTATTAATGCTTCGGGTTTGATCATAGGATCTTTATCTAACAAGTCAGCCGCATAAAGCACAATCGCAGCTAAACCACCGGTAACATTTAACGCATCAATTAGAAAAAGGTTCTCAAAATCTTCTGATGCAATAATCGCATTTTGAAAAGATGATGATGCTTTTGATGTATAACCAATATGTATAATTGTACAATCTGGATAATCTTTTCTAATTTGAGCAAAAAAAGCAGTATATTCATGTGCATTTGTTGATGTTGTTGTGGGGATTTTTTTCGTGCGGTCATAATAATCATAAATCTCTTGTACAGGTAACGATCCATCTAAATAGTCCTGTCCATCCATGATCACGTGCATCGGTACAACTTGTATATTGTATTTAGTAGCTAATTCTTCTGAAATATCAGCGCCACTTTCTGTCGTTAAAATGATTTTTTTCATATATATCTGCGTCCCCTTTCATAGGAAGCAGGGGACGGTTCTCTGCTTCCAGAAGCAAAGAACCGTCCCCTGCTTCCACTATTATACCCTTTTTGAGATGTACGAGGCAATTCACTCCAAAATAAAGACATGCTTGGATGAACCTAACGGGAGAGTTTCAGTGAATATTTTCGTTAAAGAACGTCACAACATCAGATATATGCGTTGGATTCGCTAAAGTTATCTGCACACTTTTCCTCCTAGAATATAAGAGATTTATATATATCTCCAAT
Source organism: Paraliobacillus sediminis (assembly GCF_003426055.1). Classification (NCBI taxonomy): domain Bacteria; kingdom Bacillati; phylum Bacillota; class Bacilli; order Caryophanales; family Bacillaceae; genus Paraliobacillus; species Paraliobacillus sediminis. Next base: position 1,014,543 of record NZ_QJSI01000002.1, read on the forward strand.
AAGTCCTTCCAATTGATGAACCCCTAATTCTGCATTCGTCATAATAACAGCGCCTTTTTCTAAGTGTGGATACGCCACTACCATACACTGAAAGCCTACTCCCCAACCCATAGACGTGATTTTTAATTCTTTTTTGGAGCCCTCTAGAAATACTCCTAATCCAGTCCAGCTTTTTCCTCTTTGAGAAGTTATCAGTTCTTTAGCTAAAATTTCTGAAATACCAATTTTACTTTCTCCTTTTAAAGCATTCATCAACTCAAGGAATAATGTAGCTAAATCTAATGAAGTCGTCCATAATCCTGAAGCTGCAGCATAAGGATAAATAGGATAATTACCATCAACCAGTTCACCATTTTTGTTATGACCACAAGAAAATTCTTTTTCTATTCCTTCTAATAGTGATGTATTTAAATAGCTATTTTCCATTCCTAATGGCTTAAATATGAACGCATTTACCACTTGATAAAATGGCTTTTTCGTCACATCTTCTATTAGTTGTTGAATAATACAATAGCCCGCATCTGAGTAGTGGAATTTACTTTCTGGCTCGAACTGTACTTCAATGGCGACTTTACAATATGGTGTTTTCTCCTCTAGCAATTCAACTGTAGAAGGAACACCTATATCTGAAATCAGTTCAAAAAAACTACCTTCAGAGTCCTTAATCCCAGATTGATGACTAAGCACGTTTCTTAAAGTAACTTTTTTATTTTTTTGTGAATTCGTTCTCAGGCACTTTCCACGTAACAAGTCTCGTATTTACATTTTCATCTAAACCCAGAAGTCCTTCCTCTATCAGCTTTAAAGCCATCATTCCAGTTAAGAATTTACTAATCGAACACGCACTAAAAATAGATTTTTCATTTACTTTTCTATTACTATCCACCTCAAGCAAACCTAAATTTTCTGTTCCACTAATTCGACAGTTTTCAATTAACACAATACTTAAACCATGCACTTTATAGTGTTGCATTCGTTCTTCAATATTAATATTTTTTAATTTCATATTTCCCTCCTAGTTAACGTTATAATAATACTTTAAAACGAATATATGTTCTGTTTTGAATTTTTAGATAAAATATCCTTTCTCGATCTATATTTTTTATAATATTGTTTAGGTGAACTACCTAAAATATCTGGCCATCCACACGACTAGTAGTCAAATATCTCCCTAAGCTAGCCACTGCTTATTTTTTCTATAAAACACAATAAATGTCCATAAAAAAGAGAGGCTAATTCCAAATGCGAATTGCCTCTCTTGGAAGCAGAGAACCGTCCCCTGCTTCCTCTTCTTATTTCACATCTAAAACAATAACATTAACGGAGTTTGCTGCCAATGTAACAGTTATACTATCGCCAATTAGCTTAATAGATGCTTCAGTTGGTTGTACTTTCTCATCGTTCTTTTTATTAACATTTGGTGTATTTAGAAGCGTGTCATCTCCGGTTACAGTGATCATTTTTCCAACAGCATCTAGGGTAAGATCATTCAACTTAATTTCTGTAGTTTTTTCGAATGGACCTGCGTTTACTAATTTCACATAAACGTGTTGGTCATCTTTTGTAACAGAGTTGAAAATCTCACTGTTATAAGCTTCTAACTTATAATCTAAAACGGTACTTGTAACGTTACCATCTGTATACGAACAGATCAGACGATCGCCGTTCTCACCACCATAATTAACGGTAATCGTATAAGGTGTCTCTTCCATTAATTCTTGATAACAACTTGCTCTAAGGTTACCTGCAGCTGTACTTGATGAATAATCACCTAACTTGTAAGCTTCAATTCCCAGTTTGTGAACTTTCACAGCCGTTGCATTACCGTCATAGCCAATCGCATATTCAATAACATCTTTCTTTTCTGGTGAAATATCCGTTAATCCAACGCCTAGATAAAAACCATCAATACCAGATGCTTTGGTTGCTTGCAATACTACTTTATAGTCTGACCATCCTTTGTTCATGATGCACAAACCATTCAATCCGCTCGTTTGCGCCGGTAAAATCAGCCCTTTTTCTGGGTCAAGTTTATATCCAACCGATCCAGGAATTATTTCCCATACAGTGTCCAAGTCCACCGTGAAGTCCTGTTCAAACAACAATTCACCACTGGCATTATCGATAACGTGTACCTGTTTTACATGAATTTCCGCATTTCCCGTAGCGATTTCAATACCACCATGCGGTTTAAGTTCTGTTAATTGTCCATCTTGATAAGCTGATAACGAAGTACCCAATAACTTATTACCAAGATATTTTGCAAACAAATGTTGGACATAGTAATTCGGTGTATACCAAACCGCTTGATCATCAAACCAAATTAAATCAGGTGTCCAACGATACGTACCATCAGTCAGAACTTTGTTAAATAATGGCGCATATGCAACTAATTTCACGACATCCGCATTGTTTTCGTAACCCGTCATAATTGCCGCTTCTGCAACTGCACCGGCTAATGTATTCTTATCTGTCGAAGCAAATTCACCAACGAATACTTTTGAAGATTCCGCTTCATTTAGACTACCATCTGGTTGATACGCTCTATAATAGTAGTTATAACGGTCGACGTTGTTTAATAGATACTCGTTAGAGCGATAATAATGCTCATCAGCAATTGTATCCATATAATTCGGTTGGTCATTATACCAAGAAACAGTTTCTTCCATTACAGACGTACCATCTGTAAATGGGACGGTTGCGGTACCAGTGATATTTCCACTTAAAAATTTCCATCCTTGTTGATACGCATCATCATCCGCTTGTGCACCAACAGTTGAAATGATGTGCAACGTATAGCCTGGATAATGCTTGTCCAAATAGGCATCAATAGCTGTTTTAAAGTATTCAAAGTTAGCAAAAAATTCATTACCCCAGTTTTCATTACCTACACCTAAATAATGCAAGTCAAACGCTGCTTCATGGCCCATTTCTTTACGTAATGCAGCCCATTCGTTATTTTCAAAATCTGTGTTAATTGCAAAATCTATTAAATCAGTAAAACTCTTCACATAATAGTCTCTTAACGCGCCACCTGCTGGATTGACATAATTTGAACGCGCCTGACACAGCACACCACAAGCCATAACAGGAAGCGGCGTTGCATTTAAGTCCTCAGCTAATTGGAAATATTCCATGTAGCCTAAGCCCATCGTCATCATGTAGCCCCAAACGTTAAAGTTTTCTTTACGAAGTTCGATCGCCCCAACAGAATCTTTCCATTCATAGACATTCTCCCAGATATAAGAACCTTCTGAAATACAGCCACCAGGGAAACGAAGAAATTTCGGATGTAAATCTACAAGTGCATGGACTAAGTCTTTACGCAAGCGATAGTTCGGATTCGCTTTATAATTTATATGAGCAGATTTAGAACTTGCTTCTTCACTTGCTCCCCAAACATCTTTTGGCATTAAGGAAATCATATCGATGGAAATTTCTCCAGCAAAGCTCAAAGCTAATTGGCCAAGCGCTGTTTCAGAAGCTGTTAATATTAGTGGTTCATTCACACCGTATTTGAACCATTTGTTTCCACCTTCAACTTCAATCAGTACGTGATCACTAATAACGGCACCCTTATCATCTTGTAAGGCTACTGAAATGGTACCTGCCGCTTCTGCCTTGGCCCAAATTGTGAAATCAAAGCGTTCATCTTGTTTGATAGACATCGCACAATGATGATTTGAATCTGTAAAACCTTTGTTAATGATTCTGCTGCCATTTGGCACTGTAATATAGTGCGAATTCGCATCTTGATCCGTAACACCAAAATAGTCATTTAACCCACCAGAACTTTGCACCGTTACCTGATCAATATCTCCAAACCAAGCATGAAGCGGCTGGTGATTACGCCCCGTTGAGCAACCACAAGCGCCAGATGTATGGGAATACGTATCAAAAGCGAATGATTCAAATGAACGGTTTTGCACAAGTTCAGCATAAATACCACCATCAGCAGCATTATTAATATCTTCATAGAAAAGGCCATACATGATATCACTAATATCCAATACTTCATCCTTACCATTAATGGTTATGTGATGCGATGGAATATTCTCTGGAATAACTGTCACCGAAAAGGATTTTTTAATCGTATAATTACCTTTTTTAAGGTTAGCGGTAAGTGTCACACCCGTTGGCACATCAACTTTGCCAACGACACCATTATCAGATAGTGCTTCTTTATCGCTTGATGTCCACGCTACATCTACCTTCGCACCCATAAGCGATGCTGGTAAGGTCACATCTTTAGAGACAACTTTAATTGGAAAGGATAAATATTTATCTTTTGCCAATTGAACGATCTCTTCATCCTCAAGTGATTCGCACATCAATTCAATCACCGCATCATGGGACAAACCTGCGGAATAAACACGGAAATCAGTTAAGGAACCATCAAAATCGGCATCGACATCAAATTGTGATTTTCCAATAAAATTGTTTCTATAATTATTCTGATTTGAAAAGGTATCAAACCATTGACGTAATCGCTTATATGTACCACTCGATGTTTGACTAATTGATCCATCAGCAACTAATTCACCATTTACATAGATAACAGGACCAGCACTACTTAATGTACCGCCTTCTGTTCCGATCACTGACATCGCAACATGGATCCATTCACCAGCATTATAAGTCTTTCCGCCATCAGCAATTAATTCCTCTTCGGAAAAGCATACTCCACGTAAACCACGTGTCATAAATAAATAGGGTCCAGCTGTACCTTTTCCAAAGTCAAAAATTCTTTCCCAAACGTTTGTACCTTTTCTTAAGTAAACCCACGTACTAATCGTTACACCCGTTTGATCACTAACGTTATCAAGTAAATTAGCAGGAAGCTTCAAATAAGATGTCCCACTATCACCACCAGTAAAGCTTAGCGCTCGCCTTCCATCAACATTTTCAATCTCTGGCTTCTTCTCGCCTTCCGCTAGTGCATGATTGCCATTGCCTGAACGATCTTTACCAATATTGGAAATATCATCAAAAGCATAATGCGCAATGATTTGATCCTTAATGAAAGTGTTTGCATTTTTTTGTATCATATATGTTCTCCTATTCTAATTATAATAAGTTACAGGTGTTTTTACGACTATCACAAAACTAAACATGTACTTACAACTATTATAATAGCAGACGCATAATATTCCAACTACTTTTATTACATTCTTAAAAACAGTTACAAACCTTACAATAAAGGGATATATTTAAATCGTTTAACTTATACGAACATATAAGGAAGCAAGGGACGGTTCTTCGCTTCCAGAAGCAGAGAACCGTCCCCTGCTTCCTTGCTAACCGTTATTCTTCTAAAAAGTAGGATCGTATTTCTTTCCAATTGTTCATTCTGGTATAGCCTGTTTCATTGGTATTGTGTGGGGAGGTAAATAAGATCCCTTTGCCAACAAATTGTTTGAAGTGTCTTACATTATCATCAATAAGATAGTCTGCGTTTATAATACTTTTGTCACCACAAAAAACAAAATTTAAATCGCTTAAGAAATCGAAGTGCTCTTTTAACCATTCATATTTTGCGTTAAACGATGGTGGAAACTCCATTGCAGCTGTAGTAATAAAGACTTGATAGTGTTCCGTTAATTCCTTTATAACGTTTACACTGTCTTTTATAACAGCTAAGTCACGAAAGAATAAAGGATCTGCTATTAATCTATTAATTTCTTCTTTTAAATCGGGGCATAAGTCCTCTAACTTTTTTCCGTTTAAATCTTTCATTGTAATAGTTTCATTATACTTTTGATTGAAAAGTGATACATGTTTAGGTAAAGCATCCGCTATTACCTCGTCCATATCGATCGCTATTCTTTTCATAAATTGTTCCTCCCTAACGTCCGAGTCTACTCCCTCATTTTTCTAAAATATGTTTCAAAGTAGTTTCCAAACGAGAATCTTCATCTATTATATAATCCGGTAGATACTTCCGTTCATTAGGTATTTCGTGTTTTCTTCTATTAATCCAAATAGAATTCCATCCAGCTTCTTTAGCACCGACAACATCATTCCGATAAGAATCTCCAATATAAAAGGTTGCTTCTGGTGAAATACCCATCTTATTCTCTACATAGTTAAATATCGCTTTATCCGGCTTTGAAATACCTAATGCCCCAGATATAAAGATATTTTTTTCATTTATCCAGTTGGTCAATTGTAATTGCTTCACCTTATTTGCTTGATGCGCAGCGGGACCATTCGTAATTACCCCTAAGGTTACCCCCTTTGACACCGCCATGTTCAGTACATCTCTCATTTTCGGATCAATCACTATTTCCGCTTGATTTCGTTGATAATAAGATTGGAATAATAGAGCATTCTGTTCAGATATTTCTATTCCCATGCTGGCAAAGGCCTTACTAATTCGATACACATGCATCGCTTTTACATCTATTTCCCCGTTAGTAACTAGGTCAAATACTATATCGCTATAGTGTCTACTCTTAACAAATAACGTATCAATTGATACATCAAAATTAAACTCTCCGAAAACTTCTCGATAGGCATCCTCAAATGGTTTTAATTGATCATACAATGTGTCATCAACATCAAATAATAGATTTATCAAAATTCATCCCCCTTGATAGGTTAATACAATAAGTGGAAGGTTTAAGACTTATGTCTTAAACCTTCCACTTATTTATATTGATTTATAGACACTTACGACATTCTCAACTGTGAATCCATATTCTTTTAAAACTTTTACTGCTGGAGCACTTGCGCCAAAGCGATTAATAGTCACTGTTTTTCCCTTTAGTCCAATATATTTGTCCCAGCCAAAACTGGATCCCATTTCTACCGCTAAACGTTTTGTAACATCACTTGGCAGTACTTTTTCTTTATAGGCTTCATCCTGCTGTTCAAAAACTTCCATACTCGGCATCGAGACGACTGCTACATCTTCATTATCTAAGCGTAATTGTTTTTGCGCCTCTATAGCTAGATTTACTTCAGAACCAGTCGCTATGATAATACCATCTGGTACTTCTTTTTTAGCAGGAGAAAGTAGATAAGCACCCTTCGCGACGAGATGAACTTTTTCTTTTGTCCCTGCTAGAACAGGTAAGTCTTGACGCGTTAATGCCAATACAGTTGGTGTTTCTTTGGAAGTAATTGCAATTTTCCAAGCAGCCACTACTTCATTTCCATCAGCTGGTCTGAATAGTTGTACATTAGGCATAGACCGCAAACTAGAAAGCTGCTCAATCGGTTCGTGTGTCGGTCCGTCTTCACCTACAGCAATCGAATCATGTGTCAAAACTAACGTGATTGGTGTTTTTTGGATTGCAGCTAAGCGTAAGGCAGCACGTAAATAGTCAACAAACACGAAGAATGTCCCACCATATACCTTTGTTCCACCATGCAAGGCAATTCCATTTAAAGCACAAGTCATACCAAACTCTCTTACACCAAACCAGATATTTCTACCATCATATTGCCCTGGTCCAAAATCCTTTTCACCAGCAACCATGGTATTATTAGAAGATGATAAATCAGCCGATCCTCCCCAAAAGTTAGGTAATACTTTTGAAAGCGCATGAATTGTTTCTTTACTCGTTACACGACTAGCAGAACTTTCACCTACATCATAAACTGGTAGTTCAGCGTCCCAATTATCTGGCAAGGTACCGCTAGTTGCTGCTTCAAATTGAGAGGATAATGCTGGGAATTCTTTTTTATAATTAGCGAATAGTGCATGCCATTTATCTTCTTCAACTTGTCCTTTTACAGTAATTCTTTCTTCAAATACTTTTTGTACATCTTCCGGCACATAAAATGACTTATCCTTATCAAAGCCATAAAATTCTTTGACACGACTAGCTTCTTCTTCACCAAGCGGAGCGCCATGAACCGCTGCTGTTCCTTGTTTACTTGCACCGTATCCAATAATCGTTTTGACCTCAATTAATGTCGGTTTATCTGTCTCATTTTTGGCGGTTTCAATAGCCTTTGAGATCGCACTCAAATCGTTACCATCTTCAACTAAAATATAATGCCAGCCATTCGCTTCGTATCTTTTACCAACGTTCTCTGTAAAAGACTTGGAAGTGGGACCGTCTAAAGATATATCATTTGAATCATATAAAACAATCAGCTTGCCTAGTTTCATATGTCCAGCCATCGAACTCGTTTCTTGTGAAACACCCTCCATTAAATCACCATCACCACATAGTACATAGGTATAGTGATCAACAATATTGTAATTAGGCTTATTATACGTTGCCGCTAAGTGCGCCTCAGCCATCGCCATCCCAACAGCCATTGAAATCCCTTGACCTAATGGACCAGTTGTTGCTTCGACACCATCAACATGATCCACTTCTGGGTGACCTGGCGTATTACTATCCCATTGTCTAAATTGTTTTAAATCAGCAATGCTTACTTTATACCCAGATAAATGAAGTAAACTATACAACATAGCAGATCCATGTCCTGCAGAAAGGACAAACCTATCTCTATCAAACCAATTTGTTGATGTTGCTGGATTTATTTTTAAAAAGTTAGTCCATAAAACATACGCCATAGGTGCAGCGCCCATCGGCAACCCTGGGTGTCCAGACTTTGCTTTGTTAATTGCATCAATACTTAAGGTACGAATAGTATTAACCGCTTTATTATCAATATCAATACGTTCTGACAATTGAATGTCCCCCTTCGAATAGCCAATCAAATCAATGATTGGCTATTCATTTAAATTTATAAGGCTTACTAGATAACTAACAATATTTACGTATTTTTTAGACACGTTTCGATTTATTTCAGACTATTTTTAATTCTTGTTGTAGCACCTCTTAAGTTGTAGCACTCTGCATAATCTCTAATTGGACGTTTAATGTGATCAATAACATAACGCTGTCCATCTACATTTACTTTGCTTAGATTTGTATACATTTTTTCGATTTCGACTTTTACTTCATCATCATTGAACGTATAGTGACCAGCAATATCTAATATCTCATCTGATAATTTAGGATCTGCTGTTATCTCTTTAGTAGTCAGATTCCTTTGGTCACCAGTCATCCATTTTCTCCATCGCTCACTATTAATTGCATGGTCCAATAAGACGGCTCTTGTATTTGACTTATTCACTACTAATTCATTTTCAGCTAATTTCTCTTCTAGTGCTGCTAATTTTAAATAAGCTCTTGTTTCTTCTGTACCATACTGCGGTGCAACATTTGTAGCAGCTATATCTGATGGAATGTGTTCTAGTAATGACACGTCATCTAAATAATCTCCGTTGTGCTCTTTTAGACCAACACCATAGCGTTTAGCCATTTGTGCTAGATCATAAGCGTTTTTAAAGTTAAATTTTCCTGCTTGCTCGGTTCTTTTTACAAGCGTACCTGTTTGCCCAACAATAAATGTCGGCATTGGTAAGTCACGTTTCTCCAATTCTACTTGTAATCGATTAATGAACGTCTCATACGTTTCTGTTGTTGTTAGGCCGCCGTTTGTTTCTTCCGTTCCAACTTCATAGCCAATTTCAGGAAGGTTACGCGCTTTTCTTTCTTTTTCACAGAATTCAATTAAATCTACCGTTCTTTCCAATACAACATCTAAAGGAATAACCTTACCCATTTCAAAAGGATCTTTCGTTGGGTCAATCATTAGTAAATCGAATCCTGATTCAATGTCCGCAATATACGATTTCTTGCCTATTTCCATTGCTTTTTCAACTGGAAGGTGATCATTTCTTTCTTTATCACGCTGCCAAGGTCCACCATGATCTCGACAAATATAATACAGACCGTTGTAATTTATTTTTTCTGCAACTTCTTTTACTGCTTCTACAAAAGTGAACTGGTTCCAACCATTTACATAGCCACCGCCAAGCTCATCCATATCAACTTGATTACGACTAGCAATGAACATTACTGGATAATCATCATCATTAGAAAGCTCTAAACTTGCTTGTAAACAATTTTTAGACATTGGTCCAATACCGAGAATAGTCGCGCTATTTCCACTTTTTTGTAATTCTAGTAATCCTTCTACTGTTCTTTTTATAGATAATTTCATTTGATTGTCCTCCAATTATTATAGTTATATTTTTTTATTCAAAAGTTGCTTTTAATTTTCTTAATAATGGATCAGACTTCTTGATAATATCTGAAACACCCATCTGCACTACTTTTTTCCCTTTAAACCTATCCATCTCTCTAATTTCCACATCATTTGTTAGAATCACGCAGGCAGCTTCTTTTATTTCAGCATCACTCAACCGATTTTCTATACCTGAAGAACCTTGTGTTTCTACTTTTATATCAATCCCAAATTTTTTAGCCGACAATTCTAGCGATTCTGCACTCATATACGTATGTGCAACCCCACTCGGACAAGATGTTACCGCAACAAATTTCATATTATAAAACTCCCCTCATTTTATAGTTGATCAATTGAAATATCTAAGTCTTCGAAATCATCATCGCTACTTTCAGTTGATTGTTTGTCTTCTACCGCATCCTTCTTCAGTATTCTTAATGCAATCGCGGTTACCAGTGCACCTAATAAAACGGAAATCACATAGCCAAATCGGCCTTCTACAACTGGTAAGACAATCAATCCTCCCCATGGGGCATGATTTAATACTCCAAATAAGAATGCTGAAATGTTTCCAACTACAGATCCCATAATGATAGACGGAATTACTTTTAGTGGATCAGCAGTGGCAAAAGGAATCGCTCCTTCTGTTATTCCTACTCCACCCATAAATAGTGCTGCAATACCTGAATCTCTTTCCAAACTATTAAACTTTTTAGGGAATAGTAGTGTTGCTATACCCAAACCAATTGGTGGAATACATATCGCTACACCAACTCCACCCATTAAGAATGGTAATGTATCTACTTGCGTTTGCGCGAAAGTTGCAGCCACTTTATTGATTGGACCACCCATATCAGATGCAATCATCGCCCCTAACACGCCACCTAATGGAACTTTTGCAGATCCTGACATGCCATTTAGCGATGCAGTCATCCATTCCATAAATAATGCAATCGGTTCACCTATTAAGAAAACCATGATAAAACCAACAATAATTGTGCCACCTAATGGGTAAATAAAAATTGTACCCAATGTTCTAAATGATGAAGACAATTTAATTTTCTTCAATTTTTGTACAACATAACCTGCTAAGAAGCCTGCGATAATACCTCCAATAAATCCAGCACCAATCTCATTAGCGAGATAAGCACCTATCATACCTGGAGCTAAACCGGGTTTATCTGCGATACTATATGCGATAAAACCACCCAATATCGGAATAAATAACGCCAAACCTGCTGAACCAATTTGGTTTAACTTAGATAACCATCCACCATCTGGAACAGCTGCTTCACCACTTAACATGACAGATAATGCAAATAGGATACCACCAGCAACAACGAAAGGAATCATATAAGAAGTTGCTGTCATCAGATGTTTCTGAAAATATTTAAGATGTTTCATTTTATTTCCTCCTTCACTTTTTGATTAAGAAGTTCAATAAGAACATTTTCATCCGCACTTTCAACTTCAGCTCTGAAGTCTTCATGCATTAACAATCTTGCAAGTTTTGAAAGAATCTTCAAATGTAAATTATCCTCATTTTGTTTTGGTACACTTATTAGGAAAACGGTAGTTACTAATTCGCCATCATCCGTCCACTTGATAGGATTAACGAGTCTACCTACTGTAACCGTTGATGACTTCACTCCATCACTTTGGCTATGAGGTAATCCAATACCATGCCCAATATATGTTGGTATTTCATTTTCCCTATCAATAACGTCTTTCAAAAAAACTTCTTTACTAGACAAATAGTTTTTAACATCTAAATTGGTTATTAATTCGCTAATCACCTCTTCTTTGGTTGCCACATCAATATTCGATACAACCAAAAAATCTACTGTGTTTGTCTGTTCCATTTCTCTCCTCCTCGGGAATAACATAAACTACTATCAGTTCAATTGAGTAAGTAAAGACCGAGTAATGACTGCGCATTCATTATTGTTCCCTCTGTGTCTATGTATAAATAATAACCCGATGTAACCGCTCTCACAATTTAAAGAATTCGAAAGAACTTTTTACAAAAACTTACCCTATCTTCCAAAAGCGACACGAATAGACATATAGCGACATTTCTAAGCGGTTTTTAGTAATTAAACTAGTAAGAAAAAAGCACAAAAAAAAGACCAGGAACAAATTTGCTCATGGCCTCCTATCTTGTTATTCAACTTTTTTTTCATACTCTTTTATAATTCTAAATGCATCAATTGGGCTTTCTGCATTTTCTAATTGTGCAATAAAATCAGTTTGATAGGTCATCTTTGTAAGTCCAATAACTGCTGGAATCTGTTCTTTTTTATCCTTACTTGCCAACAAAAATATAATCTTTGCCCGTTTATCCCCAAATGAGATTGATTGTTTACATATCAGGAGACTGACACTACTCACCTTCACTAATTTATTGTTATTACCATGAAGGAGTGCAAATTCATTATCTTTTACTGAATAAAAACCTAACTGTTCTTGAATTTTTATTATATTCTCCATATATGCATTATCTATAAAGCCACTTTCAAACAAAACTTCTCCGCCTAGTTTGACAGCTTCACGCCATTCTATTTCGTGTCTAACAATTTGAATCGCATCAATACCTATTAAATCGCTTAAGGTCAACTTCTTTTCTGGGATTCTTACATGAGAATAACCCAGTTCATCTTTAATTATATCCATTACCTTTGTCTTCGTATTATTATCCAGAAAGTCTAACCTTCTATTAATAGAGAAGTAATTGGTCAGTATATTCTTTTTAGATAATCCGGCAATCTCCAAATTAGCAAAGTCAGATTCATTCATGACAGCATTAATTTTCACAACAGGTTTATCTATCTCTAACGTTAATTTCGAAGTTGTGATAATTAAATCAACGTTATCCCAATCATTAAAATCATTCAACATATATAGCGGAATGGTGTCGACATAATTAATTTGATACGTACTATTTAATTTGTCCTTGACCATTGCAATAACACCATAACCTAACCCACATACAAGTAAGACGTTCTTATATTGAGAAGTTGTAGTCCGTTGCATACTCGCTAAAAAATGAATCGCTATAAGTGTTATTTCATTTTCGTTGTGAATTTCACCTAACAGTTCAATACCCACTACTGACTTTTTAACTGCTTCTTTGATGTACACATGTTCCACAGGGATAACATCAAAAACTTCATCGTAAATTTGAACACTACTACGAATCCTATGAAGTAACGGTGCTACATGATTTAATAAACCTTTGTATAAAATAGAATCTTGCTCAAAAGTCATATTTAAGCATACAGACATATGCGATACAAGTTCATCCACTGTTTTTTCTGTAGTTATTAAATCTAATTCTTCATTTAAACTAGTATATTTACTTGTGAAAAACACGAAGCTCACTAAGATATCTAATTCATCTTCATTCAATTTATAATTTATGATCTCTTCCAAATCGGCAATTATTTTTTTATTAAAAAATGGTGCGAACTTTAAATTAGTACCATTCAATGGGTTCTCAACTTTATTTTTAACATACCAGATAAATACGAAAATATTGGCTAAATACCAATAATAGGAATCATCATTTAATACCCATCCAATTTGCTTTAACAAGCTCTTCGTCCATTCATTAATTTTAAAAACATTAACTTTTTTAAACGCTTTTTCTAGTTCTATTAATATAGCATGCTCGTAACTATCTGAAAATTTATCTTCTGACTCAAAGTATTCGATATACTCTCGAAACAGCCTTACCCTCTCATTCAAAATATTCGTTTCATTACCAATAAGATGAAAGCCGCGATCATATTCTAAAATAAATCCTTTTTGCTTGATATCTGACTCGATCAAGAATAAATCATTTTTTAATGTCGTACGTGAGACCATAAAATTATCAGACAGCTTATTCAGATTTAAACTATCAATATTAAAAAAAATTAAGAAAGACATGATATTTGTTCTTTCTGCTTGGTTAAAAAAATAGTTTTCTTCTTCCTGAAGGTCTATATACGTTAATTTACTAGGAATGACTAACTTCCCTTTGCTTTTTTTAATGATTAAATCTGACTTACTCGACTTTAAATGATCATTGATATTATCAATATCATAACGTATCTTTCGTTCAGTTATACCCAACTCTTCACCTAGTTCACGAAAACTAGATTCTTCTTTACCTTCTAGGTACTTCATTATAAGAATCATTCTTCCACTAATCATCTAGAACACCTCGCTATAATTATAGACTATCACGATCAGAAAAAAAGTAAATGGAAGTTCCTAACAGAGGGAAGCAGGGGACGGTTCTCCGCTTCCTTCATCGCTTAATAAAAAGGGGTTATTTACAAATACACGGTATTCTAACTACAGGATTTTCGTTATCTACCTATTAAAAGAACGAGTTAAAAATCTCGGTGTTGCTTAGCCACATTCTACTGGGACAAGCGAACACACGAATAATTTATATAATTTCAAATTAAAGAAAAATAAAAATAGCATCAAAGAAAAGTATTCTTAAATATCTTTAAAAATTGGAGGATAATTCAAAAAAAGGATACGTGTTATCTACTAATTACTAAGTCAAGAAAAGAAAGGTTTTAGCTGCTTCATTCCACAATTGGAAGCAGAGAACCGTCCCCTGCTTCCAGCAAATTTTGAAACTTTTCGTCTAGCACTACGTATATAACATATGAGAGGAGTCAATCATATGAAAAAATATCTGATACTACTTATACTGTTTTTTTCTGTATTATTATTATTGCCTATGCAAGCATTCGCTGTTGATTTTGAGATTAAAAATACACAAATTGATGCCTACTTACAAGAAAATGGCGATGTGCAAGTAGACGAACAGCACATCTATCAATTTAGTGGAGACTTTAATGGCATTACCCGCACCCTTATCCCTAAAGAAAATACGATGCTTGAAAACGTTGAAGCATCTGAAAATGACATGCAATTAGATTTGGAACAGGATGGAAATCTTTATAAAATTTATCGAAGTGGCTCTGATGAGACAATAATTATTGATCTTTCCTATACCATTAAATCTGGGATAGAGGTCTATTCTGATTTAGCACAGTTTTACTGGCCATTCTTTGATAGCAGTAACGAATCCACGTATCAAAATATCGATGTCTATATTTACCCACCTCAAGCTACTGATGATGTCCTTGCATTAGGATACGACGAGGCAGAAGGTACTTCCCAAACAACACCGGATGGTATTGTTCACTTTGCCATGGGCGAAGTTGATAGCGGGAGCAATGGAGATATTCGTGTTGCTTATGATGCTTCGCTATTTTCTAGTGCCGACATAATCGCAGACAAAACAATACGTGATGATTTTACAGCTGAGATAACGGCATATGAGGAAAAAGTGGCTTCTTTTGAAGATAGAAAGGATATGTTTGGTAGTCTTGCTCCTTTTGTAATTGGAGCCTTTGCAGGTTACCTACTTGCTCTGGTAGTTGTTGCATGGAGAAAAAGACGAAAGATTTTATGGGAAATTGATCGTAGTTCCCTACAAAATTCCTTTTTACCAAAGGAAGAGATGAGTTTACCAGCGACAATACTTTTCATGAAAGGTATTGTCCAAAATGGAGAAATAATTTCAGCAGCTTTATTAAACCTTGTTAGAAAAGGCATTTTGATAAGAAAAAGTGAAAGAGAATTTGTTGAAGTAAATAAGGAAAAAAATCATATCCATGAGAGCTTATTAATCAGCTGGTTGTTTTATACTATAGGAAGTGATGGTAGATTTTCAGTTGACGACCTTGATACGTACATCAAGGATACAAAAAATCAACAAGCCTATCAAGATGATTATATGCAATGGATCGGAGCAGTAAAAGAAGAAATGAATCAGCACAAGTTAGATGAAAAGAAAGTAGGCTTTCGTTGGACAGTTGCAATAACTAGCCTACTTCTTATTCCGCTTACCATTCTCTTTGGTATTCATCAGTTGTTTATGTGGATGTTCTTTTCGATAATCTTAATGGGTAGCTTATTATTATTTGCCGCTGTCTACCAACCACTGACAGTAAAAGGAGCTAGGATTAAGCAACAATGGAAACAATTCGGTACAAAGTACGAGTATATCGACGAAAAGCAGTGGAGTGAATGGATGAATGATGAACAGATGCAGGCTTTCATCTATGCGATTGGTACAAACAACAAGTCAATGCTTGCCAAGAATGAAAAACTAGTCAAAGCACCCCCAAATTCAAACACTAGTTTTGATTCACCAGCTAGTGATATGTTTATGCTCATGTTGCTAGCAAGTACCATGACGAACAGCTTTAATGAAGCTGATCAAACCATTTCAGCAGCAACTGATAGCGGTTCTGTTTCAGGTGGTGGTGCTGGCGTTGGGGGTGGTGGCGGAGGTTCTGGTGCTTTTTAGTGGTAGCATGGAAGCAGGGGACGGTTCTCTGCTTCCCTTAACTTCAACAAAGAATGTGACAAAACCACAGATTAGTTGATAATCTGTGGTTTTGTATATAAAGCTGATTATATAGTTCATGAATAATTTGGTTCTTTATCCATGATATTCTTCTGCAAAACTTTAGCAGTCTAAGGATAGACAGTTTATAAGTTCATTATAGGTATTTCTTAAATACCATGCATCTTGTTGAACTTTTCACCGCTCTTTATTCTAGTAGATTGGGCTAAAGCGCCAGGATGATCTTTACTAAGTGTTTCTTACATGGAGATAGCTGCATTGTGGGTTATAGTTTCGAAAAAAAATAATGTAGTGTTGAATGATTCTTCGGAAGATATCCCTGATAAACCGGCTCATGAAAATACGAAAGATGTAAAGCCTTTGAAGATTAAAGGTGTGAAATTTGCGCTGTTGACCTTCCTATTTTATTGTGGAGTTGAAACATCAGTGGGACTTTGGGGAAGTAGTTTTCTTGTAAATGTGAAGGATTTACCGGCATCGGTTGCAGCACAGTGGGTTTCATTTTACTGGGGCGGCTTAACAATTGGTAGGTTTATAACGGGGTTTGTTACGTTTAAAATGAGTAGCCGGATGCTGATTCGAACGGGTCAAGTTATCGCATTATTTGGTGCCACGTTGCTATTACTGCCTTTACCTTCTATTTTGTCGCTTGCAGGCTTTATTTTGGTTGGATTTGGGTTAGCACCTATATTTCCATGTATGTTACATGAAACACCAGCACGTTTTGGCAAGACACATTCTCAGTCAATTATGGGCTACCAAATGGCATTAGCTTATACAGGTAGCACCTTTATACAACCTGTTCTTGGTTTTCTTTCATCCTATACAACAATAGGGATCTTCCCGTTTTTTATAGTCATTTGTATTTCAAATTGAATTCCCGAAATTGCAAGATAACCAGTTCTCCAACCAGTTTCGCCTACTATAAATTGGGCCATGATGATCGGACCAAGAGTAGCTCCTACACCCCAAAAACTATGTAACCAACTCATATGGTGCGCCTTATAATTTACAGCAACATAATTATTTAATGCCGTATCTACAGTTCCTGCACCTAAACCAAGAGGAATCGCACATACAATTAACCAAATGATTGATGGAGCAAAATAAAAGCCCAGTAAAGCACTAGCTGTCATTAAGCCACTTATAAATGTGATCTTTCCAGTTCCAAACCGTTTCAGCATGTTTCCACTAGCTAAACTGGAAACAATCGTACCACCTGCAATTGTCATAAATATCAATCCCGCTGTCTCAAGTGGAACTCCAAAATCTTCTTGCATTACAGGCCATGCGGCTCCTAATAACGAATCAGGTAACCCTAAACTAATAAAAGCCAAATAAATAATAAGTAAAAGTAATAATGTCATCGTATCTCCTTCGCTGTACTTTTTTAAGGATGCAAGGGACGGTTCTTTGCTTCTTTTAACTATAACAAAAAAATGTCACGAAACCACAGATTAGTTTATAACTGAACTTTCCTAGCGTGAAAAGCCTCTAAGTCTTGGTATTACTATGAAGTCTCACAATCCAAAGTTAAGGTTGACTTGTTGCATCTTTTTTAATCATTATTGCGTTTCATCTTACGAAATTCAAGGAAAATGCATCGTAGTGATACTTTGTTACCCGCTTCTCAAATGAAATACCCTCCGCTTCTATATAAGCTATAGGTTGTGCTCACGGAAAGCGAGGCCATCCTGACATAGCGGGATGAGACTATTTACGTCGAAATTTATGGTTGTTTCGCTGCATATAAAGTTCAATTAAAAAAAGGCTTCAACCAAAAATGATTGAAGTCTTAGTCTCGTCTATCATATTACTTATCAAACTTATCTTTTACATCCTCAGGCAATTCTTCTGCCTGAACTTCTTCGTAACCTTTCACAAAGGCTCCTTTTGCGGTTATCTTTAAAAATGCATTTTCCTTTAAATCTTTTATTGCACTAAATGCTAATTCTGTTTTCTTCCCGTCTTCATGGTAGCCAGTTAAATCGTAGTAATATCTATCCTCATCTATAACAGGCTCTTCATTTATTTGGACATAAACATTTCCAATAGTAAGAAACGGATTGAAACGATCTCTTTCTGCTGGATAAATCGAAAAAACACCAACGATGATAACTACAAAAGCAATAACAATAAACCCTACTGTTTTTTTCAAATTTCCCCTCTCCCTTATTTTACAATTCAGATAAGACTTGATTTATTCCATAAAAGGAAGCAGAGAACCGTCCCCTGCTTCCTTAACTTCTTTAAAAGACCATTCTCTTTACTTGCTTCACATAAAGAAATCGGACAATCAAGAAATAAATCACTTGAATCAAAGCAAAACTTCCTAATACAAGGGAAGATTCTACCATTAAATTGTAATTAAACAAACGGGACAAAGCGAAAAGGGCAACAGAACCATGCACTAATGCGACAACAATTGGTGAGAAAAATAGAATCGCGATTTGTCTGTTGACTACCTTTTGAAGCTCAGATTGTGTCAATCCAATTTTGGCAATGGCTTGGAACTTGCGCTTTTCTTCGTCCAAATCTGTAAATAAGCGAAAATAGAGAAAGCTACCAGCCGAAACAAAGAACACAATTCCGATAAACAAGCCAATAAAAAGAATAGGTCCATATGCTTTGTTAATTTCATAAATGGTATAATCCGTGATAAACGTTTTATACTGTAAATCGCCATCTAAGTTATTTATTTTTCTGCCCGCCTCAATTAATTGATTCGTTTGTCCTTCTTCCGGTTTCCATGTGCCACTATAGCTCTTACTTTCAGGTGATCCAAGTTGCTCGAAAACCTTGTCATTCACCACATAATACCCATAACTATTTGTTGGTAATACAG
Source organism: Paraliobacillus sediminis (assembly GCF_003426055.1). Lineage (NCBI taxonomy): Bacteria > Bacillati > Bacillota > Bacilli > Caryophanales > Bacillaceae > Paraliobacillus > Paraliobacillus sediminis. Next base: position 1,033,889 of record NZ_QJSI01000002.1, read on the forward strand.
CTGATTCTACTACTTTTGTAGGTTGAAGTTCTTGCCCGTTTTTTAGTTGTACACTCGCTTCCATTAACCCTCCACTAGCTTTTGGACCCTCTTCCACGAACTCACCCTCACCACTACTTTGTTCCACTACAATGGCCTCATTCCCCTTTGGATGCAATTCCTTGTCACCAATAAATGCTGCAAAGCGATTGTAGTCAGAAGCGCTTAAGATTAATACATTTCCATCAGCTATCTCATAATAGTTCAGCTCCAGCGATTCCATCTTTGCATCAACGCTTTCCTCCTGCAAGATAGCATTTATTTTTAACATATCTTCCTCGATTACTGCTTTACTGTCATTAAGAAACGGGCTATACGTGATCGGATAGGTATCCTTTGTTCCGTTGATTATCGATTGAAATCCAAATAAAGAACCAATCGCACTAAAAGCAACTGTTGAAATGATTGCCACCATAAAAAATGTCCTTGCATTATCCTTCAATCGGAAGGATAAGTCAGAGAATAAGAGCATATTTGTTTTCCGCCAAAAGATCGACGTATTATTTTTCAAAAGCCGGATAACATACACACTTAATTGGGTAAATAAGAGATAGGTTCCAAGTGTTACAACTAAAATAACTGGAATCATAGCATAAACAACATAGATACCCTCAACCAAAGTAACCGTAACATATCCCGTGATTAGTAGGAGTGCTGCGAGCACCGATAGCGTAACAGATGCTTTTGGTTCTCCTTTAGATTGTTTATCCCCTTTCATTAAATTAACGAGTTTTTTCGTACGGAGAATAAACGAAACAAATATCGATATACAGAAAAATAGAAATAGAAAACTACTGAACGTCACAACAATTGCTAGTGTTGGAAAATAAAAATCCAGTGTTTCACTAATAATCAACACGTTTTCAGCAATTAAAAGAATCCCTTTTGCAAATACCAAACCGATTAGGATTCCACCAACTGTTGCGAAAAAGCCGATTAAGATATTTTCCAAAAATACCATTAGACGGATCTGTTTATTAGAAGCACCAAGCATAATTAACAAGCCAAACTCTTTCTTTCTCGACTGTAAAAAAGAACTCATCGAGTATAGGACAAAAAAGAAAGAAAACACATAAATGATTGCTCCAGCAACACCTAGTCCCATTAGTATGTTTTTATTGATCACACCTCCTGAAAACGCTGGATGGAATGCAAAGATGGCAAAAGTGAAGAATACCATCACCGTGAACATACTGCTAAGGAGGTACGCAATATACAGTCGTTTATTGCGCAATACATTATTAAACGCGAACTGTCGAAAATTCATTACCGTCGCCTCCCATCAAGGAAAGCATATCAATTATTTTCTGGAAGAATGCTTGTCTACTCTCCCCACGATGAATTTCGGAATGCAGTTTCCCATCTTGGATAAAAACAACTCGGTCGGAATAGCTTGCCGCTTGTGGATCATGCGTTACCATTAACAAGCTCGTTTGTTCCTCCTTATTAATGGCTCCAAGCATTGCCATGACGTCCTTTGATGCTTTTGAATCTAAGTTACCAGTTGGTTCATCGGCTAACAGTAGCTTTGGTTGATGAATCATCGCCCTGGCAATGGCTACTCGTTGTGCTTGACCACCAGATATTTCGTAGGTGCGTTTTTTCATAATTGGAGTAATACCAAGACTCTCCGCAATTTTATCCGCTTTTTCTTTCATGTCTTTAACTCGCGCACCATCTAGTGTCAATGGTAAGACGATATTTTCTTCGACAGTTAGTGTATGCAGTAAATTAAAGTCTTGGAAAACAAATCCAAGTTCAGTTCTGCGGAATTTAGCTAACGCATCTTTCTTAAGCTTATGTGGATTTTTCCCTTCGACTTCAACTTGTCCAGTAGTAGGTGCATCGTTGGTGGAAATAATATTTAGTAATGTTGTTTTTCCGCTACCGGATGGACCCATAATGGCAACAAATTCACCTGTTTCTATTTCTAAACTAATATCTGTAAGGGCACGGTAGGCCACTTTCCCTTCGTAAACCTTACTTACATTTGTAAGTGTGAGCATAATCATCATTCTCCTCTGCTAAGTTTCTACAATAAGTATAGCCGAAGCACGCAGCCTTAAACTATCGATTATCCTTTCACTAATCTTACATCGTTGTAAGGTTTTGTGTGGTTGAAAAAATGATTCGAATCGTCGTTCCCTCTTCCATCTCTGATTCCAATTCAATCCCGTGCTCTAGCTTTTCAGCTACTTCTTTTACCAAGTAAAGCCCCATCCCTGTTGATTCCCGATATTTCCGGCCATTTTCACCGGTGAAAAATTTATTAAAAACCCGCTTCTTGTCCACAGTTGGAATACCAATCCCAAAATCTTTCACTTCAAGGATTGCTTCCCCTTCCCTTTCATAAACGGACAGGAGAAGATGCTTCGCTTTTCCAGTAGAGTATTTGACAGCGTTCTGTACAAGTTGTGTTAATAGGAAGAAAAGCCACTTCTCATCAGTCTGTACTGTTATACCTGACCTATGTTCCTCTAATTGTGGATACACTTGATGCCGGATGTAAAAACGCTTATTTTCTTGATTCACTTCATGGATTAGCTTCGATAGGGGGACTGGCTTAATCTGAAAATCTTCTGCAATTGTACGAAGTCTCGCCATATAAAGAACAGTATTTAAGCCACTACGCATCCGGTCTGTTTCCTCGCGAATGCTAGAGGATTCAGGTTCGTCTAATGTTTGTGCAGTTAATTCAATGACAGAAAGTGGTGTTTTCATTTGGTGCACCCAGCGATCCATAAATAATAAATGCTCATCCTGCCTATCTTCCGCTTTTTGAAATTCTTCTTGGTACAAACGATACTGTCTAAGAAGTAACCGATCGAGCGCTTCAGATATTGACGTTCGTTCCGTAGTCTCGAGTGATTCCACCATTGTTTCCAGTGGATTCTGCAACCTTTGATAGAATTTTTTTCTACTCAAGTACCGATAGATGAGAAATGCTGTTAATAATACGAGGGATAGAAAAAAAGCGTAAATGATTACACCTGTCCCACGATAGCCATCAAGCCAAAAAAGTGTAGGAATCATAACGATTTGGATGAGTTGAAGCACAATGATAATAAAATGGTCACGAAGAAATAGTTTCATGATTTCGCATCAATCCACGTCATGTTTAAACGATATCCTGCGCCTCTAACCGTCTCAACAGCATTTTCTATCCCTAACGCTTGAAACTTATTTCGAACGCGCGTAATGTTTACATTCAACGTATTCTCGTCGACATAGGCTTGGTCATCCCAAAGTTTCTCCAACAAATCCTGCCTACCAGCAACACGAGGATAACGCTCCAGCAACGTTTCGATGATATCGGTCTCTTTTTTTGTTAAGGCAGCTACTTCATCTTTAAATCGAAGTTCCAACCGTTCCGGATAAAAGTGCAAGTCCCCATGACTCAGCACTCTTTCTTGATACTTGGTTGCATATTCCCCGTATGCTCGGCGCATGTGACTTCTGATTTTCGCCATCACAATATCAGGATGAAAAGGCTTCGTAATAAAATCATCCCCGCCATTTTCCAATGCCATGACTTGATCCATCTCACCTGTTCGAGCCGAAATAAAAATCACCGGACAAATAGATTCTTTTCTAATTTGCCTACACCAATAATACCCATCATAACTAGGTAAATTAATATCTAATAATAAAAGATTAGGCTGCACATCACGAAATGTTTCCAATATCCGTTCAAAGTCTTTGGCAACTGTAACTTGATAGCCATATTTTTCAATATAGGAAGATAAAAATTCCGCGATTTTCATATCATCTTCGACAATCATAATTTTCTCCATGTTTGGTTTCTCCTAGCTTAAAGGTTATTTAATATGTTTGGATTAATTGCCCATCTTTTATCTTTCATAAATATTGTTTATCGCTATTCTTTCTGTTATTGTAAGTTTAACTTTAACGTTTCACCATATTTTCACTTACGTTTACTGTACCATAAGTTTTTCCTCAAATACCATATAATAATTAGGATCTATCACACCGACTATCCTTACGTTTTCGTTCACCTCCATTATTTTATAGTTTAGCAGGTACATGATTTAAAAATTACATAAAAAGAAGGTGCTTATTAGCATGACAAAGGAAAAAACAAATACTTTAAAACCTTTTATCTCTCTTATACTATCTACTAAAATACCAAAAATCGCACTGACTCTAGGATTAGTTGGAAGTCTCATTACTACACTAGTAGGGCTTTCTATCCCACTCCTGACAAGAGAAATGGTCGATGGCTTTTCAATGGAATCATTAAATGTTTTTCTAATTGGGATCATCATAGCCGTTTTTATTTTACAGGCAGTCACCGATGGATTATCCATGTATGCCCTGGCATTTGTCGGGCAAAAAATAGTCGCCAATCTTAGAGAAAAAATGTGGTTTAAACTTTTACGCTTACCGGTCCATTATTTTGACAAAAATAAAAGTGGGGAAACGGTTAGCCGTGTTGTCAATGACACTGGAATTGTAAAAGACTTAATCTCTCAACACTTCCCCCAATTTATTGGTGGCATTATTACGATAATCGGTGCTGTTACGATTTTGCTGTTTATGGATTGGAAAATGACGTTATTAATGTTAATTGCCGTTCCAATTACCGTCCTTATTATGGTACCACTTGGAAGCAAAATGTCGAAAATATCGCGTGGTCTGCAGGATGAAACGGCAAGTTTTACAGGAAGTGTGCAGCAAACACTTAGTGAAATCCGTTTAATGAAAGCTTCCAATGCAGAAAACACAGAGGAAAAGAAAGGCCAATCTAGAATTAATAAGCTTTTCTCCTATGGATTAAGAGAAGGACTGATTTTTTCACTGATCGCTCCATTGATGTATCTTGTCGTCATGGTCGTTATTGTCGTCATTATTGGTTACGGAGGAATTCGAGTAGCAGATGGCACGATGACCACGGGCTCCCTTGTTGCTTTTTTACTCTATCTCTTTCAAATCATCTTTCCGATTACATCTTTCGCCATGTTTTTTACCCAATTACAAAAAGCAATGGGTGCCACGGAACGCATTATTGATATATTAAAAATTGACAAAGAGGAAGGCCAAGAAGGAAAAGACTTAGATATCGCCAATCAAGCCATCAATGTTCGAAATGTATCCTTCTCATACAGTGAAGAGGAAGCTGTCATAAAAGATGTTTCCTTTAACGTGCAGCCGGGAATGATGGTTGCTTTTGCAGGTCCAAGCGGTGGCGGGAAAACGACAATGTTCGGACTGCTTGAGCGCTTTTACATCCCAACAACAGGCGTGATTACAATTGGAAACACACCTATTAAAGAGCTGTCTATGCGTTCATGGAGAAGTCAAATCGGGTATGTTTCTCAAGATAGTCCGATGATGGCAGGTACGATCCGTGAAAATCTTTGTTACGGATTAGAAGATCGAACAGATATTACCGACGAGCGTCTATGGGAAGTGGCGAAAATGGCCTATGCAGCAGATTTTATTAAAGAGTTTCCAAAAGATCTTGATACAGAGGTTGGCGAACGTGGCGTGAAAGTATCCGGCGGTCAAAGGCAACGAATTGCCATCGCCCGTGCATTTCTCAGAGATCCAAAAATTTTAATGATGGATGAAGCAACCGCAAGTCTCGATAGCCAATCGGAAGGAATCGTTCAACAAGCTTTGTCTCGTTTAATGGAAGGCAGAACAACCTTTGTTATCGCTCACCGGTTATCAACCATCGTAAATGCTGATAAAATTATTTTTATTGAAAAAGGCCAAATAACCGGAATTGGTACACACCAAGAACTCGTTCAATCACATCAGCTCTATAGAGAGTTTTCCGACCAGCAATTGACTCAATAATGGGAGGAAGCAGGGGACGGTTCTCTGCTTCCTTTAACAGCAGGAGTCAAAAAAAGTTCTTCGGATGTTTTTCGGAAATTCCAAGTATGAACGAGAGAAAAACTATTGCCTGAAAATATATAGAACATGTAGCATTTACAGAAGCATTGATTTATATTTCAATATCAATATGGTATAATTTAATTAAGATTAACAGAAAACTATAAAAAGACCACAGCTACCAACTGTGGCCTTAGATAATCGGTTCCCCCAGAGGGATCGGCTATCTTTGTTAGGAGTAGACCTCACCTAATCACTTTACGGGTAAATAGGGAGGTCTATTTTTTATTGATCATAGAATTGATCAATGCGAGTAATGCAGTCAAGAAAGTGCCAAAACCAATCAGCACCACGAAACTCTCATACATACCCATAGGGATAACCCCATTTCAAGTGGGGTTAGCCGACCGCTCCCTAACAAAACATTATCCTACTAGATTGTACCATAAATAATCAAGAACAGGAACAAGAGTTCTTGATTTTATTCAAATAGAATTGTTCAATATTTTATGTTTTTTATAGGTCACATGCTTTTACTCAAAGTTTTCAAGCAATGTGCGTACTTGATCCGTTGCTCTGTGTTCATCAATTCATTGTGGGTTCGCATAATATAAATATGAATATTCACAAGTACGTGGACGTGGTATTCTCGCTTATCTCTAATATAAAAAAATTGAGTAAAGATCTCTCTTCTCACTCTTAAAACTGCTGAAGGATGTCGCAAAAAAAGAAGTTCATACTTAAACAAGGAAGCAGAGAACCGTCCCCTGCTTCCTTTTCACTCAAAGTTATCGAGCAATGTGCGTACTTGGTCCGTTGTTTCGGTGTTCATCAATTCATTTCGTAATTCACTTGCCCCTGGAAATGCACGAACATAGACTTTAAAAAAGCGACGAAGTGGTTTAAATAGACGGGGTTCAAGTTCGTTCGAATAGTGATCATGGAGGTCAAGATGCAACCTTAATAGATCAAGTAATTCCTCACTAGTAGGCTCTTTCGCATGCTCTTCAAAGGCGAATGGATTTGTAAAAATTCCACGGCCAATCATAACCCCATCAACACCATACTTGTCAACGAGTTCCAAGCCCGTTTGACGATCAGGAATATCCCCATTGATTGTCAAAAGTGTGTGTGGTGCCACCTCATCACGAAGTTTCTTAATCTCTGGAATCAGTTCCCAATGCGCATCCACCTTACTCATCTCTTTTTTTGTACGAAGATGGATCGATAGATTAACAATATCTTGTTCCAATAAGTGTTTAAGCCATTCGCGCCATTCCTCTACATCGGTGTAACCAAGTCTTGTTTTCACACTAACAGGTAATCCACCTGCTTTTGCTGCTTGGATTATCTCTGCGGCAACTTCTGGACGACGGATAAGACCGCATCCCTTCCCATTTGCTGCTACATTCTGGACAGGACAACCCATATTAATATCCACACCACGGAAACCCTCTTCCGCCATTCCAATACTCATTTGTCGAAAATACTCGGGTTCATCTCCCCATATATGAGCCACCATCGGTTGTTCATCTTCTGTAAAAGCTAAACGACCACGCACACTTTGGTGTCCCTTTGGATGACAATAACTTACCGTATTTGTAAACTCTGTAAAAAACACATCAGGTCTAGCTGCTTTACTCACTACATGGCGGAAAACAACATCCGTTACATCTTCCATTGGTGCCAATATAAAAAATGGCCGTGGTAAATCAAGCCAAAAATTATCTTTCATATTCAAACTCAAATCCCCTCATTATTAACGCATCACGTTAAATCTTGATGTAATCCAAAAAAAATATAAAGCAAAGATATCTCTGCTTCAATAACACTTATACCATGATTCAGTACTTTTTATCAACCGAAAGAAAATTTCGATAATTCCATCCTTTAATCATACCAAATAATAGAACAAATAAAAAAGTAAAACGGCCTGTCACGTCCCTTATTGTACCACGGAGGTAAATTTCTATTTCATCAAACCACTCAATTGTTCGCGATTATTTGAAAAGTTCTGCACGGGTTATAGCTGAGGGCTAGCATTTTATTTACACGCCTTAAAGTTTACGGAATTAAATTAACAAAATATGGTTGACTTGTATGATGTTTCATATTAAGCTAGTAGAAATTTAAAAAGCATCTAAAACGGAGGCGAGGAAATGGCAACTACTAATTGGCAAAGACAAGACATTGCAGAACATTATTTAGAACAGATTAGAGGCGGCGTCCCTTATGGCGCTGATCAAGCTAAAATAATGCTTCAAGTAATCAATCATTTCTCCCCTAACCCAAAAAAAATAATCGATTTAGGCTGTGGAAATGGATTTTTAGCTGAAATTTTGCTTAAAACGTATCCAGATGCTCATGCACTATTATTAGATCATTCCGAACCAATGATTCAAGCCGCTACTAAGCATATGAGTCCATACAGTGATCGTTGTGACATTATACATGCTGACCTTAGTAATTCTATTAAAAAATTTGCAACACCAAATTCGATTGATTGTATTGTATCGGGGTTTGCTATTCATCATCTACCACATGAAAGGAAACAGGAGCTTTATAGAGAGATTTATAATCTTTTAACAGATGGTGGGATATTCATAAATATTGAGCATACAGCTTCAGCCACTTCTGAGGTGGAAAAATTATATGATACGCTATTTATAGACCATCTTGCTATTCATAATAAAAGGGATAAGAAAGACGTTGCGATGGAATATCACAGCCGTCCTGATATAGAAGATAACAAACTGGAAAGAGTAGATATTCAGGTTAATTGGCTTAGAGAAATTGGTTTCAAACATCCAGATTGCTATTTTAAGTGGTTTGAACTTGCCGTTTTTGGCGGGGTAAAATGAAGCAGGGGAATGAAGCAGGGGACGGTTCTCTACTTCCAAACCGTCCCCTCCTATAATTTTATTTAAAAAGCTGCTGTCCAACCAGCATCGGCTGTCACTACAGTCCCATTTACAAAGCTAGAATCTTCTGATGCCAAGAATAGAGCAACCTTTGCAATTTCCTCTGGTTCTCCTACACGAGGCATGGCAGCTTGGGCCAATTGCGTACGGCTTGCACCAAATTCATTAAAGCCTTTTACACTCGATGTGATACCTGTTGCAACACCACCAGGAGCAATTGCATTGCAACGGATTCCTTTATTGGCATACATGAATCCTGTGTTTTTAGTTAGACCTACAACAGCATGTTTAGAAGCAACATAAGCGGCTCCCGCATGCGCACCATTTAATCCCCCTGTAGAAGCAGTATTGACAATTATGCCTTTACCTTTTTCCTCAAAGATTGGAATAGCCTTACGCATTGCACGCATTACTGCTTTTGTATTGATATCGAATATCAAATCCCATCGTTCATCTTCTACGTCGCCTACAGCTTCCATTCCATCCATAATACCAGCGTTATTAACAAGAATATCTAATGTGCCATATTCTTTCACTGCAGTATCAATCATATTTTCAACATCAGCCAAATTAGCTACATTTACTTTTACAGCCTTAGCATTTCCACCGTTTTGAGTAATTGCTTCTACAGTTGCCTCAGCACCTTCGATATTAAGATCTGCTACAATAACCTTCGAACCTTCTTTTGCGTACAATTCCGCAATTGCTTTACCCATACCAGATGCTGCTCCAGTTACAACGGATACTTTATCTTTTAATTTCATACAGATCCTCCTTTTTTTAAATGCGCTTACATTATTCAATAGTTGTTTAATATTCAACAACATCTATAGTATAATAAAGAAACACTTGTTGATGCAATCAACAATAATTCTATCTTTGTTTATTAGCATACATTTAAGTATGTATTGATTATTAAGTCTAAGATTTTAAACAGAGGAGGGGGAAAGTGTTGAATACTAATACAACTGGAGACAAAAGAATAAAAAGAACAAAGAACGCCTTAACGCAAGCACTTTTTGCATTAATGGCTACTAAAGCGTTTAAAGATATAACCATTACAGATATCGTTAACGAAGCAGACTATAACCGTGGTACTTTTTATCGGCATTATAAATACAAAGAAGATTTACTTGATGAAATATTAGGAGAAGTTATCGCAGACTTAGCTAAATCTTATAAGGAGCCCTTACGTAATAATAATAAATTAGATATTCGTACGTTAAATGCATCCGCAGTAAAAATATTTGATCATGTATGGGAGCATAAGCACGTATATCAATTAGTCATTAAAGCGAATGCCCTACCAGGATTTCAAAAGCGCATTACTGATGAATTAAATACATTATTACTTCAAAATATTTATCACGCAAAATTAGACGATACAATTAATCTAAACTTATTGTCTAGTTACCAATCCTATGCAATCTTAGGACTGATCATCGAATGGGTAAATGATGATTTCAAGTATTCCCCACCATACATGGCAGAACAGTTAGTTGGGATATTAAAAATAAATCCTACCCTACAAGATTAGCAGGAAGCAGGGGACGGTTCTTTGCTTCCGAAGCAGAGAACCGTCCCCTGCTTCCCCTGCTCTATTCCTTCATATATCCATAAACTGCACCTAATAGATTAGCGTTCTGGCGGAATTTGCATGTTGCGATAGTGGGCTTAACTTTTGCCAAATCAATCATACTTAAAATTCTATCGAGCTTCTCATTTATCCGATCAATTAAGTCCTCTCTAGCACTTACACCTCCACCAATCAATATAACTTCTGGGTCATAAATATATTGAAGATTGTAAATTCCTACAGCTAAGAAGTGATAAAACCGGTCCAATGCATCGATACAAATTTGGTCACCTGTTTCTGCTAATTCAAACACGTCTTCTCCCGAAAGCGTCTCATAATCAACCTGTTTTCGCTTCGCAACATATTTTACTATAGCTTTCGTTGATGCGATTCTACTCCAGACATGATCGCTATTTTCTAAGTCAGTCGTTAGTAGCATGTAGCCAAACTCACCACCGTGTAAATTGTTCCCCTTATGGATCTTACCGTCTTTAATAACAGAACCACCAATACCTGTGCCAATAACCATAACGAGCACATCTTTTTTTCCTTTGGCAGCACCATCCCATACTTCAGCATAGCCGGCGCAATTCGCATCATTCTCTAGATAAACAGATTTCCCTGTTCGTTCTGCAATTAATTCTTTGATATTGGGCCCATGTATAAAAGAAATAGCGCTTGAACCATAGATGATTCCTTCGTCAGATACAGCACCTGGCGCACTAATTGCAATTCCTTCTACTTCACTGTTTCCTTTACTTACTTCATCAATTAGATTGACTAATTTATCTAATGTATCTGGTGTTTTCACTTTATTATTTTCTATAATAGTAGCATTCTCTCCAACAATTCCGTACTTTATAAAGGTCCCACCAATATCAAAGGACAAGTATTTTCGCATAAGTCACTTCCCTTTTAAATTTTAGTAGCTATTTGTTCCTCTTTGATAAAAAGATACTTCACTGCCACATAAGGTGAGGCAGCGAAGCATCTAACTTTTCACAAATCAAACTATTTATTAATCGCATCATTTTTAGCTTCGAACTGTCTTGTCTCAATAACCTGTTTATACCAATATGCAGATTTCTTCAAACTACGATTCCGATTATCTTCTAAATTAATTTCAACAAGACCATATCGATTTTTAAATGCATTCATTGGGGATACACAATCAGAGAAAGCCCAAAGCATATAACCAGTACAATTTACTCCTTGATCAACTGCTTTTAGAAGCCATTTCAAATGTTCGCTGATAAAATCAATTCTATAGTCATCTTGAATCACATTTTCTTCATTTTTAAAGCGGTGTTCATTTTCTACACCCATCCCATTTTCAGCAATAAACCATTCGATATTTCCATATTCCTCTTTCATACGAATACCCATATCAAACATGATGTGTGGATATATCTCCCATCCGCGATACGGGTTCATTTTCTTGCCTGGAAGATCAAATTTTTCATAGTAGTAAGCTGGGTGGAAAGGAATATTCTCATTCCATGCAGACGTTCGGGCCTGAACACGATGTGGGAAGTATAAATTCAACCCTACGTAATCGACTGTATTTTCTTTGATAACCTGTAATTCCGCTTCTGTATAGTCTGGTGTAATAGTATGCTTATCCATCAACTCAAAGAGCTCTTTCGGAAATTCTCCTTTTATCGCAGGATCTAGAAAGGTACGATTGAAAAATAAATCATACATTTTCGCCGCTTCCTGATCATGTGGAGCAGTCGAACGCGCATAGGTTACCTCTGGATTTAGTATAACACCAATTTTGGCACCTGTTTTATTTTTTAGATCTTTTTCTTTAAATAACTGCACAAGTCTGGCTGTCGCTAGTGCTTTATTGTAGTTCCACTGCATCCATATCTTTGTGTTTTGTTCAAACGGCCAACGAATTGCATCTAAATACACACGCGTTTGCACAACAACAGGCTCATTAAACGAGAACCAATGCTTGACACGATCGCCATAGCGGTCAAATACCTTTTCAGCATATTTGATAAATAATTCTATCACATGTTTTGATCCCCAACCACCATATTTTTCAAATAATACTGCCGGAACCTCATAGTGTTCTAAACAGAACATTGGCTCAACACCATTTGCGATTAATTCATTAATCACATCATCTACATAGCTTGCATATTCTTCATCAACGACCGCATTCTCGTAATCTGTTAAAAAACGTGCCCAATTGATCGACGTACGAAAATGTGTAAGACCAATTTCTTTCATCAATGCTATATCTTCTTTATAGCGATTTTTAAAATCCGTCGCTACAGCTGGGCCATAACCATTATACCAAACTTCCTTGTTGTTTTTATACCAAAGATCAAGATATGAATCCTGTGATTCTTTTTTTCCTGACCATCCCTCTGATTGCCATGCTGAAATAGCGGCACCAATCATGAAATCCTTTGGTACAGTTACTTTTATGTTTTCCATATTCGTTTTCCTCCTTAGATTCCTCTAATGATTCCGATATGCCTCGACATACATTGCCCTTGTTAACGCGTCACCTTTATAAAAAGCATCCTAACCGACTCACCCATTTTTGACTGCCGTTAATTTTCTATAGGTTGTTGGTGTCATGCCAGAGAATTTCTTAAATACTTCCACAAAATACTTATACTCATGGAAACCAACTTGTTCTGCTATCTCACTTACTTTAAATGGTGTTTGTGCAAGCAACGTTTTAGCTTCCTCCACACGCATATGATTTACATATTCATTGAAATTTCTTCCGGTCTTCTGTTTAAATAAAGAACTGAAGTAATTTGGCGAGATGTTAATAACGTTTGCAACTTCATGCGCCTTTATTTCTGACTTATAATAGGACTGGATGTAGTCAATTGCTCTTGTAATGAGCCAGTCTTTATCATCAATATCTGTTAATTTATACGCACATATAATTTTTTCTATGTCATTTTCAAACAATTTCTGTAGTGTTTGATAAGAGTCAGTCAAAAGCGTGTCCATGCTCTGATTAAAATAATAATAGGTCGTACTCTTTTCTCTTTGCTTCAAATTCTGCAGCGTTTCGATCACTTTTTTTATTACGTCACTACAAACTGAAACAGATTCCTCAAATAGAAAGTGATTTATCTTAAGATAACGAAACAATTGGTTCGTATATTCCGTGATTTGTGTTCGATCAAAACGTACAATTGCATGGATTAAACTATCTTGCATGTCAACTGGAAAAAGTCGCTTAGTTGCAGCTTCTTCATCTATTTCCGAACGGGTAATTATCTCGGCTTCTCCTATAGATAACGTTTTCAATTCTTCAGTCAACTGATTAGTCGTTTTATAAAGATTCTTTAGTTTAATACTCGTTTTATTAAAGATGAATTGCTTTGAAGCATTGTCTTTTGCAATAGGTAGTAATTCTGTTGGTGTTAGGTTATTTTTATCTTCCAAAATACACGTTAGCAAAATATTAACACTAATATAAATCGATACACTAGTGAATTGATCAGTAGCTAAACGATTGTCTATTTCCCTTTTCCATTTAAGTTTAAAATCGTTTAATTCCTCATGTTGCATGTGTTTGGATACATCGATATAATTTTTCATTATCGATATAAATGGGTAAACTCGTTCATTTTGTAAGGTCTCAAATTCAACTGCAACCTCCCCTGGATCATAAAATACCTGGTGATATACAGCATTCATGAAAGCTGAATAATGAAATTGAGTCGATTCAAGTTGCACTTCCTTTATTTCTTTAATGACTTTCCCTACAACTTGCAACAGTTCATCAATGTCAACCGGCTTTACTAGATATTCCTTCACCCCTAAATGTATCGCTTGTTTAGCATAGCTGAATTCATCATACCCACTGATCATAATAACTTTAATAGCAGGATAATTGTCAGCTAGGTGTGCCGCTAACTGTAACCCATCTTTATTGGGCATTCTAACATCCGTTATGACTATATCAATCTGGTCGTTTGCTTTTATTTTGTTAATCGCATCTTGACCATCATGTGCGACACCGATCACTTCCACATCATGATTTTCCCATGGAATAGTTTGTGTCAAACCACGACAAATAATTGGTTCGTCATCTACAATTAAGACTTTAAAGGTCATCCTACTCACCTGATTCTTTTGACATATTTTTAATATCACTATCTCCGAGTATTGGCAACTTCAAGCGTATCCAAGTACCCTGTTGTACTTCTAACCGCTCCATCCCAAATTCAGTCCCAAAAGCAATATCCAATCGTTCCTTAAGGTTAATCAATGCATAACCTGTTTCTGGTACCTCCTCAACAGTTTCCACTTTATTCGGAAATCCCCGGCCATTATCGATAAGATCTATCCAAACTTCTTGACCTTTTTTGTAACAGCGAATATAAATTTTCCCCTGTCTCGGGAGATCCTTAAAGCCATGAAGGATACTGTTTTCTATTAAAGGCTGAAGGATTTGCTTTATAATATGCGCTTGCTTTATTTGGTCATCGTAATAAATAGTAAAAGTCAAACGATCTCCCATCCGACTTCTTTGTAATTCTAAATAGTTATAAATATAGGCCATCTCTTCAGCTATTGTTACCCACATTTTCCCCATATTCAGATTCATTCTAAAAATCTTTGACAGTCGTTCGATTAATTGACCTGTTTCTAAAGCATTTTCCATTCTAGCTGTCCAACGAATCATATCAAGGGTGTTATACAAAAAGTGTGGATCTATTTGGTTTTGTAGCGCTTTAAGCTCTGACTCATTTTGTTTGATTTTCAATTTATATTCGATGTCAATATACTTCTGGACTGTGACAACCATTTTATTAAATCGCATGCCTAACTTACCAATTTCATCACCAGAATTAATCGTTACCTTCGCAGAGAAGTCTCCCTTTTCTAACTGTTTCGTTTGCTCCGTTAGCTCAACAATCGGTTTGATATGCCAGTAGTAAAATCCGATAAAAGCAATTACACCTAGTAAACCAAGTAAAATAATCATATTTACAATTAGTGTTCTTACATTATATAAATTATGAACGACCTCATCTTGATTCACCATCACAACAGATGACCAATTTGTACCCTGTACCTTCTTCTTAACTATCAGAAATGTATTACCGTCTGATTCATAGGTGTGCGTACTTTTCTCACTATTTATAACTAGGTCCGTTACATTCGGATCTGGAAACCGATTACCAACTAGCGAACGATCCTTGTGGAGTACAACGTCACCTTCATTAGACATAACAAAGTATTCACCTTGTTGTGACGGGTCAACTTCCACCGTTTGATAAATTTTTGACTCATCAAGTCGAATCTTTATGAATCCAATTGGATCAGAAATACGATTTATATCATTAATAACTCTTGTTAAGCTGATTACAGTGTTAGTTCCTGACCATTCATTAAAGACCTGATAGGAATTACTCCAGTGTGGTCCCCCACGTTTTTTAACCGCTTCATCCTTTAAGTCCACTTCATTGCCTATCCTAGAGTTACCAAAGTTTAGGGAAATACCTTCCTCACCTGTCAGTTCGATTGAGTCGATATAATCGTAGCTCATCATTTGAAACGTGAAATAACCTTTAATTGCATCCTCCGCTTCTCTTATTTGCTGCATCTCCTCCAGTGGCGTTGTGAAAAATGTCTGGAAATTTTCATCAAAAATCATATAGGAGGACATGTTCTCAATCTCACGGATAATAGCTGTCAGGTTTTTTTCATTTTTCTCTAGCCTTGAGCTAATATTTTGCTCCGCTTGATTTTTAAATGCTTCTGTCGCTTGGTTGTAAATTAAAATACCAAAAAGAATAGTAGGTAGCGTTATTAAAACGATAAATAGTGTTACGAATTTATTTCTTAAACTCCAATTACGGAACATATACATCAACCTTTTATGTTTGCTACCTATATACTATCCTTTTACAGCACCTGCTGTCATTCCATTTACTATATCTTTTTCTAAATATAGATAGAAAGCAAGGATTGGAATCAACGACATTGTCAAACCAGCCATCTGAGCGCCATAATTGGTTGTAAACTGACCAGCGAAACTAGCAAGACCCAATGGTAGTGTTTGTAACCCTGGATCGTTTATTAAAACGAGAGCAAATGAGAACTCGTTCCAGTTATAAATAAAGTTTAAGATTAGAACCGTTGCTACCGCAGGACGAGACATTGGTAAAATGATCGAGCGGAATATTCTAAAGATACCGGCACCATCCATAATAGCTGATTCTTCAATATCCTTTGGAAATTGCTTCATAAAACTCGTTAATAGAAAGATAGTTATCGGTAAATGAAACGCGATATATGGGAATATCAATGTAATCGGTGTGTTCAATAAACCAAGATTCCGCATTAAAATAAACATCGGAACGAGTGTTGAGTGAATCGGAATTAACAAACCGAAAATAAATAAGGTGTAAACAAATTTGTTCATCTTAAATTTAAATCTTGCTAGGAAATAAGATGCAATCGCACCGATTAAAACCGTTAAAATTGTTGCCGTTACACAAATAAATATACTGTTTGTAAATAATGCACCTAAATTCGCCGTTTTCCATGCACTAATATAGTTTTCAATAATAAATTCACGTGGAAATCCAAATTGATTCGTCGCAAATTCTTTCTCCGACTTAAACGAGTTGATGATCATCCAAATAATCGGATACGCATTTACTAATGCAAACACAGACAAGACAAGATAGATAATTGGATTCTTAAGTCGGTTCTTTTTTAATTTTTTCTTTTTAATTTCTGGTGATTGGTTTACTACTGGTTCCATTTAACTTATCTCCTTTCTATCAATCTTTAATCATTCTTTTTCCTAATAGCTTCGTAACAATAAAAATTAATGTTAAACTAAAGAAGAATATAAATACTGATACAGCACTTCCGTAACCGTACTGAAGCTTACTAAACGTTTCATTGAACATATATAATGCCATTACATCAGTCGAATGCGCTGGCCCACCATGGGTCATGACATAAATTAAGTCAAATGTTTTTAAACTACCTGAAATACATAAAATAACAGCTACGATAATCGTGTCCCATATCATTGGTACAGTGATTTTCCAAGTAGTAGTCCATTCTGAAGCACCATCAATTTTTGCTGCTTCTAGCACTTCTTCCGGCACATTTTGTAGTGCGGCTAAAAAGATAATGAGATATAAACCAACGAACTGCCAAATTATTACGAATGAGACAGAAATCATCGCCCACTTTGTATCTCCAAGCCAATTTTGCGCCAATCCTCCAAGACCTATTGTTCGAAGCAACTCATTAATCATCCCGTTTTCCGAGTTGAAAATAAGACCCCATGTTAACGAAATTACAACAGTTGATAATACTACGGGCAAAAAGCCAATCGTACGGAATATTTTTAAACCTTTTATTTTCCGATTTAACAATAGTGCGAGGAACAAAGCAATCGGTACTTGACCAAATACAGAAGCCATTACGACATAAATATTGTTTTTAACAGAATTCCAAAACAATGGTTCCTGGAATAACCTAACAAAATTATCAAGTCCAATAAATTTCATGTCCGAAAATCCATCCCACTCCATTAGTGAGAAATAAAAGGATTGTAGAATCGGCAAAATAGCAAAAACAAGATAAAGAAGTACAGCTGGTAATAAACCAAGGAATATTACAATTCGTGTGTTTTTAGCTGCGTGCATTTTCTCACCCCTTGATAATTACAGTTTGCCAAAATAATGGCAAACTGTATGATTGATAACCTCAATTATTCATTTTCTACACTCTCTTGCATTTCAGCAGCAAGCTCTTCAGGTGTCTTCTCACCGATTGTAATAGACTGAAGACCGTTATTAATAATATCCGTTAATTCTGGCGTTAATGTCGCATCGTAAACTGGTGATAATCCACCTTGTGCTAATTTGTTAGCTTGTTGGAATACTTGCGGCACGTCTTCTCCCATTTCCATATCTACAGGAACCGTGATATTCGCCTCTAGTAATTGGCGATACATTTCATCACTATAGAAGAACTTTAAGAATTCAAATGCTGCTTCTTTCTCGTCACCGCTTAGCTCACTATTAAGCGCGATTCCACCACCTGCAACACCTGCAATTTTCTCTTGGTCTCCTTCGCCTCCAGCAAAGGTTGGGAATCCTGCAACACCAATAGCATCTACATCTTCAACGCTGTCAAGGATTGGTCCAATAGCCCATGAGCCCGCGAAGTGCATAGCCGTTTTCCCACTAATAAAGTTGTTTCTCGCTTGTGCTTCATCCAACGTATTCATATCAGCGTTGAATGCATCTAACGCTGTTAATTCCTCGATAACAGCTAATGATTTAATAAACTGTTCATTTTCAAACGTACCCTCACCATTTAATACATTTGGCAAGTAATCGCTTCCAGTAAAACGATCAGCAATTGTTGAGATATAAACAGATTGCAACGGCCAAATACTTTTGTTTCCTAGTGCAATTGGCGTTACTTCATTATCATTTAATGCTTGAATTAATGTTGTTAAATCTTCATATGTTTCAGGAAACGTATCAAAACCTGCTTGTGCTACTAATTCTTTGTTATAGAAGATTAAACTCGTTTCACTAATGTTACCTGGAATTGCATATTGTTCTCCATCAACTGCATAATCCTTCATAATACCTTCTGGAATAGAGCCCTCCCAGTTATCAGCGATTTCAGTTATTGGAAGAACGGTATCACCTTCTACTAATGGAGCAAATCTTGCCCCTGGCCAAACACGGAACATGTCTGGTAACTGTTTTCCAGCGGCTTGTGTTCTGAGTTTCGTTTCATATTGATCGTGTGGAATTGCTTCGATTATTACTTTAATATTATCGTTTTGCTCATTAAATTTTTCTACCATACTTTTATATGTTGTGTTCTCAGGACGATCTTCTGTCCAGTCGTTCCATAATGTTAGTTCTACCACATCACTTCCAG
Source organism: Paraliobacillus sediminis (assembly GCF_003426055.1). Taxonomy (NCBI): domain Bacteria; kingdom Bacillati; phylum Bacillota; class Bacilli; order Caryophanales; family Bacillaceae; genus Paraliobacillus; species Paraliobacillus sediminis. The sequence goes on from NZ_QJSI01000002.1 coordinate 1,053,209, forward strand.
AAGACGCTTCGTCTCCATCATTACCACATGCAGCTAATCCAATGACCCCAATTAAACTGATTAACATAAGAACAAGTTTCTTCATCATTATCTCTCCCCTTTTTGTTAAGCGCTTACATGTAGTGTAACTGCTTTCATAAAACTTAACTATCCGAAAATACTATTAAAACATCCGAAAATTTACGTTGTATTCATTTTTTATTTGTATCTTTGTATTAAAAACGATAAGCGTGCTCCATATGTACTATCATCATCCGTATTCGCTTGCTTGATTGACAATCAAGTAAAAAAAGCACCGCTAAATGACAAGATTGCCAATTGCAGTGCTTAGTTATGAGTCTATTTATTGCTTGTTTCTGTTGTATGTTAATTTAATTTTTACAACCGTTTTTTTCACAAGTGATCTTAGAAGTAGTATTCATCCAATGACTTGAGTTTTCTGTTGTGTAATATCCGCAACCCGTTTTCCTACCCTTTGTTCCACTATGCACAATTCCTGTTGGCAAATGTTTAACTGCCATTATCATCACCTCCCTCTATTCCACTTCAAGAAAATCAATCTAATAAAGGAGAATGTAGTTACTCAATATCTGAGCTATTAATCTTCCATTCTACTTCAGCGTTTTCTTTAAATGTGAACATTGGCTCATAATACACTTCAAAAAACTCCGATTCACCCGTATCATACTCTAAAGCCCCTGTTGCATTTTTCCCCTCTTTCAAATCAATACTAAACATGTTTGTATCTGCGTCATCACTGCCATAGTAAGCGTCAATAATATTTCCATCTCCGTCATAAATTGAGAATTCTGTATTGTCTACATAGCCACTTTCAGCACTTTTATTATGAAAACTTACTTCTAACCTTAAGACATTACCGTTTTCTGCAGCCATGTATTCGCTAGCCTCTACCCAAGTGGCACGATCAATTGTTACTTCCATACCATCAATAGATACTGTTTCACCAATACCATATACTTTTTCTTCTTCAGATTCACTTTCTTCTTCGCTTGCTGCTGCCTCTTCTGTTTCTACGTCTGCTTCAGTTTCCTCCACAGTTTCTTCTGAAGTATCGCTACTTTCGACTTCTTCTACTTGTGATTCACCGCAAGCTGCCAATAATAGTAGCAATAATACCGCTAATAATAAATAATAGATATTTCTCATAAGTAATTGTCCCCTTTTTGTTATTACGCGCTGATAGAATTAGATTCTTTTTTTACTTTATCTTTTCGTACTAATCCCATAATGCCAGCAATACCAATTAGTACCGCAGATATTAGATAGAAGAATGAAATACTAATTAGTCCTCCAACAGCAGAAACTAGTAATAAAATTCCGCCTAATTTAGCTTTTGATTTCACAACTACTGATCCTACAATTGCTAATGCAGAAAATAGGAATGCCGACCAGCCAAGACCGGTTATTGAACTTGAACCTGTTTCGTTAAAGGCTGCATCCAGTCCCCCAACAAACAGCGCAATAATTGCGCCAAAAAAACCTAAAATACCTCCAATAAGTCCTAATACAAATTCTGTTGTTCTACTCATAATCGATCATCCTTTCTAAAGTTTACTAAATAAAATAAGAAACAAACCTAATAATTAGATTTGTTTCTTAGTATACAAGTCAATGTGGCGGTATACGTGTCACATAACATTTTATTTGTTATATATTTCAACTAAATTCACAATATCTTGTTTTATTTCACTTCTAAGTGCTTGTGGCTGAATAACTTCCGCACTCATTCCCATTCCAAGAATCCACTTTTTGATTGATTGTTGCCCATTTAATGTCGCTTTAAACCGGATGTCGTAGTTGTCTAGTACTTCGATTACCTGGTCGTCACTATAAATAGACTCTTTGATGCGATTAGCAAGAGGCGGATGGATGATTAATTCCACTTGTATCGGGTCTTTAATAAACCCTAAGTTAGGAAATTCTTGACGAATATCATAATCTTTCGGTAGCACGTACGCTTGATCTAGTATACTTACTTCTTGAATACGCATTATTTTAAAATTGCGCATTGCTTGCTTCGCTTCACAAAAAGCCGTACAATACAGGTTTTCATCATATACAACAAAAGCATATGGATGAATAATGCGACGTGTTGTTTCATTTGTTGAAGCTGCTATATAACTTATTTCAACACTTTTACTTTTATTAAACGCTTCATATAATAATTTATAATGTGCGGAAGCATTGCCAACTTCATTATTAATCAAATAATCATTTGCAAAATAAAAATGGCGACTATTCAAATCTAAATCACGCTGTGCTGCTTTAATTTTCTCAAATGCATGCTGCAATGTAGCTGATTCATCTGGTTTTCTAGACAAAAAGCTTTTGATCGCAATTTGCAATTGTTGTATTTCGTTTTCATCAAAATTTCTAATCGGTAAAAATGTCTGCTTATTTAGCGAGTATCCTCCATTTGCTCCACGCTCACTCTCCACATAAATGCCAGCCTTTTCTAATTCATCTTTATACGTACGAATCATACGGGGCTTAACTTCCAACTCCTCAGCAAGCTCTTCTAGTTTCATTTTCTTTCGAGCCAATAACAACTCTATCATGCTTAGACAATTGCTCACCTTACTCATAGGCTCCTGCCCCTTTATATTTGTTTCGTTATGGTTAAGCATATTAGCTAATGGGGATATGTGCAATTGAATTAATTTTCAGTAGACTAGTTACCACCACAGCTTTTTTTGAGTTTTCACTTCACTCAATCAATTCGATTGAATTAACAGGAAGGTTTTGGTTTTTAAAATCTGCATACTCTTCTTTCATTTCTGTGAAGTGTATCCAGTATTTCGTATCTATTGTGTAATCCTCGGTAACTTCTTTAGAATATTGAAGTCCTTTTGCAGGTTCTCCCAACACTTTAACACCAGTTATATTAGCGTCTTCCGTTTTAACGACAGTTAGAACAGGTAAGTTTTCGTATTCTGGATCTCCAATAGACAACTTCTCGATTGAAGTGTAGTCCATAAGCCACTCTATTGAATCAGTGGAGTATTGCAGAACTGCAACATTTAAGGAACCGCTAGTATCTGTAAATACATAAATAAAATCATTTTTAATTTCATAGTTTACAATAGTATGTGGTGGATAATCGTGTTGATTCATTACTTCTTGTATCTGTTCTTCTAAACTAAGTGAAGGATTTGTTTGTTCTTCTTCACTTCCTTCATTCGTACAGCCAACTAAAATTAAAGCTAAACCAATACCTAGTAAAAAATTCTTCAAAAGATCATCTCCCTTTGATTATGGTAGAGTACTAACAACATTTATTTAAGTACTTTAGTTCACATATTGGTTTTAACATAAAATTACAATAATATTCCAGTACAACAAATAGGGTTGCCATAATCGACGCCCCCAGTTTAACTATTGCACCCATTAATTTGATTGTGCCACTTCACAAAGTTATATCCATTTTAACATATATATATTTGAGACTTTTCCTACTCACTTTTCATTTTATATCTTATTGAGTACCCTACAGAAACAGAAGGTATTCTATACACACGAATCATTGAACTTATTGTTATTCTTTCCCGCTAAATTCCAAAATATTTAAACCCTCGGATAACTCTGGTACTTCAAAAAATTTAGTAACATGATTAAACACCGCTTCCGTGTCAAAATCCGCTCTTTCGGGTTGTTCGTTGCGCCTTTGTGCAATTTGACGTAAGCATTTCTCGTTATTTAAATTAAGGAAAATTAGTTGATGGCTTGCATTGACCTCTGACGCCATATCCAAAAACCACTTTCGCTGTTTTTGAGTGTTAGCTGGAAAATCCATCACTACATCTGTACCGACACTTAATATGTTTTGGACATGCTTTTTCACCATCGGCTTAAGCTGCGCTGAGAATTTTAGATAGTTCTCAAATGTTGCAATCTGATTGGGATAAAGAGATGAAAGCCATTCATCCTCAGATATCAGTACCGCATGTTTGTCTATCGTCAATTGTTTTGATTTAGTTGATTTTCCTGCGCCCATTTTTCCACAGAAAAAGTATAGCGTCCCTAATTGTTTCATATTTTAACCCCCAAGGCTTATTTGTTGAATAATCTCTGGTGATAATCACACTTCTATTTAGGTAAGACAATTATAAAAACAAATCTTTTCTACTTTAATATATGTTATTTGAAATTATCTGGATTGATATATTTCTTTAATATACTTGGGGTTACGAACCTTATTGAAACTACCTCCCCACAATCCAAACAGACAGTTAGTTCTTTTTCAAACTCTGGTACCTTTACAAATGAATTTCCACCACAGTTTTTACATTTTTGCATTTCATACCTCCCCCTTGTATTAAAGTAAAGCAACCGTTACTACATTAAAAAAGTTTCTTTAATTCCTTTCAATAAATATTAAATCATCAGAAGGGGTTAGATATTTCTTTTCTCCTATTGTAAAATCAGCACCTTGACGATCTACTTCAACATATTGACCAACTTTTCCACCATTCATAAACACTAATAGGTATATATCGTCTCTATAGTCGATATTACTTGGGTCATTAAAATTAACATCTAATTGTTTTTCTATTCCTTCTTGAGTAGTATAAGGTGTAAAAAGGAATGCCTTTTCCCAATCAAAGGACGTTAATGATTTAAGACTTATTTCACTATTGTTTTTATCTTCTACTATCGAATAAACCGACTCTCCTAAATCTTTATGGTGCTGAACATTGCCACATCCTGCTAACAAAAGAATGATGAGAACTACAATTAATTTCTTAATAAATATCTCTCCTTACATTGAATCCAAAATAATATCTTCTTCAACTCTTCTGCAATGCAACGTTAATTTAAGCACTTTAATTCACATATTAATTTTAACAAAAATTACAATAACTATTTCGGTACAGAAAAATAGAGTCGCCATAATCGACGACCCACTGTTTAACTATTGATACCCGTTACTTTAAGTGCAGCAATTCAGAAAAAATTACATAATTAGATAAACATTTTAGTAATCAGTCTAAAATATTACCTATTGGACTCCTGCAAATCCCCATTGGAATACCCTTATGATTAATAATTTTTTTTAGATTCACAATAGCATTTCCTTGATAAACTTGTTCCATAATATTTTCTGTCTTTTCGCTTTCTTGTTTACTTACTTTTTGCTTCATAAGAACTTTTTGAAACCATTGACTAATTTCTGTCGGTGAAATATTCCCAGCAATGGAAGAAAGGCGATCATATCCATTTAATACTTTTTCTTCTAAATCTACTTCTCCACCAGCATAAAAATAAAAATCATTTCTATGCATACCGTTTTTTATTCGTTCAACTTTTTCTTTGTTTCCAGCATCTTTTATTCCAACCACTAAGTCTATCTTACTTAATTGAATAATACTTTTCTCTGATAAATCAAATCCAGTTCTTTTTGGATTGTTATATAAAATTGTAGGTTTATTACTATGATCCATAATCCTCTTTGTATAAACGAATGCTTCTTCTTGTGTCGGTATAACATACGGTGGATACCCTAGCATGATACCAGATATTTTTGTGTGGCGAATCTTTTCAGCTAATTCCTCTGCTTCTTTCTGTCTAATTGAAGCCACCCCAAATATAATTTCCATATTACTAAGGAGTTTTTCTTCCAATTCTAAACCGTTTATTATTTCAATTTTCTCTTGGAGGCTTAGACTATGCTGTTCTCCAGTAGTTCCAGAGACAAGGACAGATTTTACTCCTTGTTTATACAGATCTCTTATATGGCTTATTGTTCCTTGAATATTTAAAGATTCATCTTCAAAAAAAGCTGTTGGCACAGCAATATGGACTTTTTCTGTTAGCATTTTGTTATCCCCTTAATCCTTTTTATCTACTTAATCTAAACTGCCCGTTAATTAAAGTACCATTGTTCACACTTTAATTTTAACATAGCATCCCAAAAGCCCTTTTCAATTACATCGAAAAAGACCACCACAAATGACGATCCTCTTGTTGAACTTTTGCACCCTTTAGCTTAACAAGAATGCAAAATTATTTCAGTTTAATCCAATACCTTTTTAATGTATTATTCTTTTCATCAATGAAATCCTTATCACTTATTCCGCCGTTATTTAATATAACTTTATTTGATGCGGTATTAGTAGAATTACAAACTAAAAGGACTTCTTCTAAATTCATTTCCTTTGCTTTTTCTAATGCTAACGAGAGGATTTGGATAGCGTAGCCATTATTTCTTTTTGAAGGTCTAATGCCATACCCGATATGACCTCCACCATTAAACAGTGGCTCCGTTAAGCGATGACGAATATTTACGACACCAATCAACTCATGATTATCTACTAACCAATAAGTCGAACTTTCTGGTATCCAGCTTTCGGGTGGTTCTATCCCTTTTTCGCAATCAGATAAATAGTTAAGCAACGATTGGAAATTCTCTGGGTCTTTTTTTATTACGAATGGTATCATTTCCTCTTCGCTTTCCTTCCACTCTTGGTAAAAATCAATATATTTTGTTTTTAAGTCTACTGTTGGCTGTGCTAAAAACATATCTAATATCTCCTTGCTTTTAGGCTTTAATAAATTTCATTCCTTCTTAATCATTACTGCCAGTTAGTTTAACAATGGCAGCAGCTTGTTCCACTATTGCACCCGTTAGTTTAAGTACATTTTTTCACAATTGGTTTGATACAGTACACTAATTTACCCCCAAGTAGCTGAATATCACTTTATTTTGAATTCATGTAGTAGATGAAATTATCTGTCCATTCATTAAACTCATAGGTAAATCCTTTTCTTGTACACTCATAAGTAAGCCCAACACTTTCCGCTAAACTAATTGAAGGCGGATTATCTATATTGATATGGGCTTCGATTCGATGGAAGTCAAGGTTCTTAAAGGCGATACTAAGTCCTTCCTGGACAGCCTCTTTACCAAATCCGTTTCCCCAGTGCTGATTGTGAATCCTATACTCCAAAAACCCCCACTGAAATTCACGTCTCATTACCGTCCAGAACCCGACCATGCCGATGTGCTTATTGTCAAATTTCCGAAATACACCAAAAATGTACCCTTCATCTTGAATGGCTAACTGCTGATGCCTTGTAACCACCTCGTTAAATTTTTCCTGAGTCCACTCACTCAAATCCATTTTAACACCGTCATGTTTGTACTGTTGGGGAAGTGTATTACTAAATCCCTCCAGCCACCGTTCGTAATCCATATTTTCTAAAGGTCTTAACACCAATCGTTCAGTCTCTGACAAAAGATTAATTTCTTTTTTTGGCAAAATGACATCTCCTTAGCATAAATTTTCTTAGTAATAAAACTCGCTTTTTCAAAATCATTTAGTTTATAAGCCATAAGACATCACACCTTTCGTTAGAATTATTTTACATTATTCTTTTTTATCGGGCGATAGATTCTAGTTCAACATTACTGTCAGTTAGTTTAACAATGGCAGCAGCTTGTTCCACTATTGCACCCGTTACTTTAAGTACATTATTTTACATTTCGTTTCACAATCGCACCTTGATTGCGATATATACCTAAGAGGGTTAATTCAAAATTTTATTTATCTGATGACCTTGGCTTCCTCCATATCGGTATGAAAAATTTAATGTTTTTGATAATTAAAATGACAGTACCAAAAACACCTGTGACGAATGCATTTATACTTCTTTCAAAAGGCAACATCCCATATAAAAAGTAAGAGAAAACAAATAACAAATCAAGCCATATGATTTTTTTCGATCCGGATTTTCTATTGAAATAATCCCTCGCTCCTACGAATGTTAAGACTGCTCCGATTAAAAATAGGACACCATACCACATTTGTGAAAACCATAGAGGCATTGAACCCATATCTGATTGATTGGAAGGAGCACCCATGTAACCTAAAAAACCAACCAGCATAATAATTCGACCAAAGACAGCTGCCATTTGCATTTTTATATCTTTTTTACTTCCATCAATCCGAGCTTCGACGTCTTTTTGTTCTTCTACATATTGCTCAGGAGAAACTAATTCTTTCATATCACTATCAAATAAATCAGCCAGTTTCATTAAATTATCTGTTGACGGTTCTGACTGGTTTGTTTCCCATTTTGATACTGCCTGTCGACTCACTCCAAGATGTTCAGCTACATATTCTTGCGATAACTTTAAAGATTTTCTTTTACTTTTAATATTAGAACCTAATGACATAATGCAACGCTCCTTTTTCAATATGATTACTGTAATCGTATCGGTTTTACAGGTTGCACACCACCAACCACACAGCAACTATTGGTTGCAATAGTATGATTTAACACATTTATTCAATAAAATGGCACGATTGTAGAACTTCAGTTAATCATTGCTCTTCTTGAACTATTCTGCCATTTAATTAAAGAAAGGCATGCATTTTCTTATTTGAGAAACGCACCCTTTAGTGAAAAAGCGACTGTTCTTAATGAACAATCGCTTTTTCAGTTGAAAGAAACTTACTCAATAGAATTTTTATAATAAATTAGGTTATCTGTCCATTCTCCAAATTCGAAAATAAATCCTTTTCTTGTACATTCATACTTCAACCCAACACTCTCTGCTAAGTTGAATGAAGCAGAATTATCTAAATTGATATGGGCTTCTATACGGTGGAATTTCAAATGTTTAAAAGCAATATTAAGTGCTTCTTTTACCGCTTCGTTACCATACCCTTTTCTCCAATGCTGATTATGGATTGAGTATCCTATCCTACCCCATTGGAAGTCATCTCTTGCTAAGGTTGAAAAATCCACCATACCTAAATGTGTACCGTCTTCTTTTTTAAACACACCAAATACGTGTGCAGTATCTGTAAGTGCTAACTCTTGGTGTTTATCTACCAGATTATGAAACCATTCCTGTGTACAATCACTCATATCTATTTTTCCTTTATCGTGGCGATATTGAGATGGATAACGGTTTTCAAATTCATTTAGCCAATTTTCATAATCGGTTTTCTGTAATGGTCTTATTACTAATCTTTCTGTCTCTGAAACAACCTCAAATTTTTCTTCTGTCAATTTCAATGTGACATCTCCTCTGTATAGACTTTTTCCTAAAGACAAAACCTGCTGTGTTAACTTGATTTAGTTTATATGCCATAAGACATCACACCTTTCTGTTTGTAATATAAATATAATACTATTATTTATTATTTATTTAAACTAACCTGCCAGTTAGTTTAAGATCAACAATTCACAATCTAACAGTTCTTCATACCAAAACTTTACCATAAATTAGAGGTTTATTGTTCTTATTCTTTAGAAATGGAAATAATTTCTCTATGACATTCAAATATATTGGAGGTATCAAGCTATGCAACTAACCAAAGCATGGGAAGCATACAAAGCTAAAAAACAAATTGAAGGTTTTTCACCCCACACCTTATATGCATACCGACTGCAAGCGAAGCTTTTAGTCCGTCACTTCCAAGATATCAATCCCAAATCCATTTCGACTCAAGGAATTAAAGAATACTTATCTTCATCTAATCGGGCTGGTATAGATAAGTATCTATGCTCAGTTAAGTGGAAAATTGAGAAAAGAGTTTTATAAAAAATACTTTTAACTTATTTAGATTTAAGATTTATGATTTATGATATAAGGTACCTTTGAAAAAGCGTCTCCTCTTTATCATGAACTCATTATCTAAACACGAGGAATTTTTTTCTAAATGAGCAGACAAACTAGGCTATGTACAGTCTAATATCACCAATCGAATTAAGAAACTGGAATCTGAACTAGAGGTTACGCTATTTAATAGACACCCTAAAGGCCTTAGTTTAACTAAATGAGGCTTGATTTTTTATGAACATGCAGCTTCCATAAATAAACGGGTTAAAGCAATTCCTGCTGTTCGAGAAGCAGAAAACTTTGGGGGGAAGTTAGCTATTGGAGTTGTTGAGACACTTGCCTCAAATAAATTTATGAATATACTTTCTGATTTCCAAAAACAGCATCCTAATGTATCGATTTCGTTAATAACAGGAACATCACCAAAATTATTAGAGATGATCCAGAAATACAAGCTTGATGCTCCATTTATAACAGGCCAAACAAAAAACTAATTTGTTCGAAATCGAATATATAATTCAAGATGTAGTTAGTCTAATTACTAAAAAAAGGAGTTAAAGCTGAACAGACATCAAAGACTTGGACTATATTTCCAGAAGGATGGCCATTTAGAAAGGTTTTAGAAGAATGGTTAGACAGTAACGAGGAGAAACCAACTAACTTTATCGAAGTTAGTACCTTAGACACTTTGGTAAATTGTGTGAAGTCGGGGTTGGCTTCAGCAGTTCTTCCTGTATCAGTAATTAATAAAACCCAAGAAATAGAATGCAACTCAACCCCTCTTCCAGTAGCTTATTGACTTATGGAAACACATCTTATTAGACGCAAAGATTTAGCAACTAATAAGGTTTTATCATCCTTTATTCAAAAAATTAATAAAAGTGAACTATAAAGAGTATCCGACGGTAGAGCCGACGATGTTAATTTCGCTCTATAAGGGCAAATTAACCTTGCTCATCATAAGCGCCCGTTAGTTGCTATAAGTATCAATTATTTTGATTAACAAAAATTGCCGAACTTCATTTAGAAGCACCGGCAATTCTTGTTAATTTTGATGAAATAATTATGAAATATTCACCTTTCTTTAGTTTACCCACTTACACATTCATAACTGTAAAATCATTCGTTAATTATGTCCAACTATTGGATGTGGTACATATGGTCCTTCTAGAAATACAACATCTTCATTTGTTAATTTAATAGTTAGAGCGCCAACGGCATCTTCGAGATGAGATAATTTTGTAGCTCCGATAATAGGGGATGATACGACTTCTTTCTGCAGCAACCAGGCAAGTGCGATATGGCTACGCGGGACACCATATTTCTCTGCGATGGCTGCTACTCGTTCTACAACCAATTTATCAGCATCAGCAGTTTCATCATATTTATTTTTTTGAATTTGATCCGTTTTTGAACGATACGTTGTTTCCGACGAATCGCGCGTCAATCTCCCAGATGCGAGCGGACTATATGGTGTTACACCAATCCCTTCTTCCTTACAAAGAGGGAGCATTTCTCGCTCCTCTTCACGGTAAATAAGGTTTAAATGATTCTGCATGGATATAAACTTAGTCCATCCATTTTTGTCCGCTACATGTAATGCCTTTTGGAATTGCCAAGCATACATAGCAGACGCACCAATGTATCTTGCCTTACCAGCTTTCACAATATCATGCAATGCTTCCATTGTTTCTTCAATAGGCGTATTGTAATCCCAACGGTGGATAATATAAAGATCTACATAATCAGTTTGCAACCTCTTAAGACTTTTATCGATTTCACTCATAATTGCTTTTCGGGAAAGCCCAGATCCGTTTGGACCCTTATGCATTTGCCCATGTACTTTAGTAGCTATTACCACTTCATCACGATTTGCATATTCCTTAAGAGCTCGTCCAAGGTATTCCTCACTTGTCCCTAGAGAGTAAACATTCGCTGTATCAAAAAAGTTAATTCCCAACTCGAGTGCTTTTTTTATAACTTGTCTAGATTCATCTTCATTTAGCACCCATTTGTGAATCCATTTACTAGCGTCTCCAAAACCCATACATCCCAGACATAATCGAGATACATCTAAACCTGTGTTCCCAAGTTTTACATATTCCATGATAATCCCTCACTTTTTTAAAATTTAATAAAGTTAAACGTTGCTAGTCAATTAATTTCATTTTACTAAAATGGTCATCTATTGATTGTAAAGCTTCAAGCTCATCAATCCCTTCGACCCTTATATTAAATGGAGCACCAGGTCTAATTCCCAGGGACATAACATCCATTATAGACTCGGGCGAGTAATTTAATGCAACCGAACTCCCCTCATATTCGAGAACTATTTTTGATACATATTTACTTGAAGTAATTGCTAATACGCTTGCCAGACGAGCAAATCCCGTAATTGATATAATGTTATATTTTCTTTCAATCATTGTTCACCTAACTTTATAGCCTTCTTTGAAAAAATATATTGGTGCTTACATTTCATTCATTGGCCTATATATATTATGCAACAGTTTAGAAGCAATCGTTATCTTATTTCTATCATTTTTTTGCCTAATTCTATCAAAGGCATTTACTTGATCGACAAATATGAGATAAAATGTGACTATCACAAATACAGGAGAATCCGACATGTCTGATGAAATCTATAATCAACAGAACGAACTTGCCAAACTCATTGAACGTTATTCAGAGCAGGACGGGGTACATCCTACTGCTATCCCATCTTTATTCTTAATTCGTGAATCAATTGTTACCGAACCAATTGCTAGAGTGAATGAAACATCCTTTTGCATAATCGTACAAGGTGAGAAAGAAGTGTTATTAGCAGAGGAACGATTTAGATACGGTTCTGGTAATTACATTGTTGCATCTGTTGACTTGCCGGTTACCGGGCAAATTATAAAAGCCTCTTCTAACATTCCTTATTTGGCCCTAAAACTTGAATTTACACCTAATCAAATAGTAGAAGTTTTAACTGATCCTGCTATTCAAGTGGGAAAGAAGAAAAAGGCCAAACGTGCTATGTATGTCAGCAAGGTACAATCTACTCTTTTAGATGCTGTTATAAGGCTAATCCGGTTGCTAGAAACTCCCAAGCATATCCCTATACTGGCCCCATTATTCACAAAGGAAATTCTCTATTGGATTCTACAAGGACCAAATGGGTATGCACTAGAACAAATGGCAATAGAGGGTAGCAATGGCAATAGAATAAGAGAAGTTATTGAACATATTGTCAATAACTATGACAGCTCTCTCAATACAGAGAAACTTGCTAAAATAGGAAACATGAGTATTGCTTCTCTTCATAGGCACTTTAAAGAGGTTACTTCTATGAGCCCTATTCAGTTCATTAAAAAATTAAGACTCCAGGAATCTAGGCGCATGTTAATAGCAGATGCGACAGATATTGGTGATATTGCATTTCGTGTAGGTTACGAAAGCCCATCACAATTTAGTCGAGAATATTCCCGTATGTTTGGTCTTTCACCAAGAGAAGATTTAAATCGGATGAGGGAAGAGCCAAACAAAATATATACTCAGTTGAAATTATAAAAGCTAGTCTCCCATTCAAAAATCACTATTCTCGACGGAACTTAAGTACACTCGTATATACTATGTACCACAATATATAAAAGGGCTGATTTGCAAATTTTTTCTAAAATTATTATCTAACATTAGAAAAATTGCTCGTATTGTTCCATTATTGATTGAGTCAGATAGTGCAGGTCTAGCTTTTGATTGTTGTTCACCTTCAGCTTGATCTACTAATATATCATGGTCCCCCAGATAATCTTTAACTGTATCAATTTGATGGACATGAATTAGTTACATCTCCTTTTAGATTTTCTAGTCTATAAATCTCATTTCAGGCATTTTAATAGCTATCACTTATTCCCATGGAAATCCCAACTACATATAATCATGTAACTAAACTTACTATTTAGAGTTAACTATAGGTCAACTATTTTAATAAAGTTTTCTATGTTTCTCCTTTCCCCTATTCTAAAAAGGAGAAATAAGAAAGGATGTCCTAAAAGCTAGGCTTTCAAGACATCCTTTCTGTATTACATAACTCACATCGTACTAATGTCAATAACGAATCGATACTTTACATCTGAAGCTAATACGCGTTCGTATGCCTTATCGATCTGATTGGCCGAAATCACTTCAATTGTAGGAACAATATTATGTTCTGCACAGAAATCCAACATTTCCTGAGTCTCTCTGATACCTCCAATCATTGAACCTGCAAATGAACGTCGATGAGGAATGAGTGAAAACACATTTAATGCCAATGGCTCTGCAGGCGCACCTACATTCACTAGAGTACCATCCAACGTTAACAATGAGAGATAAGCATTAATATCGATTTGTGCACTTACCGTGTTAATGATTAAATCAAAAGTACCCGCAAGTTTATTAAATGTCTCAGGATCACTTGTTGCATAGTAATCATTGGCACCGAATTGCAAACCATCTTCCCTTTTCTTCAATGACTGAGACAGAACAGTAACTTCTGCACCCATCGCGTGTGCAATTTTAACAGCCACATGACCAAGACCACCCATACCAACAACGGCTACTTTCTTATTCGGACCAGCTCCCCAATGATTAAGTGGAGAGTATGTCGTAATACCCGCACAGAGTAATGGTGCTGCTGTATCAAGCCCGATATTATCTGGAATTCTAACTACAAAGTCCTCCGTTACAACAATATGGGTAGAATAGCCACCCTGAGTAGGTTCACCGTATTTGTCTACACCAGCGTAGGTAGGGACATTTCCTTTTAGACAGTATTGTTCCTCTCCTTTACGGCAGTTCTCACATTCACCGCAGGAGTCAACCATACATCCAACCCCTACCCGGTCCCCGACCTTGTACTTTGTAACCTCGCGTCCTACTTCTGTGACAATTCCCGCAATCTCGTGTCCAGGTACAAGAGGATAATTCACTTCACCCCATTCGCCATGAGCAGTATGAATGTCTGAATGACATATTCCTGCATATTTAATTTCAATCAAAACATCATGTAAATCAAGATCGCGTCGTTTAATTTCAGCAGCTCGAAATGGTTTATTTGGACCATCAACAGCTCGTGCTTTTGCCATTACCATAGAAAAAACCTCCAATAATAATTTAATTTGAGAATGTGCTGTACAGGGTTTAAAACATTTCCTTCATCCATGTCTATCCCTGCTTCTTTCTACAAAACAGTGTTAAACCTTATAGTTAACTCTAGGTCAAGAGGTAAGTTTAAATCTTTTTTAAATACATTGTCCATACAGGATTCATTTATTTTTACAAACAAGCTATAGCTCGCAATTCTTTTTTCATTTAGGTTTCATACAAAAACTACATATCAATCTTCAATTAAATCAAAGCTAACGCGTATATCACCGTCACCGACAGCTTGAGCAAATCTTTCCTCGTCTTCGATATAGCCCAGACGAGTGTAGCTATGGGAACTTGAGATACTTTCATAAAAAAATACCAAGCAATTGTCCCCATAAAGCATAATATCTCCCACATTAATATTGCCGAGTCTTTTGGAATCTGTCGGAAGTTTATCTGAAAAGTAATAGAACTTTTCATTTCTATGAAGATCCTCCATGTCTATGCTTAAGGGGAGTTTTTCAATGAGTGCTTGTGCTGTTGGGTTATCATAAAGCCTTGCTAAGAATACTTCGTCGCCTATTGTAAGATTTAGAGCTATGGTTGATTCGGGTGTCATATCAACTTCAACCCTTTCATTGTTAGTTTCACTGTTTGGCTCTACTTCTACATTCGACTCTTCACTTTCTTGGTTAGTTTCACTATTGGGCATTTCCCCTACATTTATCTCTTCACTTTCATTTATATCACTAGTAGCACAAGCAGACAGAACAAAGCTGATTATAAATAAACATAGAATGAAAAGTATTTTTTTCATTACCCATTTCCCCTTCTTTATTAAATAATTTTACAAATCACCTCGCAATAGTAGACACAAATAAAACAACAGTATTACTCCTTGCTGCTTTCTATTTTCTTAAGAATTTTAGCAGGTACACCGCCAACAATCACGGTAGGCGGTACATCCTTGGTGACAACAGCACCAGCAGCAATAATAGCGCCATCACCAATCGTCACACCAGGAAGCACTGTGGCATTTGACCCAATCCATACATCTTTACCAATCGTAATGGGTGCAGGATGCATCGTGCTGCGCTTTCTAGGATCAATGTCATGATTAAGGGTAGCTAAAACGACATTGTGTCCAATAAAAACACCATCACCAATTGTAATACCACCTTGATCCTGAAAGCGACAACCTGAGTTGATGAAGACATTCTGCCCCACATTGATATTTTTCCCACAATCCGTATAAAAAGGAGGGAACATCGCAAATGTATCGTCTACCGGTTTTCCAATTAACCTAGAAAATTGTCCCTGAATCTCTTTAGGAGTATGATACTTTCCGTTCAGCTCTGCGGTTAACTTTAATGCTTCCTGTGAGACATAGTGCATCATCTGGTGCATCTTTGAACCGCCTATAATCGTTTCACCTCTATTCAAGTGTGCTAAAAAGTCATGTATTTCCATTAGAATCCTCCTTGTGGATAATATTTTTCATTATGGTAATTTGGTGCCTCTTGCTGTAACATACAGAGAATACCATTCCTCGCGGGTCATTAATTCCGATTGGCGGATCGCATCATGGCTATTCTTAATTCGCTCTAAATTTGTTGTCCCGATGACCGGCTGAATTTTTGCTGGATGACTCATCAGCCAGCCGAGCACAATTGCTTCTCTTGTTGTTCCTTTTTCTTCAGCCATTTTTGCTACCAATTCCCGGGTTTTAATATCAGCCTCTGAGAGATTTCTCCCCGCTTTACCTGAATAAATCCCTTTCGCCAATGGGGACCATGCCTGAATTTGGATATCCTGCATGATAGAGTGTTCAAGTAAACCTTCTCCAAAATGAGATGCCTTTCCAGATTTATTGTTTACCAATACTCCTTGATCCACCCAATCCCGCTTAAGTAAACTCATTTCAAGTTGATTTACAATAATCGGTTGTTCGCAATATGCTTGAAGCAATTCGATTTGTCCTTTATTCATGTTAGAAACACCCAAATGACGTACTTTTCCGGATTTTTTCAATAGGTCAAAAGCTTCTGCCACTTCTTCCGGCTCTATTAATGGGTCCGGGCGATGCAATAACAAAACGTCGATGTATTCTACGGAGAGCCTTTTCAATATCCCATTAACAGAGCTTAAGATATGGCTTTTCGAAAAGTCATACCGAATTGGCCCTTTTTCATCCGCAAAACGGAAACCGCACTTACTTTGAATAATCATTTGCTCTCTTAAATCCGGTTTGGCTTTTAGTACCTTTCCGAAGACTTCTTCCGCTTTTCCTAGTGTATAGATATCGGCATGATCAAACATCGTAATCCCTGATGAAAGTGCTGTATCAATAGCGTTCTCCATTTCAACAATTGCTTCTTTTGTTATAGGACTGTTATCCCAACTTCCCCCATATCTCATACATCCTAAAACGACACGGCTCGTCGTAACATCTCGCTTTTCCAAAGGCAATGTACGCATGAAAGATACCCCCTTCTTTTTGAATGTGTTTACATATTCCATTTAATTAAAGACTTAGGAATCCAAGAATTGATTACCTATTTTTTAAAAAGGGGGATCGTGATCGGCATTTTTTTATTTTTTAAAAAAATTGTGTTCCCAAAAAATCCAATTAATCCTATTTCGGTATTTAAGTTACCGAAAACCCATGCGATCAATAGAAATTAGTAAATTATGATGCTTATAAAAAACGCATACCTAACGTAAACTCTAAGGATGATTTAAAGAATGTTCAAGTTTCCTATTGGTTTACTCTTGGTATTAATTTTAACCACAATCCACTCATATAACAAATACTCATATCACATATCATGATATGCTTGAATAGCATATCTAAATTATATATACTAGTCATTATTAAGGGGGATTCTTATATGGAATTAAGGGTTTTACGATATTTTCTCACTGTTGCAAGAGAAGGAAGCATTACTGGTGCTGCTGAATTTTTGCATGTTACACAGCCAACTCTGTCAAGACAATTAAAAGACCTTGAACAAAAATTAGGAAAAAAACTATTTAATCGCAGTAGTCACAGTATCATTCTCACAGATGAAGGAATGCTTCTACGAAAAAGAGCAGAGGAAATCATTGAAATGATTGATAAATTAGAGACAGAATTTAGTTCTATGAAAGAAACAGTAAGTGGTGACGTCTACATAGGTGGTGGGGAAACAGATGCCATGAAACACATTGCAGGGGTAGTGAAAGAATTACATGGAAGTTATCCAAATATACGATATCACCTATACAGTGGAAATGAAGAAGATGTGACGAATCGACTCGACCGAGGATTACTTGATTTTGGTATTTTGATAGAACCAGCTGATTTATCTAAATATAATTATATCAACCTCCCAGCCAAAGATGTCTGGGGCGTGGTTATGAGGAAAGACAATCCGCTTGCTGTGAAAGACACCATTAAACCAGTGGATTTACTAAATGTTCCGTTAATATGTTCCCGACAGGCTATGAAACAGACTTTTCCTGAAAATGAATTTGCGAGTTGGTTTGGTGAGGAGTTTGAAAAGTTAAATGTGGTGGCAACATACAATCTTGCCTATAACGCTGCGATTATGGTTGAAGAGGACGTTGGATATGCAGTAGTCCTCGATAAAATTGTAAATACTTCTAATGCTAGTAATCTTTGTTTTAGACCGCTAGAGCCAAGGCTGGAATCTGGACTAAATATTGTCTGGAAGAAGCATCAGACTTTTTCCACTGCTGCTGATCTGTTTTTAAAAGAGATTCAGGCAATTTTTAAAAAGTGCTTATCAGATTTATAGCAATGAAAATAGTATGAATTATTTTTTAATCTTTCCTGGAGAAGGCTTAGGGTTAACCTGGCTTATTGACTAGACACTTAAATCAGGCAAATGTCAGCCTAACAGTATCCTGACTTACTTGTATTAGTTTAATTAAATACACTTTCCATCACCCCTATTTTATTATTATATCAACTTACGAAAAACAATCAAAACCACCAGTTTGAACTGGTGGTTTCTCTGCTGCTAAAGATAATATCGGGTTTGATGATAGTTCTGTTCTTTTTACTATGTAGAATTTATTATTTTTTATAATGGATTCTCTAGTAACAGACTAAATCAGTTTTCCATCCATTTTTCAAAAACTGTTTGATCATTCTATAGCTGTTATCTTCAACAATCGCGCCTCATTGTTAAAGATCAATTTCCTATTATATAGTATCCTTGAACTGTGCAGCAAACGCACTGTAAAGATTAGTAAATCCTTGACTATCCACAAACTTTATAAAAAACTTCCTTTAAATTGTTGACATATAATCAACCTAACAAAGACATTTCTACGGATATAAACCTAGTAATGATTGGTTTCCATATTCATCTTATTCACGTTATTTAAAATTCCACATATTATTATTAGATTATACTAATGTCATGTTTAATTTTTTTATTATTCCAACTTTATCTTTTGAGTTTAGAACAGTAGACTTGCAAAAGATTCTCGGATAGTTTTGAAGAGAAACATACAAAATTATTTCCACTGGTTTCAAATTAATTTTATGCTCTGTTTACTATTTTTTTCAACCATTTCAAACCAACTCTTCTGACATTATTAAGATTGTCAAATCTCACACTTAAATAAACGGTTAGCAATAGTTAAACAAGTGATCGTCAATAAGGGACGATCCCTATATTTGTATTTGAAGAATTGGTGGAATTTTATGTAAAAGTAATTAAATTAATGTAGTAGTTGTTTGGAACAAAGAATATTTAATTATAAAACTTTAATGCTTAAATAAATCATCTCTATTAGGTGTTTGAGGTGGCTCTTCCATCCAATTATTACTTATCATAATTTCTAGTCCTTCCTTAGCGAATAATGCAATTTCTATTGATAACCTTTGATAATTAAATACTAAATCATATCTCATACTAGCCGTCGAGGCAGTAGCATAGTTTCCTTGACCACTTGCACTTAATACACTCATTAAAAACATCATCAACTTATCTGAAAAAACTCGGTTCGTAGAATCAGTTACACAGTTATCCCACGACATTGGTGTACTAATATCCGATTGCGTTAGGATTTTCGAAAATATTTGTTTGTGTTTTCGAGAAATTTCTTTGCCTCGTCGCATAAAAGTCATAACTTCTTCAGAATTAGTTGTTTGGGCGAATCCCGTACATATCATTTCACCAACAGAATTCGTTTTGATATTTTGAGAAAGATGTAGGACTTCGATGTGATTTAATGTCCTTTTGTTAAAAGGGTTAAGTCCACTTGATAGATATCTGTTTCCTTCAATATATTCAATTTCATCTAATTTTGTTATATATGGAGATCTAATATACGTCCCTTTCGATAAAGCAGTCTCAACTGTTAAATTATATAGCTCAGAGCTATCAGCGAGAAACGTTGTAAAGAGTGACCGAATGTCATTACGAGTGGAGGTTCCTTGCGAGATACTCCAAGCTAACATTCCTGCTGTACCCAAATTCTCAATAAAAGATAACATAAAGCCATCTGTAAATAATCTCGGAGATTTTAAGTCTACATCCTCCTCAGAAAAACCATCTGGAAAAGGAATTTTCTCAAGTTGAAATATTTGCCCAATATCCTTAACAGCTCTTTCAGAAATATCAAATGCTTGCTCAACTACAGGAAGAATATCGTTGTCTTCTACTGTTTCTCGAAAATACTTTAAGATTTGAATAGCCATACTATTTTGCATATATTGTAACCAAAGCATTGCCATTTCTGATGAAGTAATTTTGGTTTTTTCCAAAGGGATATCCTCCTTATTTTTTTAAAGTTAATATAAGTGTTCCCAAATCACTAATATTTATTAAAGTTAGAGTTTCACAAGGGAGTTTTAAATGAACTTAGATAAGACTATAAACAAAGAGTTCTGTCAGGAGTGAGTTGTTTATGAAGGAAGAACAAACAGAATTATTAAATGAGATATCATCAAAACAATACAACTGAGATTAGAGAACATTTTGAGCGCAGCGGGAAATTATCGAAACACTTAGAGACTATTCTAGGAAAGGTAGAATAAGTTTTACAAATCATTTCTCCGATTGTACTTTCATATCATTATATTAGTCTATATGATCCAGTCGGGTGTGACTTTATTTACGCTTCCAAGACTGACAGCGTTTACGAGAGACCGTCTAGATGATGGTATTGATCCCATCCTGCCACTGATTAAAACAGGAGAAAAAGAGAGCGTCATTGATGGAGTAGCCTTGTTTAAAGAGGATCGGTATATTACTAAGATAAACCCGGAAGATACATTAACATTTTCGGTTTTATACAGCAACTTTCGTACAGGGTAATTAATCCTGTCGCTTCCCAATGAAAATAGTGAACAGGAGGAATTGGCTATATTTAGTTCCTTTCGAAGTATGAGGGAAATAGAGGTAGTAAAAAATTCAGAGCCTTTTGAAGTTAATATTAAAGCGAACCTAATTGGGAGTATCGTTGAACATCATGGTGATTTAGTTTTAGGTAATGAGGGAGACCAAGCAAAATTAGAAAAAATGACTCAAGAATTTATTGAAACAAAAAGCATCGAAATCATAAAAACCTTACAAGAAAATAAAGTCGACAGTCTCGGTATAGGCAAAGCCATTCGAAATAGCATGGATTACAATGCATAGGAAAGTTTAAACTGGGACGAAGCGTATCCAAATGTAAAAGTAAATATCGATGTAAATATGGCGATACGTGATTTCGGATTGGTTGAATAACAAAATGGGTGAAATATTATAAACAAGCTATCAACTCCCCATTTGCAACACAAATTTGTTCTAATACAGCTGCAGCATATGATGGATTAGTGTCTTGTAGTCAGATCATTGGTCAATCTATTCGACTAGACATTTCTATGATGTTTGGACAATTCCATGTTCAAAAAGCAACACTTGGGGCTAAAGAAGTTCTTCGACTTAATAAAGAAAAGCCTAGATAATTCCACCACCATTACACCATAATAAAGTTGAGGATATCTAACGTAGAAAGGGTATACTTAGACCATTTACTCCATATTCCTTATTCCACATTCATACTTATTTCTTTAAGTACACAGTTTAACAAACTCTAAAAAGGACTAATAAAGATCCAGTTAAAGGCTTGTAAGTTATTCAATAAGTCTTCCCCCTATAATTATTTTGTTAAAACGCCTACCAGAAAGACGTTTCTTATTGCGCAGTATGAGTCAAATACGACAAAACGATCACCCTAAAAAGTGATCGTCTTGAATAAATAGCATTTAGTCACGAGTAGCGTTGTACTGTGTAGTATTAACTTGGTTTATTAATTGTTCTCATCAATATAAGCACCTTAATTCTAAATAAATTAATTCACAACCTTAAAAACGCACACCTTTTTAGTACTCAAATTTACTAAATCATGTCCATAGCGGTCCCTAGTAATATGAATAGGAATCTAATATAAGGGAAAACTTAAAATAGAAAACTTAAAATATGGAGGAATAAAACATGGATGCATTAGGGGAGAAAATAGATAAACTTACAAATCAAGTGACTGACTTAAGAATGGAGTTATGGACCAATTACACATTATTCACTTGGCAATGGTGGATGCTTCTTGTTGCATGCATCATAATGTTGGTACTATTCTTTTTATTTATCAAGAAAGAAAGACTTCTCTCCTCCATTGCGTATCTCGGTATCATATACATATTAAATAGAAACTTAGATGATCTTGCAACAACAATGGATTGGTATGACTATCGAATACAACTTGAACCGATTATCCCAACAATGTTACCTGCTAATCTTTTTATCATTCCAATTGGACTTACATTAACATACGACAGATATGAGAACTGGAAATCATTTTTGATTGCTTTAGGCGTATTTTCCGCTTTTATATCTTACATCGCTCTTCCCATGATGAAAGCCGTAAACATCTACCTCGAAAAAAGCTGGAATGCCAATTGGTCTTTTATAAGTCTAGTTATAATGGCTGTTATTTCTAAGGCTGTCATAGACAAAGTTAAATTAAAATATAATGGTTAATGATTTTTCAAAGAACAATAATAGAAATGACTACCAAATGTCCTTTCTTATTCACAAAAAACACCATCTATAATATCTCATATACTTACTTCTTTAGTTTTTAAGTACATTCCTCACAATGTACTCTAAAAATAAAGATCTTTGCTGCGCAGTATTCGTCAAATGCGACAAAACGATCACACTAAAAAGTGACTGTCTTGAATAAATAGCATTTAGTCACGAGTAGCGTTGTACTGCTCAACAACTTTTGTTGGTAGTTCTTTTTAAAGAAAAGTACCCGTTTAAGTATGCATAAGCAGTTAATAGTCCATTATAACTTATATAGTAATATTTCTTAAGGAGATTTAACATAATGGCTTTGGTGACAACCTTCAATTTATTATTTTCGATAAGTCCTAATTGGGATGAAATAATCGAACAGCGCAGACAAATTAAAGATATGCTTATAGACTATTGGCTTACTAATACTTTATTTTCTTTTAATTGGTGGTTCCTTTTAGCCATTACAATTATGTTTTTTATAATATGGCTCATCGTTCTCGATAAAAAAAGAATTATTGAAATTGCTGCGTTTGGTCTTATAATAGGAACTACAATTTTTATTTTAGATATAATCGGTATTACATTAGTTTTATGGTCTTATCCCGACAAAATAATACCAGTGATACCTCCAATAATTGAAATTCATCATGTGCATCTACCTATTATTTATATGGTAATTTACCAATTCTTTAATTCTTGGAAATCATTTTTAACAGCTATGACAATGGCTTCGTTAATTTTTTCTTTTGTTTTTGAACCATTGACGGAGTGGTTAGGAATTTATGAAGTCTATAACTGGAAATACATATATTCCTTCCCTATTTACATTTTTATCGGTTGGATATTTAGGTGGACAATAATTAAGGTTAAGCAAATCGAAAATAGAAGATAAAGCACTCCCTTTTATTGGGGAGTGCTTATTTCGCTTCTGTAACTTAATTACATTCCTTAAGATACCTAACAGCCCTTCTCTTAAAATCCTTGATTACAAGTATGATTGTACTACGCAACAACACATTTTGTAATAAATTACAAGTCTTGTTAAGCATCATCTCCTATAATTGTATAAAAATGCTTACTGTTTTAAATATTCATCCTAAAGCAACTCCATAGCTTCAATAATCTTGTTATCAGCAATAAGACAAAGAAAAAAACTCAACCAAATGAAAAATGAGTTTTTTCTTAATCCAATTAATTATTAATAACGGCTTCCAAGCGCGGCATCATTTGGCATGATCGCATTGATGCGCTGTAAATCTTCAGAAGTCAGTTCGACATTCAAAGATCCTACATTTTCTTCTAGATATTTGATGCGTTTCGTTCCTGGAATCGGCAAAGCTCCGTTTGCCATAGTCCAAGCAATTGCCAATTGTGAAGGCGTGCAATTTTGCTCCAAAGCCATTTCCTTAATCTTATCAACTAATTCCACATTTTTAGAGAAGTTTTCTGGTTGGAAACGAGGAAGACCTCTACGCACATCAGTTTCTTCGAAATCTTCAAATTTGCTCAGCTCTCCTGATAAAAACCCTCTGCTTAAAGGGCTATACGCCACAAAGCTAATACCAAGTTCGTTGACTGTCGGTAGGATTTCAGATTCCACTTCACGGCTCCATAGAGAATATTCGGTTTGCAAAGCCGTGATTGGATGTGTCGCATGTGCTCGACGGATTTGCTCAGGAGTTGCTTCTGACAAACCGATAGCCCGAACTTTTCCTGCCTGTACTAAATCCGCCATCGCTCCTACTGTTTCTTCGATAGGAATATTGGGATCGACACGGTGCTGGTAATACAAATCGATATAGTCAACATCTAACCGCTTAAGACTTTTATCAATAGACTCCTTAACGTGATCAGGATGGCCAAAGATGCCTTCAAAGTTAGGGCTAAACCCAAATTTGCTTGCAATAACAGCTTGTTCCCGTCGGCCCTTCAACGCTTTGCCAAGCAATTGCTCGTTATGTCCATTGCCATATACATCGGCAGTATCAAGCAATGTAACCCCTAATTCTAATGCGCGTTGGATTGTGCGAATAGACTCCTCATCATTAACTTGACCGTACAGTGGTGACATCCCCATCAAACCTAATCCAATAGCTGACACTTCTAAATCGCTTTGACCTAATTTTTTCGTTTTCAACTTGTAGCTCATCCTTTCTGGTATCTTTGCAGATTAAGGAATTTACCTAGTTGGAACTCCTTGTATCAAACTATACAAGTTAAAGTACACTTTAAGTCAAGAGAAACGATTAGATCATAGATCCCTTGGATTTTTTTTAAGAATAAGTAAATCATAGAGGATTATTTTCCTGTTTATCTTCTCCAGATGTTTTAATGTCATCGCTAATTGCTTCTCAACAAAAGATTAAATAAACCATTTATTTTTAAAGTATGTAAAATTACAAGTTTACATGTCATCAGATTATCGGTAGTTTCTAATAAATAAATTATATAATTTTAAAACCAGCGACCTCTTGCTTTAGTGTCCTTTTTCACAAACTTATATAAATCTTAAATAAATATCCTATAGTGAATTATCATCCTTTATCACCTATAAGAAGCCATATTTTGTTTGATTATTGCGTAGTATAAGTCAACTACCCATTACAAAAATTCATCTTATTCTGTATTTTACTCATTGAAATTACACAACGGTATGCATTGGTAAGCGCATGGCATTTACCGGTACATTCTTTGTCATTCAGTGGTTCATAGTATGGCGAGGGTGGTACATTTCATTGTCTGTAATCTCCCCTACTATATTTTCTTGAATTGCTATTAAAATGTAAAGTAAAATCACCAGTAATTCAGATTCATAGATTCTTGCAGTCAGTATTTTCTTTTGAAAACACTGCAACGCCTAGTATAGCTGATGAGAACCACATATAGTAAAAACATTAACAAGGTCTGGTTTATTCCCTTCCTAATTGATTGTAAGTGTCTTTCTTCTACCTCCCTTCATTTTTGAACTGCTATTTCTATGTACATGAAACAGACTAATTCTTGTATTAACTCCCCTTCCACCGTTGACAAATTATAAATACTTCGCATATACTTATATACATAACTATATAACCATATAACCAAGAGCGGAGGTGACCCAAACATTGAGTAAATCCTTAGATGATAAAAAACCTATATTCATTCAAATAAAAGAAGTGATTGAAGACCAGATCATTAATGATCAACTAAAAGCGCATGACCAAATCCCATCGACAAACCAGCTCGTTCAGTTTTATAAGGTGAATCACATTACTGTCTCCAAAGGAATTAATCTCCTAGTGGAAGAAGAGATCATTTATAAAAAGAGGGGTGTTGGAATGTTTGTGGCGGAAGGGGCGAAAGATAAATTGGTGCTACAACGAAGAGATGGTTTTGCTGAGGAATTTGTTCTACCGATGTTAAAAGAAGCGAGAAAATTGCAGTTACCTGACAATGAAATCGTAAAAATTATGGAGAAATTGAAAGGGAGTGTGGAAGATGACTAGAAAAGTGGAGGCAAAGAATATAAGTGTTTCTTATAAAGAATTTGAAGCATTGCGTGATATTAACTTTACGTTGGAAAACGGGAAAATCTACGGATTAATCGGTAGAAATGGCGCTGGGAAAACAAGTCTACTCTCATTATTAGCTTCATATAGAAAGGCGACGAGTGGGGAAATAAAAATAGATGGAGAAAGTACTTTTGAAAATGAGAAAGCAATGGCTCAAGTTACGTTCGTTCACCAAACAGACTATAAAGACGAATATGACACTATTATTCAATTTTTTGAACTTGCAGAGCGCTATCGTCCTACCTTTGATCGAAAATATGCTGAACAATTGGTAGAATTATTCCGTCTGCCAACAAATAAATCACTAAGGAAGTTATCAACGGGAATGCAGTCTGCTTTTAATGTAACAATCGGATTAGCAAATAGAACGCCAGTCACCATTTTCGATGAGGCGTACCTAGGAATGGATGCTCCAACTCGAGAAATTTTTTATAAGGAAATATTAGAAGAGCAAGCGCGTCACCCTAGACTTTTCATTTTATCTACCCACTTAGTATCAGAAATGGAATACTTGTTTGACGAAGTTCTTATTATTGACAAAGGAGAATTAGTGATTCAAGAGGATATGGGTACTCTCTTACAAAAGGGATTCTCTTTGACAGGTGCGATTAAAGATGTAGAAGAAGTAGTCGTTGGCCTTAATGTATTAAGTGAACAACAGCTCGGGGGAACAAAATCAGTGATGGTTTACGGAGATTTAACAAAAGAAAAAGAAGCTGCTGTAAAACGAAAAGGTTTAGAAATAGGGAATGTCTCACTTCATGATTTGTTTATTCAGTTAACAAAGGAGGGAAATTAAAATGAACAAAATGGGAAAGAAAATAGCGTTTGACCTATACGGAATACAAATGAAATGGGTAGCGTGGTGCTTGCCAATTGTTTACGTTTTTTACTTTGTAACTGTTTGGTTCCTGGATGAACCAGAAATAAGATCGATGTCGCTACTCACCTTTACTTTTCAATCAGCAACGATCTTTATACTCATTTGCGGGATTCTTTCAAGCTTAGCATTCCTACCAATGTATGTGAAACATGGTATTACTAGAAAATCGTACTTTCAAGGAGCAATCCTGTCATCCATCGGATTAGCAATTACTATCATAGGTATTACAACGATTCTAACTTGGTTAATAAGCTTATTTAAAATAAATGTTTTCAAAGATGTGGTATTATCATCCTTTGAGGTAAACAGTTGGCTAGTGACTATAGTTTCTTATACCCTCGTAATCATGATCTATTTTATAGCTGGATGGTTAGTTGGGTTAGGATTTTATCGTTATGGAGGTATAGGCGGTTTTGTTTCCATCGTGGTTGCTCTTGTAATAGTATCTTTAAATGATTTATTATGGGCGTTCAACACCCCTAAACCGGTTATGGGATTATTTAGCTTAAGTATTCCAGTACCTCCTGTTGCAATTGCGATTGTAGGATCCATCGTTATAGCGTCGTTATCCACTATATTAGTTTACAAAATAGTAAAAGATACACCAATTAAAATAGCGTGATGCGAGAAGAGCGAACGATCTTTGGATCGTTCGCTTGTTATTTGGTTGGATGGACAAAGAATTAGTGCAGAAAGTACTGAAACAATAATTTTCTCTAAAAATATCATTTATCCATCCTCTTTTCCCCTCAATACTAATTCTGATAAAATTTACCAATACAAACCTTGCTTAATTTAATAAAACTAACGCCCTTGTTAGTTGAACTGTAACTTTTTAATTACTCCAATATTTATCATTAGTTTGATTGATAAATATTCTACTTTTTAAATCTGCTTTCTGTGTTAATGCCTTTCAATTTTATTTCTTTGATTGTAATTTACCTACTATCCTTTTTCACGCTAAACCGCTTCATTAATTTAAGTAGAGCAATCCACATAGTTATTTTAACATAAAATTCCAAGTAAATATTTAAATACAAAAAAACGATCGTCGTAATTGACGACCTCTTGTTAAACTCTAACACCCGTTACTTTAATTTCGATTTCACTAAACTATTAGCAGCTTAGGACTATCTGATTTTAGTTAGAATATAGCTTTAATAGCTCTTGCAATGGTAAAATATTTGAATTATCCACCTCAACAAAGTATTCTAATTGCCATTTTTGTGTTTCGATAGCCTGCTTGCTAGTTGGTTTTTCCCATCTAGGGTAAACTCTAATTGCCATTTTTCCTTTTGTAGTGGCTGTTTTAAGGATATTTCTTTTTACAAGAACTTCTTTTGGGAAAATAAATTGTCCAAAATTACCTTCACCAGTAAAGGTATTGATAACCAATAAATCAGTAGCTTTTTCATATGAAAAGGCTTGGTTTTTATAATTCCTATCCTTTTCCCAAAAGGCAACAAACTGACCTATCTTAGTAGGTGTTTTCTTTGCGACTCTAAATCTAACCGATTTCGAATTTAGTTGATATATACCAGCCCCATAATCTGAATTTTGAGTTTCTTCTTCGATAGCTTCTATAAAGAAGTTATTTGGTTCATAAAAATTTTCATTTACATATGTTAATGCTTTAAAAAAATCATTCACTACTTTTACCCCTTTTTTATACCACTAGATTCAATGGCTCTTAAATACAGATAACAGACTGCCCAAATCAAGTAATTTAATCAACCTTACCGTTACATTAAAAAGCTTAGGAACTATCGCTCTAAAACTACTTGTTCTACTCTTGAACCCTCTAATTGAATATATCTTTTAAATATGTTCTAATTCCCATCTAATCTCAAATTCTAAAGAATATAACTTACTAGTCCATCTTAATCCAGAAAGCTCTGGGAGAAGGTTTCTAAAGGTTATTGAAATCATTTGGCATTTTCATTATTTATTTTTTTATTCCTTATAATACTATGAATGACCAGTCCGATGAAAAATATAAATAACAATGCAAATACTACCACATTGCCTATCTCCTGATTAGTATAGTTTCGGTATGCATATAGTGCCATTGAAATAGAACTCACTATTAAAGAAATTATTATTATTGGATGGGTTTTAACTTTTCCCAAGAAAAATCTCCCCTTTCTTCTTCCACTACCCTGCGACGTTAATTTAAGTAAAACTGTTCATATGTTTATTTAACATAAAACCCCAAAATTATAAAAATACATAAATATGATCGTCGTAATTGACGACCTCTTGTCAAACTCTTAAACCCGTTAGTTGTATAGTTGCACATTTTTTAAAACAAGGTACAATGCCGAGACGTTCAATTTACAAATATACGACGGACTAATTTCATTAAATAAACCTTATTCTCCCTAACTATAAAATACGTTCAGTTTCTTCCTCTATTAACTTAATATGAATACCATAAGATGTTGCTCCTTCAAAATGTTTTGGAACATCTGATACATCGAGTGATTTCTTTAAATTAATATTTTTTTCTTGATTAGCTTCTATTGTAATACTATATGGTCCAGCTATATTCATTAGAGACGCCATTCGTCCTTCATCTTCCCTATAAAAGGTATCTAAAAATTCTAATTCAAATGTCACAGCTTCATTACTTTTATTCTGTAATACAAGATTGCATTCCGCATCCAATAAGTCTTTGCTCACATAATTAAAATCGCAATTCCCCTCACCATCGTATGAAATTGCTTCAATACCACTTGCAAATGTCTCTTGGTAGATCGTAATTAGGACCGTTGGTAAAATTGAATATAGTATTACAACTACAATTATTGTTCTGACGCGATACTTCTCCAAGCCTATGGCAAGTAATATCATGGCAACTATAAATAAAATTGCACCAATTATACCGAGCAAATTATACCCATCATTATCGCTGATTGGAAACAACATAAAGGTAGTACGTGCATCAAACATTACATTATTAGGAAATGTTAAAAATAAAACCATACATAAACCTAAAATAATAACTGAACTAATCAATGCCACTTTACTTTTTATCATAGTATCTCTCACCTCTTAATTATAAGTTTAATAACCTTTTTCACACACCTGCTACGTTAATGGAACAAGCATACATTCGCCTTGTTAAAGGAGCAAAACCGATAGCACAATTAACAATACTCTTTATCTTCCATATCTAAGAAGGACAAAACTACCGATCCATAATACTATAGCAATTTGTGTTAGTAGATACATTGCAAATTCAAAAGTGGTTAATTTTCTTTTGCGCTTCGTCTTTTTCAAATGTCTTACATGAAAAAGTGAACATAATAGTAGTACCGCTATTGATAATTCATATGTGTTTTCCAAAACTTTAACCAAAGGAATATCCTCCTCTACCAGAGATAATGTGTTCTAACTTCTTCCAAAATGCACTTGTTAGTTTAATTGTAAAACTTTACAAACTTTTTATGTTAGTTGAACTCTGAATTACTAAATCGGCTTTTTCTATTGGTGAAACTATTCTCATATTAATGATCTTCTGCTTTCCTGTATCTCTTTTCAAACTTTCTAACGTTATTCTGTGTTACATCACTTTCACGATTAAATCTCTTTTATCTTGTGCCAATTGCTTTTTAGATATATCCGTAACTGTTACAACCGCACCAAGCGCAGCTAAAATTGGCCTTGTTTCCCTCCTACAGAAGCTAAACAAAGTATTATTAATCCCTCTAATCATTTCGGAAACCAATTTCTCGGGACTGATTTTTCAGTAGTAACGCAAGAGTCAAATAGCATCTACATCTTCTGTTCAAATTTCTCTATGTAGTATTTCACCAAAGTCTATTGCAAATTATTTTTTCATATCCAAATCCAATGTCAACAACACTTGCTTTTTTTAATTGAACACTCGCATCTACTATTTTAATCTTTCCAAAATTAAATAATCCTTTGTTTTTGTTATTGGAATACTATACGCGTTAGCGAAAGCAAGCAAATCATTATAAATAATTTCTGGGTCAAAATTAGAAATTCTAAAATTTAAGCCTGTATTATTTTTTACAATTACACATTTCTTTCCCCAGCCAATACGTTTGAATTTCACACTATCAATGTGTTTAGGTTCAACTAAAAATAAAAATTTCAATTGAACTTCCTCCTAAACCCATAATGGAATAGTGCATACCAATGTATTATGGAAAATATAAAAGTCAAGAAAATCCCAAGAAGACAACAGATAATAGCTGTTATAGCCTTTTTCCATTTTGTTTTAAACGATTTACTTCTTTCAACCCCAAGAAGCCATAAACTATTTCAATAATACCAAGAACCAATGAAACAATAGATTTTCTATTACTCTTGATATCAATATTATTTGAAACATGTACATTGTTCACTTTTCATACCCCTTTGGTCTTTCTATTTTCTAATCACTTCAACTCTTCTGCTTCTTCAGCAAAAAGTAGCGCTTACTTTCTTGTGGAACAATCGCACCAGATAATAGTATAGCTAGCAATAATGCCTGAAAATATGTTTACTCTCCAGGATTTTCTAACCATTCACGTAATTTAGCTCTTGGGTAATATACCTTATTATTTATAACAATATGTGGAACGTCTGGGTGTTCCTTAATTAGATATTTTGCATCTTCTTTTGATATGCCCATAAAGTCATGCACATCATTTTCCGTTATCAGTTCGTGTTCTTCCTCTTCAAAGATCTCACTAAAACTTTTAGCATTCGGATTATTAAAATTTATCAGTCCGTAACCTATAAAAAAACCTGCAGCAGCAATTCCTAGAGCTAGCCAAATTAAATCAAATTCCATCGTGTAATCCCCTTTTTTAGTGTATTATTATTCCATTAAAGCAACCCTTATATTAATCTCTGTATCATATCTACGAAGCTTGCTCCCAATACCCTTGTTTCTATATTCTTTACTAGTAAATACGTTAGTCATATAGACAAATGGATATATTACTCTGCCTGGGCGTGGTACTTTATGTATTAATTCTATGAATATATGTGATACAATTTCTCCATTTTCCTCGGCAACCCAGATAAACCATTGACCACTATTACGTGCATTCTCTAAAAGGACTGGCATTCTTTTTCAAAATGATTAAATGGAGTCTGAGTAACTTTTCACTTTCATCAAATTCAATTGTAAAATCCCATCTCATTTTATAAATTGCTCAAAATGCTTTGCTTCAGTAAGTCTTATATTCATTCTTATTCCCTCCTTTAACATTAATTCTACTGCTACTAAATTGCTTCATTAATTTAAATACATCTATTCATATTTTTATTTTAACATAAAATTCCATTATAATATTTAACTATAAAAAATAGAATTGTCGTAATTGACAATCCCTTGTTAAAATCTTGCATCTATTATTTTCGATGAACCAATTCACGATTTTGCTATAAGAAAAAACTCTCATCATTAAAAGGAGTTTTATATGTGCAAACCTTCTGAACGAGACAAACTCATCACCACTGCAAAAATACACACTACTAAAGTATTAATCAACAACTTTGATTAGATAACTCCCAATCAATTACTTTTCCTGTATATCCGACTTTTTTCAAACCCAGTTTTTCTGAAACTCGAATAGAACCATAATTGTCTGGCAGAGTATCAGCTATTACTTTTTCCACTTTAGATGTACTAAAAGCCCATTGTATTAAACTTCAGCAGCTTCCGTAGCATAACCATTATTGCAATAATCTTTAAGGAAACCATAACCAATTTCTACTACTCCATTTTCATCCGGTTTCCCATTAAAACCTAGATTACCTATTACTAGATCATCAGATTTACGAACAACCATCCAACTCCCCCAGTTTAGTAAAGAAGGGTAAATATTTAACTGCTGCAAATAGTTGGAGATTTCAGGTCCATTATTATAGTTTTGGTTTAAAGTAATTTGAACTGTTTCTACTGTACAAGATATGATTTTTAATCTATCAGTTTCAAGTACCATTTGTCTGTCTCCTTTTATTTAAAAATCACTCCCATTATTATTTGATAAATTTACTTAATCTTGTTTTTCAAAAGTTTTATAATATTCTACACCTAAGATAATTAGACCTGAAAATGTGAAAATAACTCCTAATATGAATGGAAATCCTAAGAATAATGACTGTACAACTTCATCTCCATATTGTTTCGCACCAAAGATTACATGCCATAACTTTGACTTACCAGACCATTCTGTAATATGGGTTGCATATATAGTTCCAGATAAAATAATTGTTACTATGGTTAATAAACCACCTAACATTACAAATCCGCCAATTATGGTTCTTTTCATAAATTCACTCCTCCTTTTTATATAAAATCATAGTAACCTCTATCTGTCGTCACTAAAACCTGTCTTATACCTTGCTTGTCTAGTTCCTTGAAATATAGGATTTAGTTTCTATAAGTATTTATTAAAAAACACTTGCAGGTGACGTAACGTCATCTATTATCCTGTAAAGTAAGGAGGTAGTTTACATGAATAATCGCGAATTGTTCTTTCTAAAATCACCGTGGACCTGGAAAGAACTATTTAAACTACTTATATTAGTGTTAGTGATAGTTCCCATTTTTTTAGAACATCTGTTAAAAGGATATTTGTCAGATGTTTTACAAAATGATCTTTACTCGGGAACATTAGTTGGACTGAGTATGTCTTTAATTTTTATGTTTGGGCTATATATCATTGCAATTAAGCCAAAATGCCTTAGTTGGAAAGATGTCGGTCTTAAAAAATTCTCAAAAAAATACTGGGGAGCAATTATTGGTTGGACGGCAGTATTAATTGTAATAAGCGTCGCTTTGGTCATTGTAATGGAGTTGCTTATAGGTGTAGGAACGGAGAATAGCAAGACTGAGAGTCTACAGTCTAGACTGACTCTATTTAACTTCTTAATTGGATTTGTATCAGCAGCGATTATTTCTCCATTATACGAAGAAATATTTTATAGGGGATTTCTTTACCGTTTTTTACGTAGCAAATACGGAATTACTCTAGGTATATTAGGCAGTTCCATTATTTTTACGATTGTTCATATTCCAACTTTCAACACATTGCCAGTCAATTTTGTAACAG
This sequence comes from Paraliobacillus sediminis, assembly GCF_003426055.1. Lineage (NCBI taxonomy): Bacteria > Bacillati > Bacillota > Bacilli > Caryophanales > Bacillaceae > Paraliobacillus > Paraliobacillus sediminis. The sequence goes on from NZ_QJSI01000002.1 coordinate 1,087,513, forward strand.
GCTTAATTTTTGCATGGACATATGAAAAATCAGGTTCTGTCATCCCTGGAATCATTATACATGGTATTTTTAATGGAATTGCCATCATCCTTACTGCTCTTGGATGATGGTATCAGCCTTCTCGATAAAATCGATAATTTCCTGCCTTATAGGATATAGATTCAAATCACTGGATGATTCTTGAGAACGACGTACTTCCCAGAATTTATTTACCAGCTTTTGATCTCCTTGAAACGTTTCCTCTGAAAGTATCTCCATGTCTTCCATAATGAGTTTAGCATGTTCAGACCCAGGAGCAATATCTTCCTGTATGCATCGTTCTATTCGTTTAATTAGGTTAATCCATTTTTTTGTTGATAAATTATCCTGGTTCATTTTCGGTAAGCGCTCATGTAACGTTTCTTGCTCTTCCATAGAGAAAAAGGAGCTCCAAGTTTTATTCTGTGCTGGTGGGACAATTAGTGAGATTAGGTCTTCCCAGTTAATTGTACCTTCTAATTTAAGAATGTGAAGCAAAGAAGTTGTTTGTGCAATTGATTTTTGAGTGTTAACTAACTGCTCTTCTAGATGTAACTTTTGAGCTAATAGAATGGTCTCTGTTGATTCGTCTTTTACAATCCTTTTTATTTCTTCGAGTGGAAGAGCAAGTGATTTAAGTAGAATAACTTTTTCGAAAATTAAACAATCTTCTGCAGAATAGAACCGTTTACCTCCCTCGCCTAGTTTTGATGGATGAACAAGGCCGATCTGATCGTAATATCTAATTGTCCTAATTGAAACCTTGAATCGCTTTGCCAATTCCCCGCTTGATATGTGCATGGTTTCTCTCCTTAACTATAAATTAATTGTATTTCTAGTTATGCTTATTAAGCAGAAGAGGCGACTTCTCTTATTGAATAATCATACTCGTTCTATAATAAGATCTTAATTACTTGCACACTTTTGTAATTTTAATTCTTAAAGAGCCTCCCAATAAAGTTTGTTATTTAAGTTTTTAACACACCATTGATAATGCCCATCTTTGCAATTGCGCGAATAAAAATTAGCGGAAATATAGCTATATATCAAAACATAGAAATATAATCTTTTTCTAACATCTTCGCCTAATGTAGAAATAATTATGTTTAAGTATCTCTCATATATATTTGCATTTAACTCATTATACATATCAAAACATACCCATCCTATTGCAATATCAAATAAGTTGTCACCGTACATTGTCATCAATCCAAAGTCAATTAAACCTGTAACCAAACCACTCTTATTAACCATTAAATTCCCCGGATAAAAATCGCCATGAATTAGAGCGTATTCACCTTCATAACCCGATGACAATTTTTCTACTAATTGGTCAACTTTTGCATCGTAATTCACGACATCTTCTTTGAAATAAGGCTCTAATACCTTTTGTTTTTTTAAAATTAATTCTTTCAATAAATCAAACCAACTATTTATTTTCACTAAAGGAACCTGATTATCATTGAATAGAGTAAAACCTTCAAGATTATATTTTATTTTTACAGATTTTAATTCGATAGTTGCATTAAGATATGTTTCCATCATCTTATTTTGTTCGGTATAATTCATGTCCGAGAATACACTTTGTAAATTACTACCCTGAATTCGTTTTTCAATAGTAACTAAAGTATTGCTTTCCACAAATGTATCGTAAATATAAGGAAGCTCATAGCTCAAAGAACTTGAATTAAGATTAGAGTAGAAAGTCTTCAGGCTATTTTGCTTACTTATATCGGACATATCATTATACAATTTTAATATTTCATTAGTGTCATAAGCATAAACATCGGCTTCCATCCCGGAACCTAAAAGATCTGATTTAGTAACATTATATTTATCCAATATCATTGAGTTAGTATTAATTTTTGTCATCTACAAACACCTCTTAATTTTCTTGTTTGCTTGTGTACTGTACTAACCTGCTTCGATAGTTAGTTTTGTTTGCATTCGCTTATTAATGAAAAACACCCACTAGCTTATTTCATATACTCATCTAGATTATTGGGTAAAGAATATACTAAATAACAATATTGGAATGTTGAGAAATATCTTGTCTTATCCTCGTAGTACTTATCTTATTTTTTCAACCTTTGTGCATTTAAAGTTGTTTTTCTCGTACAAACTTAAAGCATTTTCATTCCATTTAGATACATGCAATTTTATTGGTAATTCATTAGCAGTATTCTGAAGATGATTTATTGCCCAAAAAACTAGTTCTGTTCCATACCCCTGACCTTGAAACGCTTTATTTACAATGAGGTCATCAATTTCATTGCTATAACAAGCAACTGAACCGATTAGTTTTTCATTTTGTATCAATAGATATATATTATCTTTCTTATCAGTAATCTGTTCTTTTGAAGAATAGAAATTATACGGTTTTATATCTAATGCTTTTCTCATATCGTAAAAACACGCGTTATATATTTTCTGGTAAGTATCATAAAATTCATCTGAATATGCGATTAAGCTCAATTCCGACTCTACTCTTCCTCCAACATAGTGCATTTCGAAAGCAATTATTTCAAACATAAATCCCCCTCATATAGCTCATTAATATGAATTAACTGCATCTGCTTTAGATAGAGATAGGTGTCTCAAGCAATTTAAGCACATATTGAAATACAAATAAGAATGCATGAAACACCTTAGGTTTATAAAAGTTGTTTGCTTTACTGTTACTATCCGCATTAATCCTTAGATCAGAAAAGGATTTTATTTCCTCAAAACATTATGTCTTAGACTTTTTGTTGAAAGTCATTAAATCAGAGAAAGCCAGTCCAAGTGATAAACCAAAGGGAATAGCGAAATCATACAAATTTATTCCCGATTGTCTAAAAAAATAATCGATAAGATAATGTACTGTACTGAAAGAAATAAACCAAGCCATAAACGTAAAAAGTCTCTTTCTTATTTGAATCCAATTTAACCTCCTTGTATTCGCAGTCACTATATATATAAAGAACATTGCAAGCAGAAGAAGATAAATGACATATCCAATAATAAATGTAATAGATAGCAAAGTATCTATACCCTTATACATTATAAATACCGTAATTATCATACCTAGCCAAAAAATACTATGTAAAATTAAGATTAACGAAATATTCTTTTTCATCTTTTACCCCTAATTTCAGAATCTTGATCCGTTTGATTATCAGAAAAACAGCAGTCAAATTGCGTCTCAGTAACTGTTACTTTAATTGGAGAAGGCTGCTTTCGCTAATTTAAATATAACTATTCACATGTTTATTTTAACATAAAATCCCAAAAGAGATCGCCTTAATCGACGACCTCATTCTAAACTATTTATACTTTCTTGCATAAATAAACTCTGTAATTGGAAGCGTCACAAATGTAAGACAGACCACAATAAGCAAAGGATAATTCTCAATATCATTCAATTCAGATACTCCTTCTGAGATAAACAGAATTGAACCAGATAATATCATTAATACAAAGTAACCAATCTTTGCACTTTGGGTTTCAATATACTTGTCTAATTCGTCCTTATCTTCAGGACCTTCGGGGTCGCCCCAAGTAATAGAATTAATAAAGTATGCTAAAGAAATAAAACTAAAAAATATTGAACCTCCATCTATAGTTCCAAATCGCACCCATTTGTATATGGTGAATCCTGCAAGTGTACAAAATAAAATAAAAGTTATGACAACAATGATTTTTTTTGATTTAACCACTCTTTTTCCCTCCATTCCCCAATGGTATAAATAAATCCTCCATAGTGATTTCTAAATACATCGCTATATCAAATGCCAATTGTAAACTTGGATCGTATTTATTGTTTTCGATTGCGTTGATCGTCTGCCTACTTACATTACATAACTCTGCTAATTTACCTTGTGAATAACTGTTCTTTTCTCGGTATTCTTTCATTCTGTTTTCCATTTCATATACCACCGCCATTTACCTTAGGTGTAAAAAGACTTTTACACTTCTATAATAAAATAATCCAAAGAAAGTGTCAAATATGTTTTACACCTTCTTTGGATTTCATGTGATTTTATATCTCTTTTTAAACTTCCTCGATCTATTTAGTTGTACAAAAATCACAAGATTTTCGACATATAGTATTCATCAACAAATGCACCATCAATAAATAGTGCATTTCTTTTAGTCCCTTCTATTTCAAATCCAACTTTTTTATATAAGGATAAACCTGCTTCATTCTTTGTGACGACAGTTAACTCTAATCTACTAACGTTATTATTCTCAGCCCAATGCACCAACTTATTAAACAACTCTATTCCAATTCCTTGTCCTCTATATCCTTTTAAAATACCAATGACAATGTATGTTGAATGCCTATTTCTCCGTGCATTTCCGCCTATTGCAAAAAGGAATCCAACTAATCCATTATCCTTTTCGGCCACGAGTATAGTAGAATTCCCAGCAGCTTTCATACTCTTAATCATTTCTTTTTGGTTATCCGTTTGAATATTTCTTTCTCCAGCTTCCCAAAGCATATACTTCGAACTTTTCTCAACTTCATTTGTAAGCTTTGCTAGTTTTTCCGAATCTGATATTGTTATTTCTCTAACTATCATTGCTTTTCTCTCCCTGATTTTCTAACCATTCACGTAATTTGGCTCTTGGGTAGTACACCTTATAATTTATAATAATATGTGGAATGTCTGGGTGTTCCTTAATTAGATGTTTTGCATCTTCTTGTGATATACCCATAAAGTCATGCACATCAACTTCCATAATCAGTTCGTGTTCTTCCTCATCAAAGATCTCACTAAAACTATTAGCAGTTGGATTATTAAAATTTTTGAGTCCGTTACCAATAAAATAGCCTGCAGCAGCAATTCCTAGAGCTAGCCAAATTGAATCAAATTCCATATCGTTATCTCCTTCTATAGTACAATCTTATTGCATTAAAGTATTAGTTATAGTAATACCTGTGTCTTATATACGCATTAGAAAAATTATAGTTTCACTATTAAAAAAACTGGTCCGTTAGTTAATGTATGGCTCCTATTGTTTAATTACACTTTCTCACAAACTATTAGTCTTCTAATAAAACATCGAACGCTTTAACATAAACTGCATTTCCAGTAATCTCTACGTCATGTTTATCTTCATTCTTAGAAACTTGTACCATTACCCGACCATCTTTTTCAATTTCATGACCTTGCTCAACGATTAGATTTAATGGTTCTTTAAAATTGTTATTTATGTATGTGGCATAAAATGCACCCATTACCCCAGAAGCAGTACCAGTAACTGCGTCTTCAATCGTACCTGAATATGGTGAGGAGAAGTGTCGAGCATGCATATCAGCACTAGAATCATAGGTTTCCAAACAAAAAGGATGAACAGATGATTTAGGCATTTCCTTTAATATTTTTGGAAACTGCTTATTATTTGGCACTATTTTTTTAAAACTATCAAGTTGTTTTATCGGTATTAACAGTGTCCAAACACCTGTACTTCCATAGAGTATCGGTAAATCAGCATCAAGGTCTGCTTCTTTTAGTCCGATTGAGTTGGCTAAATCTTCTTTTGAACCCGAAAACACCTTGAATTGAGGAGAAGCCTGTTTCATTGTTATAAATATCTCACTATCAACAGAAATGTTAATTTTAATCGGGAGAATGCCCGCGTTTGATTCAATTGTTAACTCTGTTTTATCTCCTAATATTCCTTTACTTTTTAAAGCATAAACAGTTGCCATTGTTGCATGACCACATAAATTCATTTCATGCCCTGGTGTAAAAAATCGTATTCTAAGATCCGCTACCTCCGATTTAACTGGAAAAGCAGTCTCATTAAACCCTACTTTGAAAGCAATTTCCTGCATTTGGGCATCAGTCAATTCATCACCATTCAACACTACTCCCGCAGGATTTCCCTGATTAGCTTCTTTACTAAACGCATCATAATGATAAACCTTGATCGACTTCACAACTCATCCCTCCAATTGTTTTTCCAATTATCACTAATTTCTTAATTAAGTAAATTACCCCTATAGTTGAATAGTATCGACTATTTATTTCGTCATTCTCTCAGAATTTGCATCCTTTTCATACAAGCACTAATTCCTTCATAAACTTCATAGAACTATAAAAAGGAAAAGAGGGAACCAAATATGAAGGTTATATATGTTGAAAATGATACGTTTCAAAGCGCATTTAATATAGCTTTTGCTTTGTATATTTTTATTTTGTTTATCATAAGTTTTTTAGGAATAAGCTGGTATTCTCCAAGAGTTCAGACTGATTATATTGATGTATCTCATAACATTACTCCATTCAAAACCATATTTACTTACATATTAAATTTTCATCATTATAATTTCGATACTTGGTTTTATAACACAATAGGAAACGTTCTGATGTTTATACCACTTGGATTTTTACTTCCCCTTACTTTTAACAATTTCAAACGATTTACTCAAATAATTTCTACTTCAATCATTCTAAGTTTTGCAATCGAATTAACCCAGTACCTGACTAAATTAGGGGTATTCGATATAGACAAGATAATTCTAAATTTCATCGGGTGTTTAATTGGTTTTTATACCTTCAAACTTACTTGTAAACTACATAGAGGTTAGTGTGATCGACATCTAACATGAAACATGTTTATGTTGAAATAACGCACCGGTTAGTAAAAGTTATCAGTTTGGTTTACTATACACCAAACTGTTTTAAATGATGGTCAAGGTGCTTATAAATTCCTTTTCCCCATTGCTCGGAATTAAGTTTACCGAAAAAAGGATGTGGATGATTTGTACACTTCTGAGGACCACTATTTTGAAATGATACAATTTTTTGTTTTAGTTTTAACTTTTCTGTTTCAAACTCTTTTTTATCTACAATCAAAATGGTAGGAATTGTTGACATATTTTTGGCGAATGGCTTGTCATTATAAAAAACTGGTTTCACAAACTTCCCAATTAATACCCCTAACCAACCTCTAGAAGGTAAAGTATTTCCCATTGCAATGTCTTGAAAGGATGAACAATGTGCCAACATTTGAGCAACATCCATCTTACCCCATTGCGATTTTGAATTTGAGCTTAGAGTGTCAATTCGGTTTAAGATTTCCTCTGCGTGCGATTGATTAAAAATATCCTTCATTATGTGCCCCCTTTAGCATATTTTTCCCCATATCTCTAATTGATTGTTAAAGTACCAGATTCCTAAATAGTCTATATGCAATTAACTGAATGATGGAACAATACATTTAGTAGTCTTTTAATGAATTCTTAGATAATATCGAGGTAATGCTCCTCCCGAATATTCCACCTGAGCCGTTGTTGACAAACTATTAGCTGGTTTAGTTGATGAAAAATGCTCGTATACTATTTCTTTAAAGTACTCGTTTATTTAAAAAATCTTAATTTTTTCTATTCTTATTTTAACATAAATATCCAACCTAATTTCAAAATATAGAGAACTTGCTATTCAATCAATCTGGCCAGCAACTCACTTATTTAAAATTACACGGTTTCAAACCACAACATAAATCCAGATAAAGCCAGAAGTAAGATTGTTCCAAATAGTAATAGTATAAAATGTTTCTTTTTCTTGATAACTAACATTTCAACAACTTGAACCGCAAATGATAATCCTAACGATAAATACATGCCAAAAGGAGGACAAAAAAGAAGATATTTATCAATCATAGTCATGGTTTTATAGAAATAACAAAAGCCAAAATATCCATCATATTTTGGCTTTTTAACTATTCATATTGTTTTACTAACGCTTTATTTGTCTCTTTTTTTGTAATTTACGATAATTAATATTATCACAATGACATATCCAATAGTTGTAATTAAATAAAAACCCTTGGTCATAATGAGAAGAATGATGCTAATTAAAATTAGAACAGCATTATCCTTATTTGTTTTAAATAAACGATAAACTATAATAGCAGTTATTATGACATATCCGATCAAAGAAACAAGGTATATTGCTTCCAATTCTATCCCCTCCATATCTCACCTTCTTACCAATATATCATAACATATATAACCATTATTTAACAAATTAGGAGTAGCCAAATCGACAACTTCTTGTTCAATTAAATCCTACTAGGTTATGCCACATTACTATGTTCTTAATAAGAATGATCGGCAAAAAAATTTTGAGGTTTAGCGACATCTAAACTGATTGGCACCCTAGATGAAAGCACTAAAAAGGATTGTCACGTTGACAATCCCTTAGTTAAATTTTAAATATTTTTCAACGCCTTATTCACATTCTAATTCTACATATTTTTACTTTGCTGAAGAAGTTGAGATTCACCTGTGCGTTCCCATTCTTCAACAGTTTCATATGCCTTTTCAGGAGAATAGCCTTTGCCGACGAGCACTCCCATTAGGATAAATTCCTGAAGTATATGTGTAGCATTAATACCTCTTTTAACGTCCTCTAGCCCTTCTCCAACTAGAAATCCTGTGTACTTTACCCATTCATCCGGGGTCTTACCGAATACATTTGTATTATCGTTACCATGACCTTCCTCCGTGGCCACTACATCTGCTTTGGTGACATGTACAGTACCGAATGGATGATTAGGTGGCGCGTAAATTGAGTAAAGTTTTAAAGGAGTATTGCCTGTATTGGTTAGATTATGCCAATATCCAGCTGGTATCACGATTGCAAAATCATCTTTGACTTTTCTTTCAAAGTTTAAATCATTTTTATTTTTACCCATTTTAACAATTCCTTGACCTTGTTCTATACGTAAGAATTGATCAACATTAGGATGCATCTCCAAACCAATATCTTCTCCAACATTTATTCGCATTAAAGTAACTTGCAGATGTTCACCCGTCCACAAAGCAGTACGAAACGTTTCGTTTTGCTTCGTTGCTTCGTTAATATCTATCACAAATGGATTTGGTCCATAGTCTCCTAAAGAAATAGGAGCCTTACCATTGGAAGATCGAAAATCCTTAAAACCATTTGCATGCTCCACCTCATTAGGTAAAGCTCCGTAAATATACTGTCTTCCATGATCATTCATTGGTGCGTTTGCATAATAAGGATAGTGATATTGCCATGGATACGTGTAAGGAACATAGTAAATTTTTCTCAACCCCTTTATAAATTCTATAAAATCAGCTTATGCATTTATAAAGGGAATGTACTATGAATTCACTAATTTTAGTTATTTCCAATGTATATTTTGGATCTTTAAATCGACATTTAGTTCGTGTGTTAACCTACTCATTAATTTAAGTGTTATTATTATCAATTTTTTACATAAAAACAGAAAAAGCAATGCCTTTTTACAACATCGCTGTTCGTTCAAAATATATGAGGAACCTGCTTTTTCTTGTGGAATAGCACGTATTAGTCAACCGTATTTACCTATAAGGTCACGATGTTGATCATAAATGTTTTGAGATAACTATATCTTCTTTTCCAGTAGTTGCTACTAACGATCATTATTCTGATGATTTACTTAGGACTGACAATAGTGTCAGCGTCTGGAAAAGCATTCTCACGAGTCTTAAGCTCACTTTCTCCTTTTTTCCACTGGGAAAATTCACGGAAGTATAACTGGACGCCTTTTGTAATAGAAAAGTCTGTACTATTCATTGCTTGAATATGGATATGAGGTTGCGTTGAGTTTCCTGAATTCCCACAATTAGCGATATGTTGCCCTTCTGATACATACTGCCCCTCTTCCACTACAAGTGAATCTAACTGTAAGTGAACAATGGCAATAAATACATCAGAATCGTCTGGTGCAATTATTGCGTAATTTCCAACAATCGTTTCCGGTCCCCTACGAATTCTATTACCTTGTCCCAACATATAAGGTATTAATGTAAGAATGGAACGCCGTGCTTCATGATCGGGTTTGCCATTATGAATGCTGACTACTTTTCCAGAAACAGGTGAGACAACTGGCAGACCAAATGCATAGAATATTTCAGGAGACTCGGTACCTAAAAGTGTACGCCAACTTGTCGAAGAACTTGATCGATTTTGCTCATCCACTGCAATAAAGTCAATAGCATAACCTACCCCAAACATATCTGTGCCATGACTCGGCACCCGTTTTGCTGGTGTAGAACCTACTAACCATCTGCCAGTAAAAGACAGAGACCCAATCACGCCTGGACCACTAACAAGACTTGACACAGATGTTTCATTATCATACATACTAAACACCATTCCTATCATAGCAATAAAAAAACTTAAATATTAACTTTATAATTTAACGTTAACTCATCCGCTGGTAATCCTCTGATTCCCCAATTATTCTTCGGTGTTTCAAAAATTGTTATTTCAATATCTTGAGGAGATATATTCAATTCCATTTTAATTCGTTCAAATAATAAATTTATTAACTGCTTTTTAACTTCTATCGTTCTACCTTCAAACATACTAACCTCTATCACGGTATATGCTTCGGTTCTTCCGCTTGCATAATAAAAATTTTCTTTATCCATAGGAAAAAAACGATGGAATTTCTTATCAGGTGGAAATTGAAGTGTTTCCACCATACACGAATGAATAACATCCGATACTCTTTCCTTAATTGGATTTAACTTGTCTTTTACTCCATATATTTTAATTTGCCCCATTCTCATCTCACCTTTCTATTCTTAACTAACAATAAATACTATTCTATGAAGCGAATAGTATTCCTCTTATTCAAGTATCCTGTCACGTTAGTTGAAGTGTAAAATTTCACAATCACTGTATTATCTCTATTACTATTTTAACATAAATACCCAAATATATTATCATATTTGACATGCTAAATGAATCTTTCATAGAAGCTATATATCAGATGTTACTCGCTGCGGCATAATTACGTATCCATTAGCCTTTCTTGATTTTAGAACTTTAATCATTTGCTCCTTCATAGCGGTATTACATGTTACCTGCATAAAAACCTCATTCTTACGACTCGCTGTAAGCTTTATTTTATTTTTTTGTAAAGCTAGTTCGATTATTAATCCTAAGAAGAAACCACCAACTAAGCCTATTAAACCCCAAATAACTGGGCCCCAGTACCATATGAAACCATATATCGTTCCTAAAAGCATAAAAATTGTTCCGCTCACCATCGCTCCGTCCAGCACACTTCTACCATCAACCCGATGAAGGGAGTCAATTATATATGTATCGGATTCAATGTTTTCTAGCGGCAATGCAACAATATCTTTCGATCGTATTCCTATCGTCTCCATATCATGGATAGCCATCTCTACAAAAGGGGAATGTTCAAATGTGGCAATTATTTGTATTGTATCTTTTTCTAGCGTGTTTTGTTTTTGTTGTGCCAAGTTTTCATCCCTCACTCTAAGGTAACGTACTTGCTCAATATCGTATAATATATTATTTTCATTTACCGCTACATAGGCTTGATAGATAGCAAAAGCAAACATAGAAGGCAAGAATAGGAACCATTGCCAGTCCACCATTGCGGTTGCATTGTTAAAATCCCCAATGAAAGAATAAAACCAGCTACCAATCGTGTTAGCCTTATAGGTAATAAATATCCACCATGCCAAAATAAATGTACCTGCAATCGTATGACCACTATATAATTGTCCTAAACCAGGTGATAATGCTGACCAAACTGCTGCTAACAGAGGGTTTTTCTTAGAGACGATGACTATATCAAAAGCGCTCACAACTGAAGGTGCGACAGGGGCATCCTCCACTTCGGAGAGAATGTGACTTTTGCTTATTTCAACAGCAGAGTTATAACTATCCCAGATACTAAATATATACGCTCCTATGTATAGCAGAATCCACTCCTCGTTTATCACTGCTTTTGCCTCTTCGAACCTACCATGCATGGATAAGGCTATTCCCATGTTTAGATTAGCCTGCGTGTTTACCACAAGTTCCCAAATAATCAGTATAAAACCAGGTAAGTACCTACCTAAATAGATATGACCAAAACCCGGGAATGTAAGCGACCACCAAGCAGCTACCCAAGGAATTCGAGGATAAACGGAGTTAGCACCAAATGTAGATAATGCTCCTTTTGCATAGCGAGGTTTTATGGTAGCTGACTGAAACTTCTGATGTGGCATAGGCATCCTCACTTTCGGCTTGAAATCTTTTATATCATTCCAATAAATTACAAGTATTATTCGTTTTCTCTTAATTTACCTTTTGTAATTAGCTACTTGATCAACTGTTGGTGCTCGTGTATTGATATCCATACCAAAAGGACTACGTTTATTAAATTACATACGTAGTCCAAATTTTTTTATTGTATTGTTGAAATATCGCACTAAATTGCATAATTAGTTAACTTATCAAACCGTCTAATTAATAAAATAATCTTTATAATAAAAAGCTGTTATAACGAGCGCTACTACGGTATATCCAATAGCAGTGTAGAATGCGACACTAGGGTTAAACGTTTGTTTTTCTTCATCTATTTTTATTCCAGTTTGGGCTTGTGTATTCATTCTAATACTAGTAGATCCTATACCACCTGTTGAATTCATGAATCGTATAATTCCTACAACTACAACACCAACAAAAAGAGAATATTCAATAAACATTCCACTAAACAAAACTGCGACACCCCAATTAAGAAGTAGCATGACACAAACAGTCACAATTGACCAAATTATATTCTTTCCAATCGTAATCCCCTCCAATAATTATTCTCTTTTTTTATACTATTCTTGTACCTTTCGTTTTACTCTCTTATTTTCAGGTTGTTTTAACCAATAACGAACGCCTTTTCCCGATAACGGCTCATCGTTATACCTTGGGATGACGTGAAGATGACTGTGGGGAATAGACTGATTGGATACTTCACCAACATTCCAACCAAGTGTATAACCATCAGGAGAAAACGCGCTATCTATATACGCTTTAGCATTTTGTAAAAGTTCATATGTATCGTTCCATTCATCTCGTGTTAATTCAAAGGTATTTGCGTGATGTTTTTTAGGAACGATTACTGCAGAACCTTCCAACACATCTTGTTCTTTATTATGCTGTAGCAGGTAGCATGTTTCATTTTCAGATAATATATTTTGGTCTTTATCCCTCTGAAAATTACAAAATGGACAATTTTCTTGATATTCCATAATTTTTCTCATCCTTTATATATTATTGAATTATTCTGATTTTAACATATCTACTAATTCTCTTGTTGAACTCTCGCACCCGTCATAACCGTCCAGTTTTCTTTAAACCCGCATTGAGTTTACGAATAGCGAAAATAAGAAGTAAATCCACCCATAATATAACCTATAATGGCTATTGAAGGGATGTCTCCGCCATTAGTAAGAATGCTACACTTTGAATCCATGATCGATTTTTTTGCGCTTATCTTCTTTTTAATTTCCCAGAAACTTTGAACACTGAATCTACCGAAGTTTCTAAAACATCAGTAATACCAAATGCGAATTAAAAAGAAATCAATTCACAAAAAGAGTGGTATAAAAGGTGACTTTTTACTTTGGATAACTATTGATTTCATGATAATCGGATTTGTTGTTCTATTTTCTATGAAAAAAAAGTAAATGTTGAGAAGGCTTTTTACATTAATACCGATTTTACTGAATGTATCTTCTACTAACGGCTGCCTTTACCTAAATACCAATGGTTTGTAGTATTTGGAAATGGTATAATTAGATAAAACATTCATGGAAGAGGTGATGAACATCATGAATACTGCTAAGGAACGATTACTAAAAATTATTGATGAAATTCCAGAACGAGAAGTCGATAAAATATTAGACTTTGCTGAATACTTAAAGACAAAAAAAGACAGAAGTTTATCAGAAGATTTAACACAAGCGAGCGAAAGTAGCATTGATTTTTGGGATAATTATATAGATGATGAGGTTTGGAATGATGTATAAACAAGGTGATATTGTTTTAATTCCAGTACCATTTAGTGACTTATCAAATAGAAAACAACGCCCTGTTCTCATTATTTCAAACGATAATTATAATTAGATGACTGAGGATATTCTTGTTGTTGCAATTACATCACAATTAAAAAACCTTGATTATTCAGTCGTGATTAATGAAAAAGACTTAGCCGAAGGTGCGCTTGAAGTCACATCCGCAGTGAGAGCTGACAAAATTTATACACTTTCAAAAGGAATTATAAGAAAAAGATTTGGCAAAGTGAACAACGAAGTATTAAATAGTGTTCGAACTAAAATAGAACACTTAATAAAAACTAGTAATTAAAATTTGTATAAAAGGGCTGCTGTAGGCAGTCTTTTTTTTGTAAAATGACGCTAAAATATAGGAACTCTCTTTTCATAGCTGTGCCAATGTTTCATTCTCTTCTAAGCTTCCACCAGGTAGATCGTATCGGTTTATATATGGACCACCATTTATATATCATTAAAAGTTCCAGCTTCTATACATAATCCATAGATATCAAATGCCCTGTGATATTTTTTATGACTCACAAATTAGTCCCCCATTTTTTTCCCTTATGGATAAAAGAACTGCTGCAACTAAATTGATAGCGCCAATAGTTAAGAAAGTGACAGTGAAATATCTTCCTCCAATAGTTGGTGAGTCAGTGACTACTATTCCAAATAAAACGTATATCGCAACTAATGAAAGTAGGAAAATAGTTACCTTTTTTGTATCCTTCCTTAATAATAAATAACCACTTAAAATTAAAAGATAGGTTAAGCTTAATATAATCAAAGTTGGAAATATTGGATTGAATTTTGCAGCGTATATAAAATGGTCTAATTGCGATATATCTGAAGCATTTGTTATCTCTCCATTAAACTTTTCTGAGAATATTGCTGTATATTTCCACTCCCACGGGTCATTCCTTAATCGCACTACCTTCATACCACGTAACACAAGTTGAAAATACCACTAATATCGAAGCTAATATATATTGCACTATATATTTCATATTGAAAAAGTCTCCTTTAACGCTAATCCGTTACTTCAATAAATCGTTTACTTTATCCGCATCTGCTAGGTATTCTTCGGTTAGTTTTCTTAGTTCATCTTCACTTGAATAAGCCCTTAATTCTTCACCATACCAACTTTGTACATTTTCTCTGCTTAACTGATAATCCTGATGTTCAAAATTAAATCTAACCCACTCTGCATTTTGAACTAAAGTAAAAATAAATGTCGCATTATAAATTGCTGTTTCTCTATACTTTTTTTCTATTTCCTCTGCTTCTATCTCTTCATAATTTAAAATCATTCCATAAGGTTCTTCTTTAGTCTTAAGTTCAAAATCTTTAAGATCTTCTCCATTTGGCAATTGACTAATAATGGTTCCAACCGCGCTGTTATCTCCAACGTACGAATCTTTAAACTCAAATATATCCACATTAGTATTAGTAGAATTACAACCATTCAAAAATAATAAAATGAATATTGAAAAAGAGAAAAATCCAATTGTTTTCGTCATGCTTTATTCCACCTTCTAATTAACTATTTACATGATAAATACATCTTTTAAAAATTCGATTAGCTTACTTTCATTTAACAGTTGAATTTTAAATACCTTCCTATTTTGCTTGATTATCTTTGAAAAATGATGGCGATTAGCCAAACTATACCTTTAAATAACCAAATTAGAATCCTAATAGGAAGAAAAAGCAATTCAGGAATCCAAGACAGTATTTCTGATATATATAAAGACCTTCTCATTTTTTTATCAGTGCGCTCTCTTTTTCTCAATTGCTCGTTAAAACCCATTTATATTCCTCCTAAACTTAGCATCATAACCAGATAATCACCATCATTTTAATATTGATTCTCAAATCCTTAAATGAGGGAACTTATTGAATCACGCACCTCTTTCAAATATTTTACCATAATAAACCTTATTTGTTATTAAATAATACCCACATAGATATGATTACAATAAAAATATTTTCACGGTGAAGTTTACATTAATTTTCAACTGTAATTGTAAAGCTAAAGCTATCAAATGTACCTATATTCTGAATGTCCAAGACGTTTCTCTCTCAGATGCCTTGCGAGTATCATTGTAAAACTTGGTCGAAATAAAAAAAGCCTGATCTATTTTCATAGATACAGGCCTTTCTTATCAGAAATTTATTTAACCTTTAAACTTTAAATTTGCTGATTAAATCTTGGAACTCCTCCGCTAAATTTGATAATGAATTTGCTGATGCAGTAATCTCTTCCATTGAAGCAAGCTGTTCCTCTGCTGAGGCTGCAACATTTTGAGAGTGCATGGATGTTTCATTGGAAATTTTTGTGATACCAGTAACCGTGGCAGAAACCTCTTGCGTACTAGCGGAAATTTCCTGAGCTGTTGCTGCCATATCCGTTATCTGTTCCGATAACTGTTCCATAAACACGTAAATTTCTTTGAAGTTTACTTCTGTCTGTTTTACAATATTCAAGCCCTCTTTTACATCTACTGACACCTTATCAATTGATTGGTTTGAAAGCACCATATCCTCTTGTATTGCTTTGATAAGATTTGAAATTTGGGAGGAAGATATTTGCGACTGTTCAGCTAATTTTCGAACTTCATCCGCAACAACTGCAAATCCCTTTCCATGCTCACCAGCTCTAGCTGCTTCAATTGCTGCATTCAGTGCCAAAAGATTCGTTTGTTCTGCTATATTAGAAATGACTTCAGTAATCTCTCCTATTTCTTGAGATCGATTTTCTAATGTTTTCATTACCTTAGCACTCTGTGTAACAGAGTGACTAATTTCATTAATTTGTTTAACTGTATTGTCTACAAACACTCCGCCTTCTTTTGCTTTCTCAGTCGCTTGTGAACCTACATCTGAGATTAATGAAGCATTTTCTGCAATAGCTTGAACACCCGTATTTACTTCTTCTAAGGATGTCGCACTCTCTTGAACGCTGTTAGTTGCATGTTCTGCACCATTTGCAACTTGTTGGATAGACTCTGAAATGGTTTCAGTGGATTTGCTTGTTTCTTCTGCACTTGTAGTCAATTCCTCAGCTGATGACGCTACTAAATCAGAAGTTGAAATGACTTGATGCATCATTGATTTAAGATTAGTAGCCATTTTGTTAAAGCTAGTCGCCAAGTCACTTAATTCATCTCCTGCTTGATCCTGAATTTCAGACCTGAAATCACCATCACCTGCTAATTCAAGCGCACTTGCAATAGTTGTCAGTCTTTTTCTTAATCTTCTTGTAAATATATATACCAATAGTACCGAAATACCTATCATAATAGCTAATACTGTTAAAAATTTAACTAAGAACGAATTTAAAATGCTATTAATCATTTCATCTGCCGCACCAACATAAAAAATCCCAATTACTTCTCCAGATCCATTTTCAATTGGCATATATGCTGTTTGATATTGATTTCCTGCCACATCAGCCTCACCATAAAAACTTTCCCCATTCGTGATAACTGATTTAATAACCTCTGCTGAAGCTTGTGTTCCTATAGCGCGTTCTCCATCTAACATTACATTAGTTGCGATTCGTGTATCGCCTTGAAAAATTGTAACTGTATCCTCTGTATCTTCACCTATCTTATCAACAACTTCAAAATTATCATTCATTAATGTGGTACCTTTATACAACTGGTTATTCTCAATCTCCCAATCCCCAGGATATTTGTTATCAATATAGCGATATGCTAAATTCAAATCTCCTTTCGCTTTTTCAACAGCAAACTCTTTTACACCATCGGTAATTTCTCGAGTCACCACAATTCCGATAACTGTAGATAAGATAAGAATAATTCCTAACACGATTAAATTTATTTTTGTAGCTAATTTTAGTTTTAAATTCATTTCATTCACCTCATATTGATAAAATGTAAATCTATAATTTATTATCTTCCATTTAACTATTAGTCTAAAAAATTCTGAATAGGTATATATTTACAAATAACAAAAATGATGGGCTGTTTTTATACAGAGACCGTCATCTTCTTTTGTAATAATTACTCACTTTGACTATCTATAATTCACATTCAATTTTCAAGATGAATACGTAGTAATATTCACCACATTATTAAGATGCTACAAATTTTGTTTTTTTGGTATTTTAGTCAGTTAAGTAAATCATAGTAAAAAGAAATAATGAATTTGTAACATTTTATTGATAGATTTCTGACTTCTTGTTCCATTATTCTTCTATTTTACCGACGCAATCCTCCGTAAGACTCACTTCTAAAGATGAAGGTTATTGGAGTTGTTTAGGTGGGGTAGACGGCTGCTAACACACTAATTGTAGTTTCTCTATATTTAAAGGATTTCAACTTATTATCCCACTAAAAATTCACCTCTTTCGATTATGATTTGAATGCATTCGACAATCCAGCTACATTAGAACTTTATACGCAGACATGTGGATTTTTTACCCCTAAATACTTTAAGTTTGCTAGTATTCTGCAATCCATTTAGTAATATGATAATATCATGATCAATTAGAAAATAACAGATTTTATTTCATATTTCGATAAAATTAGACAAATTATTCATTTTTTACTTTGAGTGTAAAATAATACCAATCAACTTCAACCTTTAATATCTTCCTTTGCTTATAACTTTCTTTTCAACAATGAATATGCCAATCAATTAGGTTGGATTTCGCCAGTTGAATTCCACTGTTGTGATAAGCAACATATAAATCCTCCGAAACCAGTTTACCTGAAGCAAAAATGGATAGAATAGTCTATAGACGGAGCATAACAAAGTAAATAAACGTTTTAGCATTGGAAATTATCTCATATCTAACCTGTATATTCTATTTGGACATTACAAATGGTATTTGCTGTTTGAGGAATACATCAAAGAAAAGGTATAATTTAAGATAGTTCGTTTTTTTGGAAACTTCATACGTTCTTTACTATTTAGGACATAAATGAAGATAACTATGAATTGCTACATATTAGAAAAATATTAGTAAAACTAACTAGAGGAGTGTATCATACATGTTTAATTGGAAAAAGATTGGGGTTATTGCTAGTTTATCTTTATCACTTGTAGTCGCTGGGTGCGGCCAAGAAGGGTCAGATGATTCGGCTAGTGTAAGTGAAGAATTGGAATATAAAATTACCGGTATTGAGCCAGGTGCAGGACAAACTGAGACAAATGAATTAGCTATAGAGGAGTATGAAAGTCTTGCTGGTTGGGAACAAGAAACATCTTCATCAGCTGCCATGTTAACGGCTTTAGGTGATGCTATTGATAACGAAGAACCCATTATTGTCGCAGCATGGTCTCCGCACTATATGTTTGCAAAATATGATATCAAGTATTTAGAAGATCCTGACCAAGTCTTCGGTGAGGAAGAACACATTACAACAATTGTAAGAAACGGATTGGAAGAAGACATGCCTAATGCTTACACGATTCTTGATAGACTTTATTGGGAACTACCAGTCTTGGAAGAAGCCTTACTTGATGCACAAGAAATAGATTTTGATTTTGAAACAGTAGCCCAAGATTGGGTGGATGAGAATTCAGAAATAGTTGCAGAATGGACAGAAGGGGTAGAACCTGTTGATGGTGAGTCATTAGATTTAGTTTTAACTCCTTGGGATGCAGAGAATTTTACAACGAATGTTGCTAAAATTGTATTTGAACAACAAGGGTACGATGTTACACTTACACCAGTTGATCCATCTGTTATGTTTGAAGCAATAGCAACTGGGGACTCTGATGCTTCTCTTTCTCCATGGATGCCTGCAACGCATGGTGCGTTCTATGCAGAGTATGAAGGTCAATTTGAAGACTTAGGCGCGAACGTAGAAGGCGCTCGGATCGGTTTAGCTGTACCAAGCTATATGGAAATTGATTCAATTGAAGATCTTGAACCTGCAGAGTAAGCAAACTGCATACTAAATAGAAATGCTCCTCTTTAAAGTAGCTTGACTACTAAAAGGGAGCATTTCTTTTATTTACAGGCTTCATGTTATTTTTAAATTCATTCAAGAAGGTGGATTTCATCATCGACGTGAATATCTCCTGTTTTTATCACAGAAGCATAAACGCCAAAGTTATTGTTATTTTCTTTAATCACTGTTTTATGTAAACTCGAATCTCGTTCTGAATCATCAGGATTAACAGTAATGATCATACACCTTTTACAATGTCCGACGAATTCCATTTCTACTTCAGTTCCTATTTTAATACGTCGTCCAATCCATTCCTCTTCTATAAAAGGCCTCTTTTCCTTTAATGAAATGAATAAATTAGGACGAAACCTTCTCAAATCAACTTCATCTTTCCCCCATAGTTCGGTCAACTTATTTAATGAAGCATCTGTTGCAAGCAAAACGTGTTCTACTGCAATTGGGCCAATTGGTACATGCACTGGGGTATATCTCCTAGTGGCTATTTGCCGTTTGGATTTATATTCCATTTCGTTAATTAATGTTTGATCTTCCCAATCAAAAACCTTTCCCTCAGGCGTAGTTATTTCGACCTTAGGATATGCCTCCATTGATTCTTCTCCGACAAAACGTGCTTTATATCGAACCATTTCTTGAAATTGTGTGATCGTTAAAAAATTTCCGCTTTTTGTTTCATCTAAATAAGTATGACTACGATCTCCATATAACCCATACGCCATTATTTTAGATTGTTGCACACTTTCTCCACGAAAAGATTTTACCGGATGACGAACGATTTCTTTTATATGACCGATTAACATTTCATTCACTCCAATATTAATTTTATTCTATTGTGAGTTTAACAGAAAGAAGCAGGAAAAGAAGCAGGGGACGGTTCTCTGCTTCCATTAAAAAGAATGAATCCAACTTTTAAAGAACATTCATATTATTATGGAAATTATCGAAGGGATCAAGTTGAGGTTGCAACTGTTTCCTTCCACAATGAAGCACAGAACCGTCCCATGCTTCCACACCACTTCATACACCCGTTCACTTAATATATTCCCTTTGCATTAGAAGGTAAATTTCTAACACGTTTAAGGTAATTAGTCATGTTTCTATCATCATCAATTGGATATGTAAAATTAAAATGTTCCGCAACTTCTTGAGATAAAGTTCTAAACAATTCACAAGTGGCAAAGATTGATTCCCATATATTTGTATAATCGGAATTAGAATAGGTTTCTTTGTACATCTTCCAATATGATTCTGGAAGGTATGCTTTAAGATACTTCCCTAGCTTTCCAGTAGATATTTCAAAATCATGCTGCATGCCAATCCACCAAGAAACCATATTATCTAAAGGCTCTCTCATCGTATATTCATACATTTGTTTTGCGTATGGGAGTTCATCACGCCAAATCCCTTTGGCAACATTTTGTGAACACCACCAGAATTCGTTCGTAAAATGATCGTATTCACCTTTAGTCGGCTTTTTGACATGATAATCTAAATCGGTAGGACTTGGGATCGCAGGCAAAAGATTATCTTTGTCCAATAATGGAATAGTGAGCTTATCTATTCCATACGCATCAAACGTAACTTCTTTCGTTTCAATGGTAAGGTCTATTCTGTTTCCATCTGTAAAGAGCATTAAAAAAGCATAAGACTTAGTGAAGTCAACATTCATTGCCCTATTAACATCATTTTTTTTAGGTTCTTGCATCATGCGTAACTCTCCAAAAGCATTGATCCATGTCTTATCTTTTATAAAAGATGCTGTATCTGTTACAACATATACGATATCGAAGTCCTGAAAAATATCTTTTGGAACGTTAGAATTAGTTCGGGAACCGTTCATATATACGGCCCGAATTCGCTCATCTTCCCTGGCTGTGTTTAAGACTATGTCCAACATTTCTTGTTCATTTCTCATACAATAATAACCCTCCTTTCTAATTAGAGATTCCTCATAATTACTTTATTCTATATAAACACTTCAATTCCTCCTAAGTAGTACCAACGATCTTTTTAACATCCTCAATTAGTTATGAAAGAATATGGCCCTATACACAAATAAAGGGTGCAATTCTTATTATAGAATTACACCCGATTGTTGATGACACCATTAGTTTAACAAGCCATTATACTCATAATTACTTTATACTACTAGATATAAACATTGAGGAATCTTGATTCATAAAAATACGATTCCCATGATAGAATGTCTTAATTTCATTTGATTTAAATCCAACTTCGGATAACCTTTTTTTCAATCCTTCATGTGAAAAGCCGTTATGGACTTTCGGATGGTTTATTTTATCGTTTTTGTCAAAGTCAATAATAATGAGCTTGCCACCATTATTTAAAATGTTGTACAACTCTTGTAAAATCTTTATAGTATCTGGAATATGATGAAGGACTAATGACATCAAAATTATGTCTGCTTTAAGTTCAGGGGTTTCCTGAGTAAAATCTGAATAAAGCACTTTTGAGTTTGTCATTCCTCTGTAAGAAATCTTAGCTTTCGCAATCTCCGACATTTCTTTTGATGAATCTACCATCAGAATAGAATCAACTAAATCTGATAATTCTAAACTAATTAAACCAGTACCACTCCCATAATCTATTAATGATTTTGGCTTACTATTTCGCAACTCTGCCCTTACTTCCTTAACTATAACTTTTGCTAATTCAATTCTTGCTTCTGTATCATATCTTTTTGCCATCTGTTCAAAAACGTTATCTTCCATCAACAACTCTCCTATTTATTAAAAATGAAAATCACTTAGCGGTCTTATACCAAGAATAAAAATATTGAATACAATACTCTCTTTAGACGCTTATTCGTAGTATTTATCCCCCTTTGGGAGTTACCTGATTAAGTAATGAGCCGAAATCCTCCTATTTAGGATTCGCACCATATAGCTCACCAATCAAAAAGAAATTATAAAAACTTCTCTGGTTTCCTTACTTTTAGAGTCAATACATAACCGCAATTTACACAAAAATAAGCATCAACTTCGGAACTTTTTATAATAGCTTTTCTCTTAAATAATGATCCGTATCCTTTGAATTCCCCCACTTCCACCTCTTTTGAACCGCACTCTGGACAAATCTTATTAGTCTTCAAAGAAACTACCTCCAATTTCAATATGATTGATAGGCCCTATACGACAGATAAAAAGATACAATTAATGTACAAAGAAGAACAAAGAAGAAACCAATCATCATCAGATTATTTGGAAGAAACACACAAAGTAACATTGTGAGACCTCCTATGAATAATGGTAAAGAAAATGGACGTATTACAATATTCCATAGTTGATTAAATTTTTCTGTGTGTTCCTTGCTATTATTTAGATCAAGTCGAAATCTTGGAAGCGTATTAGCTGTGGTGATAAGAACGATACCTACGCTAACCGGTACTAAATATAAAAGGTTAACTTCTATACCTGTTACTAATTGAATTAAACCAAGATGAATTATAAACAGAATTATAGTAACTGATAGGAAAATGCTTTCGATCCCTTTTTTATATCGGGTATAAGAGCTTTGAAATGATATGAGTTTTGGAATAATAATTAAATTACTGTTCACTAGACACATTGCGAATGGGACACTAAACAATATTACTTCAGTTGCCCCGTATTTTGATTCTGCAGCTGTATTTGAAAAATACAAATAGACACTAATGGCAATAGATAAGAAAATAAGGAAGTTAATGCAAACTTTTTTTATCACTATTCATCTCCCTTTCCGTTTGAATTAAACTGAACAATCCACTTCAAAACATCCTGAAAAACGGTTGAATTTAAAGAGTAATAAACATACTGTCCTTTTTTGATGGCATATACTAATTCTGCATTCTTTAGAACAGATAGGTGTTGAGATATTCCAGCCTTACTCATTTCAAAATTCTCTGCAATTTCTCCAGCAGTCAAATCCCCCTTACGTAAAAGGTCTAATATTTTTCTTCTATTTTCATCGGATAGTGCTTTAAATAATTCATTGACGGACAACCAGTTTTCCTCCATTTACATATATTTAAGTAATTAAGTAATTGCTTAACTACTTAAATTATAATCAAAAAGATTATAATGTCAATAGACATACCCATATTTTATTAAATTAACCTTAACTAAAATGATTCAAAAAATAGAATATCTGTATTTAAATCCAGCCAACACATAAGTAAAAGCACATTCCTTTTTTACAGAAATGCGTCTGATTACTGTAAATCAAAATTCACAAAAACGCCATCGGCAATTAATCTCAGGGTTCCCGAATCAGCGGTTTTTTTCAAAGTTTCACTCCCGTCGTGCGTTAGATAAGCGATAGAATATATGATTAATCAATTCTTGTTCGTTCCCATTATATTCTCCAGCAAATAATGCATCTTTTACAATTGGAACGTTGATTATACTTTTTATAATTATTGATTTAAAGCAAACTTCCAGGCTTCATAAAATTCTTTTACCGTAGAATATCTTTTATTTCGTTCCTCATCGACAGCTCTTTTTGCAACTTCATAAAGATTTTCATTAGCTTCCCATTTTGAGAAGGAACGATCTAATTCACCGCCCAATAGTCCAAACACAATAGCTCCAATATTAAACACATTCGTAACAGAATCTATTAGGGATCCAAGTTCATATTCTTCAGGGGATTTCGAACGATTTGAGCCCCAAAAGTTCTCACCCAAATCATTTATTGAAGGTGATTTTCGATAAAAATCAATATCGCATATTTTTGTTTCATCATTATTAAAGTCATACAGGATACTGCCATCATAGAAATCTACTGCAACATATTCTTGCAACTCTACATAAGCATGAAACGAAAAGATTGCATCTATTGTATTTAAACGTTTTTCCACATCTAATTGCTTAAATCGATAAAATGGTGATCTAGGGTTTGTATATTTTTCTAAACCACTGTATGACCAATGAGCGTGCAAACATTCACCATCAAACCATTTAAATATTACTGCAACTCCATGATCGGTGGCGAAATAATCCAATAGATTGATTAAGTGTGGATTTTTTAATGCTTGATAAACTGGTACAGCTTGTTCCAATCTATCAATAGCATCTTTGGGATTCCCACTAAAGTCAATAGGTTTTGCACCAGCATATTTAACAAAATACTTTTGATCATTTTTTTCAATTCCGAAACTTATATTTCCTGAATCTTGTTGGTCAAATACACAAAAAACCGAACCCAATTGTTTTAACCAATCGAAATTATGCTTTTCTTGTAGTTGAAACTCTACTTTATTAAGGGTCAACGTAATAGCATTTGTTTTATCAACATTTTCCAAAATATCATCCTCCTGTTTTATAAGTAAGGTATACCGAGTTATCTAGGCTTGGTACGCTTCAATTAAATTAAATGAATTAATTTCAAGTTATCGTATTTCATAAATCAATGTTTCCTAATCAATTATTTATTCGACCTTTATAGATAGATATTTAATATGCTAAATAAACTGTTGATTTTAAATTAAAAAAGAAACCTA
This sequence comes from Paraliobacillus sediminis, assembly GCF_003426055.1. NCBI lineage: Bacteria > Bacillati > Bacillota > Bacilli > Caryophanales > Bacillaceae > Paraliobacillus > Paraliobacillus sediminis. The sequence goes on from NZ_QJSI01000002.1 coordinate 1,112,840, forward strand.
ATGTTTTGAAATTTCTCATATTGAGTTAAACCCACAGTATAATCAAAAAATGCTACTTTTACTTCATTTATTATATTTTTAAAAATTGTCCTACAGATTTATCAGCTATGTTATTATTCCTTGTATGTAATAAATATGGTATAATTTAATTAAGATAATTATACACTAATAAACCACAGCGCGAACTGTGGTTTATAGATAAGCGGTTCCCCCAGAGGGAGGGATCGGCTATCATTTTTTTGGATAGACCTCACCTAATCACTTAAGGGTAGATAGGGAGGTCTATTTTCTATTGATCAACGTTACGATCAATGCGAGTAATGCAAGCAAGAAGGTGCCAAAACCAAACAGCACCATAAAACTTTCATACATACCCATAGGCATCACCCCCTCTCATTGGGGACTTAGCCGACCTCTCCTTAACAGAACATTATCTCTCTAAATTATACCATAAACAAAGAACAAAAAAGGAACTACTGTTCTTCTTTATTTAATTTTCTCTTAGAACCAAATGAGCACTAAGACTTTGCTTCCTATACAATCTTCTCACCTACTACAGAGTTTACTATTAATAACCGCCCATTTATTCATTTAATTCTATCTGTTCTTCAAAATAGGTTAGGCTACTGCTTTATTCTTTCTATTTTCTAGTAAATTAACTTATACATCTTGTATTAACCAGACATATACTAGTGTTGTAAGTTGTCATATTTGCTTAAAAAGGAGGGATAATATTGGCCTTACAACTAATGAAACTAGCAATCACAGCCACAACAGATGTAACAGTTGAACCATCACCTGAAAGATTTTTTTATGTCACAGCTTCAGAAACCGCTGCTGATGCAACTTTATCTATCGATGCAGCAGACTTCTTTGGAGATGATGGTTCGGCAGTAACTGAATTACCCGATTTAGCAACTGATAACAGTTATTTTAACGTTTATATCAATGGTGTCTTGCAAATGCAAGGGAATGCAACGTATACACCAGGTACTACCGGAACTGGTTCACTTGATTTCACCGTCCCAACAGGTGCTGATCCAATCTTAACTAATTCACCAGTTGTCCTCGAAGTAATAAATTACACTCCAAGTACAACTACAGATGTTGCAACATAAGATATGTTCATAGGAAAAGTAGCACAATTAATAATGTGCTACTTTTTTTAATAAACCGTGATAAATTGTATAATAATTAAGGATCTATTAATAGGGATATCTTCCGTATTCAGTATCAATTTTCCAGTTTCAATCTGATAATTCATTGGCGGTTGAAGAACCCCGTTAATAAATACGTTAATATAAGAAACGTCTTTTGGATTTAAAATACCTTTATCTCCATATTTCCTAATCTCATCACTACTCGTATATATTTTTTTTAGACCGTCTGAATATGCATTGTATTGATAAGTCTCCACTCTTCGTTTCAAAGGTGAAAAATTTAATTTAATATTGTGCGCAGTTGTTGTTTTAACTGTATCATAGACACGTGGAACAGTTATATAGTGTTTATTTTTTTTAGTGGATTCCACTTCTGATACTCCTCACATATAAAATAATTATAATTATAATGTATGTAAGTTTAATAATACCTGTGTAGTGAAGAGGCCCTTACTATGATCAGCTGTGGCTATTGTGGAACGTTCTAAATATGATATGCCTTTTTCTGGCCCTATTATGGAATTTGGCTCCAAAAAATCCGATTGCAAGAATATCTAAGTATTTACTTTCTAATTGAGACTTTTCAGCTATTTTACTATTTCTTGTATGTAATAAATATGGTATAACTTAATTAAGATCATTATATACTAATAAACCACAGCGCGAACTGTGGTTTATAGATAAGCGGTTCCCTAAAGTGGGATCGGCTATCGTTATTCCGGATAGACCTCACCTAAGAACTTAAGGGTGAATTGGGAGGTCTATTTTCTATTGATCAACGTTACGATCAATGCGAGTAATGCAATCAATAAGGTGCCAAAACCAAACAACATCATAATGGAAGCAAGGCATGATTCTCTGCTTTCAATAACAAAAAAACGAAACCACAGATTAGTTCATAATCTGTGGTTTCCCATAATATAAAAGTCATTATTTACAATCCTTACTATAGGATAATAATTATCTCCGCTTAAGAAACACTTGTTACAGATCTTGGAGGTACTTTATCGCAATCTATTGTAACAACCCGAACTCAAAAGTCTTCATATTATTATAGGAATCACCAAGGTAATCAAGCATTGATTTTAACTGCTCTACATAAGGAAGCACAGAACCGTCCCCTGCTTCCTACTGATGCTCGTAACAATACACTTTCCCTTTAAATCGTTCATTATCTAAACAATACTGCTTCACCTTTTCGGTAACAGCTTTATCACATACAACACACGTGCTTGTGGAAGTAGTGGTTTTAGTTGGAGTAGCATTAGCAGTCACAGCCTTTATCGCTTCATTATGCTGCGCTCGAATCGATTGATCCGTGATGTTTGCATCTAGTAAACTTTGATAGATGCGATCGATCTGATCCTCTGTCAAAAGGGGATTTTTATGTGTAATCTTTTGGACATTCACTTTTCTATAGATAAATTCCGATAATTCAATATCATAGACAATCAAATTATTAGAAGTAATCTTCCGTAATTCCAGTCCGACTTTGAACGTACAGCGTTTTGTGAAAGACACCATCGAAATAATAAGGTCCTTTTGCTTCACACCCGCTACCTGCACTAACGCTTTAATATGTCCAAAATTCTGATTGAAAGGATTCATGAACTTAAACTTCCCATTCACAAGCCAAGTCTTTCTATCTTTTCCACCATAAATTGTTCCCTGGTAATTTTTCGTCTCAATCACAAAAATCCCATAAGGCGTAAGCACAACATGATCTATTTGAGAATAACCAGACTTTGATTTAGGATTCTTAATCATAAGATCATTCACATACCGGTATTCTTTTGGCATCTGAGCCAGCTGAATATCAATCTTATGCTCCCCAATTTCTCCCTTAACCGCAGCAAGTTCCTCAATACTTCTATTTGTCGGTAATTTTTTCTTCTGAACCTTTTGCTTTTTTGCTTGTATAGGCTTTGTTTCTTTTTGCTTCTTTTTCTTAAAAAATTTAAACATTGTACTGCTCCTTATTATCCATCATTTGATTCTCTAGACTTTGCTTTAAAACCTTTTTCTATTTTAACAGAAAGTTCGAGTTAATAAGTAAAAACTATTACTTTTCTCCTATAAAAAATAAAAATGCGCTAGCCATTGGAATGGAAGGATGCTTTTGGGGTTAGGTTAGATATCTAGTAGTCAATAGACGAATCAAAAGTAGAATACCCTATGAAATAATTGTTATATCTAAACAAAAAAATCCAGATCTCACTACAAAAAGTAGAGATCTGGATTTTCAGAAACCTTATCATTCCAAGTGATATCGATTTCAAGAATAATATATGCACTGGAAGAATGAAGAAATATTTATAAGCTATCTCCATTACTTTTTATTACTTTTTTATACCAGTCAAAACTTTTCTTTTTCGAACGTTCAAAACTTCCATTACCATAGTTATCCACATCTACATATATGAAACCATATCGTTTACTTACCTCAGATGTTGAAACACTAATGATATCAATTGGACCCCAACTTGTATATCCCATTACATCTACACCATCATTGATCGCTTCACGTATTTCAACGAGATGCTCCCTTAAATAATTAATGCGGTAATCATCATCAATACTGCCATCTTCATTTATCTTATCAATTGCGCCTAGACCATTTTCAACTATAAAGAGTGGGATTTGATAACGGTCATATAATTTATTTAATGTGATTCTTAAACCTACAGCATCAATTTGCCAACCCCATTCAGAAGATTCAAGATATGGATTCTTTAAACCTGAAAACAAGTTACCAGGTGCTCTATCTCCTTTTGGTCCTGCACTCTCTACAAATGACATATAGTAGCTAAATGAAATAAAATCAACCTTATTAGCTAGTAGTACAGCTTCATCATCTGCTTTCATATCGATCACGATATTATTCTCTGCAAAATATTTCTTAATGAAATTCGGGTAGTATCCTCGTACTTGAACATCCGTATAGAAAAAATTCATTTGCTCTTGTTTTAACGTTTTCAAAACATCAGCAGGATTACACGTTTCCGGATAAGTTTCTAATCTAGCAAGCATACACCCTATTTGTGCATCAGGATTTATTTCACGACATAACTTTACAGCTACGGCACTTGCAACAAATTGATGATGAAGTGCTTGATAAATAGCTTGATCAATATTTTCAAATCTATCTGTTATTAGCCCGCCACCATTATAAGGTGCTAGTGCGATTGCATTAATCTCATTGAAGGTCAACCAATACTTTACTTTGTCACGATAGCGTTTAAAAACAGTTTCCGCATAAGTAGTGAACATATCAATCACCTGTCTATCAATCCATCCATTAAATCGAGAAACTATTGATACTGGCATTTCATAATGTGATAGTGTAACAACCGGCTCAATATTGTATTTTTCCAATTCATCAAAAACACGGTCATAAAACGCTAATCCCTCTTCATTTGGTTGCAAATCATCACCATTTGGAAAGATTCGTGCCCAAGAGATAGACATGCGATAAGTTTTAAAACCCATTTCAGCAAATAACGCAATATCTTCTTCATAATGATTGTAAAAGTCTACTCCCCATCTTTTTGGATAAACTGCATTAGAACTATCATTCAGTGCATTTTCAAATTGTTCAGAAGTTAATTGAACAGCATTATCACCATTACGTTCTTCTTTAGGTATAAAAGGAATCAAATCAGCAGTTGATAGTCCTTTCCCACCCAAGTTATATCCACCTTCTAATTGATTTGCGGCAGTTGCGCCACCCCATAGAAAATTTTCAGGAAATTTATTACTCATTTTATATACACTCCTTATTTATTATTTTATAGTAGTTAAAATTGTTTCTTCTTTATTAATAGCTTGATGAGCATCAAAGGACTTTCTATCAACTTTTGTGAATTGATCGTTATTTGTAACAATGATCAATGTCACCATATTGTAACCCTTATCTGTAATAGCTTTTCTATCAAAAGTAATCAATTCTTGCCCTTTTTTCACTACTTCCCCTTGTGTCACTTTTATCTCAAAATGTTCTCCATCTAAATTAACAGTTTCAAGACCTATATGAATCAAGATCTCTACTCCGGTATCTGATTTTAATCCAATTGCATGTTTTGTTGGATATAACATAACTACTCTACCATCAAAAGGAGAAACTAATAGATTTTCAGTTGGCTGAATTGCTACTGTAGTCCCTAATACTTCTTCTGAAAATGTTTTATCTGTTAATTCATTTAACGGAATATGTGTCCCTTTTAATGGATTACCAATTGGAAAAGATCCTTCTGAAATAGTATTAATTTCTGTCGATTCTTCCGTTTCTGCATGATCAGTTATCGTATCGTCATCAGATGGTACATCCTCAAAGCCGAGAATTACCGTAAAAATAAATCCAAGAACAAATGCTATAAATACTGATATACCTGTATAAACTAAATTCATAGAATCAGCTGGATCAATATACACAGGGAATGCTTCCAATCCTTGGGCTACAAAACCGAAACATTTGATACCAAAATACATTGCAAACCCGCCACTGATAGCACTCGATATCATGGTAGCATATAATGGTCTTCTTAATTTCAAACTCACTCCAAATATTGCTGGTTCTGTAACACCTAGCAAAGCGGAAATACCTGAAGAAACCGCAATTGATTTGAATTTCTTGTTTTTAGTCTTTAATGAAACAGCAAAAGCCGCTCCAGCCTGTGACAAACTGTTAACAATGTTAAGTGGTAAAATAAATGGATCGAATCCACTTTTACTCATATTTTGAAGAATAAGAGGCGCAAAACCATAGTGCATACCTGTTACAATAAATAATGGTAATAGACCACCAACGATTATACCAGCCATTACACCACCATACTCGTATAACCAACCAACACCAATACCAACATAATCTCCAATGATAAAGCCAATTGGTCCAGCAACAATTAGTGCGAATGGAATCATAATCATGAAAACGAGTGTTGGTGTTAATACGATTCTTAACGCATTTGGAATAATTCGATTAATCCACTGATAAACATAGCTCAGAATCCAAACCATGAGAATAACAGGGATTACTGTAGCACTGTAATCTATAAACGGTATTGGCATTCCGAGAAAATCTAAACCAGATTCTCCACCAGTAACTCCAGCGGTTATAGTTGGATACAATAGTGCTCCAGAAATAGCTACCGCTAAATATTCACTAACATTAAATCTTTTTGCTGCAGAAATAGCTAATAAAAATGGTAGAAAGTAAAACGCCGCATTTGATATTATTGTTAATACTTGAAATGCATCACTATCCTGTGAAATCCAACCGGTTACTTGTAATAATGCAAGGAAACCTTTCATCATTCCAGCACCAGCGATGGCAGGAATAACAGGAGAAAACACACCTGAAATCATATCAAGGAATCGGCTAGCCATACCTTTCTTGTTTTCATTTTTATCAACGCTTTGCTCTTTATTTTGCAAACCAACGATGGCTTCAATTTCTTTAAATACATCAGCTACTTTGTTACCAATAATAATTTGCAATTGTCCATTTTGAAATTGTGCACCCATTACATCAGATATTTCTTTTATTCCGGTTAAATTAACTTTTTGCTCATCTTTAACATGGAACCGCAACCGTGTAACACAATGCCATGCTCGAGTAATATTACTCTCTCCTCCAATTTGCTCAACAATCTTCTTTGCCAATTCTGAATGATTCATAATTATCACCTATTCTCTTGTTATTTTTGAAAAAAAATACCTAAGTATATCTAATAGATATACTTAGGTAATGCCTGATTTAACAGTGACACCCTATGCTTCATTATTCTTTTCTAGTGGTCATGCGATGAATATGAATCGTTAAATAAGCTAACTCCTCATTCGAACAAACCCATTTATATTCTACACTGAGATATCGCTCGATTTTTTTTACACAGTTATACGCATTCGTATATCTTTCCTTTATATGGTCATATAAAGAAGCAATCTCTTCGTTTTGGTTTTTCTCGCTGTTTAATTGTCTTATTATAAAGTATCTTAAATGCGTCATTAATCTGGAAAAATTAATCGAGTTTTCTTCCAACTTGATTTGAAAATGATAGCTTATAATTTCTAATACCTTATTCATAATCTCTGTAATTTGAAATGTCTCTTTCATTTCCTCTTGTTGATACTGTGCATTAACAAAATGCAGGGCAATAGCTGTAGCTTCATTGTCAGGAAGAACAATGCTTGTTTGTTCTTTTATTAGTTCCAATGCTTCCCTTCCAATTTGGTATTCATTATGATAAATATTTTTCACTTCCCAATGAAGTGGATTTTGTATCACAATATTCTGTTTTTCTTTTTCAAAAGCAAAGTTTAAATGATCAGCTAACGTCACTAGAAAGACATCATTAAATTCTTTTTGTAAAACTTTTTCCCCGATTTCAATAATCTTATTTGTTAAATAAATATAGTCTGCTGGAATATCATTAAAAATATTGGATAGTTGACTAGATTCAGGTTTATTTAATGAATATGTTTTATCAATTAATGACTGGTCAATTTCTTCAAATTTTTGTTTTTTAAAACCAACACCTTTCCCCATAACTATTATTTCGTTTCCGTTTTGATCTAACACTAAAGCAACATTATTATTAAAGGCTTGTTTTAATTTCATTTTACATCCCTCTTTATTGTTCAATAAAATAAAAAAACCAATTACAAACATGAGGAGATATTTTCCCCACAGTTTATAATTGGTTATGCCTGATCTAGTCAGTGACAATCCAGTAACTTAAATAAAGAATAGCATTAAGTGAAAGCGTAGTCAACAATATTTTTAATCTTTTATTATAAAATAATAATAACTGGCTAGATCATTGTCTTAGGGAAGTATACTCGCTAATAACACTTTAATCAACTAGTTCCTTAAGTATCTTTAACTCTGTCAAAACTAGTCTTTACTACGTTTGCTACGTTACAATTGCTTTTGTTTATGGTAGATATAATTCCAATCATTATATTTATAAAGTAAGGAACCTTATTTTTTTGGTTTAAAAATTAAAGCAATAAAACTAGTCATAGCAAATACGGTAAACATGACTTCATAACCTGCAAACGCAGCGACAATTCCACCAATAAATGAGCCAAATACTTGCCCTAAAGCTAATAGTAAAAATGGTAAACCAAGACCAAATGAAGAATTTGTTTTAAAGATATTGATGCCCCAAATGATCAGAACACCTGTCATGAATATATAGGAACTTCCAAACAAAATCGCTGATATGACAACAGGGAGAGAGCCCGAAAATAAACCTAGTAACAAGGAAGAACTTCCTAGAAAAATAACACTTACTCGGTAGGAAGCTAATAATCCGATTTTCGAGCTAAAATAACCGGCAAAACCGCCTAATACTCCTGCCATACCAATAATGATCCAAAACCCTTGCGTGAGCGCTTCAGGAATATTCTCCATTTGAAGTAAAAAATCTCTTGAAAACGTCCAATAAGCAGCACTCGTTATACCTAATAGTAAAGAAGATAAAATTAAAGGATAAGCATTACTAATATCCTTTTTTGTCACATGAAATGCTTGGGTCTGACGACTTTTTTTTATATCTTTATGTTTTGGAATGATCTTATAATTAAGCATCAATATAATGAACGCTATTAGTGTAAACAGAAGGTAAGTCAGTCTCCAGTTGGAACCTAAAAAAATAACCATAACTCCTGTTAATGCAGTTCCCAAACTAGTACCAGCATTGATCCACGTATTTGTTGGAGAATGCTTATCCTGATCCACCCATTTTTTTATCACATCTGCATAAGGAGGGGAGGACAACCCCGTACTTATGCCAGCAATAAAGATCCCAATTCCCAAAGATATTGCATCATTGGCCATAGATATGATGCCCATTCCAATAACTGCTGTAATCCCCGCTATTAAAATCAGTATATGGGAACCAATTTGCTGCATATACAATATCGCCATGATAATTGCTATACAATATGCCAAATACGATAATGAAGAGATTACTCCCGCCTCAGATGGGTTGATATCCAGAGATTTCCTTATATAAGGGAGAACTAATCCATAACTAAACCTCGCAAAACCATAAGTTACCGCAATCATCGGTAAACCCACCATAATTAATCTTTTTGAATCCATTAACAACACCTTTACCTTTCTATATAGAACGATCATTATATTTTTTAGTAAATGAAAAAATCTTGAGCAAACACCGCCCTAAGACTTTTCATTCTAGTTGTGCGACACTTTTTTATTTAACCCTCATATGAAGCGCCATAGTCCATAGACTTTATCGAATCTATAAATGCCATCTCCACATCATCCATATTCAAGGATTCAGATAAAGCCGTGGCTCCTTCGAACAATAACACTAACTGTATAGCCTCGCTATGATTGAAGCTAAGTTCTTCAAAAAAAGCCAGCAACGACCTTTTATGTTCAGTTACATATTGGACAATCTCATGATCTTCATCAGAAGAAAACTCTTCTTTAGCCCTTAAAAACATACATCCATTCTTATTATTTTTTCGAATAAAATCAATATGCACTTCTGCTAAGGACAATAGCGGTGAGCTTTTGGAATTTCTAACAGCTGATTTCAGTATAGTAAAATACTTTTCATCTCTTTTTTTAAGTACGTCTAGGATCAAAGCTTCTTTTGAGTCAAAATGATTATATAACGTCATAAGCGCAACGTTTGATTCTTTGATAATTCGCTTTAAGCCAATAGCATGAAAACCATGGTTATAAAATAACTTTTCCGCATGTTCAATCAGATCTTGTTTCTTTTTGCTCATAAGATGAACACTCCTTTTTATATAGAACGATCACTATAAAAAATATCACAAAATCATTTCTCTTGCAACATTTTCATCTTACATTTTCTTAATAGCAGCAACAATGTAAAATAACATTATTGTTCAGTAAAATGTTGTGCATTTAAATGAAAACACCAGTATTATGTAGTGGTCTCCAACAATATGGCTTCATTATGACAAGACGCGAACTCAATTAGAGATTCACAACTTTTTGTTGACATATTCTTTTTGATGGTGATATTATCTACGCTTATATCCCCGTCATGTTTTATATCCTCTTAACAAGCTGAACTAGATTTATTTAGTTGCTATTATATGCTGTTTTCATAACAAAAAGAAACTAGATAAAATAAACACTGTCTACATGACATTACAATGGAAAAGTCAAGGCGATGTAGAATTGTAAAAAAAATCACAATTCCTTCACAATAGTTTTATCAATATAGTCCCCAAGTAAGACTTCTTACTTTAATAACTCTTTGGGACAACACATCAACAAAGTAATTTAAGTCTTTCAATATAGGTCTCTATCTCGATTTCTTCCCTTTCTAACACAAGTGGATTAAGTGATACAAGGCGTTCATCTGAAGCATAGTTGCTCGTGACTTTAAAAACTTCATACCATTAGAAACCCTGAATTCTCTTTATAGCAATGTAAATAAACATGCATCCAAGCAACTGATTAGCAGTTACTTGGATGCATGTGATTAACCTTTTGTTCCCCCAGCAGTTAATCCTGATATTAAATATCTTTGCAAAAATAAGTATACGGTCGCTACTGGAACTGCTATTAAGATTGAACCAGCTGCAAATCGTGTAAAGTTATTTGCAAATTGATCATTAATAAAATTAAATAACCCAACTGCAAGCGTATAGTTTTCCTGACTTGACAGAACAATAGATGGCAATAAAAAATCGAAAAGTGGCATCATAAAATTAAACAATGCAACAACAGCTAATATTGGTTTAGCTAGTGGAAGTATGATACTCCAAAAAACTCTGAAATGTCCAGCACCATCAATGCGTGCAGCTTCATCAAGTTCACGTGGAATCGTATCAAAGTAACCTTTTACTAACCAAGCGTTAAAAGGAATTTGTCCACCAAGATAAACAAATATTAATCCAGTCAACGTATCTAGCATTCCTATTATATTTAAGAATATATACAGTGCAACCATAGCCATCATAACAGGGAACATTTGAAGCAATAAAAAAATATATAAAGCATTCTTTTTACCTGCAAATTGAAATCGAGAGAAAGCATATGCAACTAATGATGTGATAATTACACTACCAGCAGCAACTGATAAGGAGACGATTAATGAATTTTTGTACCACATTAAATAATCACTATTTCTACTAAATAACCATTTATAATGCTCTAAAGAGAAATTTTCTGGGATAATAGAAGATGAATATAAGCTACTTCCTTGGTTAAATGACATACCAACAGTCCAGATTAATGGGTAAAAAATAATGACAGAAGTAATTATTATAACGAGATACATAATTAATACTTCTACTACTGACTTCTTTTTTTGATTCACTACATTTCACCTTCTTCTTTAAATGATTTTGTTTGTCTAAATTGATAAAAAGCAAAGCCTGAAATAATTAATCCCATAATTAGTGAGATAACCGCAGCCATCGCATAGTTATTCGTATCAAAGGTTAACTTATAAACCCAAGAAATCAATATATCTGTTCCGCCGGCATTTTGCCCTCTTACTGGAGGTCCGCCTTCATTGAACAAGTAGATAATGTTAAAGTTATTAAAATTCTGAGCATATTGCATAATTAGTAATGGAGCAGTAGCAAACAAAACATGTGGCAGGGTGATGAATCGGAATTTTTGAAAACGCGAACCACCATCTACATCAGCTGCTTCATACCAATCTTTAGAAATACTTTGTAACACTCCAGTAAATAAAGCAAAAATAAACGGAAATCCTAACCATGTTTGAATTAAAATGATGGCTGTTCTCGCATAGAGAGGTTCAGTCAACCAAGGAATACCATCTCCACCGAAAAGAGGAATGATAATATCTCTATTAATAGCACCAAAATCATCATTAAACATGGCCGAAAAAATTAAAATGGTAACAAATGCAGGGACGGCCCAAGGTAGAATTAAAATCGTACGAATTAGTTTTTTAAATTTTATTCTAGAATCATTCACTATTAATGCTAAGATCATCCCTAAAGCAATTTGAAGTGTTGTTGCTATGATTGTCCATACAACTGTCCATGCTAAAACACTTATAAAAGTATCTTGCCAAATTGGAACTGTAACCAATTCTTTAAAATTCTCAAAACCAACCCAATCTACTAGACTTCTAGGTGGCGAGTTATACAGATTGTAATTTGTGAATGCTAAGAGAACAGAAAAAAGCAAAGGGAAGATTACGACAATAATCATAAGTAACAACCCCGGAAGTGTCATTAAGTATGGAAAAGCATTATCATAGAAACTAATAATTGAAGCTTTAAATCCTTTAGGTACCCAACCATTTTTAATTTGAATCGCCTGTTTTCTTGCATCTATTACATTAAAGATGTAAAGTATCATCAAAATAATTGTCCCAATGAATGATAAGACGCCAAATACTAGCAATCTTATCGAATGATCTTCTCCTGGAATAGTACCTAGCGTTCTTAATCCCCATAGTCCAAAATTAATGGCGTTTATTAGCGTGCTTAGCAAGACCAATTCTAATAAAATAAAAATGAGCCCTTTAATAAATCTTCGATTGTAAAGCTGACCTAACCCTGCAAATGCGATAGACAATACAGTAGCTATGCTAGGATTATGTTTATTGGTCCTTTTGTTTATCGATGCATTATCCATTTTAATTACTCCCCTTTCAATAATTTATCAAGAATGAGAGGGAAGGATATTCCTTCCCTTTTAAATAGTTGGTATTTTAACAATCCAAAAGCGCCTCATTTTACTCTGCTCCACTAGCTTCTATGTTACTCTGGATTTGTTCTACGGCTTCATCTAGAACAGATGAAACATCCTCTCCTTCGGCTATGAATTGTAATGCATTATTCATTGGCTCCCATACTTGAGACATTTGCGGCGTGCTTGGCATAGGCACACCATTAGCAATTTGGTCACTAAATGAAGCGAAAATCGGATCTTCAATTGATTCAAGTGCATTTGTATTCGTTGGTAATTCTCCCGCGATTTCAAAATAATATGCTTGATTTTCTTGGTTAGTCATAAATAAAGCAAGATCAGTAGACCATTTAACATTCTCAGAATAGTACGATACCATCCATGCTTTCGTTCCTACTAATGTTTGCGCAGGTTGACCATTAATTTCAGGGAATGGCGCAAAAGCAAGACTCTCACCTAATGCCTCTTTATAACTAGTAATACTCCATGGACCATTAATCACAGCACCAACTTTACCTTCAGTGAACAATCCATCAATAACGTCGTTTGTAGTAGATACCGGTATCCTTCCATTTTCGAAAAATGATTGGAATAACTCTCCGCCTTCTATTGCTCCTTCATTATTAAGACCGATATCTGTCGTATCATATTCTCCAGTTTCTCCACCAAAAAGATATGCCCCATTTGTTTTGAAGAAAGGGTAAGCAAAGTATAAGTCGTTTGGTCTCATGAGAAATCCAAATTGATCTTGTGATGGGTCTGTATGTTCCTCTAATGCAACTAATAAATCATCAATGGTTTCGGGTTCATCAATAATATTTTTGTTATAGAAAATCCCATACGTTTCAATTACTGATGGAATACCATATACATTGTTTGTACCATTAAATTCATATTGAACCGACTCAATAGAAGCAGTACTATAGTTCTTTAAATTGTCCTCCGTTATCTCTAAGGGCTGAGATAGCCCTTGAGCTACAATATCACCGGTTCTATCATGAGGTTGAAAAAATAAATCAGGGCCGCGTCCTTCAGGTCCAGCTAAAGCTAATTCATCCAACTGCTCTAGCATTGATTTCGCAACGACATTAATTTTAATTCCTTCTTCTTCCTCATAATCTGAGGCTATTTTTTGTATTGCTTCTAATTGTTTTTCTTCATCATTGGCCCAGATGGTTAATTCTTCAGGTTTACTCACTTCTTCGTCATCTGTATTTCCTGAATTAGCCTCCCCATTAGTCGTGTCTTCTCTATCAGGAGAACATGCCCCTAATGTAATCATTGCAAGTAATAAAGTGATCAAAAGAATAAAAAAATTTTTATTTTTCATAATAACAGCTCCTTTTCATTTTTTATGCAATCGTTTGCTTATTCCTTGTTATTTACCAAATAACAAGCCACCCCCCTTCTTTAAAAATAAAAAAACAACCCCGACTTTTTTAAAGTCGGGGTTGTTTGCAATAGCCGCAAAATCAGCGCCCTCAATTTGTAAATTTAGTGATAACTAGGTTGTGACATCATTTTATAAAATAATGTTAATTTATGCAAGCGTTTTCTTAAATAAAATTTAGAAAGTATAATTTGCAGTAATTTTTTTAAGACATTTATACTATTGTTATTTACTTTGTGATAATTCACATAAATGGATATATATTTTAAAAATAATTGTAATATAGTGAAATTGATTGCTTTTATTTCATACGTCTTCTATTTTGATTGCAAAAAATGAAATTATAAAACCAATTTATTCAAGTAACCTTAAAATATTTATTGACATTGCAATTTGTCCTTGTAATAATAAATGTAACAACCTTGATATAACTTAATTTACAAACTAAGGGCGCTGATTTTGTAATTAAAACAAACAACCCCGACTTTAAAAAAGTCGGGGTTGTTTGTTTTTTTTTTAGAAAGGAGGATCGTTTGTTGTTTACTGTATATCAAAAATAGGAAGGTTGTGTACAATATGCTTATTAAATTTTGTTCGATAGTGAAATCGGTTACGTTTATCTGTGTCGTATTGGGGATCTTTATAAATTTATCTGATGGTGTATATGCTTCTAGCCAGTTAAACAAAGTGAATTATTCAAAAGATACCATTTATCAAATTGTTACAGACCGATTTTCTGACGGTGATTATTCTAATAACCCGGATGGTGATTTGTTTAGTGAAACAGATTTGCATAAATATATGGGAGGAGATTGGAAAGGCATAACGGACAAAATAGAAGACAATTACTTTACTGATCTAGGTATTACTGCAATTTGGATTTCTCAACCCGTCGAAAATGTTTATGATATTCATCCAGAAGGATATACCTCCTATCATGGTTACTGGGCTAGAGATTATAAAAAAAACAATCCGTTCTATGGAAGTTTTGATGACTTTGATGCTTTAATTTCCTCGGCGCATAGTCATGGCATTAAAATAATCATGGATTTCACACCAAATCATTCTTCACCAGCTTTAGCGACGGATAGTTATTATGTGGAAAATGGAGCTATTTATGACAACGGAGCATTACTTGGTAATTACTCTAATAATTTAGATTTATTTCATCATAATGGTGGTACAGATTTCTCATCTTATGAAGATGGGATTTATAGAAATCTATATGATTTAGCGGATTATAATTTACAAAATCAAACAATAGACCAATACCTTAAACAATCAATAGAATTGTGGTTAGACAAAGGTATCGACGGAATAAGAGTTGATGCGGTAAAACATATGTCGCAGGGCTGGCAAGAATCCCTTATGAACCATATTTATTCTTATCAGCCTGTCTTTACTTTCGGTGAGTGGTTTTTAGGTGAAAATGAGATAGATGCTAAAAATCATAATTTCGCAAATGAAAGTGGTATGAGCTTATTAGATTTTCAATTTGGACAGCAAATTAGAGAAGTACTTAAATCTAAAGAAGATAATTGGCTCGACTTTCATGCAATGATTGAAGATACATCCAATAGCTACAATGAAGTAAATGACCAAGTAACATTCATTGATAATCATGATATGAGTAGATTTTATGATGAAGCTGATGCAAAAACAAACACAGATATTGCTTTAGCTGTCTTGCTTACTTCTAGAGGTGTTCCGACAATATATTATGGCACAGAACAATATTTGACAGGTGAAACTGATCCAGAAAATAGAAAGCAAATGCCTGGTTTTGATCGAACAACAACATCTTATAAACTTATTAGCAAGTTGGCACATTTACGCCAATTGAATCCAGCTTTAGGTTATGGAACAACAACAGAACGTTGGACTAATGAAGATGTGTATGTATTTGAAAGGAAGTTTGGAAACAATGTTGTTATTACAGCTGTAAATAGTAGTGATCAAAGCTACACAATTAATAATCTTCAGACTTCGTTAACAGAAGGAACACATCCCGATGTATTAGAAGGTTTATTGAAAGGTGATTCGCTTCATGTAGACCAAGAAGGTCAAGCCACCAGTTTTGAATTAGAAGCAAATGAGGTAGCTGTATGGGAAGTAACTGAACCAGCAAACACACCAACTGTTGGTCATGTGGGCCCAATGGTAGGACAGTCTGGAAATGAAATCACTATAAGTGGTGAAGCATTTGGTCAAGAACAAGGTTCAGTTCTGTTTGGTAACAATCAAGCTACAATTGTATCTTGGGATAATTCAGAAATAGTAGTAAACATCCCTGATATACAAAGTGATTTCTATACTATTGAAGTGGTAACAAATGATAATATAGAAAGTAATGCTTACGCAGACTTTGAGGTCTTAACAGGTAAATTAATACCAGTTCGGTTTATAGTGGAAGAAGCAACAACTGATTATGGTAATGCTATTTATCTTGTTGGAAATACCCAGGAACTTGGAAACTGGGATGTTGAAAAAGCTATTGGACCATTCTTCAATCAAATAATGAAAGAATATCCAACTTGGTACTATGACATAAGTGTTCCCTCGAATCATACACTTGAATATAAATTTATCAAGAAAGATTCTAGTGGAAATATAGTTTGGGAAGGCGGTACTAACCGTTCATACGTCACTCCGACTGAAGGGACAGATTCCTTAACTTCAACATGGAGAAATTAAATTAAATTAAATTACAACAATTGAGAGGCAATGTTTTAATACCTAAACAACCCCATTAATAAATAACTATTAATGGGGTTGTTTATTTAGAAAAGGAGAATGCAAATTGTTACTAGAAGCGATTAAACATAGAAGCGTTAATCCATATGTTTACGGTAAAAATGAAAATGAAATTAGTATTATGATAGAAACAAGTAGAAATGATATGAAAACAGTAGAATTACTATTTGGTGACCCTTATGACTTTCCGAAAGATAAGTGGAAATATACTACAAAGCAGTTGATTAAAACAGGAGAATCAAAGTTAAAGGACTATTGGAAACTTACAATTCCACCAAAATACCGTAGACTTCGTTATGGCTTTCGTTGCATAGATCAAGATAACCAAGAAGTGATTGTTACAGAAAAAGGCTATCATGATGAAATGCCGGATGATATACAAAGTTATTTCTGCTTTCCCTACCTACACAAAACAGATATATTTCAAGCTCCAGAGTGGGTGAAGGATACTGTTTGGTATCAGATTTTTCCTGAGCGATTTGCGAATGGAGATTCATCCACAAATCCAGATAAAGTATTACCATGGGGTTCGACTAGTCCAAAACAAGATAATTTCTTTGGCGGAGATTTTAAGGGGATTATTAATCACCTAGATTATCTACAAAAACTTGGAATTTCGGGGCTATATCTATGTCCAATATTTAAAGCACATTCCAATCATAAATATGACACGATTGATTACATGGAGATTGACCCACAATTTGGTGATAAAGAGACTTTTCGAGAGCTCGTAAAACAATGTCACCAACGAGGCATTCGCGTGATGCTTGATGCGGTATTCAATCATAGTGGCTTTTATTTTGAACCCTTTCAAGATGTTCTAGCAAAAGGTGAAAAATCGCAATATAAGGATTGGTTTCATATTTGGGACTTTCCAGTACAAACAAACCCATTACCTAACTATGATGCATTTGGCTTTGTATCAAACATGCCAAAGCTAAATACGGAGAATCCTGATGTAAAGGACTATTTACTAGAGGTTGCACGCTATTGGATTGAAGAATTTGATATTGATGGTTGGCGTTTAGATGTGGCAAATGAAATTGACCATGACTTCTGGCGAGATTTCCGGAGAGTGGTTAAAGCTGTAAAATCAGATACCTATATACTGGGTGAAGTTTGGCATGACTCTATGCCTTGGCTACAGGGTGATCAATTTGATGCAGTAATGAACTACCCATTTACAACGAGTGTCATTGATTTTTTTGCTAAAGATGAAATAAGCACTTCGCAATTCGCTAACCAAATTACTGATTTACTGCACATGTACCCGGATACTGTAAATGAAACAGCCTTTAACTTGTTAGACAGTCATGACACAGCGCGTATTCTAACGTTGGCAAATGAAGAAAAAGAACGCATTCGTTTATTATATGTTTTTCACTTCTCTTTTATCGGTACACCGTGTATCTATTACGGCGATGAGATAGGAATGAGTGGTGGAGAAGAGCCTAGTTGCAGGGCATGCATGGAATGGGATGAATCCAAACAATACCAAGAACTATTTCAGTTTATCCAGCAGTTAATAAAAATGAGAACTGAGATAACAGCTTTTGGTAATCAAAGCACTTTTCGATTTTTACAAATAGATGATCAAGAGAAAGCAATTGTTTATGAAAAACAAAAAAATCATCAAAAAGTTGTTTTTGTTTTAAACAATCATAAAAACGCTAAAACGATAGCTGTAGAAACATTAAATGGTAAAGACGTAAAAGAATGTTTTTCTGGACAACGAAGAACTTTTGATGCGAAAGCAACAGTTAAGCTTGCACCATTTGGTTTTGCTTGTTTTCAAATCCTTTAAATATAGGAATTGTAGCTAAAGCGTATTTATTACTTAAAGGTAGCTTCATAGATAGTCTATACTACGACCTCCTCCCTTCTCTTCAATTGAAGGGGGATTTTTATTTGAATTAACAAGGAACGACCACGATAGTTTTACGTTTACTAATGATTATCCATCACTACAAAATTAGCAAAATTAAGGTTTTATTTTCCTGCAAAAGTGAATATAAACAATAAAGGAGTGAGAAAATGTTACGCTTTTTTATTAACCTGTTTGCACTAGTTTTTGTTATCGCAATCAATTATTTATCTAACGCATTACCATTTAACGGACAAACCACTGCAGAAATTTCTAATCGATTAAACGTCTTATTCACACCAGCTGGATATGTTTTCAGTATTTGGGGCGTAATATATTTACTTTTGGCAATATGGGTGTTTCGTCAGCTACCTAAAGGACGACGGGATTTACCTGTTTATATCAAAGGAACCCCATTATTTATTTTAAGCTGTTTCTTAAATAGTGTTTGGTTATTTCTATGGCATTACGAATATTTCAACTTATCTGTCATAATTATGCTTGCTTTTTTAATCAACTTAATCGTTTTATACACGCGTGTAAAAGCTGTTGCAACGAGCTTCAGCGACCTTTTACCTTTTTCCGTTTACTTAGGCTGGGTTAGTGTTGCAACAATAGCGAACGTTAGCTACGTACTTGTCGAGAATGGTTGGAACGGTTTTGAATTATCAGATAGCTTTTGGACGATTGCAATGCTCATTATTGCTACCTTGTTAGCAGTACTATTCCGTTTAAAAGAAAAAGATATTGCTTACCCACTCGTATTCGTTTGGGCTTTCATTGGAATAGGAATAAGGAATTCATCGGAATATTCACTCGTCGCTTACACTGCCTTTTTCTTTGCAGCAGTTGTGTTTTTAATTGCTTTGTTTGGTCGACAAAAACATTTACCGACTAGACTTCGAAAGTAATAAATGTTAGAAAATAAGAGCAAAGCACCCGCTCAGTAGTTGTAACGAAGACAACTTTGCACTCCAAAGCTATCAAATAACGACGTACCTTATATAATAGTTAATATCGCATTCAAACAAAAACGGGAGAAGCTATATGCTCTCCCGTTTTTTGATTATCTATTTTCTTTTGACAAAAACCGAAAAGCAGAGACTCCACTACTTACATTCTAATCCACCAAATCTTCTTTTTCGTAACTGGTATTCTTCCAACGCAAGCCTAAATTCATTTTCAGAAAAGTCCGGCCATAGCACATCAGTGAAACAAAACTCCGTGTAGGCCATTTGCCATAACAGGAAATTGCTCAGGCGCTTCTCTCCACCAGTTCGAATAAGCAGGTCTGGATTTGGCATACCGGCTGTTTCTAGGTACGTTGAAAAATGTTGTTCGTCTACTTCATCAAGGGAAATTTTCTTATCGATTAGATCAGCGAACATATCCTTCATCGCATGCAACATCTCATGTTTACTACCATAATTAAGGGCAAGATTCAGCTGAAGACCGTCATTATCTTTCGTAGAGTCAATCGCATATTGCAGCGCTTCACGTGTAGATACCGGAAGACCTTCCATATTACCAATTACCTCAATGCGTACATTATTGGATTTAATGTCTGGGAGATAAACATGTAGAAACTCTTTGGGAAGCTTCAATATAAAGTCGACCTCTGGCTTTGGACGCTTCCAGTTTTCTGTGGAAAACGTGTACAGTGTCAATACCTTCACCTTACATTTGACTGCTACCTTGACCACTTTTACAACGATAGATAATCCTTCTTTATGCCCAGCAAACCTTGGAAGGCCTCGTTTCTGAGCCCAACGTCCGTTTCCATCCATAATGATGGCGATATGGTCCGGTGTATGCGCTTCTGTATAATGAAAGTTTATTTTCTCATCTTTTTTAGTTAAAAAGGGAATTTTCACATTCATTGTAAACCTCCTAAAATCATTGTTTTTCTTAGATTCATCCATAACATCGTATCAGACTTTACGGTTACGCCTGATCCTCATCGTCACTTCTGTATTCTAAAATGTCTCCTGGTTGGCAATCTAGAGACTTACAAATTGCCTCTAAAGTTGATAATCGAATCGCCTTTGCCTTTCCATTTTTCAAAATAGAAATGTTGGCCATTGTTATCCCAACTCTTTCTGAAAGCTCTGTTACGCTCATCTTCCTTTTTGCCAGCATCACATCAATATTGATTATAATCATCTATTTTCCACCTCAGACTGTTAAATCATTTTCAGATTTTATCTTGATAGCTTGCTGCAAGAGTCTTTGAAGCGTCGCAACAAAGACTGCGACAACCAAGGCAGCACAAGCGATAACCAACCCGAGCAATACGAGACCAGGTGCATCGTCCCACTGAGCTATGACAAAAATCAACGGTAAAGCCACTACATACAAACCAAAGATTAGTTTAGCAGCGTTTTTTATCTTCCGCAGCGCATTCACCGATAACGTTGAGAAAGCCTGGTTCTTGTCAATATAACGTAAAAGCAATAATCCTTGATACAACGCAATATAAAACGGTATTGCCGAACCATACATAATAATTAAAATGCTAAATACAACATATGCTAACATTGCTCCATTTTGCGCTTGTTCGATTGCTTCCATTACTATCTTTGGCAATAACAAGATACACAGAGCAAGCACTGGAATTCCAATCGCAAAAATAGATATTTTTAAAAAGACTGTTGATCCTCGTTTCATCACATACACCTCACCTATTTATTTTCTATTTGTATTCTAACAAGTTATTTATCGTTTTGCAATAAAAAAATATCAATAGTCACTTTATTTTTGGTTTTAGGGAGCAGGGGACGGTTCTCTGCTTCCTTTTCCAATAAATACAAAAAAACCACAGATTAGTTGATAATCTGTGGTTTCGCATAATAATATAAAGGTGCATATTCAAAAGTTCGAGATATTCGTACTGAAAGATAATAGTTATCTCCATTTAGGAAACACTTGTTAAAGATCACAGAGGTACTTTAGCTCAACCCACTTGAACAACCTGAACTCAAAAATCAGCCTGGTATATTGAGAATCACTAAATGTTTCCCTCATCAAATTGGAAGCACAGAACCGTCTCCTGCTTCCCGACCTTTTCGAACTAATATATAGTACGATAAGGAGGCTAAAAGGCTTGCTGAAAAGATAACAACCCCCATTGGAATTGCTGAATTTACTCCCGCTATTCCCACTAGTGGAGCAGTTAACGATCCAAGTAAAAATGGCAATACACCAAGTAATGCAGACGCACTTCCCGCCACATGCCCTTTCGTTTCCATAGCCAAAGAAAAAGCAGACGTTGCTATAATACTGATGGAGGTTACGAAAAAGAAAATAGGAATGGCAACAGCTACTAATGGCGCCTTTAATAGTAGAGCGATCAGCAATAAAATAGCTGCAGAATTAGAAATAGCTAAACCTATTTTCAAAAAAGTACGCTCAGAAATAACTGAGACGCGGCCAACAATTTGTGTACCTACGATTAGTCCCAAACCATTTACGCCAAATAACAAACTGAATACTTGTGGCGAAACACCATAGATATTTTGATAAACAAAAGAAATACCAGACACATACGCAAAGATTCCTGCCATTGTAAAACCTTGTGCAAACGCATAGCCTGTAAATTCACGGTCCTTTAATAAGGTACCGAAATTACCAACTATATTCCTGAAATTGCTTGGTATTCGCTTTTCCGCTGGTAATGTTTCTTCCAATTTGAAGGTAACAACTAGTATTAAAACCAAACTAACGAAAGCCAAGAAAAGAAAAACAACTTTCCAATTTGCAAAGGTAAGGATAGCGCCACCCGCTATTGGTGCAATAATTGGACCAAGATTTCCGACTAACATCAATGTAGCAAAAAATTTCGTGAGTTCCCTTCCACTATAGAGATCCCTAACGACCGCTCTTGATATGACAAGTCCACCCGCAGCTGCAAAACCTTGCACAAAACGCGAAGCAAGCAACGCATAGATATTAGGTGCGACGGAACAAACTAATGATGCAAGTAAATACAAGCTTAGAAAAATAAGTAACGGTTTACGACGACCTATCACATCAC
This sequence comes from Paraliobacillus sediminis, assembly GCF_003426055.1. Lineage (NCBI taxonomy): Bacteria > Bacillati > Bacillota > Bacilli > Caryophanales > Bacillaceae > Paraliobacillus > Paraliobacillus sediminis. The sequence goes on from NZ_QJSI01000002.1 coordinate 1,135,733, forward strand.
TCATTGGTCCAATAATCAATTGTCCAGCGCCTAGTCCTAAAAGACACGTGGTTAAACTTAATTGCACTAAAGAAGCCGTTGTATTTAAGTCTCCTACAATAGTTGGAAAGGAAGGCAAATATGTATCTATTGTGAAAGGACCTAATAAAGAAAGCGAGCCCAACAATAAAGCTATCTGTAACCGTTTCGTCTTTGTTAATGTATCCAATGTATCAATCACCCTTCATACAACATGTTTTTATGAGTTAGAAAATTTTCATTCTCTTACCACGTTACATATTGTATTACTTTAAAGAAAATTTTTCACTAATTATGTCTGACCGCTTTATTTTTGAATAAGCCAGTACTTTCTGTAAACCATATGCGTAACCAAACAATCCTGTGAGGAGACTCTTATATGCCAAAAAATAGAAAAGCGAAACAAAACTTAGATTATATGGAACCTGAATTTGCTGGAACAGATCCACAACAAGTTAAAAAGCAAATTCAAAAAGATGTAAAAAACGGACAAGGTGCAATGACTTCTCGTGAAGCCGGAGGAATGGAAGACTAAACAAAGCATTGATCAAACAAGCTTCCAAAAACAACATGACTTCTCTTGTTTTAGCAACCGGACGATATGAAAAAAAAAAATGGTGTCAGGCAACTAAAAAGTGCCTGACACCATTTTTATGCTATAAACTATCCCCTTAAAAAAACAGGTTTACAATCCTATCTTTATTTATTAATTCTAGTTCTGTTTTCATGCGCAAGCGTTGTTAACGCAACATAAATTGGTTGTACGTTAAATTTCTTACCAAATTCAAACGTATAGGTGCTAGTCTCCACATTGTTCGCCCTATAATAAGGTGAAACAATGTAGTGAACGGTGAGTTCACTATCATCAAAGCCTGTTCCACCAGTTTCCAAAGTCACATCGAAAATAGCATCCATGCTAATAGAAAGTATCCTTGTTTTCTTTCCTGTTACACCTTGATGATCAAGTAAGATTAACCGTTTCTCCGTAAATATAAATGTATCTCGAACTAACTTAAATCCCATTTGAATTTGTTCATCAAGCATTAAATACTCATCGTATTGACTATGTAGTTCGTCAATTGTTACCTCAGAGTAATTACCTAATAGACCATCCATAAAACCCATACACTTCACTCCCTCAAAATAGATATTTCTTCATAGTATATATTTCTACAAAAACTAAGGACTGACAATAGTATCAGCATCAGGGAAAGCGTTCTTACGAGTCTTTCGCACACTTTCTCCTTTATTCCACTGGGAGAATTTACGAAAGTATAACGGTACGCCTTGCGTAATAGAAAAGTCTGTACCACTCATTGCTTGAATATGGATATGTGGTTGCGTTGAGTTTCCAGAATTCCCACAATTAGCGATGTGTTGCCCTTCTAATATATACTGTCCTTTTTCCACTACAAGTGAATTTAACTGTAGGTGAACAATGGCAATAAATACATCAGAATTGTCTGGTGCAATTATTACGTAATTTCCAGCAATCGTTTTTGGTCCCTTACGAATTCTGTTGCCTTGCCCCAACATATAAGGTATCAATGTTAGAACTGATCGCCGTGCTTCATGATCGGGTTCACCATTATGAATGCTGACTACTTTTCCAGAAACAGGTGAGACAACCGGCATACCAAATGCATAGAATACTTCAGGAGACTCGGTACCTAAAAGTGTACGCCAACTTGTGGATGAACTTGATCGATTCTGTTCATCCACTGCAATAAAGTCAATAGCATAACCTACCCCAAACATATCTGTACCATGACTCGGTATCCGCCTTGCTGGAGTAGAACCTACTAACCATCTGCCCATAAAAGGCAAAGAGCCAATCACGCCAGGGCCAATAACATTACTTAACACAGATGCTTCATTATCATGCATACTAAACACCATTCCTATCATAGTATCAATCAAAATTGCAAAAGTTCTTTTTTACAGAATTCTTATCTAGCTTATGCTATTCATGCTAAATTTACCTTATCTTTTAATTACTACAATTATAACATGGGAATTATTTGTAATACATAAAAATTCTAATTAAAATAGTGGTACTATCCTTTCCATTCCTTCACATAATCTTCTAGCACGTTTTTTAATTCTTGACCAATACGCGAATATGCTTCGTCATTTAAATTAGCTAGCGACACTCTGATCGACCATGCTGGTGCTAAAAATCCTTCGCCACCTAATAATACAATCGATGACTTTTCGGCTAAGCGATATAATATGTCTACTGGTTTGTAGTTCTCTTTCAGATACGCTGTAAACCCTTCTTGATAATGATGGTTACACCAGATTTCTAAATCGATCTTGGTATAATAGTCTGCGTCATTTGGTAAGTCTTTTTTCGGCAAACCAAGACCTTCATATAATAAATGCATTCTTCGATGTAAAATGTCATTTGTCTTTTGTTTGTATGCATTATTCGTATCAAGCACCGCAAAAATTGAAAAGATCGCCATTTGTATTTGTTGTGGTGTGGAAAGTCCAGCTGTATGATTCATCGCAACGTCCCTACTATCCGCTACCATACGATTGATAAACGTCAGGTTTTCCGGCTCTGACGTAAGCGAAGCATATCTTTTGTTCAAAATATCCCTATCTTCGTCCGGTAACGCTTTAATTAATTGATCAAACACATTCGTTTGGTTGATGGCGACAGTTCCTAACCGCCAACCTGTCACACCAAAATATTTGGAAAAAGAATATACTCCGATCGTATTGTAAGGCAAGTCCATCATTAGCGACCGAAATCCTTCTACAAAAGTCCCGTAGACATCATCGGAAATAATCATCAGATTAGGATTATCTTGTTTCACAATTTGTACAATCTGTTCGATCGATTCCTTTTTGATCGACACAGATGGTGGATTGCTCGGATTAACGAGAAAGAGTGCTTTAATGTCCTTATCTTTTAACTTTTCTAATTCTTCCTCCGGATATTGCCACGTGTGATTTCCTTCATCATCTACACCACTTGCTTCTATTGGCACAAGGTGGTAATCATTATTAGGCAGCTCGGGAATCTCTATGTACGGTGGAAAAATTGGAACCATCACCGCTATTTTTGATCCCTTAGGTAGTAAGTGATTTCGATATAACGTCTCAAAGATATAACACATTGCTGCCGTTGCGCCTTCAACAGCAAATAAATCGAATGAAGTCCCTGACGCATCTTTCCCACCCATTTCTTTCATCAAAAAGTCATGAACAACTTGTTCCGTTCTGACAAGCATTCGATCGGGATTCGGATAGTTATCTCCTATAATGCCATCGACTAATTCATAGACCCATGCATCCGCTTCAAACTGTTTTTCAGTGATTCCATAAGCAATGATTTCTTCCAGCAACGGAATACCTGGAATGTCCTGATTTTCATTCACATAGTGAGATAATCGTTCCGCAATTCCATCATGACTTGGCATACCAGCTAAATCGCCTTCATTCCAAACGCTTCTTGATTCGATAACAGCGAATTGCCCAAGTGCAAAAAACGCTTCCCGAGGTGTAGCCGCTATCCAATTCGGATTACCACGTCCCGCATCTAACATGGTTCTCGTTATTCTTTTTTTTCCAATTGCTAAATCAATGAGCTTGTCTTTCAATTCAAACGGACTTATTTTATCTAATTCTTGACTTTCCTTTTTCGGTTCATCCATAAAAGATCCTCCTAAACAAACTACTATCTAACAAGAGTATTCCACAATAGATGTGGATTATAATGGAACGTATACGTTTTTTAGATAAAGTGTGCTCAAGAGGAGTTATGGACTTTCATTTTGGCTCAATTCATCCGCTATAATTCTTCTTTTGGAACAACACGCCAACCATGTGCTTCAAGTCTCTCAATATAGACCTCTATCTCGATGTCTTCCTTTTCTAACACCAGCGGACTTAATGAAACAAGGCATTCATCAGAAGCATAGTTCAGCGTGACTTTAACTACTTCATAGCCATTATGAAATCCTGGATGGAAGCCTGGATCATCTAAGATGTCACCATTAACAGGACGAATAGTAGAATCAACAGTTTTCATTAACACTTTGCCGATATTGTTTTCATTTTTCGCTTTTATTGATGATACAAAAATCAGTAAATTTATTTTCATTGTTAACACCTTTCTATTATTAGATTAATATCACTATCTACGTTAATAAAATATAAGTAAAGGTTGTCATGCTTTATTGCCGCGCCCTTAAATAGAATAATTTGTCTATTCAGTTTTATTTAAATTTGTACTTTACGAATAAATAAAACTGTAGTATCTTAGTATTATTAATAGCGGTGTATAGCTTCGGCTTGCACTTAAGGGGACTAGATGCGTCTAGTCCTCTTTTAATTATGTCTATTAAAACAGTCCCGCTTCGTAAGATACATAACTATTAATTTATCCCTTAGTCGGGTATAAAAAAGCATGAAAAAGCCCAATTATCAAGTGCTCATCTTCTATATAATCAGAATCAAATATATGTACAACAACGCTACGTTCGGCAACATCTATATTCCAATCTGCTAACTTACCTAAAGAAGCAGGGGACGGTTCTCTGCTTCCTTTACCAATAAATATGAGAAACCACAGATCGTTCATAATCAGTGGTTTCTCACAAGTTCCAGATATTCGTACTATAAGATAATAATTATCTTCATTTATGAAACACTTGTTAGAAATCACAGAGATACTTTAGCTTAATCACCTGAACAGACCGAACTCAAAAATCACCATAGTATACTGGTTAATCACCACATCAAATGGAAGCACAGAACCGTCCCCCGCTTCCTCCCATCAATACATCTCTTTCAACATCTTCTTTGCTCTAAACAAGCGTGTTTTTACGGTTGATAGATTTATATTTAACTGTTTAGCTATTTCTTTCATTGCTAGTTGCTTAAAGTAATAGAGAACAATAACATCCTTATATTTCGAGGATAGCTGGCTTAGTTTGTTTCTAAGTTCTTCATGATCACAGTTTGTTATTGCTTCAGATTCAGGCGAACAGCTCACATCACTAATAAATACCTCTAGGTTCTCATAAAGCAAATCCCGCTTACGATAACTTTTCCTGAGAAAGTCAATGCAATGATTACTTGCAATTTTATTCATCCAAGTATGAATAGAACAATCGCCTTTAAATTTCTCACTTTTTAAATAACATTTAACAAGAATTTCATGGGTAAGATCTTCTGCTAGATAGCTATCTTTTACATAACCTAGTGCTAGTCTGTAAACCCTGTTCTTACATTCCAGATAAAGTTGATTTATTTTTTGCTCCGTCATATGCTGACCAATACTTCCTAGAAAGTAGGATTGTTTTACTATTGTTTTCATTTAAAGCCCTCTCCTCATTCTAGAAAGTTTGATTTTATTCGAATCTTATCTCGGTTAAAAAATACCCGACTTGCCTACCACTTTTATCTGATAACTAATTCATGAAAATATAATTCGTAATTCCCTATTTCTTTGGAGGAATCTTTTAAAGCTATTTGGCCTTCAAACAGTGTTTCACCAGTGTTCAAGTCCGCAACGACTACATTAGCATCAACATTCTTGTTCATCTGTGATTCCGCTGCATAAATTTTACCATTATTGACTGTGATCAATGGGTCTTGTACGTCCCCCTCATTATCACTAGATAGTGGTATATTAATTGCCTGACCTACTTGATCATCTACTAGACTATAAGGAGTGACTACCAGTTCCTGTTCTTCTACTTTTGTAAAATAAAGCGTCGAACCATCAAAGAAGCTAAGCTGATTCTCTTCTAAATTCAATTCCGGCACATCAATGGTCTCTTTTTCTTTCGTTACTAGGTTATAGGAAATAATTTCTTGGTTCCTATCTCCTTTCTTAGTAATCGTGGATTCTGTTTCTTCCATTATTTCTTCTTCCGTTTTCAAAAGAATAATATGTTCATGCGCTGTGTCAGGTTTTGTTCCAATCACTTGAAAATTAGTGAACATATTGCCTTCCGCTTGAGCAAACTGGAAAAGTTTTTCATGACTACTTATCGTTTGATTGTCTAAATCAATCGTGTAAATATGTTTTTCGTCGTAGTTATCGTCATTATTTCGGATCGAATTTTGGGTAATTAAGGTTAACTCATTACCAATTAGTTGGACACTATCCACAAACATATGGTCTAAAATTTCACCATTAGGAACCTCTATTGTGAACGCATTCGTGTTCCCATCTTTTTTGTTTAAAACAGAAACAACAAGCTTAAAATCACTTGAGCGCATCGAACCCATTTTATAACGTACATCTCCATAAGCTACATACTGATCATCCTCAGAATACAAATTAATCCAACCCTTTTTACCACGCATGAAGCCTCGATACTCTTCCTGTAATTCCTTGATCATCACATCTGGCTGTCCAATTATCTGATCTAGAAATGTATGGCTTGTATATGTAGACCCTTCTGTAGTGATATTTAAGTTATTGCTTACATAACCACTAGTATCCTCGTAATATCCCTCCAATACCAATGGCTTTATCTCAGCTGCATCACCGCTTACCGTTTTAATAACAAACGCCGGGTGTTCTTCCGCTGACAAAACAGCGTTCACATAAAACGTTCCTATGCTAAGTACAATAACAGTGACAGTGGAAATTAGTTTCCAGTATTTTTTCATTTTATTCACTCCTTACACCGTGATTTTTTTCTTCAATAAGAATCCGCTCAACCAAACAGATACTGCGATAACAACCAAAGCTATAACAATTTCAATGACAAACAATTCAATCGGATAGAAGAATCCATCTAACACTAAGTCCTGTAAAAGCAATGGTAATATAAAAACGCCTACTGCAAGCGCACCGTATACGATTCCTGCGAAGATTCCTTTCCACTTAAAACTTCTTTCCAATAAAATTGCTGTAAAAAGAACACTAACTGCCAGTATCCCTGAACCATAATATAGAAGGAATTGTGTGAGGCTCTGTGGAATAATGACGCTTAATCCAGGCGTACTTGTCACAATTTCTGTCAAACTCATATCCAAGCGAAATTCATCTGGTACCATGGCTTTATGAACCATTATTTCGATTGGTAAAATAATAAGTTGAAAGGCAACCAAACCAAGTGTCATCGTTAAAATCGTCGTAAGTTTGGCATAAAGGATATTCAATCTTGTTGTTGGTAGCATTAATAAACGGTAGATAAAGGTATTTTTTCCAACCCAATCACGGTACCAAATCATAAAGATATAGAATCCTACCCCTGCCCCACATAATGCAATTGGCCCCAAGAACCATAAACTATTCACAACATCAATAAAATCCATCTGACCAAAGTCTGCTAAAAATTGTTCTTTCGGGATCATAAATTCATAGATTTGTTCATTCGCCAGATCAAGATACTTTCTTGACTCAAAAAACACCCCAGCCATCTGTGCAACAAACGTGATTCCTAATAATACGGCAAATAATTTTACCACACGGTTAAATTCAAAGTTAACGAGCTTCAAGTAATTCTTCATCTCTGATACACCTCTCTCATCACATCAATGACAGATTTCCCTTCGTCTTCACGCGCTTCTTCCGCGTTAAATTCCTTTGTCACACAACCGTTATCGAGTAGGACAACTTTATCGATTAAATGTTCAATATCTCCTACTTCATGTGTCGTAATGATAACACCACGTCCCTCAATTAAATGACTCGTGAATACATTGGCAATTTCTTCACGACTGAACATGTCAATACCGGAAAATGGTTCGTCCATTAATACATAATCGACATCAAGTGCTAAACCGAGTAAAAGATTAACTTTTGCTGTGTTTCCTTTGGATAAGGTAGAAATTCTATCCTCTTTATCTAATCGGAAAAAGCCTAGTAATTCCGTTGCGCGTTCTTGATTCCACGATGTATAAAAGTCATTCATAAATTCCATTGTCTCTACAATCTTCATTTGCGGAAGCATCGTAAATGCATCTGGAATAAAAGTGATTTTCTCAAAGGATTTTTTATCTAGTGGTTCTCCGTCGATTAAAATCTGCCCTTTATTAATAGGTGTAAGTGCCATAATTGCATTTAAAATCGTTGTTTTTCCCACTCCATTTATTCCAATCAAACACGTGATTTCACCCTTGTTTGCTGTAAAAGAAACGTCATTTAATATTTTCTTTTTCCCATATTTCTTCTCAATCCCTTTAACTTCAATCATGCTTACGCCTCCTTATCATCCGTGTACTTAGATTTAACAAGATCAAGTAATTCATCTACCGGAACATTAATTGCTCGAACCGATGTTACAAACGTATCCACAGCTTCCACCAGCAATTCTTCTCTCACCATACCTAGTGTCTTTTTGTCTGTCGTGATTTTACTCGGAAGATTCTTTTCCGTATAAATCAATCCCTGTTCCTCCATTTCCTTATACGCTCGTTGTGCGGTATTAGGATTAATTTTCATCCGACCAGCCAACTCGCGTCTTGATGGTATTTCATCACCAGGTTCGAATTCACCAATTGCAATTTTCTCTTTAAAGTACCGAACAATTTGCAAATAGACTGGATCACGATTATTTAGCTTCACATTCATCAAAACAACTCCTATACACGCTTTTATGTAATCCATTTTCGAAGTGTGTGTATTAATTAGTTCATACACTATCTGTATGTGTATTATATGGTTAATACACATTAGATGTCAACTCCTATTTAAAATTTTATTTTTTGAGGAAGCAGGGGACGGTTCTCTGCTTCCTTCACCAATAAATATGACGAAACCACAGATTAGTCCATAATCTGTGGTTCGCATTATAATATAAAGGTGAATATTCACAAGTTCGAGATATACGTACTATAAGATAATAGTTATCTCCATTTATGAAACACTTGTTAAAAATCTCAGAGGTACTTTAGCTTAATTACTTGAACAACCCGAACTCATCATGGTATTTTGGGAATTATCAAGGTAATCACGGTAAGGTTATATATACTTCCTTTATCAATTGGAAGCACAGAACCGTCCCCTGCTTCCTTCACCTTGTTGCATTTTAAACATTTGATAATAATTTCCGTCTTCATTGATCAATTGGTCATGGGTTCCCTTTTCAATAATTTGACCATTTTCTAAGACAATTATTTGATCCGCATGTTGAATTGTTGATAGGCGATGCGCAATCACAAGCATTGTACGCCCTTCGGCTAAAATATTCATGGCTTGCTGAATCATTCCTTCTGTTTCTGTGTCAATATTGGCAGTTGCCTCGTCTAACACCAGTATTGCTGGATTAAACGCTAATGCACGTGCAAACGATAACAGTTGCCGTTGGCCAGTAGAGAACTGGCTCCCATTCTCACCAACAGGCTCATCATATTGTTTCGGCAGTTTTTCGATGAATCGATCAGCACCGACAGCTTTTAGTGCGGCAATCGCTTGTTCCCGCTTAATTGTTGGGTCATTTAGTGTGATGTTTGACAATACCGTTCCAGTAAAAATAAACGGGTCTTGTAAAACAATACCGATATGTTGCCGTACTTGTTGTCTCGTTAAGGATGCGCTATCGATACCATCTATTGCGATTACTCCTTTTTGAGGATCATAGAATCTGAATAGCAAGTTCATAATCGAACTTTTCCCCGAACCAGTGTGTCCAACAAAAGCAACTGTCTGACCAGGCAACACATGAAAAGCGACGTTTTTTAGAATATAATCATCCTTTTCATAGGCAAAGCTGACGTTATCAAACGTCACTTCTCCACTAATTCGATCGATCGCTTCGTTATCAATGACTTCAGTGTCTTCATCTAATAATTCAAAGACACGACCGGCAGAAACTCTTGCCTGCTCAAGTTGTGGCAATTGATTAACCATTTGAGTTAGTGGTTCGAATAAACGTGTTAAATAGTCAACAAAAGCATAAAGAAGACCGGTTGAAATAACGTTCTCGACACTAAAAGATCTGGAACCAAAATACCAAATGAAGCCGATAAAAGCAATGCCTCTGATTGCGTTTACTAAGTTAAAGGAAGTTAACGCAGATAGGGCAATCATTTTTTTCTGATAACGATAATGTCTGTCATTCAATTGTTCAAATTCCTCTTGTCTTTCATTCGTTCGTCGAAACGCTTGAATAATTGGCATTGTTTGAATCGATTCATTAATCGAAGCGTTTATTTCACTGTTAACGGAACGAATCACCCGATTATAATTCCCGGCATATTTTTTGTAAAACTTCATAAATAAAAGCAGTATTGGCAGTAAAATCAAACAAATCGTGGCTAGTGTTGGATTCAAAAGAAATAAGGCGATCATAATGCCTGTCATGTAGATAAAACCATTAACAAACGTCTCAAGTACTTTAACATACAATTCCCTAATTGCTTCTGTATCATTTGTTACACGCGCTAGTATTTTACCTGCAGGTTGTTTTACAAAATATTGCATCGGCAGCTCTTCAACTTTTGTAAAAACATCATTTCTCATCCGCTGAATGATTTTATTCGCATGGACTTGTAATAAGTAGGTTTTCATATATTGAAAAATAGCTGCAATCAGAAGTAACCCTAAATAAAGAACAAGTAACCAGACAATTGGATTTAGTTCTGGCTCAAAAAAACGATAAAGCTCCCGAATAGCTACTTTTTCTGCGGCTATCGTTTCCGTACTATTGTTAGAGGTAACAGCTATACTTTCATCGTTAACTACCTCAATCGAACTATTTAATGGAATCTGATCATGAATTAAATAATAGTGCCTGCCCGATTGCATAAAAGTATAGGAGTCAATCACTTGATCATCCGCCTGTAAGCGATCCGACCGTTTTAAGAAGCGATCTTTGTAAGCTATTGTGTTGGTATCGTTTTGTTCTTCCACTTGCACCCAATCCGTTTGAATACCAACAATATGGTTGTCAATAATCGTTTTGGCAATAAACGGCCCCGTAAGTTCAAGTCCTACCGCAATGATTAGACAGATTAAGGCAATACTAATCGTTTTTTTACTTGATAAAGCATAACGTAATAATCTTTTTTCCGTAGAAGGTTTCATTCGATCACCTTCCTTTCCATTTTCTGGATATCGAACTGTTCTTTGTACCAGCCATTAAGCAGCATTAACCCTTCGTGCGTCCCTCTTTCAACGACTTTTCCATCGTCTAGCACAATGATCTGATCGGCATGCTTCACTGCTGACAATCGATGGGCTGCAATAAGGGTTGTTTTCCCTATCCGTTCTTCCCGTAAATGACGAATAATGTTTGCTTCGGTCATCCCATCTACTGCGGATAATGAATCATCCAAAATCAAAATTTCAGGGTCCATTAATAATGCTCTAGCAAGTGAAACACGTTGCTTTTGACCACCTGATAATGTCACACCACTTTCCCCAACTAATGTGTCTAACCCTTCTGGAAGTGCTTCGATATCATTTTTCAACGATGCTGACGCTAAAATCCGGTTAATTTGCGTCAATGTTTTTTCACCACAACCATATACGAGATTCTCTTTAACTGTTTTTGAGAATAGCACATGCTCTTGCGGGACATAGCCAATCCAACTTCTTGTTTCATCTAAAGTAAAGCGTTCAATCGGTATCTCGTTAATCGTCAAGCTACCTTTGGGTGGTACATATTCTCTGAGTAATTGTTTGAAAAGTGTTGTTTTACCAGCACCTGTTTTTCCAACTACTCCGATGGTTTCACCCTTTCTGATCGTGAGATTGACCGCATCTAATTGGTCACCTTGTGCTCCAGGATAAGCAAAGCGAACATCTTGAAAGACGATTTTTTCAGGTTGCCTGATTGATTCAGGTTGGTCTGGATCTTGCACATCTGCTTGCTGAGACAATACGCTATCGACACGATCTAGCGAAGCATTACCACGTTGCATCACATTGATTAACTCACCAATGGCAAACATTGGCCAAATCATCATCCCTAAGTAAACGTTGAACGTGACAAGATCTCCAATTGAAATCCGGTTCTCAAAAACCATTAGCGATCCATAGCCTAAGCCGATCGTATACGAAATACCAACAAGTACTTTGATTGTCGGTTCGAAAAAGGCTTCCATTTTAGCAACCGCCTTATTTTTCTGAAAAACATCTTCCGTTATTGCAGAAAATCGTTTCGTATCATGTTTTTCTTGGACAAACGCCCGAATGACACGGACACCGCGGACTGACTCTAACGTATAATTATTAAGTTCACTAAAGGCTTCTTGTGCGTCGGTAAAACGCTGATTAATTATTTTTCCATATTTATGCACGATAATTGCCATAATCGGCATTGGGATAAGTGCAGCAAAGGTAAGCTGCCAATTGATCGTGAAACCCATCATTAAAACGATAAGCCCCATAAATACGGTCGAATCAATCAATGTTAAAACACCAAATCCCGCTGTCATCATAATTGACTTTAAATCATTGGTTGAACGTGCCATTAAGTCACCCGTTCGATTTTTGCTGTAAAATCGCGGACTCATCACCAGAAAATGGCGCATTAACTTTGAGCGCATTTTTCGTTCTAACAATAAAGCGCCACCAAATAAATTATAATCCCAAATAAACATCACACTATAACTAACAACAATTAAAGAAACATAAATCAAAATAATCTCCTTTAACCGAGCGGGTGTCAGCTCATTAAACTGAATCGCATCTATCGTCATTCCAATTAATTTTGGTGGAATAAGATCAATAAAACTTACAATAATGAGTGCCGTTATTGCAATTGTATACCTTTTCCATTGTTCTTTAAAAAACCAAGATAATTTACTAAATACAGAAAACATTGTTTAACTCTCCTTCCAAACAACATGATTAACTGCTATTAATTTAGCTAACCACTCGATAGCCTTACTAATCGAATTGAACAGACATCTTTTATCAAACATCCCATCATTCTTCCTCCTCTTGCATTCATTTTTCATGTGAATCAACATAAAAAAGCGTATACATCCATGACGTATACGCTGCAGCGCACATACTTTTCCCCTCGATCAAAAAAGTACGTACGCTATTCTCCATATTGGAAAATGACAACAAAATAGGCCACGAATATGTCGTAGCCTGTGCCATTCTATGTTTTTTCGTTAAGTTAGCATAAAAGCAAATAATCTGAAATTACGCTTTTACACAGACGTCACAATAGAAGGCCACGACAGGAAGATAATTAAATTAGTAATCTGCTGATGAATCAATTTGATTTTATCCATGTTAGGTGACCTCCTTTTCGTTTTATTTAATCCATGTAAGCATAATTATATCTCAAAAAAATGATACGTCAATAAAATTTTAAAAGAAATTATTAATATCTATTATTATTTTAGCACAATAGTTTTATAATTTTAGAAATTTAATCTGTTTCCTTATATACAATAAAGACCTACTATATAAGTATTACAATTTAGAAAACACAAAATAAAAGCCGATCCTCCAATTAAGAAGATCGGCTTTTATTTTATCAATAAGCAACAAAATTTATTCAAATTTAGGATTTGGTCCATATATATTCTCATGGTCACTATCGATCAAAGTGAATACAAATAAGATAACAGAACCAACAAGCGGTACAAAGTTAATCAGAATCCAAAAACCGCTTTTACTAATGTCGTGAAGTCTACGAACTGTAACTGCTATACCTGGTATAAAAATAAATATAGCATATAGTATCGCTAGGAGCACAAATATACCACTGACCGTTTGCAAGTGTACGCAGAGTTTAGTGGAAGAGCAACGGAAAGAATATTGGATGTTCACTTTAATTAATACAATTATTGGAATCATCCTTACAAGTTTGTATTACTTTTATATACCATTCCATTTTCATTCCACCTTCTAGAACCATAAAAAAATTCCACTAACTTTATCAAGGATTATTTACTAACCCATCACCATATTTGAATTGATGGTCTATTGATTGATACATAGTCATATTGACGGTATCACTTGCTTGTTCATTTGTTTTTGGCCACGTTACAGGTAATGTGCCTTTAAATGCTTGATCTCCAAAAAGAACATCCGTCATACCATTTCCCTCAGTTCCTGGCAACCAAGCCATCACAAATCCGCTCCAATCATTTATATACGCATCGACCAGTAAAGGCCTTCCAGAAATCATGATCGTTACAATTGGTTTTCCAGATTTGTTCGCTTGATTGATTGCATCAACATTTCCATTTAAAGATAGGGCTCCATCAACAGATAAATCTGCTGTGTCACCCTCCATTTCAGCGTACGGTTTTTCACCTATAGCCAGCACGACAATATCAGCATCAGCTGGATCCTCAACTAGTTCTCCCCCATTATTGGACAAAACTTCAGCCATAGCATCCTTTAAACTTATCCCATTATAAAGATTTGGATCTATTTCACCTTGCCAGCTACTTGTCCAGCCACCAGATTGAACACCTACATTATCACTAGCTGGACCAATCAAGTGTATTTTTGCATGCTTTTTAAGTGGCAGTATATCGTCGTTTTTTAAAAGAACCAATGATTCTGCCACAGCTTCTCTTGCTATTTTTTTGTTTTCTTCTGTCCCAATTTCACCTGGTGTCTTTTCTATTTCCGCGTTAAAAAGACCTGCCTCAAACTTTAAAACTACATTTCTTCTTACCGCTTCATTTAAACGTTCTTCTGTTATTTCACCTGATTCGACATTATCTATTATTGCTGCGTAAACATCTCTCCAATTATTAGGCTGCATTAATAAATCTACTCCTGCATTAATCGCCAAAGCTACTTGTTCCGATAAATTAGGCGCAATTGTTTGAATTGCTTCCCAATCTGAAACAACAAGACCTTCAAATTCTAGCTCTTCTCTAAGCAAATCAGTTAATAATGCTTTATCACCATGTACTTTCTTACCAGCAACACTATTATAAGATGCCATAATTGTTTTGGAACCTGCATGTATTGCAGCTTGATACGCAGGTAAGTTACCTTCTGATAATGCTTCCATACTAACGGTAACATCTCCCCGATCAATTAAATTACTACCTTCACCTGTACCAAAAGTAGTATGACCGTCCCCAATAAAATGTTTTGTTGTAGTTATAATTCCTCCATCTTGCAATCCATTAATATATGGGACTGCAAGCGTAGAAACGCTTTTTATATCTTCAGAGTAGCTCTCATATGTTCGTCCCCAGCGAATATCCTGGGCAGAAGAAACAGCTGGAGCAAAGTTCCAATCAACGCCTATAGCTCTAACCTCACGCGCTGTCGCAGCCCCAATGGCTTCCATCAGCTCAGGATTATTTGCTGCGCCTAAGCCAATATTATGTGGAAAAATTGTTGCATTCGTAACATTATTATTGCCATGCACAGCATCAATTCCATAAATAATTGGAATACCCGATGAAGATTCGCCAGCACTACTTTGCATAGCATTATACATCTTAACCCAACCCTCTGGCGTGTTATCTGTTGGTACACTTCCACCACCACTGAGGATAGAACCAATATTATAATCACTAATCTCCGAGAGCTTAATCCCAGATCTCTCTGCTTGGATTAATTGTCCAGCCTTCTCTTCTACTGTCATTTCTTTTATAGCCTTATCTATATCCTGATAACTTTCAATTATGATTTTTCCACGCTTCTTATCTGTATTTCCCTCCGACTCTTCATTAGTTAACACATTACATCCAGTAAGAATTATGAGAAATACTACTAACACACCTAAGATACGTTTATCCATGTTAATACCCCTTCCTCCTCTACCCAAATTTTATTGTAGTAAAAAACTTTTCCCACTCTAAAAAAGAACGCCTATTTTTAATTGAAACCGTTTTCAAAACTTTACTTAATTTTACCATATTTAGTGCCTTTATAGATATTTTGAATTTTTTATAACTAAAAATATCCCTCAAAGCACCGTTTGAGGGAATATTAATCTTGAACTCTATTAGTCTATCCTTTCAACTCTTGATCCCATTAGCCTTTAAATTCAGCCACCAATCCTTGAGTTGATTTCTTCGCATCACCAAACAACATCCTCGTATTGTCATTAAAGAACAGTGGGTTCTCAATCCCAGCAAAACCAGGATTTAAAGAACGTTTCATCACGATAACGGTTCTTGCTTTATCCACATTAATAACCGGCATACCATAGATGGGTGAGCTTTCGTCGGTTCTTGCTGCAGGATTGACCACATCGTTTGCACCAATAACAATAACAACATCCACCATCTCAATTGTTGGATTTACATCATCCATTTCTTTTAACTTTTCATAAGGAACATTCGCTTCTGCTAATAACACATTCATATGTCCTGGCATACGACCAGCTACTGGATGAATCGCAAAGTTAACCTCGGCACCATTTTCTTCAAGTTGTTCGGCCAACTCGCAAACGGCATGCTGTGCTTGCGCAACAGCCATCCCATAGCCTGGTACAATCAGCACACTGTTAGCGGCTTCTAAGATAATATAGGTGTCTTCAACCGAGATCGGGTTGGCTTCACCTTGGAAACCAGCGCCTGCTTTGGCTTTACCTGAGCCAAAACCACTAAAGAGCACATTGGTTAATTTACGATTCATCGCTTTACACATAATGGTCGTCAAAATGATCCCACTTGATCCGACCAATGCGCCAGCCACAATCAGTACATTATTAGAAATAACAAATCCCGCTGCACAGGCCGCCATCCCACTAAAGGAGTTTAGCAAAGACATGACCACCGGCATATCACCGCCACCAATAGGAATAACAAAAGTTATCCCTAAAATACAGGATAAGACAATGATAATGATCAGTAAGGGATAGGAATCTAGCAGCATTAGATCTCGCAGTGGCGCAAATACAACAGCACCACCAATCAATAGGATTACAATTAGAGCGTTGACAATTTTCTGACCAGAATATTGGATCGGTTTGCTTGGTATTTTTCCTGCTAGTTTACCCCATGCAATAATCGACCCTGTAAAAGTCACACCACCAA
Organism: Paraliobacillus sediminis; assembly: GCF_003426055.1. Lineage (NCBI taxonomy): Bacteria > Bacillati > Bacillota > Bacilli > Caryophanales > Bacillaceae > Paraliobacillus > Paraliobacillus sediminis. Next base: position 1,152,650 of record NZ_QJSI01000002.1, read on the forward strand.
TTAGAATCGTTACGATAATGATGAGCAATGAAAGCACACTGATATCCATGACATCACTTGCTACTGCATAACGATGATATTCTGACCAACCCACAAGCAAACTTGCCGCACCACCAAAGCCATTGAATAAAGCCACCATCTCAGGTATAGCTGTCATGGCCACCATACGGGCAGCTAAGGCACCCACAATGGAACCAGCAATCAGGCCAACAGCAACCCATTGCCACTGAAGCACATTGTTACTGATAAGTGCTGTTACAATGGCGATGAGCATACCAATTGCAGAAATCAAGTTACCTTTTCGTGCTTTTTTAGCATTTCCTAACATTTTTAAGCCAACGATAAAGAGAATTGCAGCTACAATATATAATAAGTTAATAATGACTTCATTAATCATGTTCATTCTCCTTTTTGGCAGTTGTAAACATAGCTAACATACGATCGGTTACCATGTAGCCTCCAACAACATTAATCGTAGCAAAGAAAATCGCCAAGGTGCCAAGAACAATCGTTGCCACTTCGCTTCCTACCACAAAAGTACCTGCAAGGCTGAGGATAGCACCAACCACCGTAATCCCAGATATCGCGTTAGAACCAGACATGAGTGGCGTGTGTAACTGTGACGGGACTTTTGATATTAATTCAAAACCTAAAAACGAAGCTAAAATCAACACAAATACAAGCATTGTACCCATTAGTTACCTCCATAAATACTTTTTAGTCGTTCATTAATTACCTGTCCATCCTTGACCACAAGACACCCATTCATGATTTCATCCGATTGATTTAGTTCTATTGTCTTGGTCTCTTTATTATAAAAATGGGTCATTAAATTGCTTAAGTTACTGGCGTACATGGCAGACGCATCAAAGGCCACTTCACCAGGGAGGTTGTCAATGCCAATCACGTTAATCCCTTCAATAGTAACGGTCTCATCCACCACAGTACCTTCAACATTACCACCAGAACCAGCAGCCAAATCAATAACAACCGAACCATCTCGCATTTGCTTCAATATTTCTTTTGTGACAATCACAGGCGCTTTTCTAGCAAACAGCTTAGCTGTGGTAATAACTAGATCGGCATTGGCACAACTTTTTACCATCGCTTGTTGTTGCATTTTTAATTGTGCTTCGGTTAATGCATTGGCATAGCCATCCTTATTTTGTCCCGTTTCACCTAAATCCACTTTAACAAACTTAGCTCCAAGCGAGACGACTTGTTCTTCCACAACCGATCTTGTATCAAAAGCTTCCACCCTTGCACCCAATCGTTTCGCCGTTGCAATAGCCTGTAAACCAGCAACCCCTGCCCCAATAACAAATACTTTTGCTGGGGCTATCGTACCAGCAGGTGTCATCATCATAGGAAAGATACGATCTAGCTTTTGCGCACCTAAAATGACAGCCACATAGCCTGCTAAGGATGCTTGGGAACTAAGTGCATCCATTTTTTGAGCCAACGTGGTCCGCGGAATCATTTCCATACTAATTGCATTTATCCCTTGTTTCATTAACCCACGAACCACTTCAGTCTGGTTATATGGATCTAAAAAACTAATGCTGATCGATCCTTTTTTCATTTTCCCGATATCTTCTAGTGATGGTGCATTCACCCATACAAATACATCACCTGTAGACAGCAACGATTCTCTAGAGTCCACAAAACTGGCACCAGCTTTTTGATATGCTTCATCAGAAATCATCGTCGTTAGATTCCTTTCAACTGCAACTTCAATCCCCTCTAGTTGAAGCAATTTTTTGATCGAATCAGGAACCATCGCAACCCGTGATTCATCATTTTCCTTAAGTGCAACTATTCTCATATACACGATTCCTTTCACTCGTTTATTTTGTTACTGCGCTAAATACCTATAAGTTATACGATTGATACCAGGCTTTTCCTACAAAAAATACTATTTAATTGTATAATTAATATATGGTGCCACATCCCGGTTTATGTTGACATAAAAAAAGGAAGCAGGGGACGGTTCTTCTCAAATCGATTATTGTTCTATCATTGTGTTAAGAGTCTTGTACGAGTATAATCTAAAAGGGTTCAAATCTAATAAAAGGTATGATTATATGGATAAACAACAAAAGAGAGAAATTGCATCCCAACAGGCTTTAGCAAAAAAGTTAAAAAAGGCTGAAATTGAGGCAAGAAAAAAAGCAATTAAAAACAGAAAACCGTTTAAAGGATTACAGATTAGACCGACAGTATCGCTTTTTGATGAAGAAGGCAAAGAGGAAGCGGGTGAAAATAACTGGAAAAGATTTGGAATTGATATCCATCCACATGTCACGATTTATTCATCGATTATTTTGATTCTCTTCATTTCTTTAACCTTACTATTCCCCAGTACTGCAGCGGAATTATTCGATAATATTTTAATTAGCGTTACTAAAAATACTGGTTGGTTCATGATCTTAGCTGCTAATATATTTATTGTTGCCGCGCTATATTTTGCTTTCGGACGATATGGAAAGATCGTCTTAGGTGGAAAGGTCGCAAAACCGGAATTCTCAAAATTCTCTTGGTATGCCATGCTCCTTAGTGCTGGTATGGGAATTGGGCTATTATTTTGGAGTGTTGCAGAACCGATCACACATTTCGGGACACCTTCTCCCATGTTTGGTGGTATTGAGCCGAATTCAGCTGCTGCTGCACAGGCAGCTATGGCGAATACCTTCTTCCATTGGGGCATCCATCCTTGGGCAATTTATGCCATCGTTGGTTTAGGACTAGCGTTCTTTTCCTATAACAGAGGGCTTCCCTTGACGATCCGGTCATTATTTTATCCACTTATCGGAAACAAGATTTACGGAATATGGGGGAATATGATTGATATCCTTTCCGTATTAGCGACCCTTATGGGACTTGCTACCTCACTAGGACTTGGTGTTTCACAAGTGAATGCTGGATTAAATCATCTGTTTGATATTAATATTAGCGTCACTGTTCAAGTTATCCTGATTGTTATCATCACTGGTTTAGCAACGGTATCCGTTTTAATGGGGCTTGATGGTGGTGTTAAAAAACTTAGTGAAATTAACATGATTTTAGCAGGAATCTTCCTGGTATTTGTTCTCATTGCCGGACCTACTGTCTTTATTTTAAGTGGATTCACACAAAATATTGGTTACTATATGTCAAACCTCCTTGAAATGAGCTTATGGACGGAGACCTTTAGAGCTACCAATTGGCAAGGTGGTTGGACTGTTTTCTATTGGGCTTGGTGGATTTCATGGTCACCATTTGTCGGTATGTTTATCGCAAGGATTTCCAAAGGGAGAACGGTAAGGGAATTTATTGTTGGTGTTATCTTTATCCCTACTTCTATTTCGTTTCTTTGGATGTCAGTATTTGGCGGAACAGCTATTTTCCAAGAAATGAATGGTATTGGCTCAATATCAACATTTGTTCAACAAAATGAGGCTTTAGCACTCTTTGCCCTGCTAGATAATTTACCATTAGCTAGTATTCTTTCCGTGATTGGCATTATCCTTGTTACGGTGTTTTTCGTTACTTCTTCCGATTCAGGTTCTCTAGTTGTTGATAACCTGACTTCAGGTGGGAAACTAAATTCACCAGTACCACAACGTGTATTCTGGGCTGTTATGGAAGGTGTTATAGCTGCCACACTACTTGTTGGTGGTGGACTCACAGCGTTACAAACTGCTTCGATCATTACAGGGCTACCGTTTACCATTATTCTTATCTTAATGATTTACTCACTAAACATGGGGCTCAAACAGGAGTATGAATTAGAAACATCGGTTGACGTGGCACTACAACAAGTCACCGATGACCATGCCATCAGTGAAGTAATTACTTCAACAGTCCATGATGATGCACTGCTTGATATTGTAACAGAAGTAAAAAAAGAAGAAACAACAACAACAACAACAGACGATGAGAAGAAAGAATAGTTATTTTTATAACAACAGACCACAGCGATTGCTGTGGTCTGTTGTTTGATTATACAAAGCTAATCCCTAAAATGAAAAAGCAAGGATTTCTATTCTCTAAAAAAGAAGAGCCCTTACTATTCCATTATTTTATAATTCAATAGCTATAATATACATTAATGTGCCCCTCATTGGAAAGCTACTATTTTCGATGTACTTAGAAAATCTTCAGTTGTATTATTCCCATTAAATCTCCAATCGCACTACTTGTTCATACAGTGTCTTTCCAATTCGATAATCATTCGCTATGAGAAGTTCAATGTACGGTTTAACCATTTCTATCTTCTTTTTTGCTTTGGCTAATCTTAGGATTCCTAGTGTCCCCATAGGTGTAAGAAAGAAGTTCTTCGCCATATTTCTTGCAGCTATCTCATCAATTAAAACAAAATCTATCTCTAGTGCCATATTTTTCAACAACAGTTGCACCGAAATTTACCACTTGCTGTCACCGTTCACCGTGTTTACCAATAGAAAAAAGGCAACGCAGTTGAAGTGAAAAAGCCTAATCCTCCTTTTCTCTACTGAGGAATTAGACTTTGGACTTCTACGATCGCCAATTTTGAATATCTTTCTATTGAACAGTATGCTTGTACTGTGAAATAAAATCATCTTTCTAAAAATAACAGGAAGTATAAAAATACCATCTTTTGTTAACTATATTAATAACTACAACGAAAGAGGTGTTGTTATTGCCGGACAAGATAGAAGCATTATTCGATTACCTAATAACAAGATTTGACACTGAACCTAGATCAAGACTCCACATTGGTGAAGCAATGGGATGCTGGCTTTACTTCACTGCGTTAGCAGAGGAAGTTCCCATACTTGAATCTGCATTAAATACAACTACTGATAATGTACTTATTGAACTTATAAAAGATGGAATAAAACTTGGTACACATCAAAAAAAAATCTTGGAAAACTTTATGATTAAAGAAGGCATTGCTTTATCTGATACCTCTGGGCATAAGCCAAATTCAGATCCTAATAGTGTTCCACTTGGTGTAAAGGCAACTGATATGGAGATTGCTAATCTGATTTCTGCTAAAGTAGCAACAAACATTATAATGTGTTCTAATAACATTAGTCAGAGTATCCGAAGTGATATAGGACTAATGTGGATTAGATTTCATTCTGAAAAAGCAATTTTAGGGATGGATGTTAAAACTAAAATGAGAGAACATGGTTGGATTAAAGTTCCGCCATATTACTATCCACCAGGGGCACCAAGTAATTAATTGGTGTTCTTTTTTGAACCTTTGTCTTCTATTTCCTGTTACGCAGTATCGGTCTACTAAGAAAAAGAGACAATTACTTAATAAACGTAATCTTTACAGTAGCCTTGAACTGTTCAATAAGCTGTTTAATTGATCTCCTGTTAAAAGTTGATTTTTGTCTATTTATATTGTTTAAATGATACAATTTACATAGCTACAAAAATTCTTGTATTTGAAAGGAGAAATATACTTGGAAAGCTTATTGCAAAAAATAAATTTATTAGATTTAGTGACTGATATAACTGAATATAAGAATTTTGTCGTGTCTGAAGTAAATGATCATGTTTTAAGAATTGCTGTGATTGATGGAGAGTTTCATTGGCATGAACATGACACAGACGAATTATTTATGGTACTCGAAGGAGAACTCATAATTGACTTAGAAAATGATAAAACATTTAAATTACTACCTGGCGAAATTTTCAATGTACCAGCACATACGCAACATAGAACACGATCTAATGGTAGAACTGTAAATCTCTGTTTTGAGAAAAAGGATAACGATATAAATGGATCTTCTTAAGTACCAATTTCATGGTGCTTTTTTAATGCGCAGTTTATGTCAAATAGACAGTAACTTATTGAATCAAATACTTTTTATGCTGCTCTCGTTTTCGCTCATGAGTAATCTTTGCATATCTAAGTGTCGTATCTGGTGAAATATGTCCTAAGAGTTCTTGAATTGCAACTAATTCAGCACCATTATTTAATGGTTAAAGTAGCAAAAGTGTGTTCTAAAACATGGGGACTTACTTTGTCTTGTAAACCTGCATTTTGAGCAATTATATCTATTTCTCTTTGTATTCCTCGTTTAGACAATCTTCTAAAAGGTTTTCTCTCTGTAACCATCAAGGCTTCACAATTATCATCAGGCTAACCCACTTCTTTGAACCTCTATCATTCAAGATTTATTCCCTCCTATTAATTTACTTCGTCCTCTAGTGACTCCGCCATTCATATAACGGGACGCTCTTAGAATAGCGTTGTGACCATATTTATCTCTTATATCATCCATGACGTATCCAATATCATTTTCCTTCGAAAATCCTAAGAAGTATAAAATTTATCAGCCTGTTCCGTATCTGTATGAAGTACCAAAATTTTATAATACCTTTTTGCATCGTCAATTATATTTTTTACCAAAAGGCTTCCAATACCGTTTCTCCTATACTCTTCTACAAGGAAACTGCAGAATTTAAAAAAGGTAAGACAAAACAAAAAGAGTTAGATAAAGCTAAACCGGAAGCTAAGAAGTTTTCATAGACAGATTTGGTGTTTGAATGGGGGATTTTTTTGTTGCCTTTTTTTCAAAAAAGGCAACATGTTGATCTTGGTGAATGAAATTCAACCTTTGTGAATAGCCAGAAAAAACGTCTTATAACGGACGCTTTTTTCTTATTTTTGACATTATACAGCACCAAGCTAGAATCTAAATATATAGACCTTAATTTGTTTCAAAAATAGATTAAGGTATTTCATTATTGACATGAGGTTTAGTTATGCACTATAATAAATTTGTGTTAGTGGCCACTAACGTCTTACTAGGAGTGATGGAATGGTAAAGCCTCAGAAGGACCATAATAGGTGTACAAGTGAGAGGATTTTATATGCTGCTATAGATCTTATTGCCGATAAAGGCTATAAATCTGTGACGACGAAGGAAATTGCCGCGGTCTCGCAAGTCAGTGAAATGACTGTCTTCCGTCACTTTGGGAACAAGCGCTCTATATTGGAGAAGGCAATCGAAAAATACTCTTCAATAAATATCGAGCACGTCTTTTCTAATCTCTTGCAATGGGAATTGCAGCATGACTTGCTGCTGATTAGTCAGACCTACATGTCCGGAATGATCAGAAATGATAAAGTCTTTTTGATCCTAATTAAAGAAGGCACTTCATTGTATGAGCTCGATCACGAGATAACCAAGCATCCAGTGCAGCTGCAAAAATCACTTTCACACTATTTTAGGCAAATGGAGCAAAAGGGAAAAGTGATTTCAGGTGATTCGGATGTGCAAGCAAGTGCTTTTATGCGGATGAATTTGGGCACTTACGCCACGCACTTAATTCATAGGCGTCATGAAAAAACAGTCATTGATGAGCAGCAGATGGAACAGCTTCTGCTAGTCAATACACAGATTTTTGCTAGGGGTTTAACACCCTAGTTTTTTAAAAAACAAAATGTTAGTTATTGCTAACTAACATTTTAAAGTTAAAAGCAAGATGTTAGTTAGTAATAACTAATAAAATAAAACTAAAATTAGAAAAGAGGTTTTTATTTTGGCTAAGTTATTGTATATTACTGCAAATCCAAAAGACGTTTCCGATTCGAACAGCTTAATGGTTGGAGAAGAATTTTTAGCTGCTTATGCAGCCCAGAATCCGGGTGATGAGATCGAGAAGCTTGATTTATTCGCAGCGGACCTTCAAGAAATCGATGCGGACATTTTAAGTGCATGGGGTAAATTTGGTCCAGGTACCGGTGATAGTGATACTGCTGTTGAAAGGGGAAAAGTGCAGAAAATGGGCGCTACTTTAGAGCAATTTTTAGCGGCTGATAAATACGTTTTCGTAACTCCAATGTGGAATTATAGCTTGCCTCCTCGTGTGAAAACATATATTGATTCACTCTTTATTCCAAACAAGACATTTAAATACACGGAAACCGGTCCAGTGGGTATGCTTGAAGGTAAGAAAGCAGTACATGTACACTCAACAGGCGATGTATATTCACAAGGTCCATCAGCTTCAATGAACTTTGGCGACCCGTATTTGAAAGCAGTATTGGGCTATCTCGGTGTTAAAGATTATTCAGCTGTACTGATTGAAGGCACGAAAATATTCCCAACTGAAGCAGAAGCTATTAGAGAAAAAGCGGTTGCACAAGCTCGCGGAGTTGCTAAATCGTTCTAAGTAAAAATCGATGACAACGAAATAGAAAATGATAATGACATTCGGATTATGTCTACTAGGGGTGCATGCAGCTTCCAAACTTGAATTAGAGCAGTAGATGTATTAAAGTGCACTCAAAATACTTTCCGAATCTAACACAATATAAATATTGTTAGATTCACAAAAACAGGGTCGCTGTTATAATTCAATACAATTCAATAGGGTAATTGAAAACTTCGAAATGAAATGATAAACTTATTGCATATCAACTTACTTTAACTTTTAATACTGAACCCATGTGGGATCGGTGATGACTAATGGAAAGCCTTTGGACCGATTGAGACACAGTTCTTTTTTTACTGTGATTAAAAATCGGGCCAGAGGCTCTTTTTGCGTTCGATTCATGGCGAGTTATCAAAGTTCGCAAGATGGAGTATCATACGAAAATCAAGAAGGATATTCCCAACAAGGAGTTATTTTGCACCCTTTTTTATTACTATTTTGCACTAAACGTAAATATAAAAAGGTTCGATTTCCCAACATTTAAATTGGGAAATTAGACCTTTTTTATTATTTCACAAACGTGCCTGATTGCTGAAGATAGAATCGATAGGAGTTAGGTACTTAAAGGAAAGGTTACTTGTTCAACTAATGCACCCGTTAGTTTAAGTGAAATGTTTCATAATAGGTTTCATATTATTTATTTTTAGAGACATTTGAAATAATTGTTGAAACAAGATATTTTGAATCCAGACTAACTCCACATATTAAGCCTGATCCTCGCTGATATTGCCAAGGTATACCTATAAAATATAGGCCATTAATATTCGTTATTCCCCTGTTGTGTATCGGTTTTCCATCATTAGAAATAACACCCTTTATATTAATCCAATCATAATAAGGAACGAAACCAGTAGCCCAGATAATACTTGTGTATTTATTCCAACTTTTATCTATAAAATGAACTTCAGTATTAACGACATGCGTAACTTTAGGTTTTACATCAACTTTTTTATTTCTAATAAGACTTTTTAGTTCTTTTCCGAAAATAGGGTCATTCTGTTTTCGAAACCATTTACCTTTTAACGTATCTGTTCCTGCATACAACAGACCAAATATTTCTAACCAACTAAAAATACTTCTTCCAAGAAACTTTAAAGGTAGGAATTTGAATTTGTGCCCAACTGCTATAGTAACATTATTATCCTTTGCTAATTCAACGGCAATTTGTGCACCTGAATTACCACCACCTACAACTAATATATCAGTCCCTTTCACTTCCTCTTATGAGTGATATTCAAAAGAGTGAAGCTGAAAAATACTCGTCTCCTTTTTTATTACATTTGGTATAAAAGGTTTCTCAAATGCCCCAGTTGCTACTACCACTTGTTTTGCATTAATCTGTCCACTGTTAGTTTCTAAGAAGAATGAACCATTGGACTGTTTATGTAATTTAACTACGTTAGTATTAAACATTATTGGAAGATCAAATTGTTTTACATAGTTATCTAAATAAGCAGCAATATCACCCTTTGTTGGAAACTCTTTTGATAAACCTTCCATCTTCATTCCAGGTAAACTACTATATCTACGTGTAGTAAATAAGATCAAAGAATCATACCTTTTTCTCCAAGAATCGCCAACTTGTTCACTTTTATCTAATATAACAAATGGTATATTTTCCTTCCTTAGATAATACCCCATCGCTAAACCTGCTTGACCTCCACCGATAATCACAACATCATAAGTTAACATCGCTTTAATTCACTCCCCTCAAAACGAGAATATATTCAAAATTCATTTGAATATAATTATAAATGATAAAAAATATAGAATTCCTCTGAATTGATTTGCTCTAATCTAACTATCACTTTCTTATCTCTCCCCTTGGAGGTTAAAATAAAGGTAGAAACTCGCTATCTTATTGAACAATTGCACCCGTTTGTTTAAGAAGGTAAGTGCCGTTAAGGATATACTCCTCTTAAATATTCATACACTTATAATTTTTTTACCAAATCGGTCTTCGATAATAAAAAAAACTCCAAGCGTTGCAAGGATTAAAAATGGAGTTGTGCCATGCGATATTAAGCCAAAGTACGGTAATATTAAAGATAAGAGTACAAGTACCGTAGCTACCATTCGAACAACCAAAAGGTTTTTAGAATATTTTTTTTTATTCAAATCACTTCCTCCTTTCTTAGTGTGTTTTACAACACTCTTCTCCGTTTGTTGAACAAACGTTAAATTATTATCCACCTATAATTTATCCTTCTTACACTAACCTGCCCGTTAGTTTAAGATCAATATTTCACAAACTAACAGTTCTTCATACCAAAATTTTACCATAAATTAGAGGTTTATTGTTCTTATTCTTTAGAAATATGGAAATAATTTCTCTATGACATTTTAAATATATTGGAGGAATAAAGCTATGCACTTAACTAAAGCTTGGGAACATTCAAAAATGAAAAACGAATTGAAGGATTTTCCACCCCACACATTAAATGCTTACCGGCTGCAATCGAACCTCTTAGTCCGTCACTTCCAAGATATCAACCCTCAATTCATTTCAACTCAGGAATTAAAGCATACTTAGCTTCATCCAGCGAAGCATTAAAACCATCAAGTCTTGATCGAGCTGGTATAGATAAAACCATGCACCATCATCAATTGCGCCAAAGTTATGCAACTCATTTGCTAAATAACGGTGCTCCACTTGATGTTATACAAAGTTTACTTGGGCATGAAAATAGTGAAACTACTCGTATCTATGCTCAGTTGAGTGGAAAATTGAGACGAGAATTATATAGAAAATACTTTTAATTCTGTTTAGATTTTTTTAATCCATTGAAATATCTTGGGCTTTTCTCTTAACTCCTTCAACAAACATACTTAATTCTGATAAATAGTCATCTAGAGTAATAGAACTCAAGCCTTTCAGTTTTTTAGCCGATAAGAATAGGCGAATTAACTAAGAAAGTTACCGAAGTTTTGAACAGAAACTTTAATATTTAATTTAGACATATTGATTCAACGATAATGTAGCCTGGCTCTGTCTTGCTTTCTATGACAAATATAGTGTTTCTTATTTTGTGACTTGCACTCTTATTTTTATAAATGAAAAAAGTCCCAATGATTGAACCATCATCAGGACTAAATATTATTATTCTATAATACTTTTTGCAGGTGATTCCTTTTTCAATGTAAAATCATAGGTGGTTTCATTTTCAAACATTGGATCCAAGTAACTGGATTGTGAATCACTAGTTGAAGCACGTTTGAACTCTTGAAAAGAAGTGAATTCTTCTTCTTTCCATACCCAAAGACCTGTTTTCCCCTTTTCTTTATGAAAGACATTTCTTGATAGTACATTATCTTGATTCGTTGTAAAAAAATTGGCGATAAAAATACGAGATGGCCCAGCTGTTAGAATATTTCTTTCTATCACATTGTTTTTTATATCATGCTGTAATAGCAGCTGCCCACCTGCTAGCCCTTTCGTATCATTTCGATAGATAATGTTTTTTGTAATGGAAGAGTTTATTGTTCCTCCCCGATTTTCGTCATATCCACCAATCGATATTCCTGTATAATGGTTGTTATACACAATGTTGTCTGTTATTTGAATGTTATCAGCATATTGTTTTGCATGCTCAGAGGTTGCTTCAATTCCGATATCGCAATTATAAATAGTATTCTTATCAATCGTTATATTTTTCCCACCATCGACATAAACCCCACCGGCATTATATTCTTCTCCATATGCTGGATTACCGTACGAGGATATTTCATACACTTCATTATTTTTAACGATACCATTCCGAACGTAGTCAGCTTTTGGATCATTTGATATACCTTCAAAACCAATTAGATCAATTCCGATATTATCATTTCTGCGAACTATGTTATTTTCAATAGTAAAACCATCGACATTCCCATTAAGAACGAGTGATTCACTCCACCCTAGTTTTAAATCCTCTATTGTATTATTTATAATATGAACATCTTTCATCGGTCCAGTTCCGTATATAGCAATCCCATGGGCATTCCCATCTTCTGCATGCGTTTCTATTTTTCGTACAACATTATTTTCTAACCTAATATGGCTACTTGAGCCTGTTACATACATCCCTATTACAGTTTCATTCGTTAAGTTAGTTGTTAATTCTTGAATAATGAGTCCACTAATCGTGATATAATTTTTATTGTCTATGCTAACAAGAGACGTATCCCCTTCTACATTCTTTACGTCATCACCAGAAAGAACAACCTTGTCTTGATTGTAGGCTTTAAACGTGATTGGTTTTAATTTTGTCCCACTATGCCTAACAATTAGCTTTTCTTTATAGGTGCCTTCTTTTATGTAGACAATCGTCCCCGCTCTTGCTTCTGAAACAGCTTTCTTTAGTGTGCGAAATGGTTTTGATTTAGTCCCATCATTTTGATCATTTCCATTTGTAGCAACGTATATAGCCTTATCATGTGTTGAATCTGTAAAACCAAAAACAATTAAAATAGCTGCTGCAAATAGGTAAAGAATCGTCTTTTTCACTACATCATTCCTTTATAGTAGTTCGTAACTTTCACTTCATATTAAAGCATAGAAATAGCCGTTCAGACAATATGTCTAAACGGCTATTTCGTTTCCCTCTCCCCACCATAACGGTATTGTAATGGTAAACACTGCCTTTTCCATATTCACTTTCTATTTCAACCGTTTCTCGGCAAAGGTCAACAATTTTTTTGACGCGTGTTAATCCGAGTTTATTCGATTAGATGGATTCTCATTCCACTATTTACTTTAAAACTATCATTTATAGGATGATTTAGGATCCTCTCATTTCCCCTGAATTTCGGGAAATACAGACTAATGGTAAACCTTCGTGCATATGAATTTTCATTGGAGTCGTCTCCTAACACCAATAATTTTTTGCTCCTCTACTTCAAGTGCTTCTTTATCAGTATGAAAAATATAGTATTCACGTGAACGTTCTGCTAGATGATGTTTTTTGTATGCTAAATAATAGGTAATTGTTGTTCGACATCATTCTCTCTACTTACATTATACTACTAATTGTAAACTGTTTCTAGACTATACTTTCTAATGCTCCTCCCCTATACTTATATATACAAATCTAAAAATATAAGAGGTGTATCAGTATGAATGACAAACAAGATGTCTTAGATAATGGTCCTTTCTTTCATGGTACTAAAGCGAAACTAAAAATTGGAGATCTTTTAGAACCGCAAAACTTATCAAATTACCAAGACAAAAAATCTAACTATATATATTTCACTGCATCATTAGATGCAGCGAAATGGGGTGCTGAATTAGCAACATCTAAATTAAAAGAAAGAATTTACATTGTAGAATCAATAGGTGATTTTGAAAATGATCCGAATTTAACTGACAAAAAATTCCCTGGAAACCCAACACGTTCTTATAGGTCTAAATCACCTTTGAAAATAATAGCTGAATTAAGTTCATGGGAAAGACATTCCGATGAAGAAATAAATCATATGCTAACATCTTTAAAAAAATTACATGAACAAGGAAAAGCTGTAATATACGATTAATCTTCAACATCTATAAAGTCATAACTTAAATGGGTAGCTTCAGAAAAATGCGGATTTGCAACATTACGCAAATTACAACATAAAAAGAATCGGTTCCTTAAAACGTTTAGGAACCGATATTTTTGATTTGTCTTATTAAGTTAACCTGCCTCGTTAGTTTAAGAATAACATTGTACAAACTAACAGTTATTCCTACTAACTTTTACCCAGTTTTCACTTGATATAATCCAACACTTTTTTCCAGTTAAAGACTTCCTTAATAATGAAAGGTTGTGTATGATAGTCTTATATAATCATGCAACCACTGTATATCTTTGCGTATCGATACTCACAAAAAAAGTATATATACTAATAATTATACACATTTACGAAGTTGTGCTTGTTTAACTATAGCGGCGGGTTAGAAAAAGACTAAAGAATAATGGAGGAATACTAAACATGAACAATATCGAGGCAGTGGTAGATTTCAAAAAGTTAATGGCTATTGAATTACAAATAAACCTTGGTGAGTTAAATTGTAATGCAAGATTTACATTTCTTACAGAATCCGCATTTATAGAAGGGGAAATGAATTTAAAAGAATCTGATTACAATGAAACCACAGCTCCATTGGGTCATTCGTTAATGACTGCTGAAAAGGAACCTAAACTTGATACAACTGGGAAAGACTTCATAAATATCAAGGCTTGTTTTTACCTAAAAGATGTAAAATTAACTCCTTTTACAAACCAAGACAACCCTATTCATCTAAAAGAATTTATTTTATTTTCAGACCATATATTAGGCGTTACTTTAACAGAAGACAATTAAAGTAAGCAGTGGATTAACGTGTAATCCACTACTAATATAAACTCCTATTTTACAGGAATCAAGATTTCTGAATATAAATCAGGACTGGATGGATCTTCATCTGAATATACCTCTAGTTCTGGTGTACCTGCGTGTTTGTAACCACTTGAAGGAAACCATTCTGAAAAAATTTGTTTCCACGCCTTTTGCATAGCATCCGGCATTGGTCCGTGAACCTCAAATACAGCCCATTTGGTTGCAGGGATTTCTAAAGTTGATAATCCATCAGGCGTATTGCCCTCATGTGCTGTACCTATCCAATAATCAATCTGTTGAGAATCTCTTTCTACACATACACCCACTAAACCTTCAACTGGACCATTGTTCAATTTAATCAATCGCTCACTAGTTCCCTCACCGTTTACCTTATCCCACATTTTTGGGATGCCCACTAGATTTTCCTTATTAACCAGTGAAAATTCCCGCTTAATCCCTACAATCTGAAATGCCTCACGTTCAATAATTTTGACCTGCATCGGCTCTGCTCCCTTCAAACTCACCTGTACTACCAGGTGGTTATAAGATTTTAGCTTTCCCGTGTACTTTCGTGCTTCACTTGGTGTTATACCATGTTGCCGTCGAAAAGCCTTTGAGAAAGCTTCAGGAGTATCGTAACCATATTTGTAGGCGAGATCAATAATCTTTGTGTTTGATCTTGTTAACTCATAGGCAGCTAATGTTAGGCGACGACGTCTAAGATAATCACCAACAGATGTATCAGTTAATATCGAAAATGTACGCTGAAAGTGAAAAACTGAAAAATTAGCCTGTTGGGCAACACTTTCTATCGAAATATCATCAAGTATATTATCTTCCATGTAGTCTATAGCTGCCTGTAATGATTCAACCCACGTCATGTTACTCACTCCTTATTTAAACCTTAACAGAGCATTATCTATTAATCCTGTCTTCCCGTGCTTTGCTCGGACAGTATGTTTGAGGTAGAATGGAACGTAAAAAATTAAAAAAAGGCTTACAGAAGCTGGTTTTACAGTGTCAAGACGTCGCATAGGTAGATTAATGCATGAGCTTGGAATCGAATCAACTTATGCACAACCGTCTTTAAACCAATGATCACACAACCAAATGAAGATGACGTTCAAAATCTTTTTAGACAGGAACTTTGATGTTGATGAAGCGATGTCGATATTAGTAAGTGATTTAACATACGTTAGAGTCGGAAAGCAATGGAACTATGTGTGCTTCTTACTAGATTTATATAATAGAGAAATGGTTACAGTGTTGGAAAGGATGCAGCTCTTGTTCGACGTGACTTCGCATCGGTTAAACCGTCATTAGGAACGGTGAAAATATTCCACACAGATCGCGGTTCTGAATTTAAGAACGTCGCCATTGATGAACTATTATGTACGTGAATGACATCCAATGTTCTTTAAGTAATAAAGGAAACCCTTATGACAAAGCAGTTTCCGAATGATTAGAGACATTTTAATTATTGATTTAAGACTTTTACTGCTCGTCGTGCTAAGTCTTTGTTATTAATGATAATAAGGGTAAGTTTTTCTTTGGTTCTCGTTGCCAACTGATAAAACATTCGTACAACATCATAATATGAACTACATGTTGCGTATAGTTTCCCCGAAGCATCATACTGAACATAATCTCCTAATGTTAAAACAACATGATTAAATTCTTGCCCAATAACTTCATGAGCGTTTAATACTGATTGGACGTTATTATAACGTTGATATTTTCTAGGTGTTATTAGATCGTCAGTAAAACTTAGAACTGTAGCCTCCCCTTTGGAGGAATCTATCAATTCCTCTATATAGTGATTTGATGTCCTAATATCATCAAAAGATATAACTTCAATGAAATCTCTAAAGTGGAGATTAGAAGCATGATTGTGCTGACTATCAAATATCTTCTTTATAAAAAGATTAATTTCTTTATTATTCCTTATTTTCCCTGTTAGAACTCTGTTTATAACTTCTGAATTTAATCCTAAAATCTTATTTGCTATATCACTTGTTTTTTCATCAAGATGTAAATATTGTTCTGGATCATAAGAAAAGTATACTTTTATTTTATTTTCTCTAGCATATTTTATTATATATTGGAGTTGATACTCTGTAAGTCTCTGGGCCTCATCGATAAAAATAGCGTTAACCTCTGTTGTCAAATATTCTTGATAGTTTTTTATAGGGGTAATATTCCATCCATAATCTTTTAATTTATAATGACCGATGTTTAATTTAGCACAATGAATAATTAAGATAGATTCTCTTTTATTTTTATAATCTTTAGCTATATCATATAATAATAGCGTTTTTCCTGTTCCCGCCTCTCCTTTAATTGCGTTGAATAATTTATCACTTTTCTCAAATTCCTTTTTAAATCTTTGCTGTAAATCATTTAAAAAGTATTTGTTTCTTATAAACTTTTCAGTATCATTAAATACTGAAACTAGGTACTGTTTCGGTTTAAAAATTTCGTTTATATCTTCCTCTTCCAAATAACTCATCTGCTTTTCTTCTAACCACTCTATAAAACTATCAAAATCTGCTATTAAGTCCAATCGATCATGTTCGGTTGTGTATTCATAAATAGAATTGCTGGATTTCACATATGTGAAAGTCCAAATTTTTCTTCCTGTACTATTCAGATAATAACTATTCTCTTTAAGTTGCTTTTTAATTTTTTCTTCTGTGCTAGTTTCTTTTAATTCAATATTAATAATATAATCACTGGCAACTTTTAAAATATCAAATTGTTTGGATATTTGAGGTATACTATAATCATAGATATAACCATTAAAGATGTTAATCTTGCTATATTTCTTTCGTATTTCCTCAACAAAACTACTTAATGTTTCTAACTCTCTATAATTAATCTTTCTATCATTCAAATAATCTTCGACTAAATTCTCTTTAAACATTAAATTCAATGTTAATAAATTCACTCTTTTAATCATCACAGTGATCTCCTCTACGTTAATAATAAAAACTAGTTTAGATATGGAATTATCCATCAGTTTAACTTACAATCATAAAACGTAATAAACAGTTTAAGATAATAGCGACTATCACATCATGCCGCCCGTGTATTAAAGGAAAAAACATTTTACAATAATTTTTAAAATACACTCAATCTTTTCAGTAAGAAAACCTGCAGAATTTTTTACGAATTCTTTCATCAATTATACTTCTGCAACTACCGGGTGGGGGTTATCAGAGACTATCAATATTATCCCATCCTGAATTTTTATAACAAGTTTATTTTCTATTAACCAATTGTAGAATTTTAATTATAATTAGCAATACAATTTAAAGTCATCAATTATTAGCTGTTCCTTTAGTTGAAGTCATTGCTTCAAAAATCAAGAAAAACTTTTTGTCGCATTTTCAGTTTGTTTCATATCCACCCCATTAGTATTTAACTCCGAAGCAACACCAATTAGTTTTGTAGCTTGTTCAAGATTTGTATCTAAAGCACTTTTTCCGGAGATTATCAAATCAAATTCTTTTAATATTTTATGCTCAAACTCTACCAACACTTTTTGTAAAGAGTGTATATTTGTATATTTATAATTTTCATGTTTTTCCTGATCTAATACCTCTTTAACTACCTTTTTAACATGGACATCATTATACCAAGGCTTCAAAGAATTATTATAGTATTGGGTTAAAAATAAAAAGCTAATTCTACCCACGAATGATTTGTATGTACTATATAATCCCCAAATGTATTCTCCTAAGTATGGTCGATATTTTTCAATTCCGTTTTGGGTTTCTAACATTTGATTCAATGATTCATAATTAACCTCTGAAATATTAAACTTATCTGCCAATCCAGGGTTATGATATTCATCCGGAAGAATAACAGAATAGAAAGTAGACAAAGGGGCAAAAAACTCTCTAGTATTTAATATATCTTCCCATAGATTTTCTATTGCATTCAACCTTTTCTCTTGTGAGTAACCACTTTCTGTTGCGAACGCAGATAATGACGTCTTTATCAATTCATTATTAATACTGATGTTCGCTTTTAATTGCTCAATATCTTCATTTGCCTTTTTTTGGCTAATTATTTTCATTTGGTCACTTGCTATTCTACCTATCCATTTAAGAATTCCAACAGTTATTGTACTACCCCCGACTACACCAAATAATGTTGTCAAAACTAATGTCCAGTCCAATAATTACACTCCTTTACCATAAAATAGGAAAAACTGTTTGATCTTTTAAATAAATACCTTTCCCTCAATTACTTTTATTAACTTTTGAACGTCTTTTTGTGAATCAACAACGTGCATTTTATCATGGCAATTTTGACATAAAGCAATCGTGTTGTAAATAGAATCATAACCCCCACGCGACAACCATTCAATATGGTGCGTATGTAAATGAGGTTCACTCTTTTTATTCTTATAAGGTGCTTCTTTCTCGAAGGTAGGACCGTTTGTTTATTCACTTATCATTTAATTCACATGGCCTCTAATGTGAAGTTAATCAGATTCAATTTCAGCTATCGCTTCCTGCCTTCTACATGAAAAACAGAGTAAAGTATATGAATTTCTAATATTATTTAAAGGTTGATTGCACTTTAGACAATTAGTTATGCCCTTTAATTCAGACTTTCCTTTATTCCCATTTTTCAACTCATTATCTCTAAATGGTATTGTAAATCCTTCCTTATTTTTTTTTAGTATTTTTTTTCCTAACTCTGTAATTACAAGTTTCTTATTGTTTTTTAATTCTACAACTTCTAAGCCTAGTAATATATTTTGAACAATGTTTTCTTTTAAGTAGTATCTTTCTTCCTCTTCATTGTTTGGCATTTTTGTGTATAATTCTATGATATGTAAACCATTTTTCACATCTTCAAGAGACTCTAATATTGTTCTTATCGAGGAGAATACTTGCCAATGATTTTACGGTAGATTTTCAACTTTGTATAAGAGGATCTTTTCTCGCAACTCAATTAAATCATTTATTAGTTGTTCTTCTATATATAAATAAAAAGCTTTCTTTGAATTACAAAGTACCCCTGAATAATCAAATTTGTCACCTATTTTATTAAAAGTTGTTATCATTTTTCCACCATCTACAGTAAAACGATAACTTTTTATTTTATTTCGGACACCAAATAGATCTGAATCTTGAATTTTTGTCTTAATATAGGACAGTTCCATAGTATCACCCCACGAAAAATAATAATTAATAATTAAATGTATTGACTACAATATTTTCATTTAAAATGAACCTTTGCCGAATCCATCATTTGTTGTGTAATAGCTTCTGTTTTATCTTTCGGACACTTACTAGCTCGAAGCTGTCGCTTTATTTTCTTACGCATTTGATCCAAGTACACATAACTTACTCAATTGGTGCGTCAAACCCAGTTAACAGCTTGATTATAGGTTTTTGTCTAAACTTCGTATAGTCTCAGGGATGGTCAATTGTTGACAAAGACCATTCTCTCGCTTCTTCAAAACTCATTGACAATTCATCAATTATCAAATCAGCTATACCAGTTAATGGGCTATCACGAAAATAATCTGATGGTCTTTCGTAGTTGGGGCTAATCCCATCATTTGCCCTTTTAGAAAAACCAGCAAGTAATGCAAAAATTACACTTAAATATTGCTTTATAGAATATCCATATGTTTGTTGGAATGGGGTATGGATATCAATATAATCATTTTTATGAAAGTTTTGAGGGTTACTTGAAATCTCATCAAAGATTAGTACTGACCTAGCTAATGAAGATCCGATTTCAGACTTCGTATTAAAAACTGCATTTGCGAATAAATCATACTTAATATTCCTCGTTCATTAAGCATTCCTTCACAAAGTCTTCGAATATTGAAGATCTTTGCTGCACAGTATTAAGTCTACTACGTAATACTAGGGTGAATCTATCGTAGGCAAGGCATTAAGTGCATTATTCCATGGTAAATCGTCTGTAATTTATCGGTACAATCTTTGGCACTCGGTGGTAAAAATATGTCAGAGGTGGTATATTTCAGTGTCCGTAATCAACTTATTACTTTGCACGAACTACATACTATCTTCTGAGTTATTCCACCATCTGGCACGTCTAGAATCAAAGCTCCCTCTATTTACGTACTTCTAAACGCATAAATCTAATATCCCTTATACCTATAAGGTAATTAAATAGAGGATAAATGCAGTATTAAGTCGAATTAACAATTAAGGAGGTGAAATATATGCCATCTACAGGTGAAAAACCAGGTAAAGGTAGATACTCCTGCCAAAAATGTTTTACAAAAGTAAATTTGGACGATGCAACCGATACATTACCACCATGTCCAAAATGTCACGGAACTGAATACAGAAAAATTTAATTATATAATCTTATGACAGAGCTCTACTTGCCCTGTCTCTTTTTTCTATAGCATATAATCCGTTCTATCATACTATAATTTTACCATATTTCGACATAAAAAAGGGTGTTTGATTAAAATTGTAAATAAACATTCGCAATCAATAAAAATCCAACAAAAAAAGTAATGAACTATCCATCTAGGATTTAGTCCATTACTTTTTAAATCTTACCTATTTAACTCTCTAAAACTTCATTCCACAATCTCCAACAATCGTTCATGTATCTTCCGCCAGTTTTGAGCTAAATCAACCGTGCATATCTTCACGTGAAATCCATGCATATGATAGCTTAGATCAATTGATTTCTGTACTTCCGGGTACAAGAGCATTCCCATTGCTTTCTGACCAGAATAATACGCATCATTATTTAAATAAGCAAAGAGTTGGTAGAGGTGTGCACTACGTACTGTTTCTTTACTCCAATGTGCAGCTAACCCGTCTTTATAAAACTTTGTATCTATTATTATTTTCCTGTCATCTAATGTAAGTGATATATCTGTCTTCATAATTGGAAGTAATTCAGTACTATCTCCTTCTGCAGGCCAGTACATCGTTTCACTTTTTGCAATAGAACCGTGAATTTCTTTTCGATAAAAGTTCTTTACGAAATTTTCAAATAGGCGTGCTACTTTCTGGTGATCACGTGAGAAATTCTGAAACACTTTGTTACTATCGCCTTCATGTAACAAGGTGTTTTCCAAGATGAATTGACAAACATCTAGTATAAACTGATAATGTTGATTGTTTCGATGTAATTTAATCAGTTTGAAAAAACGATGATTAATTTTTATTAGCGACACACTATCAAAATAGGGAAGAATCTTTTTTATCTCGTCTCTATATTGCTTTTCTACTTCTTTATTTCTAGCTAGATAATGCACCGTTGCTTTTATCAACTGATTATGCAGGATATCATGCGACATATCCTCCTCAAGAATATGCATCTTTCCTCTCTTGTGAGAAAAGGACTGAATCGATTCTTTAAAAAGGATTTTCCCACGTATGATTCCAGACTCTTCTTGATTCTCCACATACTCTTTGTAAAAACCTCTTTTGATTAATGCCTTTACCTTTATTAAGAGTACTTTACTTAACAAGTTTAATAAGTCTTTCTCATCTTCCTCATACACCGAAATAACATTCTTCTCGTAAGGATGGTCCCACGCATACACTAGCATGTAATACAGGTTCTTGACGGGAATTCTATTGATGTCGCTCGATGAGATCATCAACTTTATCCTCCTGGTCAAACCAATATTCCCTTAGCAATGGTTCAATTTCCAATCGAACGATACGTTCAAACCAGACTTGTTCATCCTTAATTTCACCATCTGGACAAAAGTAACTGTGCCCTATTTCAAACCCTTTGCCTAGATTCGCATTATCATTAAGTATTTCTTGATTAACTTCTTTCATAAAGATACTCACTTTTCCTATAAAACCATTGCTTATCCCTTTTCCTCTCAAAAATGTTGCAAATGATTCTGTATGAAAACCAGGGACCAAAGTAATAAAAGCAAATCGTCTGCGTAACGCATAGTCAACCATAGCAAGTGATCGGTCAGCAGTATTCATGGTAGCAATGATATAAATGTTTTCAGGAATACAAAACTTCTCTCCGTCATTATTACTATAGGCAAGTTTTAGTTCATGCTCTTTTCCACGTTTATCTGCTTCCATTAGCATCATCACTTCGCCGAAGATTTTAGATAAGTTCCCACGATTAATTTCATCAATAATAAAATAGAAATTTTCTTCTGGCTGTTTTTGTGCTTTTTTACAAAAAGAATAAAATAGACCATCTTGCAGTTCAAAATTCCCATGTTCATTTGGTTTAAATCCCCGAATAAATTCCTCATACGAATAGGATTGATGGAACTGTACCGTCTCAATATATTCTGGATCTTTCTTCCCCATATGTAAGTAAGCTAAGCGCTTTGCAACAAACGTTTTACCAACACCCGGAGGTCCTTGTAATATAATGTTTTTCTTATAAAATAATGATTCAATAGCATCTTCAATTTTCTCTATATCAATAAACAAGTCAGCCTTGACGTCATCAATCACATATGGAACGATTGTTTTATCTTCCGTATTATAAGCTGGTTTTAGTTCACCTATTTCTAATCGGTCAAGTATCTGCTCGACATAGCCTTCATACGAACTAACATTTGTTAATGTCTTCGTGTTAATAGGTAAGTCGGAAGCTTTCCATTTACCCGTTTTTAACCACTCCACATTTCTAAATGAATGGTGTTCACCGTTATCTGGATCATATATATACGGAGAGATTACTAAACCGTAGGCAATTAGCTCATCTTTCCCTCGTTTTATAAAAATATAGTCTCCCTCATTCATTTCTCTGAGGAATTGTTCATTTGCAAGTGCATCATTCGTTGGCGAATAGTCAATGTTATGGATCTCTTTTAGTTTTTCAGTAATTTCTCTTTTATCAGTATATTTTCTTAAATCACCAAGTTCAGACCAACCAATCGAAATTTGGTTCTTTTCTTTAAAATGCTCCCAGAGTTTTCCGTTCTCTCCAGCTGCCAGTAACCAATACTTTGGTTCTTCTATCGTAATCTCTTCGTCTTGAAAATTCAGCTTACTTTTCTCAAAGACGAAACTAAAGAACTGATCGATCTCATAATAAATCGGTAGATCTGTTTGTCTACCAATAATTGTCTCATATTTGTTGGTAATAGCATGATCTTTTAGTACATGTTGGAACTTTATAAATTTTTTCGAGAAAGTATCCCCTCGACTGTAACCTGGATCTAATTCCAATTCATTCTCTACAGCAGCACGATCTCGTTGATTATAAAAACAATATTCTTCTGGAAAGATATTTCCGATCATCTCACTTACAGCGCTCGTACCTATACCAAATAACTTATAATCTGGATTATTTAAAAACTGATCAATTCGATATTCAATCGTATCCTCGCCGTGCACTAAGTAATGAAAGCTATTTTGATACTTTTCTAACGAAGCATTTATATTCCCAAACGCACGACTGCGAGCAATTGCCATTCGATAAGCATTTACATGCGTGCCAATCTTCTGAAAATCTTCCCAAATCATATTTTTAATAAAAGCTGGATCCCGAAATTGTTGGAAAAATGTATAGCTTTCTTTTATGTAATCTAGTTCAGTTAAAAACGCCGTTACTTCGTTTTTATAAAAATACAGGTATTTCTCAAGCAATGGAAGTTCGACACTGTTATTTAAGGTATCTGGGTTATTCCAGTAATACATTAGATACTCGAATTCTTCTTCTTTTAATTTATAGTTGGTGCTCTGCGGTGCTTTAAGAATAAGCAAATTTGTAGTCTCAGGCATTTCCTTTAGTTTAGGTCTAAGCAACATACCTTCTGATTCTGTTAACCTGCACGCTTTAACCTTAAGCTCAACAGCCATATTCTCCCCATCCGTCTCATAAGGGCCATTTACAATCTCTGTTAAAGCGATAACGCCACCACTATTTTTCTCCTCACCATCAGACCGCCAAATTAGTACTTCATCACCAATTTGAATATCTTTCACAAAATGCTTTTGTCTAATAGTCCAGTCAATGACCTTACCCTTTTTAACATAATTATCAATATCATGAATATCTGGATATTTATCATTATTAATACTAAACCGCTTAGGGTTCCCTTGAAAAATCCAACTTGTCATATAATATCCCCCTGCTTTTTGATGGATAAGTATATTTTAACATAATTTAAAAGTAGTCATTATAGTTAGTTCAAATGCCGCTTATAAATGAAACATCATTCTCTTTTAATACTTTCCAATCACTTTTTAAACTTGATTTTGGTAGAACTTCATATACAAATAACCAATTTTGATCAAATTCTTCATCATCTTTTATTAGTTCTCTAGCTAACTTTTTAAATAGTTTAACTTCTGAATTAATTTGCTTCTTTTCGCAATATAAAAACCCTAATAGTAATAATATACAATGATTACTTTTCCTTATATTTTGAAAATCAATACTTAATATATCGAATCTATAAATCAAAGAAAAATAAATTGAATAAGATACGAGCTCATATTGATTATTTCTAGAACCTTCATCATATATTTTTTCCGAAAATTCTTGAATGCTCTCTTTCTTAACATTAAAAGATTCGAACACATATTCTTCTAGTAGTGTAACTAAATAAGGGTAAATTATAGTAAGGTGAAATATAGTTTTTACATAATAATTCATCGCATTATTTGTTAATTTTTTATTTGTTATAACTTTTATCGTATAATTAATAATTGCTGAATTCTCCTTATTGGTATGCATTAACTCAATAGCTAAATCTAAATATGCTTGTACATCCTTAAAGTCCATTACCTTTTTCTCAGTGAGTTTAAGATGAGTATTTAATTTTCTAACCCACCTTTCAGTAGAAGCAATTGGTAGTGGTGTTATACTAGTCTTCTTATGATTCAAGACTAACTTATATTGACGGAGTTGTTCTGATAGGTCAGTTAAAAAGTTTTTGTCCATCTTCATAATTAGTTACATAGCACGTATAATCATCAATATTTCTTATGTATTTCCACCCTTTATTACTTAATTCAAAATCAATGGAAGTCAATAAAATTTCTGATAATATATTAGAAGAATGTGGTCCAATTAAAATACCTTGAGTTTCTCCATTAGAAGTGTTTCTAACAGAAAAATCCAGCTCGTTATACCACACATTTTTGTTACCTCTATTACTTTTAGCTACATTCTTTCCAACAAGTGCCCAGGAAATTGAATGAGTATATATACTAGGAAAGCACGTAGATATATCTGCATTAACTAAATATTTTTTCCCAATAATCAAATCGAGTTCTGGCGTTCCATCCCTTTCAAAATCTTTATAACTCATATTGAAAAGTTTCTTACTGTCTTTCATTTTCCTTATATGAATTCTACTGATTTTATGATTATCATCTTTTGTATTTTTTTCAAAATGGTCAATAATTTTTTCCCAATTATTTTTTAAATTTAAACATAGCCTATGGTATGACATAGGCGTTGGTATGACATAGGCGTTGGTATGCCTAGAGATCGGGGAAGATTAATGTTTCTCATATTTTCATAATAGATATAGGAATGTTCCTTTTTAGTATTAATAAACGTAGGATTATTTGTTCGACAATATTCATAAAATGGCTTTGAAGTTAAAAATGGAGGTAATTTTTCACTAAACATTCCAAATCCCAATAGACCTTCATACAACTCATCACCTGTAATTTCATTCATAAACTCAAAGTTTTTCTTCACCTGAATTCCCTTCTTTCAATTTTTAATTTTATCAATTTATAACCAGCTATCTTCACCCTTCACTTCAACTACAAGCTTTTCATATTGATAATTAATATATTCTAACAACGTTTTATTAAGAGTGAAGAGTAGAATTTCGACCTCTACTTCATGACTATAATGATCTTGTAAAAAGGCTATCCGACAAATAGCAACCGTTTTTTCACCTGATCCAGCAACACCTTAAATTAGCAGATGTCCTGATGGTTCCAATTCGACAATCTATCGTTGCTCTATGTTTAATCTCATGCTGCTTCTCCTTCAACTATTTATAACAAAAACATGTTTTTTACATTTAATTGATTGTAATATCTATTTCTAGTGCTTTATTACCATAATACTAGGATTTCACCATATTTCGACAAGAAATAGTTTATTTGATGGAAATTCTATTAGAAGAGAATGACACAAAAATAGGGACCATCATTTAAGAATAGTCCCTTTTTTATGCTTACTCATTTTTACTCTCAAATGTTATAAACCAATTTTATATCAAGTCATAATCTTTATGTTAATTTCAATACAGGAGGAATCACGCGAAAAATTCTCAATCCCTAAAAATTTCCACAATAATACTTAACATACTATGTTAATCCAATAAGTCTATTTTAAATGATATAGTATCTACTTTATCACCAATGTCACTTATTGAATCATACATTCCATTACCTTGGACCTTCTCTAATTTTTCGTAAATGTCGCTAATGCTATTCCAAGGTCCATTTCCTTTCAACTCATCAATTTTATCATTAAGATCTGATATTGAGTTATATAATCCATTACCCTTCATTTCTTCTAATGAACTATTCATATCTCTCATTTCATCCCTAATATCCTTTAGCACCTCAAGTAATTCATTCATTGTTAAACAACTCCTATTTTATATATTTATTTTCCCACAACTTAGTAATTCATTTTCTGATTAACATCTAAATATTTTAGATGTTAATTCCCCATCCTTCACTAGAAAGAAAGTATATTTACTTATGCTCCAATACCCATATTGGCGTTGCGTCTCTATATCGTATGAGTTAAAGCAGGTTATCTGTTAATCATTCAGGAACATACATCTTCTGCAACGGTAACAACACCCTAACATCATTCGGTAAATTCTCATACCATTTTACAATCAAATCTACTAACTCCTCTAAATCAACCAATCTTACTGAATTATGCTTAGCCACTACAATGGCCTGTGAAGTATATCCACCTGTTGAAACAAATAAACTATTTGCATCAATTGGGTTTGCTCCTAACAATTGTTGAATTTCTGGTGCTGATGCAGAAACTTTTCGATGCTTTACTTGTACCTAAATAATCGGCTTTTCAAATCCAAAAGCATCTTTATATGCTAATACGTCTACACCGCCATCAGGGCCTTTAGGACTTACCTGAACATTATAGTCCATTGCTTGTAAGAGTCCCCCAACCAATTCTTGCATTTGCCATGGGTCTAGTTTATCGACTTTGTCTTGTACCATGACTAAAGCTTTACTAACCAGGTCTTCTATTATTTCACTTTCTTCCACTTCATCAGTTTCTTCAGGTTCAACAAAAGGGTATTCTAATAACTTTTCAATCTCACTTCCCCAATTATCCACACGAAATACTGTTAATATCGAGCCTAAACTATTTCTGGCTGCTTGTGATAATGTATCTCTTATAACTGTTGTTTCTTCCCAATCTACTTTAATGTTATTTGGATAAGCAGGATTACCAACTGTTTCATTATAAAAATGCCCCTCAGTTACTGTTCCTACAAGATATTCTCGTGTTTCTTTGAAGTACGATATAACCATATCACCTTTTTTAATTTCCCTACTAAAGCGCCATACTTGATTTATCCAACTCTTTCTTGTGTTCGGTTTGCTATCAGCAAAAACATCATTAGTTATAGGTGCCTTCCTGAAATATGTCGAATTCAGAAAAATTGCAAAGTGACAACTACCGTATTAATTTTATTTGATTGTAATATCTATTTCTAGTGCTTTATTACTATAATAATTGAATTTTAACATATTTCGATAAAGGATAGTTTATTTGTTGGAAATTCTATAAAAAGAGAATGACACAAAAAATGGACAATCGTTTAAGATTAGTCCATTTTTTAATCTTACTCATTTTAAAAATACATGAAATACTAAACCGGGTACTTACTATCAATCCCCTATCATCGCCCTCAACTCATCAACAGTACCCCAATAATCATCAATCCTTACGCTCTAATCTCTATTACTTTATCAGTATCCACAACCTCTCAAATTGGAAGATCCGTTTCCTCTTCTTGTTTTGGGTATAATAAAATACATCGATTAGCATCCTTGTATGCTGTTACATAAGCGTACATTTGATAGATGTCACTTTGTTGATAACGGGTTTTCCCATGATATGTTGCACTTTTCCATTTCGTATCAATAATTAAATCGTTATTAATTACAAAATCCGGCTTCAATAATACATTGTCTCTACCAGTCTTTTTATTATGTAACAGCCTCATTTCAAACAGATACTAAATCAACATTTTTTAAATGTCTTAAACAACGCTCCAATTGCAATTTCGATGATCCTAGATCCGTATATTTTATTACAATGTGTAAAGCTGCCTTGAAAAGTTGATTTAATGCATTATTCACCGTGTGTTCATCAAAACAACAATATGCTCTTGTTTTTTGAATGGCATTCTGGTGAATATGCTTCGTAAGCTCAAGTTTCCCTTTCATCATATAGAGATTCTCTTCCTGGCATTCATATGTTTTATATATACCTTTCTTTAATTCAATTTAGGTGTTTAATCTATCTAGTCATTATTAAGTTTTTTTACTATTCTTCTTGGCTAGTATTTCTTTACCGTAATTCATCATCTAGCGGTACAATTTCCTCATCTAAAACTTTCCGCCAAGTACGTTTCATCATTTGTGGATATTTGAATGGTTTGACTTCTGGATGAAGTGCTTTATAGGCATCGTAATCTTTACTCTCAATAACACTTTTCATATTCGGTATGGCATCCATACCGATGATACTTCACTAAACGTTTCAATCGTCTGGTTTTTCTTCTCCGTAAAGAATCGTCGCTTAACCGCAAAGATATCTTCTGTTTCATCAATGCCTTCTTGATCAATCGCATTTAGAATACTTCTATAAACAGCCGTGGTTCAACTTATGATGGGATACGTACGGCTGTTATCTATCAAACTGGGGTTAAGCGTAAAGTTCCCATTCCAATAAACCTTATGAAAAACATTCACGCTTTTCCAACACAATCCCCAAGTCAATTTGAATGTAAATGGATCTTCTATAATCATGTTCTTTTGATTAAACCGAATCACTCAAATTCAACTTACAAATCAATCATTACTTTTAAAAACCTTCAAGAGCTACCAATGTACGAAACATATTACGTATTAGAAAAACAGATGCACCGTACTGCAATTTCTATGTATGCTTTCGCCACTGACTAATGATAGACTCTTAATATCAAAGGCTTTTATAAACTCGGTACATCATACACACCCATGTTTATAGGATCAATTCTTTCTTTTATAAAAAGCTTTAAAGCTAGGATTGCAATATCTTCTATTTCATCTTCATAATAGATGATTGTAACCTTCTCTTGATGATCATAGACTTTAATTATACGTTTTTCTAATTCAGTATCAATTTCTGTACAAGGCATTTCAAATCGCAATTAAAATCTCCTCCTTTTTATAAAGATTAACATGAAGCCTGTCGATATAAAGGTTTATTCAAGTTTTGACACAAATTAAACATAATTAATATGTAAATATTAGCTTTTAACCTGCTAAACATTGGTACTATTTTCTTTATACTACTTAAAATTAAATTTCAAAAGAATCCTTTAATAAATAAAAAACATTTATAGCTTTGTTATTTCATTTTCCGATATTTATAAAGTATCATAGTGCAACCATAAGTCGCTTTGTCTTAACATTTACTGATATTCCATACGAATGCAGCAAATACCTAAATTGCTTCATATCTTCCTTTTTAAGTAACTCATCTATGTACCAATATCTAAGATTTTGATTTACTATAAACGGTAAATTATGGATCATAAAATAATTTACCTTAACTTATTTTCAATTTGTTTGTCTTTCATTTTAACTTTTGCCATTGAATTCGGTTTAATTAAAGTTTGAAACAAAATGTGATCTCATCAATTTCCAACTTAGTAATAGACAATATAAAATAGCAATACCCTTAAACTACAAGGGTACTGCCATTCAAATATATCTTCCAATTTGTCTATTAAAATAATAAATCGGAAAATTAATTATATAATTTCATTTGATATATCCTAATCAATTTTCTTTTTTCGTTTTCGATTCCAAAAATAAAATCCACCCAGAACTGGAAGTGCAATAACTCCTGCAGAAATAGCGGTAGTACGTTGTTTCTTTTTCTTTTCTTCTCTTATTTCCTGTCCCTCATAGAATAGTGAATCATATAAAGTTACAGCATCATCACCTACATCATATTCTTCAGTAATAACATATTCATCATTTTCTTGTCCTAATGTTTTTGCATTCTTTTTAATTTCAATTGCTATTTTATTGCTATCATACCCTTCTTTAAACCAGGTTGAGAGCTGCTCCTGTTCTTTATATGTAATATTTTCATAGTCAATTTGTTTAAATGCAAAGTTGTAACCCTCTTCATTTACTTCTTCTCTACGCTTATTAAGACCAGTGTCATACCCTTCTTCAAAGGCCTCTTCGTAAATATCCTTTTGAATGTCTTCAGGTACAACCAATTGACTAACTGTATATCCTAAGGTGTATCCTTCCTTATTGTAATTAGCAATCTCTTTTTCATCTCGTTCTTTAACTCCTATATTATATCCGCTCTCATACTCAACTTGAAGTATTTCTGTTTTAAAAGTATCAGGGATGTTCATTTCATCCAGTTTCAGTCCTTGCTTGTAACCAGTTTCATAACTTTCTTTGCTATTCTCTGCTATTTCCCAGGCGGAAACAAAAGCTGCTGTATATGCATTTACATAAGTATCAGAACTCCCACTGCTATAGGTATACTCTTTGATACTTTTTTCATTAGAAAAAGCGTTTGCACCATCGTTTCCCCCTTTCTTTTCACCATCCTTTTTATCCTTTATTTCTTTTTCTTCTTTCTCAATTTTAGCTAAACCAGCTTCTAACCCTTTAGTATAACCATCTGACCAACCTTCAAGATAATCACTATTAGACTCTGAAGAACTTATATTAGTAGAATCTCTTTTATAACCCATGGATTGTCCCTTGGCATAACCTGTATTGTAACCATCATCGTAATACACCTGTGGATTATAAACAGGCTCTGCTGGTTTAGTTGTTGATTTTGTTGCTGAACTATCTCCCCCATTATGATAGTGATATTCAGTACATAATCCTTTTGCGACAGATTTTGCAGTACAATTGTGACCCCCACTGCTATCTGTTCTACCAGAATGGGCATCTACCGCTATTTGTGATGAAAATAAGAATAATATTGCAAAAAAGTAAATGCATTTTTTCATAGGTATCCCTCTTTTTCTATTGAAATAGTTAGTAAATTAATAGTGTCTCTAATATTTCAATATTAAAATATTTTTCATACCAAATAAACTACTATCTTTCTATAATCCTATCATGATTAGCAGATTTAACATACATAAATATTCCTGTTTTTCTAAAAATTTCATTTCAAAAATTTCAAAAATAAACTGCATTCAAATTTTAGATAGTGTCTAAAATTCGAGTGCAGTTCAAATTCTTGTTTTTATAAAGATTAGAAATGAAATTGTATATTCTATACTTGATGTATATTTCACTTCACGAATAATTAATTTCACTAATCGATTTGTATCTTTTTCATAGACTTATAGCAGGAAATCAGATCAACCACTCCAAAATAATTTTGTTGATGCACGATTAAAAATATCCTAATTTATTCGAAATAATGAAAGTTTGATATCTTTAAATTAAATAAGGATTGTTACTTTTGCCCATTTTCATTTGCTGAAACAAGAAAGGTATCATTATTTTACCCTGTTGAATCATGGTAGAGTTTATATAGAAAAGACTATTTTTCCAAAGTTTAGATGATATGACCGTTAACTTCAGTTGTTCTTCTATAGACACCCATTCGCAATTTGTCATAAATATTCCAATGAAGAAAATGTTCTTTCGTTCATTTACTTTGTCTCAAAGTTCTAGAGGCTTACTCTCCAACCATCCCATCTCCATCATTATCTCGCATATAGGGGTATAACCAATGATCACTCGTTATTGGCATACTGAAACCAGCTGCTTTTGCTTCTTTAATTGTCACCTGTCCATTACCGTTAGTATCAACGCTAGAAATATCACCGTTTGTGTTTGAACTAGTTGAATCGGAAGGCTCACTGTCTGTTAAACCGAGTGATTCATTTACTTCATCAGGATTGACATTGTCAAATGTATCAGCGATTTCGTTACCAATTAAAGTATAGGTATACTGATAACTTGAAGGAATCTGTGTTTCCGTATTGGGATATGTGATAATTGCTTCAAAATTAGTGGCTTCACCTGCGCTACGGATCCCATTTTCCATATAAGCTTGATCACCATGTCGGTTAAGCGTACTCTCTTGTGGTGTAATATTATAAGCATTCGATACCCCTCCGAGAGAATCAGCAATAATATGTCCTTCATCTAAAACGTCACTTTCGACACCAGGAACCTTTGCCTCATCAGAGTAGTATCTACCAGACGATAATACAGGTTCGTTACTGTCATTTTGTAGAATGATTTCTTCAGCAATCACACGTACTAGTTGCCCGTATTCATTAGTAAATGCCCAATATTCACGGTCCCCATATCCAATGTCAACGACGACATCAGATTCACGATCTCCAGACAAATCACCACCATCAACTTCAATATGTTTGTATCCTGAGAACAGGTCATCATTTGTTTCGGTTGGTGTTTTCTTTACTACTGGTTCATCAACAACCTTAGTGGTATCTTCTTCCTTTTCACTATTATTATTTGCATCAGCTGTGGTTACTTCTTCTGGATCTGTTTTTCCATCTGTAATGGAAGCATCTTCTACGTTAGTACAACCAACCATAAAGATGGTCGTTAAAAGTAAGATTAAATAGTTCATTTTCTTTTTCAATTTAAGACTCTCCTATAATAGTTTCAATAACATTACATACATTTTATCACATAATGTTATTAATCCTAAATCCTTGAGTTTTCTCGAAAAAGATTAAAATTGCATGTCAAACAAATAAGAGGTCAGACCCTTCATATGGACAAGTGTCCACGATGAGGGTCTGACCCCAATTCCCAAAGCTAAGTCTAGTGGCCATCAATCCTATTTCTATAAGTGATCGTGCCACAGGAAATTCTAGATTCAATTCATTTGGTGCGTAAATCGGGCAATAACCTTTTAATTTTTGCTTGTACTTATCACTAAAAATATGACCAAGCATTTCTAATTCCTTAACAGCACACAATTTATCAACTGCAAAATAGTTACTATATCCTCTAACTAAGTTTTTCCATTATATTTAGGAATCCAATGTTTAGCGGCTTGTAACCGACTTGACTGCTTCATTCTTTTATGTCGTGGTGTATACGATTTATTCTTTTTCTTTTTTTGGCCAAAACATTCACCCTTTCAATCAAACATTCATTTTAACATAGGGTTTACGTAAAAAAAAAATAAGAATCGAACAGGGACAGACTCTTCATATGACATAGGTCCCGAACCGTCCACCGCTTCCTGCATATAGTAAATAAATAGTCTAAATATCGGGAATAGGTTTCGCAACCATCCTTAAGTAATGGAGGGTTAAATTTGATAAATTTTTATTCTTTTCATGGGACCGTTACCATGATAAGTGATTTTATTATAGTACAAAATAGCGAAGGAGAAGGTTGTTATACATTAATGACCTTAGAAAATGAAATGGGAACAATAGCAAGTTTCGTGGTTTCACCTACAACTTACTTTGTAAATCCTCTAGTAGTGTCAATAGGAGATAAAATAACTGGATATTATGATGGAAATGCGCCGGTCCCTCTTATTTACCCGCCACAATACCGAGCACTTGTCGTGGTAAAACATATACCTACTCAAAGTGTAAAAGTAGATTATTTTGATAGTCAGTTAAATAGTAAAGACGGAGAATTACAATTAAATATTTCTCCATATACCCAAATAGTATTAACTAATGGCCAACCCTTTTCAAGTACCTTTACAAACCGAAATTTAATCGTTATTTACGGCCCTGCTACAAAAAGTATCCCTGCCAAAACTATACCATATAAAATCATAGTTTGGTGTTAGAAGCTTTTATTGAGAATGTTTGTTACGTCTACGTTTATCGATCTTCCGTGAAATTTGTACATGGTTTAGGTACTCGTAGTTTATTACGTGGGGATTATAAGAGCAGTAGCTTTAATATGCATGTTCTGCCGTAGGAACTTCTTCGTAAGTTCCATTTTTATAGTAATCTTGGGCTATTATCATTTCTGCGATTTCCTCAGGTGCTAAACCTCCACCCTTGTGGTTTATTTAATATTATTTCAATATTACTTTCATACTTCTTTATCAATGACTTAGCTTTTATGTTTATATTTTCATTTTTTTCAATGGAAGCAGGGGATGGATCTTCTGTCCCGCCCTTTCAACGGGTTGCGACAAGAGAGGCGTCCCTATGTCTCTCTCTTAATTGAGTAAAACTTTTCAATCTCTGTTAAAATGAACTCATAGGGACAAGGATGAAGCGTTCTATAACTTAGCAGAGGAGAAATTTAAGATGACAAAACAACGAAATTGGGCAGGCAATTATATATACAGTGCCACGAATTGGCATACACCTGAAACGGTTGCCGAAGTGCAGCAACTGGCGAAAAAATGTAACCGCTTAAAGGTAGTCGGTTCTCGTCATTCATTTAACGATATTGCTGATTCAACAGAGAATATGGTCTCCCTTGAGAAACTGAATAAAGTGGTTTCTTTTGACAGCAAGAAAAGCGAAATTACAATTGAAGCGGGGATGAAGTATAGTGAGGTTTGTCAATATCTTGATGGAACTGGTCTGGCACTCCATAACCTTGCATCACTTCCGCACATTTCTGTTGCGGGTGCTTGTGCAACGGCAACACACGGATCAGGGAATAAAAATGGAAACCTGGCTACCATTGTAAGTGCAATAGAATTCGTTAATGGGCATGGTGAGATAGTTTCCATCTCACGTGAAGAAAATGAAGAAGAATTAAAAGCGTTAGTCGTTAGTCTTGGTGCAGCTGGAATTATTACGAAACTTACCCTTGATTTAATACCATACTTTCAGGTAAGACAAGACGTTTATGAAAACTTATCCTTCAAGAATTTCTTTGAAAATGATGAGGCGATTTTCTCAAGTGGTTATAGTGTCAGTTTATTTACCGATTGGGAGAGTGAGAGTTTTAGACAAGTTTGGCTGAAGCGTGCTATTACGGACAAGGATACGGTTAAATTAACACCACAATTTTACGGTGCCAAATTGGCAACTGAAAAATTACACCCTCTTCCTGGTATCGAAACGGAACCCTGTACGGATCAATTAGGTATTCCTGGACCTTGGCATGATCGATTAGCACATTTTCGCGTAGACTTCACACCGAGCAGCGGGCAAGAGTTACAGAGTGAATATATTATCCCACGGAAATATATAGGTAATGCAGTTGAGGCATTGAGTCCATTAAGTAAGGAGATCGCAGCCTTGTTACTAGCTTCTGAGATTCGCAGTATCGCCGCTGATGATCTATGGATGAGTATGAACTATAAACAGGAATCGATAGCAATACACTTTACTTGGAAGGATGATTGGGAAGGAGTAAAGCAGGTGTTGCCAAAAATAGAAACAGCGCTTGAAGCCTTCCATGCTAGACCACACTGGGGAAAATTATTTACCATGGACCCAAAAAAGGTGCAATCATTTTATGAGAAATTGCCTGAATTTAAGAATTTAGCGCAGAAATATGACCCTGAAGGAAAATTTCGCAATGCGTTTTTAAATAAATATATCTTTGGATAAACTGGAAAAAGGGGATCAAACCCTCTGGAAGCAGGGGACGGTTCTCTGCTTCCTTTTTGGGATCTGTTATGCTAATTGGAAATACGATAAACCGAAAATGAATGTGCTGTCGTTTCAATAAATACGTTTAATAGAATCTCTTGAATATGCAATGTTCTTAGATGAGACAAGTAAAGCTCTGCAGGAAAAAGCTACAGATTTGGATGACTTAAAAAGGAATGAGATATCTGGTTTTAAAGGAGATGTAACCTTACTATTTGGTGAATTTCGTCTCCATTTTATAATGATAATGAAATGAGAATAAAGTCTTTTGGAAGCAGAGAACCGTCCCCTGCCTCCTTCCTTAACCTTTTATAACACACCTTTTCTTCTTGTAATTAGATACAAGGCTGCACCGGCAATCATCATGATGCCCAATACCATAAAGTTGAAAATTGGAGTGCTCGTATTAGGAAGTTCATTATTTTTTTCTGTATTTTTCTTTTCTACTCCCTTTTGACCACCGTTATTTACTTTATCATCGTTATTATTGTTAACTGCGTCATCCTTATTATCTTGATCGTTGTTCGAATTAGTTGGATCTGGTTTCTGGTCATCGTTGGAATCTGTCTCTGCAACAATGGATAAAGTCGTGTTTACAATCCCATCTATAAACTCAATGATAACTGTATGATCCCCTTCAGGTAGTGTTTTCAGATAACTATTTAAAATAGTTATCTTCGTACTACCTGGCTCTATCGTGTACATTTTATCGTCAACCTTAACATTGTTAAGGTAAAGATTCTTAAATTCTGTATGGTCAACATCCACAATGATAATCAGATCCTCATCGGTTCCTTGATGCCAAACAGGCTTGCCTGTAATCACATTACCTTCAAAGTCTATATTTCCGGGATCACTTTCTTTATAGTCAGATGCAATAGAACCTATAGATAAAGAGCCAACTTTTTCTCCATCTTTAAATCGATACACTGGTCTTTGTCTATCTTTGGTAAAGCTTGCCTCTGCAATTGCAAATCCTTCATTATTTGAACTAATATTGACATCATTTGCAGGCATTATATGAATTATTTCTGGTTGTTTCTCTCCATTCAATCCTATTTTTGCTGCACGATTATCATATCCATTATCCGCAACAACCCACAATACATTTTCAAACGTATCATAATCAAGCGCCATCGCTCCACCTATTTTTGCGTCAATATCAGCAATTTGTACATAACTTCCATCTTCATTTAAAACATATGCATAAACATGACCATTATCTTCTAATGCCACAAAGAACACACCACTTGAAATTGCACTTGGATAATTAGTTGCATCAAAAACTGTATTCGTATTTTGGTCATAAAGCTTACCAACAACATCTGAGTTGGATACCCATTCTACAGCTTCAATCCCCATATTAGCAGAAACCTGTGGTAATGAAGCAGTTATATCCCACTGCTGTAATGCAACTAAATCCTCGTCTTCTTTATCTGGATCAACTTTCAAAATCGTATTAAAGTTTTCACCCTTAACACTATTATCACGTTCAGAAGCAATATAAACAAAACCATCTTTATCTACTGTTATTCCTTCTGTATCCGGACCTGCTGCACTTGTGTTGTCTGCATCTTGTTGGAACCGAACACGCTTACCGTTTTCAAAACCCTCTGCAAAACTTAACTCTCCATTTTTTGAAACGTCTAAAATCCAAAACGTACCTGTACCATTATCAACGGCATATAATTGGCCATTAAAGAAATCCAAACCCGAAGAATCTTCTAAAAATGTTGGTTCATGGTCAAAAATTACAACTTCACCATTACCTGGCCATGCAATAATTTCAGGTATATCTATAAACTTATTTGGTGCACCAGGTGTTTCTTCTTGTGTATCACTATACTCACTTCCATTTATATCTGGATATACGCCCCAAGTAGGATTTGTATGATCTGTCCATGTTGTCTTGGCTATTAACCTATC
The DNA here is from genome assembly GCF_003426055.1 of Paraliobacillus sediminis. Classification (NCBI taxonomy): domain Bacteria; kingdom Bacillati; phylum Bacillota; class Bacilli; order Caryophanales; family Bacillaceae; genus Paraliobacillus; species Paraliobacillus sediminis. Next base: position 1,190,937 of record NZ_QJSI01000002.1, read on the forward strand.
ATTTTCAAACAGACGTACAGAATCATTCTTTCCGAGTCCAAAATCAAATTTTTCTTCTGTTAATACCAAAAATCCATACGCTGGAATTGTTATACCTTCTGGGATAACATATTGATGTGAATCATCATTGTCTTTCATTACTATTCCAGAAATATCTAAATCTTCACCTGTTGGATTAGCAAGCTCTATCCAATCTGCTCCACCATTTAAGTCTTTTGACTGTACTTCACTCAATATAACAGGATTTATTTCCATATTTGCTTTTCCCTTAGTCGAAGTGGGAAACTCTATTAATTCGCCTGTTCCATCTGGAATACGTGCATATACACCATTTGCATGTCCTTCCCACGAATATTCTGCAATGGTCAAATCATTTTTATTAAAAATAGTGACTTGATCAGCCTTTCCTAAACCAAATGTAAAATGCATATCTGCATCAAAAACGTAATATTCGCCTGGATTAAGAACTGTTCCATCTACTACGGGTTTTATATCAGCAGCATGTCCTACTGGATCATCATCATATATATACCAACCAGATAAATCTACGCTTGTTGTTCCTACATTATAAATTTCAACCCAATCAGTTTCATCATCGTTAGACTCGACTTCATTGATTACAATCTGAGGTTTATACCAATCGTTTTTAATTCCCTTTGTTTCTTTCATTAATACAAACGAACCGGTCCCATCTGGATACCTTCCAAAAGACGCCAATGCTGCATCACCCTCATAACTAGCATGCTCAGTCCAGGAATATTCATCAAGTAAATTCCCTTCCTTGTCATATAAACGGATAGAATCTCCTGAACCAATACCAAGTGCTGCCTCGAACTCACCCGCAACATAAGCACCTGTCTGATCATCATATATCTGACCTAACGTATTTGCATCAACTACAGTCAATTCCCCTGCTTGCAGTTTTGTTCCTTCTCCAAATTTCCAACGATGGTCATTCGAATTGTCACGAATCTCATAACCAGAAAGATCGATCTCTTCTGTTCCTATGTTAATTAACTCTACCCAATCATCCGGCGAAGAATTAATCTCATTTATTAGTAATCTATGTTTAATTGCCTCTTCTTTTTCTAAAATATTTAACTCGCCCTTGGTTGGTTCTTGATCTACAAATTCCCCTGTACCGTCTGGAACTCTTGAATATGTACCAACTGCATGACCTGAATAAGCATACGAATCCAATACCTTATTACTACTATCATACAAAGTAACGCTATCATTTTTGCCCAAAGACAAATTGTCTAACACAACATCATGCTCAATAACAAGAATTTCGCCAGCTTTTAATATAGTATCCTCCCCGATGCGCCATTCCTCATTATCTGCCAGACGCTCTAAACCTTTATCATCTGTAACAAACCACCCACTGATATTTATATCTTTGTCGCCAGTATTAATAATTTCAATCCAATCGATATCTTTAACTGTATCATTGGATTCTATTTCATTAATAAAAACTGAATTATCTACATCTGAAGCCTGTACATACTGTATTGGAGATAATTGTAGCACTAAGGATGCAATAATAAACATCTTTAAAATACCAATTCTTTTCTTTCTATTATCCATTTTTACAACTCCCATTTCTTTTTTGTGATTTTATTAAAGCGTTTGTGTAACGCTATAACCACTTAATTATAAATCACCAATGTAAAATCAAATGTAGATTCATGTAAAATAAACTGATAATTCCGCAAATTATCAGTTTAATGGAAGCAGAGAACCGTCCCCTGCTTCCATATAGACAAAATTTACATCTATTGTTAATATATTTTAAACGGTTAATTATTTTTAACCGTAAAGAGAAAAGAGGGCTATAAAATGTTAGAAAGATATATAATAAAAAATTATACGCAACTTAAAACTATTTCTGATCCTTTAAGAGTGCAAATAGTTATCATGTTAATCGAAAAAGAATCGACTGTCACAGAAATTAGCAAAGAGATTGGATTAGAAAAAGCTAAAGTTTTTTATCATTTAAAAGAATTAGAGAAGCAAAACATGATTGCCATTGTAAGGAAAGAAGAAGTAAAAGGAAATATTCATAAATATTATAGAGCAACACATGAAGGCTTTAAGATTGATAAAAAGTTATTACCTCTAGCCAAGGAGGATGCAGAACATGTCTATAATTCTCTTATCGTACAACAACTTGAAAATACTAAAAAAATAGTTTCTAAAAATAGTCATTTAATAACAGATGATACCAGTATGGCTCAAACTGTACAAATCAACTGTTCAACTAAACAATTTCATTTGTGGAAGGAGAAATACATTCAACTCATAGAGGAATTAGAACAAATGAAAAGCGATAATGACAATCATATTTTTTATATCAATACGACTGCAATAGAAATAGAAAATAAGGTCTTTGAATAGAGACTCAAAGAAGGGATGGATAAAAGATGGATGTGTTAAAAAACAAAAACTTTCTTTCTCTTTTTTGGGGCCGTTTAATTACGAATGCAGGAGACAGTATTTATTACATAACAACCACTTGGTTAGCAGCTACAATAACAGATGATCCGTTTTACGTAGGTGTAACAAGTGCTGTGATTTTGATACCTAAAACCTTACAATTCTTATGGGGACCTTTAGTTGATCGCTGGAATATTAAGCCTGTTCTTATATTTACTCAACTGATTCAAGCGGCTTTGATTCTCTTAATCCCTATTCTCTATTATATGCAAATATTAACTATTTTTAACTTATTGCCTATTGTTTTTGTAGCAGCAATCGTTGCAGAACTTGGGTATCCTGTACAACTAAAAGCTCTTCCTATTATTCTACCTAAAAATCAACTTATTAAAGGAAATTCCTTGTTAGCTATGGCGAATCAATCAGCCGATATTGTCCTGAATGCATTGGCTGGTATTTTATTAGCCATTTTAGGAGTTGCGACTTTATATTTAGTTGATTCGGTTATCTTTACTTTAGCTGCTCTTACATTTTCTTTGATCAAACTTAAAAAAACATCTTCAGATACTATAAAAGTAGAAAAGTTTAGTTTAAAAAATTATGGATTAGAAATGAAAACGGGGTTAAAAATTGTTTTTAAATCGATGATATGGATTTTTCTAATAGCAAATACAATTAGTAATTTTTGTTTGGGAATTATGTATGCCATATTACCTATTTACGCAAACTCACTTGGCGGAGAAGAGAAATATGGATTTATATTAACAGCTATATCTGTTGGGACTGTTTTAGGGGCATTGATTAGCACTAAGCTGAATAAAGTTCCAATTGGGTTATTTATTGCCTCCTCCTTTATTTTAGCTTTTATTCTATGGGGTATTGCTCCTTATATGAACTTTTACGTTTTTCTTTTATTATTTACGTTATCCTGGATACCAGTAGGAGCTGCGAATATCATTATCGGTTCCATCATGCAATCCGTTATTCCTTTATCAATTATTGGAAGAACCAACACTGTTATTTCTAGTTTTTGTGCCATTGCTATGCCCTTAGGTTCTTTAGCTGGAGGATTACTTGTAAGGTATTATGATAGCGGGTTAATTCTTTCCTTATCAGCTATTGGCTATTTAGCGGTTGGGTTAACATGGTTATTAAATAAAAAACTTAGGAATCTTCCTAATAGTGAAATCATTCGTTTTACAGATTTTAATATACCTAGAGAATTAATTGATGTATATGGTGATCTACAAGTGAGCCACAATGACAATTGAAAACTTGGAAGCAGGGGACGGTTCCAAGGTGTCTACGTCCGATCAATTAGGTTGGGAAATTGAAAAAGAAACGAGTTATCCTTTGATCAATAAAAAAAGTGCCAGGTTCCACATCTGGACATATGTCCGAACGTGGTACCTGACACTGAAAACGGGTTATATTTTTCAAGTAGAGACTGACTCATTACGAACTGTGCCAGGCACTGTTCGTATAGAAAAGAGCTTCAATTGAAGGTAAAAATGCGGCGCTTAAAAGATTTCACGACCTATCCAGAGCTAGGAGGGTATGGTCTACTATTAAGCGTGTCCATACAATCAAAATTAGCTGCAATTGCAGTTAATATGAAGAAGATATCAGCAATAGTATCCTCTTCATATGCATCTATTTTAATAAAAGTGTACATTTTTAGAGTGCCATGGTCATTTGGCTAAAGATTTATTAAGGAAAATAGAAAAAACACTACTTTTTCACTGGTCCCGAAACGTCCCCAGCTTCCCATTATTTTGACTAACGTCTATTTTTTGAAATTAAGCTTAAGACGATTATAAAAATAATTGCACCAATTAATGCTGGGATGATTTGAATGCCACCCACTACTGGTCCAACAGTAAATAACCCGAGTTCTCCACCAATCCACGAACCGACAATACCTGCAATAATATTACCTGGAACTCCTCCTGGTACATTTCTTCCGAGAATGCCTCCTGCTAACCAACCAATAAGTCCACCAATAATAATATATATAATAAATTCCATTTTATTCATCTCCAGTTCGCTACTATATATTTTTTCTTGCTGTATACTTAGCTTCTACAGTAGTTGAGGTTTTATAGTGTCAAACGAAAAAAAGCCACCTTTCTTCGTTCTATTTTATGTCCAAGTATTGAATAAAAGAACAAAAAAAGGAAGCAGGGGACGGTTCTCTGCTTCCAATTTGTTTACCCATTTCCCTTATAATACCTACATATTTTTTAAAAGTAACATTGACAATCACATCTACGTTCACTTTCGTTATATCATTGCGAATTATTTCAAATGGCATAACATTACTCTCCTTTTTCGGCGTTTCGTTTTTTAATCATAGCGCACGTTCGCACTTTAGAAAAGATAAACAAATATAATGGATTAGACCCTTCATATGTATAAGTTTTTACGATGAAGATCTGCCCCACTTGTTTCACACTTAACAGTTTCTACAAAATCCATTATCTAAACAAAAAAGACCAGGCGTGAACCGCCCGGCTTTACTTATACCTAAAAGTGCAGATAGTAATGCTTTTATTTTGATATGAACCTTAACTATTCTTCCATTTCATAATATCCGCGGTCTTCTCCATAATACTTGTTGTATCGTTTCTTAAACTTATAGAAAATATAGGAGCCAATTACTTTTACGATCGCATAGCCTGGAATACCAAGAATGACACCGATAACGCCAAATAAATTACCTGCAATTAATAATACAAGAATAATGGTTAATGGATGAATTTTCATCGTTTTCCCCATGATGTTTGGAGAGACAAAATTCCCTTCTAAAAATTGCACTGCAGCCCAAACAATTACTAGCTTTAGCAACATAAATGGCGAGGTAACGATTGCAATAATGGCAGCTGGAATAATAGCGATAGTCGGTCCTAAATAAGGAACAACACTTGTTACCGCTGCGACAATAGCCAATATGAATGCATAATCGAGGCCTATGATTAGGTAACCAATAAATAATAGAATACCAATTACGGATGCGACAATAATCTGACCTTGGATATAAGAACCAACTTGCGTATCGATATTAGTTAAGATTTGCTTGGTATCATCTCTAAATTTCGGTGGAAATAATTTAACAGTAAAACGTTGAAAGCTTTTACCATCCTTTAATAAGAAAAACAAAATAAATGGAAAGGTTATAATAGATACAATCGTACTTGTAATCGTACTAGCAATACTCTGTACCCCTTGAAAACCATTAGAAATATAACTTCCAATTAATTGTGGTAATTCTCCTAATCTCTCCATTACCCAGTTATAACCCTCATCATAATAAGGACCTAAAAAAGAATTCTGCACCCAATTTGTCATGTTATCTCCAAGCTGTTTTAAGTAGTTTGGAAAAGATTGAACTAAATCTTTTATCTGTGCTTCGATAGCTGGAGCAGTTAACAAGATAATTCCAGTTAAGGCACCACTTATACCGAGAATAAGAATGATAACTCCCCAAATTCTATTAATCTTCAATTTCTCAAGTAAGTCTACAATTGGATTTAATAAATAGTAAGCAATAAATGCTAAAATTACTGGAGGTGCTATGGTAGATAAAATGACCTCAAGTGGATAAAAGATAAAAGAAATTTCAGTATAAATATATATGGTAATGCCAACCAAAATGAAAAAAGCTAATATGTAAAAAATATTCTTTCCACCAATTAATTTTAAAAATCTATTTTGTTCCTCCATTTAACACGTCCCCTTAAAAGATAATATACCATTTCTTTTAATGTACCCATAGTGTTGAATAATAAAACCTGGAAGCAGAGAACCGTCCCCTGCTTCCTGCAGACAAATATAATGTTAGAATAGTTGGTAGCGATATAGAATAACTTGAAACAAATACACAAAAATCTATATTATAAATCGAGGTTATGTATAATGAATCAACCGATAGTCACACATACAGAGTCGTGCTACCGAACCGCTGAAGAGAAGGCCACAAGCTACTTTGAAGCGTTATATAATCAAGTAATGCAGAAGACGTATGTCCCTACTCTTACAGAAGACTTTCATCTTTGGAAACAAAATCATATTCGTCATCATTTATTACGCCCGTTTTCTTTTGGACAAAAAAAAGCGGAAAGGTTAGGTTATCATGCGTATATGCAATGGTTGAATAAAACAGGTAAGCTCGATCATTACCTCGAACGAAGTATTGCCTATGTCTATATGAGAGATTTAGGAAAGGCACTCGATGAGACAGCTACACAGTTAAGTATTGAGCGTGCTGTGGAGAATATAAAAGAGCATATGCTAACAGAAATTGGAAACAACAAGAAGGAGAGTTTTAATCAGGTAGGCTTGTATCGTTGGGCTCAAAAAGAAGGATTAGAGTCAGCTACGATTTGGGTGATCAACAAACTAAAGCGCGTAGCTGATCATATTCCTAGCGGGATGGATGCAGCACATGCACAACGTAAATTGATTAAAACGATTGCTGGAGTCGTTATGCACGCTATTGAAGAAATGGATGATTCTATAACAGGAGAAGCCCGTTCGAAAAAATTGGATGAGGCAATTCGATTAGGATATTCGTATGGTCTCACGTATCCATTTATTGATGATCTTTTGGATGCCAATGTCCTTACCTTACAAGAAGAAAAGCAATATTCTAATTTAATCCGTACATCATTAATAACAAGAAATGTACCAGAGTTGAGTAATTGGACAGGTAAGAATAAAGAACTCATTTCATTTATTCATTTAGAACTAAAAGAAGCCTTTGAATATATCAAGGCGCATCAAGACCCAGAGACGATTGATGCGTTTTTTGAGCAAGCTTACGTTTTCTTTCAAGCACAAGAAGTAGATCGTGATAAAGATTTAGCTAATCCAAATTACACGAATGAGGAGCTTTTTATACCAGTCATCTTAAAGTCAGCTTCTTCTAGATTAATCATTCGTTCGGTTATAAGTGCAGAACAAGATGAAGGATTCGACCAACGCACGTTTTATTATGGGATATACAATCAGTTAGCAGATGACTTTACTGATATGTTTGATGATTTAGATGAAGGAGCGGTAACACCTTACACGTATTATTTGACCTATCACGAGAGTCGACCGGATCTGATTAACCCGTTTGAGCTATATTGGGCGGTAATCGCTCATTTAATCCACGATGTATATCACTCCGATCTTAGTACTTGTGAAGTCATTTTAGACCGGGCAATCAATGGTTTAAAACGCTATAAAAATAGAATGGGAAGTAAAGCATACAACGAAGTGATGCAATTGTTTTCTTTTGAACAACCTGAATTTAACCACGTTATTCAACAGATGGTCAAAAAAGCGGATGATGTGGATTTTTTCGATAAATTACTTCGAGATCATATTATTCTAAGTTTAAAAAAACAATCGAGGGAACAGGAAGCGTTTTTAGATACTATCAAACATGTGCGTGGACAAATAAACAATTATTTACCTATTGCTAAAAGTAGTGAATTACCTGTTGACAGTATTGTTGAGGGAGCAAATTATAGTTTAGAAGGTGATGGGAAAAGGTTAAGGCCAATCATGACATGGGTAATGGGTGTAAAAGAATTCGGTTTAGCAGAGTCTGCCATCGTTCCTTTACTGAAATCACTAGAATATATGCATACGGCGTCACTAATTTTTGATGATTTGCCATCTCAAGATAATGCTACCTTCCGAAGAGGGAATCCTACTCTTCATGAAGTACACAACGTCGCAATCGCTGAATTGACAGGACTCTTTTTAACGCAAAAGGCAATTGAAGAGCAAACACACTTAGATCAATTTGACTCACATCTAGTACTTCAATTGATTCAATATACAGCAAAAGTAACAGCGGATATGTGTAAGGGGCAAGCAATGGACTTGGATGCTAAAGGAAAGCAATTGTGTTTAAAAGAATTGAATCAGATGTGCTTTTACAAAACAGGTATTGGGTTTGAAGCAGCACTCGTCATCCCTTCTATTCTAGCTAAAGCAAGTGATGTTGAAATAGCTGCATGGAAAAAGTTTGCTTATCATGCAGGTATAGCATTTCAGATAAAAGATGATTTGCTTGATGTAGAGGGCGATCAGTCTGTAATAGGAAAACCCATTGGGAATGATGCGAACCATGATAAATCCACCTATGTTTCAGTCCTCAGCGTGGAAGGTGCCAAGAAGGAGATGTGGGATCATTACTGCATTGCCCTCGAGTTATTAGAAGAAATCAGTCCTAAAAATCCTTTTTTAAAACACTTTTTGCATTATATAGTAAATCGAGACCATTAACGGTTAGCTTAGTTGAAACTTCATACCCTACAATCCAACAATCGCGAGAAGGTTTTGCAAATTTTCTCGTGTTGGTTCTTCGAGAATAACAAAGGGCCGCTGATTAAAATAGATTAAGCCAAGTAACAGAGGGACCAGTATAATGCTGTAAACAGCAAATAACTTAAAAACAAAACGATTACGGTATTTAATCATATATAATACAAGCAATGGTACTGCTAATCCTACTGTTATGCCTAACAAATTTGCAATAGCATCTAGAAATTCGGCACTCCTATTTGGTATCATATATTGACGATACTCTTCCACCGTGCCAACCGTCACTAAAACAACCCAAGCAACACTTATTCTTTGTTTGACAGTTTGATTCTTCGACATGATCACAACAACTATCCCAACCAATAGTGAAATAACCCCATAACTAAAAAGATGCATCTGCTTATCCATACCAAACATAACATCATAATAAAATTCCATTGTCCTCATCCTTTTAAATTAAGTGTAACCACAGCCGACGAATCATAGACATAGGGACAGGTACACTGTCCCACTCTCTAACCCTTCTACAGAAACAAAGCCGCTTTCAAAACCTAGCTATTAGAGATATTGATAGGAAAAGCAAATGAGTCTCCCGCCTTCAGACAAGAGCGTAATATTATCTGTCCAAGCGCCCTGCATAGCTACTTTTCTCCTCTTCGCTACTGGGTTATCCTGATAATCTGTATAGCTTACTACTAAATTAAATTCTTCTATCATAGCGCACGTTAGCACTATAGAAAAGGTAGTGAATGTTTTAAATAAATTAGCATAAAAGAAACACTTAGAGCTAAAAGAATCTCTGAGTGTTTTTTTATGGCCTATTAAATAAGCAGCAATGTTACTATAATAAATGGAGGCATAATGTATTATTTTTTTAGTTTTATATTATCTGTCGTTCTCACTTCTCTATCATAATTTTTAGGTAGTCAGTGCTGAAGCACTCCATGTGTTTACATCAGTCTTACTTCTTCTCGGCGCTTGGTATACCAGTCCTTGATTGCTAGTGCGGAGTCTAATGGGATGTCTTTGATTTGTTCGATATGGGCTGGAACGGAACGATTTATTGTAGTAACGGAAGCAACTTGAAAATATCTTTGTAATCGTGTTTGGGAATAAGACATTTCAATTACATTTTTTCTTTTCGTTACGAACATGCGGCTTGTTAGACCTCCATGCCACCACTGGACCTGGTCTGCCGACACGGCATATCTCGTATGCATATAATCAAGAATGCGGTGTACAACAATCAAACTCAATAAGGCAATACTAACGATCCACCATGCTTGATCTATTTGAAAAATGTTAGGTTTAAAATACCATAATCCGATGGAGGCCAAAATCCATAGCCAACTCGGCCTAAACAACTTCAACCATAAAGATTTCCTCGGTAACCTCTCTAATTCCTTACTTAACTGATAGGATGGTAATAATTCTTCTATTAACTGATACGCTTTTTCGATTGGCAAAAACGGATAAAGGGAGTTTACATTTACGGAATCGTCGTCTTGATTTGGATTAGCAGTACTAATTAATTTCACTTCTGCCAAACCAAAAATTCGCTTTATCCATGTTTGATTAATTTCAAGACCCTGCACTTTCCGCTTCTCAATAGAAAAATAGCTTTCATTTAATACCCCTCGATCAATATAAATATGACTATCATTAGAAGATATCTCATACTTCCCATAGCGGATAAACGTCCTTACCATACCAAAAACAATCGCCACAACGACTGTCAAAAGGATTACCCCCACAAATACCCACGCATTCGCTAGCAAACCTTGAAACAAGCCCTCCACTTCATTCGTTTTCGGTAAAAAAGGCTGTAAATAGTCATACCCTCCTAAAACGAATGGTAGGATTGCAAGGAAACTTAATGAAGTATAGCTTGCTTTCCACAAATCTCTTCGTCTTGGTGTAAAATGAATGGTTCGATTGGATTTGTGTACTTGCTTCTGTTCTGTTTCATCGTCTTCTTCCTCCGCCTCTTCTATTACCTCTATATCTTCATTTACTTTATCCGAAATTTTGCTTTCACCTGGCTTGACTAGGTTAATCAAAGAACTAGCTTGTTTCTTTGATAACACTTCAAAGTGAATAGCATCATCTTCCCCATCCATTGCTGTTTCAAATGTCAATGAGGTTAATCGAAAGACTTTATGAAAGAGAGTTGTCTTCCTTGTTACGTTTTGTATTCTTGAAAATGGAATGGTACTTGTATGCTTAACGAAGACCCCTTTGTGAAGTTGAAACGTGCGATCCTTCCATTCGTATGTTTCAACAAACCATGCGATGATAATATAACCAATCTGCCATAGAATAGCGAGCAAAAAAGCATACCTTCCATACTCGACTAACCAAAACTCTGAATTCTTTTTTAAAATAAATAAGATTATAGCAATAAAGAGACTATTTTTCACCAAATTAAAGAGACGAAAAACGATCGATAATGGATGATACCTCATCATTCATCCACTTCCTTTAGTTTTGCATATGTTGCTAAAGTTTCTCTTAACTGAAATGCAACAGCTTCTTCTAATACTGGTATCTCGTGCGAAGAACCCATTGTTTCTATTTTGATAGAACGAGTACGATAACGCTTCATAATCGGACCTTGTACCGTAACAACTGATTGTATTTTCGTCATCGGAACAGTCACCCATTCTTTTTCAAATAAACCATAGCTTAATTGAAGATATTCGTCATCAAACTGATAACTCCAGCTCCGATGAAGTAATTCAGGTTCTATGTACGACCAAATGGCACCTAAAATGGTGAGCACAACGAAAGCAATTAGCACCCAAAAAATCCACGATGGCCAAGCAAAAAAATGATCCAACCACAGCAATACCCCTAGTACAACAATTGCGATTATGTTAGAAATTGTTTCAGAAATACGACGTATGATTGGAAATGACGGAGATAAAGAATGTTGCAACTTAATATCACTCACCTGTACCAATTCCCCCTTGCTTTATAGTAAATATATTTGATAATAGTTATACGGTATGATGCTAATAAAAGTTTCATATAAACATGGCAATGGTTCTCTCGTTTACATTCTTCTCGTTAATTTAGAATTTTTTTTAGTATGTTGGAAGCAAAGAACCGTCCCCTGCTTCTTTTCATTATTGAAACAAATGATGAAGTAGTCGATCTTTATCCTCAAAAAATTGTTTCATAATAGTATAATGATATGTATCTTCCAAACTAACTTCAGCCATTCCTTCTTCAGTCAATTGAATGATCAAAGCATTTGGATACGCCATAATGATGGGAGAATGGGTAGATATAACAAATTGAGAGCCTTGATTACAAAGCTCATTGATTCTAGATAACATAGACAATTGTCTTAATGGAGACAAAGCCGCCTCTGGTTCATCTAATATATAGAGACCATTGCCCTGAAACCTTTCCGTAAATGCTGCGAAAAAAGACTCTCCATGTGATTGTTCATGTAATGACTTTCCACCAAAGGAATCGGTGACACTAGCACCAGATGAGGGTTCATTATCTAAATCCTCTATATTGGTTGCAACATTATAAAAGGTTTCAGCTCTAAAGAAAAAATTATCTTTTGCTTTATTAACTCCCTTAACTATCCGGAGATATTGATCTAAATTCGAGTGCGAATTATAACTGGAAAAGTTAAAGTTCAGCGTTCCATCTTCTGGGTTGAAACCCAACGCAATCGCAATGCCCTCTAGTAACGTAGACTTCCCCATGCCGTTTTCTCCAATTATATACGTAACATTTGGATGGAGCTTTAACTCACTCAAGTTCTCGATTACTGGGATGTTAAACGGGAAATCTTGATAGGAAGAAATTAGTTCTTTTTTGAGAGATACTTCCCTAATATATTGCGTATCCTGAGTTAACTTCATATTATCTCAACACCTTTTAATAAGTCAGTAGCTAAAAATACAACAAGGTATTTTATATTGAAGACCCTTAGCTTCATTTTAAGTACAGTTTAACATGATTTTCCAATTAAATTAAACTAGAAAAGTAAAATGAGACAAATCTAATCCTACGTGTATTAAACAGCCGTCATAAAGGAAAGTACTTATTCGCAAGATTTCGAAAATGTGGTGGTAAAAAGCGAATCCATGATGAAAGACTTTTTTTAAACCAGAGTAAAAAAGGAGATGGTTTTTCACTATCATTCTTCCATAATTATACAGAAATGATTGGAGGATGTAACCCTTTTAATTATATTTTCTGAACACTTTATGCAATATTTATAATTCCACACTCAGTATTTTGTTCTTTGCTTACACTGTCTTTTTAGGATAGGTTCAATTGAAATTAAATTTGGGTGACTTGTTATTACTATCTTTTTTCGTTTTTGACGATTCGATTAATGATCATAGCCGAAATTTATCGAATTGGTTATCGTATGCTATTTTCCTTTACACTCATCAGATTTTCTATTTAGAAACCCGAAAACATTACAATTTTTTTGAAGCTTCATAATGGCATTAACTATTTAATTTGGAAATTTTTACAGTATGGAAATTATGTTGAAAGCAGAGAACCGTCCCCTGCTTCCGTCCGTTAATTTTTTTTAATATGACAGACCCTTGTCTTATTTAGAGTGATATAGTAGTTACAGATAGCGAAGGGGGAATTGAAAATGGAGACATGTTCCTGGCCTGGAAATAATCCAATTATGCAAAAGTACCATGACACAGAATGGTGTATACCAACCACATTCGAGCCATATATTTTTGAAATGCTAACATTAGAAGGTGCACAGGCTGGTTTGTCTTGGAGTATCGTACTAGCGAAGCGAGAAGCTTATCAAAAAGCTTTTAATAACTTTGATATTAGTTATTGTTCGACACTGACGGATAACGATTTGACGCATTTACGAGAACACTATACTGTCATTAAACATGCTGCTAAACTCAAATCTGTGAGAAGTAATGCACAAGCTGTTTTAAAAATACAGGAGGAGTTTGGAAGCTTTTCAAACTTTTTATGGCAGTATGTCGATTTTAAGCCACTGATCAATCATTGGGATAACGAAGGTCAAATCCCTGCACAATCTGCATTATCAATTCAGATTAGTAAAGACTTAAAGAAAAGAGGATTTAAATTTATTGGTCCTGTAACGATGTACTCCTTTATGCAAGCTATTGGCATGGTGGATGACCATGTAACAAGCTGTCCGTACCACACGTTAAACAAAGAAAGGAAGATTATAGAAAATGGAATTTAACAACGCATCGAATCGTTCGTTACAAATTAGAAAGGCGTATCACAAGCTTGAGGAAAAACATCATGGCTCAGAATGGTCCGTAGAGGAAGATGCACTTGCATTCCTTACCGATGCAGCACTTGTTGGAAGATTGGCAATGGCGCAACAGGAAAGATGGCCAACTGGGACTGATCCAGAAGCAGATTTAGAACATAAGATTGCGGAGTCCTTTTGGTGGCTGATGGTTTTGGCTGAGCGAATGGGTATTGATAGTGAACAAGCAATGGAGAAATTTTTAAAGAAAAAAGAAGATCAATTCTTATAAATCGAAGTAGGAGGATTTCACATGACCATTAGTAGGCATTTTGAAATCATCTATATCTTATTGGATAGAAAAGTGGTTACTGCAAAAGAACTGGCCGAAGAGTTTGAAGTTTCGACACGAACGATCTATCGAGATGTGGATGTGTTAAGTGGTGCAGGAATCCCTATCTATGCGAATAAGGGAAGAGGCGGTGGGATTTCACTTTTAGAGGGGTATTCCTTCAATGCTTCCATGTTAACGAGTGATGAACAAGAAGACATATTAGTTGGCCTGCAAACGTTAGCCGTCACTGATTTTCCAAATACAGATCTTATCTTAAAGAAAGTAGCGCGGCTGTTTAAAAAGTCTACAGCAAAATGGATTGATGTTGACTTCTCTCCATGGGGAAGTGGGGAAAAGAAGAAACAGCTATTTATTATATTAAGAGATGCCATTATCCAACAGTTCGTCATTCAATTTCGTTATTTTAATTCAAACGGTGAGCAAAGTATACGTGAAGTAGAGCCGCTTCAATTATTATTCAAACAAAATGCGTGGTATCTTTCTGGCTATTGTTTGTGGCGAAAGGAATATCGTATTTTTAAAATAAATCGCATGGATCAAGTGTCTGTTTCAGAGCAAACATTCATCTTGAGACCAACAACAGAAGCGATAAAAAATGCAGAAAACCAAATAGGGGAATCTGCCATACCGATAACGATTCGAGTTTCCGCTCAAGGAGCATATCGGGTCTATGATGAGTTTAACGACCAGATGATTACGCATAACGCAGACGGCTCATACACCGTTGCAGTAAATTTCCCGGTTGATACATGGCTAGATAGTTATCTTTTATCCTTTGGTACATTACTTAAAGACGTTCATCCTCCTTTTTTACGCAAAAGATTGGTGGAAAAGCTTGATGAATTGAAGCAAAATCTCGAATAATTACTATTGGAGGGTTTAATAAATGAACGAACATAACAAAAGTAAAGAAAACAGCAATAACACAAAAAAGACTACCTTGGAGAACATTCCAAACATAGACCATTTTCAGGCTTCTGACTTCCCAGAAATTGTGATGACTCCAGAGACCAACTATATTTCAATCTTAGGATCAGGAGCACCTGGAACTCCCGAGTTTTATCGCAAGAAATCGTTTATTTCTGATCTAGTAAGTACACTAACTTATACGGAACATGTTTCAGATACTTTCCCTATGATCGAAATACTCTACTGGTACCCAGAAGACGCACCAACAGTTGATATTGCGAAATTTTACAGTATCAATCCGATTTCATCTTTACATTATCGAATTATGGCGAAGATTAACGATCAAACTACAATGAATGACATCATACTTGCACGTCGCTCTGCTGGGAGTATAGCTGACACCAACAATGAAGCACTAGAGCTTTTTACGCTTCCAAAACAAATGGTGATTCAAGTGATGCATCATGGACCATTTGCTAACGAACTTGAAACACTCGAACGACTTGGAGCATCGGCTGACCATCACGGAGTAAGTAAAAGTGGACCGCATCACGAAATTCATATAGACCCGTTCACTCGTGATACACCCCAAGACACGCTACGCACAATCCTGCGTGATCCTGTGATCTAGATATTGTTCTTCTGTACAAGCATTTCATTATTTTCTTGTGAAAACTACTTCATTGTAGTCAATAACATGATCTGCACCAATGGAATTAAGTCAAGTAACCTTTAATTACAGCCGCAAGAATGTTCCGTATTTGCCATGTTATTTACCAGTAGTTGCCACGGAATTTACCACTTGATGTCAGTGCGTTTACCAATAGAAAAATGCGAAGAGTTAGGCTTATGGTATTTCCGCAATCATAACTGATTGCGGAATTTCATTATTATTGAACAGCATCGCTGTACTGCGTAGCAAATGGCTCTGTTATCTTTTGTCTTACTTTTTCAATCCGATAGTTTTAGCCAAAGATTCAACAATGAAATTTTTGTATGCTCATAATTGCAGCAACTATCATCTGCAAGTGTAAAATGTAATCTTGTAGCACATTGTCCTCATCACCAACATATATTAAAATATCAGTTTTCATTCATACATTACACTTACGAAATTGGTGCATTTGTAACAGATGAATTGACGACGTTCTCTGATAAAACCAGTTATTCAAAATGAAGTAAAAGCTCAGAAATAGTCTTCAAAAAAAAGCTAGATATCTAGCCCTATCTTTCTGCTACGATAAACAGCAGTTTTATTCATTTTAATCTTTAAACAATTAATTAATATTTGTTGATGTTGATTTGAACTTCTAAGAAAAGGAAAAGTGAATCTCCTGTAAATGTCTTTACTAAATCATAAAATTCTTCTTTAGTAACCTCTTTTTCTCCATTTACCATAGTCTCATATAAACACCAGCGATCCTTATATAAGAGTCCTGAACTTTCATAACCATTCCGCTCATAAAACTTTTTCCTTGTTACCCTTTGCTCAAAATTAATTGCACTTTCATCAATAACTTCTATATTGAGTATTATTTGGTTTTTTGAGTATTTCTCTTTAATTTGAGATAGTACCAGGCTACCATAGCCTTTTGACCTAACATTACTATCTATTGCTAAATACAGAACATATGTTAAATTTTTATGGGTGATTAAATAAGTAAACCCTACAAAAATATCCTTATCGTAAATAGAAAGAAAATCAACATAATTTAGGTTTGCTTTATAGAATAACAAATCCATAGGATGTCGTTCAACTTCAGGAAAAGATATATAATATAGATCTTTTACTTTTTCGATGTCTTTTGAGTTTTTACTTATTGATTCTAATAATAGTTTCATACTATTGAATCCTCCTTTATTTTTCTACTTTCTTCACATAAAAAAACTATAATCTTTATGTTTTAGGATTTCTCCCCTTCCATGTTCTCTATTTGTTTTAACCAGTTGAATACCTTCACAGACGGTGTATTCCTGCGTATTCTATAAGCAAAGTATCATTACGAATCTGGTGAATTTTCATATACTTTGCTCATTTTATTTAATATAAAACCAGTTTACATCCTGCACACGTCGGAAGTACAGAGCTTAAATAAAGTCTATTTGCTGATATAGTTTATGCCAAAATAGTCAACCCATCGTCCTACAAGTGGTGATATAAGTAGTTGTGCCACAGCATGTACGGCGACAAGATAGCCCATCGTTTTTCCCGATAAATGCATAATATTAATAAAAGACGGCATAACAGGGATGATGAGACCTACACCTAGAAATGCAATGAATATATTGCTTAAAAGAATAATTCAAGTGGCTTCTACTCTTTTAGAAGATTTCGTTTAATAAATAGCTAAGGAGCTCATGATAATCAATAATCATGAGCTCCTTGTATCACTACAGAATAAATAAATGCTTAGAAACTGCACAAAATAAAATTAAGATTCACAATTAACCTGAGTTTCTATTTAAGATCAGAACTTTATCGAACTAAAGGGTACTTTACCACAAATCGGATGCCAACAAATCTTCATTGACAATGCTAGTGGAGACAAATCATCAAGAAACGGACTAGACGATGCTTTTGATTTTTTAAGCGTGGAAGACACATTGGTTGTTTGGAAAAGTGCTTCATAAAAACGACCAACTTATTCTTAATTGGTTTCAACTGACATGATTGCCTTTCCACTCATATAAAATTAAAACTACAATTTCTGTCTCCTCTATTCTTTAAAATGAATATATTTCTCCGTCTTCAGGTACTAAAACATTCGAGGAGATTCCTTTTTCATTAATAAAGCTTTTTAATTCTTCTTTTGATAATGCCCAATGATTGACAGCTTCCATATGGACAGAAATGATTTTTGCATCTGGTGCAGCTTTATAAATTTCATAAATGTCATCTTTCCCCATAATTAGAGAACCACCTTCAGGGAATTGAACATCCCCGCCGTTGACAACAATGATTTCTGGTTTTTGTGTTTCAATTACTTCCTGAACATCTTTATACCAAACAGTATCTCCAGCTACATATAAAGTTTTCTCATTTGAGTGTTTGAACACAACGCCGCACACTAGACCAGTAACCTTTAGGATTTCGCCTCTTCCATGCTCACCTTTTGTTTTAATTAATTGAATTCCTTCAAAGACTGTATTCTCTTGTAAAACCTCTACATTTTCGAAGCCTGCATTTCGAATTTCAGTCGCGTCTTCTTCATTTTGGGAAAAGATTTTAATCTCTTTGGGCAGCGTTTCTTTAGCAGCATCATCCCAGTGGTCATAATGTAGATGAGTGACAATAACAGCATCAACATTATGAATGATATCGTCAATAGATATTGGTAAACTAACTAAAGGGTTATTTGAGTTGTTTTGTCTTAATGAAGGGAAAGGCGGGTAAGTGCCTTTTTCTGATAACATAGGATCGATTAAAAATTTCTTTCCCGCATATTCAACGACAATTGTTGCATTACGAATTTGATGTATATTCATATATATTAACCCCTTTATATTTTAAATTTCTTCTGAACAATGTATAGTCTACACTATGGACACATAACAGATACATAGATTAAGTAAAGTCTTTTGACGGTTTGACTTTATTTATGAAAGGAGTTAAATAAATGTTAGATAACACGGATATGCATATCTTGAAGGAACTAACTAAGAACAGTCGGATTACAATGAAAGAATTGGGTGAAAAGGTCCATTTGACTGGACCGGCTACTTCAGCTAGAGTGTCAAAATTAGAGGACAATGGGATTATTGAAGGGTATACCATTAAAGTGAATCAAGTAAAAATGGGGTACATTGTTCACGCAATTATACATATTTATACGAAAAACACGAATCATCAACCTTATCTATCATTTATAAAAGAACAGGTTCAATTCGTCATAAACAACTACAAAGTCAGTGGAGAAAGTTGTTACCTTCTCGAATGCAAATTCCCAAGCAATGAAATATTAGATGAATTCTTGACAGGTTTGAGCAATTTGGCGAGCTACAAATTATCCATTGTTATTAACAAATAGTATCAATAAACATGCGACATTGTGAAGGAATACAGTTAAACAAACGGAGGCATTAATCCAAGAAGGATCGATGCCTTTTAAGTTGAAGTTACTTATTAAATGTAGTGTATTGATTAGAGGAAATCAATGACCGGTCACACAAAGAAAAATCCCTTCTTAATAGACTTAGAAAAGGTTCTTATTAATCAAGAAAAGCCTTCGTTACTTCCTTAAGATAGGGTTTACATCAGTTATCCTTTCAACCTTTGTACTGTGCAGGAAAGGGAATCAATTTTTAAGACCAAAATACAATCTCAGGAATTTTCCGAATTTTAATATGAAACACCATGTAAATGGATATCATTTACTATTTCTATCTATTCAAGAAGCATGAATGGCCTTTTCCTTATAAAATACTCTTTTAAAGAAGTTTATTATTACTAAAAAAGATTGACTTCCATATAATTGGAGGTCAATCTCTTTTAGTTTCTCTTTCAAGCCTTATTTCTAACGCTCAACTTAAAACCTATCCTAGTTACCGTATTAAAGTTCTTGCCCATTTGTAGCAATAACATTTTTATACCAGTATCGATTATCTAAGTGAACACATTAGAGCGATGGGAGAAGCAGTTGACTACGGCGTGGAATTAATGAGCTATACTTCTTGTTGCTGTATTGACTTAGTAAGTCCATCTTCTGGAGAAATGTCTAAGCGTTACGGTTATATCTATGTTGATAAGCAAGAACATAGGCACCTAATCCGTTTTCAACCACGAATAAAGGCACTTGATAACGCCCATATAATTCAGTTAAAGCAATACGAAGACCAACTGGGTCAATCTCCCATCCCAAATCACTAGCTTCTAAGAATGGATTTTTCACACCACCAATTAAATTACCTTGACCGATCTCTTCAGGTGTTTTATGCTTTTTGTCAGTACGAGACATATAGTAACTTAATGAAATGAAATCAACCGTGCTCTCTTTAATTAACTCAAGGTCTCCATCATCTATTTTGAAATTTAACGGCGATTGGAATAAGTCCCCAATGCCATCCAAACATAGATGGGTAAGATACTGTTAGAGTTTACCTAATCAATATTCTAAGTTGTGGTTATTAAAAATGTAATTCCATTAATTTTTTTATAGTTAATCAAAATAAAACATAGTTCGCTTTAAGTTCCCGGCTTTCTTATTCTGTTGAGTATTTATTTTGGGGATAAGGTAAACCCAAATTACCACGTAAAGTGTTTGATTCATATTCCTTACGAAAAATCCCCTTTTCTTGTAAAATAGGTACGACTAAATCAATAAAGTCATCAAATCCTGAAGGATGCTCCTGTCTAATCAACAATAGATCGATCGCTTCTGCCTCGTACCAGTGTTGAATTTGATCTGCTACTTTTTCTGCCGAGCCAAAAAATTTCGGCTTTGGTATTCGATAGTTAGGCATGAGTGACTGTAGCTCTTGAAATTTTTCTTCTGCCTCTTTTTCTGTGCGACCTACAATCGGATTATGTGGAATCGTAATTAGGAAATCATCAGGCGAACGGCCTTCCAACTCCACTCTTCTCCTTAACTCTTTACTGAATGCTTTTGCATTCTCTAAATCATCATAAGGAACAAATACACCGTCAGCATGCTTTGAGGCAATATTCATGAAATCCGGTGATGTGCCGGCTTGGAAAATAACCGGTCTTCCTTGTCTAGAACGGCTAATATTTAAAGGGCCATCCACTGAAAAATATTTTCCTCTATAGTTTAGAGCATGCATTTTTTGTGGATCAAAGAATAGGCCGCTTTTTTTATCTCGTATAAAAGCGTCATCCTCATAGGAGTCCCAAAGACCTTCGACAATCTCTAAAAACTCTTTTTTCATTGGATACAAGTCTGCTTTAGAAAGATGCGTGCGACTATAATTCGCTAGTCCTCCTGGATTAGAAGTGACAGCATTCCATCCTGCTCGGCCATTGCTGATTTTATCAAGAGAAGCCATTTGACGGGCAACAGTGAATGGATCCGCATAGGAAGTTGCAATTGTTGCAGTAAGTCCAATAGAATGAGTCACCATGCTTAAGGCCGATAAAATACTTACACCTTCAAACATACTGAGATAATGTGGAATCATACCTGGTCCAATATGGCTAACATCAGTTAAAAAGATAGCGTCAAACTTTCCTTCTTCTAATCTTTTTGCTTTTTGTACATAGTAATCAATGCTCTCGCTGGCATTAGCTGGCATAGCTGGGTGACGCCAACCCATGTAATTCCAGCCTACCCCATCTATAGTTCCGGCTATTTTAAGTTGTTTTTTTTCTTTCAATAATTTCCCCTCCTTTTCATTTTTTAGTATGTGAAACTGCATGAACACTTAACAAATCAGGAGATGTACTGATTTGACTAGTCGTGTTGTGGTGCTCAGTGAACCAGTATCGGGTATACCCTAACTTATCGGCTAGTTGGACCATCTCTGTTGAATTATTTAGACTTTCAGTAGAATTACTGTCCTGATAAATATTGACGAAATCTAATATAGATAATTTAAAATGTTGTTCATTCATTGATTATATTCTTTCGAAATAAAAATTCAGCTATATATCTCCCTACTTGATTTGGGAAACGCAGCATAAACCGCGCATGAATGCATACCTGTCCTATCGCTACAGTTATACTGATTTTCCCTTTCATAACAGGAAATAACCGCCCCTTCTAAAAATTACGGTCATCTAATCGCATAAATCCTAAGAGGTCTTATAAATACTGACGTTCTCCAGTTTGTGCTGCTTTTTCCACTGTATCAAGAAGCTTATGAAGTTTCACCGCATCCGCAAAACTAGGTGTTAGGGATGTTCCTTCTTGTATATCTTTAGCAAACTTACTGTGCGCCTGAGCGACATTCAGAACAAACCCTGCATCGTTTTTAAGCGAGTCTGGTACCCAGTAATAAGCATCTGGAATCGTTAATTCATGAAGCTCTGCATCATTATCACCTGCACCTTGCAATAGGTGTGATCCAAATTGAATGGAAGCTGGCGCATTGAGTACGATTGTTCCTTTGTCTCCGAAAATTTCAAGAGTGAGCCCTGTTTGGTGCTTAACTCCTCCTTGTATGTGAACGCTAGCTGCTGCACCGTTTGTCAATTTTCCTGTAATCAGTATTTGATCATCTGTCGTTTTTTTAATGACTTTTTGGATATCGATCAATTCGACTTCAGGGAATTGTTGTGCCGTGACAGCTGAAAGCTCCTTAAACTCTCCAAGCATATAGGTAAATGCATCAAGATTATGTCCGCCTACTATAGTGAGCATGTTCCCTCCTATCTTCCGATCAAATAGGTACGCAGTAGACTTGTCAGCAACGCCCCCCATTCCATCAATAGAGATCTTTAAATTAGCTGACAAAACCTTTCCAACATAGCCTTCCGCCAACAAATCTTTCACATAATTGATGGCTGGTGCCTGTCTGGCCTGCAATCCAATCGCATTGGTCAATTGTCGGGACTCCACCCAATCCTGCATTTCGACCGCTTCAGTAGTATTTGAGCCCAGCGGCCATTCACAATAAATTGGTTTTCCAGCAGGAACAATAGCTTTTACTGCATCATAATGTTCCTTTACATTGATGCTAACGACAACCATATCGACATCGGAATTTTGAGCCAAATCTTCCATTTTATCAAAAGCATGCGTTGCCTTAAAGGCATCAGCGCTTTTCTTAGCACTCTCCATATTGCTGGTCCCAACTGCTTTAAGTTCAAGCTCATTCAGGTGCTCTATTGCTGGTATATGTGTCCCTCTAGCCCATCCATTATTAATTGATCCACCTATAATACCTACTCGTACTTTTTTACTCATATAAAACGACTCCTTTTTATAATTATCCTGTAAAACATTAAAATATTTTTTATCCTACTATCAATCCATACACATAAAACACTTGATAATAAGTGTCCACTTGGAAAATAGCTATCTACTTTTTAGCAAATCCTTGTTTGTTTAAATACTCAAACATAAAGGGCAGTCTGCTTCTCTCAAGATGATACTCAATATGATCTTTCCATCCCTTTACGTTCTTGACTGAGAAAGGTGCGCTGACAGGACGATCTCGGTAATATTCTCGCATCTGTTGCTCATAAGATGCTAGTGCCTTTGACAAAGTTATATTTTTCTCTAATTGTCTTTAGTTAAAAATAGAATTATTTACTAACTTAGTAAAATAATAAAGTTGTTTTTCTGTACGTTTTAAAGTTTCCTCATCAATAATTGGTATTTCTCCCTGTTTATCTATTTGTGCATCTACTAAATATATCCCTTTTAAGTTGTGTGCTTTTAACGAGGCCAAAACAGGTTTTAATGCATAGTCTAATGCCATAAGATGTGCTGGACTACCACCAGTCATTAATGGAAGCACTGGTGTTTGTTTTAGTACATCCTGTGGAAGTACGTCAATTAGCGTTTTTAGCACCCCTGAATACGCACCTTTATATACTGGTGATCCAATAATGATTCCTTTCGCATCTTGGAGTAGTGTAGCGATATTCTGAATTTCAGGACTATCATATTTCCCTTCGAACAGAACATCTTTAGATACATCTCTAACCGAAATATGACTTATTGAAAATCCTTCCTTCTCAAGAAATGTACCAAAATAGTTAAGAACCTTCTTAGTTTTTGAATTATCAGAAGGACTTCCAGAAATAATAACAATGTCACTCATAGTTTTTTATCCTTTCATTTAACAAGATTCGATATTTCTATAAATATCGAAATAATATACAAGAATTTTTTTACACATATAGATTTTATAAAAGAAATAAAAGAAAAAAATTTCAATTTGGGATTAAAGTTGGTGCGTATTTTTCTAACACATCATGTTGAAGTCAATAGTAACGATAAGTAACTTCTTTTTTAACAACCAGTAAACCACAGTCAATCAATAATTTTAAATGATGCGTTAATGTGGAACTTAACGTTCTTTGTACTCACTTTGTTAAGTCTACTTGCTCTCCATACTTCTTCCCGAATTCTTCCATCAAATCTATAATTGGAATGAATTCTTCCCTCACGCCTTCCCATGTTATTAGAATAGGGATAGAAGTAGGCAATCCTTTTTAAATCACTCCCATTTTCAACATTGCATCATTTAAAATAAATAAAGCCAACATCATCACTATTCTTAAACTTAGACTTAGACTTAAGCTTAAATACATTCGTTTAGAAAGTCACTAAAAAGTAAGATCAATTATTGCGCCGTGTGTCACATACTTAGAGAAGGTTACTTAACAAAAGTAATCATCTCTAAGTTAATTTTTCAACAGTATGGTTTTACTACGTAATAGCGCTGCTTATCATTTTCTATGCGACCCTACTGTTTTTTTATAAAAACATCAATGCGCTGAATCCCTCTCCTCGTGGTTGACTACCCGTCGAATGAAGAATGCCAGGATCAAGCCGATCAATGCTATAATCATCGTAAACCAGAATACGCTCTGTGATCCTTCCGTCATCGCGTTTGCTATTTCCGTCAGCTTAGTCGGATCAGTTGAACCGTGTAAGTATTTCTCCATACCACCCGTAAGGATACTGATTGCAACCGCTATTCCAATAGCGCCTGCAACCTGCTGCAGTGTGTTTAAGACTGCCGTACCATGCGGGTATAATTCCGGCGGTAATTGATTTAGTCCGTTCGTTTGAGCAGGCATCCAAATCATAGATACCCCTACCATGAGACCGATATGCAAAGCCACGATAAAAGCCACTGAAGAATCAGGGGATAAGGTAGTTAAACACCATAACATGACTGCAACGAGAACGAGGCCGGGGGTAACTAGCCATTTCGGTCCATATCTATCGAATAAACGGCCCACTAGTGGGGATAGGATGCCGTTCAACGCACTGCCCGGCAAAAGCATGAGTCCGGCGATGAAAACAGACAGTCCTGCCCCAGTCTGCAGAAACATCGGCAGAATAATCATGCTCGTCATAACAATCATCATACAGGATAGTATTAAAAGTAGCCCGATGGTGTACATCGGAAACTTGAAAACGCTCAGATTCAACATCGGAACATTCATTAAGTTTTGACGTAGTATGAACAATACCAGCGCAACAAGCCCAACGACAATTGATGTGACTACGACCATGCTGCTCCAACCCTCAGCTCCTTCGCCCGCCTTACTGAAGCCAAAGACAATTCCTCCGAAACCGACCGTTGACAATAAGACAGATAGAAGATCGATCCTAGGCTTTGTGACATCAGTAACGTTTTCCAAATACTTTAACCCTATCAACATTCCTATAATCAAAAGTGGAAGTGATAACCAGAAGATGTAATGCCATGATAAATATTCGATTAATAAACCGCCTATGGTCGGTCCGGTGGCTGGAGCAAACATGATAACAAGTCCGACGAACCCCATTGCCGCACCCCGCTTTTCAGGTGGATAGATGACAAGAACGGTATTAAACAAGAGTGGAAGCAACAAGCTCATACCTACAGCTTGCAAAACTCGGGCTAACATTAACATTTCAAAATTGAATGAGAGCGCCGCAATTAATGTACCAACAATTAAGCTGATGAGCGAACCTGTGAACATCTGTCTTGTCGTAAACATCTGGAGTAACACCCCGCTTATTGGCATTAAAATACCTAGAGTCAACAAGAATCCAGTTGTTAACCACTGTGCAGTTGCGGCCGAAATTTGGAATACTTCCATTAAATTAGTCATTGCAATATTGAGAGCAGTTTCACTGAACATGCCGACGAAACCGCAGATAAGCAGCGATGCCATAATGGCACGCTTATTGTATTGAGTCTTCATTTTTATATCTCCTAATAAATTCATTTAATTAATAACAGTTTATTTTTTACCAAATCCTTGTTTGTTTAAATACTCAAGCATGAATGGCAGTTTGCTTCTTTCAAGGTGATCCTCAATATGATCTTTCCATCCCTTTACTTTCTTTACCGAGAAAGGAGCTTTAACAGGTCGACCTTGGTAATATTCGCGCATCTGTTGATCGTAATTTGCTAATTTTTCTTCATCTAATGGCTGATACTGATTTTCAAACATTACCATCGATTGAGGTAAACGTGGCTTTATTCCAGGTTTCTCTCCAGCAGGATGGCCAATGCACAGTCCCACTAAAGGGATTACATACTCTGGTAAATTTAATACCTCGGTTAATTCTTCAATATTAGCTCTTACCCCACCAATATAGACACCTCCGAGTCCCATTGATTCTGCTGCAGTTAAAGCATTTTGAGCCATTAGCCCAGCATCGAATGTACCTATTAAAAGGTATTCAATATAGTCAAGATCTACCTTTGGTGCAATTTCATGATTCCGGTTAAAATCTGTACAAAAAATCCAAAACTCTGCCGCTTCTTCAATATAAGGCTGATTTACAGAGAGTTGCATCACTTTTTTTCGTAGTTCTGGATCTGTAATTCTAATAATAGAAACCACTTGTAGCAGACTGAATGATGAAGTTTGATTAGCTGCCTTAAAGATTGCATCTCGTTGTTCCTCTGACAGTGGTTGATTTGTAAAAGAACGAATGGATGTATGGCTATGAAGCAATTCAAGGGTATTATTCATTTAAATCCTCTCCTCTATTAATTATTGTTATCTTTCAGCCTTCCGTATTGATAAGGAACGCCCATATTCTCGCGCAGTGTGTTTCCTTCGTACTCCTTGTGGAACAATCCACGTTCCTGCAAAATCGGAACAACCTGTTCCACGAAATCAGCCACGCCATCGTAGGCGATATCCGGCACAACGGAGAACCCATCACTCGCACCGGCCAAAAACCATTCTTCCAGGAAGTCAGCCACTTGCACTGCGGTACCGGCAACTACCGGATGATAATTGATGACCCCATGCGCCAGAACGTCCCGAATGGAAAGTCCCTTTTTCAACAGCTGTAAGGCTCTAGGAGAACGGGGATCCTGTGGATTGGCGTATGCACGCTTCAACAAATCAGCTGGTAAAGGCTGATCAATATTCACCGAAGTCATCGATAGT
Organism: Paraliobacillus sediminis; assembly: GCF_003426055.1. Lineage (NCBI taxonomy): Bacteria > Bacillati > Bacillota > Bacilli > Caryophanales > Bacillaceae > Paraliobacillus > Paraliobacillus sediminis. Next base: position 1,218,228 of record NZ_QJSI01000002.1, read on the forward strand.
TGCAATCCAACCATGGAACCAAGGTAGCTGACCCGGTTTGGAATCTCCTCGGGGTTGAAACTCATTAGTTGTCTACGCCGTTCTAACCCTTCTTCTTCAGTCGATCCTATGGAAAACATAAAACCGGCATACATCTTAATGTCATCCGGGTTTCTGCCGAAATGAGCCGCACTTTGCCGAAGTTCTTCTCGGTGTTCACGAGCAGACTTGATGTCAAAAGGATTTGCGTAGACACCAGAAGCGTACTTTCCTGCCAATTCCAACCCTTCAGCTCCTCCACCAGCTTGGAAAATCACCGGCTGTCCCTGTTCCGATGGCGGAATTGGTAATGGGCCGCGGGAAGCATAATACTGTCCTTGAAGATTGATCGGCTGAATTTTGTCCATATCGGCAAATTTACCGCCTTCTGCATCCAACGTCCAAGCGTCTGGTTTCCAACTGCCCCACAGCGCCTGGACAATTTGGACCGATTCATGAGCCTTGGCGTATCGTTCTTTTCGGCTGGCTACCTGCATACCGAAGTTCGCTGCTGCTGGAGTGGATGAGGTCACCGCATTCCAGCCTACACGTCCGCGACTGATGACATCCAGTGCTTTGAACTGGCGCGCTATATTGTAAGGGTAATTGAACGTCGTGGAGTGGGTTGCCACAAGTCCGATATGCTCTGTTTCTCTGGCCACCGCCATCAGGGCCAGCATCGGATCCATCGGAAAACTGGGCGTCTGTGGTCCCAAATCAACGGTTAAGGCCGGTGTATCCGCAATGAAAATCATCTGGAACTTTCCTTTTTCCGCTATCTTCGCCCGTTCCACATAATTGTCCATATTGGTATAGGCTGCCGGATCGGTACCCGGCATTCTCCATGCACTATATTCGCCACCATAGCCGGAAACCATTTGTAATGCCAATTGCATCTCTTTTCGTTTTGTCATGTTGGTATTCTCCTTTATTTTTGATAAGATCTAATCCTTTAAATGAGCCTGCATAGAATTATCGCGTTCACTTTTTCTGTAGAGTAAAACTTGCTAAATATAGTCTTTATGATCAATTTCTATTCCACTTATCACTCTTAGTATCTTTTCCCTAAATGAATATCACCCTTTAAAATAGATTTCTAAGAGGTTGAAAAGATTACTGGTTCATATTCTATTTAGTGCGATTCATACTGTACCAACGATCCCCTCTATTATGAACACTTCCATTTCTTTTCAACGTCCGCAATTGCTTATATATAGAAACTTCCGAAGTAAGTTCTTCCACAGATGGTAAGTTGATCGTTTTTGAGTCTATTTAAAAAACAATCTTTTTTGCACTTATTCCGGGACGTTCTTTTATGCATGTAAGAACGCTATCTTCGAGATTCATAAATTTTCCTGTCACCTATTTAAAATGATTGATGTAAAAAATGAAGTTAAATCACTCCAGTATTTATTTAGCTTACTAATTAAATAATTCCTAATCACCTTGAAATTAATGCTTAGTATTATCGCATATTATTTAGCTTGCTAAACAAATAGTTAGAGAGAACTTAAAACAAATTTCTCTCCATCCGCTTCATTAAATCTCTTAATACCAAACGTTCTTCCGGTGAAATGGCATTCAGCAATTTCTCTTGCTGTTGCTTCCATTTGAAATCAACCGGTTTTTCTAACTCATTCCCTTTGTCAGTTAGATATATCCGCATAACCCTGCCATCTTGTCCATCACGCTTACGGATTATAAAGCCGTTTTGTTCCAGCGATTTGACCATATTGGTGACCGTCGGCGGTTCACACTTCAAATGATCGCACAATTGCATTTGAGTGATTCCATCTCCTGCCCATAAACGGGCGAGCAAATTGTCCTGCCCTACATAAAGGTTAATTTCTCTTAAGCTTTCACTATAATCCCGACGCATCTTGGATGATACTTTATCTAAAGACTCACGGATATCACAATCTAGCGAGACTTTCATAGATTTCCCTCCACTAGTTAATATATATTTAGCTTACTAAATATAACATCGTGAAAATCCATTGTCAACAACTATTTAGCAGGCTAACTAAGTATTTTAATTCATTCACTTTTCAAATACAAAAAGAGACTTCTTCAAGTCATTTGACTTTTAGAAGTCTCGCAAATTTTTAATTACTAATATCGGTCACTTTTTCGGACACCAATATAGATATTTGGTAGTTAAAACGTTGATATAATAAGGTTTTGACACCTAACTTACATCATTCCGCCCGTGTATTAATCTGTTAAATACGTTGAAATACATATTATAAACCCTTTTAAATCAGTATTTTCCCTCAAATAAAATAAATAGAATATGCTGAATACACATATAAACATTAGCACTTATCCTTTATATTATTTACTGTGGACTTATTTTAAAAAGTTCATTCTTCTATTGCATGGCCTATGGTCTTCCACAATACATCCGATTCGGGAATTTCTTATTCAAATGAATAGTATGGTTGTACTGCGCAGTTTAAAAGTACAACCTGATTATAGCTTTGAAACAGCACCATTGTTTGATATCGTGATTATTCCTGGAGGGTATGGAGCTGATCATATTGAGATTGAAAATCCAGTCGTGATTAACTGGATTCAGGCACGAAGTTCACAGACGGAAATACTTGCGAGTGTCTGTACGGGTTCCTTTCTTCTTGCCAAAGCAGGGTTGTTAGATAATAGGAAGGCCACCACACACTGGATGGACATCAAGATTTTACAAATAAAGTTCCCTAAAGTGCATGTACTATCTAACGTAAAATACGTAGACGAAGGAAGCATTATTACTTCAGCCGGAATCTCAGCAGGGATACAGATGAGTCTGCATATAGTAAGACGTTTATTAAGTGAAGAAATCGTTACAAACCGTAAAATTACCTCCTAATTTCATATAAGCTTAAGCTTTTGTATAAAGTAAATTCCATATAGAAAATAGAACTGCAAACATTAAGGAACTTTCCCCTAGCATACCTGCAGTTCAATCTAGTTAAAATTTATTTAATATAATTTACACACCTTTATACACTCTAGCTTCATATGGTTGTAATGTAAAAGAAAATGGAGCATCTATATCCGAAGTCTCATAATTACTGATTAGTTTTTCTTTTACTTCAAACGATACCTTTTCTGGTAACTCAAATTTTACATTTTGATCACTAAAGTTAGTCACTACTAACAATTTTTCCCCTTCATAGTTACGAAGATAAGCATAAATCTTATCATGTTCAGGTAAAATTAACTGATAGACTCCGTATACAATTATTGGATGCGTCTTTCTTAGTTGAATCAACTGACGGTAATAATTATAAATGGAATTTTCATCATTTACAGCTTGCTCTGCATTGACGCTCGTATAATTACTATTCACCTTGATCCATGGTTCCCCATCCGTAAACCCACCATGCTTGGAATCATTCCATTGAAATGGCGTTCTCGCATTGTCTCTTCCTTTGACGTAGATCGATTCCATGACTTTATCATGATCCTCATTACCTTCGATTACTTTTTCCTTATACATGTTCAAAATCTCAATATCCTGATACTCATCGATTGAGTCAAATTGAACATTGGTCATCCCGATTTCTTCTCCTTGATAAATATAAGGTGTGCCTTGCAACATATGCAAGAAGGTCCCAAGCATTTTTGCTGATTCAACACGGTATACTTTATCATTACCAAATCGTGAAACAATCCGCGGTTGATCGTGGTTATTAAGGTATAAACTATTCCAACCAACACCTTGTAAACCGGTTTGCCACTTCGTAATGTTATCCTTTAAATCGGTTAATTCTAAAGGCTTTAAATCCCATTTACCATTTGGTCCTGAATCTAAATCCATATGTTCAAATTGGAATACCATTTGTAATTCCTCACGTTTAGGATCAGTGTATTTTTTCGCTTCTTCTACGTCCACACCAGGCATTTCCCCTACAGTTATCACATCGTAATTAGAAAGTACCTCTTGATTCATTTCATATAGAAACTCGTGGATACGTGGTCCGTTCATAAAAAATTCGCCACCACCAACATATCTTTTCCCTTTAGGATTTGGTGCATCAGGCAACCCTGGTACTTTTGAGATAAAATTGATTACATCCATTCGAAAACCATCGATTCCTTTATCTAACCACCACTTCATCATGTCATAAATTTCCTGACGAAGTTGAGGGTGTTCCCAATTTAAATCAGGTTGTTTTTTACTAAATAGGTGCAAGTAGTATTCATTAGTCGTTTCATCATAATCCCATGCGGAACCACTGAAGTTAGACTCCCAATTGTTTGCTTCTTTTCCGTCCTTACCAGGTCTCCAAATATAATAATCACGATACGGATTGTCCTTCGATTTCTTTGATTCTTGGAACCAGTGATGTTCATCAGAGGAATGATTCACAACAAGGTCCATGATTAACTTCATGTCTCGCTTGTGCATTTCATTTAATAAGTTTTCCAAATCTGTCATCGTTCCAAATTCATCCATAATTGCTTGGTAATCTGAAATATCATAACCATTATCATCATTCGGTGACTTGTAAACTGGTGATAACCAGATGACATTAACACCAAGATTTTTTAAATAATCTAGCTTTTCAACAATACCCTGAATATCCCCAATTCCGTCTCCATTACTGTCATTGAAGCTTCGCGGGTAGATTTGATAAACTACACTTTCCTTCCACCATCCTTGTTTCATGTAGATTCCCCCATTTGATTTAATTTTCCTATATATTTATATTATTCTCTTAGTTAACTTTAAAAAGAATGGCAAGTTACATTGTCAAAATTGCTATTTTAGTGAACCTCTCATAACACCACCAATAATCCATTTTTGTGCAAAGATATAAACGATAATCATTGGTAACATCGCCATTAAATAAGAAGCAAAGGCTAAATTATAATCGGTACTAAATTGTCCTTGGAATGCATATTGCACTAAGGGCAATGTGTATTGACTCGAATCACTTAATATAACGAGTGGTAACATAAAGTCATTCCAAGCAAACAATGCAGTTAAAATCGCAACTGTTGCGTGCATTGGTTTCATAATCGGAAAAATAATTTTCCAGAATACTTGCCATGTGCTTGCTCCATCAATAATGGCAGCTTCTTCTAGTTCAATTGGAATTGATTTTAGAAAACCAACATAAATGAACACGTTAAAGGCTAATTGCATCACGACATTTAAAATGGCAAGTCCGATTAAGTTATCCATTCCCCACATACTTGTTTGCTTTACAATAGGTAACATAATGATTGGAAATGGGATAAACATGGCACTAATAAAATAGAAATATAAAAACTTATAAAACTTCTTGTGCATATTTCTAGCAATTGCATATGCCACAAGTGAATGCGTTAGTAGCACTAAAACAACTGTTATTACTGTTACTAAAACACTGTTTCCTAACGCTCTAAAGAAATTAGTCATCTCAATAGCCGTGAGAAAGTTTGATATTGACCAAGATTCCGGTAATGCTAATAGATTACCAGACATTTCTTGCGGTGTTTTAAACGCTATTGTTATCGTTAAATATAGTGGAAAGAAAATAAAAAGTGATCCAAGAATTAATAACATCGTTACTTTCCAGTTCTTTTTCCCAGTCATGTTATTTCACCTCTCTTCGCTCAAGTACACGTAGCTGGATAAGAGATATTGCTACGATTACAATAAAATAGATAACCGCGTTAGCCGATTGGTAGGCAAATTCTCCACCTTGGAAACCGCCACGATAGATTAATAAAGAAATGGACTCTGTTGATTGACCAGGTCCACCACCAGTTAAGGCAACGATTTGGTCAAATGCCATCAAGAAGTTCTTCATCGCAACAACCATGTTAATCGTGAGAAATGGCGCTACAAGTGGAAAGGTGATTTTCCAAAACTTCGCCCATGGTCCAGCACCATCGATATCTGCTGCTTCATATAATTGATTATCGATCGTCGAAAGACCCGCTAAATATAATAGTGTATTGAACGCTGCAGACTGCCATACTGCTAGGATAACGACACCAATCCAGGCTAAATCAGGGCTTCCTAAGATATTCGATGATAGAAATTCAATTCCCAGAGAATCTCCTAATTCTGGTAGCATGTGTGTAAAAATAAACTTAAAAATATAACCAACAATTAATACACTTAAAATAAATGGTAAGAAATAAGTTGCGCGTAACGTTTTTCGAAACTTAATGTTTGCATTTAGCCCTAACGCAATAAGTAAACTAACAATATTAACAATAATTGTTCCAACTATTGCGAACTTAAAGGTAAATCCATAAGCACTTAGTGCACGTCCATCTTGAAATACGTTCAAGTAATTCTTTAATCCCACTAAATCCCAATTCCCATATCCCTTATAGTCGGTAAAACTATAAAATATTCCTTGTATAGCAGGGTATGTATGAAAGGTGAAAAAGATAGCAAATGCAGGAATCACCATTAATAGAAAGGTATATTTTTTTTTCATTACGATGATCTCTCCTTTATTAATAAGTAGGGTCTCTACAAGAGAGGCCCTAAAATCTTTTAGCGATTGATTACTTTGTCCCACTCAGTCTCTAAGGTTTCAAGTGCTGCGTCCTTATTTTTCTTAATAAGAAAGTCTTGTATTAGATTCTCTGCTGCCATACCAGCTGGATAGTAGTGATCAGGGAAACTTGTTAAGCTATTCTCTTCAAAGTGCACCTTAATACCTTCGAAGGTTGGATCCTCTTGAAAGACATCTTGTACTGCTGTGAATGCTTTTTGTTCGTCAATATAACGTTGTGCAGTTTCTTTGCTTGCCATAAATTCAACAAACTTTAACGCTTCTTCTTTGTGCTCAGTATCTTCATTAACGGTTAAAACAACATCAACGCCTGAAACTAGATCATTTTCTTCTGCATTATCATTTGAAGGTAGTGCAAACGTTCCTAATTCGATATCGGGATTTGCTGCTAAAATTTCAGGAATAGCCCAGTTCCCTTGAATGTAAAACACACCTTCACCGTTAGCATAAGCACTGTTTCCATCCGCATAACCAACACCAAAGTTGTCACCTTGACCATACTCTAGTAATTTCAACATTCTATCAGCTACGACATCATATTCCTCTACAAATGATGCTTCGCCAGCGTTATTACGTTCCGCAAAATCGTCGGCAACTAAGTTACCTGCAACACCATTCCAAATTGGCATTGCTGTCCATGACTCTTGTAAGGTAAAGTAAATTGGAACTTCACCAGCTTCTTGTGCTATATCTAATGTTGCAACAAACTCATCCCAAGTATTTGGAATTTCAATCCCAAGTTCCTCTGCTTTTTGCTTATTGTAAATAACAGCGTTAGCGTTCGTTGCATATGGGATACCGTATGCACCTTCTTCCTCCTGCCCTACTAACTGGCCAAGCATATCCACATAAGAAGATTGAACAGTTCCAAGCACTTCCGAATCAGTGAAGTCATGGAACACACCAGCACGAGCAAGTTCACCATAAGTAGCGTTTCCACCTAAAGACATAATATCGGGTAAGTCATCTTTAGTTAATCTTGTTTTTAAAACTGTATCCGCTTCTGGCGGTGCTTCCAATTCAATCTTAATATTCGGGTTTTGATTTTCAAATTCTTCAATTAACCCGTTATACGTATCAATACTTTCTGACTTATTGGAGAAAAGTTCCAGCGTTACTTCACCATCAGCACTTCCACCATCTCCGTTACCACAACCTGCTAATAATAAGGAAGCTCCTAATCCTATTGATACTAATCCTTTTGTTACTTTTTTCATTATTAACCCTCCATCAATCATTTTTTATTTCAACGTAAACGTTTACGTTGTTAACAAAAGGGAACTAGTCACTTAAGTTCCCTCACACTCTGTCTTTCAACTATTTCATGGGGAAATATTCGACTTTCTACACCTCTTTTTTTATCCATCATTTCAAATACCATTTCTGTTGCTTTTTTTCCCATTTCTACTAATGGTTGAGCAATAGAAGTTAGTGGAGGTATACTCATCTCTGCAATCTTAAGATTATCATAGCCAATAACGGATAACTGATCAGGAACCTTAATGTTCATCTTATAAGCAGCTGACAAGACACCTAGTGCAATTTCATCACTAGCTGCAAACACTGCTGTAATATCGTCTAACTGATGAATTAGTTTCGAGAAACCGTTTACACCATCTTTAAAACTAAAACCATTTTCAGATACAACCCATTCATCTTTCACAGGCAATTCATGTGCTTGCATAGCTTGCATAAAACCATTAATTCTTGGTTGACCAGCAATCATGTCTTCTTTATCTCCACTAATCATACCAATTTTTCGGTGACCTTTGTTAATTAAGTATTCCGTTGCACTGTAAGCAGCATGATGGTCATTAACTTTCACATATGGAACTGGAAACTCGTAAGACTCTGTTGCTAAAAGTACCATTGGTATATCCGTATCCTTAATTAGTTGGTAATAATCCTCCTTGAGTACCCCACTCGTAAAGATAATACCATCAATCTGTTTTTCTTTTAACACTTGCAGATATTGCCTTGTTTTTTGACCCATAGACTCAGTGTGACAAACAATAACGCTGGAACCATGTTGATGTGTTACTTGTTCAATTCCACTAATAAACTCTGATATCAACATACTGGAAATCTCTGGAACTAAAATTCCAATCGTATGTGTCCGTTTATTAATCAATCCTCGAGCTATTCCATTCGGGTGATAACCTAGTTCTTGTATAACCTGAAGAACTTTTTTCTCAGTTTCTTTTGTATATCCAGGTTTATTATTTAGAATTCTTGAAACAGTTGCAATGGATACATTTGCTTTTTTGGCTACATCCTTAATTGTCATATGAAGTACTCCTTAAAAATTCAGTAAACGTTTACATGAATTATAGTATCATGGTAAGGAAGCAATTTCAATAAAAATTAAATTTTTTTTAGATTAAATTCAAAAGATCTACTCTATATTAGAGATGAGAGGTTTAGAAAGTCCTACTCGTAGAGGAACGAATTGGTTAAGGTCATATTATTTGTTCAAAAATGTATATTAATCCCTTGGAACAACACATTAGTAAAATATAAGCATCTTATATGTTTTTATAACAGGTTTCTTATTCAAAACACCAGCTTCATTCAATTTTATTGACAGCCTTTCATACAGGTGTTTCTGATCAGCTTTGTTACACAGTATAAGTCAAATACGACAAAACGATCACCCTAAAAAGTGATCGTCTTGAATAAATAGCATTTATTCACGAGTAGCGTTGTACTGTGTAGTAATGACTTGGTTTATTAATTGTTTTCATCAACATAAGCACCTTAACTCTAAATAAATTAATTCACAACCTTAAAAACGCACACCTTTTTAGTACTCAAATTTACTAAATCATGTCCATAGCGGCCCCTAGTAATTTGAATAGGGATCTAATATATGGGAAAACTTAAAATAGAAAACTTAAAATATGGAGGAATAAAACATGGAGGAATTAGGGGGAAAAATAGATAAACTTACAAATCAAGTGACTGACTTACGAATGGAGTTATGGACCAAGTACACATTATTCACTTGGCAATGGTGGATGCTTCTTGCTGCCTGCATCATAATGTTGGTACTATTCTTTTTATTCATCAAGAAAGAAAGACTTCTTCCCTCCATTGCGTATCTCGGTATCATATACATATTAAATAGAAACTTAGATGATCTTGCAACAGCAATGGATTGGTATGACTATCGAATGCAACTTGAACCGATTATCCCAACAATGTTACCTGCTAATCTTTTTATCATTCCAATTGGACTTACATTAACATACGACAGATATGAGAACTGGAAATCATTTTTGATTGCTTTAGGCGTATTTTCCGCTTTTATATCTTACGTCGCTCTTCCCATGATGAAAGCCGTAAACATCTACCTTGAAAAAAGCTGGAATGCCAATTGGTCTTTTATAAGTCTAGTTATAATGGCTGTTATTTCTAAGGCTGTTATAGACAAAGTTAAATTAAAATATAATGGTTAATGATTTTTCAAAGGACAATAATAGAAAGGACTACCAAATGTCCTTTCTTATTCACAAAAAACACTATCTATAATATCTCATATACTTACTTCTCTAGTTTTTAAGTACATTCCTCACAAAGTACTCTAAAAATAAAGATCTTTGCTGCGCAGTATGCTTGTACTGCGCAGCAAAGATCTTTATTTTTATTACTCTCTCTTCACATACCCATCAAGCTAAATAAACAAATTTCCCCCAAAATGAAAAAAACGTTATTCTTTCAGTAAAATACTTGTGACTTTAAAAGATAAATTGCATTTAAAACGGATGTTAAGTGACAATAAAGTTTTTATAAACACCAAACATCTCACCTTATTAAAGATCCATTTTATGGAAAAATATTTATTGAGCGAACTGGTAGGTTACTTTAAGGAGAGATGTGTTTCAGTTAACATGGTGAATAAAGAAATATAGAGGTGAACGTTATGGTAAGACTAGAGAAAATAGCCGCCTAAAACCGATGTGTTTTTAATTTTAGGAGGTTACTTTAGTAGTATGGGAGATGTATACCTTGACAATTTATATAAAATGAGATATTATCATCTCTAATGACAGTCAGTACTGACAGTATATAGAAATGAGGAGAGCAAATGATCAGCAGTAAAAATTTGAGTAACAATGATAAATTGCTATTGGCAGCGATCGATCTATTCGCGGAAAAAGGCTACAAAGGTGTAACTACCCAGGAAATCGCTACCACGGCCGGATTGAGCGAAAAAACTCTATTTCGTCACTTCGGAAGCAAACAAAACCTTCTTGAAACAGCATTTGACCGTTTTCATTATACCGAAGAAATGACAAAACTTTTTAACGAGAAGCTCGTATGGGATTTGCAAACAGATTTGCTCCTAATTAGCCGAACATATCATGAAATTATGAATCGTAACCGAAAAATGATTATGATCAGTATTAAGGAGGAAGACAATTTACCTGGGTTTCGAGAAAGAAATAAGAAGCCTCCACAACAACTATTCAAAATTTTTACAGATTATTTCACGATAATGTTCGAGAAAGGAAAACTGATTAGAACGAATCCGGATGTGCAGGCGTTTTCTTTCATGGCGATGAATTATGGGGCATTTCTAAACAACTTAGATAACGGCGTTAACTTTCCATCCGTGTCTCTGGAGGAATTTATAATAGAGAGTGTGCAGACATTTACTAGGGCTTTAACCCCCTAGTTTTTTCCCGCACATTATGACAGTCAGTACTGACTGACTAAAATGAATGAATGGTGATGGTTTGAAGGATAGTCTGGCTTAACTAGTAACCATTAGAAACGAGGAAATAAAATGCGAACAAACCATAGAACTCCAAAGGATACTGGCGAGCTTTTAATGCGTATTCTTGTCTTTACACTTATTATCTCTGTCATGAACGCAACGATGTTTAATGTTGCACTTCCGGTTATCAGCAAACAGTTTCAACTTTCACCATCGCAAGTGAGCTGGATCACCACCGGCTATATGATTGTATATGCAATTGGAACAGTCACTTTCGGAAAACTAACAGACAAATACGGTTTAAAGGGTTTGCTGACGTTTGGTCTTTTGATTTTTGCTTTAGGTTCCGTTGTAGGATTAGTGGCTACCCAGTATTGGATGATTATAGTTGCACGTATTATACAGGCGGCCGGCGCATCAGTCATTCCTGCGTTAGCAATGATCGTGCCGGTTCGTTATTTTTCACCTGAAAAGCGTGGTCGTGCGTTAGGTACCTCTGCTATCGGGTTAGCACTCGGCGCAGCACTGGGTCCGATTATTGCTGGGTTCGTGACCAGCGCGTGGAGTTGGCAGGTTCTTTTTGCAATTCCCCTTCTGTCGCTGTTTACGTTGCCTTTTTATCATAGATATTTAGATGATGAGGAAGGAGGCACTGACAAAATCGATTTCATCGGTGGATCGCTTTTAGCAGGAACAGTAGCTGCTCTGTTGCTGGCGTTAACACAAGGGGATATCTGGTTTTTAGTGACTGGGGTTGTTTTATTGATTTTATTCGTATTACGAATTTGTTACGCTAAGGATCCTTTTGTAAAACCGGCTGTTTTTCGAAACAAACAGTATTCACTTGGTCTTGTGATTACATTCGTAATAACCGCAATAGGCTTCGGTATTCCATACATTGCGCCGCAGTTACTCTCAGTCGTAAACCATATGTCACCGGCTTTAACGGGAATCATTATGTTGCCGTCAGCTCTCATGACCGCGCTTTTGGGACGCAAAGGTGGAAAGCTGGCTGATGAGAAAGGGAATTCGGTTCTGTTGTATACAGCGTCAACACTTCTTTTTATTGGTTTCATGTTTTTGTCTTCAGTCGTTGGATTGTCTTCAGTCTTTATTGCGATCTTTCTTATTTTCGGTGTCCTCGGTCAATCATTCATGCAGATTGCCATGTCAAACACCATTTCACGAACGCTACCTAAAGAACATACAGGAATTGGAATGGGCTTTTTCTCAATGCTCAATTTCATTTCTGCAGCTACATCGACAGCTACAATTGGCAAAGTACTTGACTTCGGTACACCGACATTTAGGTTTAATCCAATACCACAAAATAGTGCTGCTTTTGTATACAGCAACATTTTTCTGGTACTTGCCATTCTGGTCGTTGTGATGACAGCAATTTATTATGTACAATTCGGGCGTGTCGCCAAAACTGCTACGGACGAAACGAATTGTTAGGAGAAGTTGAAGATGTAACAGGACACTTTGTGTATTGCGGTTGCTTATATTCTTCATTTTTTAGTATTGAGTAGTGTAGTAACTGAGATGTCTTTAGGGGGGGGTGTCTAAGTTCATTTTATAAGACAACAGTAACGAACTAGCATTTTGATTCATCTTTGCAAAAACAACGTTTATCTAAAATTAGGAGGCAAAACAAATGAAAATTGTAGCAATCATAGGAAGTATACGTAAGGAATCTTATAACTTAAAACTTGCTCAGTTTATGCAAAAACGCTATCAAGAAAAGTTTACTCTTGAAATTTTAACTATCCGAGAACTACCGTTCTTTAATGAAGATATAGAAAATAATCCCCCTTCTGCTGTTATAGAATTTAAAAGAAAAGTGGCGGAAGCTGATACGGTGCTGTGGGTAACCCCTGAATACAATGGGACAATTCCAGGGGTGCTAGGGAATACTATTGATTGGCTGTCTCGTGAAGATAAAGTACTGTTTGGTAAACCATCATGGATTATTGGTGCTACTCCCGGCTTTTTAGGAACGGTAAAAGCCCAATTACATTTACGTGAAATTTTATTTTCACTATCATCACCACTTTTACCAGGAAATGAAGTGTATATTGGTGCTGTGCATCAAAAAATTAATGATGACGGGGAGCTTATTGACGAATCAACAGTTAAATTTTTAGACTCTGTAGTTAATAATTTTCTACTCTGGTTTAACCAGCAAAAAGGGTAATTAGCGAATAAATACAAAAAATAGAAATCCTAATTAAGGAGGAGGATTAACAATGCCTATTGTCACTATTAATATTGCACCTGAGCTTCTCCAAGTAGATAAAGAAGAAGCATATAAAGAAATGCTAAAAGGAGTAACAAAGGCTATCTCAGAAAGTACCAAAGTACCTGCGGAAGCCGTACACATAATGATTAAAGAAATAAGTGTTAACCGTTACAGTATTGCTGGAAAGCTACTTAATGATAAGTAAACTAATCCAAAAAAGCAATCAAATTATACTGTAACTATTTATTTAGCAAGTACTACAGAAACTTATGGAAGCGTTAGTTGTAGAAAAATAAGGTAACTATTTTCGTTATTCCATTAAAGGACGCTTTTTAGGAGTAACGAAAAAGCCCAATTTCTCATTTTAATGCTGAGAAATTGGGCTTTTTTATTTACTTATAGCGCAAAACAATGTTTAAAATAGGTGTGAAATAACTCCTTAAATTACAAATACTTGAAAAGGATGACGTTTTTCATGGACCTCTCGCTTTCTGAAGAATTACATCTATTCTCACAAGAATTACAACGCTTTCTATCTCCTATCGTCCTACAAAAAGTCGCTAAACAGGTGGGTTTTGTACAGCGATCTAGTAAGTATCAAGCAGATGAACTCATCGCCCTTTGTGTTTGGCTTAGCCAAGAAGTGGCCAGTACATCCCTTACGCAACTATGTAGTAAGTTAGAGGCTTCAACGGGTGTACTCATGAGTCAAGAGGGACTCAATCAACGCTTTAATTCAGCAGCTGTCACCTTCCTCCGAAAAGTCTTTACTTCGCTCCTAACACAGAAACTCTGTGCGACAGAATCGCTATCTTCACATATGATTTCTGCTTTCAAACGTATTCGGATTTTGGATGCGACTGTGTTTCAGCTGCCAGGTGCCTTCGCAAGTGATTATCAAGGTTCAGGTGGAAGTAGTAATACGGCAGGGGTGAAGATCCAATTAGAATACGATTTACTGAGTGGCCAATTCTTAAACGTACAGCTAGGACCAGGTAAAAATAATGACAAAACCTATGGCACAGATTGTCTTGAAAGCGTGGAGGCGGGTGATTTATGCCTGCGTGACTTAGGTTATTTTGATTTGCGAGATTTACAAGCCATTCATGAGAAGGAAGCCTACTATATCTCACGGTTAAAGTTGAATACACGCATTTATATCAAGAACCCTGATCCAGAATATTTTAAGAACGGCACGATGAAGAAACAGACCGAATATATTCAGCTTGATATGGCACAAATCATGAAAGAACTGGAACCGGGTGAGACTATGGAAATTTCGGAAGCTTATATTGGCCAAATTCAGAAAGTATCGACACGTGTCATTGTCCATCGATTAACGAATGATCAAACCGAAACACGTCTAAAAAACCAAGCTGTACGCGAGAAAAAGAAAGGTATAGTCATGAAAGAAAAAAGTAAACAGCTAATGGGGATCAACGTATATATCACAAACACACCATCAAAAGAAGTACCAACGAATTACGTGCACGCTCTGTATTCATTACGCTGGCAGATTGAAATTTTGTTCAAAACATGGAAGTCCTTCTTTGAAATCGATGAATATAAAACCATCAAGAAAGAACCTCTAGAGTGCCATTTATATGGACAACTCATTGGGACCTTTGTTCTTCTACCATGTTTCAGATGCGACAGCTCCTGCTGAAAAAGAAAAAACAAGAGCTAAGCGAATATAAATCGATTTGTATGATTAAGGACTATTTTCCATTATTATTTGAGGCTATGTCTGGTAGCACACATGAACTCTTAAAGATTCTCCATCGCCTCTATCAATTACTTAAAAAGAATGGGCGTAAGTGTCACCGTTATCAGAAAAAGACAGTCTTTGATATTCTCGGTATCGCGTATGAAACGACAGTAAAGCAGAAACAAGCTGCCTAGCGAAAAAATCATATTTTAACAGGTTTCTTTGTCATGCTTATTTTTCTGATACTCACCAGTGTTGGAGCAAGGATTGCCATCTATTTTCATATTAAAATTCCTTCCTTAGAGAATATATAAGGTCAGCGAATAGAACGTTTAAATTGCTTTATTATTGGGGGATATTTCGATTTTAAAAATGTGCTTATTGCTTTTTCATATTCCCCCAATGTTCTATATGGAGTAGCGTCAGAAAAATGTGGATCTACCACGTTAAGAAAAAAAGTTCCCAAATGATTTTGGGAACGGAATTAAAAAATGTAAATTAGCCCTTTAATCTGGAACTAGAGGTATTATATAAGCTTACCGAACCCATTCTAATTTAATTAGACTGGGTTTTTATTTGTCGAAATTAAAGGCACAGCCCCTTAGTTGTTTCTTTTCATTGATATTTCCCGAACCCATGCTCACACGTAATATCTAATTTAAGAATGTCATAAAGCCCTTGTTTGGATTCTTCTAACTCTTTTTGCACGTTCTCAATTTCTGAAATTTTTTCTTTGATAATATGTGTTTGTTCATATCTTGACATTCCATTTTTCGAGATCATAGCGTGTATATCATTAATAGAAAAACCAACAGCCACACTATTTTTCACAACAACCAGATGGTGAATGATTTCTGGTGTATAATTCCGATAATTATTCTGGTCTCTCTGTATGTATTCATCAGGGATAATTCCTATTTTCTCATAATAACGGATGGTTGATATTGGGATGTTGATACTTTTTGCTACTTCGCTAATCTTCATAATAAGTCACCTCTTTTTTTCTTGCTATGAAGTATACTTCATAGTTTACACTTACGATAGTGGTTATACCACAAATATAAAAAAAGGGGCTAATAATATGACTTTAAAACAAAACAATTTTGAGAACATTATGAAAGGTCGACATTCTATCCGTAGGTATCAACCAAATTACAAAATACCGAGAGACGAGTTGAATAAGATTATTGAAGATGCGGCAACAGCACCGTCAGCAGCTAATCTACAACCTTGGAGGGTGGTAGTCGTTGAGAGTGAAGAAGGAAAGGAAAAGTTACGTCCTCTTGTTATGTTTAATACCCAACAAAATGATACTTCTTCTGCGATGCTTTTAATCTTTGCAGATAAGAAATACTACGAAAATGCTGACTTCATTTATAATTCGGCTGTTGAACAAGGAAAAATGCCGCCAGAAGTACGCGACAATCAATTAGCAACCATTAAATCTTACTATCCGGCGCTTTCAAAAGAAACAGAAAATGACGTAATTAGATTGGACAGTGGCTTTTTTACAATGCAATTAATGCTGACAGCAAGAGCCTATGGTTATGACACAAATCCAATGGCTGGTTTTGAAGCAGATCAATTGGCAATAGCCTTTGATTTAGAACCTGAGCGATATACACCTGTTGTAGTTTTATCCATTGGCAAGGCAGATGAAAAAGGCTATGATTCTGTACGTTTAAGTCCGGAACAGATTACATTTTGGAGATAAGTAATCATAACAATGTAAAACCATCGAGATCGGCCATCTACTTAAGTCCTGAATTCTAAATACAACAATATTTTAAAAAACGTTCCAAAGTCAAAGTTTTGGGACACATTAAACAGCCATGAATGTTGTTAAATCAATATTCATGGTTTTTCTATGAACATTATTTATACAACTTTTTATAAACTAGGGGCAAAGCCAATTGCTTCAGTATTTTTGCTTATTTGGGACGCTTATTCGGGAGACATTCCGTTAGTAATTGATTCGAACGAATTACTAAAATACCATGCATCATTATCTAGTTTATCTTCCCATCCCACATATACTTCTAATATCCTACTATCTATTTCAACCACACCACAGACAAATCGTAATATATATTCATATTTCATCAATCTTTGTTCAACTTAACTGCCCTATAGTTGAACAAGAAGTGCAATTCCTTATTAAACGAAAGCACCCGTTAGCTTAACAAGTTTCCAAAAAATACAACGAAAGTTAAAAACACAGATAATCCCAATGTAAGAATTACAGTAGTTATGCTTCTCGCCATCCCTTTCCAATCTCGAATACCCGAAAAGCCTAATACACCTAAAACAAATGTCATCAATGTAATATATAAGACCAGATTTAAAGGGTGAGTTCCCATTATGGAATAATCTATTGGACCTGAAAAACAAACGATAAAAAATAATAAAAGACAAATTATTGATAAGATAAATGACCAAATGTTAATCTTTTTCATCATTTGAGAACTCCTCTATTCCTTCATTTTTTTAATGTAACTTTCTCACTAAACTGCTTCTTTAGCACAATAGGTGCTGCAGCATCGACAACTCCTTATTCAATATTTGCACCCGTTAGCTTAATAACCTACATCTCTAATTTTCTCTACTAATAAGCTAACAAGAAAATCATACCCCTTGTCTCCAAAATGAAGTCCATCGTTTCTTATCCCTTTAAGTATTTGGGGATAGTCATCCAAGGCAATCATTTTTGAATAAAAATCGATGAAATAACTTCCAGTATCAACTGCTACTTGTTTTACTGCCGAAGCATAATCGAATAAGATTTCATTGGTTCTAGCAAATTGAACCTTTTCATCAACTGGGGCAGGTGATAATAAAATTGTTCTTTCAGGTTTAATCATTTGAGTGATTTTATAAATGTTACTTTTATAAGTTTCCAAATCCACCATTTTATGAAATGCTGCATCATTTGCACCAAACAAAACTGTCACTAAATCAGGTTTATGTTTAATCACATCATTCTTAATTCTGGAAATAGCATCGATAGTGTTATTTCCAGATACACCAGCATTAATAAATTCAAAACTGTCCAATCGCTCACCTAACTTTGTTGTTAGCATAGGCGTATCCAATCCTTCTTTTCTAGCCATAATACTGTCCCCAAAACATACTAATTTAAGCATCCGACTTCTCCTAATACATTTATTATTTGTTGAACTAACCTGCCAAGTTAGTACAAGAAGCATTGGTCTTGTTGAACAATCGTAACCTCTCACAATCTTTAAGACTTTATAAAAGGCTCGGTTATAAATTAATGTGGAAAAAGAAGAATTATGAAAATCGTATTAAGGTTTCTCAATACTTGTTAATTGACGTTTAAAAGTTGTTCTATATAAACAATACCCATAAAAATTAGCCAGACTGATAATGGAATTGCTAAACTCTTGATTGCTTGTACTAACTTATAATCTTTATTGTTCTTTTGCAGAAACCTATCAGTAATAAAAAACAATATCGAAGCACCTAAACTATAAAATAGCAATACAAGACCAAAAACAACGTGTAAAATACCCGACATAATTATTTCAGGATTACCTTTTCCCATTTTTATTGAAACAAATTGACCAATTTTATCACTTATAATAGAGGTTAACACTCCGTAAATTAAAATAGCTGGAAAACTGTACATCAAATAAACAGGTGTTGTTTCTACAAAGGAAAATAAGTAATCTGGCACTGAAGTGACGGCTTCACCAAAAAGATTAGGTACGATTAATCCCAACAAAATTGCAAATAAAGAGCCAGAGACAGATGCCGAAATGATTTTTCTTGATATAATTTTGTCCACCTCATTCGATAATTAATTGGTATCATTGCATTTTTCTTCAAGCTTACTTTACTTGAAGATGGGAAGGCGAATATCTTATTAAGCAATCGCACCCGTTACTTTAGGTGTAATGTTTCACAATTCTTCTATTAATTCTTTTGTTAATTCTTCTTATATATTTCTTTTTAAGGATCCCTGGTTCAGGTATGTTATTTAATAGCTTTATTAGTGAAGTACACATTTATCGCTTGTAAAGTTACTTTCTTCATCTTCTGGCATTTCCAAATAAGCAGCTGTCATCTTCATAAAGCTTTTAGCATCTGATTCATCTAACAATGATTTCTCTCTTGTTTTATCTAAATCCAGCATAGAATTATCTCCTTAAATTTGATTGAATATAAGTAAATTCACTATAAGAGAGTTTTCCTTTTAAACTATTGTAAAAGTTGAATAAGAATATAGGAGCTATCTAATCGACAACTCCTTTTTTTCGTTTGTTGAGCTGTCAAGTTGCTACATTTCCCTTATTAAGGATAAATCTCAGCTAGCACAATAATTAATAGTTTTTGTGTTTAGATGATTATGCTATAAACATCTGATCCCCCTGTTTAGTTCTTAGTTAAAAAAATCTTTTTTATATAAAACACCCAGATATACTCCTGAAGCAATGAATGCAAAGGAATATTTAAGTAAAAAGAAAATCTGCCACATATATTCTTTCGGGAAAATTATGTCGCACAAAACTACTACAAATAACATAATGTAAGCACTTTTTAAATATATTTGATTTGTTCTTTCGTCAGCTTTACCTATTTTTTTTCGATAAACGTATAACAGAATCAATCCGACTAAAAGCAATACAAAACCGCTGCCAAGAAGCATATTCCAATTACCTGGTGATTGTTCCGCCCAAGTTTTTAAAGGATAAAAGATTGAATTTGATATTTCTGTGCTAGATTTCCACATCTTGATCACTTCCTTTCATATAAGTAAAAATATCGTTAACATCTACGTTAAAGAAATCAGCTATTCGAAAAGCTAAAACAAGAGAAGGAGAATAATTATTTTTCTCCATAACAAATATAGTTTGCTTCGAGACACCGACAGCATCGGCCAAATCTTTTTGCGTCATTCTTTTTAAAACCCTATGTTCATACACTTTATTTTCAATACAATCCTCAAATTTTTTCTTCAAGGTCAACACCTTCCTTTTTTAACTACAATTACATGGTAAACTATAATTTTATAAAAGTAAAGTAAACTTATAAAAAATACACTTATTTCTTTACTTATATAATGTTTACATTTGTCTTCAAAGCAATAAAAAGGGTTATTTTCTAAATGTTGTTTAGAAAATAACCCTTTTGAATATGATCTTAATTCCGCAACGTTATTTTAAATTCTTCCTAAACTAACCTGCCCATTAGTGGAACAAGGGTGCGTTCGTCATATTAAAGTAAAGCACCCGTTTGTTTAATGGGGTTTTATTGAATATCTAATACCATTCTTAATTCATTTGTATCTTTAGGAGAAACAATATAGCCATTTTTTTCGTGACCGATATACATTATTAGGCTTTCTTCCTCTAGATTTCCAAGCAGGAGATGTAATCCTTGAGTATCACCGTTTTCATAACGAATCAATATGTCGTAGTCTGGTTTTTCGTTAGTCGTATCTACATTTTGACTTTTTCCTTTCACACTTTTTAGAACTTCCTCAAAACCTGATAAGGTTTCTTCTTGGTTAATCAAAAGGAAATAGTTTTCACTTAACCCTCCATAACCATTAGATTTAGAAATTGATACATTAGATACATTATTTAATAATGCTATCCCTTCATACTGAGATTGACAAGCAACTAGAGTAACACTACAAAAAGCCAAAAGTACTGTCAATAATAATTTCTTCACAATAAATTTCCTCCCACTAATCCGTTTTACTTAAAAAAACCAGTTCTTTATTAAACTCGACTGCTGTTTTAGAAAGCCAGCCAAACAGCTGCATAATTAAAACTCTAACTTTGTGGGGTCACCACCGTTTTTCTGAGCAGTTTTATAGTAATATTTAATTTTTTTTATTCAACTAAAGCACCCGTTAGTGCAAAATAAAATCTAAGATTTTTTCCTATAATTACATAATTCAATCGATATAGATGCTTTCCAATTCAAATATATTTCGATTATTATAAGCCTTTAATAGTACAAAATATGACTCATTTTCTGATAACTCATTCCAAATTTCATTAATGTTGCCAACCCTTGATTCTTCATTTTCAATTATGTTAAAGGTATTGTATTTGGTAAAGTTGGACTTTTTAACTCCAAAGCCTCCTTCTAAAACAACTACATATTGATTATCATCTTCATTTAATTTCCTAATTTCTATTGTTCCGTAATATGTAGTTGAGGCATTATAAATGAAAAAATAAACAAATAGAAAAACCGACAATAGTAATAAAGCCGAAATAACCGTAATTTTACTTTTACTAATTGCTCTGCTTTTTATGTTACCTATCATTCGCTCTCTCCTTACCACCGTCTTCTTAAATTAACCTGCCAGTTAGCTCAACAAGTAATAGGAGCTGCTACATCAACAACGCCTTGTTCCACTAACGCACCCGTTAGTTTAATATCTAGTTATTACTTAACATAATAGTTTCAGCATTGCCATTCCATTCTACGGTCACTTCTACCTTTGATTCTTCTGTTACTTTTGTGCCACCAAGAGGTGAGTTGTTTGATCCCCCCTTTAAAACACCATTGTCTTGTAATGTAACGCCACTTGAACCAAAGCTACCCGCATTTGTCTCAATCATATATTTAATTTCACCAACAGAATCGATATCGTTGCCCTTATAGCGAAGTTCGAATTTTTGTTCTTCGTACTCATCATCGGGTTGATTTACCTTCAATTCAGCAGACCAAATTTCTGTTTCTCCAAAAAAAGTAAAAGTTTCTGAGTTGCAAGCTGTTAGAAAAAATAATAGTAAGAATAATGCTGAAAGATTTCGAAACATTCCCACATCACCACCTTTGATTTTATTTTTACGAGACTTCATAGCGAAGGGTTTAACTACTTGTTCCACTAACCCGCTTTATTAATTGATTAAAAAATACCTTTTCCATGTTGTACTAAAGCTACCCGTTAACGCAATAACAATGAAGTCCTAATTATATTCACTTTTCGTGTTTCTTCCACATTTTATAGTTATAGATAAATTCAACTAAAAAGGCTATCAGCACAATTAACAGAGACGTTATTTTTAGAGAAAGACCTACTTCTAAGAAGAAAGAGACAACGATGAGAACCAAAATTAGTACTGGATACGCTATCAAGCTTTTCTTTATTCTACTTTTATAAGATAAATTAAAATAATTTTGTCCATATTTACCATCAACGTTTTCACCCTTCGCATCTTTTTTCATGTAAATAATCATAATAATACTTATTAATATCCCAGGAATAATGGTATAAAAATTGATTGCTTCCACTTTTTTACCCCCACATATGTTACATACAGTAAAACAAATTCGATTAACTGATTCATCATTTTTCTTGAAGAAACGCACCCGTTAGCTTAACAACTCTTACTCTCCAAAAGGAATATCTACATATTTTATATACTTATTTGGTTCCATTTCTTGATAAACTCTTACAAAATTTACATTCAATTTAGGATAAGGTATAATTTCCTCTTCTACTGACTTTGCCATATCTTTTAGTTCTTGCTTTGATAATCCATAATTTGTTTTTCCTAATGTCATATGTGGAACAAAATTATCTAATTCAAAATATTTTTCTATTAGTTCTTGTGAAGGTGCAACCGCATTAACTATTTTGCTATGTAATTCAAGAAGGTTGTTTGATGATGCACTTAAATAAAGTATATCCTCTCCAAAAAACATTGGCTTTTCGAGTTTTAGGTGGAATGAATTAGTTTCAGAACACACCTTTTTCACTTTACTTAACCACTTTAAATCTTGTGTTAATCCACCCTGTGCTTTTAATGTTATATGAGGTTCAACTACTTCGTCTATATTGTTATTCTCCCATTTACTGCGAAACGCTGACACTTTGGACTTGTATTCATCCATAGGTACAATACCAATAAAATACTTCAAACAATCAACTCCCATTTAGTTTTCACCTCTTTCATGTTATCGCTTCCTTTCTTAAAGAAGGTAAGCGAATACCTTGTTAAACAATCGCACCCGTTAACACAATAAGCACTGGTGCATCTACTTGCTGGTTTAGTTGAGTATGAACTTATTCCCCTTCATTTTTATCATCGTCATGTATGAAATGCTTTATTTTATATTCCTTAATTCCTAATTCTTTTTTTATCTCCGATACGTCTTTGAGAATTGTATTTGTGTTAATCCAAGCTGCAATAGAACCAATAATTGCTAAAATCATAGCAATTATAATAATTATATCTATAATAATAATCACCACCAATACACCAAATATTTTATTGTTACATTTTACCATAAAAATGTTGAGCCTTATTGAACATTCCTGCTGCGTTAGTTTAAGATCAACATTTCACAAAAAAACAGTTCTTCATACCAAAATTTTACCATAAATTAGAGGTTTATTGTTCCTGTTATTTTGAAGTATGGAGATAATTTCTCTATGACATTCTAAATATATTTGGAGGAATCAAGCTATGCAATGAACTAAAGCTTGGAAAACATTCAAAAATGAAAAACGAATTGAAGGATTTTCACCCCACACATTAAATGCTTACCGATTACAATCGAACCTCTTAGTCCGTCACTTCCAAGATATCAACCCTCAATTCATTTCAACTCAAAGAATTAAAGAATATTAGCTTCATCCAGCGAAGCATTAAAACCATCAAGTCTTGCTCACCGTGTTCGTTTTATTCAGTCATTTTTCCGATGGTTACATGAAGTAGTGCACATAACGGCTAATCCAGCTACCAAGATCAAAGAACCATAAGTGGGGAAATGGATCTCAAAGTTTAGATTTTAGAATCAATTATATAAAGAAGGTACCTTATATCTGATATAGGGTACCTTTAAAGTATTTTCTATTAAGAAAACTCGTTGCTGCGTAGTATTACGTCTAATACGAAAAAGAGACGATCACTTAATAAACGTAATCGTCTCTGTATTTTTTACAGTATGGTTGTACTGTGCATCGATAGCTGCTGTGGAAATCGTGCATTATAATAGGCTTAGTCCTTTTAGTATTTCTAATAAATTTGTCTTGTCTCTATCTTAATGAATCCACCTTGCAGTATCAAAAATGGTTTCTATAAAAATTGTAAATAGGCTTACTTTTTCTTTTTCTTCGCATAAAATTCGGCCGCCTTTTTGCGATTTCCGCACAACTCCATGCTGCACCAGCGTCTCTTTCCTGATTTTGATGTATCGACGAAATAGAGTATGCATTCTTCATGCTCACAATTTCGAATGCGGTCAATAGAGGTATTTTCCAAAGTGTGAATGATAGAACCGATAATATTGTACAATACCTGATCCTCAACTGTTTCTCCTTCAGATACCATTACTAAGATGTTATTCTCTGAATTAATTGTTATGTTAACTTTCAACTTCTCAACAATTTTTTTTAATTGATTGGTTGCATTTAGAGAAACCTCACCTTTTTGTTCTATATCAAACAAAATGATGTTGCAAAGTTTACGGAGTGAATGAAGCTCGATGATTAATGAATTAATTAATTCTTTATTCTCTAAATCGATGGCATCAGACTGTCGTAAAAGATTATTTTCCTTTATCCATTGAAGAGTACTTGATTTATCAGACAAAATGTCAACCTCTTTGTTATTAGAGATATTGGTTGTATTAACAAGGTTTATCCACGCAGTTCCACCTAATGTAAATATTGATTTATCCATAACTTGCTCACCTCGCAATAATTGTAACTGTTAAAATTGCATTTGGTTATCAATTATAATTAGATGAGGTGATAATATGCTAGTGAAATACAAAACAATAAGTGTTAAGGACGTTAATATCTTTTATCGCGAAGCTGGTAATAAGGAGAATCCAACAATTCTGTTACTTCACGGTTTTCCTTCCTCTTCTCATATGTATCGAAACTTAATAACAGAGCTAATGGATCAGTTTCATATTGTGGCACCAGATTATCCAGGGTTCGGGAATAGTGATCAACCAAAAATAGAGGAATTTGATTATACATTTGATAATTTTGCTCTTCTGATCAATGAATTTGTACAGGAATTAAACTTAGAAAAATTTAGTATCTATGTTCATGATTATGGGGCTCCAGTAGGATTTAGATTGGCATCCAAACACCCTGAACGCATTCAAGCCATCATAACTCAAAACGGGAATGCTTATGAGGAGGGTTTATTGTCTGCTTGGGATCCTGTTCGTAGTTATTGGGAAAACCCTAACGAAGAAAATAAAAATAAGATAAAATTTCTTTTATCTGCGGACTTTACAAAATATCAATATACGAAGGGAACTCGTAACTCTGAACTAATTAGTCCTGACGCATGGAATATGGACCAATTGGTTTTGGATCGTCCAGGGAATGATGAAATACAACTTACTTTGCAATACGACTACAGAAACAATCTTAAACAGTATCCCAATTGGCATGATTTCTTTAGAGCCTACCAGCCTCCGACACTTGTTATATGGGGCAAAAACGACATATTTTTCGGACCTAAAGGAGCATTAGCTTTTCAAAACGATCTTAATGACTGCGAAGTGCATTTATTGAATACCGGGCATTTTCCATTAGAAGAAGAATTAGAAAAAAGTGTTTACTTAATAAAAAAATTTTTGCAAGATCGTTTAAATTAACATGATACTCACTGGTGTTAAGGTTTACCGTAATTAATCAAAACTCAAAAATGAACCTTGCAATTCAATTACCTCCTACGGGAAAGACAAATGTCTTCCCCGTAGGAAACAACATATGACCTTTCTCTCTCTTATCAGGCGTGCATAACTAGAAAGTAAGACCTTGCGATAGGAAAGGAGAAGAAGACAAATTCGATAGATCGACGATACATAAACTTCATAACAAGTCTTGTTTAGCAAGAGGACTTATTCTCAACTTATACATAATCTTTATTGGCCTGAAATTGAAGTTAATTGTTGCGCAGTATTTAGTCTAATGGACAGTAACTTATTGAATCAAATACTTTTTATGCTGCTCTCGTTTTCGCTCATGGGTAATCTTTGCATATCTAAGTGTAGTATCTGGTGAACTATGTCCTAAGAGTTCTTGAATTGCAACTAATTCAGCACCATTATTTAAGGTTAAAGTAGCAAAAGTGTGTCTTAAAACATGGGGACTTACTTTGTCTTGTAAACCTGCATTTTGAGCCATTATATCTATTTCTCTTTGTATGCCTCGTTTAGACAATCTTCTATAAGGTTTTCTCTCTGTAACCATCAAGGCTTCACAATTGTCATTCCTGCCTGTTATATATTTACCTAAATGATACATTGCTCTAATCGAAAAATAGACTTCCCTTTGTTTATCACCTTTACCAATAACTAATGTACTCATATTTTGTTGATTGATATCAGCTTTATCTAATCCATGAACTTCAGACAATCTACAACCCGTTGCATACAATATTTCTAGAAAGACACGTTGCCTGACTGTATCGCAGGATTCTCTTAACATTTCTAATTCTTCGATTGATAATGATTTTGGAAGTCTGTATTCATCTTTAGGAGCTTTTAGTTTGGTGGTTGGATCACGCTTAATATATTCTTCTGAAGCTAACCAACTAAAAAAACTCTTTAAAACAGATAATTTCTTTCTAATTGTGCTCATTTTTAAAGTCCCATCTTGACTTAAATACATTCGAACATCTGCTGTAGCTATGTCTTCAGCCTTCTTTTTTACGATATCAGCAAACATACTTAATTCCATGAGGTAGTTGTCTAGGGTAATAGAACTTAAACCTTCTAATTTTTTTGCCGAGATGAACACTTGTATTTTATCCTCAAGGTCAGGATGTACCTCACCTAACTCAACTCTTTGAATATAATACTCTGATAGAACAGTAGATAATTTATTCTTTGTACTTTCCACTTCAATATTAGGATACAAACCTTTTAAAGAAGCCACTAAATCTGATAATATTTGCTCACCTAGATTCATAAATCAACTCTCCTTAGTTCTTATTAGTAACTAAGGATTACCTATTCTTTTAGCAAAAATACCAACTGAGTGAGTATTGCCCCTCGTCTGTCTTTGATTTTATCCTTTGAATAAGAAATAGACGATTACTTTTGGGGTAATCGTCTCATAATGGTTGTCTATAGTTAGTATCCTTGTACTTCGCAGCAAATGCTCTGTAGCTATTTTGTATTTTCTTCTTCATCAATCTCGAAAGTTTAAAAAGAGTTCTGGAACTTTTTTAACAGTCCTTTAACCAATTTATGATTTATCACAAGACTTAAAAATATAGGTGGATATAGCGCTCCAGAGTACCAAAGTTTCCACCCATTATAATAAAAATATCCCGCTTTTACAGAGAGCCATTCAAAGATAACTGCGAACAAAGACCAAAGGAAAATGTAAAACCATTTTTGCGTTACCTTTTTTTCGGAAGGATAATGATTTAGAAACAAAAAGCTTATTGCTGGAAAGTATAAAATGATACCGAGAAGTCCCAGCCATTGAAATCCCTTCTGAAAATAACCATAAAGATGAAGATGCAAATCAAATATCATATCAGTAGTTATACCATATGCATAAGCAAAAAAACATGTCGCATAGATTTCTATTTTACTTAGCTTTTTGGGAACAAAATATGCAATTATGTTAAAAAAGATAAATGCAATAAATATTAGTATCCACAAATTACACACCCCATGACTATGTCGGCTTTGCTTCGGTACTTCTTTATTAGCAGCTTCAGAAGTGTATCCGACTGGTATTGTGGCTCGTTCATATCTCAAAGCCCCTGTTATGCTACTAATATAAACATCAAGTTCTTCATAATAAATTTACTATAATTCCCTTGGCTTTTTATCATCTGCTATAAAATATACAAACATTCGCAATATCATTATTTTCTATTGATATGTAATCCATTATGTGCCTAGTTCGCGTAATCTTCGGGTTTACTGGCATAGAAATACCTTCATAAAAATTGCTCTTTTTATGTTTACACTAGAAGTTATCTTTATTCTGTATTTTTATGATAGAGTATTCTAGATTTATCATCTTCAACTAATCTTCTTCCAAAGATTAGTCTACTCTATTTCATATCACTTATTTTTACATCAAAAATACCCAATAAAGAGATTATAAATACAATTGATATTAACCAAGCTAGGAGAGGTCGTTTGTGGTGTATAGGTAAAATGAAGAAAATAATACCTGTAAATAAGAAAGACCACCACAAATTCCAACCATTATGATATGTGATAAACCCTAATTTACTGTTTATGAATTCTATTGTCATATATAGTCCAACCCATAATAAAAACCATAGGAAACGTTTTTGCCATCCTTCAGGAAAACTTCCCAGATAAATTAACACTGTCGCAGAGTAAGAAACAACCATAGCTAAGATTGTAATCAGAGTATGATTAGGTAATATTAAATCATGAAAAAGCCACATGGACTTATTATAAAGTAGAAAATTATATAGAAAATATCCAATAATGAGGAATAAGATGGTAGAATAATACTTCTTCCAGTTTTTCAAATCTCCCCATATATATCCTGCTATTAAGTAGAAAACATTAATTAAAATGTACATTAAACCATTCCTCCGACTAATCGTATTACTATCCTTTCCCAAGTCAGATATAGTTATAGGGATACACAATAACTTTTTTATCTTATCATTGTGAAGATTTTTGTTACAAAGTATTAGTAAATAAGAAAGACGATCAGCTTATTTGTACTGTTTTCTCACAAATTCATTTAAAAATTAAAAATATTTGCTACGCAGTATTTAGTCAAATACGAAGAAGAGACGATTACTTAATAAACGTATTCGTTTCCGTATTTCTTTATAGTATGGTTGTACTGCCGACAAATGACTTTGTTAATTGGGTAGTGGTTTCCCTTCATAGTCAAGTTAATGGATAGTATGAAATGAAATTAGATTAAACTATATATGGAAAAGGCAACCTGAATTGAAGCGTTGTCCTTTCCAATCCGCATATTGTATTTAACTGTCAGTTCCACTCTATTAAATGCACCCAGATATCCCTATCACTTGAATGGGTAAAATGGGTTACATACCATGTTGATTTTTTAAATATATTGATACATCTTCTTTAACAAAGATTTCATCATGTACAACATTTTGATTTAATAAAGGATGGAGAATGAACGTTGTAGTTTTCTTTTTACTTCCACATCAATTATTAAAGATAAATCATATTTATAAAGTTCATCTACTTCTTGTTTATCTGTAACAAAACCCTCATAACTAAACTCATGTCCTAAAACATATATCGTTAGATTGGAAATGAAATCTTTTCTAACAGCAAGATTTAAAATGGAGAAAAAGGTTGAGTGAACTGATGTCATATTGCTGATGGCTACTTTAGTTGAATATATTTGAACCTTTTTATTATTAATAGAAATAATTTTCATATCGGATTTTAAAGATACTCTAGTTGAATTTCTTCTCTGTTTCTATGAATCGAAGGGACACAGATGATTCAGTATAAACAAGAAGTAAACGTTGCGAAGAGTATAGATATTGATGCTAAATCAGCCCATCTTGTTCCATCGGTTTAAAACATGTCCCTTATCAAACAAATATTGCACTCCATACAATAGATACGCTTTATAGTGTATATATATATAGAATTGAAAATAGTTTAATCGATATAAACGAACAATTTTTAGTTTTTTAAAAAGGGGCATGAAGATAAACGCAAAGATTCCATTAACAAAAGCATTAAGTAATACAAACTTTTTAAAGTTTCCATACGAAATCTTAAGTATCCACATAGAAAGCGGTATATAAGGACCAATATCGAAAGGAAGTTCATCTCTTATAAATGATTTCGGTTTATCATAAAACTTCCACCACTTGCGTTGGTGTCCATAAATATGATTTATAATTTCATAAGTACCTATAATAATACTCGCTATAGAATAGCGCTTTACATTACGCTTACCTATAAACATTAAGGATATCCATGGAATTAATATTATGGTTAGATTAAATAATACGTGACGTTTTGATGTCATAATGATTCACCTCACCTTCAATATGATTAAGATATCCAAATTTAATAAATATATTCAACACCCTAGTAAAATTGCTTTGCAATATAATAACGGTTAAATTTGGATGAAAGCTATCTAATATCATTAGTATATGAACTTTGATATAATAAATAGATTATTAAATTTGGAGTGAATATCATGAGTGACAAAATATCAAAAATCGATTACCTTGATGTTATGGAATACTCTTTGGATCCACTCATCATCCATACTGATTATAGAATCATGTATATAAATCAGGCAGCTGAAGAATTTTTTGGAGCAAAGAAAGTTGAAGTTATAGAGTCTAGCCCTTTGGATATTTTTAAAGAAACTTCTAAGACCGCTATTAGGAAAAGAATACAATCTGCCTACGAACATCCGGCCGATGTTATTGAAGAAACTATATTTAGAATGGACGGAACGACAGTTGATGTTGAACTATATTGTCACCCTTTATTAGTCGGGGATCAAAAAGCCATTCAGACATATGTAAGAGATATAACAGAACGGAAAAAAGCAGAACAGAAACTAATACAGATGATGACACATATAAATGAATTATCCGCAACTCTTGTTCCTCTGGGTAGCGAATTAGCAGTTCTTCCTTTAGTCGGAAATTTTGATGACCAAAGAGCAAGACAGCTTTTAGAGATTATACCAGTGAAAGTGCAGAATCAAAATATAAGCTGTATAATTATTGATTTCTCAGGTATTTATAGTCTTGATCATGTTGTAGCAGATTATCTTTTTAGAATAAACAACGTTTTATCTATACTTGGGGTTCAATCCATTATCACTGGTTTACGACCTGAATTAGCAATGATAGCCACAAACCTCAATCTAGACTTATCCGCTATACCAACAATGGCTACAGTAAAAGATGCACTTTCCTACTTGGGATTAAAAGTTAAAAATAGTAATAACAAGAGGTTTTTTAAAAGGAAATGAAGTCATAATTAGAAGGACCTATGAATAGTATTTCTAACTGTGTTGACTATGTAATTTTTTCTACTAAAATGAAAAAGGACCATTGTAGTCCATTCCTTGCACTCTATTAAGCAAACATTAAATAGCCCATACCTAGGATGTGGGCTATTCTTTGTGATTAAAGAGATTTCCTCGACGCTAATCTTCAACTAATTTACCTTCTAATTAATTGGTTAAATCGGATAGGATAGGTTTTATGCAGCCAACGACTTATACAAGGAACCTTGCGGACAGTTACGCTATAGACATAGGTCTTAAAACCTATTGAAACTTTGAAAAACCAGAAAAAATATGTATAGACTTTTAAATTTTAATAGTGTAAGATACCTATATATTAAAAATGAACTTTCGATACTAGCAAACTTATTGAAAAGTAAGGACGCAAAGCCATGGGTCTACGGTAATGAATGATTACTAGGATTGCCAGGTTACCAAAAAAGGGAATGAACACAAATCCGCCCTTGTATGGCGGTTTTTTTGTTGGAAAGGAAATATAAAATGTTGCCTAATGTAAAAATCAGTGGAGTTAGTACAGTACATCCAGAAGAGGCTTTTAATAATGATTTTTTTATAGAACATTTTGAAAAATTAGGGTTAGAAGTTGAGGGTTTGATGAATCATTTAGGAAGGGGAAACAGATATTTAGTAAATCCCAAAAAAGAAAGTACGATTACTATGGCTATTAATGTGGCCGATAAGGTTATGAAAAGTACGAATACTGCCGCTGATGATATTGATATGGTTGTTTTTGTTTCAGATACCCCAGAATATACTTATCCTAGTAATGCACTTTTTCTTCATAATAAATTAGGAACAAAGAATGCGCATATTGTTTATGATTTGAATGCGAATTGCATTGGAATGTTATCTGCTTTGGATCAAGTAAGTACGTATCTAAAAGCAAATGAATCACTTCAGAAAGCACTTATTATTAGTAGTGTAAATATTAGTAATATCTCTAGAAAAGACGACACCATAACCTATCCCAATTTTGCAGATGGTGCCGCTTCACTTTTACTAGAAAAAACGAGAGATAATGATGGTATTTTGGCATCTAATTACTTTACTAATTCAATACTATCTGATGTTGTACTTTACCCTGCTGTAGGTTTTTCAAATATATTTAATGAAGACATCCCAACTGATGATAAGAGACTAAAATTCATCCCACATGACGTTAGCTTTTTCTCAGATGATTGGAAAAGAATGATTGTTCAGATGTTGGATAATCACCAAATGAATCTTTCAGAGATTGACCATTGGATTTTCTCTCAATTTTCAAGACCAGAAATTGAGGAAACACTAGCTAAATTAGAAATCGGGTTAGATAAGTACACATTTGTAGGTGAAGAATATGGCTATACAGGTGTTACTAGTCCGATATTCGCTTTAGAGCATGCATTAGATAACGGTAAAATAAAAAAGGGAGATAAAGTGGTATTCTGTTCTGTTGCAGTTGGCTACAGTATGGCTTCGATTTTATATCAATTTTAAGGAGGAACAATTATGTTTAAAGTAGAAAAAAATAGTACGAGAAAAGAACTAATCGTTACAGTAGGCGGCTTTTTTAAAGAAGAAGAAGGCGAGTCATTTCTTGCAGATTATAATGAAAATGTGAAGGGTATTGTACCTTCATCTTATAAATTAATAGTTGATTCTACGGACCTTGCAGCTTCCAAAAAAGATATGTTACCTATTTTAGAAGCGTGTTTTAAGCTATATATGTCAAATGGCTTTAAGAATATTGTAATGATAAATCCATCTTCCGTAATTTCCAAAGGTCAAATGCATAAGTTGGCAAAAGTCAGTTCGTTTGAGGGTGTTTTTGTAGATTCACTAGCAGAAGCAAAAGAAATTTAATAGCAGAAGCATAAGGATTTTTTTGGTTTATTAGACTAATCTTTTATTCAAAAAGCCCTCAAAAGTACTGCACCCCGGAAGTTAGATTTAAGAATCTAACTTCTGGGGTGTTTTTTTGTGGTAAAGTACAATAAAAGTTTTAAAATTGCAAAAGAATATTTAGACCTTCGGTAAAATGTCAAGACAAAACTAATTAGATAACCCCTTTTATTTTTCTAGTAATTCACTTTTTTGCTGGTCTTGTTTCCTATTGTCTTTTTTAATAAATCTGCGCATCTACCAAACGAACTAAATTTCTTACAGTTAAGACGAGTGCTCTTTTATGTTGGTGTTTTAGAACCAATTATTTAAAGAAGGTATCTTATATAGGATACCTTTAAAGTATTTTCTCTTAGGAGAAATCCGTTGTTGCGCAGTATGTGTCTACTGTGCAGCAATGACTTTATATTATTAGTTGATCTTGTTCAACATAAGCACCTGTTTGGTTTAACTAACTCACTATCAGCCTTTTTCTAAATTTGCTAAGTTACTTGGCAATGGAAGACTTCATTCCTCTTCCATTTTTATAATTTGTCAATTGTACGTGGAAATAGTTTATATACTCTACAATAGCAAATACATAGATAAACATAGTTAATATAAATCGCGAAAACTCTACCCTTTCTAACACAAAAATATCAAATAATAGAATAATAGGTGCTATACATATGAGAATAAGGTTTATCTTTTTTAGTACGTCTAAAATTTTGTGAAGGTTAGGAAAAATCATTCTTTTAGACTTCAAACTTCTCCACTTTACAAACCAGTAAAAACCACCTTGTAGTAAGATGAAATTTAATATAAAGAATACATATAATATAGAATAACTTTTGTTTGGATTCAAAGCATGATAAAAGAATACAAAATTAAATACAATTATTGCAAAAAATTCTCCAGTAAATAAATATACAAGTCTCTTTTCCAAGTCCTTTTTCAATTTCTTCCCCCTTTGTTGAAAAGCAACAATTCCATCACTTTTTAAAAATAGTTGTATCTTCAATACGAATAGAATGAACCTCTCCACAATTTAAGCAAAATGTATAAATTTTATTAGTTCCTTTAAGTGACATTTTATTTGGCTTTATAGGCATATAATCTGTTGCTTCCGTAAAGTTTACGCTTCCACAATTAGCACATGTTTTATTTTCCATTTACCTTGCTCCTTTACTATTTCAAACTATTATATTTCCCTAAACTAACCTGCATAGTTAGTTCAAAAATGGCAGCGACAGCTTGTTCCACAATTGCACCTGTTAGCTTAATAAAATATAAATTGAAACAAAAAGGCTAAATCCGGCTACAAGGAAAGAATTAATGGCATTTGCATTTCGTTTTTGAAATTCAATAACCCCTGTAATTAAAAGCATAATCCCTAAGAAGAACAATGCATAAGGTATTATTACCCCAGGTATGCCAGTTAACAAACCATAACTTGATAAAGCAACAACAATAATGGATAAAATAAGTCTAAGCATTTTCAACGATATTCCCCCAAAAATATAATTAAGTTTCTCAGAAATTCTTGCTTAATCATAACATTTAATACTATTTATTTGGATAAAAACTGAATACTCCTTCTCCCACTAACCTGCCACGTTCGTTTAACAATGGCAGCTACAGCTTGTTCCATAATCGTACCTGTTTGTTTAAGTGGAAAACTTAACAAAGTTGGATTTTATGCTTGGGAAGTAATAGGAAGTTTAACTTGTAATGGAAAATGGTTACTACCACTCGATTTCACGAATAATACATCATCACCATCAAAAATATCACTTTGTGTATCAATCCCTTTATAATTAGGTGTATAGTGAAAAGCAATTTTATTAATATCGCTATTAGTAATCTTTGAAAGAATATTGTCAATGCTGACTTCTTTTTTACTAACAATATCAAATATATCTATTTGCTTGCCTTCAGCCTTAAAAATTACTATTGCATCTTCATCTTCTATGTAGTAAATATCATTTGCAAACACGTATATACAATAGAACATTAGAAGCCCGTGAGTGTTTTGTGTTCCAAACAGATTCGAAACATGCACTCTTTCGAAGGCAGTTTTATAAATAAAGTTAAGGTCGTCAATATTGCTACTATCAAGTTTACGAATACCTGTTGTGTCAGTTTGAATTGGTGAATATACCATAGAAAACTGATACTCATTAACTGATTGAAAACCAAATTTAGGGTAAAAGTCCAAAACATTAACGAAGTCCAATAGGTTAACTGAAACATTTGCTATCACTTTATCTCCTTCAGCATAAGAAAAGGGGATATAACGGTTATTCCAATAACCCTTTTTATACCAACTTTCAAAGTTTAAACCAAAAATTAAAGTAGCAAGTTCATTAAAAATTTTTCTTAATTCCTCATTATTTTTGTAATCCTTATAGAACCATACTCCTGTCATTTTCCTCCCCATTCCAAGAATTCTTCTATCACTATCCTGCTGCAAAAATCACCATAGCATCCATGTCCATTTCACCTCGTATTCTTTAAATTTTTAGCTTTCCAATAGCGTTATTGAACTATTGCTAACCCGGTTATTTAAGTACATTTTAGATCAACAGTTATCCAAAGTGATTATGAAACCACCAAACAATAAGAATGATACTCACTATTCCCCAAGCTACGGTACTCCATATCCACCAAACTATGGATCTAGTTTTTCTTGAACTTTCCTCTCCTTCTAAATTAGCTGTTATAAAAGCGAGCTTAACCTTCATACTTTTTTTCATAGAAACGAGAACAACAAATCCAGTTATAATGAAACCAATAGTTATCCAAAGTAATAAGTCCACTTTTTATACCTCCTCTCTACTTGAATAAAAGAATAGGAGCTATCGAAGCTGCAACTACTTCTTTTGCTAATACCACCCAGTTCAAATAATCTTAGTTTATTTAGGGAAAATTTCACCCTTATATAAATTTAAAGTAAGATTGTTAATGGTCACTATATAGTTACTATTCCATTCAATGTTAACCTGGTGCATATTATTATGTTTATAAATATTCTTTTTAAACCACAGAGGACCATCTATTACTCCCAGTACTGATATAGAGCTGGCGGCTCCTCCATTTACTGTGTAAAAGTCGATTGTATATTTAGAATCGGGTGATTGTGTTGTTTCAATTGGTTCCCTCATAATTGTAGTCACCGCAATTCCCAATAAGAGAAATGCTGAAAGAGAGAATGAAATTAACACCGTCAGCCAACTCCTAACTTTCGCTCTCTTACTCGTTTTGTCTTTGAAACCAACAATTCCTAAAATAAAAGTGCAAACAGTCATTAACCATAGAACAGAAACAGGTGGCGCTATTGACCAAATTTGGTTAATAGATACATATAAAGAATATAAGGAAAGTGCCAAAAGAAATAAGCATAAAAAGAATGAGCCTAAATTATATTTTTTCTCCAAAAAAACATCTCCTCAATATTCTATAATTTTCACTTAAATTTTGTTCTTCTACTAACCTACCAGTTAGCACAACAAGCAATAGGAGCTGCGACATCAATAGCTCCTTGTTCCACTAAAGCAGCCGCTTATTTAACAACTTTTAATTTACTAATCTATTTTACAAACAAATAGTAGATTGCTGCTATAGCTGCTCCGGCAAATAATGAAAAAACAAAAATATTTACAGCAACTTTTTTATTAAAAGTAATTTCTTTAGCCAAGCTCATCACCACTTTTCTTCTAAATATTTTGTTGCCAATAGCGTCATAATAGAAGCTACATGTTATTATGAAACCTTAACTCCTTTTCCTTTCAAAAACGCATCAATTTGCTGTTTATGGTGATTGTCATGCCATTGAAATCCTGCTATATAATTAAAAATGGTATGCGGATAACCTGAATACTTATCGATCTCTTCTCCATTCAGTGTGAACTTTGCAAAAAACTCCTCCTCATCCTTTTTTCTAAGCTCAGATGCAAGCCGAGTTCTTTCTTCCAGTTTTTGTTGAAGTAAGTGCTGTTGTGATACACCAGATAATGCGTATTTTGTTGCTTGCTTATTTAATGTTTCAAAATCAATACTTTCAATGACTGCATTAGTTTTCATTTGTGGTAACGTTTCTTCACGAATGTACCTATCCCAAAATGATAGATGACTAAAAATCTCCGCTATAGACCATTTACCTTCTGCAATTGGTTCAAAGAAAAGACTCTCTTTAATTGCCTTCAATGAACTTACGTAGAGGTTAAAGCTTTCAAAGTCATTAATTAGGTCTTCTGTTGTGTACATTAATATCCCCCATTCGTTTATTACCTTCCTCCTAAACCATACCGATATAGCAGGCTTAGATGCTTATTCTAATGCAACATTAATTATCGCCAATTTGATTCGATTTTTGAATAGAGCTATTTTTTAGTAATCCGATTTATAATTAGTATGGTATTTGGATTTAAATTTAGCAATGAAGGGAAATAAAAATGAAGGAATACCTACTGATATTAAAACTGCCAATAAATAATAAACAAATGATGTATATAAAAACCCTTCTATTAAAAATAGCGTTAATGTAATTATAGCTAGCATCATCAAAAACACGATAACCTTTGAAGAAGTTTCTATAAAATGTTCTGTATCACATTCCTTGCAATTCATACGTTGATTATTTCCGATTGGGGATTTGATAATTTCGCTCCATTTAAATTTGGTTAAGCATTTCTCGCACCTTTGCACAGTAGAACTACCCCCCTCTTTTAAAATCGCATCTTCATCTAACCTGATGCTTTACTTGAATAAGAATATAGGAGTTGTCGAAGCGATAACTCCTTCTTCAAATACCCAATAGCCGAAGAATGGCTATTGGGTATTTGAATTTAATGTTGCAATTTCTGTTTACGATTTTTATATAATCCGAATATACTTTCAATAATAAACAATATACCTAATATTAAATAAAGTGATGACCTTTCCATCTCATTAAAACCTGTAATTGAAGCTGCCATTAAACATAATCCAAAAATCAAAATAATTGAATGAAACACTAATTTAAACCTTCTATATCCATTAACATATTTTCCTGATTTATTACTTACTTCTTCGACTTTAATCAACCCTCTCTAATAATTCTACAATAAAATAGATACAACTGATGAACCAACCTGGTGTGTTAGTTCAATAAGCAATTGCAACCGCGACATTAACTGTAGCTTGTTCCAAAATAGTACCCGCTTGTTGATGTAGCGTTCAGTAATAATTAAAAACTATAATAAACCTTTTTTGCTATCTTTCCGAATATTAAACATACAATAAAAGCATATATACCTGCGAGGATGTTTGTTAAAAAAGGTGGCTGTTTTAAGGTAAGTGTAGCAATTAACGCCATACCTATAATTGTAATCGTAACCCCACTTATTATAGGTATTAAAGTAAGAAACCTTTGCAACATTTAGATAAACACCTCCTAACAAGTTGAAACATCTTAAATATGCTTCTTATTTTTTATTAAGTAATCCTGCTACGTTAATTTAAGTAGAACTGTTCATCTATCTATTTTAACATAAAATGCCAAAAAGAGGATCGTCGTATTTAGCGATCCCTTGTTATCTATCCACCCGTTAGCGTAACAAACTAAATTATTTCATTTTTGTTTAAAAAAACTAAGGCTGCCGAAAAATATAACATTTTACATATAACGGCCAGTTAGTGAAACAAGGTTGCATTCACCTTATTAAAGTAGCGCCCCAGTTTGTTTAATATCGAAAGCGAATAAAATAAATCAAAAAGATCTTACCAGACTACTATTAAGTTCAAAATTGAAGCAATTGCTAATAGAGTAATTAGAACCCCAATCTTTTTTCTGCTTTCATCCACCAATTCTTTTTCAAGTATTTCACCTATTTTAAGTTTCTTTAAATCATTCCATAATTGATAAAATTTTAAAGAAGATAATATTGTAAAAATCAATGATAAAATCGCTAAAAATATAGACCAATCCAATGAAAGCTCATATAGAATAGAAAAATTACTACCTTTGACTTGTAGCGTTCATATTTTATATGAGGTACTATTGTTTTTTCTTTGTTTATATTCAAAGTTAATGCAATTTAAAAATCAGTCGATTTCTACTTAGACTTTACTGTGGCTATAGTTAAACAAGAAGAGCAATTCCATATTCAAGGAAAGCACTCTTTAGTTGCAGTTAGCCTGTTACTTCAACTGTTATAATGCTTATATTATTAAAGTGATAAATCCAATAAGACCAATCAAATTAAAGATAATACCAACATAGATTTTTCACCTGTCTGTTTAACTTCTGTTTCTTTTATTTCTTACCTTTAGCTCTAAAAGTATAGGTGCTATATTTAGTAAGATAGAAACGATTGTCAAGAACCATAATGCCCTTTCCATACCAGGTACTACATCCATTAAAGCTGCCCAATCTTCCACTTCTACCCACATCGATACAAGACTGTATTCTGCACAAAGTGTTAATGCTGTAAATGATAATCCCATCGCCATAGCAAGCTTATAATCCTTTCCTGCTTTATACATATAAAGATTTATAAAAGTTGCTACTATAGCAATAACGCCTAATAATATCCACATATCTATACCTCCTTTAGATCAACATTTCAGTATCTAACAATTCTTCATAACAATATCATACCAAAAAATTTAGAATTCTTGTTCTTATTAACCATAAATATGTAAATGATTGTTCAAAATACATTGGAGGGATTAAGCAATGCAACTATTAAACTCCGAGAAGTCTACAGAGCTGAGAAACAAATTGAAGGATTTTCACCCCACACCTTAAAGGCTTACCGACTGCAAGCGAATCTCTTACGAACAGTGCCTGCCACTGTTCGTAAAAAAAAGGCTGTGCCCATGGACACAACCTTCTTCTGAATTTACTAATCGTTCCTCATTTCTTCTTTCGCTTCTTCCTTCTCAACCATCTGCTTAATTACTTGATCAATCTTCTCGATTTCAGTGACTGGATCTTTCCACCAATTTCTACTCCAGATCCGGTTGATCTTCCAGCCTTTGCTTTCGAGGAAGCGTTGGCGGTATACGTCTCTTTCTTTTGCTGATGGGGCACTGTGATACATGGCACCATCGCATTCTATCCCGATAATGTACTTCTCAGGATATTTTGGATGGACGATTGCTAAATCAATCCGATAGCCCGACATGCCAACTTGGGTATCTACTTTGTATCCTGCCTGTGTTAAGTGGTCATAGACTTCTGTTTCAAAAGGCGAATCAAATGTCAGATCATGATCCTTACGTTTTGTATTCATATCCGCATTAAGGGTAGCAAGAACGGCTTCTGCAGTTTCTCTTTCCAATTTGGAAACTGCTTGAGCGTACTCCATATAACTTTTTAAGAACCGTGGTCCATCATTTTTTGTATTGGAAACATTTAATTCATGTGGCTCAATACTGGAGAAAAGATGAATTTGCTCTTTTGCACGTGTTACTGCAACATTCAATCTGTTTTCGCCACCTTGTTGGCCAAGCGTTCCGAAGCGATTGTAGACACGTCCTTCTGCATTCCTTGCGTAACCTATCGAGAAGATAATCGTATCTCGTTCATCACCTTGGACGTTTTCAATGTTTTTGACAAAGACGCGTTCATCTAAATCTTTGCTCATTATTTGTTGATAAACAGCATTGAATTCCTCATCCGTTTCGGACAACGCATCAATATAATCATTGATTTTATCTTGTTGTTTTGCGTTAAACGTGATGATTCCAACTGTTTTATTAGGAGCTTTAATTAGCTGTTTTTTTAATAAGGAAACGACTTCTTTTGCTTCAATCTCATTACATTGATTGATCCATCTACCGTCAACTTTATGCCACTGAATGGCGGATGGATCTTGTAAATGATCCACATTCGGTGCAATTTGGATATTGCCATTGTAGAAAGCATGATTCGAAAAGTTGATCAGCTCTTCTGATTTCGAACGGTAATGCCATTGCAACATTCTACTTGGGAAAACACGTTTGGATAAGTTCAGTAGACTTTCGGATTCTTCCAATTCATTATCTTCATCATCCTCATCAACCTGAACCACACCTTTAAACAATGTCGATGGTGGCAATTGCATTTCATCCCCAGCAACAATCACTTTCGACCCTCGATAAATCGCTGGAATACCATTTTCAACCGTACATTGCGAAGCTTCATCAAAAATAACTATATCAAACAGGTCTTTTTCTAATGGAAAAATAGCCGATGCCGTCTCTGGTGAGACAAGCCAAACTGGCATCACATCGAGTAATCCGTTTAATGAATACTTTTGTACAAGCTTTCTTACTGGCCAGACCTGTCTCTTTTTACCTGTTTGATGAATGATATCTTTTATCGCCTTTGCATTGTTGTCTCTAACTTCTGACAACGTATGCAGTAAACGATTTTGAAGCACCTTTGCCGAAAGCACTTGCTTTTCTGCTAATAATTCCTTAAAATCTGTCCGTAGTCTTTCAAATTCTTCTGTCCCTACTTTGAGCAACGACCGATGTTTCGTCTCGATTTCATCTAACCAATGCATATAAGTAGATTGTCTTGCGATATCCACCCATTGTTTATTCAATTCATTATGCTTTTCTAAATCTTTGTCTTTTAATTTATTAATAATCGATTGGACAAAAGGCAGGCTATCATCGTAAATTCGATCCATATTTCGTAAATCTTCAAAGTCCTGGATGACATATTCATGTTGCTTTTCCAGTTCAGATAAAGGAATGTCCCCTTTTGCAATCTGGTCTTTATAACGCGCAATTTTTTCATTTGAAAAGTAAGGCGATAATGCGTCC
This sequence comes from Paraliobacillus sediminis, assembly GCF_003426055.1. Lineage (NCBI taxonomy): Bacteria > Bacillati > Bacillota > Bacilli > Caryophanales > Bacillaceae > Paraliobacillus > Paraliobacillus sediminis. Next base: position 1,260,117 of record NZ_QJSI01000002.1, read on the forward strand.
ACTCCAGTAGACATCTCTTCTGATATTGCAGAAAGGTCATAGAGTACGCGTAAGCTTTCGCGTAATTTAGGCCACTCTGTGGAAGACAGTCCTTTAAACTTATCACCTTCTAACAATTCCTCTACAATCGTTTTACCAGTTACAGAAGTCCACCACCATAGACGTAATTTTTGCAGTGTCTTCTTTTCACTTGGATTTAAATCTTCGTAGATTTTATCCAACTTATCGCCTATTTCCCAGCTATATTCAGGTGTGATATTTTCTTGTTCAAAATGGTCTAAAAATGCACTACTTTTTCGTGCTTGCTCCATTGCTTTATGCAACACTTCAACGATCGTTTGCCGATCATGAATTCCCAAGTTTGAAAAGGATTTTCTATCTGTGAGTGGATAAGATTCTTTTCCAAATCGTTCGTAATTGCTTCCATATGAAAAAATAGTAGCTAAAACTTCATCAAAATTCTCTTTATTGAGTGCTTTTAAGACATCTCTTAAATTAAGTGAGACTTCTTGTTTGGTTAACGGCTTTCCTAAACCATATAAGTCAAAGGCACGAAAGCCATGTGGCTGTACTTCGTATAAGCCTTTTGCAATAACGTCTAATTCCGCTTCAATTTTTCTGATTTTCTCTGAAATTTGTTCGAATTTCGTTTCTATTTCATCTGAATAAGTGTCCAATGTCAGCCTAGTGTTTATTTTCTTATAAAGACTTTTTCTATCTTTTTGTTCATCGTGTAATAAACTGATAGTAGAAGATAGACCTAACCCGTCCAGACGTTGATATACAACATCAAGTGCAGCTCTCTTCTGACAAACTAATAGGATCTTTTTATTTTCAGAAATTGCATTGGCAATAACATTAACAATTACTTGTGATTTACCAGTGCCCGGCGGTCCATGGATTACTAATCCTTTTGTTTCTTCTAACTTTTCAATAATTTCCTCTTGGGAAGCATCTGTATCTAGGACAAAGAATTTTTCTTTCTCCGCTTTCTTTGTCTTTGTTTTATCTAATGGCTTACCAGGAAGATTGTCTGATTGATAAGAATACGCCGAAGCCTCAATATTGATTAAATCCTCTACTATACCTAAACCAGCATTATCCTCTTCTGCTAGCTGAATGAAATCTTCATAGTCTTTTAAAAGAGCAGAACTCCCTTGTGGAAAGTGCCCTATAATCGCATGATTATCAAGTTGGAATGCACCTTTTTCAAATGAGGGGATTGTATCCACCTTATAATCTTGAAAACTTTCTATTTCAGTCGACTCCGACCATGCAATGTTTAATGCGTAGCCTTTTAGCCACGTTAACCAATCCGAGAAGTTAATCTCTGTTGCCTTCTTCTCAGCATCTTCATACATTTCGTCTGGTACATAAAGATCACTCATCTTTTGCATGGCTAAAAAGACAGAACGATTAAGCATTGGTTCAACACTGTCCACCGGCTCAAGCGTCCACTTCATACCATGTGTTTTAACACGCTCTAATTTAACTGGGTACAAAAATAATGGCGCTCTTATGTAGGTACCATCTAGCATCGAACCACTAATGAAGGGATAACCAATATAAAGATCATAAATACCTGTCTCTTCTTCAATTGATTTTAAATTACGATATAGTGACGTTAGTTTACCTGTTAAAGCTAACGACTCTTCATTATTCACACTTTGTTTGACTAAATCTATTTTAGTTTTCTTCGTAATAATCGCATCTAAGATTGTCTGTGGATCTTGATCAATCTTTGTGATTGTGCTTATATCAAAAGACCATTTATCATATTTCTTCAACATTCTGATTGATCTATTTCTACGACTTAAATCATTTAACTTATCTTTTAAATACAGCATTTTTTCTTTCATTATTTTCATCACCTAAGTTGGAATTATCTACAAAAACTTCTATAATATAGTATTTTAAATTATACCCGACATTATTCTACATTAAAAGACGAAAGCAAAAATCCCCATCTGAAAGGAGATAGGGATTTCAAAATGCAGCTGTTTGCTGAAGAACGTTATTTGATTTTCTTGTTTAGCTAAAATGATTCGTACAAGTAGTGACTTTTCTTACCAAACAATTGCCAATCTATTGGGATAATTACTTTCCCTTGGAAGATATTCTTACATCATTATTGTTAGGGTAAGTTGTATCAATTATATTTAAACGGGAGGTTTTTTTTATGGAAATTAAAATAGATGATTTAACTGGATCTGAAGTGGTTGAATTGGTAATAGAACATCTACATGATATGACTTTAAATACTCCGTCAGAAAGCATCCATGCTTTAAATTTAGAAACGCTAAGACAACCAAATATCACCTTGTGGACCGCTTGGGAAGGCGATGACTTAACCGGAATGGGCGCTCTAAAAGAACTCGACAGCTCTCATGGTGAAATTAAATCATTGAGAACTTCATCCACATATCTGAAAAAGGGGGTTGCTAGAAGAATGCTTCAGCACATCCTTGAGGAAGCCTTGAAACGAGATTATAAAAAATTAAGTTTAGAGACGGGATCGATGGATGCTTTTTACCCAGCAAGAAAACTTTATGCGAATTTTGGGTTTGAATATTGTGATCCTTTTGCAGACTACAAGAAAGATTCAAACAGCGTTTTTATGACTAAGAAACTTGGATAAGTTCTAACACGAACTTGTCCGAGTTTCCTTTATCAGTTTATATTTACTACTACTTTATCTATTGAAGATCTTCTAAACTAACCTAACTGCGTTAGCCACAGGAAGCAACAGTTCTTAACATACCACCTGCTGCATATATACAAACCTCGCTTGATTCAATAAAACTAACGCATCCGTTAATTGAACTGTAACTTTTAAATTACTCCAATATTTATCATTAGATTGATTGATAAATATTCTACTTTTTAAATCTGTTTCCTGTGTTAATGTATACAAGCATAGTTACAACTATGTCAATAAATAGGACAAGACCAATGATAAATAACCAGTTAATTTCATATGCTTCACTAAATACCCAAAACAACATACTAAAGGACAAAGCGAACATCGTTTTCCCCATAAACTTACTGAGGGCAACAGTATCATATTTCTCTTTTTCTTTTGGAAACATTGTATTATAGCCAGTGATTAGAAAGGATCCTTTGCCATTGATTAGAAAAATCCCCATCACAATAAACAACCCAATTACAAACATCATTCCAATCATTTTTATCCCCCCCAGAACTAATTTAAAAATCTAATTCCCTTATTGTAAGTAAACTAGCTTTTTCATAAGTAAATGAATTTAAAAATTTTCATGAATAATTTCACGTATAATATAACATGATATGTACAAGTGACGCTTAATATAGAGAAAAGCGAAGCAAAAGGGACATGCCTCACAGAAATCTCCGTTAAATTACAATTTAACGAACTATATGTACAGAAACATCTAATTCTAACGTTTGAATCATGAACCCAATAAGTATAGCATTACTCTTGCACGCTTAAGATCAACCAGCTGGGTATCGTACCATCAAAAATAGTGGAATAATAGTACATAAGAATGGAGTGAATTTTACATATGATGAACCTTAAATGGAAAAATGTAGGTTTAGTTACTGGTTTATCCTTATCTCTTATTGTTGCAGGATGTGGATCCAATGAGGATAATGCACAATCTGAAAAAAGTGTTAGTGAAGAACTAGAGTATACAATTACCGGTACAGAGCCTGGTGCTGGACAAACTAAAACAAATGAAGAGGTTTTAGATTCATACGAAAACCTCGCTGGGTGGGAACAGGAACTTTCTTCAGCAGGAGCAATGTTAGCAGAATTAAGTGAAGCTATTGATAACGAAGAGCCCATAATCTTTAGTGCATGGTCTCCTCATTACAAGTTTGCCAAGTGGGATCTAAAATATTTAGAGGATCCAAAAGGTATTTTTGGAGATGCAGGAAAGATTAACACTATTGTTAGAAAAGGCCTAAAGGATGAAATGCCTGAAGCTTATACAATTCTTGATCGCATACAATTGGAGCTACCAGATGTAGAAAATGCATTATTAGAAGCTCAGGAAACGGAATTTGAAGAAGTAGCCAAGGATTGGGCAAATACCAATGAAGAAACCGTAGCAGAATGGACCAAAGATATAGATTCTGTGGATGGTAATGCTATCGAAATCGCTCTTTTACCATGGGATGATGCCATTTTTACAGCAAATGTTGCTAAAATCGTATTAGAACAACAAGGATTTGATGTGACACTTACACGACTTGATCCTGCTATAATGTTTGAGGCTATAGCAACTGGAAGTGCTGATGCTTCATTAGCAGTATGGATGCCAGTAACACACGCATATTTATACGAGCAACACGAAGGTGAATTTGATGATTTGGGACCAAACTTAGATGGCGCAAGGACCGGTTTAGCTGTACCATCTTATATGGATATTGATTCTCTTGAAGATTTAGAACCAAAGGAATAATAATGTACCCTTATTCATCTTGCTAACGAAAGAACCCTACCTATTTAATAGGAGGGTTCTTTCGTATTTTCTATTCTTATGCTGCTATTTTGTTTGTCGGTCTAGGGTCAATTAGATTAGCTTGAATTAATCTTTTTCTGACAGTAATTCCGAGCCAACTAGCTAAATATGCCTTGATCAGTCCAACTACAATGAACGGATAAATCCCTGCCACTAGCGCTTGATTCCAAGTCAAATCCAATATAAATTTCAGCTGAATCGCACCAAATATAAGCGTAATAATCATTCCAACGGTGTTGGCCACCAAAGCCATTGTTATAGTATGTTTTGTTTTTTCTAAAATAAAGCCTGTTACAAATGCTGCGACTATAAAGCCGAATATGTATCCACCGGTTGGACCAATTAATACTTGTAATCCACCTTTAAATCCAGCAAAAACCGGTAAACCTACTGCCCCTAATAAAGCATAACAAGTCATTGCAATCGCACCGTACCTACTACCAATAATCGTTGCCGTTAACCCTACTGCCAATGTTTGGCCACTAATAGGTACAATTGGTAGTGGAACCTCAATTTGTGCCAATACCGCTGTTACAGCTGCAAAAATACCACATAAAATAATTCCTCTTAGTTTTGATTTACTCGTAGTCAAAAGATGATCCCCCTATATGTTTACTATTGTTAACCTAAAAAAACAAAGGTTAACAATAGTAGGTTACCATATTTTTTTGTACAAGGATAGTCTTTTTTATTAGCTAACACGTAAAAATAGCAAGACTTTTAAAGTCATCATTTAGCTCCTGGCACCTTTTCCAACCATTCTTTTTTGATAAGTAATCGCGTGATTTTTTCGGAAAAAGCGCCGGCTTTAGCAAATTGTGCGGAATACGTTGTAACTAAATCATGTTTCATTGCAGCACCAAGAGAAAAGCCATATTGGGACAATAAGGAACCAAATAATCCTGCTACATGCGTTACCATAATTCGATCGGATAACACGCTTTTCTTCGTGTCAGTTATTTCTGCTGATAAACTAGGGGCAATTGGTAATGCATCTTTCTCTAACAATTCACCCAATGCATGATATTGTTTTTTTGCTACTGTTACCCCATTTTGAAATATTTCTGCGATTTCCTCAGAGTCAGCAGTCTGGGTAAAGCCTCTACACATTGTTTCTATGATCATGAGGAGATCCATGATTTGATATAGGTTAGCAAGCTCCATACTATTCAATGGACGATTATCTCCATGCCATCCATTTAAATAAGCGGATTTTTGAATATACTCCGGAGAAGTCGGCGCTGGTAATGTCGGTGTTCTCCAATATAACCCTTTGTTAAGAAGCATATCCACTACTCGCTCATGTAGTTGAATAGTAGAAATCACACAATTACTATGATATTTACGAATATCTACTCTTGTTGCTGAAGCTAACGATCTAGAGTGAAATTCAAGACCTAGACGGGTACCATTATGCAAATAGTACAGCAAAAATCGATCTGAAAACAAAGTTGGCGCGCTTTCATCAATATCCGTTTCTGAAAAGCCAATAGCGTTCGGATACCCATCGTTATTGAGTAATCTTTTCCGTTCAATAAGGATTTCATTTGCACTCTCTAACGCATATGTATATAAATCCTTCATTTCTTCATCCTGTGCTTGCGCACGAAATAATATTAAATACCACTTTGACATTTCATTAATAGAATAACCCGTCCATAGATAGCCAAGTTCAGCGGCGGTAAGAGGCATTTCTTTTGGGCTTCTCATTATCTGGTCCCTTCTTTTTTCATTTTTATATAGGGTCGAAGTAAATAGCTTGCGACTTTTAGTGGGTTAATGCGTGTCGTGTGGAACAACTTTTCGCCCCAGTTACCTTGGAGCGAGTGGATAATTCGGTCCAAACCTTTATTAGATAATTGCTCCATCGACCTTCTTAAAACAATTGAATCTTGATAGCTCTGACGAAGTGGTTTCATTAACTCCTGATATTTGCCTAAACCGCACAAATCATAGGCTGCATAAACTCCACTCAGTATAGAGGCATACTGTCCAAAGCCCATAAAAGGCATCATCGTTCCGAAACAATTCCCAACAAAAAAAGTATTTCCTATTCGTTCTGAGTTGCAAATCCCCATTGGATAACGGGTAATTTGGTACTGATCGGTTATTGGTAGTTCTTGTTTCAACTGCGTACGTACTTTTTCGTAAAAAAGACTCCATAGATTATTAATGTTTACATCCGCATTTTCAGGCAAGTCTGGGATGGCTATCGAGATATTTGCTTTTTTTTCTGAAAGTGGGATAAGATAGCAGTACCCGAAAGGTGCTAGGTCGTAATCAATCCATGTCATTACACTATAACGGTCAAAAGTCCCTTCAACTGTCGCACCTTTTATCGAAACGGTTAAATCTTCTTTGAAATTTCGTGTCTTCTTTACATAATCTCCGTCTCCAGTTGCCATGACCACATGTGAATGTTCATGAAGCAATTGTTCATATGTTTGTTCTGAATTAAAATGAATCGCTGATTTAGTTTGTTGTTCTAGCTGTTTTTCAAATGAATCCTCTTCCCTACCACGAATATTCGTAAAACCTAACTGTCCTTCTATAATTGTCATTTCATTTTTCGAAAAAATCTCCATCTTCTGGATGTTCGAAGTGGGCTTAAGAAAAATTCCATATTCCTCTGACAATGATGCAATAGAATCATGAACTGGTCTTGAGAAAATAGACAGCAGAACTTCTCCGTTAACAAAACGATCTCCAACTTTACTACGTTTTTCATATATTGTTGGCGTAACACCATTTTTTTCAAGCGTGATCGCACATGCTAAACCAGAGAGGCCAGCCCCCATAATAGCAATATCCATTTCAGAACACACCCCCACATATTTTGTATACTAAAAGCCTTCCCTGTGGAAATTAATACATACACTATAATGAGGAAGCAGGGTGAGGAAGCAGGGGACGGTTCTTTGCTTCCTTTTTAAAATTTCACCATATATCACCTTCCAAAAAATTGAGTAATAAAAAAGGAGCACAAGTGGATTATTGTGCTCTTAACTGTATTGCCTATAGACGTAAATCTTGACTCATTAACTCTTCTCCAAACCCAGTCAATACTTTTTAGTCATTGCTACTATTTCGTCGTTAGTCACGACCAATCGTCTCATTTAACTTTTCACGATATTTATCTCTCCACGTTTCTGAATCCTTCACAAGTTCGTCGCAAAAATCAGCCACATCCTCACCTGTAAGGTCAGTGACTTTCTTGCCTTCTGCAGCCCCATGTTCGAAAAGTTCGAGAATGCCACCAAAGATACGTTTGATTTCCTTCCAGTCTGTAGGACTATCAGTGGTCCACATATATTTTTGAATAGCTTTGTAAGCGTTGTGGTACTCACTTGGAAGTGCCTTCGCACGGGCCTCCATCGCTTTCCATTCCCGCTTGTCATCCATACTTCCGATAATTTTTTCAAAAATACTCATATTCATTCTCCTTTTTACTTTATTTTAGTTTTGAGTTCGTTAATTTTGCTTGAAACGAATTCCCACTTCTTCCAAAAGGTTTCAAGATGCTCTTGACCCGCTTCGTTGAGTGTGTAAAATTTTCTTGGTGGTCCCTTAGTGGATGCTTTTTTCTCGATATCTACCAGTTCGTTTTTCTCAAGCCGCATCGTAATCGTATAAACTGTACCTTCAACCACATCAGTGAAGCCAAGGTCTCGCAGCTGTTGCGTTATTTCATAGCCATACGTTTCACCACGGCTGATTATTTCAAGCACACAACCCTCAAGAACCCCTTTCAGCATTTCTGTGATATATTCCAAACTCATCACCCCATTTGTAATTAACTATATTTTTTAATACGCTTTAACTAGGGTATTTAGTATTACTTACTACCAGTATATAGTATAACAAAGTAGTGTCAAATGTCAATCGCATATAAACAAACAAAAAAACACCCTGAAAGGATGCTATTACCCTGTTCCTCGAACAAGTCATGTATGATTATAGAATACTAAATCTCATTCACAATTGATATAATACTTAAGCATTGTTCCTTAGAAGGAGCTTCTCATTGCATACTATTCATCGCATCGTCAAATATTTTTCCAATTTCAAACTTTCCTTCTACACCAATCAAACTACAAATCACTTAAAGAAATGACTTCACCGCTCCCAGCATGGACACCATATTGACAATCTAATTTTCCGCATAAGACATAGTGTTTTTGTTCAAAGTCATAGACATAATAAGGTTTTAGCTCAAACAATTCTTCCATTTTCTTAAATGCCTCTTCTTTCGAGATCGTGACTTTATCAGGTGCTTGAAATTGATCAGTATACATCTCCAACAATGGTTTGTTATCGATATAATTGACTGCTTGAAGGCTCTTCGCATCAATTATAATCACTAATTTTCTTTGGAAGACAAAGATAGGGTTGTCCTGATGGCTAGCTCTTAATACTGCATGAATATAACCTTTGTCTCGATTTAACGTTTTAATTATCCACTTTCCAGTGTCATCAGGGAACTCTTGACGCAATAATTTCTCGACTGCCATCAGACATTTTTCTTCCTCATCCTTTGTAATTGGGAAAGAGGCAGGTGATGGTTCACACGAAAATGCTTGTTCTACTGATACATGTTGATTCAAACTAATCTCTTTCCTATCAAACGGTTTATCGATTGGATCGTTCCAAATAATTGTTTTATCTATTTTCAAATAAGACCTTACATCTACTATGAATTCAAATGGAATCGTTGACATCCCATCATTTGTAATGTAAATTTCATCCACAGCATAAACAGGAATGCGTTTTTCCTGTTCACCGGAAGGGAATTCAACCAAATTCAATTGTTCCATTGCCAAATGTTTTATTTTTTCAAAGGTGAGCGTATACGTTTCTTCTTTAACCATCTCTTTTGAAGTAAATTGACCATCGACTGCAAAGAAAGTCAGCTTGCCTTCCTGATTAAATTTAAGGTCAATATATCCAGAAGGTGAAACCGCAACACCATCAATACCTTCTTTAAAATAAAGTTTTCCTTCTTCCTCTTTATCTAGTTGAAATTGCTTCCCATAGATAAATCCTGTTTCCTGTTCAATCCATTTAATAATAGCTTTTGTATCAAGATTGGCAAACGAAACCCCATTATTTGCATAAGTCTCACCCATGACCAAAATAACACGTTTATATTTATGGCTATTTATATCAATTTCAATAACCGCTGTACCATCAGGGTTTAAATCATCATCCTCTCGTTCCGTTATATGCTTCGGAAACCACTCCATACAAAGTGTATAGTTCGTAACATTGAAAATGTCGACATCTCGTGAAATACTATGACGCTGTAAGTAGTAGTTATCTAAACCAAATTTTGTTTTCGTACGATCAATTAATTCTTCTATTCTTTTATCCATTCACAACGACCTCACTTATAGATTAATAGGAAGCAGGGGACGGTTCTCTGCTTCCTTTTTTGCCCAATCAAATTTTCAAAAACTTAATACTATATATTGTTTGAAGGAGGTGAATACTTATGGGGTGTCAAAGTAATGAAAGTTTTGTGTTGATTGTTGTATTATTTATTCTTTTGATTATTGTTGGTGCATCTTTCTATTCCTAAAGCATAACACGCCATAACCGAATCTTGCAGCGTATTTCTCATTCCTCACTGAAGAGCATATTGTCGGCTCTTCAGTTTTTTAATATGTTTTAAGAATATTATATAGGCATTCACACATTTAATGTAGTCCAAGTTTATAAACAAATGCCTAATGAATAGGATGGTATGGACAAAAGTTGAGGAGTGATATTTTGTATTCTAATGATGAACAACAATATTGGAATAGTATCTATGGTCAAGATACTTATGCTTATTCCATGCCATTTCAATCAAATAACTATTCTTATGGAACTGTAGATGAGAGACAAATCATTCCTGGTTTGCCATGGGCAGGAGGTCAGATGCAACCACCATCAGGTTTTCCAGGTTCACCACCGCCATTTGCACCGCCTGGTCAGGGTCAAGGTCCAGAAGCCGGACCTCCATCTTCACCACCACCATCTTATGTTCCCGCACAAACACAGCAAGCCCAAGCGTTTGCTGTTGATCCTGGGAGTATTAGAAGATGTTTATTCAGATTTACGTATGTATGGATGCGAGGCTTTCAAGAATTTTGGTTTTACCCAATCTTCTTGGGTCGAAATTCTGTTTCTGGATACCGCTGGAATGGATTTAGATGGGTTTATTTCGGAACAAGCTTAAGACAAATCCAGTCGTTCACTTGCGGATAAATTGAAGAATAAAATTAAAAGTGATTGATTGTAGAGAAAGCTATTTAGGCTTGGAGCTAATTCCAAGTCTTTTTTATTTAATGCCAACTAGTTAAATTACTAATCTATTTTTAAGGAAATCAGTTTGATAAGATAAGAAGGATTTTAACGCTTCTTTGTAGAAATTATCTTTAGTATAGAATAGTCTGGTGGAAGCAAAGAACCGTCCCCTGCTTCCTTTAGGAGGTGTTGAGCTAATGGGTATTAACGATAAATCGAAAGCGCATGGATTGTCGTTTCGTCACTTGATTATTGGTGTCGTCATTGTTTTGATAGTGGGATTAATCGTTTTTTTTGTTGGAAGGCAGTGGTTCTTTACCGATGATCAAGGGAAAGAGAAAGTGATCGAGCAGGTTTTAAATGAACAATTTTCTACGGCTGATGAAGCGTTAATTCGTTTAATAGAGTCTCCTGAAAATGCGACGATCTTAGATGGCACAACTAACGCGATGCCAGAAGAGCATACAGCGTTAAATGCCTTTCTTGAAGAAAAGTATGGTGCTTATTTTACAGAAGAGATGTATCAAGAATACCTGACAACCTACGCCTTTATGTATCAGGTGCCAGCTTATTATTCTAATTACCCTTTGCAGACTACTGAAATAAGCCTGGAGAAAAACCAGAACGAAGACGGTTTATACAATTTCACAGTAAATGTTTCTTATGGTGAAAATGAAGAATCACTAGTAAGTGGACGTGCGCGTGTGAACGATACAAAAAAGCTAAACTATTTTGAAATACTAGAGGATGATGGATTGCAACAGGTGCTTAATAATTAAGTAGGATTTGCATTCGTTTTAGTATACGTATTCATCTATGCTGCTAAAAAAGTTCGTGACAAAAGAATCCCATTAGAAAATAATCAGAATAATATTACAGGAAGCAGAGAACCGTCCCCTGCTTCCTAATCACCTTACTATTGGTAGTGTTATTAGAAATATTGATCCTTTTTCAGAGCTTGATTCCATTGAGATTTCGCCCTGGTGTGATTCAATAATGCGTTTAATAATTGAGAGACCTAATCCAGTTCCTGTATCTTTATTTGTCATAAATGGTTTGAATATCGACGACTGTAGTTCAACAGGAATTCCGTTCCCTGTATCCTCAATATACAGGTGATACTGTCCATATTTCACCTTTGAAACCATTCGGATGATTCCTACATGCCCCATCGATTCCGTACTATTTCTAATTAGATTGTAGAATACTTGCTGTAACTGTTTATGATCAACCATTACCTGTGCATTATCAAGTAACAGTTCAAATTGTATCTTATCCGCTCCGGCAGAATCCTTATAATTGTTAATAAACGCTTCAATTATTACTTTTATGTCCGTTTCTGATACTTCTGGTTCAGTTGGTTTGGCAAGTTTTAGCATGTCCTCTACGATGTAATTAATTCGGTCAAGTTCATTAAGCATAAAAGAAACATGGAACTTCTCTTGTTCTTTTTCAGAAAGAGAAACGTTCATAAGACTCATAAATCCTTTAATAATTGTTAATGGGTTACGGATTTCATGTGCTGCACCTGCAGATAACTCCCCAAGCATTGCGAGTTTTTCTGATTGAGACATCCGTTTTTCAATAGCATCACTTTCCGTTATATCTAAAAATTGAAAGACACGTGAACTTACTTCATTCGAATGATTAATGAGTTCTGTTTGCGAAACTAACAATACATATGTTTTAATTTCTGTCTTGTATAGCACTTTTTTATTAAGAATATTCTTTTTATTCCGTACAATTCTCCAAAATGAATGATTTTCAGACATACTAGTATCTGACAAAAGAAGATCACTTATTTCAGCTTTACTCTTCTTTAGTATTATAGCGGCAGCATCATTCAGAATAATTTCTCCAGTTTCATCATTAAGTGTTAGCATACCAATTGTTAAAGCACTCATAATTTGATCGATATATATCTTATCATTATAGACTTGTTCATATAACTCGAAATATTTTTTAAGAACGAATGAAAATGCTACTATCATTATTGTGAATAGCGCTAATCCAAATATAGCGTATAACTCCAATAAGGAAATCAGTACGAAAGCTAATAGATATATGATCAGATAGTTCGGAATTGCTTCTACTAGAATATCTTTTAATAATGCATATAATCGATATTCATATCTAGCCAAGAAAACACAACCAACTATTATAATATTTATTAGGCCATAACTAATAATGGCTAATAAATAGGATACAGCATTTTCTATGTCAATATAGCCCAATTCTCCTCCTGTTAAAATGAAGACATAATAAGAGGTGCTAATCATAATCGTATATGTTGCTAAATTGAATAATTGATCATACCATTTTGTCTGACGATGACTAACATAAGTGGCCAAAACCAAACTGCTACATAATAGGATTAATAATGTCACGTTGATTCCAAATATAAAAACGGAAGCGATATAAATGGATGAATCCAAGCTAAAACTATTACCATTGGGCGGCAATATAATAATATATCGATAGGCTAATAGTAATGAAACGATTAGAAGTATAATTAATCTCCATTCTTTCCAATCATTTATATCCAGTGAAGCCGTAAAGACAGGATGCAAAAAAAAGACACTGCATCCTGTTAGGATAATAAGCCATTTATAGGATTTTTGTAGTATAGTCAAATTAAATCACTCTTTTTATCGTATTTTGTAGAGAATTGTCAAATCATTGTATTTATAATTGTAATTCATCTAATCTAGTAAAGCAATATATAGTTATAAAAGACTAGTTATATCTATAAATAATGGAATAATTGTTATATAATGGTACATAAAACTAAAAAATTGGGAGCGTGTATAGAATGAACAGGATTAACATAATAACCTTGGGTGTAAATGACTTGCATAGATCATTAATCTTTTATAGAGATGGTTTAGGATTTGAAACTTCTGTTAACGAGAAAAGTCCTGGTATTGTATTCTTTAACAATAAAGGAACCAAATTGGCTCTCTATCCATTAGTGGAATTATCAAAAGACATAAATCAAAAAGAACAACTTCCTAGCAAGGGATTTTCGGGTATTACCTTTGCTTATAATGCGACTTCAGTTGAAGAAGTAGATGAAGTAATGAAGCAAGCTGAAAAAGCAGGAGGGAAAATAGTGAAGTCTCCCGAATATGTTTTTTGGGGTGGTTATAGTGGCTATTTTTCAGACCCAGATGGTTATCATTGGGAAGTAGCTTATGCTGCTAATTGGGAATTTGATAATAACGAAATGCTAATCATTAAGTAGGGATTTTAGTTTAATGTCTAGTGTGCTCCCTTTAACTTCAGATCTTTATCAAAGGAGATGCAAATTATGAATTACAAAGTTTTGAAAGATGTAAAAGTAGTGTCTGGATTAATTTCGGCTATACTATTGTCAGTTATTGCAATAGCATTGGCCGTATACAATGTCAGTTATTGGGTGTTTTTTGTCGTGGTGTCCATGGTGCTTCTATTTTTAAGAGTACACAGATCTGATAAGATAATGAAAAATGGATCGTAAATATTTAGGAGATTGTTCAACAAATAATACAATGTAGGTGATTGAACTATGTCTGCAATTACATTTTTAGCGTCATCCAAACCTTTTATAATACCTGATGAAATTCAAACGTATAATAATCGTACTGTCTTTGATTCAATGGAAGATTTTATAAGCCTGACGGTGAGCGAAGTAGATGGATGGGGAGATATGGTCAAAGAAGTTTTTACCTTGCCATACATGTATGAAATCTCTGGTGCTGCTAATCGATTATTTTTATTGTATCTTGAAAAATACATGGAAGAAGGAGAAGTTTTGGAACTTGTACATTTTCCAAATCAACACGATTTTGAGAGTTATCAGAGAAGATTGCTGGATGAGCCTAAACCAATTCTAATTAATGTTAGCCGTTTAATATACCAAAATAATAATGGAACTTATCAGTTAAACCCTAAAAAATGGGTAGAAGAATTAAGTCATAAAAAGTATGTAACAGCATGTGGTATCACAACAATTGTGAAGTATTAATAACTATTTTTTTAAAAAAGCACCTAGTATTCAAAAAAGACATTTGCCCATTTGAAATACCAGGTACCTTCCAATTTACTTAGAGAAAAAATCATTTCATAAAGATATCGAACTGCAAAAAAAGTCTGACGGAAGCAGAGAACCGTCCCCTGCTTCCTTAGATATACTTCAGTCTTCGATTTGTCATTTCGATATCAAATTTTTCGTATCCTTGACTTTCCCCCCAGCTTTCCATGTGCTGATGGTCTGGATGTGTTGGATCTTCGATAATTTCCAGAAACATTTCATAACCATGTTCTCCACCAACGTCTTCAGGTGGTGCATCGCCTTCGCCCGCTAAACATGTCGGATGACTTAGATCATAGTCATTGATAAAATCTTCAACAACAATGTTGTGCCGCCAATCATCGCCAAAGTCATAGATGTATGTTATTTCAGCCGGAAGATAATCTGAAATCCTTTCCCCAGTTTCTATTTTTTCAGGGATGTCCGAATCATGTTCAAGAAACTCTTCATCGCAAACAATATTGGCAACCGGTATGCGATTTTCCTTTGATTTCATTCTGTCAGGATCAAATGGTTTACCTGCAAAAATAGCAAAGTTATGCAGATGATAATCATGCCAGTTAAATATTCTTTGTAGTGTCTTATGTAAATCTGGGAAAGTCATACGCTTTGGAACAACGATTCGACGCCAAATAGAAGCATTCTTCAGTTCCAGTGTCACTTTAAGAACAATCGCTTCTGAATAATAAATTGGTCCCTTTGCCAACCCTTCTAAATCACTACATAACGCTTCATTTGGCTTTACATATTCATTATTTCCACTTCCAACAATCAAACGACTTGCCCGCTTACTTAAAGCAACTTGATACATCGAATTTTGATCTAGATCATCTTCCATAACGTAGACATTCTCACACGCTTTATTTAGTCTAGCAACGCTTTGTCTGTTTTTTGTCGAAGTAAAAGTTATTTCTTTAGACTGAGCAATAAACGCCTCAATAACTTCTTCCTTTATGTTCTCTTTTTGATATATTTCACGAATAGCTTGCACGATCAACTCATCTATTTTTTTGAAATCCTTTGCCTTTAATCCATAAAGCACAATAATATAGCGATTACTATCATTCATCAGTACAAGCGTCTTCCTACGATTCACTGTCAAAATATTCGCATGCCAAGAAAATAACGGTTCTTCTTCTGTAGCCACTGTTGGCTTTAGCTTTAACTCAGTTAAAAGCTTTTTCGTGCATTGAATTAACATATTGAACTCTCCTATTACTATTTTAGAGCATAGCCATCCACTTCAAACGTACGCCATCTTTATTCTATAAATATCATAACATATCGCCTTATCCTAGGATAAGGCTCTTTCTATGTTGATCTACCCTTAATTGTACCCACATAATCCTTATTTAAGTAATATTTCCAGTTCTTCACCAACCGTAACACCTGAAATGAATGCACTTTCTAAACGCGTGCGGTTCGCTATGTCCTGTGGATGAAGAAATGCATCACCTGCTACTAATAAAGGATGTTCAAGGTTCGTATTCAGAAAAGGCTCGCGCAAAAATTGAACTGCCTCTGCATAACGCCATTTTTTCAGTTGACTCGAAATAACAGAGTCAACATCCAAATACGCATTTGTTACCTGCTTTATCTTTTCTAAAATTGCTTCATCGCTCCTATCATCATGCGCTTTGCTCCAATCACCAGTCATATAGACGCTGATAGTTGGCATTTCCGAAATCCCTTTTTTCTCGTGGTCAACAATACGCAACACACCATCTGGTAATTCACTATCAAGGTGCCCATTGTTCGGTAAATTTGTTGGCTGTTGCAAATGAAATAAACCAACAAAGCATGGCTGGAAGACAATCGCGTCAAGCTTCTGTAAAACTTTCGCATCCACCTGTAAGTCATTGTTTTCAAGCAATGTCTTCGCCTGCGGGGCTGGTGCTGTCACAATAACAGCCCTGGCATCAATTGTTTCACCCTCACCTGTTGTAAGCGTGTATCCAGTGGCATTTTTCTTAATTACTGTAATTCTTGTTTGCAAACGTACTGAAATATCCTCTGCTAGCTTTTTTGCAAAAGCATTCATACCATCAACGCTCATATAACGCTGATAATCGTTGCCAAACCAATGCTTCACGCTACCTTTTTCTAGCCACTCGTCAACAAACGCTTGGAACTTTTTAGTTCGTACTGTGAAAAATTGTGCGCCATGATCGACCTTGCCTTTTTCAATTCTACGTGTTGCCATTCTGCCACCAACGCTTCGGCTCTTCTCCACTAGGATGATGTTCTGACAACCCTTTTCCTTTAGAGTTAATGCAGCCATGATCCCAGACAGCCCCGCGCCAATGATTACGATCGGTGCTTGCTCACTCATATAAAAGCCCCCTTTTTACTCTTCTACCTTCTATTGTATATCTTCAAGCAAAATTGGTCACCACAAATGAGGCAACTTCATTAGGCATTTTTCTTTTTTATGATAAAATATAGACTTAAAGATTTCAAAAATGTTTTAAGCCAATGATCTAGGGTAATATCCTAAAGGTAACTTTATAGATATCAAGGTAGGCAGAGGATGTTACAGAACTTAATCTCCTCATTTTAAAAGAAACGGTGGGGATATTGAATGGATATAGAAATTAGTTCTTCTATCTTGAATTCAATAAAAGATCAGATATGTTTACTTGATCATTCAGGTAAAATTATTTACACTAACGATGAATGGATGAATTTTGCCGAGAGTAATAGTGGAGATTCATCAAAGCTTGGTGTTGGGGCAAATTACATGCAAGTCTCGAAAGAAAACACAAAAGTTTCGAACGGTTTACATGCAATTATTAGCTGTGAACTTGATTATTTCACGCATGAATATCCATGTCATTCCCCTCATGTTAAACGCTGGTTTACTATGCAAGCAACAAGAATGAAGGAAAATGAATATGGTATCGAAGGAATTGTAATACGCCATGTTGATATAACAAAACAAAAGCTTCTGGAAATACAGTTAAAAAAACGCGTACATACTGATTCACTAACAAATTTGTACAATAGAAGGTACTTTGATAAAGAATTTCAAATAGAAATGAAACGTTCCAATCGAAATAATAGTTCTTTATCTGTATTGTATGTTGATATAGACGACTTTAAGGGATTAAATGATACTTATGGACATACAATAGGTGACCTCGTATTAAAAGAAATTTCGGTGGTATTTCTTGAAACTACCCGTGACTCCGACACATGTGCTCGAATAGGTGGCGATGAATTTGCCATTATTTTACCCGAAACTTCAAATGAAGAGTTAAGTTATGTATCAGAAAGAATTATTAAGAATATCAATAAGATCAAGATTCAGGAAGACATTTCGTACCCAATAAAAGTGAGTGTATCGATTGGCGGTGCTTCATTTTTAAATGAATCAGATATGAAAGCAATGCTTGAAAAAGCAGACAGAGCCTTGTATGACGCAAAAGATAAAGGGAAGAATCAAATTGTAATTTATTAGCCTGTCACGCTGATCATATAACGTGTTTTGAGCGAATAAACGTGATTTTCAATCGAATTCTGCCTTTTAATATTTGTATATCTTCCAAAATCGGTCACGCTAGCTTTAATCCTTTATATTTCCATTTTTAATGCAATATGTTATAATTTTAGTAAGCTAATCATATACTAATAAACCACAGCGTCAACTGTGGTTTATAGATAAGCGGTTCCCCCAGGGGATCGGCTATCTAGCGATAGACCTCACCTAGTCACTTGTGGGTAAATAGGGAGGTCTATTTTCTATTGATCAACGTTGCGATCAATGCGAGTAGTGCAATCAAGAAGGTGCCAAAACCAAACAGCAGCCTAAAACTTTTATACATACCCATAGGCAACCCCCTTTCAAGTGGGGTTAGCCGACCTCTCCTTAACAGAACATTATCTTACTAGATTATACCATAAAAAAATCATCATTAAAGAACGAATGTTCGATTTTAAAGTGCGTATATTTCCACACAAAAAAAGGTACCTGATAAGTTCAAAAGACATTCGTCCATTTGATTTACCAGGTACCTTTATAGTATAAAAAATCTGAAGGAAGCAGAGAACCGTCCACTGCCTCCCCTTCCAACGTGCGGGTTACAGTTCTTCTCCATTTGTTGCAATTACATTTTGATACCAGAAGAATGATTTTTTTCTACTGCGTTCTAATGATCCGCTGCCATCGTCATGCTTGTCCACATAAATGAAACCATAACGTTTAGACATTTCACCTGAAGAGGCACTTACTAAGTCGATACATCCCCATGACGTATAACCCATCACTTCGACGCCATCCTTAATCGCTTCTCTCATTGCATTAATGTGTCCACGTAAGTAGTCGATACGGTAATCATCGTTGATCGATCCATCTTCTTCGACCTTGTCATAAGCACCTAATCCGTTTTCTACAATAAATAACGGTACTTGATAACGACCATATAATTCATTTAAAGCAATACGAAGACCCTCTGGATCAATTTCCCAGCCCCAATCACTTGCTTTTAGGAATGGATTCTTCACGCCACCAATTAAATTTCCCTGTCCAATTTCTTCAGGTGTTTTATTTTTCTTATCCGTACGAGACATGTAGTAACTGAATGAAATGAAATCTACTGTGCCTTCTTTAATTAACTCTAAGTCTCCATCTAGTATATCTAATTCTATTTTGTTTTCTTTAAAGTAACGGTTAGTAAAGGTTGGATATTCACCACGAACGTGGATATCTCCACAGAAATTATTGAATATACGAGCCTCTTCCTGTGCAAACGTAACATTTTCCGGATTAGAATCAAACGCATAAACCGGTGCATAGATTAGCATACAACCAATCTGTGATTCAGGAATAATCTCATGCCCCAATTGGACAGCTTTTGCACTTGCAACAAACTGATGATGCAGTCCTTGGAAGCTTTCTTGAAGACGTGTTTCTTCATTTTTAGGTGAAAAACCTAGTCCAAGTATCGGCATGTGTGTAGCACCATTTATTTCATTAAATGTTAACCAATATTTCACTTTATCTTTGTAGCGATTGAAAAGAACCGTTACATAACGCTCAAAGTAGTCAACCAGTTTTCTATTTCTCCAGCCACCATATTCTTTAATAAGGTGTAATGGCGTTTCATAATGCGCAATTGTTACTAATGGTTCAATATTATATTTTGCAAGCTCGTCAAAGACTCGATCATAGAACGCTAAGCCTTCTTCATTTGGCTCTAATTCATCACCATTTGGAAAAATACGTGACCATGCAATACTCAAACGAAATGTTTTAAAGCCCATTTCTGCGAATAAAGCGATATCTTCCTTATAACGATGATAAAAATCAATACCTTCGTGATTAGGATAAGTATATTTGGATTTATCCATTTCAAAATCAAAGCCAGTATCTGATAAAAGCTTAAGTCTATTTTCTTTGCCACCAGGTAGTACGTCTGCTAAATTAAGCCCTTTACCGCCTTCATGAAATCCGCCTTCAAATTGGTTAGCAGCAGTAGCGCCACCCCATAAGAATCCTTTTGGAAATACGTTTGACATAATTATCACCTCATAAAATTATTTGATCTAGCAGTCTTTCACCTATTATGTAATGAAATAAGTGAATATATTATATATAAACCTATGGCAATAAAAAAACCTAAGTTGCTTAAGAAATTAGAAGAAACTCCTTCCACCCCTTAAAGCAACTTAGGTTTTGCCTGCTAATCAGTAACAATCCATAAGTTATATATATAATCTATGACTCCAATATAGCATGCTATAAAGTTCATGTAAAGGCTTACGATTTGTTTTTAAACGAAGTTTGATTAAAACCACTTCATTATTTATTTTCAAAAAGAAAATTTGATACTTCCTCCGCTGTTGGTAATGCACTAATCGCACCATTTTTCATTGTGACCATTGCTGCCACAGAATTAGCGTAAGTCCCCATTTCAAATAATTCAGCTCGAGTTAAGTCTAGGATTTTTTTATCTATAGATGAAAATTGATATAAGAATGCGCCAATGAACGCATCTCCTGCTCCAGTCGTATCAATCGTCTGCACATCAAATCCTGACACACTTATTGCCTTTTCACCTATAAAAAACGTCACGCCATCCTTGCCTTTTGTTAGTATTAATAACTGTATAGGTTTAGACAAAAGATGTTTAATTCCTTCTTCTACTGTATCTTTCCCCGTAATAAAGCTTAGTTCATCATCGCTTACTTTTAATACATCCGCATAAGGAATAAACGCTTGAATCGTTTCTGCATATAATGCTTGATCATCCCAAAGGTTCTTTCTTACATTAGGATCAAATACGACTAGTCCGCCTTGTTCCTTCATTTTATTGATTGCTTCAATATGTGCATATTTAACTTCACTTTCAATTAAACTAACAGAGCAAAAATGTAAGATATCATTGTCCGTAAAGGTAATCGTTTTTATATAATCACTTTCTAACAGCATATCAGCACTAGGTTTCCGGTAAAAAGCAAATTCTCGTTCGCCACCCTGTTTTAACGCAACAAATGCTAATGCCGTGTTGGCTTTATTCGTGTGTAACATGTGGGTAACATCTACATTATTTTCAGCTAACACTTTTTTTAAGTAGTAGCCAAACATATCTTCTCCAACTTGACCAATAAAAGCACTCTTTCCTCCCAGTTTTGCAATCGTAGCTGCAACATTAGCAGGTGCGCCCCCAGGTGACTTTTTGAAACTGTCGACCTCACTCATAGGAACGCCTACTTCGTGCGGAATAAAATCGATTAGAGCCTCGCCAATTGTATATACTTTTTTCATCATTAAACCTCTATATCCCATTTATCTAGACGAATAATCTCAACTTCGCCTTCAGCGGTAATTTTTATATTATCCGCCTTTTTTGTTGGATATATAGTAGAAGTTAACGTGTATTTGCCCTGATTTACAAATACTTCTATCGATGCCCTATCTAGGAAAATTTCTAAATCGATTTTATTGTTGTCTGGCTCGCAATAAACGGAGCGCTTAAACACAAGTTCTTCTTCCTTACCAATCAATTTGATCCCACTATTTATCCGATTTAACTCTAAAATATTTGTATCACAATCATAGGTTAACAGTGTTTTTTCATCCACATTGGACCGAACTTCTAAGTCGAGTCTTTTTCCGGATTTTACATCTATTACTAATTCGATGGCACTAACTTGAGCTGATAACGTTTCAAACTCTTTTGCTTCATCTGATAATTTAATAGTATTGTAACTTTGTTTATTCGTATAGTAATTTCTGATTTCTGAAACAGGTCTTTGATAGACATGTTTGTTTTTAATAAAAAGTTCCCTTGGTAACGTCATCGATCCAGCCCAACCATGTTGCTTCGTCTCTGTTGGAATGTTTCTTCCCCACATTTGCATCCAAGAGATCATGATTCTTCTATTTTTGTCATCTTCAATCGTTTGGGGGGCATAAAAGTCTAGACCGTAATCTAATTCTTCCTCTGTTTCTTTTTCAAAAATCCCATTTTCCCAATTCATTTTCCCAGTAATAGCGAGAACAGAGTGCGTATTTAGGAAGTTATTATCCTTTTTAGGTAATCCATCTATAGAAAATAGTAAAACGTCTTTGCCGTCTAATTCAAATATATCAGGGCATTCCCACATTGGCCCTTCATCTTTTGTCCCTTTTAACATAACTGAAACAAACTCCCAGTCTAGTAAATCAACAGATTTATAAAGTAGAATTTGACCTCCGCCATCTTCTGCTTTTGAAGCAATCAAAGAATAATAGAAATCTCCTTTTTTAATTACTTTTGGGTCTCTGAAATCCTGTGGCTTTGCATTTTTAGGTAAATCAGCTTCAGTTATAACTGGGTTTTGTTTAACCTTCTCAAAGTTAATGCCATCTGAGGATACGGCGATACATTGCACTTGT
The DNA here is from genome assembly GCF_003426055.1 of Paraliobacillus sediminis. NCBI lineage: Bacteria > Bacillati > Bacillota > Bacilli > Caryophanales > Bacillaceae > Paraliobacillus > Paraliobacillus sediminis. The sequence goes on from NZ_QJSI01000002.1 coordinate 1,282,861, forward strand.
CTCGTATCTTCTTCTGTCTCACCCAGAATATGTCCAGTGTACATCAGATAGATTTTTCCATCTTTTTCAATAGCTGTACCAGAAAAGCAACCATCTTTGTCATACGTTTGATCTGGAGCTAGAGCCACTGGAACTGCTTCCCAACTTATTAAATCTTTACTTTTTGAATGCCCCCAATGCATTGGGCCCCACACTGATTCATACGGATAGTATTGATAAAACAGATGATATTCACCTTTGTAATAAATAAACCCGTTCGGATCATTAATCCAGCCAATTGGTGCCATTAAATGATAATCATTTCTATAATCAGCTATTACACGCTCTCTATTTTCCTCGATGTAAGTATTCGCTTTTTTTAGTGTGTACATTGTTATCCCCCTATAAGTGTGTGTTCAAAAAATCGGTAAATTAGAAGCAAGCAGATCAAGACGGCGAAGTTTCTAAGGACCGGAAGAACAAGCCAACGAAGAGATGCGCCGCTTATCATTTGGTGACTTTTTGAACCTCTATACTAATTTCTTTCTATTTAATTCCGGTTCCAGAACCACCTATTCCCTGAAGTATATATTTCTGCGCAAGGATATAAACGATAATTAGTGGTATTGTTGAAATTGTAAGAATTGCCATTACCTGATTGGTATAAACTGGATCGGTTGTATTTATGTTTGCAATAGCTACTTGCAGTGGAAACTTTTCTGTATCTGTCAGTACCATTAATGGCCATAAGTAATCATTCCAACTTGCGATAAATGATAACGTTCCAACAGTAGCAACTGCAGGTTTAGACATTGGTAGTACTATCTTCCAAAAGATTATCCAATTGTTTGCCCCATCCAATTTGACAGATTCAATAATTTCATCTGGTACAGCCTTAAAAAAGTTACGAAACAGGTAAATAAAAAACAGGTTCCCCATCATCGGTAAAACAACTGCTAATCGTGTGTTAAGAATCCCTAAAGTATGCGCCACAGTAAACTGAGTAATGATTATTGTTTCAATTGGCACAATTAACAACACGAGTAATATACCGAATAATATTTTCTTCCCTCTAAACTCAAATTTAGCAAAAGCAAAACCGGCCATTGCATTAACTACAATAGATCCTACAGTTATTGTTACTGCATAGATCAAACTGTTGAGTACATATTGAGGAACATTAAATCTTGAAAATAATTCTTTATATGTTAGAAACCATTTAGAATAATCAAGTGAGGGAAGCACGGATCGTATCCCGCCCATATCAAGATAAATTTCTGCTTCAGGTTTCATTGAAGAGACGATCATCCATATCAAAGGCATGATAAATATACAAGCTAACAAAATCAGTAAAAAATATTCAAGTGACTTTTTAAGCTTCTTATTCATTACATGTCATCCCCCTTCGTTAATCTACTTTGCAACAGTGTTACAATTCCGATTATTATCCCAAAAACAACAGTCATCGCACTCGCGTATCCAATCATTCGGTCAGAGAATCCCGTTTGGTAAATATAATAGACAGGTGTCATCGTAGAATTCATTGGTCCACCTTGTGTCATAACCATTGGTTGGATAATTAATTTAAAGGCAGAAATCAATGTCGTAATCATAATTAATACAGAAGTTGGCTTTAACAAAGGCAACGTAATATGAAAAAAGTTTTGCCATTTGTTCACACCGTCAATTTTCCCCGCTTCATAAACTGTAGCTGGAATATTCTGAAGACCTGCTAGAAAAATTAACATCTGATAGCCAGCACCCTGCCAAGCAGAAACAAAAACAATGGTCAACATCGCTTGCTTTGGACTACTTAAAAATGGCTGCGGATCAATTCCGATATTCGCTATTAAGCTATTAATCAAACCTTCTGATGGGTTTAAGAGATACAACCACAGTACGGATATAACAACTAATGACAAAACTACCGGAGAAAAGTAAGCTACCTTGAAAAACATATTTCCTTTTCTTGGTTTATTAATTAATAATGCTAATCCCAAAGCTGCACCTACTTGAAGGGGTATGACGAAAACAACAAATAGCGCGATATTTTTTAAACTTTGTATAAAAGTAGGATCTTTAAAGATTTCAATGAAATTTTGTAATCCTACAAATTGACGCTGATCTGGTGTTAATAAATAATAATCCGTAAAAGCATAATAAATGGCCATCAAGGCAGGTATAACTAGGAAAGTTCCTAATAATATTAGTGCAGGTGTTAAAAATGAGTATGCTGCTAAAGTTTCTCTTTTATTAGTATTCATTAGTCAAAACTCCTTTTGAGTATTCCGACTATGAAATATTCAAAGTCGGAATAACCTATCTACTATTTCAATGCTTTTTCTATTTGAGCAGTCTTATCATCTAACAATTTTTGGATATCATCATTTTCTTCATAGTAAAGGGAATCACTTATTGCCTGTTGGAAAACTCTACTAACTTGTGGATAATTCGGTAAAACTGGTCGAGCATGAGCCGAGTTTGCGTTCTGTTGAATCAAGACGTTCATTTGAGGTGAAACTTTATCTTGCACCGCTTCAACCACTGAATGAGATGCCGGAAGCACACTATTTGCTAAAGTGATTTCCGTTAAAGATTCTGTAGAAGTCATGAAATCAATCAACGCACCAGCCGCTTCCTGCTTTTCAGATGAAGCAGCCATTGCATACTGCCAACTTCCTGATGGAGAAACTAACTCGTTTGTATCTGGAGAAGTTGGGTATGGCATAACACCATATTCTACATCTGGATAGTCTTCCATTTCTGCAATTGTCCATGATCCACCAAACTTCATCGGGTACTCACCAGTATGAAATCCTTTTTCAACTGGAGTAATTGTCGTGTACCCCTCTTCAACAAAATCCTGAATAAATGTAAATGTTTTAACAGCGTTTTCATCATTAAAATAACCTTCCGCTGTCGATCCGTCTTCAGACACTATGTTTCCACCCTGTGACCATAAAAATGGCGAGAATGCGTACATTAACCATTCACTATTATCATCAAATCCCATATCAATCGCAGCTACATCATGCGCATCAACTAACGTTTCACTTAAATCCATAAATTGATTCCAATCCCACGGTTCTTCAACTGTTGGTAAAGTAGATAAATCAATACCTGCTTCTTCTAACATTTGCTCATTATAGAATATCCCAACACCAGATTCCGAATACCCTACAGCATATAATTGATCATCATAGGTACCTTGTTGAATAATACTCGGCAATAAATCATCTTTATTTGTTACATAATCACCAATTGGCGCAATCATTCCGGCCTCGGCATATGCCGCTGTATTAGGTCCATCCAAAGTTAAAATATCCGGTAATGTATCAGTTGTTAAAGCGGCATTAATTTTATCTTCGTATCCGCCACCAGCACCACTCCTTGGTATAAACTCAATCTTAGCGGAGTATGTTCCTTCAAACTCTTCATTAAATCGATCAATAGTATTTTGCATTGCTTCCCCTTCAGGCGTTTCATCTGAAGTGTGAACCCACATGGACACTTCATTACCACCTGCTCCCGAAGATTCATCCTCACTACCACATGCTGTAACAATAATTGCCATCAAAATTAAAATAGTCGTAATTATAACTTTTTTCATTTCTAATTACCTCCCTATATCGTTTGTAACCGCCTACATTTATATTGTATGTCATCCGGTACCACATGTCAACCGGATGACATACATTCATAAAAAAAAGTCAAATCAATTGAAAGATTTAATAAAAAGGACCCCCTCTGTTAGGTTGTCTCACTTTCTATCAACCTAACAGGTAAGTTGGTTTCCATCTGACTATGACCCGCTTCACCATTTATTTCCTTCAGTAAGATTTCAATAGTCTTCTCAGCAATTTCTCTTATCGGTTGTTGAATCGTACTTAATTCAGGCAGTAACAATCTAGTTGTCTCTGTTCCGTCATAACCAATCACCTTAACATCAGAAGGGATATTTATTTTTCTGATTTTAGCTTCTCTCATGACTGCTGCGGCAATTAAATCATCACTGGCAAAAATACTATCTACTTGCGGATTTTCATCGAATAATTGCTTAATGACTTCTTGATTATCCCCTTTTGTTTCATAAGTTTTAGGAGTTAATTGATTCTCCCGCATAACATCATCATATGCCTTTCTTCTTAAATTAGCTGGAGTTTCTAAATAAATCGGACCATTAATATGAATAATATTTTTACAACCTTTACGAATTAATAACTCTGTGGCTTGTCTTCCACCATCATAATTATCACTTGAAACAACAGGAATATTATCTGATAAATAGCGATCAACCCCAACAACAGGGAGAGTAGGTATATCATATTCCTCGACTCCTCGATTATGAGCACCAGCTATGATCCCGTCCACTTGATTTCTTTGAAGCATCCTTAAATAGCTTCTCTCTTTATCCTCTTGCCCTAGACTATTACACAGCAAAATCTTATATCCTAAAGATGCTGCGATATTTTCTAAATGAAAAACAAGTTGTCCATAAAAAGGATTCGTGGTAGTTGGAAAAATAACACCAATTAAGAATGTTTTCTTTATAAACAGGGACCTTGCAACATCATTAGGAAAGTAATTAAGTTGTTTCATTGCTTCATCAACTTTTATTCTAGTCTTTTCTCCTATATAACCTCGATTATTTAAAACTCTGGAAACAGTTGTTGGTGAGACACCAGCAACTTTAGCAACATCTGAAATTTTTGGCTTCAAAATTAATTCTCCTATCGGTAATTTTTCTATATATATTTAGCGGTTACATTTGCTAAGGTGATGATAATCGTACCACATTTCCAGTTAAAGGTGGTAGTATTTAATCTAGTTACAAAGTCGACTGTACATATCGTAATTTATTAAAATGTATGATTTTGAAAAAAGTTTCTATTTTAATTGTTCTCCGATCTAATAGTGTTTTTATCTTAGTGACTCGACATCCATAACGTCCTAAATTAAAGGTGCAAACAAAATTTTTATTATTCATTATCCCCCTTCAACTTTCTAGTACAGAAATCAACGCTTGACACTTTACTGTTATGTCTTTCAAGAACTTCTTTTATTTTTTATATGCTAGTATGATAGAAAACCCATTGCCCTAGTCTAATTCCACTAACACCTATTTGATTTTTTGTCCACAAACTTCAGGAATACCTTATTAGTCAAAACATCTTTTCATTTAATTAAAATCATCTATTCACTTTGTATGAAATTTACCGTAAACACCTAGATCATCTCGTTCTATTACAAACACCTGCAAATCAATTTCTGGTACGAATTTCTATGAGCTTTCATATGCTAACACACAAGGAGTTTTTGGTATAAAGGAAAATATAAAGACCAATTCAATTGCGATTTAGTCGCATAATTGGTATGTTTTTGAACCTTTCTCCATCAAATAGGACTGCTGTGCATTTCTGTTGGTTTTAAAAAATATAATTTTCGTAGAGGTGATGCAAAGTGACGAGAGTAAAATATACAGACAGTGACGTTGATTTAGTTGCAAGGATGATGCGAGCCGAAGCCGAGGGTGAAGGGAAACAAGGAATGCTTATGGTTGGCAATGTAATTGTAAATCGAGCAAAAGCTAATTGTTTAGATTTTAAAGATTTAAGAACAATACGTGATGTGATTTTTCAAGTTCAAGGAGGGAATTATTCTTTTGAAGCAGTGCAAAAAGGGAATGTTTTTTATAATAGAGCAAGAGGTGTAGAGAAAAGATTGGCCGAAAAAACCTTAAAATATTGGCGAGAACATCCTTCCAAGTATGCACTTTGGTATTTTAATCCATATGGTGAATGTCCTCCAACATGGTACGGTCAACCACTTACCGGACAATTTAAACAACATTGTTATTACGAACCTATCGCTGATACATGCGAAGGTGCTTATAGGTATTAATTTCGGGGATGATTTTATAATTAACTACTCATACAAAAAACACACATGTATTTCCATCCTAATGACACTACCAAGCAAATTGCTGGTAGTGTCATATCTTATTGTGTTTTGTGCTAAGTCTAATTGGATCGCTAAAATCATTAATATTACAACAGGTAAATTTATACAAAAACCCAAAAATGTATGATAGAATACGGTTACATATAATCCAATTTAACTATTATTTCTTTTTTCAATTAAGAAGTTTAGGCGGTAGAAAAAATGAAAATAGTTTTAGAATCACTACGTTTTTACTTAATATTTTTTATATTTGGAACAATTTTGACTTTTATAACTCATCTTGTTTTTTTCACTATTGGTGTTGATCCTGAAAAATTTAGTTGGATTGCAATTGTTGGCGCATTTATCTTCATGTTTGTTCTATATAGAAATAGAGGTTGGGGGAAGAAATATAATAACTTAATTCTCTGGAGTTCTGTTATTTTGATTGTTCTCTTCATATTGGTAATTCCAGATACATCTCCTACACATTTACACACATCTATATATGTTTATTCGTATGGTTTTCCAGATGCCTTTTTAACTTTATATATTGAAGATGGTACTTCATTCATTATTCCAAATTTATTTTCTAAAAGAATTATGAATTGGGATGTGTATTCATTTGGTCTCCTTGTCAATTTCATCGTAATGTATTTATCTTTGCAATTCATATTTAAATACGTAACTAAAGAAAAGATATTGTGACCGTTATTTATTAGGGTAGCATTCGGGCATTACTTATACCGTTTACAATACTTGTTGAGTAAAGATCTTCATATGTTACTTTTACTCAACTTTATTTGATTACTTAATTCCCAAGCTATCAATAGGCATCCAACAGCGATTAAAATACCGTGTAAAACACGAAAAGGTTGTTCGACCATAAATTGAGGTAAATACAATGTCATTCCTATCGCTAGGGGAACACCACTCCATTTTAAGATTTTTGCAGATTTCCAAAGTGTTATTGCAACAATAATAGATGAAATTGCAAGCAGGACGAGTCCAATAATAAACATAATGAGACCTGGACCTGAGCGTACAATAGTTTCTAGACCAACTAAACTTTCATTCTGTTGTTTTAAAGCCTCATATCCTATTGCATGTAGTCCAAATGTCTCTCCACCATAGTAAGGTAGTGTGAAACCTATTCCTATTATTGATAGTATGACTGCTGAATATGCTGGTGAATTTGTGGTTGTCTTTTCTAAAGATTTCTGTATTCCTAGAAACCCTATTGGTAGGAAAGTGAAAGCAATCATTGCTAGTATATGCGCTATCATCCATTCGGTAGATGCAAAAGCTACGGCTCCTCGCATGGTTAACTCATCAGAGAACGGACGAATAATTGGGTATATTGCAAACGCAATTCCCGAGATTACAAATGAGAGAATACTAAATCTAATTCTTGTCATATTAATCCACTTCTCCTTTCTTACTAACTCCTAGTTTTTTCCTCATTTACTAATGTAACATTTAATGAAGTTGATAAAAGTTTTAAGAGATTAAAGGTGAACAGAGTTAGGAGATATTAGTTTGATTATAATATTTTCTCTAAATCCTTGTGTCTCCCCCATTTTCTTATCATTACTTTACTTCTTAATCTGATCTCCCTTGCTTTTGAACCATTGAATGAATACCTTCGATAAAAGTATCGATTAAAATGGAGAAGCTACTTTCAAGATTAACAGACATTTGGAAGCCTCCAGTTCTATCTAATGAACTAAAACCATGTAAAATACTTCTCAAACCTCTCACGATGTGAACGATCATGTCTTCTTCTAATTGGTAATCTTGAAGGACTTGCACTACAAGATTCAATATGGCGTTCTGCGCATCCTGTAGTTTTTTGTCCGTACTATCTGGAATACGATTGGTCGCATCGTAAAGTCCGGGATGAATTTTTGCAAAGTCAATATACGCCCGAGAGAGTGCACGAACAGCTTCATCACCTGTTCTCCCAATTGCAGCTGGCAACATGTTAACATAAAGTTGTTCTGTACCATAAATTGCTAATTCCTGTTTCACGCCCTGTAAACCATCAAAGTGGTTGTATAAGGATGGTGGTTTAATATGCAACTCCTGAGCTAGCAAATTAAGGGAGAGTTGGTCAAGTCCATGCAGATCAATAAACTCCGTTGCCTTTTCAAGGATGATGGTTCTATCCAACTTTGTTCTACTAACCATTTTTTTCACTTCCTTATTTATGATATTAGCTGTCGCTTGGCTTCTTCAATAGCCCTATCCATGTGTGCTTCAGGACTTTCTAACATATTACCATGTCCTACAGCTATTAAACTGGGATTTAATGCTCTTAGTTTCTGAACACTTACTAAAGCTTCTTCTCTATTCCATGTGGCCAAGGCTGGAAAAGGAAATAAGGGCTTCATGATGCCCGAGACAGCTATGCCCCCTCGAGTTTGCATAGCATCTCCCACCACCAAGCTACCATTTCGTATGTCGAGAAGGGTAATGGATCCTGGTGTATGACCTGGTGAAGCAATCACTTCCAAAGAACCGATTCGATCACCTTCCGAGAGCAAAACATCTGGCTGTGTTTGAATTCTTTTCGGTACTCCTCCACGAATTGGGCTGTCTAATTCAGTCGGAAGTAAAGTAGTATCACCAGCCAATAAACGTGCATCCCTCGTTGAGATATGAACACATAATTCCGGTATACTTGCTTTTAGCATATCTAACGAACCAACATGATCACTATGAGCATGTGTCAAGATGATGTTCGTGATCGGCTTTCCAATTTTTCGGGCAGCTAACAGAATTTTTTTGGTACAGTAAGGCATAGCTGCATCAATCAATGTAACGTTATGTTCTTCCTCTACCAAATAACAGTTAACTGGAAATAACCGGGGCATAAAAGATATTTGATGTAATTTCACTTTACTGGTCATTTTCACGTTTTATAATCCTCCTTCAACAACATAAACTAATCTAATTAGTATTTTAACTAATTAGATTAGTTTATGCAAGAATAAATTATAAAAAAACATAAAGCATATAAAAGATAATTGTTAAAAATCACAGAATAATAATGTCTAATAACTAGGAGTGGGCTATCTAGCACTTACTTTATTTCAATCAGCCTTGCTCTGAGGACTATAGTACAATAAGAAATAATCTACTCTAATTAATACTCTGTCAACTCAATAAATGTCTCATTATCATAAATGCTCGATAATAGTGGATCATTGTATGCTGTATCCTTCAATGTATCGTTTAATTCTATCGATCTAGCTAATCCCTCCAATCCGGAATCTATCTCTCCTTGTTGCACAAGTGCTACACCTTTTCCGTAATATCCAATTGCTTCATTTGGAAATTGCTCAATAACAGTGTTATAAACTTCTTCAGCTTCTTTAAAATTACCCGCATGTGTAAGCATTAAGCCTTTATAATCTAAAGCATTTACTGGTTGTTCTGACTCAAACTCAATAATCTTGTTTAAATATGGAATCGTATCACTATATTCCTCTAAAGAATCATGGAGGTAGACCAGATACCATAATGCGTCGATATCTTCGGGATAGGCTTTTATGTATTGTTCTAAATAAGGGATTCCTTTTTCATCTTCGTATAAAAAGTAAAGCGAAACGCCTTTTCCATATAGCGCATAAGGTGCACTAGCATCGATTGCTAAAGCTTTATCATAATACTCTAGCGCTTTTTCATACCTTTCAAGCATATAATGCGCATTTCCCATGTTGATAAATTGTTCTGGTTCCTTGTCACTAATATCAATCGCTTTTTGTCCAGCAACAATGGCTTGTTCGTATTCGCCTAGTTCATTTAATGACAAAGCCTTGTTATTAAATGCACCATCCATTTGGTTATCCAGTTCAATTGCTTTGTTTAGTGATTGTATTGCTTCTTCATATTGCCCAATAAAATTCAGAGCATAACCTTTCTCGTTATACAGTATTGGATCTTCAGGGTATTTTTCCAATCGTTGATTCACATCTTCTAAAGCTAAGTCATACTGTTCTTTTTCATACCATTTATCATATTTTTCTCTCGAAAATTCAGGATCTGTAGCACTTAAAAGGTTGCATCCTGAAAGAATAATAAATGAAAAAACAAATAAAGACCAAATTTTTTTATTCATTCTATCACTTCCTTTTTTCAATATAATTATCTTTAGCTAATGTTAGTGAAGTATCCTTTCAGCTATGTTTAATAGACACTTCAATTCTATCTAACCATTCATTTATTAAACTATTAAAAATTTGTGGTTGTTCCATTTGTAAATTGTGACCCGCTTTATCCAATATAGCAAAAGTTCCTCGTGGATGTTTGTTTATAAGATCAAGGGCATCTTTAAATCCAACAGTTGCGTCTTGTCTTCCTAAGAAGAAAACACTAGGTTTATCAAAATCAGACTGATCAATTTCAAAAGTAAAGCCATATTTACTCTGAACCTTATCTAAAAACTTTTCATCCGCAATTTCACAACCACTTAAAATTTCTTGGTTGTATCTTAGCCAAGTGTATGCATCAAGCACAACATTATTGCTACTAAAACCTTTTAATTCTTCCTTTGATAATTTTTCAATAAAACTTTTTTCTATGTTTAATATTTTATGTTTTTCAACTGTTCTTTTTTCTGCTGACGGTATAATTACGGGACAAATAAATGCCGCACCGAGTACCTTTTCTTTTTGCTTTTGAATAACGCCTCGAGTTAAGTAACCGCCATAAGATTCTCCAGCAATTAAGTATGATTGATTCGGAATGATAGCTTGAATAAATTCTAAAACAGCATCCAGCATGTCATCCGAACTACTTATATCACTATAATTTTTCGTTACTCCCATACCTGGCAGATCAATATAAATACGCCTCCAACCATCTCTCTTTGAAAAAACAGGCTCCATACATCCAGTCATTAATCTATGGTCGGGAGAATAACCATGTAGCATTATAATTGGTATCCCTTCCCCAAAATCTTTATAATGTATGTCTGCTTGGCGAACTTTGCAATATGGCATATGTAGTCCCCTCTTTCACAAAAAAGTCCTTTTAATCTAGATGTATTTCATTATACACTATTGTGGTTATTTTCCTTATCATAAAAAAAGCACCAACTTCTAATTAATAGAAATCAGCGCTTTTCATTAGCTATTCGTTTAACGTGACGCTTTTGGCGGTTGACATACGTCGCATTTGCGTTGGTTTTTATTTTTGAATTTCGTGAAGTTTTTTTCGAAATTGTTACCACAAGAACATGTGAATAACAAGTTTTGAGAAAAACCATGATATTCCGTTGTTAACAACTTACTATCTGAATTCTTCTCAACAAAATCTTTAATTTTATCAATTGTCCATCGTTTATTCATTCTCTTACACCTCCATATATATCATTAGTCGGAGGCATTTCTTTGCATCCGTTCCATTATCAGCAAAAGTCATCATTACCCTAAGTTGTTCATTATAACATGACTAGTCTCGTACATAACAACTGAATGTTTTTCTTAGATCATCACGTTTCACTGTATGTACAGCTGATCATAATTAAGAAGCATTGTTATCAAATATCTGTTCAATGAATTGATTATCTATATTCAACCAATCAATGCCGAAATATGCTAACAGGCCAAAAAATGTACTCCATGCTGTCACACTGATAGTTATCCAAATTGTGACTTGTTTTTTGGACCCACCAAAGGCTAAACTCAAAAATGCGGATAAATGGCTTCCAACAAAAAATGGCCCAAGAAGAGCTAAGCCAGGCGGACCGTACTTTTTCCATAGTTTCCTGGCACGAATGGAACGCTTATTGTCGTACTTCCCATTTTTCTCTCGCCATGCCTTGATTTTGTCAACAAAGATAATCACAATATAAACAGTCAATAAATTACCTAATATCGCCAATAACAATACTGGAATAAATGCTAGGCCTGCATAAGTCGCGATTGGCGTTAAAATGATCGCTTCTACAAATGGCATAGCAGCAAGTAAAAAAACCAATATATACATCGATAATAATTCCATGATTTCCAATAAAATCCCCCTAAATATATGTTAGTTATACGAATAGCATAACACCGTATGAACAGAATTCAAATGAGTTTATTAATTTTGGTGGGTACGTTTTTGAGCAGTAAATCCTCCCCACGGCTTCACTACATAATAGTGCCACTCATAAACATCCAGAAGTTTATGACGAAATGAAAAATAATTACAGGTAGTAGACCACCAGATTTCAGTGTTAATCCTGTCATGTAGATACTTCCTAAGCCAAATCCCAAACAAGCAAGTATTGGTATACCTAGAGCATAATGGTACAATCCGAAGCTGAAACTAGTCACAATTAAAGCTGAGACGACTCCCATCGATTCAGTAAATCGACTTAAAATAAATCCTCTCCACATCACTTCTTCTAAAGGTGCATTTACTCCTGCAAATAATAAGCTATACAATAGAAGCTCCCTAGTAAAGTTCACATTTGGCAATACATTAATAGTCACTATAAAAATGACACTTGTAATAATGGAAAAAATACTAATAAAAAACCAAATGGGAGGATGGTCAAACCCCCTCCATATCCAAGGGAAAGAAATCCGCGCTTTAAAATCACCCATTCTCCAAAAGTGGATTGGCTTCTTATCATCAATAAGTGCTGTTGATAATAGCAAGAGAATATAAATAACGAGAAGAAGTCTAGTAGAAATCTTTGCAATCTCGAGTGAGAAACCCTGTTCCATTACCCACATAATCAAAGGTTTTTGAATAATTTGAAACAGCATAAAACCAACTATAAATGCACAGCATGTCAGTACTATATTTTTTAAATTCCGAAAAAAGTACATCATAATAAACAAACTTACAATTAATAGAATCATAGCTAAATAAGATGGGTACAGTTGTATCGTTACTACACTTCCAGAAAACATAATAAATAAACTTAGATTATAGAAAAAGGTTTTATCCAGTCCAATCTTTTGCACGTTTAATTTTGGCATCATTTATTTAATCCTCTCAAAAAACAGAATACTTCTGTGTACAAACTGAAAATGGATAAGATTATAATCACATTATTTTAAAATAAATGTCTTTAATTTGTAGTTTAAAAGAGAAGATATCTAGAAGTAGGCAATCAATCTTGCTGAAGTAATCATCTATCAAGATTTAATTATACATGACTTTGTACAATAAAAACCCAGTTCTATATCGAAACTGGGTTTTGGTTCTTAGTCACATATGTTTATCTATCGGATAGTACTTGTTTAATTCCTTCAAAGACCGTGTCATCAAAACCTGCCTCAAATGAATGCTGCTTTCTAACTCCGCTACCAAAATGATATTCATCAGCTCCGACTGCATCATCTAATTCTTGCAAATTGTCTAATTTCACACCACTTCCAGGCAGTATTGCCGGACCATTTAATTGATGTTGCAATTGCATTAATTTTTGCAACGACAGGGTACCTTCCAAACAGCTAGCTGCACCACCAGAAGTCAATATTCTCTTAATATTATTCCGATAAGGCACTAATGATTGATAAGCTTCCAATTGGTCTTCTACTTCATCAAATGCGCGATGAAAGGTTACATTTAGATCTGGAAATTCCTTAAATAGATCAGTAAGAAAAGCTGTATCTATTTTATTATTCTGATCAAGTGCCCCGATTACAATTCGGTAATGACCTATTTCGTATAAAGACGCGATATCTTCCTTCATTGCTTCCTTATCAGTTGAACTATACATAAAACCATAGTTGTGCGGTCTGATCATAACTTGAACAGGGATTTGTACATCTTTCAGCGTTGTTTTTATCGTTCCATACGATGGAGTTAAACCGCCCAATTGAATAGCCGAAACTAGCTCGAGTCTACTAGCCCCTAATTTCTCCGCTTCTATTGCATCATTTTTATTTTGCACAATACATTCTATCAATTAAAAAACGCCTCTTTTCCTGTTACTAGTTTATAAAAGGTTCATCCCTTCGCTAAGGGAACGGTTCGTACAAACCTCATTGCATACAAACCGATTCTGCTTTCTCTAAAGCAAGCAATAAATTTACGAAAATAGTACAAACACGTAAGCCTTTATTCAGTAACTTCAATCAAGAGTGCGCCACCCTTTTGCAACAACATCCACTATATGAAATAAATGTTAACACCTCACATGTTTGCGTTTAAAACCAATTCTTCCTCTATCAATTTCTTTTTGAATGCTTTCGTTAGCGTTTAGGAAACTGTTCTTTTTCTTATTCCGTTTAACTTCTACTATGCCTACTTCCTTTGCAGTCTCGACTGCTTTTTCATGTAGGGGTAAATATGAAATACCCACGGTGTTCAGAAAATTATTCATAGCGGACTTCGCTCGTTCTGGCGAGTCATGAATCGAACTCTTGACAAGATCAAGCATATTAGAAATCTTGCTTTCTGAAAATGCATCGTCCTTACGATTTCCCAAAAGCCAACAGTAACAGCTCCATCCAGCTGACATTCTTAGCTCGTCACCGCTTGTAATCCATTTATCAGCAACGGTTTCTGCAATATCTGACTCTGATAAAGTTACTGCAACCACATAATCAGATAGCATGTAAAAATATGCTCCATCCATCCAACGATTAAAATCTGATTCGGTCATCGCTTTTGGATCTGCAATAATACCTGCAAAGTACATTGCATCATAGTTACCCGTGTTATAAAGTTCTTCAGCTAACCGTTGATTTATTTTTATTTTCTTGACGATTGGTTTCATAGCACCTGTAGCCACACCAAAAAGTGGCTCATTCGCACCATTTGATAGGTACATTTTTTTAGTTCGTTCCTTACCTAGTGCTTCAAGTTCTTGCATTACTGTTTCAAGATCCATCGTATTTTACTTCCTTCCTACATGTAACAACTCGTTTATAAACCTCTATTTATGTATTTTTATTTTTTCTTATTGCTACATAATAGATATGACATCCTTTAGCTATCTATTTATTTTTCTGACGATACAAATCAACTGATTTATACCCTTGTGATAGGATATCGACCATTTGAGCATGGCGTTTATCACGTGTTTTCTGTTGCTTAGCTGAAAAGATATAACGCGCCCAATCCCTTTGATAACCTGCAGTTAAATCCTGATAGAACTTTAGTTCATTTGGGTGATCTGTTAATAGCTTTTCCACATCGCTCACATTAGCATCGTAATCAGCTACACACTGACTTGCAGCAGATGATTTTTTCACTTTCTTCTTTTCGCGTTTTAAACCAACGACAGTAAATACATCATCCATGCTTACCATCCGAGAAAATTTCACATCACTTTTACCTATATAGCCATCTTCGCCTACTTTCATTGCTGGAAAGATAGCATCTCTGTGAACAAACGTATCATACCGCTTGTTCCCTTTTTTCGGATAGGCAAAAAATAAGTATCCTTTTTCAAGTAATTGTCCCACATCAATGATATGTGCAGTATGGTTCACCATTTGCTCAACTGTTTCAACAAAGATGAAAATAGCATCATGATCTCGCGTTAGTTCCGTCTTATATCCATTAAATAAAGCATAATCGCTTGGTTGATCAAGAACAGCAAGATTATTATATTTCTTCAAGTTTAATTTATCACTAATTGTCATAATAATCCCCTCTACGATTTAATAACATATACACCATTGGTTACTTCTGTACTATCTGAATAAGGTTGCCACATGTATCATCGAAAATAGCCATAGTAACTTCGCCCATTTTAACTGGTTCCAAAGTGAATTTCACGCCGTGTTTAATTAATCTATCGTACTCTTTATGAACATCTCCAACGCCAAACATGGTTACAGGGATGCCATCTTCGAATAGTTTTTTTTGATACGCATTGGCGGCTGGATGGTTATTTGGTTCGAGGATAAGCTCGGTACCTTCCTCATCCCCAGGAGTAACTAGTGCGATCCACCTGAATTCTCCTGCAGGAACGTCATGCTTTTTAACAAATCCCAACGTTTTTGAATAAAAATCCAGCGCCTTTGCTTGATCTTGTACAAATATACTTGTAACAATAATTCTCATATTATTTTTGCCTCCTATGTTTTATCATGTATCATGCGATGAACAAGATATTAATCCTTTTTCCTAGGTTATCCGTATTGACGTTCACATTTACCCATTCGCGAAAAATTTATACTTTTAGTGAGCCACGGAAACCCCTTGCACCGTAGTAGGAATCTGCGCCATTGTGGTACATAAAGACAGTGTCATAACGTCGATCACAAAAGATAGCTCCGCCAAGTTTTCTAATATTAGCAGGTGTTTGCACCCAGCTCGACGTTTTCATATCGAAATTCCCAAGTTTCTGTAGTTCTCGGTATTCTTCCTCAGTCAAAAGTTCTATCCCCATGGCATTTGCCATATCGATAGCGTTATTTTCGGGTTTATATTTTTTCCTTGACTCCAGGGCTTCAAGGTCGTAACAAACACTTCTGCGGCCTTTAGGACTTTCCACTGCACAATCAAAAAAGATATATGCATCCTTACTCTTATCAAACCCTACAACATCGACTTCACCACCAGTTGCTTCCATTTCATTGAGCGACCAGAGCTTTTCAGAATTAGCATCCAGCTTTGCCTGAATTTTATCCCATTCAAGATCTTTATGACGGTCCATATTTTTCTCAAAACGGTCTTTCAGCACAGTTAGTAATTCTTCTCGTTGTTCTAGTGACAATTCCTTTTTATTGCTTTTTGTCATGTTAGTGGCCCACCTTATTAAATTTATTTAAGTATGCTATTTGTTAGTGCAACAACTATAAATATTGTGTTAAATGATATTTATACATTTCAATTGCATCTATATTTTCTTCTAATACAGCTATTGTTTTAGGAGTGGGATTTGTATAAATAATTGGATAGTCCACTTCATCCAATTTCTCTTGTGTGGTAAAAGCTAATCGTTCTTCATCAATTGAAAATTGAGCATCGATTCCCTCTTTATTGCCACGAGTATCTAGCCTTATCCATCTTTTAAGTGATTTAAAATAAACAGCATTCAAAGCATGAATACTATAACCTTTATCTGGCGTATCAAACAACATTAATCGTTGATAACAGAAACCTGTTGGTATTCCCTGAGCACGCAATAAAGCTGCTAATAGATTAGTTTTAGCATAACAAATTCCTTCTTTGTATTTTAACACATCTGATGCAATGCAAGTCACACGTTCCCCCTGAATATCCCAAGAGTGAGATATTTCATCACGGACAAATTCAAAGGCTACTTTTACTTTTTCAACCTCTGTTTGCGTCGCGCTAAAAAGTTCCCCAACCTTTTCCTTGATCAATGAATTAGAGTAATTAACTTCATTTCCTTCCCGCAAATAATCTTCTAATTTGTCTGACTCACAAATCATTTCCATTAGATTCTCTCCTTTATTTGATTAGCAGTTAAACAAGAAATAATATGCAAGAACAGCAATCAGTGTTTACCCAACCCTTTTGTTATTTTTAACATCGCGTATTCAATCTAGATTTAAGTTGAAAATAACTCCAAAATGCGAACAGTGACTGGCACTGTTCGCAATGAGTCATCACGTATTAATTCTTATTTCTAAAAAAGTACATCGTTAAAGGTCCAAATACAAGGAGTAATCCAATTGAAATATAAAATACCATCATGATATCGTTTAGTGCAGCCGTACCATGAATTAAGCTACGTACGGCATCAACGACAAAGGTGATTGGGTTAATTTCAACAAATTTCTGTAGCCAATTAGGCATAGTCGTTGGGTCTACAAATACACTACTTAAAAAAGTTAATGGAAATAAGATCATCATACTCATGGCCATCAGTGCTTTTTCAGTACGTACAATAATCCCGAGCATCGTCCAAATCCAAGAAAGACTGAATGCGAAAAACAGCAGCAACAAAACGCCTAAGACCACACCGACAAACCCTGCCTCTGGTCTAAAACCTAAAATATATCCGAGGGTAATCATAATCGTAGATGCAATTAAATAGCGAACAGCATCAACGGCCAGTGCACCGACTAATACAGCTGGTCTCCAGATCGGTAATGTTCGAAAGCGATCAAAAACGCCTTTCTCGATATCTTTATTCAAATCAAGTCCAGTATACATTGTAATCATCGACACAGTCATAACGAGAATTCCAGGTAGTACAAAGTCTAAATATTCCCCAGTTGAACCTGAAATCGCTCCACCAAATAGATAGGTAAACATTAATAAAAAGATGACAGGGAATACCGTTACATCAAATAATTGTTCAGGTACATAGCGAATTCGTAATAACGCTCGCCATGCAAAAGTAGTAGAAGCATTTATCGCACTCGGTTTTTTTGGACGTGCTATTTTCGTTATCGCTTCTTCAAAGGAGTGTTGATCATTTTTGGCCATTCGCTTCGTCCCCTCCTTCGCTTTCTGGTAGTTTCCCAGTTAAAGTAAGGAAAACTTCATCCAAACTAGGCTGGCTCATCGAGAATTCCTTAATTTGAACAACCGCATTTGCCAATTCTCCTATCGCTTTAGCCGCTTTTGCGTGTTCTTTTATCGGAACAGTTAAGGATATTTCCCTTAAATTTGCTTCTGGCGATTGATCTAGCTGTTCTTCAAATATCTTGGTAGCTTTCGCTAATTCCTCAATATCATCAAAGTGTACCGTTAAACTTCCAGCACCAATGGATGCTTTTAATTCTTTACTCGTTCCTTCTGCAATTAATTTACCTTGATCGATTACACCAATTAAATCAGCCAATTGGTCCGCTTCTTCTAAATATTGCGTTGTCAAAAAAACAGTCGTACCGTTTTTTACTAACGCACGAATAATATCCCACACTTGATTTCGACTTCTAGGATCAAGTCCAGTTGTTGGTTCATCTAAGAAAAGCAGGTCTGGTGAGGTAACAATACTTGCAGCAATATCAATTCGACGCCGCATGCCTCCTGAATACTTCTTGACCTGACGTTTACTGGCTTCCTCCAATTTAAAAGCTCTTAATAAGTCATCCGCTCTTTTTTTAGCCTCTTTACTAGTAAAACCGACTAAACGACCGATGAAAACTAAGTTCTCTCTTCCCGACAGTTCCTCATCAACAGATGCAAATTGGCCAGTCAAGCTAATCGATTGTCTGACAGAATCCGCTTCTTGAACGAGATCATAGCCCATAACTTTAGCTTCACCCTCATTAGGCTTCAATAATGTTGCAAGCATACGAATCATCGTCGTTTTACCAGCACCATTTGGTCCAAGAAAACCATAGACAATTCCCTTTGGCACTTTTAAACTTACTCCATCGACAGCACGATCTTTGCCAAAAAACTTCGTGAGATTCGTCGCTTCTACCGCATATGTATTGACATTCTTCTCCATTAGCTATTCCCCTTTTTTTATTTATTCATGGTTGAAAGACGATCTCTTTTTAAGTTGATTAAATTTCCATCACTTAATTACGTATAACAATATCATACCAAAAAACACTCTTCTATCCCAGCAAATATCTTCGTTCTGCAATCCATTCAGTTTATAACAGGCAATTTCCATGGGACAACCTTAAATGATTGACATATCGAAATAACTCGATATATAATACTCATATGAAACAAATAGAATTATTTAAAGTATTATCAAATGAAACGCGGCTTAACATTTTACAGTGGTTGAAGGAACCGGAGAAGCATTTCCCTGAGCAACAGGCTCATCTTCCAAAGGAGGTAAGTATCGAGGGTGGCGTTTGTGTTGGTGATATTCAAGAAAAAGCGAGAGCTTCTCAATCTACGGTTTCCCATTACTTGAATATGATGCAGAAAGCTGGGCTTCTCGAATCTGTTCGCTATGGCCAATGGACGTATTATAGAAGAAACGAAGAAACAATTCTTCAATTAGCAGAATTTCTTAAAACAGAAATCTAGAATAGTAAGATTTCTGTTTTAAAACTACTTTAATATCGATTATTCTAGATATCTAGATAGTATGAAGTTGATAGGTAAAATGAAGTTACCTGTCTACGGACTAGCTTTTGGCTTTTTATAAAGTTAATTTTTCATTCTGGATATCTATATATATTTTTCGAACAACATAAAAAGAATCCCAGCAACTAATAGAAAATGGAGTGAAAATTGTATGACTCGTAACATAAACGAAGATTCACTAAGTACGAAACAAAAAATTTTGGCATTCACACTAACATTGCTTACCTTTGTGATGGGGACAAGTGAGTTTGTTATCGTAGGTTTACTAACAGAGGTCTCTACTGATATAGGAATAACTGTCGTAACTGCTGGAACATTGGTATCAGGATTTGCAATTGCTTATGCAATCGGTACACCTGTATTGACCGCCTTTTTAAGTAGGTTCTCAAAATATCCACTCATGTTGATTCTGATAGCAATCTTTATCTTAGGAAATGTCGTGAGCGCGCTAGCAGGTACCTACACGATTTTATTTGCTTCTCGAATTGTAACTGCAGTTGTAAGTGGTGTATTGACTGCGTTGTCTATGTCAATTGCTAGTGATGCAATGCCAAAAGTCAAGAAACCAGCTGTTATCGCTTCTATATTTGCCGGTTTTACGATTGCGAATGTCTTAGGGGTACCTCTAGGAACCTTTATCGGACAATTTGCTAGTTGGCATATGACATTTTGGTTAACTGCACTTCTCGGCGTTATTGCATTTATCATTAGTATGTTGGTTCTACCAAGGAATTTAACAAGTTCTAAGAGTTCTCTAAAGGATCAACTCAGCTTGTTTACACATCCTAGAATTATCTTAGCCTTTTTTATTCCTACTTTTGCAATCTCGGGAACTTATACCATATACACTTATATTACACCGATTATAGAAAACGAATTGGCTATTCCAACAAGGTATGTAAGTATCGTCTTGCTTGCCTATGGTGCATTTTCAATAATCAGCAACTTTTTAGCAGGTAAAATTGCTAGTAAAAATGGCATGCGTAAACTACGCTTTATATTCATTATTCAGGCTGTCATTTTGACTTCACTATATTTTACAATGTCTTTTACCATTGCAGGCCTTATAAGTATTATGTTAATGGCAATAATGATTTATGTAATGAATGCAACCATTCAATTATATTTAATGGATTTAGCAGAGAAGCATTCTCCAACTGCAAAAGACTTTGCTTCTTCCTTAACACCAGTAGCTGTTAATATCGGCATTGCATTAGGTTCTACCTTGGGCGGATTAGTTGTAGCAACAGGAAGTTTAGAACATCTTTCATGGGTTGGAGGACTAGCAGCATTAATTGCCTCTGGGTTAGCTTTTATTAGTTATAGCCTAGATAAAAAGGATAAACGTTCTGAAATAACGAGGCACGGATAATAGCGTTTATAAACCATAAATTAAACTCATTTACACTTTACGTACGTTAAAAATATTGATTCCAAAATTGATCTAACCTAGCGTACTTATTTTGTGCGTTTTAGTATATACTTTCGACATTTTCTAGTAAAATAAAAGTACATGCTACACTAAAGGAGAGATTAAACATGGCACATAAATCTGATAATCTTGATAATATAGACAAAGAAATGCAACAAGCAAGTGAACATTATTCGGATGAAAAGTTTTGGGGGAAGTTGAAAAAGTTCGCTAAGAAGGCTGGTTCTTCCGTGGTTTATGCCGTGTTACTGTTATATTATACGCTCCAAAAACCGGAAGTACCTACCAAAGCAAAAGCCGTTATTATCGGTGCATTAGGATATTTTATCTTACCACTAGACTTAATTCCAGACTTTGTTACTGGTGTTGGTTACACAGATGATCTTGGTGCTCTTGGGTTTGCTTTGTTCCAAGTGGCGATGTATATTGATGACTCGATTAAGTTAAAAGCAAAAGACAAGTTAACAGAATGGTTTGGGGATAAGGTTGATACTTCAGCTATTGACTTAAAAATTAATTGAAACCCGTTCAGTTAAAAAAGGGACAAGGCTCATTGCGCCTGCCCCTTTTTTGTATTGAATTTTATTTTGATCACTTCATATAGCGATAATCCATCAAACGATGTAGCATAGCAACTTCTTGTAATAATTCTTCGCCAACATTCGTTTCTTTTACCTTTTTCCGCTTTAATTCCTTGTCTACTAATCTTTTAACGGATAACACATCTGCACCATTTGCTAGTATTTCTTCTTTTGAGTTAAATTTTTTGTGGGCAACAAGCTGCATCCCATACGAATTATATAATAACGTGTATCCTGCAATTCCTGTTTTTGATTGATATGCTTTAGAAAAGCCACCGTCAATCACAATCAGTTTTCCATTTGCTTTAACCGGATTTTCACCGTTAATTTCTTTTACCGGTGTATGTCCGTTTACAATATGGCCTTGATCTGGATTAAGCCCAAATTCCGTTAAAATTTTTCGACATGTATCCTCATTCTCTCGTAAATGGTAGTAAACGTTCTTCCTCTCTTTGTGTGTTATCTCATCCGTGATGAAATACCTCTCAAAGGTCGTCATTTCTTTTTTTCCAAAGAGGGATGAATGTTCCCCTGTCCATAAATACCAAACCATATCTGTTGCCAAATCATCTGTATTTTCAGGATGTGCAAAGGCATTCCGTAAATAATATTCAAAGATATCAAACAGTTCACGACCCGCGTAGGTCTTATCTTCAATAACCATTTCCTCCATATTTCCTTCTTCATCTAGTGGAATACAGCCATGAATTAATAGATTTCCATTATATTTTAAATAGAGACTACCTTTCTTCATCAAAAAGCGCATATGTCGGGCAAACTTCTCTGACTTCTGGACAGAAAATAATAATCGGTTCATTACTTCCTCTTCTTCTGCTAACAATTGATCAGGCTTTTCAGGATTAATTGTTGCAAAACAACTATTTTCCAGTGGATAGGTTTCACCTTGAATCGTTATTTCATCCTTATCATAATCAATTTTCTCCAGTAATAGCCTGTCTGACATCTCAAAGTAGGCACGCCTCTTTATGATAGGACTCTCCAATTTGAACTGGATCATTGTAATGGCTTGATGTATCTTCGTGATTTGTAATTGTTCATGATCTGATAGTTTATCCCCGGAATCTACTTTTGGCCTAAAGGCTGGATTATCCTGATAGTATTTCTCCGCAAGATTGAGCAGTGGTCTAAGGTTTATTCCATACACATCTTCAATAATATCTAAATTGTTATACCGCGCACTGATACGAATAATATTAGCAAGACAAACTTTTGATCCCGAGAAAGCACCTAGCCATAGTACGTCATGATTCCCCCACTGAATATCCACAGAATGATAATTAGCAAGTGTATCCATCACTTTATCTGGTTCAGGTCCACGATCATAAATATCCCCCACTACATGTAGGTGATCGACAACCAGTTCTTGGGTCGTATAACTAAGGCCAATTATCAGTTTATCAGCCTGACCAAGGGAAATAATTTGCTGGATGATTTTTGTATAGTACTCTTTTTTATTTATGAATTCATCCGTCTTATATAAGAGCTCTTCTATGATATAAACGAACTGTTTAGGCAATGCTTTTCGCAACTTTGACCGCGTATATTTAGAGGATGCATAAGCAATAAGCTCCATCATATCTTCAATTATTTCTCGATACCAACTATGTAATGCTTCGTCGTTGTTAAAATCATTCTTTATTAATTGTAATTTCTCTACTGGATAGTAAACTAATGCAGCAAAATCATTGATTTCTTTATCAGTTAACTGATCTTTAAACAGGTCCGTTATTTTCTCTTTGACCCTGCCTGACCCATTTCGTAATACGTGTTGAAAGGCTTGATACTCGCCGTGTAAATCACTTACAAAATGCTCTGTTCCCTTAGGAAGATTAAGAATTGCTTCCAAATTAATAATCTCGGTTACTACTTTTTCTTCGCTGTCATAACTTTGAGCAAGTAAATCCAGGAATTTTTTATTCACTTTTGTTCCCCTCTCAAATCGCATCATTATTTTTTTTGAAAATTATTATTCGCATCGAGCATTCTCCCTTACTCGCTTCTTCAACACGAATAATTATGTATACTTTTTTCTGTAACTACTAGCATAGCATAAATTATCAGAATTTTTAATCAAACGTTAATTTTAGATTAACTCTATCACATTTTTTAAAATTCATCTTGACAAGTAGAGCAAATACTAGTATTCTCAAAATTAAGATAACTACAAACAAATAATCTTATCCAGAGAAGTGGAGGGACTGGCCCTTTGAAGCTTCAGCAGCAGACTAACAAGTACTGTGCTAAATCCAGAAGCGTATTGCTGAAGATAAGAGGAGAAACCGTTAATTCAAACCTCTTCTTTTCACAAGAAGGGGTTTTTACTTTTTATTTAACGTTCTTCCTAAGGAATGTCGCGTATGGATCAAGTTTGTTTGTCATCTTAAAACTATTCGGAAGAGGGGAATTAAAATGACAAAAACAGCAACAAAGGCACCATTTAGAGCAGACCATGTAGGAAGTTTACTAAGACCGGAGAGTATCCATCAAGCACGTAAGCAACTTGCTGAGGGAGTAATTAGTAAAGCTGATTTACACGAAATAGAAAATAAAGAGATTAAAAGAATCGTCGATAAACAAATCGAAGTTGGATTAGAAGCTGTAACAGACGGAGAATTCCGTCGTAGATTCTGGCACACAGATTTCTTAGAGCACTTACAAGGTGTTGAGGGTTATGTACCTAACGAAGGTTTTCAATTTAAAGGTGAAGAAACAGAGCGCTATGATGTACGTGTTATTGGAAAAGTAGCATTTAATCCAGCTCACCCGCATATTGAGGAATTCAAAATATTTAACGAGATTGTCGGAGGACGTGCTATCGCTAAGCTAACAATTCCAAGTCCAAACCAATTGTTCAACGCTGGGATTTTAAATGCTGCTATTTATCCTAATATTGACGATTACGCAGAAGACGTAATTACAGCCTATCGCGATGCAATAAAAGCTTTTTACGATGCTGGCGTTCGCTACTTACAATTAGATGACGTGTATATTGCAGGACTTTCTTCACCAGATATCCCGTTTAACGAGGGAATCCATTCAAGAGAAAAATTAATTGACCTAGCTCTACACGTTGTTAACAGTGTATTAGAAGGTAAACCAGAAGATTTAGTAGTTACTACACATCTATGCCGTGGAAACTACCGTTCAAAATGGGCATTTACCGGCAGTTATGACCTGATCGCGCCTAAACTTTTAGCTAATGAAGCAGTAGATGGTTTCTTCCTAGAATATGATGATGAGCGTTCTGGCGGTTTTGAACCATTAGAAAACGTTCCAAACGACGGACCACGCGTAGTCTTAGGCGTTTTCACATCTAAAACTGGTGAACTAGAAGATAAAGAAGTAATAAAAGCTAGAGTAGCAGAAGCTTCTAAATATGTACCACTTGATCAACTATGTATTAGCCCACAATGTGGCTTTGCTTCAACTCACCATGGTAATCTTTTAACAGAAGATGAGCAGTGGAATAAGCTAAAACATATTGTCGATGTATCGAAGGATATTTGGAAATAAACTTTAATTGAAGCGTCCCTAGTGGGCGCTTTTTTTGTTAGTTGTATTAAAAGAGGTCATACAGCTGTTTCCACGTGAGTGGCATTGTCTGTATGACCCTTTTCAATTCCTTACAATAAATTATTTATTTGTTTGGTAAGTTGATTAAATTTTTCATCAAGTTCTGGATATCCACTATCTTTTGGCGTCATGAAACTAAGCTTCCCTAGTACTTCTTGTCTTTCTGTTTCAAGTGTTAGACGCAATTTATCTGGCTCACTTTCTTGACGATTGCTTGCTTCTTTCGATTGTTTCACAATACTTTCATTTGAAAAAAGGAGTTGCTCATTTGTCGTTTTATCAAGAAAATACGAATCATGTGATACAACTAATAGTGTACCATTATAATCTGCTAATGTATTTTCAAGTTGTTCACGTGATGGCAAGTCTAGATGATTGGTTGGCTCATCGAGAATTAGTACGTCTTTTTCCTCTAGTATATACACCATTAATTTGCACTTCACACGTTCTCCCATACTCATATGAAGGATTGGTTCTCGCCATTGGGAAGAAGTAAATCCTAAATGCTGCATTAAATTCTGTACTTTTCCTCTTGCTTCGAACGTTTCTTTGAAAAATAGCTGTTCTGGCGTATTTTCCAATGGTAGGTCAAACACTTCTTGTGTTAAATAACCAATCGTCGCAGCTGGCGAAAGCCATACCTCGCCCTCAGACAGCTCGTCACCAACGAGTATTTTTAGAAAAGTTGTCTTGCCACTACCATTTGGACCAATTAATCCAACTTTTTCCCCGTGTTGAATAGTGAAAGTCACATCCTTAAATAGCGTTTGATCGCTAAATCTCTTTGTTAAACCTTTCACTTCTAAAAATCGTTTCCCAACCTTTGTGTTCGCTCTAATTGAAAACTGTACGTCGTATTCCGGCTTAACCTGCTCTACTTTGGCTTTTTCGAGTTCTTTATCCAAACGCTTTTGTTTTGATTTTATTTGTTTATCCATCCGCTTTGCTTTCACTCGATAATGTTCTTTATAGCCTTCTTTTTTTGTCGATTGTGCATGTGCTTTACTCGACCATGAAGTGAGCTCTTTCATTTGATTTTCAATTCGTTCCACATTTTTCTGTTGTTTCGTATACTCATGTTGCTGCGTAAGTCGTTTTTGTTCACGAAATGCCATGTAACTCGAATAATTGCCTTTGTGTTCGATAAGTTTCTTATCTTCAATTGACCATATCTTTGTTGTGACAGCATCTAAAAAATAACGATCATGCGAAACCAGAATAATTGTACCCTTATATTTTACTATTTCTTCTATTAAAAGTGTCGTACTTTGCTGATCGAGGTGGTTAGTAGGTTCATCCATTAATAAAAGATCAGCCTCTTCTGCAAATCCATGCGCAAGTCGTGCTTTTAACTTTTCACCACCACTTAATCTAGCATACACATGATCCGGCACGTGCCATTTATGAAGTAACGTACTTTCACGTGTTGTCACTTCTTTAGGAGCGTGTGACTCGGTTTCTTGTTCGACAAAAACGGTTGTGAGGTTCATTTCTATCGATTTTACGTTTCCTTTTGTCGGTAACAACGCTCCCGTAATTAGTTGTAATAAGGTTGACTTCCCTGCACCGTTTTTTCCAATAACACCGATAATATCACCTGTTTGGATACTAACATTTATATCTTCAAAAATCGTCTGATCAACTATTTCATAATGAACCTGTTGCAATTTCACTAGTTCTTTCATACACAATTCCCTCTCTTTATAGGGAGAACAAAAAAATCCTCCCAATTTATTTGGAAGGATTAGTCATAGTAATACATTCTCTGAACAAGCTATTGATCCGTTTTTAGAAAATGGCAGACTAATCCTATTTCGTGTGATTTGAAATATAAAATTTCAAACTTCAAAAATAAGATTAGATTTTCATTGGTCAGCCATCGTCCCTTCTTTATTTATTGTAGTTAGTATAACATAACTACATTAACTTTAAAATAAGATTAGTAAATGGCTCTAGTTTTTCAAACATGTTAAACCGCTCCTATTACAAATCGCTTATTCTGACAATCTCACCTATATTATAGCCCATCCAGACCCCAATAAATGGGAGACCATTGATAAAGTCAAATCTTACATAGTTAAAATCCGGAACAAATAATGTTACTGTAAAACCAACACTACTAATACTGATTATGACAGCTTCTATTATTTTTCTTCGCTTCCAACGCTTCTTCCCTAAACGATATTTGTCATATTCTAACACACGCCTGGTAGTCTTTGTGCCGATTGTCTTTCCTGTTTTTAGAGTATAGAAAATAGAAGTTGTAAAGAACCAGAGAAGTACGCAAACTAAACCAATAAGAACGAAAGCCTTTCCGTTCATTAGAAGATAAACAAACAGAACGAAAGATAAAAGCATATAGAGATTGCCCTGGACTAATTGAATCTTTTTCAAACGTTTAACTTCATTTATATCCCATGCTGTTTCAACCATTTTATCCTTCCCTTCAATTGATCAACTTCTTTAACCTTTTTGCTACGTTTAAGAGCAATCACTCACAACAAAATAGTAACATAACATTAGAACAATTCTTTACATATTATAAAAAAATCCACAAAGGAACTTGTCCTAAGTAGAATTTTTTATTAGTAATTACTTATATTTTCGGTAGGTGTTTGAATGATAACTGGATTTTTACTAGGATCTAACCATTTCATGATTTTGACTACATTTGCTTCTGATGTAGCGGTACAACCAAGTGTATAGCTATTTCCTATGTGGAAAAAGATCGCACTACCTTTACCCGGAGTACGTTGTGTATTGTAGTTAATCACAAATCCATTCGCATAAGCTCCGATTTTCATATTCTCGGCACTGTTCCATTGTCCTTGTGTTTTACTTTTGGATTGCCACGTATTGTAGAGTGAAGAATCTGAGTCATCTACCCAAACATCATCATCGGTGATATTCCGAAATGGTAGTTTTGTTCCAGGATTTCCTTTTGTGCCAAAAGCTGTTCCAATCGTGTATTTGCCAATCGGAGCCCTTTTATCTCCTTCTACCTTATTAGACGCAAGTCCATTCTTACCAACATGTCCTGAGACATTTAACACAGGTTGCCATTTGCCATTCCCATCTTTTTCAAATGTTTGAATCGTCGCATTACTTGTATTTGTGCCGTTCGTCGTTACAAGAATAAGTTGCTTATTCTTGTCGACTGTTTTCAATCCATCAGCGACATTTGAAGTCTCTTTTGGCTTCGATTCTTCTTTCTTTGTTGTGGATGGCGTTGAAGTAGATTCATTCTCAGTAGTCACTGCTACTGTTGTTGTCTTTTTAACTGCTGGCTTCGTGTCAGAAAGGTAATTGCTAGAAACCCAACCTGTTTGATTAGCAAACTCAACTTTACTCCAAGAACCATTTGTTTCATACACCGTCACTTCTTCCCCTTCCGTCACCGTATCAATAGCAGAATGGTTTGTACCAGCACCGCTCCGCACATTCAATGAACTAATTGTAATATATTGAGTTATAGGCTTTGAAAGAACAGTTGTTGCAGCAGTTGCTTCTTCATCTGCCAATGTCTCAACATCCGAATCTTTTACTTCTTCTGTTTCAATCCTCACTCTTGGATGACTAGATAACGCGTGAACTTTGCTAATAATGAAGAAATTTTTTTTAGGATCTAGACGGTTTTCATTACATTTACTAACGAGAATTAATCATGACTTTCCTATTATTGTATATCCTATTACTATATGCTAATTTTACAACACTATTTTCCATAGTCAACAGCAATCTATGATTAGTCACTTAAGATCAATATATTAGATTAGTAGAAAACAAGAATAGTTCATTTACACTGCCAACATTTCTTGAAACTTTTTCCTATTTCGATCGTATATAATAATAAGGAATTATAAATAGCATGATACGCAATATTTTGATTGGAGGTTATTCAATTGTTATTTCAGATTATAATTATTTCTTTGTTTGTTCTTTTTGCAGTTGCAGGGTTCTTCTTTGTAATTAGATTCGGTAGCTATAGTGGTATAATCGGAGATGATAATCCATTTCTTCAAAGAGATTTAGCTAAACGCAGAAAAAAGTTTGGGGAAAATAATGAAGATGCTGATAAAACAGATACGGATGAAAGTGATGACGAAGAATAGCTACACCTTACAATCCTCTGTATGCTAATACAAGTTGATTGTATTAAACCAAAAGCATAAGGAGCAAGATTATGAACCAAGATGATCGAGATCGAGATCGAAAAAGTTTAGAAGAACATCAGAAAAATCCAATGGGAAATTTTGCAGACTCCGTTAACCACTCCAAGACTGGTGATTTAGGAGCATTAGCAGGAGGTGGTTGTCTCACTAAGATTATCACTCTACTAGTCATTGTTGTTACTTTTCTTATATTGTCTCAATGTTCGATTTAGTCTAATAGCTTGATAAGATATATTACTATTCAATAAACCCTTAGTACTATTAAAAATGGCCTACTTATATCTAAGACTGTTTGATCAAATAACTGTGACACAATTATCAAATTGATCTTCTGAAATTACTTGAAAGCCGTTTCTTCTCAATAAAGCGGTAGTTACCCCAACATTATCTAATTCATAATGTTGTATAGCATGCTTCTCAGAAAACATTCTCGCTAATCTAGTCTTTCCACTTCCAACTGAATCTATAATATGTATTTTTTCAGGGATACTTTTGTTCAAAAGAACCACCGCCATTGTTTTCATTTAGTATTTACTTATTCTTCATTTTTTTGTCTTTATATTCAAAATAGAAAGTAATTGTTGCTCCTATCACAATTCCTATCGATGCTAAATAGGAGAAACCTAATATAGGTCCACGACCATTTTCTGGCGTTATAATAGCTTTTTCTATCCATAATACGATTAACACAATTATAAAACCAAACCATCTCATTGCTTTAATCCCGTTCTTTTTTTGCTGTTGACTCATATTTAAAACTCCTAACCAGTATTTCTAGTTTCCCTTAACTTATCCATACCTTTAAAACTATTTTAACATTAAATAACAATGTTATCTGATGATATTTGGAACAATTATCATTAGTTTACTAATTTCATGTAGTTAAAAAGAGCTATCAAATTAAGAAGAAACAGCAAAAAGGGTATTACAGAAGTTTCTGTAATACCCTACATTTATTTACTTCTTATAGTATGCTCATAAAATAAGTAAGATTGAACACAACAATTACAATTATAACAAGCAAGCCAATCGTTAATTATTTACCAGATTATTGATCACCTTCATCGGTTGAATCAATAGTGTCGGCTGTCTCCTCTTCTGTTGATTCGCTACTATCTTCATTTTCATCCGTGTCATTAGTTGCATCATCAGTATCTGTGGATTCCTCTTCCTCTGTTTCACCGCTATCTTCTGTTTCTTCTGTTGATTGTTCTTCTTCATTCGTGTCATTAGCCGCATCATCAGTATCCACTGATTCCTCCGCCTCTGTTTCACTACTATCTTCCGTTTCTTCTGTTGATTTTTCCTCTTCATTCGTGTCATTAGCTGCATCATCAGTTCCAGAGGATTCCTCCTCCTCTGTTTCACTACTACTTTCCGTTTCTTCTGTTTGTTCCTCTTCATCAGAATTAGTATCAGAATCGGTAGAATCACCATTATCTTCTTCATTCTCAGTGTTAGATGGTGGTGACAAATTAGGAATAAACTGATCCGATACGGCCGATGGTTCATAACCTTTAAGGAATAGTTCTCTCACTACTTGATCATCAGGTGTGAATTTACTAGCTCGTTTAACTGGATTTGATCCCTTTTCGACCTCTATTTCTATTACATCATCAGGACGTTCGAAATTAGGTGTATCCTCCCCAGAAACCTCACGCATCAAGTTATTAAATAACTTCTGTGCAGTCTTTCGTTCCGTTTGTGTTAAAGGATTAGAACGGTCTTTATACCCTGTCCATATAGCTGCCGTATATTGCGTTGTATACCCAGCAAACCAAGAGTCAGGAGCACCGCCAGAATCAATGTTATTAGCTTGTTTAAACGCATCTGTATAGTTAGTAGTCCCTGTTTTTCCAGCGATCTCTAAACCAGGAACTGCTGCAGCGGTACCCGTACCTTGTGGGTTTTCAACTACTTCTTTTAACATATCTGTAATCATATAAGCCGTAGAGGCTTTCATCGCAGCATTTGTTTCGTATGAAAATTCTTCTATTGATCCGTCTCTACGTTCAACTTTAGTAATGGCATAAGGCTCATTATAAATTCCTGCATTTCCAAACGCAGCATAAGCACCAGCCATTTCCATAGGATTAGTACCAGTACTATCTCCTCCAATAGCCGCACTTTCATAAACTTCATTATCATCATAATTCAAGCCGAGTCTGTTTACGAATTCAACAGCATTTTCATGTCCTACTTCGTTAAATACTTTAATAGCAGGGATATTCCGTGAATCCCAGAGTGCCTCACGTATAGAGATTGCTCCCTTAAACGCACCATCCCAGTTTTTTGGCTTTCCACCGTCTTGATATTCAAATTCTTCGTCTTCTATAATATGGGCTGTTGACCATTGTTTATTTTCAATAGCAGGAGCATAATCTAATAACGGTTTAATTACGGATCCAGATTGCCTGTTAATATCTGTTGCAAAGTTAAAGCCTCTCTTCACCTCAGCCCCGTAGTTTCTGCCACCTCCAATCGCTCGAATGGCACCTGATTTTGTGTCTAATAACGTAACACCTGCTTGGAAGGGCTGGTTGTTTTTATTAGCTGGAAAGTCGATAATATCTTCTGTATTTAGAATCTCTTCCAAATGACTTTGTGCGTCGGGATCTAAGGTTGTATGAATGCGAAGTCCATCTTCATAAATATTATAATCTCCCTTTTCACCCAGCTGCTCAATCACATAATCAATAAATGCCTTGTAACCTTGGTTGGTTGTTAATTGCGCGCGGTCTTCCTGATTTCTCTCCACAACATCTTCCATGATTGCTACTTGTTGCGCTTCTTCCATTTCCTCAACAGTTATTTGATCATGGTAATTCATTAAATAAAGTACCGTATTACGTCTTTCCTTTGCTTTCTCGGGATAATCATATGGATTATAATTATTAGGACTTTGTGGTATCCCTGCTAATAAAGCAGCCTCTGATAGCGACAATTCGTCAATACTTTTATTAAAGTAATAGTTAGCTGCTGTCTCTATTCCGTATATACTATCTGAATAATACGTTTTGTTAAGATACATCTCCAAAATCTCAGACTTGCTATATTCTTGTTCAAACTTAAACGCAAGCCATGCTTCTTGAGCTTTACGCTCTAAAGATTTCTCAGGTGTTAAAAATGACTGCTTAATCACTTGCTGTGTAATTGTACTTGCTCCTTCAGAACCAAATCCATCTGTAAAGTTAGCAAATACTGCTTTACCTAGTCGAATGGGATCTACACCATAGTGATCATAAAATCTAACGTCCTCCGTAGAAAGTACTGCTTTTTCCACGATTGATGGAATCTCCTCATAATCTATTAGTTCACGGTTCTCTGTACCGAGTCTAGTGATAACCTCTCCATCTTTGTCTAATACTTCAGAAGCAATTGGATCGATTAAGTCTTCTTTATTTAGTTCAGGTGCCTGACTCGCGTAGTATGCGAATAAGCTACCACCTGTCACTGTTACAGCAAAAGTTAGCAAAATTAAAGTAAACAGTATTTTAAAAAATAATGATTTCTTCTTTTTTGATTTGTCATTTTGTGTTTTATTTTGTCGTTTTTTCTTTTTTTCTATCCGTGAGTTTTTATGGACCAAGAATTATACCTCTCCTTTACTAATTAAGCCGTTGAGTCAATCATGCACTTCAATAATAAATAGTACTTATTTATGAGTCTCTTATGTTTACCCTAAACTGACTGGTTTTGAACATTTTTAACGAATAAATTTGCATTAGCTTAATTCAGATGTTGCTACTGTATTCAAATGAAACCAAAAATGCAACTAAGTTATATAAAAAAAGCATTTTCATCTCATTTGAGATGAAAATGCTTTTTACTTAGCTTAGCGACGTCCTACTCTCGCAGGGGCAAAGCCCCAACTACCATGAGCGCTGAAGAGCTTAACTACTGTGTTCGGCATGGGAACAGGTGTGACCTCTTCGCTATTGTCACTAAACCATTTTGAAGTTCATGTACCTTCAAAACTAGATAAGAATTACAACAAGACAACATAAACATATATATTATAGTTAAGTCCTCGATCTATTAGTATTCGTCAGCTACACGTGTCACCACGCTTCCACCTCGAACCTATCAACCTCATCGTCTCTGAGGGATCTTACTCTAAAAAGATGAGAAGTCTCATCT